>CBDFLW010000004.1:2930000-4073395 GCA_965249355.1 Dehalococcoidia bacterium
CGCTTGGTTGTCGCGTTTGAATTCTTCTGCCTGACACAGGATGCAAAGTGAACCTATGATGCGAATGATTCTAGTGGTCATGAGCCTCTTCGCGATAGCAACGATGGCTTGCGGACCTTCGGCCACGACTTCGGAATCTGACTCTGGAGCAAGTCCGCAACAACCCGAGGAATCCGGCCCTGCGTTGCTATTGTCGGAGGAGTCTGCAATTTCGATCCTGCAAACTTTTCTACAGGATTGCGTGCTTGGCTGGGATGACGCCTATAAGGGCCAACAGATATCGAGAGATACGGGGAGAAAACAGGCTGCTCAGTATTCACGAGCTTCGGGAACCGTTGTTCCAACATATACACCCCGGCCACCCGACCAGTACCGCCTTCCGCAGTCCGAACAGGAAAAGAAATCGTGGCTTATCGATCTGGCAACCGGAACCACTGGAGACTTCGCACGGTCAGCAAGCTATCACGGAGTCACGGAAGTTCCCAACAGTTACACGAGGGCCGGCACTGCTATTGAAGCTGAGACATGGGTTGTTATCGGGCCAGGTCTTGAAAGGGCGGGAAGCCAATCGGCCGCTCCCGGAAGATGGAAAGTATACGCGGGACACCGGAGGGCTTATTATTTGGACGCTCCTGCTCGCCTCGCCCTCGCAGAATATGATAGTTTTGAATCTTGTCCTTAACAAACAGCCCACCACTACCCACAGCAGGGACATCAAGTGTTGGCCTGATGAACCCGACCGAAAACCCGAGTGACTTCCTAAGCCTGCTCCCGGCGGTGAGCAATTCTCCCAACCGACGCTTGTGTGCCAGTTACAACGAGGAGGGCGATGTCCTAAACGTCCACTTCGGACCGCAGTCCAAACCGCCCACCGACAGCGAACTAACCGACGACGACATCATCGTGCGCTATGACGGCGATGAAGTCATAGGCATCACCATACTGCACGCCAGCCTGCGCTCGTAGGCCTAATCCGCCACCTCCACCACCAGTTCCCTCACTTCCAAGCCCTCCAGGCAGGCGTGTTCCAGGTGGTAGCGGCCCTCGGTCCCGGCACGGTCAAGGTAACCCTCGACCAGAATGCGTGCCTCACTAAGGGCCTCCTCGGCCGTCCAGCCCTGCGCCGTCAGACAGGTTCCACTCGCAATTAGACTGCAGGAAAAGTACGGCATAATCGCGGTATAACCCCCGTCCTCGTCTGGAAAGACAACCACCGTAATCCTCTTCTTTTCCAACCTGGGAAGCTCCTAACGCTGGGCAAAGCATAGGGGCGGACCATCCGTGTCCGCCCCATATCGTTCTTGTGACGCCGCACAGTTTAGCACAGTTAACAGGGTTGGCTACCCTCAATTTGTAAAGATGCTGTGAAATTACTGGGCAGTAAAGCCTCCATCGATTACCAGCTCGCTACCGGTCATGAACGAGGACTCGTCGGACGCCAGGAAGAGCACCCCGTTGGCGATGTCGTCCACCGTGCCGATGCGATGCAGCGGAGACATGGCTGCGCCCTGCTCGCGGCCGCCGGGCTGCGACAACCACATCTGGGTCATCGCGGTCTCGATATAGCCGGGATGTACCGAGTTGCACCGGATGCCCTCCGCTCCATACTGGACTGCTGTGGACTTGGTGAGCAGCCGCACTGACCCCTTCGAAGCCGCATAGGCAGCGGAGCGGCCGTTGCCCGGGCCGATGGCAACTATGCCGGCAACGGAGGAAATGTTGATAATTGAACCCCCACCCGCGGCCCGCATCGCGGGAATAGAGGCGCGGGTTCCGAGAAACACACCCTTGCTGTTCACGTCCATGATCCGGTCCCATAACGCGGCGTCCGTGCCGTCGATCTTTGCCGCGGTTGGTTCTCCGGTCTCATTGCCGGCGATACCAGCATTGTTCACCAGAACGTCCAGCTTGCCGTATTCGGAGACCGCGCTAGTAACGGCGCTCTCCCATTGCTCCGGTTCGGTTACGTCCAGGTGAAGATAAGTGGCCCTCCCGCCCAACTCGCGTATCTCCGCCTCCAGCTTCAGGCCCTCTTCGTCCAGGATGTCGCCGATGACCACCGCTGCGCCCTCGCGGGCGAACATCCGCGCCTCAGCAGCGCCCTGCCCCCTGGCGCCGCCGCTGATGATCGCTACTTTGCCTTCCAGTCGCATTCTTAATCCTCCACGGTGATGTCACGTTGCCGGCTGTTCAGCTAACATTTCGTCCACAGCCCGTTGAGCCTCGTCGCCGAATTTCCAGTCAAGGCCTGGTATGACCGGAAATTCAATCTCAACCGTGCCGACCACCACATCCGGGGAGTACGCGTCGATCGCCCACAAGTCGAATTCATCAGGTTCAAGAAGCGACAACTCCAGTGACTCTTTTGCCATTCGCAGGGCGTCTTCCAAGGAATCGCCCTGTGTGGTGCATCCTGGAAATAGCGGCATATACGCAACAAAACAATCCTCGCTGGGGTACACCACCACGGTGATTTTCTTCGTTGCCATTTACAGGTATTCCTCCATTAGCGCCCTGAGTTGTGGGTCAGTTATGCCGCATTGTCTGGCGATAGAGCTGAGTGTGCCCGGATCCACTAGCGTGTCAGATAGCGAAACCGACGCTGGATAACTTCCATCCGGCTTCATAACCCTAACATGGCTGCCCCGCTGCCGGATTACTACCCAGCCGAGCCGTTGCAGCACGCGGATGACTTCCCTTGGCCGGTATCGGGGAGGCATACCAGGATTATACCCCACCCGGGCAGGCTGCCAGGATTATGGTACGGCCTCCCGGGGTACTGCGAACGCTGGCCGATTGGGGTATCCTATCCCGAACCGGCGCTGGCGAAGACCTGGATCTCGTTGCGCCATCCAACCTTTACCGCGCAGTGAGGCGAACATGAGACTTGAAGGAAAAGTGGCAATGGTTACTGGTGGAGCAAACGGAATGGGCGCCGAAGAGTGCAGGCTGTTCGCTCGCGAGGGCGCCAAAGTGGTGGTCGCCGACATCCGCGATGAGGACGGGCGTCGCGTCGAGGCAGAGATCGCCGAGGCCGGCGGCGACGCGATGTACGTCAACCTGAACGTGGCCGACGAGGATTCCTGGATCGCTGCGGTGGAGCAGGTTATCGGTCGTTTCGGTAAACTGGACATCCTGGTCAACAACGCCGGCATCAGCGGAAGCGGAGAGCGGGACTTCCGTAGCACCGAGGCCTGGGACCGTCTGCTGGATATCAACGCGCGAGGCGTGTTCCTCGGCACGAAGCATGCCGTAACCGAAATGCAGAAGATTGGCGGCGGCTCCATCGTCAACATCTCGTCCATCTCGGGCATCGTGGGACAGGAATCTGTACACCCGGCCTATAACGCCTCCAAGGGTGCGGTGAGGCTCCTGACCAAGGCCACTGCGGTACAGCACGCCAAGGACGGCATCCGCATCAACTCGGTGCATCCGGGGATGATGCCCCCTATGCTGACCTCTTTCCAGCGCGGCGACGAGCGGCGGGAAAGGCTGGTCAACGAGGTGCCCCTGGGCCGGGAGGGCCAGACCATCGAAGTCGCGAATGCTGTCCTGTTCCTGGCGTCCGACGAGGCATCCTACATCACTGGAGCCGAGCTGGTGGTGGACGGCGGCTTTACGGCCAAATAGCCTTCTATCCCCTGGAGAAACCGGGAAAGGCGCCCTTACCTTAACCCTCTCAGCTCAGGAGAGGGTATGTATAGACGAGGGTATGTATAGACGGAGGAAGCAATGGGATTCCGGGTGCTTTACCACTTGAACACCGGCAACATCAAAGGCATAGCCGAGGAGGCCAGGTGGGCCGAGGGCCTAGGATACGACGGCCTGTGCACCGAGGAATCGGGGCACGATCCCCTGTTTCCCCTGTTGCTGGCAGCCACCACGACCTCGAAGGTCACGCTGGAACCCCGGGTTGCCATCGCCTTCCCCCGTTCGCCCATGGTATTTGCCTACGCCGCCATGGACCTGCAGAACTTTTCCGGGGGCCGGTTCCGGTTGGGTCTGGGGACACAGGTGAAGGGCCACATTCAACGCCGTTTTTCGACTGAGTGGTCCTCTCCTGGTCCACGTATCCGGGAATACGTCCAGTCCCTGCACGCCATCTGGGACTCCTGGCAGAACGGAACCCGGCTGGCCTACCACGGCGAGCATTACAATTTCTCGCTGATGACGCCGTTCTTCAGCCCCGGACCCTCGGAGCAGCCTCGTCCGCCAGTGTTCATCAGCGCGGTCAATGCCTACAACTGCCGTGTGGCCGGAGAGGTGTGCGACGGCATCTCGCTCCATCCCCTCAACTCTCCGGAATTCGTGCAACAGCGGGTGCTGCCCTACGTTTCCGACGGGGCCGGCAGGGAGGAACGCGACCCAGGGGCAGTCAAGCTCATCGGGTCCCCTTTCATCATCACCGGGCCCAACAAGAGTGTGATCGAAGAGCGCAAGTACCCGGTGCGTCGGCAGATTGCATTCTATGCCTCCACCCGGTCCTACTCCACGGTGCTGGAGACACATGGGATCGAGGAGATAGGCGTTCGCCTGCACGAGATGTCCCTGAAGGGCCAGTGGGAGGAGATGGCCGGTCTGATCACCGACGATATCCTGGATATGTTCACTGTGTCCGAGGAATACGACCAGGTCGCCGCAGCGCTCCGGGAACGCTACGACAGCCAACTGGACGAACTCGTCTTCGGCATGGACGTAAACGGTTCGGACGACGAGCGGCAGTTGCGGAAGATAATCCAGGAGTTGCAGGAGTAGCGGCCGCATCAATTGCCCTACGGCAACACTGTCTGAGACGCGAAAATCCAAAGCCTCAACCTCAAGATTATATAGGCCCGGGTCGAGTCGGTATCCTTAGTTATGAGCGGACTCGTCCGTTAGGCCGGCTGGCAGCTCCGCCGAGCCATACTCGAATTCGTTGCCGTGGAGTGCAATAGAGCAGTTCGGCAGATCTGTTTGTGCCGTGAATTTAATCACTTCGTAGGAATCCGGATTGAGCGTGAAAATGTAAGTATCAAAACGACTTATCCATAGGTGATCTATAACGTAATGTTCTAGACCGATGAATCCTTGTTCAGAGAATGTAAAACTGAGGGTTAGATTTCCATCAGTATCGTGGTCAATTCTATGTTCGTCTGCGGATATAGCAGATTGCATCATCCGTTCCACGCTAAATGTTTGACGTTGATCAATGTGTCGGACGATGAGCCTACGAGTGTCCTCGGTCCAGTCAGCCAAAAACGCTTCGTCGAAAGCTATTACCTTTGACCACACGCCTCTTGAGCCTTCTACCCAGATAACTTCGGGAAAAGCAGCCGGAATAGCAACGTGTGAATGTTCGGGAGATTCGAAGTATATGAATCTTTCGGGATCCGGATGCGATTGCAGGTATCCTCTTTTATGATAACGGGCTCCCCTCGATAGCGCCTGGTGCCAGTCCGATTCTTCGATTTCCGCGCAGCCCGTCCCAGAAACGGTTTCCCAGACATTAAAACTCGTGGAACCGGCCTTCTCCAACTTCTTAACGGCACTCCATATCGCCTGCAATGCATTAGGGTTCTCTGATACTTCCACATCAAGCAATTCATCGTGAAGCACGATTAGCTCCCTGACCTGTGCCATAGTCATCCCAGGCTTAATCAACCTATTCGAGTGGAGGTGGAATATGGCGTCCTCCACAATGCTAAAGAAACCTTGAGGATGACCTGTGGGAACCAGAACGTGCGCTGCCTCATGGCGCACAGTACTAAGAAGAGGACCGGAAACCCAGATACGGCCTGATACGACAAGCCCTGTCGGCAAGATCTCCGGCGATGCGCAATTCGGGCAGTCCGATCCAGTGAGTTACTTTATCCGGTCTTCCGGCAACCCCACGAAGGCAACGAAGTTTGCGTCATGTTGGAGTTCGACCCATTCCAATTCGAGACTGAGCATTGCTGACAACTCCAAAAGCGCATCCTGTAGAGTCTCGACAAAGAGAGAGTCTCCCTCGGGATGCGCCCAAGCCCTAATCGGCGTATCAGGGTCCCATTTCTGAATCGTTGGTGCATCCCATCCGGCACAGCACAAGTTTATATAATCTGTATTAGATATTGGCGGGGTAATATCACTGTAGCGCTCCCACACCTCCCGCTCCACGCCCAGGATGCGTTCCGGCACATCCAGCGGCAGGCTCAGGGTTCTGACGCCATAGTCAAGCTCGATTGCGTACGACTCGCCCATCGGCAGACGTGCGGTGAGGCTGGCCGAGGCTGGCCCGAATCCGTCGGGCAGAGCAAGGTTCACCTCTCCGCCGCATCCGCTTACCACCTCGCCCTTATGGCGGCAGGCCACGGTTAGCAGCTGTTCGCTGTCGAACGCAAGATTGCCCTCGTTGGCAAGAGACAAGTTTAGCCCGACATTGGCACTGCCGTCAGACCAAATAACCGGCAACCTCCCCTTCGGCATCGAGAGCAAGGCGCACCGCCGGCGTTGCCGTTGGCGTTGGTGTCGGGGTGGCGGTAGGCGCAGGCGTGGTGGCAACGGGTAGAGGAGTCGGCGTCGACGTGGCAGCGGGCGTCGGCGCGGCGGCGGGCACAGGCGCGGCGGCAGGCGTCGGCGTCGAGGTGGTTGCGGCGGTTAGGCGCGGACGTTTCCTGCCGGTCGGCGCAGGCCGCTAACAGAACAACAAAGGCAAGGCATAGCGAGAAGATCAGATAGGCTGACAATGACATATTCTACTCGCCGCGCCGAGGCCAGCGGTCGGACTCCACCGCTGTCAGGAAGTCCAGAATGGTCTGGTTGAACAGCGCCGGCTCTTCCAGATTGATGGTGTGGCCACTCTGCGGGAAGATTGCCAGCCCGCAGCGCGGTATGGTCCGCTTCATAAACAGCCCCGGCTCCAGGCACGGCTCATCCTCGTCACCCACCAGCACCAGCGCCGGAACGTCTATCCGGCGCAATTGCTCTTCCAACTGGTAGATGGTCGGGCGTCTCATCTGCACGCCGCGAAACGTATAGGCCGAACCTTGGGCCGAGTGGGCGGCCAGGCCGGCGCGGAATTTCTCCCACCCCACCGGGTCTTTGCGCCGGAACTGCACCCTTTCCAGGCCGTTGGCGTAACCCTCGGCGAACTTCTCCATGCCTTCGGTCAGCATCAACTCGCTGAGGGCCTGCCAGGAGGCCAGCAACCGGTCGCGGTCGGTGGTTCCCGAACCGGCCGACGCTACAATCAGTGCGCGGCACATCTCCGGGTGGGCAATGGCGAAGGACACCGCCGCGCTGCCGCCCATGGACAGGCCGGCGATATACGCCTGCCCGATGCCCAGGCGCTCCAGCAGTTCCCGCATGTCGGCGACCAGCCGCTCCTGCGAGTAGGCGCCAGGGTCCTCCGGCACTCCTGATGGCGGATAGCCGCGGTGGCAGTAGGTGACAACCCGGTACCGGCGGGCAAAGAAACTGACCTGGGGCTCCCAGCTCCTGATGTCCCCGGCAAACTCGTGGGAAAAAATCAAGGGCAGACCCTGACCGGTCACCTGGTAGTGGATGTTAACGCCGTCTCTGGTGGCAAAGGTTGGCATAGCTGCTCCTTTGAAGGAAAATGGGCACAGCAATGGCCGAGGCCGATTCTGGACCCTAAATAGCACCCGGCCCGGCCCAGTCTACCAGCCCGGTCGATACCTGGTCTCCCTGGCTCAAGCGTCCTTGTCTCCCAGCAATCCGATATTGAGGAGCGAACGTTATGTTGAACAAGGTGCACCACGTTACCTTCGTCGTAGAAAGCATAGACGACATGTCCGAATACATCGAGCGCAATTTCTCTCTGGCACCGATGTCCCGCGACGAATTCGAAGACCGGGGCTTCAAATCCATCCTCTACCGCATCGGCGAGACCTACGTCGACTTCTTCGAGCCGCTGCGTGACGACACTCCCATGGCCCGCCAGCTCAAGGCGACCGGCCCCGGCGTAATGCACGTGGCCTGGGGCGTCGACGGCATCGACCAAGTGTTCGCCGACCTGCAGGCCAAGGGCAACGAGATGCGCGGCGATGGGCCTGCAGTCAGCCCCTTCGGGTACCGCAACCTGAACATCGAGACCAGCAGCTCCCACGGCATACTCTTCCAGCTGGCCGAAGGTGAAGTGTCTCACTAGGCCTCCCACTTTATTGCATTGATAACTGCCGGAGCCTTTATCGTCATTTCGGCCTCGATTTCTCCCAAAAGGGCTGGAAAAAGGCCAACGTAAACAGCGCCGGGGTTCCTGGATTCCGGCTCAAGTCCGGAATGACGGGGCCCAGTGAATCGTCCAACAGTTCAAGGGTGACGGACTACCAAGCCTCGATTTCTCACGACCTCGATTTCTCACGGAGGAGACTTGAATTATGGAATACAGCACTTTGGGCCGCACCGGCCTGCGGGTGTCCCGCGCCGGATTTGGCGGCGGCGGTATCGGGCAGGTATGGGGAGCCACCACGGAGGAGGAAGCGATTCGTTCGGTGCACCGCGCCCTGGAGCTCGGCATCACATTCTTTGATGTCGCACCCTCTTATGGCGATGGGAGGGCCGAGGAGGCCCTGGGCAAAGCGCTGGAGGGCAGAGCCGAGGAGGTGGTTGTGGCCACCAAGGTCAGGCTGCTGGCCGACGAGATGGACGACGTGGCCGGAGCGGTGCGTCGTTCCGTTGAACGCAGCCTGGGCCGCCTGCGCCGCGACTCGGTCGACGTACTGCACGTCCACAACCGCTTCACCGAACATCGCGGGGAGGCTCCGCACTCGATCACAGGCGACGACGTGATGGGCCCGGTGCTGGAGGCCTACAAGAAAATGCAGCAGCAGGGCAAGACGCGCTACATCGGCCTCTCGGCCATGGACCACCACCTGCCCACCATGCACCGGCTGATCAACGGCGGCGAGTTCGACACGGTCCTTGCCTATTACAACCTGCTCAATCTTACGGCCCAGGAACCGAAACCACCCGGCGCGGAAATCTTCGACAACGGACAGATCATTCCCTTGGCGAGGAGCCACGGCATGGGCGTCATCGGCATCCGCTCCCATGCCGCCGGTGCGCTGACCCCGGCCCTCGACCGCCCGCCAACTCCGGGCGACGCGCTGATGGCTGCCGACCTGCGCAAGGCGGAGATGCTGGACTTCCTGCTGGACGGGCCCATCGAATCGCTGTCGCAGGCGGCCATGGTTTTCAGCCTGATGAATCGCAACATAGACTCCACGGTACCCGGCGTCAAGAACGCAGTGGAGGCGGAGGAAATCGCCCGCTGCGTGGACCTGCCCCCCATCCCGGAGGCCCACCTGCAACGGCTGAGGAAGCTGTACGAGCAGGACTTTCGGGCGTAACAGACCAGCCTTGAGGCGGCCTGTGCGGACGCAGGGAGGGGATTGGCCGTGCGGGACGGCTCTGTCCCCGGCCGGACCTGCATTTCCCACGGATTTCTGCGTGGTCATTTCGCGTTTGCTTTGCCATAATTTCCGTATCCTTCGTAGAAGAGAGAAAGATGCGCATACTATTGGGATGTCTCGCTCTATCGGTTCTACTCGCGCTTCTACTTGGCTGCGAAGGAGACGTAGCACCGGCGTCCAGAGCGACCCCCGCCCCCGCAGCGACGCCAACAACTGCAGCAACCCTTGCACCCACAGCAACTCCTGCGCCCAAAGCGACGCCAACACCTGCGCCAACATCTGAGCCAAAGCGGGCCCCGGTGCCCACGGCAACGCCTGAGCCCACGGCGACACCTGAACAGGATGGCAGGGCTAAACCGCCGTCTGTCGCATACATCTCCGATGTGCAGCTAAACTACGTAGATTCATCCGACGGGAGGCATGCTACTGTTTCGCCTTTGACATTTGCTCTCGGGTCATGTGACCGGTTCGTTAGAGGAACAGATTCACATAGCTCATCTAGTCAAAATCCTTTTGGTTTAGTCCGAGAGGGCCTGTGGGCTCAAGTTACGGTCACCAACCCGACAGAACAAGTCCAGTCTGGTGAGCTTAAGATCGAGATGGAGTTTCCCGGCGGGGACTTCCATCGAATGATCCCGGAACAGGGGTGTTATGACTCGGAAAGTTGGAAGCTGTCGGTCCCGCCCAGATCCAATGTGACGCGCTATGTGCCGGTGTTTCCCGACCCGGCAACCGTTGATGGGGGGCTTCGGGGTGGAGACCCGGGTGTAGCTGAAGGGGAGTATCGGGTCTTTGTCCGCTTTCAGGAGCAGGTCCTGGATAGACCGAATTTTATAGTGTCGGTGCAATCAGAACCTGTTGAATTGCCCGATGACTTATCCGCTGGGACGACGGCCTTCTGGGCATTCCCCGAACTTGAACTTGCGGAAAGAGATGCTTCATGGGACGCCTATAACGGATGGGTTGCCCTCTTCAAAGTGGCCTGTCTCATCGTGCCACATTGTATTGACCCCTTGGTTCTGATACCAGAGTTAGACGATCCTTTCGCGTCGATGCGCCAGGCGTTCATGACGGCGGCACGCGCTGACATCGACATTGTGGACACCTCCCACAACCAGACCAGAGTCAAGACTGAATGGATAAACAGAACCGTTTACCAGGAAGTCTGTGCCCCAAACAATTTAGGCCGAAACTGTCCCTCTCTGCCACACATGATCTGGTTTGATCGCGCAACGGCGAGGTTGCATATAACCACGCCCGCTACAGCCGCATTCCCCACGATCCAAGACCCCAAGCCATGGATGTCCATTGAAACTTACGAGCAGGATGGCCTAAAGCACACCCTGGCAACTTGGCGGGTGTATGGCGTGGAAAAGCGTATCAGGTGGAATCATCCGTACGAGGAGGAAATCCGAATCAACCACTCGGCCGACATCGACGTCCTCTTCGGAGTGTCCCTGGAAATGGGCCCCTACCGGGGTGCGCCCTACGTGGACCCGGACGGGGGAGTCGTTGATCATTCTGCCTGGCGTTCTAATCCCGCAGATTCATATTGGCTCACCATTAGCGGTGACACAGATAGCCTGCAGGCCGAAGGCACAGGTATCCAGGGAGTAAATGCCAGCGGATTGGTGGTGGGGGAATGTGCTTCCAGGGGAATCTCGGTGGATGTGCAGGCTCCCTCGGCTGGTACCTACTACTTGAGGGTCTTCAACGACAACCTCCTGCCGCCACTTGACTGGGACTGGGAAACAGGTGAGTCGCCAGCCAGGGCCCTCAGTCCGGGCGACCAATCAACTTTCTACTTCGATGTTTGCCCCGATACCCCGGATGAAGTCTTCGAGTTTTGGCTGTACCGTCAATCCTGGGTGCCGGGTGTATTCTTGGTTGTGGATAAGGTCTCACAACGGGTTACGGCCACGCCGCCGGCCGGGGAGTTCGCCTCCGTCAGCGCCGGGCTTTTCCACACCTGCGGGGTGCGGCGGGACGGCGCCGTCGCCTGCTGGGGCGATGACGAGTCTGGCGAGGCCACGCCGCCGGCCGGGGAGTTCGCCTCCGTCGGCGCCGGGGGAGCCCACACCTGCGGAGTGCGGCGGGACGGCTCCGTCGCCTGCTGGGGCAATGATGGTTATGGCGTGGCCTCGCCGCCGGCCGGGGAGTTCGCCTCCGTCAGCGCCGGGTGGGGCCACACCTGCGGGGTGAGGACGGACGGCGCCGTCGCCTGCTGGGGCGATGACAGGAATGGCCAGGCCACGCCGCCGTCCAGGGAGTTCGCCTCCGTCAGCGCCGGGCTTATCCACACCTGCGGGGTGCAGCGGGACGGCTCCGTCGCCTGCTGGGGCAAGGACGATGATGGCGAGGCCACGCCGCCGGCCGGGGAGTTCGCCTCCGTCAGCGCCGGGGGTGCCCACACCTGCGGGGTGCAGCGGGACGGCTCCGTCGCCTGCTGGGGCTGGGACGATGATGGCCAGGCCACGCCGCCGGCCGGGGAGTTCGCCTCCGTCAGCGCCGGGGTGCGCCACACCTGCGGGGTGCGGCGGGACGGCACCGTCGCCTGCTGGGGCGATGACACCGATTATCGTGACAACGTGGTTGGCCAGGCGACGCCGCCGGCCGGGGAGTTCGCCTCCGTCAGCGCCGGGAGTGCCCACAACTGCGGGGTGCAGCGGGACGGCTCCGTCGCCTGCTGGGGCGATGACGATTATGGCCAGGCGACGCCGCCGGCCAAGCTCGCAGGCGATACAGCAGACCAGGACGACGCGGAAACGAAGGGGGGATTCGCCTCCGTCAGCGCAGGGGGGGATCACACCTGCGGGGTGCGGCGGGACGGCACCGTCGTCTGCTGGGGCGATGACGATTATGGCAAGGCCACGCCGCCAGCCGGGGAGTTCGCCTCCGTCAGCGCCGGGAATAGCCACACCTGCGGGGTGCGGCGGGACGGCACCGTCGTCTGCTGGGGCGATGACGATGATGATGGCCGGGCCACGCCACCGACCGGGGAGTTCGCCTCCGTCAGCGCCGGAGCATCCCACACCTGCGGGGTGCGGCGGGACGGCACCGTCGCCTGCTGGGGCGATGACGATTATGGCCGGGCCACGCCGCCGGCCGGGGAGTTTGCCTCCGTCAACGCTGGGAACGGCCACACCTGCGGGGTGCGGCGGGACGGCACCGTCGCCTGCTGGGGCGATGACGATTATGGCAAGGCCACGCCGCCGGCCGGGGAGTTCGCCTCCGTCAGCGCCGGGGGGCACCACACCTGCGGGGTGCGGCGGGACGGCTCCGTCGCCTGCTGGGGCGGTTCCTTTAGAGGCCAGGCCACACCGCCAGCCGGGGAGTTCGCCTCCGTCAGCGCCGGGTTGATCCACACCTGCGGGGTGCAACGGGACGGCTCCGTGGCGTGCTGGGGCAGGGACTATTATGGCCAGGCCACGCCGCCGGCCGGGGAGTTCGCCTCCGTCAGCGCCGGGGAGTACCACACCTGCGGGGTGCAGCGGGACGGCTCCGTCGACTGCTGGGGCCATGACGGTAATCGCCTGGCCACGCCGCCGGCCGGGGAGTTCGCCTCCGTCAGTGCCGGGGGGACGCACACCTGCGGGGTGAAGACGGACGGCTCCGTCGCCTGCTGGGGCAATGACTATTCTGGCCAGGCCACGCCGCCGGCCGGGGAGTTCGCCTCGGTCAGCGCCGGGTTTGGCCACACCTGCGGGCTGCAGCGGGACGGCTCCGTCGCCTGCTGGGGCGGTGGCGGTGACAGCCGGACCCTTTCGCCAGCCGGGGAGTTTGCCTCCGTCAACTCTGGGAACTACCACACCTGCGGGGTGCGGCGGGCCGGCACCGTCGTCTGCTGGGGCCATAGCGGTTATGGCCGGGCCACGCCGCTGGCCGGGGAGTTCGCCTCCGTCAGCGCCGGGTCCGGCCACACCTGCGGGGTGCGGCGGGACGGCTCCGTCGGCTGCTGGGGCAATGACGATCATGGCAAGGCCACGCCGGCCGGGGAGTTCGCCTCCGTCAGCGCCGGGTCCGGCCACACCTGCGGGTTGAGGCGGGACGGCTCCGTCGCCTGCTGGGGCAGGGACTATTATGGCCAGGCCACGCCGCCGGCCGGGGAATTCGCCTCGGTCAGCGCCAGGTACAGCCACACCTGCGGGTTGAGGCGGGATGGCACCGTCGCCTGCTGGGGCAATGACGATTATGGCAAGGCCACGCCGCCGGCTGGGGAGTTCGCCTCGGTCAGTGCCGGTGTCAGCCACACCTGCGGGGTGCAGCGGGACGGCTCCGTCGCCTGCTGGGGCTATGACGGTGACCGCCGGGCCACGCCGCCGGCGGACTTGGAGTGACGGGGCTGGGCTGGCGCCTGCGGCACATTTCATTCCGCCGCATATCCGGCGGGAACGGGTTGCCCTGCTCCCTTCTCCATCGCGGGAGAGGGGCCAACTGAGAGGGTGTGTGGCAAAAGGCTCATGTCGACAATGAACAGATAAGGGTGGCATCATCTGTTCCTGCGAAAAACAAGGGAACGCCCCCACCCTAACCCTCCCCCGGAGGGAGAGGGAACCCGTCACATACCGTCCCTAGACCAGCGGCCACACCTCGTTGGCGAACCGCTCCATCCGCCCCAGCATCACGTCAAGGTCCTCGGTCTGGCGCAGGAAGTCCAGCACCAAATTGCCGACGCCCATGTCCTGGTATTCCCGGATGTCGGACGCCATTTGTTCAGCGTTGCCAACGAAGGGCAAGCGGTTGCCGTTGACCGCGGCCTCGGTGAGCTCGAACTGGTGCGTCCGGTAGATGGTCTCGATTTCCGATGGGTCCCTCCCGAACCTGCGGGCGTAAGACGCCAGCCGTTCCAAACCGGCCGCCAGCTGCTCGGGCGTTCCCATGGGGAAAGTGGGGTTGGAGCCCAGCGGGTACCAGCCGTCGGCCAGCTCGGCGGTCCGGCGCAGGGCGGGACGGCTCTCGCCGCCGACCCAGATGGGCGGGTGCGGCTTCTGCACCGGCTTGGGCAGGAAGCTGATGCTGTCGAAGCTGACGTACTTGCCCTCAAAGTGTGGATCCTCGCTGGTCCACAGTTCCTTGAAGGCCCGGATGTACTCGTCGGTGACCGCGCCGCGCTCCTCGAAGGGCGGTAGACCCAGCGCCTCGAACTCCTCACGCATCCAGCCCACGCCCACGCCCACCACCAGCCGCCCGCCCGACAGCACGTCCAGCGTGGCCAGGGCCTTGGCCGCCACCAGCGGGTTGCGGTGCGGAACGATGATGACGCTGGTCACCAGCCGTATCCGCAAAGTCTGCCCCGCCAAGAATGCCAGCAGCGTCAATTGCTCCATGGATTCCCCCGACGGACTGCCAGGAAACTCGCCCCCCTCGGTGTACGGATATGGCGATGCAATGTTCCGCGGCACCAGTATATGGTCCCCAGTAAACAGCGCGTCATAGCCCAATTCCTCGCCCGTGCGCGCAATCCTTCCCAGCGTCTCCGGCGTGGCCAGCGGCCCCCGGCCCGGCAACGTAAAACCGTACTTCATTTCAGTCACTCCTTTCATGCTATTCGATAGCAAACGATGACTCCAGCCCTTTGCTAAAGTCATAGCACTTATGTACTATTATATCCATGCAACACCCACCTAAATCCTGTCCATCCTGTTCATCCATGTAAAAAACCCATCTCTCAACCCGCGACAATGACCGGAAATGTCCGCAAATGACCGGAGAAATTAAAAATGGAAACCATCAGCTCCCTCCGCCGCCAGATAGAAGCCCTAAAGCGCAAGTACGCCCGCGAAATCGCCGCCGCCGTCCTCAAACCCGTCGCCCAAAAAATCGTCAACCTGTGGGACATCGCCACCGTCAAAAAACAGCCCAAGCCCAGCCCCTTGCTCTGCGTCCAGAAGGTCGTCAAGGCCGGCTTCCGCCTCCACACCTTCAAGGCCCTCCACATATACCTCGAAGACTGCCGGCGCTACGGCGGCTTCCCCAACGCCGACGAAATCGTCAACAAGCTCCTCCCTTCCCAGAAACCCGTCGAACTGTCCGCCGTCCTCCCCGTTCGCTTCCCCATCAGGTAGCCCCTGGCAAGCCAGGCAGGACACAACGGGACGAAATGGGACGGGAATCAAATTTTTCCCACCGCTCGAGAGAATGACAGAATCACGCGAAACAGGGCTAAAAAGCCCGCCGCAGCACCTCCATCACCTGCGATGCCTCGGTAACGGTGATGGCATTTGTACTGCAGCCGCGGTCGGTGAGCACCAGGTCAGCTATTTCCGGCAGGTCATCCTCGGGAATCTCCAACTCACGAAGGCGGTGGGGCATTCCCAGCCCGAGGATGATTTCGTCGACCGCACGGGCAGCCAGCTCCGCCGCCGCCTCGTCGCTCATTCCGGCGGTGTCGTGGCCGGCGGCCCGGGCCAGCAGCGCCTGCTTGGCGGCCGAGGCGGGGCGGTTGTATTCCATAACGTACGGCTGGCTGACGCAGGAGGTGTAGCCGTGGCCGACCTGGTACTTGACGCCGACGATGTGGCCGATGGCGTGCGACAGCCCCACGGCAAAGTTGGGCGCGCCCATCATCGACATCCATGCAGCCACCAGGCACTGCAGCCGGGACTCGGCGTCGCCGTCCGCCTGGCGCGAGCGGGGCAGCGCGTGGAACAGCATCTCCGCCGCAGACAGCACGGGTGCATCGATGGCCGGCTGGTTGCCCTGGCAGTAGAGTCGCTCGATGCAGTGGTCGAGGGCCTTGATGCCAGTGGACAGCCAGAGCCAGTCCGGGGTCCCGGTGGTCATTTCCGGGTCGAGCACGATCAGGTCGGCATAGAGCCGGGGATGTCCCACCCGTATCTTGTGGCCCGCGCCGTCGTCCAGCACGTTGCCGCCGCCCATGTTGAACTCGCCCGCAGACAGGGTGGTGGGAATGCAGACCTGCAGCGGCAGCGGCTTCCCGTCCAGGTTGGGACGCAGCATCGTGTCCTGCTGATGTCCCTGTTCCTGCAATTCCTCTACGGTCGTGATTCCCTCGGCCATCAGGACGGCAATCATGCGGGCCGCGTCGGAGATGGTACTGCCGCCAACGCCCACCAGCGTGTCTGCCCCCAGGGAGACGGCAAGGTTGGCGGCCTCTACGGCGGTGGAAAGCGGAGCCCTCTGGGTGAGACCGGAGTATACCCCCACTGCCATGTCGCCCAGCGCGGCGTGCGCCTGGCGTACGGTGCCGGTCTGCTCCGCAACAGTGCGGCCAGAAAGTACCAGGGCGCGCTTGCCATCCAGCCCGGCCACCTCGGATCCGAGGGTGCCTGCCTTGCCTTGTCCGAAAATGACTCGCGTTGGGACCGTGGGGTTGAACTCGCCGTTCAGGGTGGCGTAGGCGGTCATGGCAATCGCCTCCAGTAAGAATCGCCGGCTGCTGAGAGAGAGCCATTCCCGGGAAGGACTCCGGGCGAGGGCATGCCCAAGATAGCCCTGCTTCCCTAGTCAGCCAAGGGAATGATGATTGCAAAGCGAGGCTCGGTACCCACCACGCGGGTGGAATGGCCCGTGCCGGTCAGGTCCTCGGCCAGGAGCACCGTACCGGGGCCGTAGTGCTTGACTGTGCCGTCGGGCGTACCGACCTCGATCTCGCCCGTCAGGGTGATGCTGTACTGGCGTCGAGGCGCAGTATGGAAATCAAGGAAGTATCCCGGCTCGTAGACGCGGAAGTTGATGCCGGGAGTGCTGATCAGTCCTGTGGACAGGCCGTGAGCTCCCTCGGTGTCGACGAAGCTCTGCATCTCGAATTCCCGTTCCTCGACGACCGACTGCCCGTCGGTGCCTGTATAAACGTGGACGAAGGTTGCCATTGTTCCTCCAGATTATGTCAGTGTCCCTGTTTGGCGGTAATGGTACAGGAATTGGTGGGGGCGTCAAGGAATTCAACGGAGGCCGGAGGGCAAACGCATTTGGCTGGAACAGAGCCGTCATTCTCGCGGAAGCAGGAATCCACAGTCCCCTTCTGCCGGGAATCCGGGCACACTCGGGCAGCCCCGGATTCCCGCCGCCATGGGGAATGACGGTTCCTTCACCCAACGGAACGACCTGCACTAACAGAATTCGCGAGCTCTGACGGGGGCTTTGGCTACAGCGGGAGCTCCAGGTAAGCCAGCCCCTGCCCAGCCAGTGCCGAAAGCAGCACCACCAGCCAGGGCGGCCATTTCCAGATGGCCAGCAATCCCAGCGCCAGCACCGCCAGCGCGAAGTCCTCGGCGCCATGGACGGCGCTGGTCCAGACCGGATCGTACAGCGCGGCCAGCAGCAGCCCGACCACCGCGGCGTTGATGCCCCGCAACGCTCCGCCGAAGCCGGCCCAACTGCGCAACCGGTCCCAGAATGGCACCGCGCCGATGACCAACAGGAACGATGGCAGGAACATGGCACCCAGGGCAAACAGCCCTCCGGCCCATCCCACGGGCCCGTTTTTCACATCAAGAGACGTTCCGAGGTAAGCCGAGAAGGTAAACAGCGGTCCCGGCACGGCCTGTGCTGCCCCGTAGCCGGCGATGAATTCCGAGCTGGTGACCCAACCCGGCGTTACCACCAGCTCCTTCAGCAACGGTAAGACGACGTGCCCGCCTCCGAACACCAGGGACCCCGCCCGGAAGAAGCTGTCGAACACCTGCAGCGGTTCGCTCAACGCACCAGAGGCGGCCGCCCTCACCAACACTGGCATCCCCACCAGGATCAGGACCAGCATCACCAGGCAAACCACAGCCACCACCCGGTTCACCCGAAACTGTTGCTCCCGTGGTTCATCCGGCTGCTCTGCCTGCAGGAAAATCCAGCCGATAATACCCGCCACGGCGATCACCAGCAGCTGCCCCCAGCTTGTGGGCCAGGCCAGCACGCCCACGGTAGCCGCAATCGCGATCGCCGCCCGCGGACGATCAGGGCAGAGACTGCCAGCCATCCCCCAGACCGCCAGCGCCACGACTGCTACCGCTGCGGTCTTCAGGCCCCCAAGCCACCCGGCGTTTTCCAGATCTCCGAAAAACGCCACTCCATAGGCAAATAGGATCAGGGCCGCGGCCGACGGGGCAGTGAAGCCCGTCCAGGCGGCCAGCCCGCCGGGGAGACCTGCCCTCCGGATGCCCAGTGCGATCCCCACCTGGCTGCTTGCCGGACCGGGCAGGAACTGGCAGAGGGCCACCAGGTCAGCGTAGGCCGCCTCGTCCAGCCAACCCCGGCGCACCACAATCTCCTGCCGGAAGTACCCTAGGTGCGCCACGGGTCCGCCGAAAGAGGTCAGTCCCAGCCGGAGAAAAACTACGAATACTTCGAAGACGGCCAACAGGCCTCGGGAGGGCCGCGCCACCGGGTGTGATTCATTTTCCACGCAGCGCCCGCTCCACCTTGAGGCGAAGACCACCAATCCAGTAGCGTAGCAGTGCGTCGCAATGAACCGCGACGAACGAGCGCGCCATCATCCCGTAGACCCACCTCCGCCTCACGCGTGATGGCCGGGATGGGTCCAGCCAGCCATCGTTGCGGGCCAGCTTTTCCAGCGTGGCAAGGCCAAGCAGGATGGGCCAGAGGGCGGCTAAGCGCAGCCTGACGCATCGGCGAGGTGTGGACAGAAGGTAGGACTCTGCCGCCTCGAAGTGGCCCAGTGCCGTGTGAACCCAGGGCATCAACACGGCCCGCGCTCTCTGGGCATTGGCAGGCTCCAGCAGATCGGTGGGGGCCAGGCCCGCTGCCGCCAGATCGTCCGTGGGCAGGTAGCAGCGCCCATTTCGCAGGTCCCGAGGCAGGTCGCGCAGCACGTTGGTCAGTTGCAGCGCCTTCCCGAACCGGACACCCAGGGCGGTCATCTCCCCAGCGTTCCAATCGGCAAGGCGCGGTTCGTGGGCAATCGCCACCAACGTCCAGAATTCACCGACGCAGCCGGCCACCAGGTACGTGTAGCAGTCCAACTCCTGCGTGGTGTTCAGCGCTGCCAGGGAAGTGGAATACTCTGGTGGAAAGGTGTTGATATCCAGCTCCATCCCCTGGGTCAGGGTGACAACCACCCGCCTCACCTGTTCCCTGTCGGCCTCAGGCAGCGCCTCCAGAAGCCATAGGACTCGCTCAGCGTTCCGCAGCAGGGCTTTTTCGCCGGATGAGGCCCCTTCCGAATGCGCGTCAATTCCCTCGAAAATTCCTGCGTCGGCCCCGGGCGAAGCAGGACCTTGGACCTGGCCGCGGAAAGCAAGCAGGCGCTCGAGTCTCTGCGATGGCTGCAACGCCTGGGTGTCGGCGATGGTGTCAGCGGCGCGGGCCAGTAGGTATGCGACGGCCACCGGCTCCCGCATGCCCGGCGGCAGTATTCGGATGCTGAGGTAAAAGGAACGGGAGACGCTCTTTAGAACGTCAGTCAGCAGCCTCTCTTTTTCCATTGGATCAAAGCGGGCCATTGAATTTCCACAGGGAGGTGAGAGAATCGGACTAAACTCTGACCACTCCACTCTCTACGGCCTTAAGAAACTATCCCCAAATTTTCTGAAATTTCGCCAATCGCTTGCCGAGGTCCTGGATTCCCGCCTCCGCGGGAATGACGGGCTGGTCGGTTCGCCGTGTCGTGAGAAAGTTTCTAACCCGTCGTCCTATATGGCGAGGGCACAATCTCACTGATGGTGCCCTCGACCGCTTCCGTCACCATCTCCTCCACCGGTAGCACCTGCTCCAGGCGTTCGACGGTTTCCAGCCTTGCCCGGGTCTCCGGATGCCGCGGCACGAACAGCGAACAGCAGTCCTGGTCGGGTTGAATGGAGATCGGGAACGTTCCGACGTTTCGGGCCATGCCCACGATCTCCTCCTTGTTCAAGCCGATCAGAGGGCGGAGCACAGGTATCGTGGCAACACTGTCGACCACTGCAATGTTTTCCAGCGTTTGCGAACTCACTTGGCCGCAGCTTTCGCCGGTCACTATTGCCCTGGCCCTCACCTGTTTCGCCAACCTTTCGGTTATGCGCATCATGAAACGCCGGTACAGCAGCACCCGGTATGACGGCGGCGTTTCCACGATGATGCGTTTCTGGATCTCCGCCAGCGGAGAAAGCAGCAACTTCGACTGCCTCTGAAAACGCGCGAGGTGCTGCGCCAGCTCTCCCGCCTTCTCTATCGACGACCGGTCAACCAGCGGGTAGCTGTGGAAGTGCACGTAAGTGGCCGGGCATCCCCGCTTCATCATGTGCCACGCCGCCACCGGAGAGTCAATGCCCCCCGACAGCATCACCGCCACCCGGCCGCTGGCGCCCACCGGTAGGCCCCCGTGGGCCCGCGTCTCGTCGAAGTACAGCAATATCCCGCGGGTCTGGATGTCCAGATAAACGGTCAGGTCCGGGTTGGAGAGGTCGACCCTTGCGCCGGTGAAGTCCTCCACGAAACGGCCCAGTTCCCGGTTCACCTCCGGAGACGTCAGGGGGAACCGCTTGTCGGCCCGGTTGGTCTCAATGCGGAATGAATGGAATTTAAAGCCCTCCATCAATCCGGGCAGTACTTCCCGGATCAGGTCCAGGTCCTGCGGGAACTCGCGGGCCAGGAAGAACTTGGCCACACCGAAGCAGTCGCGCACCCGTTCCTTTACCACCGGCCAACTGCTCTCGTCCTCCAGGGACAGGCCGATCATCAGCTGGGCCTGCCAGACCCTGGAGACGCCAGTTCCCTCGGTGGCTAAGCGAAGATTTTGCACCAGGCGGCGCATGAACCAAGGACGGTTCTTGCCCTTCAAGGCCAGTTCGTGAGTTTTGACTATGACGTGAGTTTTCACACCGTCATTCTACACAATGGAGTGGAGGAACGCAGACGGGCGCCTCGAGGCGTCGAGAATTGCGCAGGGCAGAAAAATCCCTCTCCCTTGCGGGAGAGGGTTGAGCCGGAGATGAGTCCGGGAGGGCAACCCCCCAATCACGCGAATAATGATTCCCTGATCGCCTGTACGTCGTGGCGCAGTTCGCTTTCCTCTTTCATCTCGCCGCTTATCTTGCCAGCGCCGTGGATGACCGTGGAGTGGTCCCTGCCTCCCAGCAGACGCCCAACCTGCGTGGGCGATAGTCCTATCTCGTGCATGAGCAGATACATTGCGACCTGCCGCGGTATAGAAACGGTCCGCTTCCGGCTGCGCGCGAGGAGATCCTCCACCTTGATGCCGAAATAGGTAGCCACCTCCAGCAGGATGCGTTGAGGGTCGATGGAATCCCTGGCCTGCTCCGGCGTGACGTCGTTGAGAATGCGCTCGGTGTTATCGAGGGTGAGGTCGACATTCATCAGTTGGGCGTAGGCCACCATCCGGTTCAGGCCGCCCTCCAACTCCCGCACGTTGCGCTTTACGCGCTTGGCGATTAGCTCAATCACTGCCTCCTCCAGGCCCACGTGCATTTCGTCCGCTTTGCTGGCCAGAATCGCCATACGCGTTTCCAGGTCAGGCGGCTGGATGTCGGCAATCAGTCCCCACTCGAAGCGCGAGCGCAGCCGTTCCTCCATCAGCGGCAGTTCCCGGGGAGGCCGGTCCGACGACACGACCACCTGGTGGCCGGAGTTGTGGATGTCATTGAAGGTGTGGAAGAAGCCCTCGTGGGTCTGCTCCTTGCCGCTGAGGAACTGCACGTCGTCCACCAGCAGCATTTGCACCGACCGGTAGCGTTTTCGAAAGTCCTCAGTGTTCCTGCTTCGAATGGCAGCGATGAATTCGTTGGTGAACTGTTCCGAAGTCACGTACAGGACCGACATTCCTCGCATGGCGCAGGTGCGGCCGATGGCCTGCAGCAGGTGGGTTTTTCCCAGCCCAGCACCTGAATAGAGGAACAGCGGGTTATAGGCCAACCCCGGCGCCTCCGCAACGGCGTGAGCCGCACTGAAGGCAAACCGATTGGATGGGCCGACGACAAATGACTCAAAGGTGTAACGGGGGTTCAGCGAGCGGAATTCGAACAGGGGCTGATTTGTCTCCCGGGAGACCCTTGCGGGCAACCGTGCCCGTTCCACGGTATAACCAATCCCCTCGGAACGGACCTGGAGTTGCAGCGTCAGTGGATGTCCCGCCACCTTGTCGAGGGTGCGCTGGAGAGTGAGGAACAATCGCCTCTCAAGCCATTCCACCGCGAAAGCGGTGGGCGCCTCCACCACAAAGACCTGTTCGTTTTCTGCGACCCCCTCGGTGGGCTTCAGCCACGTCTCAAAAGTTGGCCGGGGCAACTGCATTTGGAGGTCTCCAAGAACGGCTTTCCAGGTATCTCTTGCAGATGCGTCTCTCCTTTCTGATTGCACCTCTATACCCCACCACTTCTTCAGGATTGGGCCATGAGGCCCGAAAAAAGACAAAGGAACTCCTCGGACTAAAGACCGCTTTGGAAAAAATGAGGTCAAGCCTGGTGATGCAGCGCCTGCAGATGAGCGACCGGTCTGCCCTTGCCTTCCGGCTTTGGCGTGCCCCCGGAGCGGTGTACTCCTACTCCGGAAACTTCCGATCTGCGTTTGTCAATTTACATGTTGGTCATCTGAATGCCGCCACAACGAAGCAGTGCTGGCAACGTAGCAATATCTCCCGTGGGCTGTCAACGGGGATATCCCCAAAATCCGCGCATCTTTACAGGTCTTTTTCGACCATTTTTTAAACTTCCTCAAGGCTTGTATTTGAACGCGATTCAAGGCTGACAAAAACATCGTTCCGGTATGGGAGCCGATCTGGCCTTTGAGAGTGTTCCGCGTCCACAGTTCGCATTTGCGACGCTGGGACGCGTTGGCTATAATTGTGGTCGTCGCGTCAGGGCCGTAGTCTGGCCCTGTTTGCATTATTCCCTAGGTAATAATACCTTTTGCCACCTCTTTCGAAAGTCCAGTCAGTGGCCTTTCGGTTTTGATACGGGAGACGCAATGCCACCACGCAAACCTCGTGCCAGAGTGAATGCCAGAAACAACGGGGGAGCAGCCGTCGCGGAGGCGGCAGGAGCCTTGCCCGGAGGATTGTCGGCCTTTGACCTTGCCGATTTTTACCGCCGGATGGTGCTCTGCCGCACTATAGACGAGCGCATCTGGGCTCTGAACCGCCAAGGTAAAGTGCCCATCGCGGCCTCCAGCCAGGGGCACGAGGGCGCGCAACTCGGCAGCCTGCTTGCCGCCGAAAAAGACGGCGACTGCTTCATTTTCCCCTACTACCGCGACCTGGCTCTCAAGTTCGCCGCCGGGCTGACCGCCGAGCAGGTGATGCGGTCGTTCATGGGCAAAGCCGGCGACCCCTACAGCAACGGCCGTCAATTTCCACTCCAGGGCGCCGACCTGCCCCGCAACATCATCCAGATATCAAACGTAGTGGCGGCGGGATTGACCCAGTCGGTGGGCTACGCCATGGCCTGCAAGATGCGCGGCGAGCACACGGTTACCCTGGTCTATTTCGGCGACGGCGCCTCGAGCCAGGGCGAGACCCACGAGGCGATGAACTTCGCCAGCATTCACAAGCTGCCCGTGGTGTTCATCTGCGAGAACAACCGGTACGCCATTTCCGTTCCCCAGCGCAAACAGATGAGCATCGAGGAGGTGGCCAGCCGGGCCGCCGGATACGGCTTCCCGGGAATCACCATCGACGGCATGGACTTCATCGGCTGCTACGAGGCGACCCGCGAGGCGATAGCCCACGCGCGGAGAGAGGGCCCGGTCTTGCTCGAAATGAAGGTGGAGCGATTCATGTCGCATACCACCGACGACGACGACCGCCGCTACCGGCCCGCCGATGAGGTGGAGCAGGCCCGGTTGCGGGACCCGGTGGTCACCCTCGGCAACCTGCTGTTAGAGCACGGGGTGCTCACCCAGCAGGAAATCGACGAAGCTGCGGCCACCGCCCTGGCCTCCGTGGACGCCGCGACCGACGCTGCCGACAGCGCCAGCCCACCCGAAGTCTCGACCCTGCTGAATTTGGTGTACTCCGGTTAGTGCACCTGTGTTCTGGAATGCAGGGCGATATCCTTTCCAGAGACAAAAACAATTTCCAGGAGCAGTGACCCGTGGCAGTAAAGAGCGTTATTGAAGCCGTCAGGGAAGCCCTCAGGGAGGAAATGCAGCGCGACCCCACCGTGTTCGTCATGGGCGAAGACGTTGGGGCCCGCGGCGGCGTCTTCCTGGCAACGCAGGGACTGGTTGAGGAGTTCGGCGAGGACCGGATCATCGACACGCCATTGGCCGAGGCGTCGATAATCGGGATAGCCTTGGGAGCCGCCTTCCGGGGCCAGCGGGCTGTCCCCGAGATCCAGTTCTCCGACTTCGTCTGGCCATCGGTGAACCAGCTCATCGGCGAGGCGGCCCGCACCTGCTACGGCACCAACGGCGCCGTCCAGGTGCCAATGACCGTCCGGATCCCCTACGGTGGGGGAATCCGCGGCGGGCTGTTTCACTCGCAGAACGTCGAGACCCACTTCTTCCACACCCCTGGGCTGAAGGTGGTCTCTCCCTGCACCCCCTACGACGCCAAGGGACTGCTAAAGAGCGCCATTCGCGACAACAACCCGGTGGTGTTCCTCGAGCACAAGAAGACCTACCGCCTGGTCCGCGGCGAAGTGCCCGAGGGCGAGTACACCCTGCCCCTGGGGCAGGCCGACATCAAGCGAGCGGGCAACAGCATTACCGTGGTCAGCTACGGCCTGACCTTGCATTACTGCCTTGAGGCGGCACAGGAGGTCGCCGCCGAGGGGATTGATGCCGAGGTCGTGGACCTGCGCACCCTGTCTCCCTTGGACAAGGAAACGATACTGGCCTCCGTTCGCAAGACCGGCAAGCTACTGATCGCTCACGAGGATAACGTAACGGGCGGCATCGGTGCCGAAATCGCCGCGCTGGTGGCGGACGAAGCCTTCGAGTACCTGGACGGACCGATCGCACGGGTCTGCGGCCCCGACGTGCCGACAATGCCTTTCGCCCAGACCCTGGAGGACGCCTACATCCCCGACACACCAAAAATCGCCGCGGCTCTGCGTCGGCTGGCAGCGTACTGACACCGTTGAGTTTCCTCCCCTCCTCAGGCATAAGAGACTCTGTATAAGCAAGTGGTGAGCAATTGGCAATAACGGTAGAACTCCCTCACGTTGGCGAGTCGGTGGTCGAGGGGACCATCGGCAAATGGCTGAAGCAACCGGGCGATTCTGTCCGCCGCTACGAGCCGTTGGTGGAAGTCGTGACCGACAAAGTTACGATGGAGGTGCCATCGCCCGTGGCGGGTGAACTGCTCCGCGTGCTGGCTGCCGAGGGAGAAACGCTGCCCATGGGAACGCCCATCGCCGAGGTTGGCGAACCGGGCGAGACACTATCGGATCATATTCCCACCCCGGCGGCACCCGCCGCCGCGACTTGGGCCCCCACCGCTCCTGCCAGCACCATTGGTTACCTGCTGCGGGACGTCACCCCTGTCGGGCCCACGGGCGGCGCCGCCGTGGAGGCCATGGAACCCACCTCAACCGTGGCGGCGCAACCGGCTCCACCTCCCCCGCCGCCAGCTGCTCCCGCCACCACTGCTGCAGCGCCGCAGGCGCCAGCACCCGCTGCACCAGAAGACGGCAGCAGGCCAAGGCTTTCTCCGGCCGTGCGCAGGCTGGCCAGGGAACATTCCGTGGACCTTGCCCTCATCAGGGGGACTGGTCTTGGGGGCCGTATCACCCGCGACGACGTGCTGCGCCACCTGGCCGAACCCCAGACTGTACCAGCCCCGGTGCATGCCCCAGGCCCGGCTGCCCCTGTTCCCTCAGCCGCACCTCAGGTCGAGGCCGGTGCCGATGATGAGCGTGTGCCCATCACGCCCATACGCCGGATGATCGCCGATGCCATGGTCCGTAGCGTCACAGAAATTCCCCACGCCTGGAGTATCAAGGAAGTCGACGTCACGGGCCTGGTGGGCCTGCGGCAGAGCATGCGGGCCGACTTTGAGCGCCAGGAGGGTGTTACCCTCACCTACATGCCCTTTGTCATCCAGGCAGTGGTGGCGGCCCTCCGCAAGGTGCCCACGATGAACGCCACGTGGGGCGGAGACGCCATAATCCTCAAGGGGCGCATCAACCTCGGGCTTGCGGTGGCCGCTCCCAACGGCCTGATCGTGCCCGTGATACACAATGCTGACCGGCTCAACATCGCCGGACTGGCCCACGCCGTCAACGGCATCACAGAGCGGCCCGCACCAACCGCCTGGCCATAGAGGACGTGCAGGGTGGGACGTTTACACTGAACAACACCGGCGCCCTCGGGGGTTCGGTGGTTTCCGGCCCCATCATCAACTACCCGCAGGCCGGCATCATGACCACCGAGACCATCGAGAAACGCGCCGTGGTCCGGAACGATGCTATAGCCATCCGCTCCATGATGAATATTTGCCTGGCCTTCGACCACCGCATCAACGACGGAGCAGAGGCCAGCGTCTTCCTCGAGACGGTCAAGACGCGGCTGGAGTCTTTCAGCCCGGACTCACCGGTCTACTAGGGTCAAGTTCGGCCGACCTATGCGAAGGCCGGAGATCTGCCGCTTTGCTTGGCTGGGAACCGTAGAATACCTTCGGGCCCGTTCCCTGCAGGACGCCCTCGTCCGGCAGGTGCACGACGGCGACTCGCCCGACACGCTCCTGTTGCTGGAGCACCCCCACGTCTTCACCCGCGGCCGTCTGAGCCGTGACGAGCATCTGCTCGCAACCGAGGCTGAACTCGCCACCGCAGGCGTGCCCGTCCACGAGACCGACCGGGGCGGCCAGATCACCTACCACGGGCCGGGCCAGCTGGTCGGCTACCCGGTTATCAACCTGCGCGACTGGGGCGGCGGACCTCTCCGGTACGTCCGGACGCTGGAGCAGGTGATTGTCGAAACCCTGGCCGACTTCGGCATCGCCAGCCACACCGAGGACGGACTCACCGGTGTGTGGACTGCCGGGGGCAAGATTGCCGCCATCGGCGTGAAGATCAGCCAGGGCGTGGCCTTTCACGGCTTCGCCATCAACGTCAACACCGACCTGTCCTACTACCGCCACATTGTCCCGTGCGGCATCACCGACCGCCCCGTCACATCAATGGCGGTGGAGCAGGGAGAGCGGGCCGAAATGGAGGCGGTGCGTTATAGCCTGGTCTTCCAATTCGGCAAGAGCATGGGCCTGCGAATGGTGGACGGTGCGGACGAACTGGCCGCGTCGGTATCCCAGATCGAGCCAGGGTAGATTCCCGGTAGTGTCCCTCTTGAAATTTACATCATCCGTCATCCTCATCCATACGCCGTCATTCCTGCAAAAGCCGGAATCCAGAGCCCCCGTATGCCGTCGCATAACAGTCATTCCTGCCCCAGTCCGTCATCCCGCCCCTCCGCAAAGGGTGCCGTTCTGCTTGCTGGCGACGATGTAGACGCACGGCGTTTTCACGAGGGCTCTGGATTCCGGCTTTCGCCGGAATGACGGTTTTGAATTTCTTGGCTACGATACTCAACAGATGTCAATTTCAAAGAGGGACACCACCAATTTCCCAGCAATTTTGACACCCCGGTTTGCCCATTGCTACACTCGCCCGCAGACTTGCAGCGCTGGAGGGTTCCATGGCGGTGTCGCAGAAGATTCGGCAATTCATGGCAGAGGGCGGTTGGATTCGCCGGGTCTTCGAGGACGGGCTGGCGCTCAAGGCCCGGATCGGAGCCGAAAACGTCTTCGACCTGTCGTTGGGCAATCCGGTTATCGAACCGCCCGCCGAGTTCAAGAACGAGTTGCGCCGCTTGGCATCCGAGCCCATGGCAGGAATGCACCGCTACATGCCCAACCCGGGCTACATGGAAACCCGGCAAGCTGTGGCCGACTCGCTGACCGAAGAGACCGGCCTGCCCTTCACCGGCAACGAAATCGTAATGACCTGCGGCGCCGCAGCGGCCGCCAACGTGGTGCTCAAGACGATTCTGAATCCTGCAGACGAGGTCATCATTCTCGCCCCCTACTTCTTCGAGTACCTGTACTACATTGACAACCACGATGGCGTGGCGGTGGTGGTCAGCACCGACGAACAGTTCCGGCTGGACCTGCCAGTCATTGGGGATGCGATCACCCCTCGCACCCGGGCCCTTATCATCAACTCGCCCAACAACCCCTCGGGCGTCGTCTATTCGGCCGAGGAGATTGCCGGGCTGGCCGACCTCCTGGTTCGCAAGCAGGCGGAACACGGCACCGAGATCTTCCTGATCAGCGACGAGCCATACAAGCGAATAGTCTTCGACGGTATGGATTTCCCTCAGGTCCTGCCCCATTATGACAACTCCATCATCGTGACCTCTCACGCCAAGGACCTGGCCCTGCCCGGCGAGCGAATCGGGTTCATCGCCATCAACCCCAACCACGAGGGCAAGGAGGAACTGGCCGCCGGCTTCAGCTTCTGCAACAGGACCCTGGGATTCGTCAACGCTCCCGCGCTGATGCAGCACGTGGTACGCAACCTGCAAGGCGTCAGCATCGACCCCGGCTATTACCAGCGCAAGCGCGACTTTATGTACACTGCCCTGATGGAGATGGGCTACGACACGGTCAAGCCCGAGGGCGCTTTCTACCTGTACCCGAAGTCCCCCATCGAGGATGACGTGGCATTCACCCGGGACCTGCTGCAATCGAACGTGCTGGTCGTACCGGGACAGGGATTCGGCACGCCGGGCCACTTCCGCATCTCCTACTGCGTCGAGGACTGGGTGCTGGAGGGCGCCGTTGAGGGCTTGGCGAGGGCAGTCGCCGCGTAACACAGGCCAGACATCCCGAGAGCGCGGGAACCAGGAAAAGAGCAGGGAGCACGGCCGTGCTCCCTTGCTGATTTGCATCGTGTTCGGATTGGACTGCTACGCGGCCTGCGCCGCCAGGACTCTCGCTGGTGGCTTGGGCCGGGGAATTACCAAGTAGCCGACGGCCGCCAGCCCGTAGATTGCCGCCAACGGCACCAGCGACCAGAAATAGCTGCCGGTGTTGTCATACACCAGGCCCATCCAGACAGGTGTGCTCATGGACATCAACTGGTCTGGCAGGTGCTGCCAACCGCGCAGGGTGGCGTAGCTGCGGCGGCCGAAGAAGTCGCCCATGATGGCCCAGGCCAGCGGGTTGGCCGTCTCCGATCCGGCCATCAGCACCACGATGACGCAGGCCTGCCATATGGACCCACTATGATTCAGCAGGGCTACCACTGAAAGCGCTCCGACTACCATCGCCACAGCACTGAGCTTCTGCTTGGACCAGTTATCCCCAAGCCACCCGACAATGGGATTCATCACCAGCGAACTCAGCGACAGCAGAAACACCAACAGGAGCGAAAGCCGAACGCTTTCATCCTCCGTCCTGCCTGACCCCATGAGGAACCAGACGATCACTGGTGAGAGCAGGAACTGCATTCCTGAATGCACGGTGTTGCGAAGTCCCACCGCCAGCACCAGCAGCCAGTAAGTGGCCGTCGTCATTGCCTCGCGGACGGTGAAGTCGGGTTCTCCGGGAGAGGGGTTGAACACCGCGCGCGACGCCTCGGCTCCGCTGTGTGAGTTTGACCGGGGCGGGTTTGACCGGGCAGGCGGGGTTTCGACCCGTATGGCGTTCTGGAGGCCGGAACCGGTTCCACGCGGCTTGTCGCCATCGGGGAGCAATCCCTTGTCTGCGGGGGAGCGGTAAATCAGGAAGGTCAGGGGCAACACCAGCGCCAGGATGGCAATTCCGGAGACTAGCGCCGCGTTCCTCCATCCCATCTCGTAAACCAGGAGGCCTGCCATCGGCGCAATTACCATACCGCCCAGAGGGCTGCCCATACCCGCCACGGCCATTGCCAATGCCCGGTGGCGCCGGAACCATTGGTTGATGGCGGGCATCAGGGCGTTGTTGTACCCGGCCCGGAATCCGAGGGAAAGGAGCCCCACGAACACCAACAGAAAGTATAAGTAGTTGCTGGTCAGGGCCAGCAGGATAAAACCCGCTCCCGAAGTGGTTGCTCCCAGCACCATGATGAAGCGCGGGCCGAACCTGTCGTTGAGCCACCCCATCAGCGGGCCCTGCAGACCACCCTCCATCCTTCCCAGCATTTCGGCCAGGGAAACAAGTGCAACACCCACACCCAGTTCCTTGCTCAAGGGCGTTACATAGAAGGTGAATCCCCGGTTGAAGGTCCCGTGCTTCAGGGCATCAGCCCCAGCAGAAATAGCCACGATCCACCAGCCGTAGAAAACCCTCTGCGGCAGTTGGATCAGTCTCTTGGTCTGGGAGGCTATCAAGTGGTTGGTATCCTCTGCGATCTCGATGCTCGGCAAGGCTGGGGATTGGGTTGGCATTCCGGGTCCAAAACGCATTCCGGTCCAAAACGCATTCCGGCCCGGCAGCCATTCGCCGGGCCGGAATGGAGGACACTCTAATTGGGCGCTATTCGTCCAGGTTGATCACAATGTTGTCCGGACCCCGCGAGAGCACCGCCTCGGCGGGTTCATCGTAGGGATTGCCCTCGATATGGTCGAAGTGGGCCGGAACGAAGATGAAGTCTCCCGGACCCGCCTCCATGTATTCCTTATACCCTTCGCCGTAATAGACGCGGATGTGTCCTTTGAGCACGTATGCGGCCGTCTCCGCCTCACCGTGGTTGTGCGGCGGTCCCATGGTATTCGGCGTGCATTCGACGTGGCCGAGCCAGATCTTTTCCGCCCCCGCGGTGTTTCCGTCGATTCCGGGCTTGCGAATCATTCCCGGTGTTTGAGCCGTGGATTCGGGAGAGGCGACCCCGTGCATTACCTTCAATTCTCTGCCCTTTGTAGAGGTGGTCATGTTGCCTCCAAACAGAATATGCCGGATCAGAGCGAATGGCCTCGTCAGGCCGTTCGAGCGTGAACGCTATGATACTGCCCTGCCACCCTAGCGGCAACCCGAGTTTCACTGGTAGCCCCGGTCTTTCATTTGTTCCCTCTCCTTCCGGGGGAGGGTTAGGGTGGGGGCGTTCCCTTTGGTGAACGGCCATAGTTTAATCCCGGCATTTCACCCTCACCTCAGCCCTCTCCCCAAAGGGAGAGGGAGAACTAAAAGACCTTGGCAAGTTTCCCAGCGGCTTTTCAATTGTTCCCTCTCCCTCCGGGGGAGGGAGAACTAAAAGACCCTGGCGAATCCGTGGCCGGAATGGTAAATCCCGGGCGGATTGGTTATCATTGGACGCCTGACCGGCAGCCAATGGGCCGCGCCATCCTCCCGGCTCTCGGGCTGGTCGGCGCCTGGGACTTGCTTCCCCTCACAGCTCCGCTGAAGGCCTTCGCCATCCGCTCGACACGCAGCATACCCCGGCCCCGCACCCTGGACGCCTGGTTCCTTTACCGGGATTTCCGGCTCCTCTGGCTCGCCAACTTCTGTGCCAACACCGCGATGTGGGTGCAGTTGCTCACCACCGGCTGGCTGGTCAAGGAGCTCTCCGAGGGGACGCAGATTGGCGGCCTGCTGGTCGCCTCGGTGGGAGCCATAAACACCCTGCCGTTTCTGCTGATGAATCCCCTAAGCGGCGTTCTTGGCGACCGCCTCGACCGCCGCAAGCTGGTGATGACGGTGCAGGCAGTGGGGGCGGCCGTCGCCTTCGGATTTGCCTTCCTGGCCGACAGCGAAGTCATCCGTTTCTGGCACCCCTTCGCCTACGTCATTGTCTCCGGCACCATTCTGGCCATTACCCAGCCTTTGCAACAGGTGATGGTGGCCAACACTGTTCCGAGGGAACTGGTCAGCAACGCCTACGCCCTGAACGTGATGACCATCACGGGGACCCGCATATTCGGCCCCTTCATCGGCGGCCTGCTCATACTCTGGCTGGGCTACTTCTGGAACTTTGCCCTTGAGGGTGCGCTGTACCTCGGGGTGGTGCTGCTTCTCATCCCGGTACGCCTGCGCTACACCGGCGCGGCGGTGGGCCGGAACGGGCAACGGTTCTCGCCGCTGGCGGATTTTAGCGAGGTCGTCGTCTACCTGTGGAGGCGGCAGCGTGAAGTACTGCAACTGATGCTGCTGTCGATGGTCCCCAACACCATCCTGCACCCGGTGTGGTTCCTGCTGCCCCTGTTTACAGCGCAGGTGCTCCACGCAGAATCCGACATGGGCGGCTACCTGCTGGCCATCACGGGGGTCGGCGGATTCCTTTCCACCCTCATCATTGCTTCCCTCGGCCTGCCGTCCAGGAGGGGCTATCTGCTGCTGGGAACCGCCGCGCTCAGCTGCGCCACCACCATGGCATTCGCTTTTTCCTCCTGGTTGCCGGCCGCCCTCGTTTTCCTGGCCCTCATGTCGCTCTGGCAGTCGCACTACCGCACTGCCCAGGGAATCGTGGTACTGACCATCGTCCCCGACGAGTTCCGCGCCCGGACCCTGAGCGTGCTGGCCTACGAACGAGGGTTGCTGACGGCGGCCAGCATCCTGGTGGGGATGCTGGCCGATGCCACCTCCGCCTCCATTGCCATCCTCACGCTGGGCGGCCTGGGACTGGGGATGACCGTACTCTGCGCCGCCGCGCTGGGGCGGGTTCGCTCCCTGCCGTAAACGCCGTTCACGAGGCGGCACCCGCGCTCACGGCACGGAGTGGACCCGGAGTGTGACGCAACACCACCCGTATCGCGAGTGGCGAAGCTGCCTGATCCGTCTCCGCGATCTTTGCTGACCGAGCGTTTTGCCCGCACCTCGTCTCCGGTGGTGCTGACACCCGGCAGGAACGTGGGGGCACGGCAAAGTCGCCGTTGTGCGAAACCTCGAGCTGCGCCGGATCCTTCGCTACCGGTTTACCATCGACCGAGATTTCCCCTATGTAGCTGCCCACCCAACGGGTGAACCTGTACCCTGAGATGTGCCTCTTTGTCCTCATACGTCTGTGCTGCTGGATTCTCCAATGCCTGTGGAGTGGGCCTGGGCAGGCGAGTAGAGATGGCATCCTACCCAGCGCCTATGGAAAGAAAGTTATCCACGAACGCAGCGAGTTATCCAAGGGTGACCTGCCGGTTATCAACGCGAGTTTGCCCGGTCAGGAGGAAGGCGTCTGCCGAATTGCACGTCTGTCCGAGGCGTGCTTTACTTGCTGCCAAACACATTGCCACCAACTTTGGCGGCGGAGGATTGCAGTGAGCCTGACCAGCAGAATCGCAGAATACATTTCAACCACAGGGATGGAGGACTTCCCGCCCGACGCCATCGACGCGGCCAAAGCCGGCATCATCGACTGCCTGGGCTGCGCGCTGGCCGGCTCCCGCGAGCCGCTGGCCGACATACTTTGCGACTACGTGACCGGACTGGGCAGCACACCGGCTGCAACGGTCATCGGCCGGGGTTTCAAGACCAGCTCACTGGAGGCCGCCCTGGTCAATGGCGCCATGTCCCATGCCCTTGATTACGACGACGTCACATTCATCACCAAGACCCACCCCAGCGCGGCGCTGATTCCGGGCGCGCTGCCGCTGGCCGAGGAAGTGGGCGCCCTTGGCAGGGAGCTGCTGATGTCGTACCTGGTGGGATTCGAAGTGGCCTGTGCCGTCGGCGACGCCATCAGCCCCGCCTACTACGACGACCTGGGCTGGCACCCCACAGGTCCGCTGGGCACGCTGGGAGCCGCCGCCGCCGCCGCCCGCCTGCTACGGCTGGACCCGGAGCAGACGGCCATGGCGATCTCATTGGCCGCATCCCAGGCGTCCGGGCTGCGCCAGAATTTCGGGACCATGACCAAGCCCTACCACGCCGGGGCCGCCTGCCGTGCCGGAGTCAATGCTGCCAAGCTGGTGCAGGCGGGTTTCACCGCATCGGACGACGCCCTCGAGGGGCGGTTCGGATTCATGCGCGCCTTTTCGGGCGGCAGCGGCTACGATCCTGACCGGGCTGCCGCGTCACTGGGCAGCCGTTGCTTCATGGTGGAGTCGGGCATCGAAATCAAGAAGTACCCCTGCTGCGGCAGCGCCCATCTCGCCCTCGACGCCACATCGCAACTGTTGCGCCGGGAGTCCTTCTCCGCAGGCGATGTGGACCGCATCGACGTGCTGGTAGACTTCGACCCTCCCCGTTCTCTCATTCATTCCCGGCCCACCGGTGGGTTGGAAGGCAAGTTCAGCATGCAGTACTGCCTGGCCGCCGAGATCATCGACGGGCAGATCGGGCTGGCCACGTTCACTGACGAGCAGGTGATGCGTACCGAGGCGCAGGACCTGATTCCCCGGATCGAGATGCGGCGTCACCCGGGCTTCGAGGGGCAGACCAGTTGGACCGAGGCCCACAACCGCGTCGAGATTCATCTGAAGGATGGCCGGGTGATCGCCGAGCGCGCCGAGCGCGCCACCACCGGCGCCCTGCGCGGCGTGACCCGCGACGACGTGCGGGTCAAGTTCCGCGACTGCGCCGCCGTAGCCCTGAGCGACAGCGACGCCAACGCCGCGCTGGCCATGCTGGACGCTCTGGAGGACGTGGGGCCCGTCGGCCACCTGGCCGAGTTGCTGGGGGGCTAGCCGGAATCAGAATCCGGGCCGCCGAAAGAAAGGGCCCGCTCGAATTTATGAGCGGGCCCTAAAACTTCCCTGGGTATTGGAGCCTACTGCGCCGTCATCCCGCCGTCGATGACCAGTTCCGTTCCGGTCATGAACGACGACTCGTCGGAGGCGAGGAACAGCGCCCCATTGGCGATGTCGTCCGGTGTGCCCATGCGCTTCAGCACGGTGCGCTCAACGGCCTCCTCACGGCTGTCGGCATTGGGCCAAACCTGGTCGCCCATGGCCGTGTCTATAGGCCCCGGGTGGATGGAGTTGGCCCGGATGTTCTCTCGCCCGTACTGCACCGCGGTCGACTTGGTGAACAAGCGCACCGCGCCCTTCGACGCGCTGTAGGCGGTACTGGTCCGGCTGCCCACCAGGCCGGCGACGGAGGATATGTTGATGATGGACCCTCCGCCTGCCTTTCGCATCTCGGGGATGGCCAGCTTGGTGCCCAGGAACACGCCCTTGGCATTGATGTCCATGATGGCGTCCCACTGCTCCCCGGTGGTGTCGGTGACGTGGCCGCCCCGCCAGATGGCGGCGTTGTTGACCAGCACGTCCAGCTTGCCGTAGGCCGACACAGTGGACTCTATGGCCTGCTGCCAATCCGCCTCGGTGGAAACGTCGAGGTGCACATACGTGGCGTCGCCGCCCAATTCGTTGATCTCGGCAGCTACGGCCATCCCATCCGGGTCCAGCACGTCGGCGATGACCACCTTGGCCCCCTCGCGGGCAAACAGCCGGGCCTCCGCAGCCCCCTGGCCTCGCGCTCCGCCGGTGATCAGCGCAACCTTTCCTTCCAGTCTCATAGCTTCCCTCCACGCCATTGCCGGATAGCCAGATACGTGGGCGCAGTGTAGCCCGGCGAATCTTGGCGGGTCAATTGACAACGGAGCATCGCCACCAATCGGGCATTCGAGTATCGTCCCAGTTGCCACAGTCTCTTCGACTAAGCCTTTGCGACGCGTACTGCCAGAAGTGCGCTGCGAACCCTCTCATACGTTACGGCACCGCCGTGCCCCCTTGTGGGTTCGCATTGGGATCGAAGCGACTGTGGCAGGTAGCCGAGACCCAGAGCTGCAAGGGGTTCCCCAAGTGCGATACTATTTCCTGTACACCCGTCCCATCCGCATCATTCTCGTAGTTCTTGCACTGGGTGTGGCTGTTCTTTCAGCGGCCTGCGGCAGCGAACCCGCACCGACGGCGGTTCCGGCCACGATGGTGCCCACGGCCACGCCTTATCCAACGCCAACACCGCCTCCTGCAGCCACGCCTTACCCAACATTCACACCCTACCCGACAACCACGCCTTATCCAACGCCTACGCCGTTGCCGACTCTAACGCCGACACCACGTCCTACGGCTACGCCGCGACCAACACCGAGACCCACGGCGACACCCTCGCCAACAGCGACGCCCGCCATACCAACGTCGCCTGCTGACCTAGCGCAGCGGGCAGAGGATGGGATTGTAGAACTCACTGCAGGCTACTCCAGCGGCGGCACCGGGTTTATCTTCGAGACCGAGGGAACCACAGCTTTTGTAGTTACTGCGCACCATATAATTGAGGACAATGGCGGAATAGAAGACAATATCGAGGTTCGGGTGGAAAATTCCCGCACTTACCGGGCTACGGTTTTGGGATACGATTCCGAGAGAGACGTAGCGGTAATGTCTATCTGTTGCAACGACGACTTTCAAGACTTGGATTGGGAAACGCAGAGCCGCCCGCGACCTGGAACGCAGATATTGGCCGTGGGCTATCCCAGCAGCGCCTCCGACCGGGTTATCGCCACTGGGGGAGAAGTGAGGGATGACTTCCTAGCGGATGCCCTGGACATGGTCGCTCACGACGCTCCGCTGAATCCGGGCAACAGCGGCGGCCTACTCTTTTCCATGAATGGGAGAGTTTGGGGAGTAAACGTCGCTTCTTCCAAGATAAGCGAGGGCATCTTCTTCGCCGTTCCATACTGGACCATCAACGAGCTGGTGCCGGAATGGAAGGCCAGCCTCGTCGTTCTACCGGAGCCGGAAGGAACCCCCACGCCCGGCTCAGGTTTGGCTGGTGCCACTACTGCCGATTTGTGGGTATATCTGTGGCATAACGAATACGAGTGGATTGAAGCAAGCGTAGAAACCAGTTTTTTTGTCGATACGTATGATCTGGATGTCACCGTCCGGTTCGGCCGTCGTTCTGAGGAATATTGTAATTCTAGTCCGATTTACGCGAGCGAGCCACAAACTTTGAGCTGCGTAGTCCTGGAACAACCGCTTACTGTGATTACCGGCGTTTTCGCGGAAACGCCGGAGGGACCTATGCGGTGCGAGCGTCATCAGACCTCGACTCGCGACGAGCTGGTGTATGCCTGCGAGTTTCGTGGACAGTAAGACACCAAGCGAGGGGCGGCTCACCTCTTCGCCCCATGCTACAATCCCTTCATCAGAAACGCCCAACCCAACCGCGGTGGTGAACGCCGTATGACTACAACTGCAAGCAAACTGATGACCGCCGACGAACTGCTGATGATGCCCAAAGGCGAAGGGCGGCGATTCGAGCTTGTCCGGGGAGTGCTGATCGAAAAGATGCCCAGTGGAAAACCTCAAGGGATTGTATCTAGCAGGATTGATAGAATCGTCGGGAATTATGCTGATGACAACGACTTTGGGGTTACTCTCTCGAACGATACAGGGCACAGGCTGGACCGGGACCCGGACACTGTGCGCGCGCCCGACGTGGCATGGTTCGCTCCGGGCCGACTGCCGGAGGACGTTGTAGGGTTTCCCGAACTGGCCCCCGACCTGGCCGTCGAAGTAAAGTCCCCCGGCAATTCCTGGCCTGAAATCACCGCCAAGGCATATATGTGGCTCAGCTACGGCTCGCAACAAGTGTGGGTGGCCGACCCGCCAACTACGACCCTCACTATCTACCGTCTCAGTGCCGACCCTGTGACTCTGACAGAGGACGACGTTCTCGACGGCGGCGAGTTGCTCCCGGGCTTTTCGACTCCCATTTGGCGGCTGTTTCGCCGACAGCGCTGAGCGGCGTTCAAATCGTTGACAACGGGTAGGGGCCACGCATAGTATACCAATAACTCTGCAAGGCACAGGCTGGATTGTTCGCCAGTGCCGTGCAGGCAAGAAGGGACCTAGAACCAACCTTTATATAAGGGAGGAGAACCATGGGCGACCAGGACATCGCATTGATGGCTCACCTAATGCGCCGCGCCGGGTTTGGCGCGACGAGGGAAGAGCTGGAGGCCAGGGTGGCCAAGGGCTACGAGGCCACCGTCGAAGAAATGCTCAACCCTGACGACCAACCCACCCTGGACCGCAACGAAATGATGCGGTATCACCCTTGGGCATGGCGTCCCGGCACTCTGCCCGGCATGGGTGCTGCCGAGTGGCTCCACGACATGGTCAACACCAAGCGCCCGCTGGAAGAGAAGATGGCCCTCTTCTGGCACGGCCTTTTCGCCACCGGCGTATCCAAGGTCGACCACTACGACGACGTGATGGACATGATCGTCAAGTTCCGCGAGAAGGGCATGGGCGACTACCGCGAACTGCTGGTGGAAATGGCCAAGGACCCGGCCATGATCTACTGGCTGGACAACTGCGAGAACCACTCCGACGCGGTGAACGAGAACTTTGGCCGCGAGTTGCTGGAGCTGTTCAGCATGGGCGTCGGCAACTACACCGAGGTAGACGTCCGGGAGTGCTCCCGTGCCTTCACCGGCTGGACCATCGAGCCCAAGCTGCCTCGTGGGCCCATTGGCCGTCACGACTGGTTCTTCGAGTATCGCTCCGAGGACCACGACGACGACGAGAAGACCTTCCTGGGCAACACCGGCAACCTCAACGGTGAGGACATTGTTCGCATCATCAGCGAGAATCCCGCCAGCGCCCGGTTCATCGCCCGCCACCTGTACAACTTCTTCGTGGCCGATGAAGCCCAGGTGCCGGCCTGGTCGGTGACCCCGCCCAGCGACCCCGAAGCCGTTGACACCCTGGCCAACGCGCTGCGGGACAATGGCTACGACATGCGCTCCACTCTGCGGGTGCTGTTCAACTCCGACTTCTTCAAGAACGCCCGCTTCGCCCGGCTGAAGAACCCCGCCGAGGTCGTGGTCGGCACGCTCCGCATGGTGGGTGGCGCCGAGTTCCCGGCTCCGGGCATCGGCGATCTGTCTCGCCAGCCCTCCTACATGGGGCAGGACCTGCTCAACCCGCCCAGCGTGGAAGGCTGGCACACCGGCGCCGAGTGGATCAACAGCGGCTCCCTGATGCGCCGCGTCAACTTCACCGCCGACCTGGTGGGCGACGTCTCCCGCCCCGGCATCCGGGACATGGTCAATCGCCTGCAGGCCAGCGGAGTCTCGACCTCCGCAGACGCCGTCGACGGCTGTCTCGACCTCATGGGCCCGCTGGAAGTTACCAACGAGAGCCGGGACGAGCTGATCGGCTTTGTCAGCGAGGCCGGCGACTTCTCCTGGAACTCCGAGGCCGAGGTGGCGGAGTCCATCCGCCGCGTGTCGGAATTGCTCCAGCTCATCGTCTCCCTGCGCGAGTACCAGTACGCCTAACCGAGTTGGAATACAGGAGTGCGGGATCCTGATTCCGCACTCCATCAAAGCCGGTCAAACAATCAGCTAGCCGGTAGAACGGCAGGAGGAATTCCGAATATGACCAGCACCAAGAAAGATCCGGTTCTGGTAGTGTTCCAGCTAACCGGGGCCAACGACTACCTCAACACCATCATCCCCCACAGCGACCCGCTGTACCGCGACAACCGCCCGGCGGTGGGCGTCGCCGATGAGCGGATAATCAAGATCGACGACAAGATGGGCTTCCACCCCGAAATGGCCCCTCTGAAGCACGTTTATGACCGTGGCGACATGGCCATCATCCACGGCATCGGCTATGCCAACTCGCCACGCTCGCACTTCCGCTCTATGGACATCTGGCACACCTGCGAGCCGGACAAGCTGGGTACCGAGGGCTGGCTGGGCCGCGCCACCCGCGACATCGACCCCAACAAGGAAAACGTTCTGACCACGGTCAGCTTCGGCCCCTCGCTGTTCCGCGCGCTGGCCCTGCCCGGTGTCCCGGTGGCAGTGGTCGATGACCTCGACAACTATGGCCTGCTCCCCAACATCACCGGCGAACAGCGCAACAAGGTGCTGGACCGCTTCGCCCGGATGTACTCGCCGGCCATCGGCACTGGCGCGGTCATGGACTACATGGGCCAGACCGGCCTGGATACCCTGGAGGGCGCCGACATCCTGAAAGAAGCCCCCAGGATATACTCCTCGGACGTCGAGTATCCCGACACCGCCATCGCCAAGAAGCTGAAGGGCATCGCCCAGGTGCACATGGCCGACTTGGGCACTCGCGTCTTCTACGTTGACCACGGCAGCTTCGACAGCCATTCCAACCAGATTGGAATGCACGACAAGCTGTGGTACGACGTCTCCCACGCGATGGACTCGTTCCTGGACGACCTGAAAGAACACAACGTCGGCGACAACGTCGTGGTGCTGATGTTCACCGAATTCGGCCGCCGCACCCACGACAACGGCTCCGGCACCGACCACGGGGCTGGCGGCGCGGCCTTCATGTTCGGCTCCGGCATCACGGGCGGACAGTACGGCGAATTCCCCTCCCTGGAGGAGAAGGATCTGGAGCAGGGCGACGTGGTCCCGAACATCGACTACCGTGGGCTGTACAGCTCCGTCCTCGAAGGCTGGATGGGCCTGGACGCCAAGCCGCTGGTAGGCGGGCTATACGAGAAGCTGCCTATCTTCGCCTAGTCCGGTTCGCACCGGAAAGAAATCGAAACCAGGGGCGGGTTGAAATACCCGCCCCTGCGTCAAGCAACGACCACTCCGATCAGGGAGGATTTCCAAAATGCTTACCGAAACAGTGGCCGGCCGCACCTTTGATTACAGCCACAACGTGGGCCGCGGCGCGCAGACCGGCATGGGCTTCAACACTCCGGTGGCCATGACCATCGGGCCAAACGGTGTGGTGTACGTCGCCAACCGCGGCAGCGAGTCCATCAGCAACGTGGGCTGGAACCGAACCGGCGTCGGTCAACGCATCTCCAGGGTCAACCTTGGCGACACCTGGGGCGAGGAAGAATACATCGGGGAGTTCAGCCGCTACGGCAGCAACGACGGGCAGGTCATCTGGCCTGCCGGCATCGTCGCTGGTGAGGACGGCAGCCTCTACGTGGCTGACGAGTGGCTCAACCGCGTCTCAGTGTTCGACGCCGACGGCAACTACCAGCGCCAATTTTCTATCGTTCAGCCCGGCGATCCCGAGGTCAACGGCAGTTGCGGAATCGCAATCTCCTCCGACCAAGAACTGTTTATCACCGACGGGCGCAGCCACCGGGTTCGCAAGTTCACCACTGGCGGCACGTACCTGGGCTCCTTCGGCAGCGAAGGCTCTGGTGAGGGCGAGTTCAATTCCCCTTGGGGCATCGCCATCGACAAGGATGGCCACGTCTACGTGGCGGATTCTGGCAATCACCGTGTGCAGAAACTGACCCAAGACGGCGACTTCGTCGCCCAGTTCGGCCGCGAAGGCAACAAGCGGGGAGAACTCAACTATCCGTCGGACGTTGCCGTGGACCCCGAGGGCGATGTTTACATCTGCGACTGGAGCGAAAACCGCTGGAACCGGGGCCGGGTGCACATCTTCGAGGCCAATGGCAAGTTCCTGACCAGCCTCGTGGGCGACGCGCAGCAACTGTCCCACTGGGCCCAGATGACCGTGGACGCCAACGCAGACTACGCCAAGCGGCGCCGCGAGGTCCGCAGCACAGAGCCCGAATGGACCTTCGCCCAGCCCACCGCCGTGGAATACGACACGGTCAACAACCGATTGATCGTGGCGGACACCCAGCGGAGCCGCATCCAGATCTACAACAAGCTGAGCCGCTACCTCATACCGCAGCTCAACCTCTGATCCCGCGTCGCTGAGGTGCCGGAATAGCGAAGTCCGCCGGGCGGCCGTGAGGCTTCCCGGCGGACTCTTGTGTTAATTCCATCCCGCCTGTTCCCGCGTTTCACAGGAGTCGGCGGGGCAGCGGGCTTATATGCTCTTCCAGCCAAGGGAGGAGATTGGCGAACCGGACGGCTCCCTCGTCAATGAGATGCATAAAGAACTTGTAAGCCGCGAAATCATCGCAGGCAATGAAGTATCCGTTAAGGTTCAGAAATATCTCCGTTGCTGCAGTAGCGGTGCGCTTGTTGCCATCTACGAAGGGATGATTGTTGAACAGACTCTCCATTAATGCTGCGGCTGCGGCTGCCAAGCTGTCGTAGTATCCAATCCCTGGACGTGCAACAGCCGACGCCAGCGCGCCCTCGTCTCGGATGCCAAAGGCACCGCCAAACTCTTTAACCAGCTCATCGTGGATGTGAATAACTTGTCCGATGGTGAGAAATTGACGTGTCATTGGGCAAGCAATTCATACAGACGCCGGTGGCGTTCGATACTGGCCTTCAGATGCGCGGCTACTTCCGGCCGCACTCCTTCGTACCGGTGAAGCTTGACGTAGATGCGCAGGGCATCCTCAAGCACCGCCTGGAGGTCCCGCCCGTCGTCGCCGACAATTTGGCGCAACCGGGCCAGAAGCGCAGCGTCAGCCTGGATGGTAACCTCTTCCCGATTTACTGTTGCCATTTCCAACCTCCGTGTAGCATCATCGTATCATATGGTCCCAGACCGACCTCAAGACGGGTGGCAGCTTATGGAACGTGACCGCGAGCAGTATTTCCTCCGCATGGCCGCAGAGCAGCCTGACATTCTGTGCGCCGACGCGCCCGGCGAGATCCTTGAGGCCTGCAGCGGCGTAGTGGAACCGACCGACTTCCTTGAACAATATTTCGCCGCCGGGCATTCGGCCTGGCTCAACCACAAGCACGGACGCAGCATCAACAAGCCGCAGCTCCTGGTCAATCAGGCCATTCTCGTGCTATACCGCCGGGCCTGCCTGATCCACACGGCGCGGCTGATGGGGCAGGCCAGTCCAGACGCCGACAAGCCCTTCTTCTCCGACGAAGATCTCTACTGACTCCTGGCGGCAACCACGCTACAGGCGGCGGCCTGAATTGGATTGCCCGTGGCTTCCGGCTGCTGGTTTACCAACGTAGTACAATCTACCGACCTCACAATCCTTGGAGGGAAGATGCAGGGCAAAACCGTCATCGCCAACATCCTGAAGCAGGAGGGTGTAGAGCTCGCATTCTGCTTCCCAAACAACCCGCTAATCGACGCCATCGCCGCTGCCGGCATCCGACCGATCATCGCCCGGATGGAACGGGGCGCCGTGAACATGGCCGACGCCTATAGCCGGATCAACAACGGCAACAAGACCGGCGTATGCCTGGTGCAGGCGGGGCCCGGTATCGAAAACGCCTTCCCCGGCGTGGCCCAGGCCTTCGCCGACAACACGCCCATACTGATGCTGCCCGGCCACGAGGGCTCCAGCCGTACCACCATGACCTCAGACTTTTCCGCCACGCGCAATTACGACGGCGTAACCAAGTGGGCCGGGATGATCAACGCGCCCGAGCGAGTGCCGCAGATGCTGCGCCGCGCCTACACCCAGCTCCGCGCTGGTGCCCCCGGCCCGGTCGTGCTGGAAACGCCGTCTGACGTGATGAATGGCGAAATCGACGAGTCGCTGTTCTTCTACACCCCGATCACCAAGAGCCGCACCGCCGCCGACCCGGTGGACGCGGCCCGGGTCGCCCGCCGCCTGGTGGATGCGGCCCGTCCCGTTATCTACGCTGGGCAGGGCGTGCTCTACGCGGAGGCCACACCCGAGCTGGTGGAGCTGGCCGAGCTGCTCAACGCCCCGGTAATGACCACCACCCTGGGCAAGAGCGGCTTCCCAGAGAACCACCCGTTGGCGCTGGGCACCGGCGGCAACACCGGCACCAGGGCCGTGGGCGAGTTCCTGCGCCGGTCCGATTTGGTATTCGGCATCGGCACCAGCTTCAACAAGACCCTGGCCTCGGCTCCCGTGCCAGTGGGCAAGGCCATCATCCAGTCCACCGTCGACGACCGCGACCTGAACGGCGAGTACGGACTTGAGGACATGCTCCTGGGCGACTCGAAGCTGGTGCTGCATCAGCTAATCGACGAGGTCAAGAACGCCTTGGGCGACAACGGGCGACGTCCTCCGACAGGCTCAGGACAGTCGGAGACGGCCGCTGAAATCACAGCAATCAAGCAGGAATGGCTGGCCGAATGGATGCCCCGCCTGACCTCCAACGACATACCCATCAGCCCCTACCGCGTCGTCTGGGAACTGAACAATGGACTGGACAAGGCGAACAGCATTGTTACTCACGACTCCGGCAACCCCCGCGACCAGATGGTTCCCTTCTACGAGGCCACGACGCCCCGCGGGTACCTGGGCTGGGGCAACTCCACCCAGCTCGGCGCGGGCCTGGGCTTTGCCATCGGCGCCAAGCTGGCTGCGCCGGAGAAGACCGTGGTCAATCTGATGGGCGACACCGCGGTGGGAATGTGCGGCACCGACTTCGAGACCGCCAGCCGAAACAGGGTCGGCACCATCACGGTGATCATCAACAACGGCGCCATGGGCGGCTACGAGAAGAACATTCCCATCGCCGTCGAGAAGTACGGATCCAAGTTCCTCACCGGCGACTACACCAAGATGGCCGACAGCCTGGGCTGCCACGCCGAGACCATTACCCAGCCCGGCGACATCGCCCCGGCGCTGGCCCGCGCCCAAGACATCGCGTCGGACGGCCTGCCGGTGGTGCTGGAAATCATGACCCGTGAAGAGCCGGTGTTCTCCCGGTATTACTAGGGCAATTTCTTTCGGAACAGACATGAGCGATTATGTGAGCAGCAACTCCGGGGTTAAGGTCTGGAAAACCCCGGAGTACCATCCATTGCTAAAACACACCGACGCGACGCATCCTGCGTTCCGTGACAAACTGGCAGGGACTTATTCACGCGGGAACGTAAAAGGGCTGCCAAGGATCTGCAGTGTGAACTCCGAGGATGCGCGTACTTGGCATTATTTCAGCCCTCTACTCTGCGAGGAATCCCGGAGAACTTTGATCATCAGCAATCTCCTTTCCGAGTCATTCTCAGAAGCAGTTCTTTCGGAAGTATCTAATGCTGTCCCATCGGTGGAATTGCAGTTCTGGCCGAAGATTCCTCCGCCACCGAGTCGTCCACAAAAAGAAGGACGGTCTGAACCGGATGTATTGATAAAATTAGGACAACGCGCCGTTGTGTTGATGGAAGCCAAATGTCAATCCAATGTTAGCGAACGTACAGCCAATGACGGAGAACGCGATCTGGTGATCCGTCTTATATACGTCGGTTCTTGGTATGCAAGACAAGGCGGATACGATTACAGCTACATCATTGTACTGCAATACGGTGACGCCCAAACCAATGCTGAAGAAATGGTTGGCCGCTACGCCGGAAATCCAGAGGCTATTCAAAGGGCCTTGTATTACCGCTCTGACCTGAAGGAGACGGACTATCAACAATTGTCTCGCTCAGTGGCCTTTGTACGTTGGTATGACCCACTGAACTGTAGTAGGAGACAATAGTGACACGCACCATCACGGACCCCGCCGCAGCCAACTGGGGCAGCCGCCGCTGGCTGCAAGTCCTGGTCAACTGCCGGCCCGAGCTGCTGAACGACGCCATCGCACAGCGCCTCGCCGAGCTCCCTGAGGATGTGGATTGGAGATCCCCACTCCTCGAGGACCATTACGCCGAATACCGGGACCAGTCGTTCCTCGACCGGCTGGCTGGTTCCTTGTATTACCGCGCTCCTGCGCTGCCGCAGCGGGACCTCTCCGACTTCTGGCCTCGCTTCGGCCCGCAGTGGGACGGCCTGGCGGTAACCGACCGGGGACAGATCATCCTGGTCGAGGCCAAGGCCCACATCCCCGAAATGGTGACCGCGCCGGCCCAGGCACGGGGAGAATCTGCCCTGCTGAAAATCCAGGAGAGCCTGGGGAGGGTCAAGGCGTTCGTGAATTCAAAGGCGCCGGTGGACTGGTCGACCAGCTTCTACCAGTACGCCAACCGCTTGGCTCACCTGTACTGGATTCGTGAAGTCAACGGCCACGACGCCTACCTGGTCAACCTGTTCCTTGTCAACGACCGCGAGATGCACGGCCCCGCAGCCGAGTCCGAATGGCAGGCCGCCAACCGTCTGCAGGAAGTGTTCATGGGTGTCCGCCAGGGACCGCAGGCCAACTACGCCCTTGATCCTTGGGTTGGGGCGTATTCCCTCGATGTTTTCATCGATGTAAACGACATTTCTGTCCTTTACCCACCACCACTCTAGCTCACGGAGGAGCCGCTGCAATGCCAGAGAAGTTCAGCTACGAGGGTCTGTTTGCTACAGGAACACCGGAGGTCACGCCCGGCAAGACCCGCCACGCCAAGTACGATTTCGCCGTCGCCTATCCTGATCCCGACACACTGCCGCTGGACGGTCTGGCAGATGCGGTGCGCAGTGTACTGTCGCGTGAGGGACGAGACCTGGCCTACTACACTGACCCCGCCGGATACCCGGAACTGCGCCGGCTGGTGGCGGAGCGGCTGGCGCGCAGCCGCAGCATGCAGGTTGACCCCGATGGAGTGGTGCTGACCGGGGGATCGGGTGAGGCCATCTCCATGGTGATCCAGGCCCTCACCGAGCCGGGCGACACGGTGCTGACCGAGGAGTTCCTGTACCTTGGGACACTGCGCTCGCTACGCCGTTACAAGGCAAACGTGGTGGGCGTAAAGTGCGACGGAGACGGCATTATTCCTGAGGACCTGGCCGCCACCATCGAACGGCTCAAGGGCGAGGGCCGGAGGGTCAAGTACCTGTACACCATTCCCACCTTCCAGAACCCACTGGGCTGGACCATGACGCTGGAGCGGCGTAGGAAAGTGCTGGAAGTAACCCGGCAGCACGTCGTCCCTGTGTTCGAGGACGATTGCTATATCGACCTCCGCTTCGAGGGTGAGGACGTGGCCTCATTCCACTCGCTGGACGACACCGGACAGGTGATCTACGTCGGCTCCTTCTCCAAGACCATCGCACCAGGCATGCGCATGGGCTACCTCGTGGCCCCACCCGAGGTCATCAACCGCGCCTGGGCCTTCAAGATGGGCGGTGCGGTCAATCATTTCGCCGCCCTCACCATCGCCGAGTACATCAAACACGGCGACTTGGAGGGCCACGTGCGCGAGCAGAATGAATCCTTGCGAAGCAAGCGGGACGCCATGCTGGCGTCGCTGGGCGAGAACTTTGGCGACGCGGCCACCTGGACGCGACCGGAGGGTGGGCTGTACATTTGGCTGACGCTGCCGGATGGCACCGACCTGGACGCGATACAGGAGCAGGCATTCCAGGAGGGTGTGGGCTATTACTCCGGCGTCCTGTTTTCACCTGAGGGCGGCGGCAAGAACTCCGCCCGCCTCTGTTTCGGGTACCCAACGCCGGAGGAGAACTACGAGGGCGTCGCCGAGCTTGCCCGCATCCTGCACCGCCACGGCGTGATCCAGTAAACCACTCGGACATAGTCGGCCAGAGTTTCGCCCTGGCTCAAGCGGAGGCCGGTCATGCCCATCGACCCGAAAGACTACACGCACCTCTGGAAAGACCGCATCGTCAGCCACCCGGAGATCCTGGGTGGCAAACCCACCATCAAGGGAACGCGGCTTTCGGTGGAGTTTGTGACTGACCGCGTTTGTAGCGTCCACACCACAGTGGAGCAATTTCTGAAGGAGTACACACAAGTCACCCAGGAAGACGTCTACGCCTGCCTGGAATATGCCGCCACCGGAGCCAAGCTGTCCAACATTACGTGGGCAGAGCTTAACCGACGGATGGACGAAGAAGACGAGCATAGGAAAAAGGAGTGGCTGGCACAGTGGGCAGAGAAAAATGCGTCTGCTGGCTGATGAGAACATAGACAGTCTCGCAGTGGCAAAACTTCGAGCTGCTGGCCACGATGTTCTTTATGTGCGAGAAACCAGCCCATCGGCTCACGACCCGAACCTACTAATTCAGGCAACAAGTGAACGACGCACGTTATTAACTTACGACAAGGATTTCAGCGAACTTGTTGTCAGGCGCGGATTACCTGCCCCCTTTGGTGTAATTCCGTTTCGCCTTATGGACGAATTGAAAGGCGAACACAGAGAAAACTTCATATTTGGCGCAACCACCATCCGAGAACAGTGGCCTTCAGGCATCTGGACCATTGGTGTTAGGCACAACAGCGGCTAAACGACCAATGAGACCGGGCAAACACGCCTTAATAGGGAAGGAGACCTGCAGGCCTCTCATCCATATCCAGCGCCTTACAGCTAATCCCCCGGCTCGTCGGGGTTCTCCAGGTCCAGCATGGCCAGTAGTCGGCCGTACCCGAGGAACATGCCGGTGATCATGCCAAGCTCGAAGATTTCGGGATCGGTGAACTCACGGCGCAACTCGGCAAAGAACTCGTCGTCAACGTTCTGGTGGTCAACGGCCATTCGCTCGGCGAAACGGACGGCAAGTTTCTCCCGGTAGGGCAGGTCGGTGTCCTCAAAATGGACCAGCGAGGCCACCATCTCCTCGGTCATCCCCTGCTGCACCGCCGGCACAGCGCGACCCAGCTTTCAAGTGGCGCACTCGTTCAGCTCGGCGATCTTGAGGCGCACCAGCTCCTTCAGCCGGGCGTCCAGCAGCCCCTCCAGCTTCAGCGGCCCATAAAAGGCCCAGAAGGCCTCGTAGGCGTCCGGCAGGTTGCCCGCTGCCTGGAAAATGCGTGGGTTCAGCTTGTGGGCCTCGGCTGCCTTGGCGATCCTCTGCATCCCGGGCGTCAACTGTTCAGTGGGAACCAGCTTGATGCGCGCCATCTCGTTATCCTCGCTAAGCAGAGGGGACACAGAGACAGACCCTGCGCCCCCGGGTTTAACATGCTGGGGTTTAACGTGCTGGATTGGCGCGGCCTAAACGACCGGCCGGTCGGCCACTGCCGGATCCACCTTGCGGCGGAGGAACTGCCCGTCGCCCAAGCTGCCGGAGAAGTTGCCGTCCTCGACAACCACCTTCCCGCGCAGGATGGTGGTAACCGGCCAGCCCTCGATTTCGCGGCCCTCCCAGATGCTGTAGTCGGTGATGTGGAAATCCTCCCTGGTCAACTGGCGCTTGATGCCGGGGTCGATCAGGCAGATGTCGGCGTCGCTGCCGGGGGCCAGCACTCCCTTGCGCGGGTAGAGGCCCATGATCTTGGCGGCATTGGCCGAAGTTACGTCGACGAAGCGCTGCAGGGTCATGCCCTGCTTGGACACACCGTCGCTGTAGGTGATGCCCATGCGGGCCTCGGCTCCGTTATGTCCGCCTGTCACGTCAGAGATGGTGCGGCCGGCGATCTTGGTCTCCCACGAGGTGCAGTATTCATCGGTGGCCATGGTCTGCAGGCCGCCGTTGATGATGCCGTCCCACAGCATCTGCCGGTCTGCCTCCGACTTCAACGAGGGATAGGTGTGGTACTTCATCCCATTCTCTTCCCGGTAATTGTCCTGGTTGAAGCAGCAGTAGTTGTGCAGCGTTTCGCCGTATACCGGGCGGCCATTGGCCCGGGCTTCCATGATGTTCTGCACACCCTGGAGCGCGCTCACGTGGACGAAGTAGACGGGCGAGCCGGTCCACTCCGCCACCCGCAGCACCCGGCGGAACGAGACGTCCTCGGACTCGGCGCTGTGCACCAGCGGCATGTTGTACCACTCCGTGCGCTCCTCACGGGTAAGCTTCTGGTACATGTGCTGCACCATGTCGTCGTCCTCGGCGTGCACCAGCAGCATTGCGCTCAGCCGTTGGATCTCCTCCATCAGGTCGTGGAGGTGACCGGTTCCAACCATGCGAGGCTCCCCGGTGGTGGCGGGGGGACGGATGTTGGTGGTGAAGATCTTGAAGGTGGCAAAGCCGTCCTCGACGGCCTCATGCAGCGAGCCGATGATCTCCTGGGGGATCTGGCCTAGGAGCATCAGGTGGTGAGAGTAGTCGGCGTATGAGTTGCCCTGCCAGACGCCGGTGCGCTCGGCAACGGCCTGGTGGATGTCGATGCCCGGGTACTGGATAGCAAAGTCCAGCAAAGTGGTCGTCCCGCCGAAGAGAGCGGCGCGGCTGACCTGCTCCGGCGGAGCCGTGGTAAGGTTGCCGTGGCCCATGATTGGCGCGGATATGTGGGCATGAGGTTCGATGCCTCCCGGAACGACCACCTTGCCGGTGGCATCAATTATCCTGCCTGCCTCATCGCCCAGCGCCCCAGCCGTAGCCACTGCCGCGATCCTCTCTCCCTGCACAGCAACGTCCCAATCCCCCACGCCCATGGGGGTGACGACCTGCCCGCCGCGGATGATCAAGTCCAGCATTTCAGGAGCCTCCTCTAGCTCAGAATTCGGGGCAGCATGGCTGCTGAGCGAACTTGGAGGCAGTGTAGCACGAAGCATGGGCGAGATTAAAACCCGCCCCTACTAAATCGGAGGTTGATAGGGCTGCGAAAGGGATTGATTCAGTATGGAAGCAGCATCTTGTCTTCATAGCCGATGTCCGCATTGTTCATCAACAACGTGCTGATGGTCATCGGTGAAACCGAAAAGTGTTCGGCAACTTGTTCTTGATTCTCTTCAGAGTAATCATTCCCCAGCATTTCTTTCACTACCGGCCAAGGGCTCAATAGTTCAGCCGCAAAGGCACGCTGGGCCTTTTGCCGGTAGTTGTGAGAGCGGGTAGCCGGAGAGAGAGTGATTCCAGATATCCCGGCATATCAGAAGCGAAGATATTGTCCCCCAACAGTCGGGCAAGCTCGAAACGCCGCCCCGTATCCCATTTCGAGCGGAGCGCAACTTGTGCAGGTTCTCCCTCACGCCGGAAAACTCACGAGAATCCTCCGCCAGGTTTGCCCGCGTTGATGACGTCGGAAGTGATTCCGGCAAGGTCAGCAAGGACACCATCCTTAAGGGGCCAGTCGCCCAATTGTTCTTGGCGGCGAATGGCGTTTGCGGCACTTACTCTGATGCGTCAGGCTGCCTGATTGCCCCACTGTCGGAGTTCAACAACATTCGCTTTCACTCCGTCTTCCGGCCTGATGTCGAAACCTGCGCGTTCCGTAATTTCCGCAATCTGTTGGGCCGATAGCATTCCACTCAAACCCCTGGCACCAGACACCGACCCGATGGCGATTTCATCCAGCCCTTTTTCACCCAACACCTCTGAATCATTGAGGCGTCCTTCTATTTCATCGGCATCCAATTCGTCTGGCTCGGAGCCGAGCAAGGCTTCGAACCGCCTAAAGCGAGCTATTTCGGGACTCTCCCGTTCAGTCTGAAGGTCATTCCAAAGGCGATGCAGGTTGGCATCTGAGAGTTCTACGTTTTCTGCCAAGTGCATGATCAGCGGCACGAAATCGTCAATCGCCGATTCCAACGCGGAGGCCGGCACGCTGACAAAGCCCGCTCCCGAGTAGCGGAAAAACGATGCATCGGACTCAATGGAACGCTCCGAAATCAAGCCTGTCCAAAACCCGTCAGTGGAAACTGTGATGTTTGGCCATACATATCCTTCGCCGATTGTGGTCATACAATGGGCAAAATCCCAATCCCGATGACTTGTAACTTGGCCTGCAGGTCGAGGTTCCCACCGCAACCGCCACCAGTTCCAGACAAGTCATTCTGCTAGATGGTAGCCTGAGACGTAAGGGCCTGCGCGGTAGACAGCAAAGTCGTCACTGATCTCTGTTCCCTCGGTCAGCAACTGTCCAAGGGCGGTAATTTTGAGCATCCCAAAGGCAGCTTTCTCTTGTTCTTCCCCAATTTCAAGGGCATAGGAGTCAGGGAGATGTTCAGTTTGAGAGTCATGTTTGATTTTTCGAATTCCATTCTTCGATAACCCAGTCTCGCATTGGATCATTCGTACCTAGACGGTATCCGTGATACTCACCAGTGTCTCCAGACTGCTTTGACTCGCAGGCCTCTCCATCTGCGTCAACTGCCCAGACATATTTCGGAAGGTCGCCAGATGCAAACTGGCTCAACATTTCGCACGCAATCCCGCTTTGAAACAAGGCTACCGCTTCGCTCCTTTTAATCGTCCTTATAGCGTCGCAAAGGGATTTGCCAGGACGGGGATTTGCAGGTGGATTGAAACCGTAATCCGCAGGCTTGCTCTTGTGATGAGCATTGCCAACATAACGAGCGGTGGAAAGGCGAGCTTGGACTTCGGAGGATGTATATCCCTGTGATGCTATGCGCCGCTTGGGATTATTCCCTTGACGCTTTCGATTTGCCATAGGTCCAATAGCTCAGCGGTCAGACAGAGCTGTATCGGATGTTAAATTTGGCGGTATATTAACAAGCAGTGTTAGTCGACTGCAATTTCCTTCCTGTACAGGAAGTCAGGCAGCCGGGGTACCTGTTAGCCCCCTAATCCCCTGCCGCTGGCTGCGTCTGCGCCTCTGGTGGTAGCTGGCTCTCCCAGTCCGGCAGCTGATGGCGCCGCGTGGTGGGGAGCATCACTATGGAAATCACCCCTACTATGCTCAGGACCAGCGACAGCCCCATGGTGACGTCGAAATTGCCAGTCCAGTCGCGCAGCCAGCCGCCGACCAGGGACCCTGCGGCCATGCCGATGCCCGCGCCCATCATCTGCCAGCCGTAGGTTGTTCCTATGGGGGCGCTCCCGTAGTACTGCCGGTTGATGATGGGAAACGCGCTCATCTCTCCGCCGAAACCGACGCCGAACAGCACGGCAAACAGGTAGAACTGCCATGGTTCCACGGCGAAGAAGAGCAGAAGTATCGGCAGGGTCTGCAAGGAGAAGCAGACCGCCATCACTCCCTTGCTGCCCAGGTGGTCGGCCAGCACCGGGACCGCGAACCTGGTAATGGTGCTGGTAACCGACATGGTTACAAACGCCCCGGCAGCCAGTCCAGGCGAGACGCCCTCAGACTCGGCAATTGCCACGAGGTACACCAGCACGACGGCGTGGCCGGCACAGCCCCAGAAGTGAACGCCGATCAGGTTCCAAAAGGCCAGGGTCCGCTGTGCCTGCTTGAAGAAGACCCTGGTGCGCAACTTGGCGATTTCGCCCCTCTGGACCTGCCGTACCGGCTCGTTCTCCGAGGCCCCCAGTTGCCGGAGCCCGATCTGCGCCGGCTCGTTGTAGAAGAACCGCACCAGCCCCAGGATGGCCACTCCGCCGATAATGCCCGGCACCCAAAAGGCGGCCCTGAGCCCATTGATCCCCCCGCCGAACAGGACAATCACCAGCAGCATTATCGGCACCGCGACCAGCGGCCCGATGCCCTGGGCCGACTGGAGTATGCCCATGCCGGTCCCCAGGTGCTTCCTGAACCACATGGTCACGGAGGCGGTCAGCGGGACCTGGAATATCCCCATGGAGGCGCTGAGGATCACCCCGAAGAACAGGTAGAATTGCCACAGATTTGTCATGAATCCAGTCAGGACCATGCCGACAATGAACAGCACGGCCCCGATGGTCATGGCCACCCGGGCACCGTACCGGTCGCCCAGCCATCCAGCCGACGGGCCCAGCATTCCCGAGACGACCCACTGCAGCGCAAACCCAAACCCTACGGCGCCGTAGCTCCATCCAAAGGAATCGACCAGCCGCGGAATGAGAATGCTGGAGGAGGAGCGGAATGAGGAGCTGAACAGCCGCATAACGGCCGCAACAGTAACGATTACCCAGGCGTAGTGTACGTGGTGGCCCGCCAAAACCAGGTTGCGAAGCCGGAACGAATTCCTGGGTGGGCGGTTCATGTGGGTGGATGGATCATGCAGGATAGCCTTACAGCTTACGGAATCAGACGCAGAGAGCGATTATAGCGCATCGCGCAATCGAGGGTCTTAAGCTCCGGAATCTTCGGTAGTGTCCCTCATTGAAATTGACATCTGTTGAGTGCCGTAGCCAAGAAATTCAGTACCGTCATTCCGGCGAAAGCAGGAATCCAGAGTCCCCGTGAAAACGCCCTGCTTCTACATCATCGCCAGCAAGCAGAACGGCGCCATTTGCGGAGGGGCGGGATGACGGACGGGGGCAGGAATGACTGTTATGCGACGGCGTACGGGGGCTCTGGATTCCGGCTTTCGCCGGAATGATGGCGTATAGACGAAGATGACGGATGATTTTAATTTCAAACAGGGACGGTACCGAATCCACAGGGCAATTGAGTGCGCCGATCCCATTTCCGTGGGGTGGAGGAACGCGGCGCGGTCCGCCTGCTGAGGCAACGGGGGTCTCCCACTGACCGGGCGCCGACATGTCAGGCATTCTACGTAATATGGGTGTATTTGGTATTTTTTCGTAACCATTCTGATAGATATTAAATAATTCAGTCATAGCCTCACCTCTTTGTAATTTTTTATGGCAATTCAGCATCAAGTATTCTCCGTAAAAAATCGGCTGAGATCATTGACAAATTTGGGACGGAGAGTATACTTAACCGTTACTGGCTTATGCCTCGAATTAGGTCTTCATTCAAACAGCCTCGTACCTCGCCTCTATATCCGCTTGTCTTTGACCCTGGTCCTACCGCGCCCTGAACTCTTGCCCGTCCATGGCGGCTATTCTCGGTAAGGAGATTCGGAATGGCTTTGCCCGCTATTCGCAATGGGCATTCTCTTCAACTGCAGGATGTCCGGTCTTATGCGCGTATTCCCCAGGTTTTGGACGTTCCCAACTTGATCCAGAGCCAGATTCAGTCCTACGAGTGGTTCAACCAGGAGGGGCTGGAAGACGTTTTCCGTGAAGTATCACCCATACTGGACTACACCGAAAAGAAATATGAGCTTCATTTTCAGGAACACGAGTTCCGTCCTCCCAAGTATTCACCGCAGGTATGCAAGGAGCGGGAGATAACCTACTCCCAGCCCCTGTACGTCAAGACTCGCTTGGTCATGAAGGAGACCGGCGAGATCAAGGAGCAGGAAATATTCATGGGGGACTTCCCCATGATGACCGACAACGGCACGTTCATAATCAACGGCGCAGAGCGAGTCGTGGTCAGCCAGCTGGTCCGCTCACCGGGCATCTACTTCGTCACGGAGCGCAGCCCCAGCAGCAACCGCGGGCTCTGTATGGCCAAGCTGATCCCCTCCCGCGGCGCATGGCTGGAGTTCGAGACCAGCAACAAGGACGTTCTGTCGGTAAAGGTCGACCGAAAGCGCAAGGTCTCGGCCAGCACCTTTCTCCGCGCCCTTGGCGTGGCCTACGACGATCAGGTCACTGCCCTGTTCGACGACGTGGACACTGATGAGACTCACCGCTACATGCAGGCCACCCTGCGCAGCGACCCCGCCGCCGATCCGGCCGGTGTCTCTTTTCGCGAGGATGACCTCCGCTCGCTGTGGGCCTGGCTGCACGAGGGGGAAGATTTTGACAAGGAAGGGGCGCAGAGAATCGCCGGCGCCCAGATTGAGTTCTATCGCCGCCTCAGGCCAGGCGAGCCTCCCAGTCTGGACAACTCCCGCAACCTGATCAAGAACCTGTTCTACGAAGAGCGGCGCTACGATCTGGGCCGCGTGGGACGCCACAAGTTCAATCAGCGCCTGAACCTGCCCACCGACAAGGGCCCCAGGACCCTGACCAGACACGACATCATCGCCGTTATACGCGAGATGATCAGGATCAACCAGGGTGAGGGCAGGGTTGACGACATCGACCATCTAGGCAACCGCCGCGTCCGCGCCGTGGGTGAGCTGGTGCAGAACCAGGTGCGTGTCGGACTGCTTCGAATGGAGCGAATGGTCAAGGAGAAGATGACGCTTGTCGACCCGGAGACCGCCGCTCCCCAGGGGCTGGTCAACATCCGGCCGGTAGTGGCGGCGGTGCGCGAGTTCTTCGGCGGCTCACAGTTGTCCCAGTTCATGGACCAGACCAACCCGCTGGCCGAACTGACACACAAGCGGCGCCTGTCGGCCCTCGGTCCCGGAGGTCTCTCCAGGGAGCGAGCGGGGTTCGACGTACGCGACGTTCACTTCTCGCACTACGGGCGCATCTGCCCCATAGAGACCCCGGAAGGCCCGAACATCGGCCTGCTCAGTTCGCTTGCGTCTTATGCGCGGGTCAACGAGTTCGGCTTCATCGAGTCGCCTTACCGCCTCGTATGCCACGAGCTGTCCAAGGACTCCCCGGACCTGAAGGGACGCACCGTCACCCAGGCCGTGGTCAATCCTGAGAACAGCCACGTGATCGTGAATGAGGGCGTCGCCATCGGCTCCAACCGCATAGCAGCGATCAGGCGGCTGCCCGAGGATGCGATGATCAAGGTCCGGCCCTTCGTGATGGAGACCTCTCCGGGCAGCAGCCTCGAGGATTCCATAGTCTGGCTCTCCGCCGACAAGGAAGAGCGGTTCCGGATAGCCCAGGCCAACGCCAAGCTGGATAAACTGAACCAGTTCGTCGAGGAGCGCATCGAGATCCGGGTGGGCGACCAGTACACCCAGGGTTCGCCCAGCGAAGCCCACCTGATGGACGTTTCGCCCATGCAGATCATGAGCGTCTCGGCGGCCCTGATTCCCTTCCTGGAGCACGATGACGCTAACCGGGCCTTGATGGGCTCCAACATGCAGCGCCAGGCTGTGCCTCTGCTCCGGCCCCAGTCCCCCACTGTCGGGACGGGGATCGAGGAGAGGGTGGCCCGCGACAGCGGCCAGCTCGTGACCTCCCGTGTGAACGGCGTGGTTACATCAGTTAGCGGCCGCGAGATCGTGGTGACCGACGTGGACGGCGTGGAGCACGCCCACGCGATCATCAAGTTCTCCCGCACCAACCAGGGCACCTGCTTCGACCAGCGCCCCATCGCCACCCGCGGCGACGTGGTGCAGGTGGGGACGGTGCTGGCCGACAGCTCATCCACCGAGAACGGCGAGCTGGCTCTGGGACAGAACGTTCTGGTGGCGTTCATGTCGTGGGAGGGCTACAACTACGAGGACGCCATCATTGTCAGCGAGCGGCTGTACCGCGATGACTTCTTCACTTCCATCCACATAGAGCGCCACGAGATGGAGGCCCGCGAGACCAAGCTGGGCCCCGAGGAAATCACCCGCGACATTCCAAACGTCGGCGAGGCCAGCCTCAGGGACCTGGACGAACGCGGCATCATCCGCGTCGGAGCCGACGTCACCCCGGGCGACATCCTTGTCGGCAAGGTCACGCCCAAGGGCGAGACGGAACTGACTGCCGAGGAAAAGCTGCTACGGGCCATTTTTGGCGAGAAGTCCCGCGACGTAAAGGACACCTCCCTCCGTGTGCCCCACGGCGAGCGCGGCAAGGTGATCGACGTAAAGGTCTTGAGCCGGGAAAACAAGGACGACCTGAATCCCGGCGTAAAGGAAGCGGTGCGCGTCTGGATCGCCCAGACCCGCAAGATCTCGGTCGGCGACAAGATGGCTGGCCGCCACGGAAACAAGGGCGTCGTCGCCCGCATTCTGCCCGAGGAGGACATGCCCTACCTCGAAGGCGGTACTCCGGTAGACATCATCCTGAACCCCATCGGCGTGCCCTCCCGCATGAACTTGGGCCAGGTGCTGGAAACACATCTGGGTATGGCCGCCGACCAGCTCGGCTTCCAGGCCAAGACCCCTGTGTTCGACGGAGCCACGGACGAGGCCATCGAGGACTCCCTGGCCCGCGTCTGGTTCCGGCAGCAGGCCTCCGCGGCCTACAACGGCAACAACGGCAACCAGAACGGCAATGGCAACGGCTTCCACGCTCACGACGACGAGCAGGTGTACCGTTGGCTGGAGGAGAGGGGCTGCGAACCATACGAAATTTTCGACGAGTCCAAGCTGGGCCTGGCCCGCGAGGCCTGTCTCCGCCTCTGGCTGGAAAACGAGGCAGGCAGGGACACCACCGGCATGGACATCTATCAGATGCACCAGGAGGCCCTGAAGGTCCACCGGGAACGCCTCATCGCGCCGCCCACCTTTGGAAAGTTCCAGCTGTTCGACGGGCGCACCGGCGAGGAGTTCGACCAGTTGGTGACCGTTGGCAGCATCTACATTCTCAAGCTCATCCACTTGGTGGAGGACAAGATCCACGCCCGCTCCACCGGGCCGTACTCGATGATCACCCAGCAGCCCCTGGGCGGTAAGGCCCAGTTCGGCGGCCAGCGCTTCGGCGAAATGGAAGTCTGGGCGCTGGAGGCCTACAGCGCGGCCTACAACCTGCAGGAGGTCCTCACGGTCAAATCCGACGACGTCGCCGGCCGCGTCAAGACTTACGAAGCAGTGGTCAAGGGCGAACCCATCGGACAGCCCGGCGTGCCGGAATCGTTCAACGTACTGATGAAGGAACTGCAGAGCCTCGGGCTCCGGGTGCAGCTCCTCAGCGAGGACAATCGCCCCGCAACCACCAAGAATCGGGGCCAGGAGCTGGCGCCGGATCTTGGGCGGGACTTCGGGCGGGGTATCGGCGGCGACACGGGGCTATTCTCTCTGGAGACGATTTAATAATGGTCAGAATGGCAGACAGGACGGAGACTACGGCCACCGATTTCAACGCCATACGCATCTCCATTGCCTCGCCCGAGCAGATCCTCGGCTGGTCTCACGGCGAGGTAACCAAGCCGGAGACCATCAACTACCGCACGCTCCGCCCGGAGAAGGATGGCCTGTTCTGCGAGAGGCTTTTCGGTCCGACCAAGGACTGGGAGTGCTTCTGCGGCAAGTACAAGCGCATCCGTTACCGGGGAGTTGTCTGCGACCGCTGTGGTGTCGAGGTTACGCGCGCCAAGGTGCGCCGGGAGCGCATGGGCCACATCCGCCTGGCCGCCCCGGTGGCCCACATCTGGTTCAGCAAGACCAACCCCAGCAGGCTGGGCCTGCTGCTCGACCTCTCTCCCCGCAACCTCGAGCGGGTGCTCTACTTCGCCCAGCACATCGTCATCTCGGTGGACGAGGACGCCCGCCGGGAGACCATCGAGGCAGAGCAGTTGAAGCATGAGCTGGAGGTCGAAAGGCGCCGCAGCAACGCTGCAGACGAACTGGAGGAACTGAACCGGCTCATCCGCAGCTACACGGGCGGTATCGACCCCGAAACCAACAACCCGGCCACCGAATTCGCCCCTGAGGGCGGTGAGCCGGTGGCAGAGTTGCTGGAACTCCAGCGGCAGATTGACGCGATCAACAACCAGCTGGCCACCGAAGTGGCCGACCTGGCCGCCCAGCTGAAGGTGACGCTGGACGAACTGAACGAACTGCAAAAGATGAAGCTGCTGGCCGAGTCACGTTACCGGGAACTCAAGGACAGGTATCCCGGTGTGTTCGAGGCCGGCATGGGAGCCGAGGCTATCCTCGCCATCCTGCGCGCCGTTAGCCTCGAGGTCCTGCGCGAGCAGCTGATCAACGATATGCAGTCTACCTCCGGCCAGCGCCGCCAGAAGGCAATCAAGCGGCTTAGGGTGGTGGAGGCCTTCCGGCATAGCGGCACAAGGGGGGACGGCAGCCACGGCGATGGCACCCGCGTGGAGGATATGATCCTCACGGTGATGCCGGTCCTACCCCCGGAATTGCGTCCCATGGTGCAACTCGACGGCGGCCGGTTCGCCACCAGCGATCTGAACGACCTCTACCGCCGGGTGATCAACCGCAACAACCGGCTAAAGAGGCTCATGACCCTGGGCGCGCCGGAAATTATCATCCGCAACGAGAAGCGGATGCTGCAGGAGGCGGTCGACGCCCTGATAGACAACGGCCGCCGTGGCCGCCCCATCCAGGGCAGCCACAACCACAAGCTAAAGAGCCTGTCCGATCTCCTGCGGGGCAAGCAGGGACGGTTCCGCCAGAACTTGCTGGGCAAGCGCGTGGACTACAGCGGCCGCTCCGTCATCGTCGTCGGCCCTGAACTCAAGATGAACGAGTGCGGCCTGCCCCGGCGAATGGCGCTGGAGCTGTTCAAGCCCTTCGTCATGCACCGGCTGGTCCTGCTGGGCATCGCTCCCAACATCAAGAACGCCAAGCGCATGGTGGAACGCGCCCGCGGCGAGGTCTGGGACATCCTGGAGGATGTCATCAAGAACCGCCCGGTGTTGCTCAACCGCGCGCCCACCCTGCACCGGCTGGGTATCCAGGCCTTCATGCCGGTTTTGATCGACGGGCATGCCATCCAGATTCACCCGCTGGTTTGCTCCGCCTTCAACGCCGACTTCGACGGGGACCAGATGGCAGTGCACGTGCCGCTGTCCCGGATGGCGGTTTTGGAGGCCAAGGAGGCCATGCTGAGCACCCACAACATGCTTTCGCCCGCCTCGGGAGACCCCCTGGTGGCTCCCACCCTCGACATGGTGATGGGCTGCTACTACCTTACAGACGTCGACACACTGGAAAAGCGGCCCGACATCAGGGGCGCAGGCCGCCAGTTTAATGACATCTCGGAGGCCCGGGATGCCTACGAAGCCGACGAAATCGGCCTTCGCGCGCCCATCTACGTCAGGAGAATCCGCGGCGGTGAGAACCGGGGAGGCTACTACTCCACCACCATGGGCCGCCTGGAGTTCAATTCCATCCTGCCCGACAAGTTCGTGTTCGATGAGAGCCTCCCAGAGGCCGTCCGCATCCAGAACAAGCTCATCGACCGGGGCGCGCTCAACGCCCTGACCGCCAACCTTTATCGTCTCCTGAACAATGACGAGACCGCCGAGGTCCTCGACCGGATTAAGGACCTCGGTTTCCGGTACGCCACCGCGTCGGGCATCACCATCGCCATCAACGACATCCAGGTGTCACCGCAAAAAGCCAAGGTGATGGCCGAAACCGAAGAAAGGGTTGACCAGTACAAGACCGAGTATGAAGTTGGCCTGATCTCGGAGGAGGAGCGCCACGCCAAGATTGTGGACGCCTGGAACCAGGCCTCCTTCGAGACCGCGGACCTGGTCGGCAGCGACCTGACCAACTACGGCGGCATCGGCGTCATGGCCCTTTCGGGCACCAAGGGTAACATCTCGCAGATCAACCAGATGGCCGGAATGCGGGGCTTGGTGCGCCGGGCCGGTAGTACCGACGTCATCGAACTGCCGGTGAAGTCCAACTTCCGGGAGGGTCTGACAGCGCTCGAATACTTCCTTTCCACCCACGGGGCCCGCAAGGGCCTGACCGACACTGCGCTGAACACCGCCAGCAGCGGCTATCTTACCCGCAGGCTGATCGACGTGGCCCAGGAGGTGATCATACAGGGTGAGGATTGCGGAACGCTCGACGGCTGGGCGCCGCAGCGACCGGCCCCCCACAGCAACATCACCCTGCAGTACCGCGTCACCGGTCGCCTCGCTGCAACCACACTCGCTCACCCGGAGACCGGGGAAATCCTGATCAACCGCAACGAGACCATCACACTGGATAAGGCCAATCAGCTGGTCTCGGCGGGCATCACGGAAATCCCGGTGCGTTCGCCCCTCACCTGCGAGAACGCCCGCGGCGTCTGCCGCATGTGCTACGGCGACCTGGCGGCCACGGACCAGGCGGTGCTGGAAGGACAGGCGGTGGGCATCATCGCGGCCCAGAGCATTGGGGAACCCGGAACACAGCTCACGATGCGCGTGTTCCACACCGGCGGCGTACGGCGCCGCAACAGCGAACTCGACGAGGCCGTTCTCGCCAGGGCCAGGGAACTGCAGGCGGTCCCGGTGGAGATACGGGAACGACTGGCACAGTTCCGCCGCGACATGCCCTCTGTCGGCAGCATCTGGGAGTACAAGGAGGAACTCAGCCTCAACGTATCCAGCGACCGCCAGACCATCGCAACCAGGATGACAGAGGCCCTGGGTTACCTGGAGCAGACCAATGAGGCCCGCAACCAGCGCGGACAGATCAACTGGATTCGCGACGACCTCAGCCGACTCGGCGAGGTGCGGTCGCTATCCCAGGGTCGTGATCTGATTTCCCAGGTCACCCGCGATGTGGACATATTGAACGCGGGCATCGATTCCCAGATGGGCGCGTCTGGCCAGCGGCGCGACCAACGCCGCGACACCATGAACCGCCTGCGGGAAATGGCCCGCGAACTGCCCCGCCAGATCGACCGTATCCTTGAAAACGTGCAGCAGACCCCGCCAGAAGAACTGCGGGAGGCGGTCAAGCGTGTGCGCGAGGATGCAATCTCGGTCATACCGGAGCTCCAGAAGGTCGTCGACGAAATCAAGCGAATGATCGAGGAAATCCCGGGCGCCGATGCCCGTCTGCAGGGCAGGCTGCTGCTGGTGGTCGAGCGCATCCTCGAGGAGTTGCGCCGCTCCAGCGACGCCGGGGAGTTTGAGGACGCAGTCAACCGTGTCGGAGAAACCAGCAGCACCGATGAGGACCTGTTCCGCGTGGCCTACGAGCTGAACCGGATCCTGGGAAGTTCCAACCGCCACAGCTACGACCTCCAGCGCGAAGCCGACGTAATCCGGCAGGACGTGGAGGCCCAGAACCTGGACATCACCGGCGGCCTGCCCCAGGTGGAGGAAATCTTCGAGGCCCGCGTGCCGAAGAACGCTGCCATCCTGTCAGACATCGACGGCGAGGTGGAGCTGGAAGCGGACGAGGAGAACAACGTCCTCCGCGTGGTCTTCCGCGAGGAGGTCCGGGAGGAGTTCCCCCTGCCTGAGGGAGCTAGCATCCTCGTCGGAGAAGGCGACATGGTCGAGGCGGGAGCCGTTCTCGCCGACATTCCGGTCGTCCAGCAGTACGTGCTCCCCGAGGGCGCCGAGGTGCTGGTCGACGATGGGGAGGAAGTCGCCGAGGGCATGGTGCTGGCATCCCTGCCCGAGTCAGACGACTTAAGCGAGCCAGCCCAGGTGCCCACTGCCACCGCCGCCGGACGCGTGGAAGTGTCGGAAAGCGGACTGGCAGTGGTCTCGGCTGGCGGAGCTATCGAGGCCACCGTGAGCGGCCGCGTCGAGCTCACCGGCGAGTACATCACCGTAATCTGGGAGGATGCGGAAGTCAGGGAGCACGTTATCCCCGCATCGGCTTACCTGATGGTGCGCGACAGCGATAAAATCAACGCCGGTGATCCGCTGACCTCGGGCCCGCTGAACCCCCACGATATTCTGCGCATCAGGGGCAAGGAAGCCCTCCAGTCTTACATCGTGGACCAGGTGCAGGCGGTGTACCAGTCCCAGGGCGTGACTATTCACGACAAGCATATTGAGATCATCCTGCGCCAGATGTTGCGCCGGGTGCAGGTGACCGAGCCGGGCGACACCGAACTCATACCCGGCGAGGTGGTGGACAAGTTCTCCTTCCAGGAACAGGTCGCCAAGGTGCTGGCCGAGGGCGGCGAGCCCGCCACCGCCGAGCAGGTTCTGCTGGGTGTCACCCGCGCCTCGCTGCGCACCGACAGCTTCTTGTCCGCAGCCTCGTTCCAGGAAACCACCCGCGTGCTCACCGAGGCGGCGGTCAAGGGTCAGCAGGACTATCTGTTGGGTCTCAAGGAGAACGTCATCATCGGCCGGCTGATCCCGGCCCAGGTTGAGATACCCGGGATGGAGGAACTCCTTCACCCACAGCCGGCTTTGGACATGGCCGCCATGGCGCCCGGCACCTGGCTGCGCGGTCCGGCACCCAGCGAGGCTGACGACACCAATGACTTGGGCATCCTGAGCCTGGACGAGGACTTCGATCGGCTGGCCCAGGCGGCCCGCACTTATGCCTCCGAAAGCGAGGAGGACGATGACCCCGAGGATACAATTGAAGACGACGACGATGACGAGAAGGAAGCCGCTGCCACCGCGGAGCCGGCCGTGGGCGTCGCGGAGGAAGTGACCCAAGAACCGCAGGATCAAGTCAGCTAGGCAAAAACGTCAAAGGCGGAGCGGTCCCGTTCAAACCGGGCCACCGTTCCGCCCCACTCGATTCCCTGGTGGAACTACTTGGTGAAGGGATAGGCGTGACGAATTCGCTTGGACACAACCACCCGGATCTCTCGATCGAACTTGCGCCCCGCCATGCCAAGGGTCTCCGGCTTTCAAATCCTGTAATCATCGCCTCCGGTACCCTGGGTTACGACGGCTACGGCCGTGGGCTGGTTGGCAGGTACCCCTTGCATGAACTGGGCGCAGTGGTCCCAAAAACGGTCACTCGCCGGCCGCGGGAGGGCAACCCGGAACCCCGCTGGTTCCCAGAGTCGTACCGGGAGGCCTGGGAGGCAGGGGACCATCTGTTTCTCAACGCCATCGGCCTCATAAACCCCGGCATCGAGACCGCCGTCAGGGACTGGACGCCGGGATGGGCCGACTGGAAAGCCACCGTGTTCTTCAGCTTCGCCGCCCACAGCGTCGGCGAATTCGGCGAAATGGCCGCAATGACACGGGAGGCGGTCGGCATCAGCGCGCTGGAGCTGAACCTGAGCTGTCCCAACATCGAAAACGGGGCGATGTTCAGTTACAGCCCGGCACTGACCCACGACGCAGTGGCGACAGTGAAAGCGAACACGGACCTGCCGGTGCTGGCCAAACTGTCTCCAAACGTGCCGGACATCACGGAAATTGCGCAGGCCGCAGTCGAGGGCGGGGCCGACGCCCTGACCATCTGCAACACCTTGCCAGCAATGAGAATAGACCTGGAAACCCGGCAGCCGGTCTTGGGCAACATCGCCGGTGGGCTGTCGGGCATGGGCCTCCGGCCCGTGTCCTTGGCCTTGGTCTACCAGGCGGCTCTGGCTGTCGATATTCCCATCATTGGCGTGGGAGGGATATTCGAGGCAGAGCACGCGCTGGAATACATCATGGCCGGTGCAACCGCCGTGCAGGTCGGGAGCGCCAACCTGGTCAACCTGGAATCCCCTTGGCGCATCCTGGACGGACTACGCCACTACATGACCGCCAACGGAATATACAGCCTGGCCGAGTTGCGGGGCGCGGCCCATCTTTCTGCCATTGGCAGTACCTGATTTCCAATCTCCCCTACGGAGATGGTAAATTGAGGGCGTAAAATCGCCCATATTATTCCGGGCGGGTGTCACCCCCACCCGGAAACTCTTTTTCAGGATTATGGCCCATGGTATCTGTTCTCCAGAAAATACTAGGCGACCCCAACGAAAAGGCACTGAAGAAGCTGGGCTCCATCAAGGATGAGGTGAACTCGTTCGAACCCGCTTTCCAGAGGCTGAAAGACGAGGGGTTGCGGGCCAAGACAGACGAGTTTCGCCAGCGGCTCGCAGGACGCGAGGATCTCGAAGACCTGCTGCCCGAAGCCTTCGCCGCAGTGCGCGAGTCCGCCAGCCGGAACCTGGGACAACGCCATTACGACGTCCAGATCATCGGAGGCGCCGCCCTGCACCAGGGCAAGATCGCCGAGATGAAAACCGGTGAGGGCAAGACTCTTGTGGCTACCCTTGCGGTCTACGCCAACGCTCTGACCGGGCGCGGCGTTCACGTTGTCACGGTCAACGACTATCTGGCCCGCCGCGACCCCGTCTGGATGGGGCCGGTGTACCATGCCCTGGGCCTAGCCATCGGCTGCCTGCAGCACGACGCAGCCTTCATCTACGATCCCGCGATCACCGGCGGAAAGACCCCCTTCCTGCGCCCTGTCGCGCGGGAGGAGGCCTACCTGGCCGACATCACCTACGGCACCAACAACGAGTTCGGCTTCGACTACCTGCGCGACAACATGTCCTTGTCCGCCGACAGGCGTGTGCAACGGGAGCAGCACTACGCCATTGTTGACGAGGTCGACAACATCCTGATCGATGAGGCCCGCACGCCCCTGATCATCAGCGGCCCCGCCGAGGAGCCGGTGCAGCTCTACCAAAACTTCGCCCGCCTGGTTCCCCGTCTCGACCCAGCCGAGGATTACACCATTGACGATCGCACCCAGGCCATTTCGTTGACCCAGGAAGGCATCGCCAATATGGAGCAGTGGACCAACACCTCCAACCTGTACGACCCCGAGAACTTCCACCTCGTCCAATACATGGAGAATGCCCTCTCGGCCCATGTTATGAAGCAGCGCGACAAGGACTATGTCGTCCGGGAAGGCGAGGTGGTGATCGTCGACGAGTTCACCGGACGGCTCCAGCCGGGGCGGCGCTGGTCCGACGGCCTGCACCAGGCGGTCGAGGCCAAGGAAGGCCTGAAGATCCAGCGCGAGAGCATAACCTATGCCACCATAACCCTGCAGAACTACTTCCGGATGTACAAGAAGCTTTCAGGAATGACCGGAACGGCAGCCACTGAAGCCGATGAGTTTTACCGCATCTACGGACTGGAAGTGGTGGAAGTACCAACCAACAAGCCAATGCAGCGCAGGGACAGCTCCGACTTGGTCTACCAGACAGAGGACGGCAAGTGGAAAGCGGTTGCTGACAAGATAGAGGAACTGCACGAGAGCGAGCAGCCGCTGCTCATCGGCACCACCTCCATCGAGGACTCGGAGTACCTCAGCGAGCAGCTCCGCAGGCGTGGTGTTCGCCACCAGGTCCTGAACGCCAAGAACCACGAGGGAGAGGCCGGCGTCATCGCCCAGGCCGGGCGGCTGGGATCGGTCACCGTTTCCACCAACATGGCAGGCCGCGGTACCGACATCGTGCTGGGCGGCGCCGACACTTTCCGGGATGCCTGGCGGGAGGAACACGACCGGGTCGTGGGGCTGGGCGGCCTATACGTCATCGGCACTGAGCATCACGACGCCCGCCGCATCGACAACCAGCTGCGAGGCCGTGCCGGCCGGCAAGGAGACCCTGGCTCATCCCAATTCTACGTTTCGCTGGAAGACGAGCTGATGACCCGTTTCGGCGGTGAGCGCATCAAGACAGTCATGGGCTGGACCGGCATGGAGGAAAACACGCCCATCGAGAACAAGCTGGTCACCAAGTCGATCAGCGGCGCCCAAGTCAAGGTGGAGGGCTACCACTTTGACATCCGCAAGCACCTGCTCGAGTTTGACGACGTGCTGAACAAGCAGCGCGAGGTGATCTATGCCGACCGGCACATGGCCCTCGGCGACGGCGACCTGCGGGAAAAGACGCTGGAGATGTTGCGCCAAGAGTACGGCCGCCTCGTGGCCCAGTACCTTCCCGGCCGTCACTCCGACGACTGGAATGCCGACGGCCTGCTGGACGAGTTGGGCCAGATCGGCCCCGTGCCGGACGAACTGGACCACGAAGACAAGGTATTCCAGTGCAGCCTGGACCAGATAGCCAGCATCCTCTCAGGGCACGCCGAGCGGACCTATGACCAGCGCGAGGAAGCGATTGGTTCGGAGCAGATGCGGCTCATCGAACGCTTTCTGATGATGCGCGCCATAGACTCCCACTGGATCCAGCACCTGACAGCCATGGAAAACCTGCGGACCGGCATCGGACTGCACGCCTACGGGCAGCGCGACCCCTTGGTCATGTACCGCAGCGAGGGCCAGAAGATGTTCCGCGATCTCCAGGACCGCATCCAGCGGGACGTCGTCCGAACGCTCTTTCACGTAACCGTGGACACTGGCCAGATCGCCAGGCAGATGGGCGGCGACGGAAGCCCTCGCCGGAACAGGTCGGCGGGAAGCCCGATGCGGGCCGTGAACGGCTCGAACCGCAACGCCCAGCCGGGAGGTGGAGCCAAGGTGGGCCGCAACGCCTCCTGTCCCTGCGGCAGCGGCCGCAAGTACAAGCGCTGCTGCGGAAAGGCCGCCTAAAGCAATGCCACGAAGGTACCGGCACAGAGAGGTTCGGAGAATTCTAATCAGTCTGGGCTGGGAATTGGATCACTACACTGGCAGCCATGCAAATTACCAAAGACCCGGGCACGCCACCGTGATAGTGCCCGAGCACAGGGGTGAAGTTCGCCCTTCCACCCTCTCCAGTATTCTGCGTCAAATGGGAATGACCAGAGCGGAGTTCGACCTAATAGCCGACGAGGTCTTGTGATGAATGTCCGGAAATTTACGGTTATCTTATTTCCCCAGGATGAGGGGGGGTATCAGGTATTCTTCCCGTATTATCCCAACTGCACTACTGATGGCGACACGGTGGAGGAGGCTCTGGCCAACGGAAAGGACGCAATGGAAGGATTGCTCTTTACCGAATCCAAACACGGCGGCGATCCAGTGCCGCCGTACGTATTGGCCCCTCACGTAGTTGTCGCTGAGGTGGACATAGAAGTACCGGCCACTCTTCTGGAGGAGACGGCCGCTACCACCAAAGTGTCCGGTTAGCCAGTAAGGGGTTACGGGCAAGACCTGCCCATCACTCGGGGCTCACTCATCAATCCGAAAGGGACTTGCCGACAAACAGGCCCTTCACCCAGGCAAGGATCCCCCCTCGTTTCGGCGGCTCGGATTGGCCTTGCGTGACGTGCTCCATGGGCACTACGCCCTCCCCGGAAAGCACGTGCCCCGGGTCGCGGTCGAACGCCACCTTGCAGCCCCGTCCACAGAAATAGTAGTGCGTCCCCTGGTACTCGCTTTGGCCGCCCGGCGGATTTTCAGTATCGACCTCCATCAGGCACACAGGGTCAACTGATATGGCCATCCATACACCTCATTCAGATATTATCTGGAGACTTGGCGAACCACACAGTGCATCATTCCCGCGAAAACGGTAATCCATGATCCGGGCTGACGACTGATAATTTTCAGTGAACTTCGAGAGAGTCTCTAAGTCAGCTGGGCCTGCATTTTGGAACCGCGCAGCCTGAGGGAATTGCTGATCACCGTAACTGAACTGAAGGCCATCGCGAGAGCGGCGAGCACCGGATTCAGGAATCCCTGCGTCCCGAAGAAAAAATCGAGCGAGCTGGGCACGCCCCCCAGGACTTGGAAGACCGGGTACAGTGCGCCCGCCGCCACCGGCACCAGCAGTATGTTGTAGAAGAAGGCCCAGAACAGGTTCTGCTTGATGGTTCGGATCGTCTGGCGACTCAGGGCGATGGCCGTGGCCACGCTGCCCACGTCACCGCGCATCAGGGTGATGTCGGCCGACTCCGCAGCGATGTCTGCGCCGCCGCCGATGGCCATGCCGACGTTCGCCTGCGCCAACGCGGGGGAGTCGTTGATTCCGTCGCCTACCATGGCCACCACCCGGCCCTCACGCTGGAGGTTGCGGACCACTTCGGCCTTGTCCTTGGGCAGGACCTCTGCCTCCACCCGATCAATGCCCAACTGCCTAGCGATGGTATAGGCAGTGGATGCGTTGTCTCCCGTGAGCATCACCACGGACAGGCCCATGTCCTGCAGCCTAGACACTCCCTCCTTGGCTTCGGGCTTCAGCGTGTCGGCCACCGCTATGACTCCCTTGGCCTCGCCGCCCGATGCCAGGAACATCGTCGTCATTCCCTGCTGGGCCATCGAATCTGCCGCCGCCGCCAATCCGTCGAGGGCAATGCCGCTCCCCTCCATGAGTACCCGGTTGCCCAGGAGCACCGTTGCTTCGCCAACCTGCGCCTCAATTCCCTGCCCAGGAACGTTTCTCAACCCAGACATCGGTAGCAGAGCAAGTCCTCTGCGCTGAGCCTCTCCCACAATCGCTTCGGCCAGCGGGTGTTCAGAACCCCGCTCGGCGGAGGCGGCCAAGGCCAGCAGTTCCTGCTCCTCCATTCCTGATGCCATCAGGCCCGTTACAGCGGGCTTTCCGGTTGTCAGTGTGCCGGTTTTGTCCAGTACCACCGTGTCGACGCGATGGGCCGTTTCCAACGCCTCCGCCTGCTTCACCAGCACTCCCTGCTCCGCCCCCTTGCCGATGCCGACGATCAGGGCGGTCGGCGTGGCCAGCCCCAACGCGCAGGGACAGGCAATGATCAGCACCGCCACGAACACCAAAATGGCGAAGGTGAGCGCAGGGGCGGGGCCTATCAGCAGCCACAGGACAAACGCCGCGGCGGCCACCGCGACGACAGAGGGCACAAAGTATGCCGATACTTGGTCGGCCAGCTTCTGGATCGGCGCCCGCGTAGCCTGCGCATCCTGCACCAGCCGGATAATCTGGGCCAGAGCGGTATCCTCACCCACCAGCGTGGCCCGGCAGAAGAGTGCGCCCTGCTGATTCAGCGTGGCGCCATACACCCGGTCGCCTGGGGATTTATCCACCGGCATGCTCTCGCCGGTCAGCATCGACTCGTTGACGGCGGAATGGCCTTCCGCCACCTCTCCATCCACGGGGATGAATTCGCCGGGCCGCACCAGCAGGAGGTCGCCCACCGCGACCTGCTCCACCGGGATCTCGGATTCTCCGTCCTCGCGGACGACCCTGGCGGTAGTGGGCCTGAGCTCTATGAGCCGCCGGATGGCCTCGGACGTCTGCCCTCGGGCTCGAGCCTCGAGGAACCGTCCCAGCAACACCAGGGTGATGATCACCGCCGACGTCTCGAAAAAGATCTTTCCGTCGATGCCTGCATTGGTCAGGACCGACGGCGCCAAGGCCTCCAGCAGAACCACGGCGACGCTGTATCCGTAGGCGGTGCCAGTGCCCACGGCGATGAGGGTGTGCATGTTGGCGGAGCCGTGTCGCAGGGCAGTCAGGCCCGAGCGGTAAAAGGGCGCGCCGGCCCAGAAGAGCACGGGCGTGGCGACGGCCCAGAGCAGGAAGGGATAAAAGGCAAGTTCCATCCAGGCCGCCACCCAAGGAAAGCCATTGAACGCACCCAAGAACAGCAGTACCGCACCGGCTGCAGCGACAACGAGCCGGTTGCGGAGAGCCAGGGATTCCCTGACCTTCGACAGCCGCTCCAGCTCCCTCCTCTGGTCGGCGGCAGACTCGACGGTGTAGCCGGCCTCCTCCACCGCGCGCCGCAACGCTTCAAGGCCGGCAAGTTCCGGCGCATACTCGACCGTGGCCTTCTCCACACCGAGGTTGACCCTGGCGCTGGCAACCCCCGGAACGCCGTTCAGCGCCCGCTCCACGTGATAAACGCACGCGGCACAGGTCATCCCCCCTATGTTCAGAGAGGCAGATATGGTTTCCGCTTGCTTTAGTTCCGTCGCCATAGACCGTTCATACCGAGGTTCCTGTCAGTCGCGCGTGCCGGCATCAAAGAGCGCCGTGCCAAATCCGCTCTTCCCCTGGGAGAGTGTCAGGGTGAGGACGTCCATCTGGATTCGCAGTAACGGCGCAGGCAGACCCATCTCCGGTTAGTCCAGAGGGAATAGCTTGGGCACCCACCCTCTTATACGCCCTCTACGAAGTACAGATCACCTTTAGAGGCCTTCATCCGCATCTCCTTTAGCGGGGCATACACGTCCGAGTGGTACCACTCTTTGGCCCTTTCAACGCTCTCAAACTGCAGAACGACGATGCGGACGGGCTCGTATTCGCCCTCAATCCTTTCGGGGGTTCCACCACGCACTACGTAAGTTCCACCAAACTGGGCCACGGTTTCAGGTACTCTCTTGCCGTACTCAGCGAACGCCTCTGGATTGGTGACGGTGATGTTGCCGATCATGTAACCCGCCATGTGGTGCACTCTCCGTAAAATTCAGTGATTTCAGCCACGGCAACCAGCGTAGCACTGACAGGCCCGTCAATCAAACGCGGGGGGGAAGGGCGGATTTCTGCGTGTGTCCGCCGCCTAACATAAAAAGGGAGCGGTGGTGTTCCGCTCCCGCAGTTCCCGGTAGCGATCGCGATCACACGTAGCGCGGTTCAACGTCTCTGGACAGGCCAAAGGCGTGCTTCCCGATCAGCTCCAGCGCGTCGAAGCCGCCGATGGGGTGGATGGGGCCCGCACGCACGTCGCGGTAATAGCGCTCCAGCGGCAGCCGCCGGGCCAAGGCCGCGCCGCCGACCATATCCACCGCCTTGCTGACCACGTCCATGGCCGACCGCACGCAGAAATACTGCATGGCCACGGCCTCCACGATGGTGCCGTCGTCGCGGTTGTTTATGTCGATGAGCTTCTCCGCAATGCTTTTCTGCCAGGTCCAGCCCGCGTGGAGAGCGATGTCCATCTCTGCAGCCAGGAACTGGTGGCCGGGGTAGTAGCTCTCCGGGTGCTTGAACGGGAGGCGAGTGCGATCTTTGGTCTGGTTGATGGCGAAATCACGGGCCGCCTTCGCAATCCCCAAGTAAACGGAGCCGAAGGTGCCGCCGTGCCATGACCAGAGACCGCGAGCGAACTTGTCCCACTCCCACACGTTATGCTTGAATACGTGGTCCTCTTCAACGAAAACATTCTCCAGCCGCCAGCTGTGGCTCTGGCTCGGCCGCATGGCCATGGTGTCCCAATCGTTCAGGCAGACGAGACCTTCGGTGTCGGATGGCAGTACGAATATCAGGCCAATCTCGCCATCTTCGGGGTCGTCATACACCGCGGTACAGCCGAACAGGTCCCCGATCGGGCTGTTGGTCCCGAAGCCCTTTCGCCCGTTTATGCGAAAACCGCCCTCCACCTTTTCCGCCTTTACGGTGGTATAGCCCATGCCCGTGATGCCCTTGTAGCTGTCAACATTCGGGTCGGTAATGGCGCCAAAGACTATCAGCTCCTCATCTGCGACCTTGGTGAGCAGTTCCTTGGGCCCCTCATCGCCGAGGGCAATGAGATCGGTCATCACAAAGGGAAGACCGAAGTGCATGTTGATGGCCAGCGCAGTGGCCCCGCATCCCTGGGCCAAGCGGTTTTGGGCGATGCAGATGTCCAGCAGATCGGCCCCGCCGCCGTTGCAGTCCTCAGGGATGGGCATGGCGGTGTAGCCCGATTGCTTCATGTCCGCGTAGTTTTCAAACGGAAATACGCCTTCGAGGTCGTATCCTGCGGCCCGTTCGGCGAAGGTATCGGCATGCTTGGCGGCCAGGTCATACCATTTGCGTTGCGAGGGGGTGAGTTCCTGAGTCATAAGCCTCCTCCCTTGGGCACATTTGGGAGCAATTCGTAGGCAATTACCTTGAGGCGGTATTCTAGCGCAACACCATGACAGCGTCCAATAGCAATTCTGTAATGGGAATCGCGCGCAGTGACGCCAACCGTCGGCAGCCGGAAATCCCAGCCGCTGTGAAATGGAGAACTGGCGGGAGGGGACGGGACTCAGGAACCCAGCCAGCGGTCCACGCCACCGGTCAGCGCGACTACGCGGGAGCCGGGGAACCGGTCAATGCAACCGGAGGCGACGAGGGCGCCGACGATGGCCCGGCCCAGTGCGCCGCCGAGGTGGTGACGCCGTTCGGTCCAGTCGATGCAGGAGAAAGCGATGGGCTTGCCGCCTTTTGCAGGCGGCACGTCAACGCCTCGCGCCGTAAGGGCGGCGGTCCCTTCAATGGTGGAAAGGTAGTGTATGCGAGCACTGCCAGGAGCCTGGGGGAGCGCCTCCAGCCAGCCCCGGCCGAGCAACTGGTCCATCAGGCCCACCCCGGCCACACCGGCCAGATGCCCGTAGCAGGTGCGCGCCCGCCGCAGACTCGTATCCCGGCGCACCTCACGCAGCGCTGGAGGGCTGGCCGGTCGGACAGGCAGAAGCATCGACGAAGTCATGGTCCCTATCTTGCTTCTCTCTCCCAATTCGCAGTAAAAAGGATGGATGGATGGTTGGCCAACAGGCATTCTAATTGCGCGATACGCACGATGAATAGTCACATAGATCGTCCCGCAGAATCTTTTAGTCTTGATACGTCATGCCAGTGAAAGCGGGAATCCGTGCTGTCTTGTTGCAATTAGATAGGCTCGCGGCAGGATCCAGGATTCCCGCTTTCGCGGGAATCACGAATCTAGTTGGTCTTAATGCGATTACACTTTCAGGAACAGCCACCAGCACGGCAAGCGGGTTCACCCGCCGCCAATGGCCGGGAGGAAGTGGACCTCGCTGCTCTCTTGCACCCGCTCCAGCAGGCCGAGCAGGCTGGTCTCGCCGTCGACTATGACCGCGAGGCCGGGGAGCAGATCGTCCTCCTCCATGTCCATCAGCAACTCCCGGGTGCCGGGGTACTCACGTTCCAGGTTGTTGATCACCTGCCGAACGGTCGCACCTGGGACCACCACCTGCTGGCGACCGCCCGTCAGGTTCTGAATTCGCGGCGGGACCCATACTTCCGGCATTGCTCCACACTCCGTCCAAACCAGTTGGCCTAGAAACGACAGCTCTGATGACCCGAAAACCGGTCGGGGCAGGCTCACCACCTGCCCCCGAATCCTAAACCCTTTGCCAAGCTGGCGCCAGTGGCGGTTAGTCCTGGCCGTTCCGGCTCCAGAGTCCCTCCAGCACCTTGTCCGGCGACATTGGCAGCGAGCTCAGCCGCACGCCGATGGCGTCGTAGATGGCGTTGGAGACGGCGGCCAAGGGCGGTACAAGAGGCACCTCGCCGACGCCGCGCAGCCCGTAGGGATGGGCCGGGTTGGCGACCTCGACGATAACAGTGTCGATCATCGGCAGGTCCAGGCTGATGGGCATCCGGTAGTCCAGGAAGCTGCTATTGAGCATCCCGCCCTGGTCGTCGAACCGGTACTCCTCGTTGAGCGCCCAGCCGATGCCCTGGACAACGCCGCCTTGGATCTGGCCCTCGACGTAGCTGGGATGGATCGCCTTGCCTGCATCCTGTACCGCGGTGTAGCGCAGCACGTCCACCTTGCCGGTCTCGGTGTCGACCTCGACGTCCACCAGGTGAACGGCGATGGAGGGACCGGCTCCCGGAGGGTTCACGCCGGCCCGGCCCACGATGGGACCGCCGGTACCCACCTGCCGGGCGGCCAGCTGCTTGAAGGTCAGCCGCAGCTCGGAGTCGGACTTGTGCTGCAATACGCCGTCGCTGTACTCCACGTCCTCGACGGGAATGTCCCAGATCCGCGCGGCGCGCTCGCGCATCTGCCGCTTCACGTCCTGGCCTGCCTCGTAGGCGGCCCAGCCGGATTTGAAGGTGGCGCTGCTGCCGCCGGTGTTGGAGGTGAAGCCGATGCTGTCGGTGTCGCCAACCTGCGGCTTGATGTCCTCCACCGGGATGCCCAGCACCTCGGCGATATGCTGGGAAACGGCGGCCCGGCTGCCGCCGATATCCGGCGACCCCTCGGTCAAGCTGACCGAACCGTCGGAGTTGACCACGGCCAAGGCGCTGGCCGGGCCGGTGTTGTTCCCCCAGAAGCCGCTGGCCACGCCGCGGCCCCGCTTGATCTGACCGTTGCGGCCGTCGGTCTTGCCGTCAATCGGCGTGTTGTAATGCTGGTGGTCCTTGAGGGCCTGCAGGGTCTCAATGTAACCGACCTTGGGGGTCATCGGACCGGTGACGCGCCGCACTCCCTCCTTGGAGCTGTTCAGCAGCCGCAGTTCCAGCGGGTCCATGTCCAGTTTTTCCGCCAGCTCGTCAAGCGCGGTCTCCATGCAGAACGCCGAAGCAGGAGCGCCCGGAGCCCGGTAGGCAGCAGACTTGGGCCGGTTGATGACCACGTCGTAGGCCACTAGGTGCGCGTTGGAGACATCGTACTGCCCCATCATGCACTGCGCGCCGGGAGACACGGGAGAGCCAGGGAAGGCGCCTGCCTCGTAGATGAGGGTGGACTCGGCGGCTACGAGCTTACCTTCCTTTGTTGCGCCCAGCTTGACGCTTATCTTGGTGCCGGAGGTCGGGCCGGTGGCCTCGAAAACCTCCTTGCGCGACATCTGCACCTTCACCGGATGGCCGCTCTTGCGGGACAGCAGGGCCGCCACTGGTTCGGCGTACAGCACGGTCTTGGCTCCAAAGCCGCCACCGATCTCCAGCGGTATGGCCTTGACGTCGGCAACCGGGATGCCCATGAACCGGGCGGTGTGGTCGCGGACGGTGAACTGGCCTTGGCTGCTGGACCAGATGGTCAGCTTGCCGTCGGCTCCCCACTGGGCGGTACCGGCGTGGGGCTCGATGTAGCCCTGGTGCACCGGAACCGTTTCGGTCTCCTTTTCGACAATGACGTCGGCTTCCTTGAAACCCTCCTCGACGTCGCCGAGCCGGAACTCGAAATGATTGGCGATGTTGCTGCCCTTGGCGTCGTCATCGTCGCTGAGCAGCCCGCCCGGGCGAAGCGCCGGGTTGGACAGGCTGGCCAGCTTCTCGTGCACCACCGGGGCGTCGGCCTTCATGGCGTCATCGGCACTGAGCACCGGCGTCAGCACCTCGTAGTCCACCTTGATCAGCTCCAGCGCCTTTTCGGCCACGTGAGCGTTGGCGGCGGCCACGGCGGCAATGGCGTGGCCCTTGTACAGCGCCTTGCCCCGGGCCAGCACGTTCATGCTGAGAAAGCCAAGGTTCTGGATGGCGCCCTCGGCCAGGTCGGCCAGCCGACCGGACGTCTCGGGCCAGTCAGCAGAGGTGACAACGGCGTGCACCCCCGGATAGGCCTCCGCCGCGCTGGTATCGATCGACTTGATGATTGCGTGGGAATAGGGGCTGCGAAGTATCTTGCCGTAGAGCAGTCCCGGCAGGTTCTGGTCTGCACCGTATCGCGCCCGGCCGGTCACTTTTTCGGCGCCGTCGGGCCTTATGGGGCGGGTGCCGACCACGTTGAATTCCTCATTCGAGAGGACCATATTCGGCTTGTATTCCAGCATTTGCGTCTCCTACAGTAACTGGTGCAGAGCGCCCGAAACTACGCGGGATATAGTATCACAACACGGCCCAGCGGATTAGTGAGCATGGCCGTTTCAACGTCGTCCTGAGATTCCCTACCCTTGTAGATGAGGGGGAGCTTTCTTCCGACTCCACATTCCCATAGTTACCCGTCATTCCCGGAAGACAGAAACCCTAAAGGTTCCTTAAGTATGTCCTGGTTCCCACAGCAAGGCTGCTGCATTGGGCGCAGGACGATTGCAAAGTAGTTGTCTGAATCAGGATTAACGGGAGTTTGAGATTTCCATGATATTACAGGTTCCCGGCATCCTCTAACCTGTCCATCCCCGCATCGGCGGTGGTAAACCGAGAGTGACCCTTCCAACCGGCAGCATGTTCAGGCTCTCCCCGCAACTACGGTGGTCAACCCCATGTGGGAATATCATGTCCAATTAGGACCTAGCTCCCCCCGCGCCAGCGGTGGTAATCCTCCAAACAGGTTGCCTCTTCCCTCCCTATACTCGCTGTCCCCGCGCCAACGGTGGTACCCCCGCCAGAGCAACAAGATGATCGAACCGCCGGCTCCTCTCCCCACGCCGAAGTCGAGAACGCCATCCGGGACCTGAAGTACGGCGTGGGGCTCAACCATCTCCCCTCGGGACGCTTCGCCGCCAATCCTGAGCTTGCCGAAGAGTGCCTGGCTGGCCGTCCAGGTCTTGGCCCACAACCTGGCCCGTTGGACCGGACGCCTCGCTCTGGGCCAGTCGCTGGCAACAGCCAAGACCCTCCGGCGGCGGTTCTTCTCCTTGGCCGGAGGCATCACCCGCAAGGCTCGGCGCCTCATCCTGCATCTCCCCCAGGGCTGGCCATGGGAAAACCAGTTCAGCAGCGCCTTGGCGCGACTGCGCGCCCTGCCACTCCCTTCCTGACGGCGGCGTTGGCGTCTGATCAGTTCCCTGGACTACTTATCTGCCTGGCAGACCGCCGCCAGGCCTGGCCATGGCCGTCCTCCGTTCCCATCAGACCGGGCGAGATCGCCCTCATGCACCACCTCGGACCCTCAACGGCACCCCTCGGTGTCCGTTAGACCCCCCACTCCCGCAAACCTACCGGGATCAACGCCCCATAGCCATCTCCCCTCACCCCTCATAGTTGATCCGACCGGCCATCCCGCTTCCCTTCGGTGGATTCGGGCTTAGGCGAAAGCAATAACGTGATAGCATTCACAATGTTGACGATAAGCATTATCGCCATGGATAATCTCGTATCGGCTGCAAGACAGCCGAAATTAAGGAGGTTTCACCATGGCGATACACAAAAGGTTCCTTGCTTCCGGAGCTGCCATCCTGCTCCTTCTGTTACTCCTACCCGCCGTGACTGCCCAAGGTGACGACGAAAAGACCAGCGCCTGGGTACAGATCGACGGACAGGACAAGCAGAGCAACCTTCGGTCCGGCAACGTCTTGGGCACCGTGGATGTTGTGGACGGATAGTGCGAGGGCGTACCAGACTTCAGTATGGGTCTAAGCGACGATCTCAAGTCCTTCCAAGTAGGGGCCAACCCGCGCACAGAGAACGATGCTGAAACCTGTGATTTCGTGGTCAGAAACATGGTCTTCAAAGAGGACGACGCCACTGGCAACACCGGTTCTAGGGCTAGGATTCCATCAGTCAACTATCAGTACTGGTGGGTAGAGGCTCTCGCTAAGGTGGTCGGACTCAATTCCATTGATGATCTCACGAAAACCAGGACCAGCTTGGAGTTCACCCGCACCCCAACCTCTGTATTTGGTGGCGGTAACGCCGCAACGAACTGCTGGGGGAACCACATTCCGTCGCCGCCGTTCTTCTACTACGTGGACGATTGCTACGTGAATTCCTTCGACTACAATGGCACCAGCAGCGTCCACATCAGGCTGAAGGGTGAGTACGAGTGGCGGATCATTCCTTACGTCGGCGGAGTCTTCGACCACCAGACCACCGCAAAGGCTGAGGGCACGGTAACTCACGACAGGGCCGTCTGCACTGTCACCGATCTGCCTATCGGTTCCTCACTCGAATGCGAACTGGATTCCGGGGAGCCCGACTAATGGAATTACTCATCTGGCTGATCATCTTCGGAGTGTTCCTCCTGCTGGGTCTCTACTTCGCGATCCACGCACTCTACCTCAGAACCAAGGGCCGGAGCGCGAGCTCCGGCCTCTCTCATGTGCGGCGTGTTTATCTCGCCGTAGTTGCAGGGATACTAACCTTCACGGTCTTGTCTATGGTTTCCTCCCCACTCATGGGCAGCCAGATCGTGAGGACTGTCCTCCAGTTGATAGTCTTTGTAGCATCGATCTTGGTGGGTGTGCAGACATTCCGAATACTCGGACGCCGCAAGTCGCGTTCATGAAATTCGCACAAAATTAATCGCCTCTCAGGCTGTTGCGAGGCCGAGGAACACCGCGAGCGCGCCATCGCCGTGGCCACCGACGCTGGCAGCCCGGAGTCGGTGGCCGAGCTGTTCGCCCGCGCCCGGCCTCCCGCGAACCCCAAATACCGATTCCGCCACCGAAAACGCTACCACCGCCGCAATCAGCGCAGACCCGCGCTACTAGCACCGGACTGCGTAACACGGCATTCAGCAGGCGGAATCAGCCAAGGGCGGACGCCGCAGAGCTGATTTTTAATTTCGCAATCGTCTCCTGCCAGAAACCCCCTTGCTAAAACTGTAGAACTTATGTACCATTATATCCATGCAACACCCCCGTAAATTCTGTACATCCATGTAAAAACCGCGTAAAAACCGCCAATCCGCAAAATGACCGGAAATGACCGGAAATGGCAGGAGAATTAAAAAATGGAAACCATCAGCTCCCTGCGCCGCCAGATAGAAGCCCTGAAGCGCAAGTACGCCCGCGAAATCGCCGCCGCCGTCCTCAAACCCGTCGCCAACCAAATCACCCGGCTCTGGGAAATCGCCGTAGCCAAAAAACAGCCCAAACCCGACCCTCTCGACTGCGTTCAGAAGGTCGCCCAGGCCGGCTTCCGCCTCCACACCTTCATGGCCCTCCACCTATACCTCGAGAACTGCCAACGCAACGGCGGCTTCCCCGGCGCCGACGAAATCATCAAAAAGCTCCTGCCCCCCAAACAACCCGTCGAACTGTCAGTCGTCCTCCCCGGCCGCTTCCCCCTCAGGTAGCCTCCATCAAGAAATCCTGTCAGGAGTTACGCAGTTGACAGCAATTCCCTATGAAACTATCCCCTCCCCCTTGAGGGGGAGAGTTAAAGCCTGCCTCCATGAAGGCGGGGGTGGGGCTGAATCTCTCCAACCGCGTAAGTCCTGTCAGGATTGAGGAATATCCTGAAAATCCCAAAATCCTGATTCCAACAATTACTTTGCAATCGTCCTGCATTCACGGGTATTCTCAACACACGTTGAAAATACTTTTCGCTACTGCGTAACATGTCGATTGGGAATTATATCGAATCCTCTCCATCGTCATTCTTGCCCATATTGTCATTCCCGCGAAAACGGGAACCCGGATCGCCCCTGCCAATAGCAGCCTTGCCGTTGCCGAACCTTATGAACTCCCGCTTTCGCGGGAATGGCGAATTCCAACACTAGCCGCGAATCGGGGGGTTAGGATATACTGCCTCCGGAAATCGCAACTGCTTGCGGCCTCGCCGGTCACAGCGGCATCAGGGCGGCGCGCGCGGGCAACTTTGACCGGGAGAGAACAGCTAGGATGCGTATACCGGGCAGGCGCATCGGCCGGGCAATTGTGGCACTCGCTGCCGTCGGGCTGATTCTCCTTTCAACCGTGGCCAGCCACGGGTGCAGAGTCCAGGGGAGCAGTCCATCGGAGGGTGGGGCAGCCGTCTCGTCCGAATAATGCCGGGCTGTATTCCATTCGCTGGACGGCCAATTCAACCGTTCAGGACCAGTTCCATTCATCTTTCGCACGGGCCGGATCATGGCTGCCGACAATAGCCTCTCACCTCACGGCGGCGAACTCAAAATATCTGTCGCACACTCCGGCGAGGCCCCGCACCTTGTTGCGGGGTTGCCGCGCCTGACAGTTAACGAGCAGATAGCCCGCGAGGTCATCAACCTGGCCTACGGCGCTTTCTCGCCGCTGGACGGGTTCATGGGCCATGCTGACGTGGATTCGGTCGTGCGCACCATGCAGCTGTCCAACGGGTTGGTGTGGAGCATTCCCATCATACTCGACGTTCCTCCGGCTGAGTGGGCGGCTGCCGGAGGTGCGGTCGGCAACCGGGTCCTCTTGACCCACCAGGAGCAGCCGCTGGCCACCCTGGATGTGGCCGAGGTTTACAGCTACGACAAATCCCTCATGGCCCGGAACGTCTATGGCACCACCGACCCGGAACATCCCGGCGTCGCCCGCACCATGGCGCTGCACGACACACTGGTGGGCGGCAGGGTCACACTGGTCAACCCGCCCCGGATCAACGCCCCCTTCGACCGGTTCTGGAGGACGCCGGAGCAGCTGCGGGCGCGCCTGGAAGAGCTGGAGTGGCGCTCCGCCGTCGCGCACCAGACCCGCAACGTGCCCCACGCCGGCCACGAGATGATGATGAAGGGCGCCTACCTCGCGTCGGGCGCCGACGGAATCCTCGTGAGCGCCGTCATCGGCGAGAAGAAACCAGGGGACTACATCGACGAGGCCATCGTGCTCACGCACGCCCTCCTCCGGGAAGAGGGATTTTTCCTTCCCGAGATCCACGAGACATCCACCCTCTTGTGGGACATGCGCTATGCGGGCCCGCGTGAGGCCGTCTTCCACGCCATCGTCCGCAAGAACCTCGGTTGCACTCATCACATGTTTGGACGCGACCACGCGGGGGTCGGCAGCCACTACGGACGCTACGCCGCCCACGAAATCTTTGACACGCTTCCTGACCTTGGTATAAAGTCGGTTCTCACGCTGGAATGGTGGTACTGTCCGGTCTGCGAGAGCGTGGCCTACGAGGGCATCTGCGGCCACAAGGAGCAGAAGCAGGACTTGGCTGGGACATTGATTCGCAGCATCATCAGCGGCGGAGCCGGACCTGCAGCGACAACGCTGCGGCCGCAGATACTGGATGTTGTGCGGCACTGCGCAGAGAAATACGGAATGGGTTCGCCTTTCGTCACTCCAGAATACTTGGAAAAAAGGACGCCAGTAATCACCTTGCCTGAAATGGCGCGCTGCACCTGTCCGGAGCACCAGTCCGCTTAGTATATTGTTGTCGACAACCCCCTCTACCAGACGCGAGGGGGTTTTGCTTTGCGGCTCATCCGGGCGGCGGGGCAAATCGTAAATTACCGTAATTCGGGGGTAAGCCATGCCAACGTTTGTAAATCCCAACACGTGTAACGCCTGCGCCGATGAGCACCAGGGACCCCTGTGCGTCTACATCTGCCCCAACGACCTGATGGTCCTGGACCTGGACGCCAACAAGGGCTTCAACCAAGAGCCCGACATGTGCTCGGAGTGCTACGCCTGCGTCAAGCTGTGTCCGCAGGAGGCCATCGGCGTCCGCGGATACGCGGACTTCGTGCCCTTGGGCGCGCTGGTTCAGCCACACCGCACCGACGACGGCCTGCAGTGGGAGGTGGTGTTCCGCGACGGCCGCCGCTTCGAGTTCACCTACCCTTCGCGAACCCGGCCTGCCGGCTCGGTCGTACCCTACGATGGGTTCACCGAGGACCGTGTCGGCGACCTTGGCACCCAGAACCTTGCGGGCGATTCCAACTGGCTGGGCGTCGACCGGTTGCCCGTTCCGGCCGCCAAGTAAACCAACAAATCCTCAGCCGCCGTTGATGATGATCAAGGGTGGAGATCCTGCGCCGCAATCCAGCGGCAGCATCCTGAACCAGCGAGGTTAAAGCCGTGGCTTTTGAGACCACTGAAACTGTTGATTGCGACATATTGATCATCGGCGGCGGAATGTCCGGCTGTGGAGCCGCCTTCGAGGCCAAGTATTGGGCTGGAAGCGACAAGCGCGTGGTACTGGCCGAAAAGGCCGCCATCGAGCGCAGCGGCGCCACTGGCGAGGGGCTTTCCGCCATCAACTGCTACATGGGCCAGCGCTACGGCTGGAACACGCCCGAGGACTTCGTCAACTACGTCGTGAACGACATGATGGGCTTGGCCCGCGAGGACCTGGTCTATGACGTGGGCCGCCACGTGGACAACTCGGTCCACCTGCTAGAGGAATGGGGCCTGCCCATCTGGAAGCAGGAGAACGGCCAGTACGTGCGCATCGGACGCTGGCAGATCCCCATCCACGGCGAGTCGATCAAGCCCATCGTCGCCGAACCGGCCCGCACCGCCCTGGGTCCGGAAAACATCTACGAACGCGTGGCCATCACCCACCTGCTGAAGGACGATGACGACCCCGACAAGATCGCCGGCGCGGCAGGCTTCTCCGTGCGCGACAACAAGTTCTACATCTTCCGGTCCCCGGTGGTCATCATCACCACCGGCGGCGCATCCAACGTCTTCCGCCCCCGCTCCGTCAGCGAGGGCCTGGGCCGCACCTGGTACTCCGTGTTCTCCACCGGATCGGCCTACGGTCTCATGATCCCTGCCGGCGTCGAAATGACTCAGATGGAGCACCGATTCGTTCCCACCCGGTTCAAGGATGGCTACGGCCCGGTGGGCATGTGGTTCCAGTACTTCCACGCCAAGGTGCTCAACGCGCTGGGAGAGGACTACACGGTCACCCGGGCGGACGAGCTGGACAAGTACGAGCCTTACGGCTCGGCCATCCCGACCCCCACCCCCCTGCGGAACCACCAGATGTTCCTTGACATCCGCGAAGGGCTCGGCCCGATGTACATGCGGACCGACCAAGCCATGCAGGCCCTCTCCGGAGGCGATCCGGAAAAGATGGACCAGGTGCGCAACGAAGCGTGGGAAGACTTCCTGGACATGACCATCTCCCAGGCCCTGACCTGGGCCGCCCAGAACATCGCCCCCGAGGAGACGCCCTCGGAAGTCGTGCTGGCGGAGCCCTACATCATGGGCTCCCACTCCGGTGAGGCCGGGGCCTGGGTCAGCGGCCCCGAGGATGTCGCCTCCGACGATTACTTCTGGGGCTACAACCGCATGACCACCATCCGCGGTCTCTTTGCTGCCGGAGACGGCGTGGGCGCTGCCCCGCACAAGTTCTCCTCCGGCTCCTTCACCGAGGGCCGCATCGCTGCCAAGGCTGCAGTAAATTACCTGAACGACAATCCGGGCCGACCGGCGGTGTCCTCCGGGCAGGTCGATGGAATGCGCGAGACGATCCTGGCCCCACTGTCCACGTTCGAACGACACAGGGGCGAGACGACAGCGGAAGAAATTAACCCCAACTATCTGACCCCGAAGCAGGCATTGGTCAGGCTGCAGAAGATCATGGACGAATATGCGGCCGGGGCCTCTGCCTGGTACACCACCAACGGCCCCACCCTGGAGCGGGGCATCGCGCTCATCGAGATGCTGCGGGAAGACCTCGCGCATCTCGCAGCCCGCAGCCCGCACGAACTGATGCGCTCCTGGGAGGTAGTGCACCGGGCCTGGGTCGGCGAGGCCCACCTGCGCCACCTGCTGCACCGGGAGGAGACCCGTTGGCCGGGGTACTACTACCGCTCCGACTTCCCCGACCTGGACGATCAGAAATGGCGGGTGTTCGTCAACTCCAGGTTCGATCGCGACGCCAACTCCTGGGATCTGATGACGCGCCCGTACCGCAACCTGATAACGAAGTAGCGAAACCGCGCCAAGGGAAACCAAAGAGGGGGCGCCCGCAGATGGGCGCCCCCTCTTCCATGACTTACCCGTTCCTCACCCGTTTCCGTCATCCATCAGCCGAGAGGGCGGCGGTTCTGTGAATTCCTCGCCCTTTGACTCAGCGTCCAAACGGCGCTCATTCCAGCCTACCCACCGCTTGCGCTCCTCGGCAGAGCCCTCGGCACGGCCACGTTTTTCGCGCCGGTTCAGGTACTTTTCTGAAATTAGGGTAAATAGCATCTTTATTATGTCCGTGATAAAAATACTGTCTGCCGCTACCAGCAGGATCAAGCCCGACATACTGGAACCGATGGCGATCAGGATGTCGATCGGCCCAGCTCCATCTGGTGCTGAGGACACCTGGTGCCAGCTAACCAACCCTGATTGGCATATCACCTGAATATTGAATGGGGCAAGCTACCATCTTTGCCGGTCTTCCGACACGCTCCAGATCGACGCAGGCCTGGTTCCCTCTGATACCCTGCCCAAGCCTACCCCTTGTCAAGCCTCTAACGCATCCGCGACCGGACGCTCATCCGGCCACTAGAGCTCGTCTTCTGACCGGTAAAGCCAGACTGGTTGCCTGCGGGGCAAGACGGGCCGTCTCGTGATCACGCGCGCCGCAGCAACCACCAGTGCCCCTGCGACGAAGCCCCCCACATGTGCGAAAAACGCCACGCTCACGGTGTTCGACAGGCCCAGCGAGGTCAGTCCCTGGAGCAACTGCCAGAGGAACCATGCCCCCAGCAGCCACAGGGCCGGCACCTCGATTACGGTTATGAGGATCATCACAATCAGCGCGCGTATCCGGTTGTACGGGAAAGTCAGCAGGTAGGCCCCCAGCACTCCTGAAACCGCACCGCTGGCCCCGATAAGGGGTGTCTGCGACTGCAGATCGATGGCCATGTGCGACAGCGTCGCGGCGATCCCGGTGGCGAGGTAGAGCAGCAGAAAGCGCAGGGGACCCAGGTGCGATTCGATGCTGCTGCCGAACACCCATAGAAACAGCATATTGCTGGCCAGGTGCAGGAATCCGCCGTGGATGAACATGGAGGAAAAGAGGGTGGCCCAAGTGGGAACCGGAGAGGCAATGTCTACACCGTTTATGAGGAACTGGTAATCCCGGCCCTCGCTCAGTTCGGAGGGGATGAAGCCCCATTTTAAGAAGAAAATGTTGATGTCTAAGCTGCCGCCTCCTGCCAAGACCCCCAGGCCTCCGGTCTGGAGCTCGTATAGAAAGACGAGGCAGTTCAGGCCTATGAGACCGGCGGTAATGGGCAACAACATACGGCGGCGGGCGCCTGTATCCGCGAAAGGAAACAAGTCTCAGTTTCCCTGTTGCAGGGCACGCCCCGTTGAGGCCATCGGTTTAAACCCGAATCACGTAGCGGTTGCGGCAGGAGAGCCGGCAACGATGTCGTTGGTGGCGTGAACGATGATATTCGCCGCCGCCTGGGGCGTCATGAGCCCCATGTTCAGCATCATGTGGTAATGGGTGGGATCGTTGGGCGCGTAGTTGAAGAATCGCCTGAAATAGTTCTCGTGCGCCCGCTCCAGCTCGGCGCCATAGTTCTCCGCCTCTTCCCTGGTGTAGTTCTCGCGCTGCATCAGCGTCTGTACACGCACTTCCAGCGGCGCAATCAACCCGACGTGGAAGGTGCCAGGGCGGTCGGCCAGGATTGCATTGGCGCCGCGGCCAATGATCACGGCATTGCCGGATTCATAAATGTCGTAAACGACCTTCTCGGTCGCATCAAGAAACGTCTTGTCATCGATGGGCTTGTTGGCGGAGCTACCCTCACCCATCATTTCCATGAAAGTCTCAGGGGGCAGATTTTCGATCCCCCTGCCGAAGTACGGCTCTCCGCTTACGCCAGACATGGCCGACCGTTCCAGCATGGTCTGGAGGAAGCGGCCCAACCGGTCGCGGAACCGGTCCACCCGCTGCTCCTTTGCTATGAGCGCCCCCACGGGAGAACCGATAAGCCGGGCGGCCTGGGTGAATACCAGGCGGTCGTAGAAATTGATCTCGAGGCTGCTCGCCACCAACTGTCCAATACTTACTGCTCCAGCTCCCAGCGGCCCGTTAATCGTTACTATTGCCATCACTGCTTCCTCCCTGAAAAAGTTGCCACCTCTTGCCCGGACCAGTGTTTCCTGCTGGCTGAGGGTTAAAGGCCGGTCTCCAGCAGCCGGGAGCGCCGTCGGCCATACTCGTCGGCGAGGAGGCCCAGTGCATAGGAGTCGAACCATTGGTCCCCGCGCCGGTGGGCTTTGCGAAAATGGCCCTCCATCACAAATCCGATGTGCTCTACCATGTTCAGCGCCGGCCTGTTGTACTCGGGAACATCGACCCAGATGCGGTGCAGCCCCATTTCACCGAAGGCGCGGTCCAGCAGGCTGACCATCGCCATGGTCCCGTAGTGGTGGCTCCATAGGTCCTTGCGGCCAACGAGAATGAACGCCTGAGCTTCGAGCAGAGGCCACTCAATGACCAGTTGCGCCTCGCCTATGTGCTCGCCGTCCTTAGAATACACGGCAAATACCTTGCGATTGTCGTCGTTGAACACCCGGGCCCATTCCAGGCCGTCTCTATCAAGAACCTTGACAGGATCATAGCCAGCGTGAAGCGGACGGCCATCTTCGCCCACTCCATACCATGAAGTGCTGACCTCCTCGTCCTCAAGCCAGGCCATCAGCCGTTCAACGTCCTCGCGATTGGGCGGCGCCAAGGAAACTTGTGGGAACATTTTTCACCTCCTGAGTAAACATCATCCGGCGGCCAACGGCCTGCCGGGCAGTATTCCTGCAAAAAGTTTGCATACATTATATCAAGTTCAATGCCTGTACAAGCCCGACAACGGCGAGATTGGCCGCCAGAATGATATCCAATGGCGTCTTTCGTCCCGCTCCATTATCTTCATTTGTGGGGCAGGTAGTATACTCACGGAGCCCAAGACCCTCCAGAATGCCAGCAAACCATTGAGAGAGTGAGAAGAAATGCGGGAGAACATGCTCAAGGCCACGCTGCAACAGGGCAAGGCCGTTTTCGGAGTGATGATCACATTCCCATCGGCACCGGTGGTCGAGATGCTGGGGTGCCTCGGTTTTGACTGGGTGCTGCTCGATAACGAGCACGGCTCGATAACCGTTGACAATGCCGAGGACCTGGTGCGGGCGGCCGAGCTCACCGGGATCGCCCCCATCGTCCGGCCTGTGGCCAACAGGCCCGAGATCATTGCCCCGTTCCTGGACCGTGGCGCCTGGGGCGTCCAGGTCCCCCACGTCAACACGGCGGAGGAAGCCAGGGCGTCGGTCGACGCCGTGAAGTACTATCCTGAGGGACACCGGGGCATTTTCAGCCGAAGCCGACCGGCCGGGTACGGCTTCAGCGGAAGCACGGGCGACTACGTCGCCGAGGCCAATCAGAACACGCTGGTCTGCCTGATGCTTGAGGAAGTCGAAGCCATCGAGAACCTCGAATCAATGGTTCAGGTCGACGGCGTCGACGTCTTTTTCATTGGTTCCGGCGACCTGTCCCAGTCCATGGGCCATCCGGGACAGCAGACCCACCCCGAGGTGCAGGCGCAGATGGAGCGGGGGGTGGATGTCATCGTCAAGGCCGGCAGGGTGGCCGGCGTGAGCTGCCCCGACAACCTTGTCCCCAAATTTCTCGATCTCGGCGTCCAGTACTTCCACGGCAACGTCAACAGTCTGCTCCAGACCTCCAGCGTCGCCTACCTGGAAAGCATGCGGGAAGCCGCGGTCAAAGCGGGCCTTTAGCGACTAGCAGTCCCACATTATTGAATTAATGGACGAGTCACCGGGCCCCGTCATTGCCATGAAAATGGTGTAGGGGCGGGTTTGAAACCCGCCCCTGCGCACGACAAACGCGTTTTGACCTTCTCCGCATCCAGTAACCCACTATTGCCAGAAAATACCCCGTCATTATTATGAAAATGGTCATTTTCATTTTTCATATTTGGCCTCGGCAAGGCCATCCGCAATTCCCGCGAAAACGGGAATCTACAGGCTCTCACTGTCAGCGAGCGGGCGACAAGGATGCAGCCCGTTTTGAGATAATTCCTTCGTGTCGAGAAAGAAAATTGGTGGCAGCGATTTCTGCCACCAATTGCTGAACCTGCGTTTGTGGATCGCGACTATGCCGGCACCGGAGTTTGGCGTACGGCGTGAATGGCCTTGACCTGGTCCATCAGCAGCCGGAAGTTCTCGAACGTCAGCGACTGGGGCCCGTCGCACTTCGCCACATCGGGATTAGGGTGCACCTCGACAAGCAGGCCGTGCGCCCCGGCCGCCACCGCGGCCAGCGCCACCGGGGTGACCAGGTACCACTTGCCGGTGCTGTGGCTGGGATCGGCCATAATGGGCAGGTGAGAGAGCCTCTGGATCACCGGTATGGCGGCAACGTCCATGGTGAACCGGGTGAACTGCTCGAAACCGCGAATGCCTCGCTCGCACAGCATCACCTGCTCATTGCCGTGAGACATTACGTACTCGGCGGCGAGCAACCATTCCTCATAAGAGGCCGCCAGGCCGCGCTTGACCATGACCGGCATGCGGGTCTGGCCCACCTCGTCGAGCAGGTTGTAGTTCTGCATGTTGCGCGCGCCGATCTGCAGGATGTCGGCGTACTGCGCCACAGTGTCAACATCCGTGGGAGACATCACCTCTGTGATGATCGGAAGTCCTGTCTCCTGCTTGGCCAGGTTGAGCAGCTTGAGGCCGTCCAGCCCCATCCCGCGGAAGCTGTAGGGGGATGACCTGGGCTTGTACGCCCCGCCACGAAGGACCGTTGCGCCGGATGCCTTGACGGCCTTCGCCGTCGATACCATCTGCTCCTCGTCTTCCACAGAGCAGGGGCCGGCCATGATTACCGGGGTGTCTCCGCCCACCAGTACGTCGCCGATTTGGATTTTCGTCGGGCTTGGATGGAATTCGCGGCTAGCTAACTTGTAAGGCTTGGACACGACCAGCACCTGCATTACTCCGGGTAGAATTTCCAACTCGTCCTTGAAATCCGGTGGAATGGACCCCAGCACACCGACCACGGCCCGGTCCACTCCGTAAGATATCGCAGCGGTGAGGCCTCGAGCCTCGATGCGCCTCTGCACTTCGTCAACGTTTTCCTGTGTACTGCCGGCAGCCATTGCCACTATCATGTTCGTCTCACCGTCCGGTCTCTTTCTATGGTGTCCTAAACGGTACATACGGCGCCGATCTCGGGACGCCAAATACATATACGCCGGGACGGCGGCGACCGGTAGTCCGATCTGCCGTGCGGTCCCGGCTTCTTACCTCAGCGGGCCCATGGACTAGTCCGAAACCCATGCTATGACCTGAGGGTCTCGGTTCCTCGCAAATAGACGTTTGCCAACTCCCCTGCTTCCTTATCTGTGTTGACCAGTATAAGTACCCTGATGCATCGGTTCAAGCTACCTGGCACGTCCGTTTCGACCGCTCCGAACAGGGCCGTACTGTTCCATCCGAGGCGGCGCGCGGCGGCGGCAGGAAACACGGCGTTGAGGTCGGGCGTCATGCTGAAGAACACGGACGCCACGTCCGGCTCCACCAGGCCGTTTCTCTCGATCAGTCTTTCAAGGAGTTCAGTGGTAGCCCCGTGGATGGCTTCACCGGTATTGGTTTCAGCAAGGGTAGCCCCGCGTATGCCCCGGCACACTGTCATCGGGCGCCTCCGTCGGCGGTCTGAGCCGCCGGGGCCCGGCCGGCCAGGGCCGCCACAAAGGCTCCGGCCCGCTCGACCACCTCATCCCGGGGAGACTCCAGCAGCACCCGGACCAGGGCACTCCCTACCACAGCGGCCTCGGCGGTGCCCCCCACCTGCTCCACATGCTCAGGGGTCGAGATGCCGAAGCCGATGGCCAGCGGAAGACCGGTGTGGGCGCGCACCCGGTGGACGAGCTCAATGCCCCGGTTGGATACCTCGCTTCGCGCCCCTGTAACGCCGGTGACGCTGACGCAATAGACAAATCCGCTGGCGTTGCGGCAGGATTCGGCGATGCTCTCCTCGGTACTCGTCGGAGCCAGCAGCGGTATCAGCGATATGTGGCACATATCACATTCGGCCGCAAGGGGTCCTGATTCCGTGCCGGGAAGATCTACGGTAATCAGGCCGTCCACGCCGACGCGCTGGCATTCCTCCACGTACCGGGAAACCCCAAAAGAGTATATTGGGTTGTAGTATCCCATCAGGATCAACGGCGTCTCGGGAATGCGCCCTCGCAGGGTCTCCACGGCATCCAGGCAGTCCCCGGTGGTCACTCCATTCTGGAGAGCGAGAAAGCTGGACTGCTGGATCGTTGGCCCCTCGCCCAGCGGGTCGCTGAAGGGCACTCCCAGCTCCACCGCGTCCGCACCGGCGGCCACCAGGGCAGGGACCAAATCCAGCGTTGTCTCCATGTCGGGAAAACCGGCGGTCAGAAATACAATAAGTCCGGGGCGCTCCCGCTCCCGGACCCTGGCAAACATTCGCTCGATACGCTCTTTGCCCATCTGCCGGAATGAAACCTTCGTGCAGGGTCCTGCTGGATTCGCTTAACGCACCGCCAAATTTAACCCACAAGCCCGGCAGTGTCCACCCCTTTCCCGTAATCGGGCATACGAATTCGCTTACAGCCCCTTTCGCAAGGCAAGAACAGGCTACAGCCCGGCCCTGACGGCCAGCAGCGCTATGGCATTCTGACCCGCGTGGGCCGCGACACACGGCCAGAGCGAGCCGGTTTTCACGTGCAGCCACCCCAGGGCCAGCCCGGTGAAAAAGATGGGGACCATGGTTCCCAGATCGAGGTGGAAAGCGCTGAACACCAGGGCGGTGGAGACGATGGCGGGTCCAGTTCCTATGCGAAACAGCAACCCTCGTAATACAAACCCCCGGAAAAGTACCTCTTCGCTCAGCGGCGTGACCACGGCCAGTGCCTGCAGGGTGAGCAAAATGCCGACGCCGGGAAAGAAAGCTTGGGAGTTGATGTCCGGCGGCCTCAGCGCTTCCAGTCCCAGCCTGTCGATGACCAAGCCATAAAGGAACGTGGCCCCAATGCTGAAGATAAGGGTCGCCACCACCAACAGCGCAGACAATGGCAACGAGGTCCTGGGCCTGTTCAGTCCGATGGCCGCCACCGCGGAGTCGGCCAGCCGCAACCCCATGAACCACACGACCAGTGCAACACCGACCGCCACCAGGTGCACCGCCACCCACGTTTCCAGGGCTGACTCGTACTCCGGGTACAGGGGGCCAAAGGCCCGGGCCACAAATGCCGCGGCAAGCAGCACAGCCAGGAACAGGAAGAGGCCAACGGCGATTTGACCGACCGTCCACGGAACACCCACCACGGGGGCGCGTGCCGGGCCAGCGCCCTGCGCCTCGAGCGCCCCGGCCAACTCGCTGCCGCATCCAGGACAGTGAGTGTGGCCACCGGCAGTGGTCAGGCCACAGTTGGGGCAGTTCAACTGGTAGGTGCTCATGATCCTCGCAGAAAACCGTCCCACCATACGGGCAAAAGCAGAGCCTCGCAAGAGTCGGCCCAGACGATTGCACAGTCCCGTCACCTGTCACCCAGAGTGCAGCGAAGGGCCTCAGCGCCATAGCCGGAATTCCTCGCCCCGGCCAGGACGTCTGCCGGCAAAAGCGACTTTGCGAGGGTTCTGAAGGGCTAAGGCGCGATTGCAACCCACAGCAGCGTGGGCCATAATTGCCTCGGCCCCAGTCCTTCCTGGGCCGTGCTATCCAGAGAATTGTGCAACTCTTGGAGTCTCCGAGATATGACTGAGGGTACACCGATTTCCCGGCAGGCTTTCGATGAGGCTGCCTCCAGGCTGGGCATAGAGGGTTCGGAAGCCCACATGGACGAGCTGTACCGGCAGGTGCAGGGCGTGTTGGCGGGAACCGAGTCCCTGCGCGCGATCAACGTCGCCGACGTCGAGCCGGACATGGCATTCGACCCATCGGGCGGGCAGCGCTCCTGAGACTTTTTTGGCTATTGATGCACCTGTGGGAGGGCGTCTAGGTGGACGGACTGGAAATATGCTATTTGAGCGCAGGCGAGCTTGGACCAATGATCAGGGGTGGCGAGATCTCGCCTGTCGAGGTCATCGAGGCCCACCTGTCGCGGATCCGGGCCACCGAACCGGTGCTCAACTCGTTCATCACGGTGCTGGCCGACGAGGCAATGTCGGCGGCGCGGCAGGCCGAGCGGGACATCGGCGCCGGGCGCTACCGTGGCCCGTTGCACGGCATCCCCGTTGGCCTGAAGGACCTGTTCAACACCGGCGGCGTGCGCACCACCTCCGGATCGCGGATCTTCGACAACTTCATCCCCACCCAGGACTGCACCGTGGCCGCCCGCTTTCGCGATGCGGGGGCCATCCTGCTGGGCAAGTTGAACATGCACCAGTTCGCCTACGGCCCCACCGGTGAGAACCCCGACTACGGCCACATGCACAATCCGTGGGACCCCGAACGGGTCAGCGGCGGTTCAAGCGGCGGTTCGGGTTCCGCGGCGGCCGCAGGCCAGTGCACCATCACTACCGGCAGCGACACGGGCGGCTCCATCCGCATCCCGGCGGCCCTGTGCGGCATCGTGGGGCTGAAACCCACCTACGGCCGGGTCAGCCGCCACGGTCTCACTCCCCTCGCCTGGTCCATGGACCACCCGGGCCCGATGGTGCGCACCGTGGAGGACGCCGCCATCACTATGAACGTCATCGCGGGCTACGACCCCAACGATGTCGCCTCCGCAAATGTTCCTGTGCCGGACTACGTCACCGCGCTCACCGGCGACGTCCAGGGCCTGCGCATCGGCGTCCCGCGCCAGTATCTGGAGGCGCCGCTCGATCCAGAGGTGCGCCAACACGTCAGCGCAGCCCTTGCCCAGTTGGAGTCACTGGGCGCCGAATTGGTGGAGGTGGAGTTTCCCGAGTTCAATGACGCCGCCGCCATTTCCACAACCATGCTGATGGCCGAGGCGACCGCCTGTTTCCGTGACCTGCTGGCCAGCGACGGAAGCCGCCTGTACGAGCCGGTCCGCCTGCGGCTGGAAGCGGGGCTGTTCATCAGCGCCGCAGATTACCTCCGCGCCCAGCAGGCCCGCGCCGTGTTTGACGCAGCCGCCCGGCGCATCCTCGACGACGTCGACCTGCTGGCGGGCCCGACCGAGCCGGTAACCGCACCCCCGTTGCTGCAACAGCAGGTGCTGGCAGGCGAGCAGGAGATCGGCACTGTGGCTGCGCTCACCCAGTACACCCGGCCCTACAACATCACCGGCTTCCCCGCCATCTCCGTTCCCTGCGGCTTCTCCGCGGACGGTATGCCTATTGGCCTGCAGCTTGCAGGCCGTCCCTTCGACGAGGAAACGGTGCTCAGGGCGGCCCACGCCTACGAGCGGTCAACGGACTGGCACACCAGGCGCCCGCCGGTGTAGGTCCACTTACGATTCAGGCCGTTACCTGCAGTCTTTGAACCACAGCAGCGGGGATCCTGTAAAAGTCGACCTCCGGCGGGTACCGTCCCTCTTTGAAACTAACATCGTGCGTCATCCTCATCTATACGCCGTCATTCCGGCGAAAGCCGGAATGACGGGTTGGTTGGTTCGCCGTCTTTTGAGATAGTCTCTAAATCTCACACACAACGGCCGCGTTCCGCCTCCGTTCGGCCAGTGAGCCGCCACTCCAAGACTGAAGTATCAATCCACGTATCGCGCACCGCAACATCGTGTAAAATAATATTCCTGAACTACTCCCGTCGCCGCTTAGCCGGGGTGAGGCCGTTGCGCTTGCCTGCGATTACCACCGTTACGTTTGACCTCTGGCAGACGCTGCTCGTCGACAACCGGGAGCTGGGGCTGACACGCTCCAACGCCCGACTCGAGGGCGTGCGCCGCATCCTGTCGAGCAGCGGCGAGGACTTCGAACCGGAACACATCACCGAGGCCTACTGGGAGTGCTACCGCCAGTGCGCCGCCATCCGGGAGGAACTGCGGGACGTGAGTTTCCCGGAGCAGATCAACATCTTCGTAGAGAGCATCAGCCTTGGTCTGATCCGGCGGCTGAGCCCGCAGGCACTCTCGGACATCACCCGCGTCTACGCGGACTCATTCCTGGAGTACCCACCGCCGGCCCACTCGGACGCCCTCGATGTCCTCAAGAGCGTGAGGTCTATGGGTCTGCGCATGGGCATGATATCCAACACTGGTATGACCCCGGGCTCCACATTCCGAACATATTTGGCCAACACCGGGATGCTGAACTATTTCGAAACCCTCACCTTCTCGGATGAAGTGAAGATGGCAAAGCCTGGCAAGGAAATATTCCTGCTCACCCTGCGCGAGATGAATGCAGCGCCAGAACAGGCGATACACATCGGAGACAGCGTGCGGAACGACGTGGTCGGCGCCAAGCTCTCCGGGCTGAAGACAGTCTGGATCACCGGATTCAGCGAGCGCGACGACCCCACGGATCCGGCCACCGAACCCGACATCACGGTAGATGGGCTGGCGGAGGTGGTGCCGGCCATCAAGCACCTCAGCGGCCTGGGCTGATTCCGAACTCGCTGAATCCCTTTCGTTTCTATTTCTCCCTGTCCTCTGGGGCAAGGGAACTGATTCGCCAAAGCGGAAGCGACATCCATGCGGATGGAGAACGACAAGCTGGGCGACCGATCGGAAAAGGGCATCTCGGATCTTCAAGAGCTGTGTGCCCATATCCTCTCTCAACGCCGTCTGGTCCTGGTGAGCAACCGGGGGCCGGTCGAACATCACATGGCCGAGGGACGGGCCGAGCCACGCCGGGGCAGCGGCAGCGTCGTCACATCTTTCAGCCCCTTGGCCCAGGCCTTCGAATTCACCTGGGTCTCCAGCGCTATGAGCGAGGGCGACCGGTCGGTGTCCGGCAACGGTGCCGGAACGGCGGTTCCGTCCCCTCTGCCCGGCCACAGGATTGCCCTGCGCTACGTGACCACGCCCAGGCGGGCCTATCACAAGTACTACAACGTGATCTGCAATCCGCTCCTCTGGTTCCTCCAGCACTACATGTGGAACCCCCCGCACAACCCGACCGTTGACGCCAACGTCCACGACGCCTGGGAAACCGGCTACGTGGCCGTCAACGAGGCCTTTGCCAGGGCCGTGGTGAGCGAGGCGCGCTCCCACGAGAATCCGCCCATTGTCCTCGGGCACGATTACCACCTGTACCTGCTCCCCGAGTTCGTCCGGCGCGAGTTGCCCAAGGCCATCATCCAGCACTACGTCCACGTTCCATGGCCCACGCCGCTGTACTGGAACCTGATACCCCGGCACATCGTTCGCCGCATCTGCGAGTCCCTGTGCGCTGCCGACATTGTGGGATTCCAGACGGCGCTAGACAGGAGCTGCTTCCTCGACACTGTGGAGGAGTTCGTACCCGAGGCAATCGTCGACCGCCCCTCCTGCATGGTGGAACTGGCCGGCCAGCTCTGCTCGGCCAGAGTCTACCCGGGATCTATCAACGTATCCGAGGTGCAGCAAATCGCCAATGCCCCGCGGACGTTGGAGTACGAGTCCCGTCTCAAGCGCGATGCGGGCGAAGCTACCATCGTCCGCATTGACCGGGCCGAGCCCAACAAGAATATCGTCCGCGGATTTCGCGCCTACGATCAATTGCTGAGCGGACATCCGGAGCTCAAAGGCCGGGTCAAATTCCTGGCGTTCCTCGTTCCGTCCAGAACTCACCTCCGGCAGTACCAGCGATACATGGACGAGGTGCAGCAGGCAATCCAGCAGGTCAACAACAACCACGGCAACGGGCGATGGCAACCCATCGTTCCGTACATGGAGAACAATTACGCCCAAGCCGTCGCCGGCATGAAGCTCTACGATTCGTTGCTCGTCAACACCTTGGTGGAGGGCATGAACCTAGTGGCGAAGGAAGGTCCCGTGGTCAACAAGCGCGATGGCGTTCTGGTGCTGTCCCAGAGCAGCGGCGCCCACAGCCAACTGGCCGAGGGAGCGCTCAGCGTTGCTCCTACGGACATAGTGGGGACCTCAGAAGCGCTCTATCGGGCCATCACGATGCCTGCCACGGAGCGGAAACAGCGCGCCTCCCAGTTGTACGGGTCCATCTGCCGTAACGACAACGAAGACTGGTTGCGCCGCCAGATGGAGGACATCGTCGCCCTGCTGTAGCAAGCTGGACGCAGGGGAGGCCTGCTCCCCATGGCAATGGTGGCTGTTTGCTCCCTCGCCCTTGAGGGAGGGGGCTGGGGCGAGGGTGAAATCGCCCACATCCCGAATTTCGCAAGCGGAGGAAGGACACTTCCCGCCAGGGTCATTCTCGGAGTGAGAGGAAACGACTGACTGAGCGAGTACGTGGGCAAGGTGTTTCAATTGTTCCCTCTCCCTCCGGGGGAGGGTTAGGGTGGGGGCGTTCCTTTTCGTGAGCGGCCATCGTATAGCCCCGGCATTTCGCCCTCACCCCAGCCCTCTCCCTCCGGGAGAGGGAGAACTAAAAGGCCCTGTGGCAACCGGGACGCGCTCTTGCCGGAATATAGACCACACCGCAAAATAGATTGTATGCCGAATCAACCGGCGTCTTAGGTGTAGAAAACGTCATGGAACAGCTATTCAACCCAGATCCCTTCGAGGCCGGATTCCCCGATATCCAGCTCTGCATTTTCCCCCACCTCCGGGAGTTCATGGTGTTTGACTCCCGGCCCGGTGAGCCGCAGGTCCGTATAATGGATACAGACGACATCCTCAGTGACGAGTTCTTCTGCGCCGTGGAGGCCGAATTCTCCCACGCGCTGAGGCACACGGGAGAGTTTCCTTTCGCTCACCTGATGAACCTTACGATGCACTTTGAGGAAACGGTCCGCGAGGTGGCCATGTCGTTCATCCTCGACCGCTTGGGGGTGAGACTGCACGCTGAGCCGGGCACCGACATCGACCCCGACGACCTGCCTGGGGTGGTCGTATTCGTGATCTCGGGGAACGCAGCCGCCGCCCACTCGGAGGTGGTGATGGGGGCACTCCGAACCCTGCTCGAAGACGGCGATGGGAGCGACTCCCTGGGGGAATGGGAAGCAAAGCTGACCGACTTCATCAGCCGCGAGTCAGAGATAACACAGGAACTGAACCGCCAGGAGCTGGTGGAGGCCATTCGCGGTGACTCACCCGACTACTTCACCCTGTGGGACAACCTGAACTGATGACCGCCCCATACGCGGGAGGAACAACTCGCATCGGCCTGATCTCCGATACACACTCCGCCGGGAGCGGGCGCGATCTCCCCGGCACGGTTCTGGAGGCATTGGGCGGCGTCGACCTGGTACTCCATTGCGGCGACCTTGAGTGCCTCGGCGTGCTGGATTACCTGGAAAGCGTCGCGCCGGTTCTGGCCGTGCGGGGCTACGAGGACCCCCTCGAGCGCGGCGACAGGCTGGCCGACTCAACCAGAGTGGTTCAAGCAGGTGGACTCGCCATCGGCATGATTCACGACATCCAGTGGCCTGGGCCTAAGATCGCTACCTCCAGCGATGGGACGGGCCTGGTACTTACTGAGGGTCAGGCAGCCGAAGTCCTCGCCGCCAAGTTCGGGCAGCCCGTTGATGTGGTGGTATTCGGCGACACCCACGAGGAACTGATCTGCCTGTGGGACGAGGCTCTGATTATCAATCCCGGCAGCCCCACCTGCCCAGGCAGGCGCCACCGGCGGGGTGCGCTGGGCACGATTGGCCTGCTGGAAATAGACAAGGGCGCGGTGCGCGCCCGAATCATCGACCTGGAAACCGGAGAGACCTCCACGGGGCCTACGGGGCCTACGGGGCCTACGGGGCCTACGGGGCCTACGGGCGCCCGCCGGACGCACCGTAAGCAGCTTCAGGCAGGACGATGGGGCCGGGATATTTCTCCAGCAGCGAAATGAAAAAGTCGTGCCGCGGCGGATTCGTAGCGGCGTCGTCAGACTTCCGCAGAAATATCCGCATCGCCGGGTTGGCGTCGCCGTCCTGCATCCACAGCTGGTAGGAGGGGAGCCTACGGTTGGTGGTGGTGTGGAAGAACTCCGCCTCCCGGTTCTTGGCGGGCGCGCTACAATTCCCCTCCCTCCGGGGGAGGGTTAGGGTGGGGGCGTCCCATCCCTTACGCCGGAACGATACGCCCGATGCTGGCCTGTATTTCTTGGCGCAGGGCACTTGGCGCACCCACCTTGGGTTACGCCACGCTGATCAGAGAGTTGACCTCCAAAAAAACCGGCGCGAATACCAGCGACACCACGGCCATAAGCTTTAGCAGGATGTTGAGGGAAGGGCCGGATGTGTCCTTGAACGGGTCGCCAACCACATCGCCTTCGACTGCCGCCTTGTGGGCATCGGAGCCCTTACCGCCGTAGTTGCCCAGTTCCACGTACTTCTTGGCGTTGTCCCAGCTGCCGCCCGCGGAGGCCATCATGATGGCCAGCATGAAGCCGGAGGCCACGGAGCCGATCAGCAGGCCGCCCAGCGCCGCCTCTCCCAGGATGAAGCCGGTGGCAATGGGGGCAATGACCGCCATGACGCCGGGGATGATCATCTCCCGCAGCGCGCTGCGGGTGCTTATGTCAACGCAGCGTGTCGAGTCGGGAGAGGCGGTGCCCTCCAACAGGCCGGGAATCTCGCGGAACTGCCGCCGCACCTCGTCAACGATCCCCTGCGCCGCCCGGCCAACGGCCTGCATAGTCAGGGCCGAGAAGATGAACGGCAGCATGGCGCCGATCACCAGGCCCACCAGGATTTGCGGATGCAACAGGTTGATGCCGAGAGTGTCAGCAACCAGTTTTCCATCGTCTCCGATCTCAATCAGCCCGGCGTTCACGGAGTACGCGGCCAGCAGGGCCAGCGCGGTCAGTGCCGCAGAGCCGATGGCAAAGCCCTTGCCGGTCGCGGCAGTGGTGTTGCCCAGCGCGTCCAGCGCGTCAGTGCGCTCCCGGACCTCGGGATCAAGGTTCGCCTGCTCTGCGATTCCCCCTGCATTGTCCGCCACCGGCCCGTAGGCGTCGGTCGCCAGCGTGATGCCCAAAGTGGACAGCAGGCCCACACCCGCCAGCGCCACGCCGTAGAACCCGGCGAACCAGTAGGCCAGCAGGATGGCAACGGAAACGCAGATGACCGGTATGAGTGTACTCAACATACCGCTGGCGATGCCCTGAATGATTACCGTAGCCGCACCGGTTTCAGAGGCGGCGGAAACCCGTTGCGTGGGCTTGTAGCTGTACGACGTGTAGTACTCGGTTGCCAGGCCGATAATCGTACCTGCCACCAGCCCCACTACCACGCAGCCAAACCACCACCAGTTGCCGGTCAGGACTAGGGTCAGGATCGCGGCGAATATAACCAGCAGACCACCCGCCGCAAATATGCCGTATCGCAGGGCCCACAGTAGCTTCTCGAAATTCGCCTGCTCCCCGCTGCGCACCACGAAGGTCCCCAAGATGGCGGCGACGATTCCGGCTCCCGCCAGCAGCATCGGGAACACCGACTGCGAGTCGGTGAACTCGCTGCCCGCCGCACCAGCCAGAGCCACGGCGCTGGCCGACAGTGCAACCGCAGCAATGATGGAGCTGACATAGGACTCGAACAGATCGGCGCCCATTCCGGCCACGTCGCCGACATTGTCGCCCACGTTGTCGGCAATGACGCCGGGGTTGCGGGGATCGTCCTCGGGTATGCCCGCCTCTATCTTGCCCACTAGGTCGGAACCCACGTCCGCCGCCTTGGTGAAGATTCCCCCGCCCACGCGGGCGAACAGGGCGATGGAGCTAGCCCCGAATCCAAACCCAGCAACCACGCTGATGTTCTGGAAAATCAGGTACAGAATGGTAACGCCCAGCAGGCCGATGCCCACGACGGTGACTCCCATGACCGTTCCGCTGGAGAAGGCAACCCGCAGTGCCGGGTTAAGCCCGCGCATTGCGGCCGCGGCGGTCCGCACGTTGGCCCGCACCGCAACGTTCATGCCGATGAACCCGGCAGAGGCGGAACAGATGGTGCCCACCAGGTAGGATATGGCCGTCGCAGGCACGGCCATTTCGTGATCAAATATCGTGTAGTCCAGGACGCCCAGCACCACCGTGACAACGACCACGAAAGGCAGCAGTGTCATGTACTCCCGGCGGAGGAACGCCCCAGCCCCCTCACGAATGGAGTCACCGATGCTACGCATGAGTTCGTTGCCGGCTTCGGCCTTGAGAACGCGCATGGTGGTGAATCCGGCAAAAATCAGGGCAAGCACACCTGCGGCAAGAGCGACAATTAACGATTCCATGAACTCTCTCGGAGGGTGAATTGAGGGACTGCGAAACCGAATTATGGCGCGAGAAATCTATCACAATCAACCATAAGCGTCAATCGAAATTCGTCGCAGCGCAGGGCCTGGCAAGGCCCGCATGCAGGCCTCCACCGCCCCAGGCTCCGCCCGCGAGCACCCTTGAATTGATGGGTGAGTCACCAGGCCCCGTCGTCCCTGCCGCCACCGTCATTCCGGCCTTGAGCCGGAATCCAGAGCCCCCTGCCTGCCCCAGCGCATGACCTTAATTCCTGCGTAAAACCGTCATCCAGAGCCCCTTACCGTTTGGGCACTGAGGGATTTCACCCCCACCTTGCCTCCCCACCGAGGGTCCTGGATTCCTGCTTTCGCAGGAATGACGGGCGGGGGCGGGAATGGCGGGAACTCTGTGGCTTGAATTGGAAAACTAAGAACTGGGGCTTCCCTAGGATATGCAATTTCTTGATATACAATGCAGGGCGATTGGCCACCAAGCAGACGGAAGGACAACCGGCATGCGCAGCAAGGACGAGGTTCGCGAGGCGGTATGGACGGCAATGGAGGAGGCCCGCGCCGCCCATACTCGCAAACTGCACGACAGGATTCCTCACTTCCGCGGTTGCGAGGCCGCCGCCGACCGCGTGGGGGAGTTGCACGCCTGGCAAGACGCCAGGGTCATCAAGGGCAACCCGGACAAGGCCCAACGCCCCCTGCGCCAGAAGGCCCTGGAGCAAGGGAAAACGCTGTATATGGCAGTGCCCCGCCTGCGGCAGGAGCAGTGCTTCGTGGAACTGGACCCCGCAACCATGGGCGCGTCGCCCGTCGATGCCTCCAGCATCGCCGGGGCCTTCTGCTGGGGCCGCCCCGTGTACGTGGAGGAGATGCGCCCCGTCGACCTGGTAATCTCCGGCTCCGTCGCTGTCAACCGGCTGGGGACGCGGGTAGGCAAGGGCGGCGGATTCGCCGACCTGGAGTATGGCCTGGCCATCGCCGCCGGCATCGTGTCGCCGCAAACGCCAGTCGTCAGCACGGTGCATCCCATGCAGGTGCTGGAGGAGGAGCTTCCTTACACCCGCCACGACGTTTTCCTAGACTACGTCGTAACTCCCGACGAGATAATCAAATGCGACGGTGAAGTGCCCCGCCCCACCGGCATCTACTGGGACGACCTCACTCCAGCCAAGATCCGCCAGATTCCGTTGTTGAAGAAGCTGCGGGAACAGGCTGGCTGATGCCCGGAGGCTGCGATGCTGCGTCGCCTCGTTGGGAAAATTCCCGGGGGGGAAATGCCGGGGGGGAAATGCCGGGGGGGAAATGGGGGAATGGAATGATGCCAATGGCAGTCAGAGCGCTGACCCTGAAGGGGATAATGTTACTGGTCATTCCAGTAACCCTAACCGTCCCGATTGCGCTCCTTTACGCTGGATATTCAACGCTGGTCGAGTCCCTTTCGGTCGGACTGTATTTTCTTTCTGGACTTTTCGTATCAACCTTCATATTCGGAGTGGGAATCCCGATGACTCTGTTGACCAATGATGCCGGGGAGAGAGATGTGCAAACCATAGTCAAAGCAATCATCCTGAGTGGGATAGCCACCATTGCCGTGGTGCTGGCAATATGCTTGGCGATTGGCTTCCTGTTTAGGTTAATGATGTAGTTTCTCTCGCCGATGAACTTACGCTCACTATTGGAATGCTCGAATCAGGGGTGATTTTCGGCGTTGGATTCCCCATGATCATTGTGGGTATTATCCTCGCTTGGGTTTCTCCGCACCTTTACGCCGGGAATGGAGAAAGAGGAAACGGGGAGTTAGAGGGCTCGACAGAATCAGAGGGTGAGTGATTCGCTGGTCCACCCCACCACCGGGGGCCTCACTTCCCGCCCTTGCGGCATCTACTGGGCAGGCCTGCCTCCGGCCAAGTTCGCCAGATCCCGTTGCTCAAGAAGCTGGGGGGACAAGCGGGCTGACGCCCGGAGGCGGCGATACTACGTCGCTTGGTTAGGAAAATGCCTGGGGTGATAGGATGATGCCAATGTCAGGCAGAGCACTTACCCTGACGGGGATGATGGTACTGTTCATCCCAGCAACCATATTCACCCCGATCGCGCTCATATTCCTCGGATTGTTTACGCTGTTGGAGTTCTATTGGGTCCCACTGTTTTTTGTTATTGGAATTTGTGTATCGTCATTCATATTCGGCTTGGGAATCCCTATGGCCCTGTGGAGGAATGATGTCGACGGGGGAGAGGTGGAAAAGATAGCCAAAGCTATCATCCTGAGTGGGATAATCACCATTGCCGTGGGGGTAGCAATGTGCTTGGTGATTGGCTTTGTGCTGAGTCTCCCACGGTTAGGCTCTGCCTCCGATCAACTAACGTACACTACTGGAATTCTCGCAGCAAGTGTTTTATTGGGCGTTGGATTCCCCATGATTATTGTGGGTATAATCCTCGCTTGGATTTCTCCGCATCTTTACTCCGTGAACCCTTACGCTAGGACAGGAGAAAGCAGAAACTGGGATTTAGAGAGCTCGAAAGGACCGGCGGCGCAGCAAGGCCCCAGACCACGCTTCTTGGACAGGGTCCCGTTTCACAACCCTGGGTCAGTGTGGGTGACGCACCGCGTTGCCGGGGTGCCCCGTTACCCGCCCGATGATGAGCCACAGCCCGGCGAGAATCAGCCAGACCAGGAAGGCGATGCCTGTAACACGATGAACAACGGTGGCGGCGTCCATCCAGATGAACAGCATCGCCAGTCCCAGCACGACTCCAACGACCGCTGAGACCCGCAGGACTTTCCCCATCCGCCACTGCACCGGCGCCAGCGCCACCAGTGCCAGCCCCGCCAGCGTGAAGCCCAAGGCGCCGGCGACCCAGCGAGCGGTGAACAAGGCGTCCTCCGCTCCGGCAGCCATCGCCTCGCCGTAATTCAGCACGACGGTCTCCGGTGGTTCCGGGGCCATCACGGCCAGCGCCACGGCCGACGCACCGGACACTGCCGAGGCGATCCCCGACACCACCAGCAGTGCCGCCGTCATCCCCATCGCGGACGGATGGATCCCGCTCATCGCGCGCCACAGGGCTATGCCCGCGGCCAACAAAGTGATTCCGCCCACCAGGCGGGCCGCGCCGCCGATTCCGTACGCACCCTTGGCCGAACCGATGGCCACCAGCTTTTCCGCCACCTCGAACCGCGCAATCTCCACCGCATCCAGATTTAACCGTTGGGCCAGGGTGTCCGTGAGCGGCGTGTCGTCGGCACCAGCGGCCAAGCGGGCCGGGACGGATATGGCGGTAGCCAAAGCAGTCAGCAACAGGAAAATCCCGGCAGTGCGGTAGCAGAGTATTGACATACTAAATCGAGTCTCGGAGCGAACCGGGGACGCCCCCACCCTCTGAGGGAGAGGGAATTTTTGAGTCCGCTCCGTCAGATGAGCAGGTTGTAGCCCGCTGGCAGGGCCGTGCGGCCGGTCAGGGCGTCGGCCAGTGCGGGGCCGCGGCCCTCCGCCACGGCCACGCCGGAAAGCACCTGGAGCGCAATCTGCGTCCCGGTGGCCGGCGGCGCCGCCTCCACGCCGAGCGCCCTAGCGAAGTCGCTACCGTGGATAATCAGCTCCATGGTGCGGAGCTGCAGGTAGTCCACCAACCTCATCCCACCTTGCGGAGTGGCGAGAATGAAGTCGTCATCCAGTTCGTTGACTCGATCCTTGGCCATGTTCAGGAAGCCGCGCACCATCATCTGCGGGTTGTCCATGATCTCCAACCCCGCAGACCGGCCCAGCTCGGCCACCCTGTCGGCGCTCCCGTTTTGCCTGACGTTCAGAATCCACTGGGTCGAAGACTCCACGTCCACCTGGGGCGCGGGCTTCTCCGAGTAGCCAACAACGGTACTGATGGACCTGTAGGTATGGCCGGCCAGGTCCCGCAACGTCCACTGCCCCAGCGCGTGATCTTCCCAGGCGTCAATGTCCACGCCGTCCACAAGCTTGGCGAAGAACTCGGCCGATTCCAGGTACGCTTCCCTGATCCTGTCGCCGAAAGGACTTCGAGAGCTCACGTGATCCTCCATACTAGTGGCGTTTGGGGCGGCCTCACCGTCCTTGTCCCCTCTCCCACACGGGGAGGGTCAGGGTGGGGGTGACTCTTGGGCTGGCTCTACGGCTCGCCCACCAGGTTCTCGACCTCCAGCGACTTCATCAAACCGCTGATCTGGTCCCAAGTGTCGTCTTCGACGAAAATGCCCTCCTGGCGGCGGCGCTGCTCGGTACGGTACTCGATCTCGCCGGGATACAACACCTCGTTGAACCCGGCGGCGGGCGGCGAGTCCTTGACGAACTCCACAAACTCGCCCATGTCCTTCTTGAACTCGTCCAGCGGGCGGAAGTGCTCCAGGTTGAAGGCTGCGATGAAGCAGCCGTCGTTATGGCGGCCCTCCGGGTCGATGCCGAAGCCGAGGCCGGTGAGCAGGCCCGAGAACACCTCCACCATGAACGACAGGGCGTAGCCTTTGTGGCCTTGGTCGACGCCCACCGGCAGGATGGCCCCGCCCGAGAAGTAGTCGTTCGGATCGGTGGTCTGGTTTCCGTCCCGGTCCACGATCCAGCCGAGGGGGATGGACTCGCGGCGATTGCGGGCCAGCGAGATTTTGCCCAGCGCCACGGTGCTGGAGGCCATGTCCATCAGCACCGGGCCGTCGAGGTCGCTGGGCATGCCGATGCAGATGGGGTTGGTGCCCAGCTTGCGCGCGCGCCCGCCAAAGGGCGCCACGTGCTTGGGGGCGGCGCCCGAGTCAGCGGTGATCAGGCCGATCATACCCTCGGCGGCGGCCATGGTGGAATAGTCGCCCAGCCGCCCGATGTGGCTCTGGCTGTGTACCGTGATGGCGGCGACGCCGTGGGTGCGGGCCTTGTCGATGGCCATGCGCATCGCCCGCTCGGTGACCACGAAGCCGAAGCCCCAGTTGCCGTTGATGACGGCGGTGCAGGGCGCCTCCCGCTCCACCACGAAGGGCGCGCCGGGAACGATATGCCCGACGTCTATGCGTTCGGCGTAGGTGGGTATCTGGATGACTCCGTGGGAGTCGTGGCCGCACAGGTTGGCCTTGACCAGGTGCGTAGCCACCACCTCGGCCTCAGCGTCGGGCGTTCCCTTCGCGCGGTAAATATAGTAGGCCACCTTTTCCAAGTATTCAGGTGGAAAGACAGGCATTTCCAAACCTCTGGGGGAACGTGCCTCGAGGAGGCATTTCACTCGTGGAAATCGCCATAAGTCTAGCCCGGCCCCCAGGTAATGTCCAGAAACGCCCCGTAACAGTTCAGACTTGATGAGGCGAATTGGCCGAAAGTTGCCGAAAGAGCAAAGGGGGACAGTTTCGCGGTTATGTTAAATTAGAGGCATGGATGCCGACATTGACCTGACGGCTGCCCCCCGGGAAACCTTGTTGGCAATCATTGCCCAGCAGCAGACCGTCATCGCCCAGTTGCAGGGGCGGATAGAGGCGCTGGAGGGAAAGGCCAAACCGGGCGGCCCCAAAGGGATGCCCGGCATCAAGCCTCAAACGGGCCAGCGGCCCCCCATGGAGAAACAGACCAGGAAGCCCCGGCCCCACGGTTTCGCCCGCCAGCGCATGACCCCACCCACCGGGTGGCGCACGTCTTGGACGCCTGCCTCCAGTGCGGCACCGGCCTGTCCGGGGGCTGGACCCACCGCACCCGGGAGGTCATCGACCTGCCAGTGGTTCCGGTCCAAGTAACCGGACATGTCTTCATCGCCAGGACTTGCCCAGTGTGTGAGCAACGCCGGGTGCCCAAGGTGGACTTGGGCGAGGTGGCTCTGGGGAAACAACGATTGGAAGTAAAACCTGCTCAGCGTGAGCGTCGGCACCATCCTGCCGGGCCATCCACCAAGTGGCCCGGCAGGCCCAACCGGCGGTGGACCGGATTCTGGAGCGCATCCGGGGCAGCCCGGTGGTCCACGCCGACGAGACCGGCTGGCGCCAGGATGGCGCCAATGGCTACGCTTGGACTTTCAGCACTCCCACCGGGCGGTATTTCCAGCGCCGCAGGAGGAACAAGGAGGTGGTGGACGAGGTGCTGGATGAGTCCTTCAGTGGGGTGTTGGTCAGCGACTTCTATGCCGCCTATCATCACTACCCGGGACTGAAGCAGCACTGCTGGGTGCACCTGCTGCGGGACATCCACGACCTGAAGATCCTCTACCCAAAAGACCGGCAATTGGCCCGGTGGGTGGCGGCGGTCCAAGACATCTACCGGCAGGCCAAGGGCTTCAGCCATCCCGGCGCTGGGCAAAGACGGCTGGCCCAAGGGCGGTTGGAGCGGAAACTGCTGGCCCAATGCCGTCCCTACGCCCAAGACCCGGCAGCCGCCCAAGGCAACCTGTGCCGACGTATCGAGAAGCACATCAAGGAACTGTTTGTTTTCGTGGCTGCCTCCGGCGTGCCCTCGGACAACAACGCTGCGGAAAGCAGCCTGCGGCCCTTGGTAATCAGCCGCAAAATCAGCGGCGGCACCCGCTCGAAGCAGGGCACCGACACCAAGATGGCCCTGGCTTCCCTCTTCGGCACCTGGCGCGCCCAGGGCCTAAACCCCTTCATCGCCTGCCGTCAGATGCTCGTTTCACCTCAACTCTGAACTGTTACCACGCCCCCACGCCCGGCACAGGGGTTTTTAGTTCGCCCTCTCCCCCGGGAGAGGGCTGGGGTGAGGGCGAAATGCCGGGGCTATACTATGGCCGCTCACCAAAGGGAACGCCCCCACCCTAACCCGTCCCCGGAGGGAGAGGGAACAAATGACGGGAACTCTGTGGCTTGTATATGAAGACTGTAAGGCCCTGCCTCCAACGGTGGCTCCTTGACCGGATAGTTGGCGGTTTCTATAATTCTGTATCAAGATAACCACGGGTAAGGGACATTTCCTGTCCGCCCGGTCCAGGAACGTAGCCTCATTGGTGCAGCCCACACCGCAGATCATTGAAGACTTGGCCGGCGCGGCCCTTGCCGAGCTACCGGCTCTCCACAGCCTGGAAGCACTGGAGCAGTGGCGCATCTCCTACTTGGGGCGCCGCGGGAGCTTGACCACCGTGCTTCGCGGGCTTTCCTTGCTGGACATCGACGAGCGTCGCAGGATTGGCGCTCTCGCCAACCAGGCCAAGGAGTCCCTGGAGAGCGGCCTCGATGCCCGTACGCGGGAGATCAACGACGCCGCGCTGTTGCGGGTCGCCCAGGAGGACCGCCTCGACGTCACCCTGCCCGGGCGGCGTCCCTCCGAGGGCCGGTTGCATCCCACCACCCGGATCGTGCGCGAAATCTGCGCCGCCTTCGTGGGCATGGGCTTCAGTGTCGTCGAAGGCCCCGAAGTCGAGTGGGACCATTACAACTTCGAGATGCTCAACATCCCGAAAGGGCACCCGGCCCGCGACATGTGGAACACCCTCTGGGTCGACTACACCGACGAACAGGGCGAGCAGCCCATGCTGCTTCGCACCCACACCTCGCCCATGCAGGCGCGGGTGATGGAGAACCAGCGGCCCCCGGTGCGCGTGGTCGTGCCCGGCAAGTGCTACCGTTACGAGGCTACCGACGCCACCCACGAGTGGCACTTCTACCAGGTCGAGGGCCTGGCTGTGGACGAGGGCATCACCTTCGCCAACCTGAAGGGCACCCTCTACGAGTTCGCCCGCAGGCTGTTCGGCGAGGAGCGGCAGATCCGCTTCCGCTGCGACTACTTCCCCTTTGTGGAGCCCGGCGTGGATATGTCCATCGACTGCTTCGCCTGCAACGCCGCTCTCCCTCCCCCTCCCCCCGAGGGTCGGGGTGGGGGTGAAAGGGCGGAAACAGCAGCCACGGAGGGTGGCTGCCGCATCTGCCGGGACAGCGGGTGGATCGAGATCATGGGTGCCGGCATGGTGCACCCGAAAGTGCTTGCCGGCGTCGGCTACGACCCCGACAGGTACACCGGCTTCGCCTTCGGTCTCGGTCCCGAGCGCATCGCCATGTTGAAATACGGTATCGACGACATCAGGCACTTCTACGCCAACGACCTGCGATTTCTCCGGCAATTCTAGGGCGCGGCCATTTCCACCCCAGAGACAGGATCTGAATGAAAGTTCCCCTCAGCTGGCTCCGGCAGTACGTGGACGTCGACATACCTCCATCCGAACTAGCTCATCGGCTCACCATGGCCGGGGTCGAGGTGGGCGAGGTCCAGGAGACCGGCGGATGGAGCGACGTGTACGTGGGCAGCGTAACCAGCGTGCGCCCTCACCCCGACGCCGACCGCCTCAGGCTCTGTACCGTCACCACCGGCCCTGGACCAAACGGAGACGACGATGAGATGGAGGTGGTCTGCGGAGCGCCGAACGTGGCCCAAGGACAAAGGATCTGCTTCGCCCGTGTCGGGGCCTACCTGTACAACGCCCACAGTCAGCGCCACGAGACCCTGGCGGCAGCCCGCATTCGCGGCGTCGAGTCCCAGGGCATGATCTGCTCCGAGCTGGAACTGGGCTTAGGGGAGGACCACACGGGCATCATCGTACTGCCCGAGGACGCCCCCTTAGGCAAGCCGCTTGCCGATTACATGGGCGACACCGTCTTGGACCTGGAACTCACCCCCAACCGCCTCGACTGCCTGTCCATGCTCGGCGTGGCCCACGAGGTCGCTGCTCTGACGGGCGGCACGGTTACCGAACCGGAAAGCCGCTACGAAGAGACCGGCGCCCCCATCCAGGAGAGAGTCAGCATATCCATCGCCGATCCCGATCTCTGTCATCGCTACACTGCCACGGTCATCGAGGGCGTTCGCATCGGAACGTCACCACAATGGATGCAGGACCGCCTGACCCGTGCCGGCCTCCGCCCCATCAGCAATGTGGTCGACGTCACCAACTTCGTGATGCTGGAATACAACCAGCCGCTGCATGCCTTCGACCTGGGCACGGTCAAGGACTCGACCATGATCGTTCGCCGCGCCCGCCCCGGCGAGAAGCTGACCACGCTGGACGGCGTAGACCGGAACCTGACAGCCGAAAACCTGGTCATCGCCGACTCCCGCGACCCCATCGGCCTGGGCGGTGTCATCGGCGGCGCCAACAGCGAGATCGGCCCGCACACCCGGACCGTCCTGCTGGAATCGGCCAACTTCAACGCTGCCAACAACCGTGAGACGGCCACCTCCCTCGGCCTGCGCACCGAGGCGACGCTGCGGTTCGAGAAGGGCCTGCGCCCGGAGCTGGCCCCCTTGGCATTGCGCCGGGCCACGGCACTGATCCAGGAGGTCGCCGGCGGGGCCGTGGCCCCCGGCTACATCGACGTTTACCCCGAACCACCGGCTGCTCCTCCAACAGTGACCCTGACCCCCCGCAGGCTGCGGCAGTCCCTCGGAATGGACGTCGACCTGGACCAGGCGCAGGCAGCTCTCGAGTCCCTGGGCTTCACCTGCACGCCCGAAGGCACCGCCCTGGTGGTCGCCATCCCGTGGTGGCGAAACGACGTCAACATCGAGGACGACCTGGTAGAGGAGGTAGTTCGCGTTATCGGATACGACGCGGTGCCAACGGTGATGTTGTCAACTCCCATACCGTTTTACAGCCCAAACCCGGCCTTTGCGTTGCGCGACGAAATCAAGGACCTGCTGGCGGCTGGGGGGATGCAGGAGGTCATCAACTACACGTTGGTGTCGTCAGAGCTCCTGGAACGTGTAAAGCCAGTTGATGAAGCCGCTCCACCGATGCGAGTCGCCAACCCGATGAGCTCCACACACGAGATCCTCCGGCCGTCGTTGCAGCCCGGTCTCCTCGCCACCTTGGCCGCCAACCAGTCCAGCGGCCCCGGCCCGTTCCGGTTCTTCGAGGCTGGACGGGCTTTTCTGCCCCGCAGCGGCGATTTGCCCGAGGAAGTCGAGACCGTAGCTGCGGTTCTTGCAGGTCAGCGGTCAGAGGAGACGTGGCTGGCTGGTCCTGACAGTAGCGGCACGATGGACTTCTTCGATGCCAAGGGAGCCGTTGAGTGGCTGCTGGACCGGCTGAATATCGTTGCGGCCTGGGAACCTGGCGAACACGCCGTCTACCAGCCGGGTCGATGTGCCGTCGTGAAGTCCGGAGACGCAACCTTGGGACACGTCGGAGAAATTCACCCAAACATCAGGGAGAGGTTGGACCTCGACGCTGGCACTGTCGCTGGCTTCGAACTTAACCTGCAGGCGCTGCTGAACGCTCTGCCGGACTCTGACCGGCGCTTCGAGTCCCTGCCTCGTTTCCCTGCCGCTACCCGCGATCTGGCGCTGGTGGTTCCGGCCGATGTTCCCGCCGGGCGCGTCACCGGGTTGATGCTGCGCCACCGGCTCGTGCAGAGGGCCGAGCTGTTCGATATCTACTCCGGTGAGAACCTTGCCCCGGGCACCAAGTCTCTGGCCTTCCACGTGCACCTGCAGGCAGCCGACCGCACCCTCACCAACGAGGAGGTCACCCGCTCCCTTGGCGGTCTGCTCAGGACCCTCGAACGGGAGGTCGGTGCAACTTTGCGGAGTTAGGGATTCTCAACGTACTGGCGAGGATTGGACGGCAACCCCGAATTTCGACCATGTGGCCGATTATGAATGGCAGGCCCACGAGTTTCCGGTCCCCATGTATCAAATCAGGGAGGCCCACGATGACGACACGTCACGGGCACCACCGCGGACATCACGAGGAAGCGCCCCACCACCACGGCCACAGCCACTCCGGAGAGGATATGCTTAGCGTGGAGGAGGCCTACGAACGGGTTATGGCCAGCTTTGCGCCCCTGGATGCAGTGGATATCCCGCTCTTGGAAAGCCTGGGACAAACCTTGGCCGAGGATGTCACGTCGCCGCTGGCCCTCCCGCCGCTGGCCAACTCGGGAATGGACGGCTACGCCTTGCAGGGCGCCGACATCGTGGGCGCCTCGGCGGACACACCAAGCCGCCTCCCAGTTATCGGCATCGTGGCCGCCGGGCAGCTGCCCACTCGCCGCGTCGAGGCCGGAACTGCCATGCGCATCATGACAGGAGCGCCGGTTCCTGACGGCGCCGACACCGTCGTCCCCTTCGAGGAGACCGACGAGGTGCAGCGCAAGCGCGAAGGGCGGCCCCTGGACGAGGTGGCCATCTTCTCCGAGATGCCGCCAGGTGCGAACGTACGGCCTGCCGGTGAGGACATCCACGAGGGCGAGCTGGTGCTGGGGGCCGGCACCGTCGTGCGCGCCGCAGAGGTTGGCGTCCTGGCGTCGCTGGGACTGGACCGGGTGCGGGTCACGCGCCGCCCCGTGGTGTCGGTACTGGCCACCGGCGACGAGCTGGAAACCGCCGGTACCGTACTGTCCGGCGGCAGGATCTACGACAGCAACAGCTTCAGCGTCGCCGCGTCTGTGGTCGCCTGCGGCGGAGTTTCGCGGCTCTTGGGCATCGCCCGGGACAACCTCGACGATCTCCACGCCAAGCTGGCCGCAACTGCGGGATCGGACTTGGTCATAACGTCGGCTGGCGTCTCCAAGGGAGACTACGACATCGTGAAGGACGTGCTTGAGCAGCGCGGGACGATGAACTTCTGGTCGGTGCGAATGCGCCCCGCCAAGCCGCTGGCCTTCGGGCACCTGCGCGGCGACGGTGGGAAGGACGTCCCGCTGCTGGGTCTCCCTGGCAACCCCGTCAGCGCAATGGTGGCATTCGAGATGTTCGCCCGGCCCGCAATCCACACCATGCTGGGTCGGCCCGTGCGTCCGCGCCCCTCAGTGGACGGCGTGCTCACCGGGCCCATACACAACTACGACGGACGCCGGGTGTACGCGCGCGTCGAAGTGGAGCGGCGCGACGGTGTATATTACGCCACGCCGACGGGTCCCCAAGGATCGAACATTCTGACGTCAATGTCGCGGGCCAACGGCTTGGCCATCTGCCCGGAAGACCTGCCTGTCAAGGAAGCCGGCGAGCAGGTTCGCATCATCATGCTGGATTGGAACGAAGAGGTGGACCTATGACCATTGCTGGGCTGGATACTGGGGGATCACCCAACGAATCGTCGCCGGGCAGCGGGCGTTATCACGTCAGCTTGGCCCGGCTGGAGCAGCTGAACCGCTCGGCAGCCCATCTCATCAGCAGCCGCCTAACCGCAGACTGCCCATCCTACGGCAGACCGGGCCACGAACTGCAGGCACGCGACCTGTTCCGCGAGATCTCGGATTTTCACGCCGACACGAACGACTTCATCCGTTTTGACATGCCCATTAAGGAGATCGTCTTCCGCACTCTCTTGACCCGCGGCAACCAACCCATGTCGCTGGTAGACCTGCACCACGAGCTGACCGGCCGCTGGAGCAACGCCCTGCGCCCCATCTCCATCGACGAATTCCTGCTGCGGCGCGTCCTGGAGACGGACACCTACTACGGATTCGCCCAAGTTTAACCACAGCACAGCAAACACCGCAGGCCCATTCAGCAGCTATCTCAAAGCTCTCCGGGCTGCCAAACCGTCAATCCCGCGAAAGCGGGAATCCACGCCCCGTCCGACGATCGGAGGAGTGTTGGCAGACTTGGTGCGTCTTGAGATGGTTTCTAAGTGGTCGCCTCTCACAATTGATCAAGCCCTGCCATTCCTTAAGGGGCCGTAAACCCCTGGTGGAGTCAGAGCCGCCGATCCCCGTGAAATCGGACTGCGGACATCAGGGGAGTCGGGGCCGCAGACCCTAGTCGAAACTGGGGCACAGACACTTGTGGCCTTGAGCCCTTTCACTGGTGGCGAGCCCGCTATTCTTGACAAAGCCTGTCATTCAGAGCGCAGCGAGGAGTCTCACTCACATGAGGAGAACATTTCGGTTCGCTCATACTGACAAATAGAAATCACCCCGGCATCCAGCGCACAATGAAACGCCAGGCACCTTGAGTGCTTGGCGTTTTCTGTTGGTTCCCCGGGAACTCGGCTGAAAAACTACGCAGAGGAGGCGGCGAGTTGTTCCCGCGCGGTTTCCACCAGCTGCGAGAAAGCCTCCGGGTCCCTGACGGCCAAGTCAGCCAGAATCTTGCGGTCCAGTTCTATCTCGGCCAGTTTCAGTCCGTGGATGAACTGGCTGTAGGAAAGGCCCACCGCCCGGCAGGCTGCCCCGATCCGCACGATCCAGAGGCTCCGGAACTCGCCCTTGCGCTCGCGGCGGTGCCGGTAGGCATGGGACCACGCGTGCATCACCGCTTCTTTGGCCCACTTGTAGTTGCGGTGCGAAGAGCCCTGGAATCCCTTGGCTGCCTTGAGAATCTTCTTATGCCGACGGCGCTTGGTGACGCCGCGCTTTATTCTTGCCACAGATTGGTCTCCGTTTTGGGCGCCGGTAGGCTAGCCGTAGGGCATCAGCCGCTTCAGCCGAGGTACATCGACCGCAGCGACTTCCAGCTTGTCGGAGTACTTGCGGGTAACCTTCGTTGGCTTCTTCCGCCGCAGATGACTGCTCATACGCTTGCGGCGAAGCATCTTCCCCGAGCCGGTAACGTGAAAACGGGCTTTGGCGCCTTTGTGCGTCTTAAGTTTTGGCATCGGCCAGTTCTTCTACCTGCTCCGGCTGTGAATCACCGGAGTTGTTATTGCCAGACTTGTTGTCCTGATTCTTGCCGGATGACGCTCGTAGCGCCGCCAGCTCCTCTCCCTTCTGCGCCGAGGGGATCAGCACCATTGAAAGCGACCGGCCTTCCATTGCAGGTGGTCGCTCCAGACGCACTTCATCCTTCAGTTCATCGGCCACCCGGCGCAGCACGGACAGTCCCAGTTGCTGGTGCGCCGCCTCACGGCCCCGGAACCTGACGGTCAGCTTTACCTTGGACCCGTCATTGATGAACTCCCGCACCTTCCGCAGCTTGGCGTCCAGGTCGTGAGTACCGATGTTTGGGCGGAAGCGGACTTCCTTCTGTTCGGTGCTCTTTTGACCCCTCTTGGACTCCTTCTCCTTTTTTGCGGAGAGGTAGAGCAGCTTTCCGTAGTCCAGCAGCCGGCATACAGGCGGGTCGGAATTGGGCGCAACCTCCACCAGATCCACTTCAGAGTCCCGTGCCATCTGCAGAGCACGCCGGGTGTCCATCACCCCCAGTTGCGAACCGTCGCCTCCGATGACCCGGACTTGAGGACTGGTAATCCGTTCATTGACCCTATACTGCCTGGCTATGCTGACCCACCTCCAATGGACTATGTCCCGTCGTTACGGAAGGGCATAGCGCAATCTATCACACGCCTGCCCCACAGTCAACGAAGCTGCTGCGACGGTAAGTGTTCAGAGTTGATGTGGCGAATTGGGCGAAGGCTGCTGGAAAGGTATGGTGCACCGATTTTTCGATTATGTTAAATCAGAGGCATGGATGCCGACATTGACCTGAGCGCCATGCCGCGGGAGGACCTGCTGGCCCTGATTGCCCAGTTGCAGGCTGTCGTTCAAGAGCAGCAGACCGTCATCGCCCAGTTGCAGCGGCGGATAGAGGCGCTGGAGGGAAAGGCCAAACCGGGCGGCCCCAAAGGGATGCCCGGCATCAAGCCTCAAACGGGCCAGCAGACTCCCAGGGAGAAAGGTCCCAGGAAGCCCCGGCCCCACGGTTTCGCCCGCCAGCGCATGATCCCCACCCACCGGGTGGCCCACGCCGTGGAGAGTTGTCCTGATTGCGGAACCCGGCTGTCCGGGGGCTGGACCCAGCGCACCCGGGAGGTCATCGACCTGCCAGTGGTTCCGGTCCAAGTAACCGGACATGTCTTCATCGCCAGGACTTGCCCAGTGTGTGAGCAACGCCGGGTGCCCAAGGTGGACTTGGGCGAGGTGGCGCTGGGGAAACAGCGGTTGGGAGTAAACCTGCTCAGCCTGATGGCGGCCCTGCGGGAGGAGGGGAGGCTGCCCTTCCGCACCATCCAGTGGTATCTGCAGACCGTCCACCAGTTGCGCCTTTGCGTCGGCGCCATCGTCCGGGCCATCCACCAAGTGGCCCGGCAGGCCCAACCGGCGGTGGACCGGATTCTGGAGCGCATCCGGGGCAGCCCGGTGGTCCACGCCGACGAGACCGGCTGGCGGGAGGATGGGGTCAACGGCTACGTCTGGACTTTCAGCACTCCCGCCGGGCGGTACTTCCTGCGCCGCAGGAGGAACAAGGAGGTGGTGGACGAGGTGCTGGATGAGTCCTTCAGTGGGGTGTTGGTCAGCGACTTCTATGCCGCCTATCATCACTACCCGGGACTGAAGCAGCGGTGCTGGGTGCACCTGCTGCGGGACATTCACGACCTGAGGGCCCTCTACCCCAAAGACCGGCAATTGGCCCGGTGGGCGGCGGCAGTTCACGGCGTTTACCTGCGGGCCAAGAGCTTCGCCCATCCCCAAGCACGGCAACGGCAGCGGGTCCAGCAGCAATTGGAGCGGAAACTGCTGGCCCAGTGCCGTCTCTACGCCCAGGACCCGGCAGCCGCCCAAGGCAACCTGTGCCGACGTATCGAGAGGCACATCAAGGAACTCTTCGTTTTCGTGGCTGCCTCCGGCGTGCCCTCGGACAACAACGCTGCAGAGCGCAGCCTGCGGCCGCTGATGGTGAGCCGGAAGGTCAGCGGCGGCACCCCCTCAGAGCAGGGCACCGACACCAAGATGACCCTGGCCTCTCTCTTCGGCACCTGGCGCGCCAAGGGGTTGGATCCCCTCTCGGCCTACCGTCAGATGCTCGTTTCTCCTCAACTCTGAACTGTTACCTGCGCCGGGCAGCCCCGCTACTCAAGTGATCGGCTACCCAACATCTGCGTCATTCCTGCTAAAGCAGGAATCCAGTACCGCCTGTCAGTCAACTATCGGAGGTCGGCGACATGCTCCTGTCTCCCAAGCTCCACCGCCACCCCTAACGATATCGATTGCCGGGGGTCCTCCAGCGCATGCGGGCACCGATGTTCTCGAACCTCGCCCGCTCGTAGAACTCGATCTGTCGCCGGCCATCTCGGGGCGTGCCCAGCTCCACCACCTGGCAGCCGCTGTCCACAGCGTGCTGCAACGCGAATTCGATGACGGCCCCGCCCACGCCGGAGCCGCGTGATTCGGGTTCCACGTACATCTCCTGCAGGATGCAGTACCGCCCGGCAGTTCGAATGGCCAGTTGAAATGACGCCGTGCATACCGCCTTGGTTGCGCCGTCCTCCTCGGCGATCACGGCGAACCCGATGCCATTACCGGCAGTCAGCTCGTCGAACAACCCGAACAGTTCCTCCGCCGGGGCCGGATTGCCGCCCAGCTCGATCAGCAGGCCGCGCGCCAGCCGCAGCACCTCGTCGCGGTCATCCACTGTGGCAATTCTGACATTCAACAAAGCAACAAGTCCTGGTTCGTTTCCCACTTCAGGCTCCCGGAATGCCACAAACCAGGAGGCATTATATCCTCAACTCCCGGCAGTCTCCCTCTCAGTGCAACGATGGGACAGGATGATTCCATAGCCCCGTCGGTTGTCACCCTGAGTGCAGCGAAGGGTCTGAACGCAGTAGCCGGGATTCTTCGCTCCGACCGGAATGACAGACGACGAAAGCGACCTGGCAATCGTGTTGGGGCTGAGGGTTGGGGAGAGGGTGAATTCGCGGGAGCCAAATCCCGCGCAGGCGTAGCCACTACCTCGTCAGCTCCATCACCCGTTCTAAGTGAGGGGATACTTCCCAACACGGCGACTATCCTCCCTCGCGATAGTCTGCCGGTGTGTTCGATGTGCAATACTCTAGCAATGTTCGGAATCTTTGCCGTCCTGATGTTCCTGTTGACCGCCCTCGTTGCCGGGTGCGGTAGCGGCACACCGGCACCCGCCTCGGCACCGACACCGCCGGCCGCCTCACCGCTGTCAACTCCCGTGTCCATGCCGCAATCGGCCCCTGCTCCCCTGCAGCTAGAAACCCTGAGCCTTTCGTCCGTACTCACGACTCACGGAAGCGTGAGCCCGAGTTCACCCACCAACCTCGTCCAGGCAGACAGCGGACAAGTGTTGGTTACCGACCAGTCTGGGCTCATACTGTCGTACGATGAGGCGTCGCTGGCCCTGTCCAGCGACGCCGTTTCCATGACTGAGACCCTCGACATCCGTGACCGGGTGAGCCGCGGCGGCTCGGAGGAGGGCCTTCTTGGCCTGGCGGTCGACCCTGATGACCAAGGACATCTGTACGTCTACTATTCAGCGGCCAACCCGCGCCGGTCCGTTGTCTCGCGCTTCGATTACTCATCGCAGACCATGAAGGCGGACACCAACAGCGAGCTGGTGATCCTCGAGGTCGCGCAGCCATACTCCAACCACAACGGCGGACAGATCGCCTTCGGCCCCGACGGCTACCTGTACATCGGCCTCGGCGACGGCGGCTCCGCAGGCGACCCCCAGGACAACGGCCAGGACACCTCCACCCTCCTTGGCTCCATCCTCCGCATTGACGTCTCCAACGCCGCGCCTGGACAGCCCTACAGCGTCCCGCCCGGCAACCCTTTCGCCGATGGCGGAGGGCGCCCCGAGATCTGGGCCTACGGCCTGCGCAACCCCTGGCGGTTCTCCTTCGACCGGGCGACCGGCGCCCTCTGGACCGGCGACGTAGGCCAGAACCGCTGGGAGGAGATCGATCTCGTACGGCGAGGCGGCAACTACGGCTGGAACACCCTGGAGGGCAACCACTGCTTCCAGCCCAGCCAGAACTGCAACCGCGAGGGCACCACCCCGCCGGTGTGGGAGTACTCCCTCGACGGCAAGCCCTGCTCCGTAATCGGCGGTTACGTTTACCGCGGGCCGACCATCCCTTGGCTCACCGGCACCTACGTCTACGGCGACTTCTGCTCCGGCAAAGTCTTCGGCTTGCGCTATGCCAACGGCCAGGTCATCGAGCACAAGGAGCTCGCCGACACTGGCCTGCGCATCATGTCCTTCGCCGAGGACAACAACGGCAACCTCTATCTCCTCAGCCAGAACGAGGGCATCCACCGCCTCACCGCAAAGCCATAGCGGCGAACTGCCGCGCCCCTCTCCCCCTCCTGGAAACCAGCCCCTACCAATACTCGCACGGGCACAAATCCGGGCGCCGGGTCCGGCGGCCTTAACAAACCGTAAGGGGCGCACATACGTGCGCCCCCGTCCTCCTGACAACGGCCCCTCGCCCCGCCGATACGCTCAGGACAGATGCTTCCCGTAGAACTCCAGCACGCGGTGCCACATGTCCTGCGCCGGTGCGGCACGGTAGCTCGGACGGTAGTCCGCGAAGAACGCATGCCCGGCGTTGTCGTACATCACCCACTCGTACGTCTTGCCGTGCTTGTCCAGCTCCGCCTTCAGCCTCTCAGCTTGTTCCGGCGTCGGGTTCTGGTCCTCGATCCCGAACAGCGCCAGCAGCGGGCACGACAGGTCGGCCACCATGTCGATGGGATTCGCAGGCCGCAGGCCGGTGATCTCCTGTTCCGCGATGTGCCCGCCCGCGGAGTCCACCGCCGCGTCGATGTTGCTGCTATGGCACGCCATCATCAGCGTGTACCGCCCGCCCGAGCAGAACCCGATGATCCCGACCTTACTGTTGCTGTGCGCCTGCGACTTGAGGAACACCGCCGCGCCCTCCAAGTCGTCCATCGCCCGCGAATCGGGACTGGCGAAGAGCGTGGCCAACACGTTCTCCGGCTCGGGCGTACCCTCCCGAGTGTACAGGTCCGGCGCGATGGCCAAGTAACCCCGCCCTGCGAAACGCACCGCGATGTCCTTGTGGTGGTCCATCAGGCCCATCCCCTCCATGGTCACGATCACGGCGGGATAGTTGCCGGGCTCCGCCGGGCGGCTATACAGCGCATCGATCATCGTCCCGTCGCGGCTGGCATACTGAATCATTCCCGTCTCAAGTTGCTGCCCTGCCAGTACCATCATTCCAACTCCGGCAATTGAATAGCTGTGTCCCACGACGGATTGTAACACCCTCATCGCACTTGACTCGGTCTACAAATGGGGCATTTCAAATTCCCTAATCAACCTCCGAGTCGGTTCAAGGTGAACCACGTCCGTGCATGGTGAGCTTGTCGAACCCCGAACGGACGCCGCGACATCCCCCTACCGGCTGCTCTCCACACGCACCGTCACTATGTCCACCCCATGGTACTTCTGGTGCGTCACCGACGATGCGTAGTGCAGCAGCAGCCGGAACGACACCTCCCGCTCGTCCGGCCTCGGAGGCAGCTTGCTCAGGTATGCCAGGTGGTCCTCCACGTTCTCCCCTTCCAGCGACGTCACGAACTCCAGTTCCGCCGCGCCGTCCTCTGCACGCGCCGCCACCGACAGCCGCAGCGGAGTGTCCGCCTCGTGGTGCTCCTGCAACAACCGCCAGCGTTTCCTCCCCTGCCGATGCCAGCCCTTCGGTCGAGGGCTCATTCCACCCGGCCCATCTCGCGAACCGTCGCAGGAATCCGTCAACCTCCGCCAGCGACTCGCTCTTCAGCGGCACGGCCAGCCGCCAGTGCCTCGTGCCGGTCAGGTTCAAGAACAGTACCAGCAGCACCGCCGTGATTGCCCCAGCCGTCATCCCGTTGCCCAGCAGCACCCCCAGGAAGCCGTCCCCCAGCTGCTCCGCGAAGATCCACCCGTTCTGGAAGCCCACTCCCACCCGGAACGTTACGCCGGCGATGGCTGCCTTCCGGTGGTCAATCCCGTCCTCGACGACCATCCGCATCCCCTGTACGAACAGGATCCCCAGGAACACCGTCGCGTGGGCCGCGACAACCGGCCCCGGTATGGCGATCAGCAGCACTGCAACCTTCGGAAAGAAGGCCATCACTATCATGGTCACGCCGATGACCAAGCCCACCAGGCGCGCCGCAACGCCAGTAACCTCGGTGATCGAGATGCTGCTGGAGTAGGTCGTGTTAGGCGGTGTCCCCGCGATGCCGGAAAGGAAGTTGCCCAGCCCGTCGGCGTTCAGGCATCCCTGCACCACCCGGAAGTCCGTTGCCTGCGGCCTCCGCCGCGACACCCGCTGAATCGCCACGCCGTCGCCCACGGTCTCGATGGCTCCCACAATGGTCACAGCGATGAACGCCGGCAGCAGCGCCCAGAACTCGTGCCCAAAGGTATCGTCCAGACCTGGCCACGATGCCACCGGCACCCCGACCCAGGGCGCGTCGATCACCGTCTGCACCTCGTACATGCCGAACGGCGCCGCCACTGCGCACCCCACTACGATGCCCGCCAGCGGCGCCCACAACCTCAGCGCCGGGCTTCCGCGCAGCACAACCCCGGCCACCACGGCCAGCGTTAGCCCGGCCACCAGCGGTAAGATAGCCGGTAGCCGGCATCACCGTCGCCGTTACCAGCATGATGACTGACCCGGCCACCACCGGCGTGAAGACTCGCCGCAGCAGGGGCAGTTTGGCCACCATCAGGAACTGGAACAGCGACGACACGATGATCAGGCTCGCCATCAGTCCCGGCCCGCCCTGCACTATCGCCGCGATGCACACCACGAAAAAGGCCCCGGACGTCCCCATAATGAGGATGTGCCCGGAGCCTATCCGCCCGAATCGTACCGTTTGCACCGCGGTGGTGACGCCGCCCAGGTTATGTAGCTGTCCGCCGCCTCCGCCGCCCTCGTGACGATCAGGACGCCGATGACGATCGACGGCAGGGTGACCACCGCCGTCTGCACGCCCAGCCCGATGAAAATAGGACGGGGCGGAATCTCCTCAGGCTCATACCGGACATTCGATTTGACCTGCGCCGCGGCCATCATCCTCACCTGCCGGCAAGACTCAAACCGCCACAGCGCGAACACCCGCAACGAAATCCGTAGCCGCCACCGCCGCCCATTCTACTTTCAATTCCGGTACGACACTACCGGACTGAGGCGTACTGCCTGCAGTGAATCCAGCTCGGAGCGCTCTCGCTCCGGATGGTCAGCAGTGGCGGTGGTGCAACAGACGGTCCAAGACCGCCGAGGCGATGACAGTGTGCCGAGGAGTTTGCGCCACTCGCCGAAGCTCTTGTGGGAGGTCAAGACGATGCTGCCCCGTTCATACCTGGCCGAGACCCAGGTAAAAAGAGTAATGGCGGCGTCCCGGTCGTAGAGCCAGATGTCGAACTCGTCCACCATCGGCACCTTGGGAGCCAGATAGACCCGCAGCCTCAGGTCCAGGTTGTGCTCGGCCCTGGCCTTCGCAGGTCATCCATCAGGTCATAGACCCGGACGAAGTACGCACCGTAGCCACGCTCGATGGCCGTCTTGGCCAGGGCTACCGCCAGCTGGGTCTCGCCCACGCCCGGGCGGCCCCATCAGCAGGATGTTGGTGGCCTCGGCTACGAAGGCCAGGCCAGGTTCAGCACCAAGGTCCACGTGACTGTGGACGTCTTAGGCAATCCCCTGCGATTCATCCTGACTGGGGGGCAAAAGCACGACATCACTCAGGCCGAGGGTTTTATAACGGATTATGCCCGGGAGTACGTGATTGCCGACAAGGGATATGACTCCCAAGGCTTTCGAGAGTACATCCTGGACCAGGGGATGAGTCCGGTCATTCCTCCCCGCTCCAATCGGAAGGAACTGCAAGCCTATGATGCCTGACTGTACCAGGAGCGACATTTGGTGGAATGCTTCATCAACAAGATGAAGCACTATCGCCGGGTATTCTCCCGGTTTGAGAGGCTGGACACCAGATACCTTGGATTCCTTCGCATCACCGCCCCTCTCATTTGGTTGCGGTGAAATGTCGACACGGCCTAGTCGTCCAAGTGGATAGTGGCGGTGACCCTGGGAACGCTGCTCACCACCCGGGTCGTGTGTCCATGACCGGTGAGGTCTTCCGCCAGGTTGACATCCCCGGGCCCCAGCCGGTGGAGCGTCCCGTCGGCCAGCCCGATTTCAGCCTCTCCGGAGAGGGTGATTATGTACTGCCGGCGCGGGGCCACGTGCCAATCGACGAAATACCCTGGGACAGAGGCCCTGAAGACGATCCCCTTGGCGTTCTGCAACTCGGTCCAGGCCGGATGAGAGGCCGGGTCAATCTCCTCGATGTGGGACTCGCCGTCGTCGCCGGAATACAGTCTTATCGATCCCATAATCCCTCTCCTGTGATGAAATCCCGGCTTGAATCTTAACTCAAATGCGGCCCCCATAGCGCGGCGTCCCAATTATCGCCCATCGGCTCTTCGCCGAGCCAGTTGAAGTTGCTCCACCACTTGCGCCGGCCGGTTTCCCGGGTTGTCCGGGACGGTGGGCAGGGTTCCACTCAACTGGTTCCAGTAAAGGTACAGCTCGGTCAGGGCGATGAGGCTGCCCAGACCGGTGGGCAGGATCCCGGGCAATTGGTTGTTGTCGAGGTACAGCTTGGTCAGGTCGACGTGGCTTGCCAACTCCGGCGGGAGCTCCCCGCTCAGCCCGTTGTCGCTGAGGTCCAACTCGATGACCCGGTCGGCGGCGGCGGTGGCGACGCCGTGCCATTGGCCGATTTCGGCGGTGTACAGCCAGCCGTCGTTATTCTGCCAGCTATCGCCGTCAGTGGCGTCGTAGAGAGCCAACAGGGCGACCCCATCGGACAGAGCGGGAAAAGAGACTCGGGGCCGGGGCATAGCAGTGGGCGTGGCTTTCAGAGTGGAACCGGATGCGGACCTGGATGAGGGTGTCTGCGTGTCTGAGGGCACTATTCTGATTGTGTCGCCCTCGTCGTCACGCTCTACTTCGATTGTGCCGCCGTCGCAGGCAAGGAGTCCGGTCAGCAGAAGCTGAAGAATCGGCGCAAGTCCGAGAATCCGAAGCTAAGCGGGGGGGGGGCAGCCCCGACCCCGAGCCTATTCTGCAATAATTCTTCGTGGATGCTATCATGGGTTACAGGGTGAATTGATTTGAGCAACTATCTGAACAACGGCATTCGTAACCTGGCCATCATTGCCCACGTTGACCACGGTAAGACGACTCTGGTCGACGCGTTATTGAAACAGGGCCAGGTCTTTCGCGCCCACCAACAGGTGGGCACCCTGATCATGGACACCAACCCGCTGGAACGGGAGCGCGGCATCACGATCCTGGCGAAGAACGCTTCGGTCTCCTACAGGGGCGTCCGGATCAACATCATCGACACGCCAGGCCACGCCGATTTCAGCGGCGAAGTCGAGCGCGTCATGAATATGGCCGACGGCTGCCTGCTGTTGGTGGACGCCGTCGACGGCCCCATGCCTCAAACCACTTACGTCCTGCGCCAAGCCCTGCAACAAGACGTCACGCCGATAGTGCTCATCAACAAAATCGATCGCCCCGAAGCCCGCGTGGCGGAGGTGGTCGAGATGGTCCAGGACCTGTTCCTGGAATTGGCTACCAAGCCCGAACAGTTGGACTTCCCGGTACTGTACGCCTCGGCCCGCCAAGGTTACGCCACCACGGACCCGGACGTGCTGGGGACGGATATGCGACCCCTCTTTGAAGCGGTCCTGGAGTCGGTGCCGCCGCCTGCTGCCGATAGGGAAGCCTCGTTGCAAATGCTGGTTGCGGCCTTGGACTACGATAACCATCTCGGTCAGGTGGCTATCGGACGAATCTCCAACGGCACGCTCCGGTTACGAGATGACGTGACCCTGCTGGATCGCAACGGCCAAGCCAGCACCCACAGCGTGGAGCGCATTTTCGTGTTCAGCGGGATGGACCGGGTGGAAGTGCCGGTAGCCCACGGCGGGGACATCGTGGCCGTGACTGGCCCAGAGGGTGTGTCCATTGGCGACACCATCGCTTCGCTCGAGCGTCCGGTGGCCCTGCCGTCCATCGACATCAACGAGCCGACCGTCCGCATGACCTTCGGGGTCAGCACGTCGCCTTTCATGGGCCAGGAGGGTACCCACTGCACTTCCCGCAATCTTCACGAGCGGCTACAGAGAGAATTGCGGACCAACGTCAGCCTGCGGGTGGAGACCACGCCCAGTCCGGACGTGTTTGTCGTCGCTGGCCGGGGTGAGTTGCATCTGTCGATCCTGGTAGAAACCATGCGCCGCGAGCAGTACGAGTTCCAGGTGTCTCGGCCCGCGCCAGTCACCAAGCTGATCGACGGCAGGGTATTTGAACCCTACGAGGTCCTGAATCTCAGCGCCCGCGAAGAACACGTCGGCGTGTTGACCGAATACCTTTCCGGCCACATGGCCCAGCTCCGGGACATGCGGTACGGCGACGACGGTTACGTCCATATGGAGTACAAGATCCCGACCCGCGGCCTGATCGGGTTCAACGCCTTCTTTCTTCGCACCACCAGGGGCGACGGGGTGAAGAGCAGCATCTTCACCTCCTACGAGCCGATGGAGGGGGAGATAAGGTTCGAGCGCGGGGGAGCGCTGGTGGCGTCCGAGGGCGGGGCCGCCGTCACTTATGGGCTGCTCAACGCCCAAGGGCGCGGTAACACCTTTATCGACCCGGGCGCCAAGGTCTACGAAGGAATGATCGTCGGCTCTCACCGCCGCGACGGCGACATCGAGATCAACGTCTGCAAGGAAAAGAAGCTGACCAACATGCGGTCGTCCACGGCCGACGTGGCCAAGCGCCTCAACGCCACCGTCAGGATGAGCTTGGAGGAATCCTTGGGCTTCATCGCCGACGACGAATTGGTGGAGGTCACTCCCTGGAATTTACGCCTCCGTAAGTCGGAGCTCTCCGCTTTGGACCGCAAGCGTCTGCGCCGCGACGGGGGCCGCGTTCGCGACTGAAACAAGTCCACGCAGGTGTGATACAGAGCCTCAATACAGGTGGCAGGCCACCGAGTGGCCCGGTGCTGTCTCCCGGTATTCGGGTATCTCCACCTGGCGACGGTCCATCACGAAAGGGCACCGGGGATGGAGGGTACAGCCGGAAGGCGGGTTCAATGGCGAAGGCACCTCGCCAGTAAGCACCATCTCGTCTCTCTGGCGGCGGGGGTCGGCGGGCAGAGTGGCCGAGATTAATGCCCTGGTGTAGGGGTGCATCGTGTCCGCGAACAACGCTTCGGGGGAGCTTTCCTCGACGATTATCCCCAACTACACCACCCCGACCCGGAGGCCCATGTAACGCACCGTGGCCAAATTGCGGGCGATCAACAGGTACGAAAGGTCGTAGGACGACCGAAGCTCCTTCAGCAGGTTTAAAATCTGCGCCCCGTGGAACGAGTGAAGGCCCTCGACTTCCAGAAGCTCGTTGACCCAAGACAACGCTTCCCGCTTGGCGCCCAGGCTCCCCAGGCGCTGACGGGCCCGCTTCAAGGCGATGATCAGGCACCTCCCACGGCGGCCAGGTCGTACGCTTTTAGGGACCTGCGCTCGAACTCTCCCTCGGGGATTTGCACCGGCAATGCTTCTCGCTGGGGCCGGTTTCTCTTTCAGGTTGGCTCCGTAGCCGTCCGTTCCCTGCTAAGGGGCCACTCCATAGAAGGTAAGCCCTCTGTTCTCACTCCAGGAAAACGGCATATTCCCTGCCACCCACCTGGCAGCGTTCTGTGATGATCACCATGTTGCCTGAAATGTCGGCCCGTGGTTCTATGTAGTCCGAGAGCTTCAATGATTCCCCGGTTTCCAGGTGTTGGGCAAAAACCCCGGTGTAATCTATGTCCCTTCCTGTCCCTACATCGCAGGGCAAAGATGTTGACCAGACCAGGTATTCTTCCGACAACGATGGTCCTGACCAGAAATTCCCATCCTGAGCCATCGTGCGGATTCGCCCGCTTTCCAGGTCCAGCAGCCGGATCTCCGGGAGACGCTCCGGGTCATAGGCTCTCCATGCCAGGTAAGCGCCGTTAATTTCGGGGGCCTCGTTGTAGTATCCGGTCTCAACCAGCACTCGCTCCTCGCCAGTGGACAGGTCCAAGGCAAAGATGTCGAACCTGTTTTCCGGGCAGTCTCCACAGCCCGGACTGGGCAGCTCCCGGCTCTGCGCCCCTGCGTGGGGGCTGTTGCGATTGTCGGCCCAGACCACGGTGTTTCCGTGTATTGACGGGCTCCTCTGCGAGCCTGGGGCGACTGCCACGGGTATCTCCTCTCCGGTCTTCAGGTTGTAGCCGTAGATGTCGAAGTTGACGTAGTGCTGCCCGGTCTCGTTCCGCCTGTCCATCCAGACCAGCCAGTCGCCGGAGATTTCCAGAGCGCCCCGCCGGGCGGGGGCCTCCGTGATGCGTATCTGTTCGCCGGTAGCCCGGTCGAGCACGAAAATGTCGTCGGAGTAGTTGAACGGGGGATTGGAGTCCAAGTCCGTTAGCTCGACCCGTCGGCGATGGTCGGTCCAGGCCACGTATTCCTCAGAAAAAGCGCCCTGATATTTCGGGTATCCGTCGTCGGTGACCTTGTCTATTTCACCGGTTTCGACGTTCACCAGGTAGACCTGGTTGTCGGGTCCGATCGCGGCATACTCATGACCGTCCAGGTAGACCGGACGATATTCAGGGTCCAACTCAACCGTCCTCAGCCCAGTGGCGAGTGGTGGCGTCACTGCAAGTGGGGCTGTGGGCGTCGGCCGCGACGTCACTGCGGTTGGGACTGTTGGCATAGGCGGTGGCGTCGCCGTGGACGGGGCTGTTGACGTAGGTCGTGGCGCCACTGCAGGTGGGATTGTGGACGTAAGCGGTGGCATCACTGTGGACGGGGCTGTGGCTGTGGCCGTGGCCTGGCGCGTCGTTGTCGCGTCGGGAGCGGGGGAGGTTGGCCCGCAAGCCACGACCAGCGCCATCAGATAGCCCAGAGCCACGAACGCTAGGGCGATCGCAAATGGCGGGCGTCTGGCCTCCACTGGTCCTTTGGTGTGTCTCACCTGACGACCTCCAGTCTGTGGGCCGACGTTACCAGCTTCTCAGGAGGCTCCAAATCCAATATACCATGCACTAGGCAGATGCCCGGGGGATTGTTTTCCCCGGTTGTACACCTGCTCCCATTCGCCCATGAACTCCAGCGTCTCGCCTGGTTCCAGGGTTTCTCTGTCCGACGGCAACAACCTGAATCGGGCGCACGACCAATGCCAGACCTCTTCCCCGTCGGCCGTCGCGACCATGAAGTCATGGGGAGGCCTGCCGCCTAGATTAAAGCTTACCGGCTCATCGCTGGTATTCCTCAACGTCAGCTGGATCCGCATAGGGATCTGGAGGCAGCGTCGGGGGCCTCCGCCCACAACGGTACCGCCGATTCCGTCGTCGTTGAGCTGGCTTTCCAGGGTGGTCCAGGCGCAGGGGCGGAGCACATCTCTGTCGGCGGTGATCCCAATCCATCCCGACTGGTTCCGGTCAGAGACATTCCGCGCGCCGATCATGGCGATGGCCGATAGGGCGGATGTAGCGGTGCTGGACGCCGAAAAGGGGCGTTTTAGAAGGAATGGTGGAGACGGGGGAGGCCCCGCCCCGCGATTCCCTACCATTCCTGTGCTAGTGAAGTTTAAGGTGCCGGTCGGCTCCCTAAAGCGCGTCGGCCATCAAATCCGGTTGAAGAGGCAGACTGAAGGACTGACTCAAAAGCAATTGGCCGACTTAGAGCCTGTCCTAAAAATGGGTGAAACCCGTATGAGTAGTGAATGGGGAAGGAGGCAGAGGAGCGGCTAGACTTGGGGAATGAAGAAAGCGAAAGAACCCAAGCCGCCTCGACCGCCCCGCGTCGGCCCAGCCACTCGAACCAACCCCACCACCGGCTCCTTCCAGGTGTCAGACGAGCTGTGGGAGGCACTGAATCCACTCCTTCCCCAGCGGGTGAATACCCATCCCTTGGGCGGAGGCCGGCCCCGGGTTCCGGACCGGACCTGCGCCAACGGTATATTCTACGTGCTGCGCACCGGCTGCCAGTGGAAAGCCCTGGACGCCACAGGCATTTGCTCCGGCTCTACCGCCCACCTGCGCTTTCAGCAATGGGTCGCCGCCGGGGTGTTCCTGGAGCTATGGCGGACCGGGCTGGAACGCTATGACGATTTGAAAGGTCTGGACTGGAGTTGGCTGAGTATGGACGGGGCCTTGACCAAATCCCCCTTAGGCGGGGGAAAAAACCGGCCCCAACCCCATGGACCGGGGTAAGAGCGGGGTCAAACGCAGTCTGTTGACCGAAGCCGGGGGCATTCCGGTGGGGCTGGCAGTGGACGGGGCCAACCGCCACGATATGAAACTGTTGCGGGCCACGGTGGACAGCCTCCCCGTGCCACGTCCAGCACCCAGCCCAGAGCATCCCCAGGGTCTGTGCCTGGACAAAGGCTACGACTTTGACGAGGTGCGCCAGACCCTGGAGGAGTTTGGCTTTACGGCCCACATCCGCAGCCGGGGTGAGGAGGCCCAGGCCATCAAAAAGGAGGCAGGCTACAAGGCCCGGCGCTGGGTGGTGGAACGCACCCACAGCTGGATGAACCGCTTCCGGCGCATTCTGGTCCGCTGGGACAAGTCTCCTAGCAATTACATCGCCCTGCTTCATTTCGCCTGTGCCCTTATCGCTCTCCGAGCCGCCGGGTTATTAGGATAGGCTCTTAGTCGGGGTTGAAGTCAAGACTCTGCGGAGTTGGGAGCTAGGTACGAAAACTCCTCAAAACTCCCACATGGACCGACCTGCAATTTGGCTGGGGGATATATGATTGTCCGGTTCAGAGACCGCTTGTTTATGAATATGGGTCCTCCATATTGCTTCCGCGCAGGTCCGCTTTCCGACGCCGCCTAACAGGCAATTATCATTTAGCCGAGAGCCAACAATAACTGAAAAGGATGGACCTAGCTCGATGTCAATTCGCCGCGACCTATCAGAGATGATGGTACATCCTAGCTCGAAAGGGCATGGACGGTTGAAAGCCGTCATCGACCAGATTGAGCAATGCCTGACCCAAACGAATTCGGCAAGCATCGGGGCATACGTGGTTCCCAGGCAAGGCAGGTTGTAGGCGGTCACGCGCTGACCAGGCCCACTCCCGCAGGTGAACCTCCACTGAGAGAGCGTCAGCTAGGAATGTTAGCCTTCATCCAAGACTACACCGCTCGCCACCCATACCCGCCCACCGTGCGGGAAATCACCAGGTTCTGCCACATTAGCAGTACCTCGGTGACCGACTACAACCTCCGGCGGTTGGAGGAAAAAGGTTGTCTGACCCGGATACACGGCACTGCTCGCGGCTTAGTGCTGACCGCACTAGGGCGTGTTTTCAAACTCCGAAATGGTCCCAAATCAACTTTCCCAAGCAAGACTGTAGCGTTGTCGACAAGCACTAAACAAGGGCCGGAGGCCGCAAAAATGGTCATACCGGGTAAACTTTGTTCTGGAACATAGTTTGCAAAGACGCCCTAGTATTCGACCAAGCTGGTATTGTCAGTTAATACATGAGGCCAAATAGGATGCTACCTTGGGGAGAGGCGAAGGGTTGTGGGGTGTGAGGTGGTGATGGTGCAGGAGAAATACGGAGTCCGTCTGGCAACACACGAAAAGGGACGGCTCAGGCAGATGATAAGGGCTGGGAGGAGTTCCGCACAGGCCATCACCCCGGGCCCGCATCCTGCTGAGGATAGATGAGGGCTGGACCGCCCCCCAGGTGGCCGCTGCACTGGACGTGTCGGAGCGGACCGTGTTCCGCACCAAGCGGCGGTATGCCGAGGAGGGACTGGACGAGGTGCTGAGGCGCCATAACCAGGTCAACCGGCCCAGAAAGGTGGATGAAAGGGTGGAGGCCCACCTGATAGCCCTGGCCTGCAGCCCGGTGCCCGATGGCCATGACCACTGGACCATGCGGGCCCTGGCAGGCAAGGTGGTGGAGTTGGGACTGGTGGAGTCTTTGTCTCCCAAGACGGTCCGGCTGCGGCTGAAATAAACACGCTCAAGCCATGGCTCAAGAAACAATGGTGCATCCCCAAGGTAGGTGGAGAGTTCGTGGCGGCCTTGGAGGACGTGCTGGATCTCTACGCCGAGCCCTACGATCCCCAGAGGCCGGTGGTCTGCTTTGACGAGACCTCAACCCAGTTGCTGGCCGACATCAGGGAACCGCTGCCGGCAAAGCCCGGGAGGCCGAGGCGTGAGGACTACGAATACCAGCGGGCAGGGACGCGCAACCTGTTCCTCACCTGCGAGCCCCGCCGGGCCTGGCGCCACGTGGCGATAACCCGGCAACGCACCATGCAGGACTTCGCTCACCAGATGCGGTGGATGGTGGATGAGGCCTACCCCGATGTCCCGGTGTTTCGGCTGGTTCTCGACAATCTGAGCACACATCGGATGGCATCGCTTTACGAGACCTTTCCGGCTGCTGAGGCCCGGCGCATGGCCAAGCGACTGGAGTTCCACCACACGCCCAAGCACGGGAGCTGGCTCAACATGGCGGAGATCGAGTTCAGCGGGCTGGCCCGGGCCTGCCTGCGCGGACGCAACGCCGACGAGGACAGCTTGGCAAACGCCGTCAACGCCTGTGTGTCAGAGCGGAACGCGGCAGGGGCCAACATCAACTGGCGGTTCACTGCCCGACACGCCAGACGCTAACTCCATCGCCTCTATCCCCGTCAATCCTGATTTGGTCCAGTTCTAGGGCGTGTTTTCAAACTACAGCAGCGGGGTTAAACTGAGGTTGACGAGTAAGGGAAGAGGTGATGTGTGGTGGGACGAGGGGACTTGACGGATCAACAGTAGCAGCGGCTGGAGCCGTTGTTGCCAGCGCAGAAGCCAAAGACCGGACGGCCCGGCAAAGACCATTGCACGGTCATCAACGGCATTTTGTGGGTGCTGCGCACCGGAGCTCTATGGCGGGACCTGCCGGAGCGGTATGGCCCTTGGCGCACGGCAGCCACCCGGTTCTACCGGTGGCGCCAGCTGGGACTGTGGGACCGGCTCTTGGCTGAGGTGCAGCAGCAGGCCGATGCTGCCGGGCAGATAGACTGGGAGGTCCATTATGTGGACGGCACGGTGGTTCGGGCGCATCAGCACGCCGCCGGCGCAAAAAGGGGGAGGAGACCAGGCGTTGGGGCGCTCCCAGGGAGGATTTGGAACGAAAGTCCACGTACGGGTGGAGGGCCGGGGCAAGCCGGTGGCCTTCGTTCTGACTCCGGGACAGCAGCATGAGGCCACCGTATTCGAAGAGTTGATGACCCAGGGGGCGGTGAAAAGACCCGGGCGTGGCCGTCCTCGCAGCAGACCCGAGCGGGTCTGTGGCGACAAAGGGGTCTGTGGCGGCAAAGGTTACAGTAGCCGCAAGATTCGCGCCTATCTCAGACGGCGGGGAACTCGCCACACCATCCCAAGGAAAAAGAATGAGCGGCGCACCGGTCCCTTCGACCGGGTCCTATACCGGACACGCAACTTGGTAGAGCGGGCAATCAACCGGTTAAAGCAATTCCGCCGTATCGCCAGCAGATACGAAAAGAGGGCTGAAAACTATCTGTCCATGCTGCAAATCGCATCGATCCTGCTCTGGCTATAGTTTGAAAACACGCCCTAGTGTTCGGTGAATGAAGGTAATCATTCGGTACTGGATGGGAGGTGCCAGAGTGGTTACAGACCAGCAAGTTGTTTTACTGAGGCAGAGACGAATGGAAGGAAAGACACAGCAGACATCGGCGGCAATGGCCGGGATGAGCGTGCGGTCAGCGCGCAAGTGGCAGCGTGGACCCTTGCCGTCGGAGACCGGGCAAGAGCGCTGGTGGCGGACCCGGACTGGTCCCTTCGACGGAGTGTGGGAAGAGGAGATCCTGCCCCTGCTCCAGGGCGAGGCCGCCGGCACGCTCAGGGCAACGACAATTATCGAATGGCTGGAGGAGCGGTACCCCGGCCGCTTCAGTGCCTCGCAGCTGCGCACTCTGCAACGACGATTACAGGACTGGCGAGCTCTCAACGGTCCGGGGCAGGAGGTCTACTTCCCCCCTGGCTGAACAAGTTGATGCGTGTTCCACCCGGTGGGTGGGCTCCTCCCGCCGCCGGGCAAAGCCGTGGGCCCGCATCTTGCGTTCCTTCTTGGGGCGGGCCGGCCGGTTGGCTTTGACCCACGATGGTGGTTTCCGCTCCTTCAGTCCGGTATCCGGCGGCCTCTGTTGGCCTTCCAACTTTGCGATCCAGGCTTCCTGAGACTCGATTATGCTGATGAGTTGACCGGTTAGCTCAATCAACGCCTCCCGGGAAGCCCCGGCTGAATTCACAGGCAGTTTCATGCTCGTAGTCTATCTGGCTCATCAAATTGAGGCCAGTCTGAACAGTTACTTTGGGCCGAACCTGTTCAGCGCGGGGCCTGTTGTTCATTGGCATGACTCACGCGGCCAAGCGGTCGTTCTTTTCTTTAGTTGCCGTCTTAACCTGGAAAAGCTGAGAACTCTAGTGGTAAGTCGTTCAGGTCCAGTTCAGTTCGTGTTGTTTCCAAATTGCCTTTTTCTACTAGCAATATGGACATACAGACTTGGGAGTAGCGCGTACCCGCCATCTTCGAGACCTCATGGAAATAGCCGGTGCCTCTCAAAGCTCGCGGGCGGGGGGCCAGGTTTAATAAGCAGTTGACCACCTCATCGGCGTCGCTCACCACATAGGGCACTATCCCCTCCTGGTCCTGCGCGTCGAATTGGATTCGATAGTGAGAATCTTGGAGACCTCCTTGGCTTGCAATATCCTTTAACAAGCGCATATCTGCCAAAACGAACCTGCTGGACACCCGGTACATTTCCTCCCATACATCCTGGTATCTAGGTTCAATAACCAGGACGCTAGTGCAGTGGACCAAGTCGAAGGCCCCGTCCTCGAAAGGAATTGTCACTCCATCGGCGACCTCAAAGCGGGCATCCTGATAGGTCTGGCGGGCCAGGTCGATGGCTGGCTGGGCTATGTCTATTCCAGTATAGTCAACGGTTGGTTCCAGGGTGCGCATGATGTTGAAGAATCCGCCGGAGGCACACCCCACATCTAGCACTTTAATCCCCGGAAACAAAACTCTAGGCAAAAAAACTCGCTCCGATGGATAAAGGTCGGACACTTCATGCCGATGTTTGGAGTAATATTCGATGGCGCTCGGCTGGGACCATGCCTTAGCATATTCCAAAGTGCACCTTCTGCTGTTCAAGAGTTAGCCGGCATCCAACGCCCGCTGATTTCCCGTGGCGGCGGCGACAGCGTTAACTTGGAGCCTTCCCGGGATCCAGAGTCTCTGCCGCGAAAATTTTTTCGGCTGTTTGGAGGTCTTCCAAAGTATCAATCTCCGCCCACTTATTGGGTGCGGCGCAAAGAATAGCCAAGCGCAGGGAGCCTTGAGAGATCAGGTCGGCGAAGACCGCCTCATAATATTGGTCGTACCGCTGCTGCGCCACATGGGATTCCAGCCGGGGAACTATCTTGTTCTGTAAAACCTCTTGGGAGAATTTATAAATATTTACTGTCTTGAAGACGGACGAGTAGTCGAAAGCATCCCCTTGGTGCGCTTTTAGGACCATCCTGCCAGCCCAAGGGCCATTGGCCTGGATAACTGTCCCATCCATGTAAGGCTGAAATCTTTCGACGATAGCAACGTCCCGTTCAGGAGATTGAGCTAGTCTCTGTAACAACTCGGGCTCGAAAACCAGGTCCCCTTCCAGCAAGAGCGTCTGGCTATCTAGGTGTTGTCGTGCAAGCCACAGGGAGTAGATGTTGTTAGTGCAGTCATAGACATGATTCTGAAGGTAGTGTATGTTCATGTCGCCGTACCTAGTCCCGTACCTGTCAGACACTAATTCTGAAAGATAACCCACCACTACGATTACGTCTCGGACACCTGCCGTCAACAATGCCTCTAACTGATGCTCCAGAATGGGTTTAGAATTGACCGGGACCAGACATTTTGGGAGGGACGAAGTGATGGGGCGCAACCGGGTGCCCTTGCCCGCAGCAAGAATTATTGCCTTCATACCCTACCCCGCCTGGTGGAATCTGGATGTCTGGGAGTCTGGATGTCCTAGAGATGGTCCGGCATCTAGTCCTTGCAGGGCAGCTACCAGAGCCGCATTGTCCGCTTTAGTGCGGGAAGCAATTCGTATGTAAGAGTCCTCCAGCCCCTCCTTCTCACTGCAATTGTTGACCAAGATATTGTACTGCTCGAATAGAGCTGAAGTTAATTCCTCTCCGGTCAAGCCGTAGAGGACCCGGCACAAGACAAAGTTGCCTTGGGTCGGGAAGGGATAAAGGTAGGGCACTCCGCGAAGTTGTTGAAACAGCCGCTGGGTCGCTTCCCGCACCCTTATGCACGAAACCGTGAACTCCTCTTGGTACTCTCCGTAATGGCGTAAGAAGAACTGGGCTAGGGAATTGATGTTCCAGATGGGGAGGTCCTGTCGCAGCTGCTTGACGCGCTCATTGTCCCCGGAGACAGCATACCCTAAACGAAGCCCCGGGATTCCGTAATTCTTGGATAGGCTCTTCAGCACGACCAAGTTCGGAAATTCGAATACCAAGTTCGACGCTGCTTGGTCCGATTCCGTGGTTACGAACTCAATAAATGAGTCATCCACCAGCACCAGGTCTAGGTCCCTGAGTTCTTCCAGCAAAAAGGCAAGGTCAGATTTGGAGATAAGGGACCCGGTAGGGTTGTTGGGCCGGATGAGTACAGCCGCATTGGACCCCGTTTTTCTCACGTGCCGTACAAACGCTTCCGGGTCAAGTTTGAATTCGCCGCGAAGGCGGAAGGGGTTGACTTTCCTGCCCAAGGTCTTGGCTCGGTTGGTAAACTCATTGAATGTAGGCACAGGGATAGCCAGGTTCTGGACGAATCGATTGACCAAAACGTCTATCAATTCACTGGCGCCGTTTCCGACCACCACCTCGTTCTCAGTTAATCCCAAGGGGTCCGCCAGCAATGATGATATATACCAGTTGGTCGACGGATAAGCCTTGACCAATTCGGTCAAATGTACCCCCAAGTCCTCCAAGAGAGTCTCTGGGGGGAAAAAGGGGTTGGACATATAACAAAAATCTTTGACTTCAAAGTCCCAAAATCCGCCGTACAAAGAGCTCACATATTCTACGGTCTGGTCGGGCATGAATTCCTCCAACAGGACACGAAACACGAGCCTTGGCGCCCTAAACGAGTCTCGGAAAATCCAGAAGGCCCCCAGTGGGCTATGGAAATGAGCGGGGACAGCTAGGTAGGAACAGCCTGATGACGCTTCGGGAGCGAACCGAACCGTCTGAAATGCTCATAACGAAGGTTGAACCGGAAACTTACTCCATGAAACGCCATACAAATGTCCAGAGATGCGGATTCCCAAGAAACAAGGGCAACGGCCAGATGGCAAGCGTCTATTCACCTATATCAATACCTTAATTGACTTGAAGTGCCACCCTTTTATTTCGTCTAGCTTTTGTACAAAGCCCAGCTTAGAGGGTGTGCGCAAAGTTCCCTCTCCCCGCGGGAGAGGGCTAGAGCCTGCCCCGGACTTGATCCGGGGGTGAGGGCCGTACCCCAACGGTCCAGGCATGGGTAACTTGGCTATGGGAAGCATTTCCCCTCATCCTAACCTTCTCCCCAAAGGAGAAGGGACTTCTAACACACCCTCTTAGCGAATTCACTCCGGCGACAAAACGCAGAGCCGTCCTGAGGCGGTTGATGGGTTTGTGTTATAGACGTAACTTTCGCCTTTAGCCAGCTTCTCCTGGTAGAGCACTTCTTCGTGATCGCCATATTTGATAATCAACGCGTACCAGTCGCCACGAGGCACATCAATAATTGCGTAACCCTGCTCGTTAGTTTGGTAACTACCCAGTCCAGCGATCATGACCTCTGCACTGGAGACCGGTTGGCCGGAACGGTCAAGAACCCGGACCCGGCTGTCGCCCGATTCGGGGATGGGGCTCGACTGACTGAGCCGACTGGGCGCGGGGAGCGGACTTTCCGGGACCAATTCCAGTATATCCTTCTCATACCCTGTCCTTTTAGGAGTCATCCAATCGGCGCCATACTTGCACCGCAGGTATTCTTCCGGCGGGTCTGGCACAAGGAATTTCTCGCCTATGAAGTCAATCTCTTTCAGTTGAGTGACAAGTGAGACGGGGATTCGTACTCCAGGGTACTGAATTATGCAGTCGTCAACGATCCGGTGGCAAATCCAGTCGGTCCTAATGTAAGACTTCATCATCGCCACACTTATGTAGTGGTCGTTGGGTTCGACTTTAGCGAAATACCCGTTGTCCCTGAAGGCAGCCACAACCCGGTCTATTGAATTCTCGGTGAGCCTATGAAGTCCGATGACCGAGCTCAAATCCAAGTCATCATCCCACGGGATGAATCCGTTGTCCCTAATTACGCCGAGACATGTGCCCTGCCGAAGGAAAAAAACCACTCCCAGGTGGTCCAGGATCTGCTTGGCTTCCTTCAGCATCCTTGCGGCGGCGGTTGGGTCCATCGGCTGCAAGACTGAATACGACCTCTCCAGGGCCGCCTCATCGGCTCCATTGCTTAGGGCCATCTTCTCTCCTTACCCTGACTCAAACGCTTGGAGTGAGACAACACTCTATGTCATGGCAGATGTTCTTGCAAATGCTAAGCGCGGTCGTAACTGTTCAGATTGGGGCGAGTTGGGGTTGGGAGAGGATGGAGTTCAGGGCTTGGTAGGGGTTGCTGCCTCGCAAGCGCCATGTGCCGAACAAGGAAGCGAGGACACTCTTGGTTTCGCTTCCCTGCTCCGAACTGGTCCCGCCGCTGATCTTCCGGCTCACCACCGTTGGGCGCAGGCTGCGCTCCGTCGCGTTGTTGTCCGCGCTCACCCGGGGATCAGCGGCGAAGGCGAACAACTCCGGCAAGAAGCGTTCCACCCATTGGCACAGCACCCTCATGGGTGCACCGCCGTCCAAGTAAGGCTTGCAGATGGACAATAGCTACTGCTGGTATTGCTGTTGCTTTACCCGCTGGGACTGCTGCACCGTTTCCGGCAGTTGCGGGTCCAGGCCAGGATATGCCTGGGCATGGTCATATACTTCCCGCACCTCCCGGGCCCATTCAGCCAGTCCCTGATGTTGAGGGTATTGCTCCTTCAGTTGGTGGGATGTCCCGCAGCAGGTGGGTCCAACATCGTTGGTGCAGCCCTTGATGCGCGTTGTAAGCGCCGTAGAAGTCACTGACCAGCACTCCTTCAAACTCGTCTCCCATCACTTCCTCAACCACCTCCCTTCCCCGGCTGGCCCGGCGGAGGAAGTAACGCACCTTGAGGAGTGCTGGAACTCCAGAGATACCCGTTGCGGCCGTCTTCCCTCCAGCCCGTCTCGTCCCCGTACACCACCGGACTGGCTCGGATCTCCTGGCGCAACCCGGCGTATTCCTCCTGGCCCCGCTCTGTGCGCCATGGGTCAACGCCGCCAGTTCGCCCACGCTCAAGCGCAGTCCGTAGCGCCACTTCAGGTAGCGCTGGATAACTCCGAAGGGAAGCCGACATTCCTCCCGGAGCACGTTTACTTCCGAAGGGTTGTGGGGTGTGAGGTGGTGATGGTGCAGGAGAATACGGAGTCCGTCTGGCAACACACGAAAAGGGACGGCTCAGGCAGATGATCAGGGCTGGGAGGAGTTCCGCACAGGCCATCACCCCGGGCCCGCATCCTGCTGAGGATAGATGAGGGCTGGACCGCCCCCCAGGTGGCCGCTGCACTGGACGTGTCGGAGCGGACCGTGTTCCGCACCAAGCGGCGGTATGCCGAGGAGGGACTGGACGAGGTGCTGAGGCGCCATAACCAGGTCAACCGGCCCAGAAAGGTGGATGAAAGGGTGGAGGCCCACCTGATAGCCCTGGCCTGCAGCCCGGTGCCCGATGGCCATGACCACTGGACCATGCGGGCCCTGGCAGGCAAGGTGGTGGAGTTGGGACTGGTGGAGTCTTTGTCTCCCAAGACGGTCCGGCTGCGGCTGAAATAAACACGCTCAAGCCATGGCTCAAGAAACAATGGTGCATCCCCAAGGTAGGTGGAGAGTTCGTGGCGGCCTTGGAGGACGTGCTGGATCTCTACGCCGAGCCCTACGATCCCCAGAGGCCGGTGGTCTGCTTTGACGAGACCTCAACCCAGTTGCTGGCCGACATCAGGGAACCGCTGCCGGCAAAGCCCGGGAGGCCGAGGCGTGAGGACTACGAATACCAGCGGGCAGGGACGCGCGACCTGTTCCTCACCTGCGAGCCCCGCCGGGCCTGGCGCCACGTGGCGATAACCCGGCAACGCACCATGCAGGACTTCGCTCACCAGATGCGGTGGATGGTGGATGAGGCCTACCCCGATGTCCCGGTGTTTCGGCTGGTTCTCGACAATCTGAGCACGCATCGGATGGCATCGCTTTACGAGACCTTTCCGGCTGCTGAGGCCCGGCGCATGGCCAAGCGACTGGAGTTCCACCACACGCCCAAGCACGGGAGCTGGCTCAACATGGCGGAGATCGAGTTCAGCGGGCTGGCCCGGGCCTGCCTGCCCGGACGCAACGCCGACGAGGACAGCTTGGAAAACGCCGTCAACGCCTGTGTGTCAGAGCGGAACGCGGCAGGGGCTAACATCAACTGGCGGTTCACTGCCCGACACGCCAGACGCTAACTCCATCGCCTCTACCCCCGTCAATCCTGATTTGGTCCAGTTCTAGGGCGTGTTTTCAAACTATAGCCAGAGCAGGATCGAGCCGATTTGCAGCATGGACAGATAGTTCTCAGCCCTCTTTTCGTATCTGGTGGCGATACGGCGGAATTGCTTTATCCGGTTGATTGCCCGCTCTACCAGGTTGCGTGTCCGGTATAGGACCCGGTCGAAGGGACCGGTGCGCCGCTCATTCTTTTTCCTTGGGATGGTGTGGCGAATTCCCTGCCGTCTGTGATAGGCGCGAATCTTGCGGCTGCTGTAACCTTTGCCGCCACAGACCCCTTTGTCGCCACAGACCCGCTCGGGTCTGCTGCGAGGACGGCCACGCCCGGGTCTTTTCACCGCCCCCTGGGTCATCAACTCTTCGAATACGGTGGCCTCATGCTGCTGTCCCGGGGTCAGAACGAAGGCCACCGGCTTGCCCCGGCCCTCCACCCGTACGTGGACTTTCGTTCCAAATCCTCCCTGGGAGCGCCCCAACGCCTGGTCTCCTCCCCCTTTTTGCGCCGGCGGCGTGCTGATGCGCCCGAACCACCGTGCCGTCCACATAATGGACCTCTCAGTCTATCTGCCCGCCAGCATCGGCCTGCTGCTGCACCTCAGCCAAGAGCGGGTCCCACAGTCCCAGCTGGCGCCACCGGTAGAACCGGGTGGCTGCCGTGCGCCAAGGGCCATACCGCTCCGGCAGGTCCCGCCATGGGGCTCCGGTGCGCAGCACCCACAAAATGCCGTTGATGACCGTGCGATGGTCTTTGCCGGGCCGTCCGGTCTTTGGCTTCTGCGCCGGCAACAACGGCTCCAGCCGCTGCCACTGTTGATCCGTCAAGTCCCCTCGTCCCACCACACATCACCTCATCCCTTACTCGTCAACCTCAGTCCAACCCCGCTGCTGTAGTTTGAAAACACGCCCTAGGACCGTAGGCATGGCTCCCTTATAGAGTAGCTCACGGATGAACCACCCTATAGGGGATTACGTTCGTCTCTCCGGGGATTCATAGAATATAGAGGACGTTAGTTCTAGTTTCTAACGAAGCCAAACCCTATCATCACCTGAGAGACGTGGAATGAGTAACAAACAGGGGCGGACAGAGATGTCGCCAGACCTCCGAGCTTTCCTGACAGAGATTGGCGAAGTCGTGAAGGATTACCTGGAGACGAAGCACGAGGAGCATCGTGAAATATCAGAGTTGACAAAGGATGGTGAAGAAGATGAAAGCCGCAGGGTATTTCCGAGTCATTGATGAAGACCAAGTCGATGGTTACTCCCTGGGCTCCCAACGCCGAGCGTTCGGGGAGTTTTGACGTCAGAAAGGGTGGGAGATGGTCGAGACCTATAGCGAGGAGGGAAGGTCTGCATGGACCGAGTCAATGACAAAGCGACCGGCCTTCCGCCAGATGCCAGACGACGCCCAGGCCCGGCGATTCGACGTGGTTGTGACTCATACCCTAGACCGCTTCTCCCGGAATCTCCGGGTGATGCTCGACGCCTTCCACGTCTTTGCTCAGAACGACGTCACTTACGTGTCGGTCACTCAGGAAATCGACTACTCCAAGCCCGAGGACAAGCTCTTTATGACTATGCTGGGCGCCTTCGCCCAGTACTTCTCAGACGCTCTCTCCGGTCACACCAAGAAGGGTATGCGGGAACGTGCCCATCAAGGTCTTTTCAACGGTGAGCCACCCTTCGGATACGAGAGGTGTGACGCCGACTGTTTCGGATTGGATGGGACACACCCTGGGTGCCATGTAGAAGAAGCTAAGGCAGCTAGGGTCGTCGAACTCTTTGAACGGTACGCCGCGGGCGCAGAATCCATGTCCGGCCTAGCCGCCTAGCTCAACGATTAAGGCTGCCGCACCAAGGGCAAGCGGCCCGCCGAGCTGTTTGGAGAGAAGGTGAATGTCGATTGCGCCAGTTCACCTACTGGAGCATCCGTGACATACTGAAGAACTCCTTCTACATGGGGAAAGTACGCCACAGGGATGAGCTGTTCGATGGCCGTCACCGGCCCCTCATAAGCAGGGAACTTTTCGACGACGTTCAGGAGCGAATGAAGAAGAACCGCTCCAGGAAGTCGGCTTCGGTCACTGGTAACAAAAGAGAGCCCCACTTACTATCTGGCTTGTTACGCTGCCACGAGTGCGGAACTGTGTTGTGGGCGCAAAACCAGGGTTCAATGGGAGAAACTTACTACAGGTCTCCTGACAAGGGCCTTGCTTTGACCTGCAAGCACAAAGGGAGGTCCTTCCTGGGACGCGAGTTCGATCTGCAGGCCGGATGACTGTTTGGCGGATTTAAGCTCAGGGACGACTGGGTGGACTGGGTTGTCGAAAATCATATAAAGGAATCGAGTCCCGAATCCGCTCTTCAAAAACGGCAGTCGATTCAAAACAAGACTGAACGGGCGCGCCATCTTTACATCAATGGAGACCTGGACTGGAAGGGATTTTCGCGGATCAAAGAAGAGGCGGAGGCCGCACTGGTAAGCATCTACGTGCCGGAGTTCGACGACGCCGTGGAAGCGGGAAAGGTTCTGAGCGACTTTGGAAAGCTGTGGGAAGGATCGGCTGTGGGAAGGCGAAACCGGCTGCTGCGATCCATGTTGCAAGCTATTTACGTGGACCTGGATGACAGGCAGTTAATTGGTCTTCTGCCGAAGAACACATTTTTGGCTCCCCTTCTGGGAATGGCAGAACGGAGCGATGTATGTGTCCTGGATGCCTCAAAAGGGCATTTAGGACGGAATGGTGGAGACGGGGGAGGCCCCGAACCACGGTTTCCTACTATTCCGATTTTAGTGCGTTCCTCAGTGGGTTTCAATGATGCACGGAGTTCTGACACGGAAACAGGCTTCTGGATTCGCGAAAAGCGTCTGGCTCTGGGTATCAGCCAACTCCAACGCGTTTCGCGAGTTGGAGTCCACGAGAAGACCGTTCAAGCATGGGAAAACGGCGCATCTTCGCCTCGGCCATACAACCGCCAGTTACTAGAAATACAGTTGACAAGTCATCCTCAATGATGTGGCAAAATATCAACGTAAATCCCTGCTGCTCATGGTCAGTGGATCTGAAAGAGGATCAGAGTCGACAGCAGTTCAGAAGTTCGATCCCACCAAGGTGGACCTACACGTACCAAATTGCTGACTTTTCGCTGGGAAGTCTCATTGTACGCCTGAGGAGCCCAACCGGCCCGTAGGCCCGACCGAGCCGAACCCAAGATTGTCCTACGCCTTTGCCTTGAGTGTCCTGTCCTGCTGGGGGGTGAATCACCATCGAACGGGATAGACTCAGGACTTCCTGCGCCCCCGGCGCGCCATATGACGGGCCCTGACCTCCCGGAATCGGGTGCATTGCCCGCGGGGGCGAACACGCCGTAGCCTTCAAGTACACGCTCAGGCGCAGGGGAGTCCGCATCGCCTCCGCCACCGAGCAGGCCGACGATACCCCGGCCGGCAAGATCATGGAGGCCATCATCAGAAGCGTGGACGAGTCTCAGTCGGAAAATTTAGCCCAGGAGGTCACCAGGGGGATGCGGGGAGGCAGCGTCCAGAGACTTCCGGGTCTGCAGGTCATAGAGAAGGCGCTGCCGGGGCATATGACGCACAGCGACACAGACAGACGAGTGAGGCGCATGCTTACCTGTTTGGTCTGCTGCGCCGCCATCCTCATGGCTTGATGTCGCTACGGCTTGAAGAACAGCGTAGTTGGTGGGCACATGTGTACCCTGCCGCGAGCGTTCGAGTTGGTAGTGGCGCTACGAGTATCGGCTGCGGGATGTTCCTCAAGTGTCAGTCTTGACCGGATGGCTGCCAAGGCTCCTTACCAGTCCTATCTCCGGCTGCGTAGCACCACGATTGTGAGAACGACTCCGGCGACTACCCCAATCACTACCGCGACGATTGCCCACCAGGGAAATCCTCCGTCCCCGCCGTCCGCCTCGGACGGTGCTGGCTCCGTTGTGGGTGTGGGTGTGGGCGCTGGCTCCGTTGTGGGTGTGGGCGCTGGCTCCGTTGTGGGTGTGGGTGTGGGCGCAGTCAATGTTGGAGTTGGAGTAAGCTCAGGCGCGGGTGTTTCCGTCGCCGTCGCGGTGGTAGTCGCCGTGGTCATCGGTGTCGCCACCGGTTCGGGGAGTCTCTGGACCGGGTTGTTCAAGACGGCCTGCGCCTGCTTGCCTGAGCCCTCACTGTCAGCGTAAGTCACTGTGACCCGCATATACTTGTCCGCGTCCAAGTCAACAGGGGTATAGTTGGAGAAAGACGCGCCGGCTATATCTTGCCAGTCCGTGCCATCCGAGGACCTCGCCCACTGCCAAGAGATATCGGACAGCGAGCCATCGGGATCGCTCAGGGAGACGACCAGCGCGGTCCCGACCTCCGGTTGTTCAAGGGACACCAACACCGTCCCAGCCTCATCGACGTTGTTGACGTCGATGTTCACTTCAATGCTGTCGTCGACCGTGGCGTCGTCGTTGCCGTAGGCGTCCCTGCCGTCGTGGACCGAAACGACGACTGCGTATCTCGTAGGGCCAGTCTCGTAGTCGAGCAGGGTACCGGAGCCAACGGTGATCTGACCGGTGGAGCCGTCTATGACGAAGGAAGACGCGTCGGTCCCTGACAACGAGTAGGTCAGGATATCCCCGTCCGGATCAGTCGCGGTGATAGCGTCTCCCACCAGACTGCCCGGCGGTGTGTTCTCGTCAACAATCAGTGTGACGTTCCCATCGAAGGACGGGGCTCTCTGCGCGGTCTGGCTTTCCATGACGGCGTGTGCGGTCTTTCCAGGGCCATGTCCGTCCCTATAGGAGGCCGTCGCCCGGAGGTAGCTGCCCACATCGACCGCGACCGGGACGTAGGAGTCCGAGTTGGCCCCGGGAACGCCGCTCCAGTCGGAACCGTCCATGGACCTCGCCCACTGCCAGGAGATATCGGACAGCGAGCCGTCGGGATCGCTCAGGGAGACGACCAGCGCGGCCCCGATCTCCGGTTGTTCCAGAGACACCGACACCGTCCCAGCCTCATCGACGTTGCTGAGGTCGATACTCACTACAATAAAATCGTCGACCATGGCGTCGTAGTTGCCGTAGGCGTCCCGGCCATCGTGGACGGAGACGATGACCTTAAACCTTGTAGGCCCTGACTCGTAGTCGAGAAGGGTCCCGGAGCCCACGGTGATCTGACCGGTGGAGCCGTCTATGACGAAGAAAGCAGCGTCGTTCCCCCACATGGAGTAGGTCAGGATATCGCTCTCCGGATCCGTTGCGGTGATAGCGTGTCCCACCAGACTGCCCGGCGGCGTGTTCTCGTCAACAGTCAGCGTGACGTCGCCTTCAAAGTACGGACCTCTTTGGGTGGTTGGCAGTCTAGTGACCACATGTGCGGATTTGCCGGAGCCGAATCGGTCAACGTAGGAGGCTGTTGCCCGGAGGTAGCTGCCCGCATCGTCTGCGACCGGAGTGTAGACATTGGAGTCTGCCCCGGAGACGTCGCTCCAGTCGAAACCGTCCGGGGACTTGGCCCACTGCCAGGAAATGTCGGAAACCAAGCCATCGGGATCGCTCAGGGAGACGACCAGCGGAGTCCCGACCTCTGGTTGTTCCAGGAACAGCGACACCGTACCGGCTTCATCCAAGTCGGATATTGTGATGGTCACATCGACGTCGACGCTGGCGTTGTTGTCGTCGCTGACCCGAATCGTTACCTCATAAACGGACTTGGTCTCATAGTCCAGCGGGTCCTTGAGGAACAATTGGCCAGTGCTGCTGTCAATGCCGAAAGAAGACGCGTCGGTCCCTGAAAGCGAGTAGGTGAGGACATCACCGTCCGCGTCCGTGGCTGTAACGGCGCTGCCCACCAGCGTGCCCGGCGGCGTGTTCTCGGCGACGGCAAAAGCGAAGCTGCTGACACCTCTGAACGACGGAGGGCGGTTGGGGTCGCGGCGGCCACTGGACCGCGGTCGAGCCCGGGCGCTGTCCGAACCCGGGCCCATACCGACATAGTCCACCGCCCGGACCTGGAAAGTGTACTCCACGCCGTTGGTCAGGCCGGTGACGGTGAGAGAGGCAGTAGTGTCGTCACTTTGGGGAATGTCCGTCCACCGCGGGATGCCCAGCTCGTAAATAGAACCGGAGTTGTCATCAGCCGGATCATCCGCGTCGCTCCCCGGCGCCCCAACCATTATGCTTTCACCGTCAACGGCGACGGAGTTCCCAAAGTAGTCTTCCTCTTCTGGCTCAACGCCGGCGGGAAGGATGAGCTTGGCTGTCTCGATACTGTTGACCCAGCCGTCTTCCGGCTTGGCGAATACATATGCCGCACCGGACCTGGGGTTATTGCCGTCGGAATCTTCGGATGGGTCGATATCGTCGCTGTAAGCCCCGATCACCACAGTGTCACCGTTCAACGCCACGGAATTCCCGAACTGGTCGCCAGCCGCGCCGTCGGAGGCGGTGAACTTGGCCGTCTCAGTTCCGTCGACCCAGCCGTTGTCCGGCTCGGTGAATACGTAAACTGCGCCGTTCCTGGTGGGGTCCTGGCGTGCCCCGACCACCACGGTATCGTCATCCACCGCAACGTAGTACCCGAAGTAGTCGTCAGCTTCGCGGTTGGAGGCGGTGAGCGTGGCGGTCTCATTACCACCGCTGTCTGCCCAGCCGCCGACGCTGGTCGGCTTGCTGAACACGTAGGCTGCACCTTTCTTTTGGTCGTATATGTGCGCTCCAACGACTACCACCGTTCCGTGCACCGCTACAGATTGCCCGAAGCGGTCGTTCGCCGTGCGGACGGAGGCGTTGAGCGTGGCGGTTTCATTACCACCGCTGTCTGCCCAGCCGCCGACGCTGGTCGGCTTGCTGAACACGTAGGCTGCACCCCTTTTGGCGTCATGCTGGTGCGCTCCAACCACCACGGTCTCATCGTGCACCGCCACGGAGTGCCCGAACTCATTGTCCGCCACGCCGTTTAAAGCGGTCAGCTTGGCAACCTGGCTCCACACACCCGCACCGTCCCTTGTGAACACGTAGGCCGCACCGGAGTCCATGACGTTGTTGGCGTCGTGCTTGGGCGCTCCGACCACGATAGTGTCACCGTGCACCGCCACGGAGTGCCCGAACTCGTCATGATCCTGGCCATCGTCAGCGGTGAGCTTGGTCACCTGGCTCCACCTACCGGAGGAGTTCCTGGCGAAAACGTAAGCCGCACCGGAGTCAGTAAAGTCGTTTGCGTCGTGCTTGGGCGCGCCAACCACCGCGGTGCCATCGTCCATCGCCACGGAATGCCCGAACTCGTCGTCGTCCGCGCGGTCGGTGGCGGTGAGCTTGTTCATCACGAAATGCAATACCTGGTACCCCTCTATGGAGGAATCGTCCGAAGGATCCCAACTCAAGCCTACCCGCCCATTGCCCGCCGCCGCGGACAGACCTTCGGTCCTCCCCGGCTTCGCACTCTTGGGCGTGGCCGCGACGGTTTCGTTAGACGGACGATTGGCGGCGGCGTTCACAGAACGCACCCGGAAAGCATACTCTTGGTCGTTGGTCAGATTGAGCACCCGGTAGAAGTAATCCTCGCCGTTGTCGGTCAATTCTGTTGAGACGAAGTCCGTCCACTCCGCGTCTGAGATGTCCATCGCGTAGGCAAAACCGGAATCATTGTCGTCCTGAGGCGCGCCTGCCAGGAGGGTACCATCGTCTACTGCAACGGAGTATCCGAGCCGGTCATTCTGGTCGGGACCGGGGCCGGCGAGATTGAGCGTCTGGCTCCACACCCCTAACTTCCGGGCAAACACGTAAGTCGAACCGGTGTCACGAGCGGCGTTGTCGCGGTCGTCCAGGTACGCCCCGACGACGGCGGTATTGCCGTCCACCGCAACGGAGTTCCCGAACCCATCGTCTGCGTGGCCATTGGAAGCGGTGAGCTTGAGCGGCTGGCCCCACTTGCCGGAGTTCGAATCCCTCGTGAAGACGTAGGCCGCACCAGCATTGGCGTTGGCACCGACGTCGTGCAGGTGCGCTCCAACCAGGACGGCATCGACGTCGATGGCCACCGAGACCCCGAATTCGTCGTTCGCCGCGCCGTCGGGGGCGGTGAATTTGGCCCCCTCAGTGTTGTCGGTCCAGCCGCCGCTGGCAGGCTTGGTGAAGACGTAGGCCGCACCAGCATTGGCGTTGGCACCGACGTCGTGCAGGTGCGCTCCTACCACGACGGTGTCACCGTCCACCGACACGGAGATTCCAAGCTCATCATTCGCCGCGCCGTCGGAGGCGGTGAGCTTGGCCGTCTCAGTGTTGTCGGCCCAGCCGCCGCTTCCGGGCTTGGTGAAGACGTAGGCGGCGCCGGAGTCAGCGACATCGTCGTTGGGGTCTACGTCGTCGTCATTGGCGTTTTCCAGGTGCGCTCCTACGACCACTGTTTCGCCGTGCACCGCCACGGAGATTCCGAACTCGTCGTTCTCCGCGGCGTCGGAAGCCGTTAGCTTGGCCTTCTGGCTCCACACACCGGAGACCTTGGTGAAGACATAGGCCGCACCGGCGTTGCTGACGTCGTTGGCCTCGTCATCGGGGTCGTCATAGTCGTTGTAGGGCGCCCCGACCACGATGATGTCGCCGTCGATAGCGACAGAGGTTCCGAACTTGTCGCCGGTCGCAGGCACGGGGGCGGTGAGCTTGGCTGCTTGGCTCCACTTGCCGGAGTCCGAATTCCTGGTGAAGACGTAGGCCGCACCTTCATCGTCATCGGTGTCGCTGTCATCATTGGCGTTGTCCAGGTGCGCCCCAACCACCGCAGTGTTGCCATCTATCGCTACCGAATACCCGAACTCGTCGACCTTAGCACGGTCGTCGGCGGTCAGCTTGCTGAGAGGGACCTGCAATAGCTGGTACTTGTCTATCGGCCGATCCGTGGTTTCGACCGTCACATTCCAGTGGAACGTCGCCTGGGTGTCGCCGCTGGTAGTGCCGAGCCCGGTGGGCATATTTGGCACATCGATGATCGTCACGTCGCGGAAGGAGGAAGAGAAGCCCGAGAGCATGCCGCTGTTGACGGCCCGGACGGCAAACGTATATATCGTGTCCACCATCAGACCGGAGACGATGTGCGAGACCGTGCCGGAATCGCTCCCGGAGATGTCGCTCCAATTGGAACCGCCGTCAGCCGTGTACTGATAGCCGGTGACCGTCAGGCGCGCCCCGGCCGTGTCCCACGTTAACTCCACCTGGCCGACCCCGGTCTGCTCGGCATTAAAGTTTGTCGGCCGGGCGGGGCGGGAGCCGGACGCTGACGGGGTCGCGTCCTCCTCGTTGGTCGTGTCGCTTCCGATGGTCACGTTCACGGCCCGGACCCGGAAAGTGTATGTGGTGTCGTTGGTCAGACCGGTCACAATGTGGGACCTGGTCACCGCTGTGCTTCCGGTGATGTCGGTCCAATCGTCGCCGAAGTCGCCCCCGGTCTTTTGCTGGTATTGGAACCCGGTAATCGACGTTTGGCTGCCGGAGTAACGCCAACTCAGCTGCACCTGCTCGTCGCCAGCGCGGGCAGTGAGCCCGGTGGGTCTGTCCGCCGGCGCTACAGCTATTGTTACCGACCAAGCGTCGGAAGAAACGCCTTCTCCGGCGCTGTTGACGGCGCGGACCGCGAAGGTGTATGTGGTGCCCACCGTCAGATCGGAGACGGTGTAGGAGACGGTGGTGGAATGGCTCCCAACGGCTTTTGGCCAATTGGAACCGCCGTCAGCCGTGTACTCAAACCTGACGATAGTCAGAGGATAGGCGCTCGGCTCCCACTCCAAACGCACCTCGCCTGCGCCGGTCTGCACCGCGGAGAAGTTTCTGGGTTTGGCGGGGGCCGAGGCCTCGGCTGCCGGTTCTGCGGACGCCTGGTCAGGTAGGCCTGCGCCGCCGCTGTTCAGCGCGCGGACGGCGAAGGTGTGCTCCAGGCCGTTGGTCAGGCCGGTCGCAAAGTGGGACCTGGTCTCTCCCGTGCTCCCGGCCATGTCGGCCCACACCGTGATGTCGTAAAGGTAGGCTGCGCCTTCGTCGTTGTCACCTTGCCCGTTTGCTCCGACCATGACGGTGGCACCGGCGACCGCCACGGAAAGCCCGAACCTGTCGCCATTAGCGGTGCCAGACCCGGTGAGCTTGGCCGCCTCGGTACTATCGACCCAACCGGCGGCAGGCTTGGTGAAAACGTAAGCCGATCCTGACCTGTTGGTTTCGTTCAGGGCGTCCGCCCCTATAACGACGGTGTCGCCGTCCACCGCGACGGACAATCCGAACTGGTCGTTGTCCGTACGGTCGGAGGCGGTGAGCTTGGCCGTCTCAGTTCCTGGGCTGTTGGCCCAGCCGGCAGCGGGCTCGCTGAACACGTAGGCCGAGCCCTTATTGCTATCGTCCCCGTTGGCCCCGACCACGATGGTCTTGCCGTCAATAGCTACTGAACGCCCGAATCTGTCCGCTCCACTGCGGTCGTAGGCGGTGAGCTTGGCCACCTCATCTCCATTGCTGTTGAACACGAAAGCCGAGCCTTGACCATTATCTTGTCCGCTCGCCCCAACCACGACAGTGCCACCGTCCACGGCAACGGAAATCCCGAACTCGTCGCCCGCCGTCCCATCGTTGGTTAGGAACTTTGCCGTTTCCGTGGTGTGGTCTTCGTTCTCATCGTTGGCCCAGCCGTCGTTGGGCCTGGTGAAGATGTAGGCCGCGCCGGTTCCGTCCTGGTCGCCGCCTACGACGACAGTGTCATCGTCCACCGCAACGGAAATACCGAACTCGTCGCCCGCCGTCCCGCCGTGGCTAGGAACTTGGCGGTTTCCGTGCTGTGGTCTTCGCCCTGCATCGTTGGCCCAGCCGCCGCTGGGTTCGGTGAATACGTACACCGCACCTCTACTGCTCGAGTGGTGGGGAGCGCCAACCACTATAGTGTCGCCATTCGAAGTGTCTTCATGTACCGCCACAGATAGTCCGAATCTATCCTGAGCATTCGGATCGCTGGCTCTGAGCTTGGCCACCTGGCTCCACGTGCCGGATGAGTCACTGGTGAATACGAAGGCGGCGCCGACATTGAGGATCGGTGCCGTCGTCCTCTCCGGGCATCCCGACCACGGCGATGTCGCCGTCTATCGCTACGGCATACCCGAACTCATCGTCCGCCGCCGGACTGGGGGCGGTCAGGATGGCGTTCTCGGCATGCTGCCATAGCTGGTAGCTGTTTGATGGGCGGCGAGCTCTCGCCGGGATCGTCCCAGCTCACCCTCACCTGGGTATCGCCGGGCGCAGCGGAGAGCCCGGTCGGCTTTGCTGGCCTCGGCTTTAGCGGTGTTGCCCTGACCTCCGAGGGCAGACCGGCGCCGACCCCTTCCGCATTGTCCACCGCGCGGACCTGAAAGCTGTACTCGACCCGGTTGGTCAGGCCGGTGACGGTGAGGGACGTGGTCGTCGCGTCGCTATTGACAATGTCGGTCCAACCCGGGACTGTCCACAGGTAGACGGCGCCTGAATCGGGCCCGCTGATGTTGGACTTGTCCGCTCCGGCGATGACGGTATTGCCTACCACCGCAACGGAATGTCCCAACCAGTAGCCCTTTCCGCGGGAGGGGCCGGTGAGCTTCGTCTTCTGGCTCCAGCCGTTGGAATCCCGGGTGAAGACGTAAGCCGAGCCGGAATTGTCGCCATTGTCGTCGTCCAGGTATGCCCCAACCACGACGGTGTCGTCGTCGATCGCGACGGAAATCCCGAACTCGTCTCCTCTCGCAGCGTCGGAGGCGATGAGCTTCGCGGTCTCAGTGCCGTAGGCCCAAGGACCGCCGGTAGGCTTGATAAAGACGTAGGCCGCACCGGCGTTAGCCTTCTCGGTGCCGACGCCGACATCGTACTTGTGCGCACCAACCACGACGGTTTCGCCGTGCACAGCCACGGAGATTCCGAACTCGTCGTTGGCCGCGGCGTCGGAAGCAGTGAGCTTGGCGGTCTCGGTGGCGTCGGCCCAGCCACCGCTCCCGGGCTTGGTGAAGACGTAACCCGCACCTTCGTTGTTGTCTTGGTCATCGGCGTCGTTTTGGTGCGCTCCTACGACCACGGTTTCGCCGTGCACAGCCACGGAGATTCCGAACTCGTCGTTGGCCGCGGCGTCGGAAGCAGTGAGCTTGGCGGTCTCGGTGGCGTCGGCCCAGCCGCCGCTCTCGGGTTTGGTGAAGACGTAGGCGGCGCCTTTGTTGCTGTTGTTTTGGTGCGCTCCCACGACGATGGTGTCGCCGTCGACCGCCACGGCAATGCCGAACTCGTCGTTCGCGGCGGCGTCGGAAGCGGTGAGCTTGGCCTTCTGTTCCCAATTACTGTTACTCGAATTCCAGGTGAAGACGTAGGCGGCGCCTTTGTTGCTGTCGTTTTGGTGCGCCCCCACCACGATGGTGTCGCCGTCGACAGCCACGGCGATTCCGAACTCGTCGTTCGCGGCGGCGTCGGAAGCGGTGAGCTTGGCCAACCAGCTCCACGGAGCGGCAGACGAGCTCCTGGTGAAGACGTGGGCCGAACCGGAATTGTCGCCGTTGGTGGCGTCGTCGTCCTGGTAGGCCCCGACGACGGCGATGTCGCCGTCTGCCGCCACGGAGATTCCGAACCCGTCGCCCCGCGCCACCGGGTCGCCGGTGGAGGCGGCGGTCAGCTTGCCGCCCTGAGTAATCTGCAGTAGCTGGTACTTTTCTATTGTTGAATCTTCGGGGTCAACCCAACTCAGGTCCACCACGGTATCGTCCGTGTCCGCGGTCAGCCCGTCCGGCGGGTCCGGTAACGCAAACGTGGGCGTACCGCCGGCGCCGGCCGAGGCAAAGCCCGCGCCCGCGGCGTTCACGCCCCGCACCTGGAAGGTGTGTTCCTCGTCGTTGGTCAGGCCTGTGACGATGTGAGAGGTGGTGGTTGCCACTCCGCTATCCGGGATGTCGGCCCAATCCAAAACGCTCAAGAAATAGGCCGCACCCTCATCGTCATTGGTGTCGCCGTCGGTGTCGTCGTAGTCGTTGTAGGGAGCACCAACCGCGATGGTGTCGCCGCTGACACCGACGGAATACCCATAGCGGTCCTGGGCTGCGGCGTCGGAGGCGGTGAGTTTGGCCTTCTGACTCCATCCACCGGCGGAGTCCCTGGTGAAGACGTAGGCAGAGCCGGAATCGTTGACGGCGTTGCCACCGCTGTCGATGTGGTTGGTTAGGTTCGCGCCGACGATGATTGTGTCGCCGTCCACGGCCACGGAGATTCCGAACTCGTCGTTCGCCGCGCCGTCTGAGGCTAGGAGCTTCGCCTTCTGGCTCCACACGCCGGAGACCTTGGCGAAGACGTAAGCCGCACCGGAGTCACTGACGTCGTTGTTGGTGTCGTCGTCGTCGTCATTGGCGTTTTCCTGGTGCGCTCCCACGACGATGGTGTCGCCGTCCACGGCGACGGAGATTCCGAACTCGTCGTCCGCCGCGCCGTCCGAGGCTATCAGCTTCGCCTTCTGGCTCCAAACGCCGGAGACCTTCGTGAACACGTAGGCCGAACCGTTCCTGGTGTCGTCCTGACGCGCCCCGATCACGGCGGTGTCGCCGTCCAACGCGACGGAGATTCCGAACTCGTCGTCCGCAGCGGCGCCGGCGGCGACGAGCTTGGCGGTCTCTACTCTGTGGTTTCCTGAGACCGGAGCGTTGCCCCAGACGCCTCTGAACCTGGTGAAGATGTAGGCCGCACCGGAATTATCACCGTTGTCATCGTCCTGATGCGCCCCCACCAGGACGGTGTTGCCGTCGACGGCCACGGAAATCCCGAATTCGTCTTCCGCCGCGGCCCCAAAGGCGGTGAGCTTGGTCGTCAAAGCGGCCTTGCCATCGGTATCCAGATTGCTCCAGTCGCCCCAACCCAGAGCGGGCTTGGTGAAGATGTAGGCCGCGCCTTCGTCGTTGTCGTTGGTATCGGCGTCGTTTTGGTGCGCCCCCACCACAATGGTGTCACCGTCCACCGCAACCGAATATCCGAACTCGTCGTTGGCCGCGCCGTCATCGGCGGTGAGCTTCGCTACCTGCTTCCACACTCCGGAGACCTTGGTGAATACGTAAGCCGAACCGTTCCTGGTGTCGTCCTGGCGCGCCCCGACGACCGCGATGTCACCGTCCACAGCGATGGAGATTCCGAACTCGTCGTCCGCCGCACCGTCGGAGGCAAAGAGCTTGCTCGGGTCGATCTGCAAGAGCTGGTACTTGCTAATGGCGCCAGGGTCCCAGCTCAGCTTCACCTGCTCGTCGCCCACGTCCGCGGTGAACCCGGTGGGCGCCGCAAGCTGGGCTTCTAGTTTTACGGACTGGCTACCGGTGGGGTTTTGACCGCTGCCGTTGACGGCGCGGACGGCAAAGGTGTAGGTGTCTCCGGCAGTCCGGCCGGTGTCCGTGTGGGAGGCGGTGCTGGAATCGCTTCCGTGGATGTCGGCCCATTCAACGTTTTCAGTATCATCGGCGTTCCGAGTGAACTGATAACGGCTCACAGTCAGAGGGCTATCACTCGGTTTCCATTCCAAGAGCACCTTGCCGACGCCGGTCTGAGTGGCGGTGAAGTCTGCGGGTACGGAGGGTCGGGAATTCGCCGCCATCGGCTTCGCCGCCACTTCGGACACACCGCCCGCTCCCGCCGCGTTCACCGCGCGGACCCGGAAGGTGTGCTCGGCCTTGTTGCGCAGACGAGTCGCGATGTGAGAAGTAGTCCCCGCTCCGCTGCCAGGGATGTCGGCCCACACCGCTTCGGTGCCGAACACGTAGGCCGAACCTTTGTCGCTATCGTCCCCGACTGCGCCAACCAACACGGTGTCACCGTCGACCGCCACGGAGTTGCCGAACCGGTCGTTCTGACCGCGATCGTAGGCCGTGAGCTTGTCGGTACCTGCTGTATTGGTCCAGCCGGTCGCGGGCTTGGTGAATACGTAGACTGAACCACGTCTGCTGTCGTCTTGGTGCGCTCCAACCACGACGGTGTCGCCGTCCACCGCGACGGAGAATCCGAACTCGTCGTTTTCGGCGCGGTCGGAGGCCAAAAGCTTGACCGTTTCCGTGCCGGTAGCCCAGCCGCCGTCTGGCTTGGTGAAGACGTACGCCGCACCGGAGTCTCTGACATCGTTGGTGTTGTTAACGGGGTCGTCGTAGTCGTTGTAGCGCGCCCCAACCACGATGGTGTCGCCGTCTATGGCTGCGGCCCGGCCGAACCGGTCGCCATTGCCGCCGTCGGAGGCGGTCAGCTTGGCAGTTGCTTTGTTTGCTTTCTTGTCATCCCAGTCGTCCCAGACGCCGGTGGCGGCGGACTTGGTGAATATGTAAGCCGCACCTCTTGCATTGTTTTCTTCGAACGCTCCCACGACGACTGTGTCGCCATGCAGGTCTACGGAACGGCCGAACCGGTCGGCATCCGACTGGCCTCTCAGCGTGGCTGTCAAACCGGCCTTGCCATCGTCAGCCAGGGTGCTCCATTTGCTCCAGCCGTCTGCGGGCCTGGTGAAGATGTAGGCTGAACCCTTTGCGTCGTCGGTCCCGCCGTTTGTATTGACGTCTTTCTCGGGCGCCCCGACCACGATGGTTTCGCCGTATACCGCCACCGAAGCTCCGAACTCGTCGTTGGCCACGGCGTCGGACGCGGTGAGCCTGGCCGTCTGAGTCATGTCGGCCCAGCCGGTGGCGGGCTTGGTGAAGACGTATGCAGCGCCGGCGTCACCCTTGTCTTTCGTATTGTCGTTGGGATCGATGATGTGGTCCTCTTGGTACGCACCAACCACGATGGTGTCACCATGCACGGCGACCGCATGCCCGAAGCCGGCATCTTTCCTGCGAACTAGAGCGGTGAGCTTGCCCGCCTGGGTCCAGCCGCCGGCAACCCTGGTGAATACGTAGGCGGCGCCGACATTGAGGATGCTGCCGTCGTCGTCCCCGAGGGCCCCAATCACCAGGGTGTCACCGTCCACGGCAACGGACCAACCTAGCTCGTCGTCGTCCGCACGGTCGTCAGAGATCAGCTTGATGCTCTCAATTTCCTGCGACAACTGGAACTTGTTTACGGACGCATCGCCAAGCTCGTTCCAGGTCAGCCCCACCTGGGTGTCGCCCGCCGTGGCGGCGAGCCCGCTGGGCGCCCCAGGCAGAGCGAATACCGTGACCAAATGGTAGTCGGAGGCGGTCGCGCCGACGCTGTTGACGGCGCGGACAGCGAAGGTGTAGTTTCCCGCGGGCAGGCCGGTGATGGTGTGGGAGACGGTGCTGAAATCGCTCCCCAAGATGGTGGTCCAAGAGCCGCTGTTCTGACTGAACTCGTAACCGGTGACGTTCAACGGGTTGGAACTCGCCTCCCACGTCAACTCCACCTGGACGACGCCGGTCTGTCTGGCGGCAAAGCCTTCGGGTTTGACCGGGGCCGAAGACGGCGTCGCCGGAGTCGCGGACTGCTCGCCGGCCGAACCGCTCTCCCCTGCCGCATTCACGGCGCGGACCTGGAAGGTGTAGGACGTGCCGTTGGTCAGGCCGGTCACGATGTGGAAGGTGGTCCCGGACCTGCTCTCAAAGATTTTCTGCCAATTGCCGAAGTCGTCGGTGCCCTCCTTCTGCCGGTACTCGTACCCGGATATGGTGAAATCCACAGGGCTTCTCCAGCCAAGCCACACCTGTCCGTCGCCCGCGACGGCAGAGAATGAGTCGGGCGCCGCCGGCGCTTTGGCTAACTTCAACGACCTGGAGTCGGACGCCGTTGAACCGGCGCTGTTGACGGCGCGGACGGCGAAGGTGTAAGTGGGAACGGTGCTCAGGCCGATGACGGTGTGGGAGACAGTACTGGAATCGCTTCCGTCGATGTCGGTCCAACTGGGGCCGCCGCCGTCGTTCTGGCTGTACGCATAACCAGTGACGCTCAGCGGGTAACGGTGCGCGTCCCACGTCAACTCCACCTGGCCGGCGCCACTCTGCGTGGCGGAAAAGTTTAAGGGCCTGGCCGGAGCGTAGGACGCCTTCGGGGTCTCCGACACGGAGTCGGACGGATCGCTTGCTCCAAACGTGTTAACCGCGCGCGCGCGGAAGGCGTAGGCTGTACCGTTGGTCAGGCCGGTCACGATGTGGGAGGTGGTCTCCGCGTCGCTTTCCACGATGTCGTCCCAGCTGCCGAACACGTAGGCTGCATCGTTGTTTTCCGCTCCAACCACGATGGTGTCACCGTCTATTGCGACGGAGGAGCCGAACCTGTCGTTGATGGCGCGGTCGGAGGCGGTGATCTGGGCTGCCTCAGTACCGTCGTCCCAGCCGGAGGCTGGCTTGGTGAAGGCGTAAGCCGAACCCCTGCTGCCGCCATTCCCGTAGGCCCCAACCACCACGGTGTCGCCGTCCATCGCTACGGAATACCCGAACCTGTCGTTCATGGCGCCGTCGGAGGCGGTGAGCCTGGCCGTCGGAGTGGTAGTGGCCCCGCCGGTGCCGGGCTTGATAAAGACGTACGCCGAACCCGTATTGGTCTCTTGCCCGTCGGCCCCAACCACGATGGTGTCACCGTCTATTGCTACGGAACGGCCGAAGTAGTCTTGATTCCCGCGGGTTTCAGCGATCAGCTTCGCCGCAGTGCTGGTGGAGACCCAGCCGGTGCTGTTGGGCTTGACGAACACGAAAGCCGAACCCACAAAGTCCGTGGCCTCGGTCCCGGATCGACCGTCATCACCGCTCGCACCAACCACGACGGTGTTGCCGTCAATCGCTACGGAGCTACCGAATTCGTCCCCTGACTCGGCGCCTTCGGTGGTGAGCGTGGCGGTCAGAGTGGAGACCCAGTCTTCCCAGTCTATCGAGCCGTCGCCGTTGACGTCGGTGCCGGGCTTAGTGAATACGTAAGCGACACCCGTACTGATGTCGCGCCCATACGCCCCGACCACAATGGTGTCGCCGTCCACCGCAACCGCATTCGACCCAAACTCGTCATTCGCCTTGGCGTCGGGAGCGGTGAGCTTGGCCGTCTCGGTACCGTCGGCCCAGCCGGTGCTGGGTTTCTCGAAGACGTAAGCCGAGCCGGGGTCAACAAGACTGTTGTGGTCATTGAAGGGCGCCCCGACCACGATGGTGGCGCCGTCGAAGGCTACGGAGCTACCGAATTTATCATCCGCGGCAGCATCGCTGGCTGTGAGCTTCGCCGCCTGGCTCCAGTCGCCGTTGGAATCGCGGGCGAACACGAGGAGCGCCCCGGAATCGGCTTTGGAAATGCTCTCGTCGTCCTCGGGCATCCCGACCACGGCGATGTCGCCGACCACGGCTACGGAAAAGCCGAACTTAGTGCTGGTGGCGCCAGTTAGCTTTCCACTTTGGGTAAGCTGCCATAGCTCGTAGCTGGTTATGGAATCGTCGCCGGGGTCATCCCAGCTCAGCTTCACCTGGGTGTCGCCCGCCAACGCTTCTAGCCCGGTCGGCTTGGCCGGAGGGTCGTCACTCTGGGCGGACGTGGCCAATGGAGTGGTGGACCCGAGGAGCATGAGCAAGACCAAGACAGTGACCATAGCCAATATGGTTGGTCCTGCCCCAATCCTCATGCCAATCGGAATGTCAGCCTTGCGGGTCATTGGACCCAGCAGAAGCGTCCAAGGCAAAGGCCTCTGGAGCCAGGTTCCCCAAGGCGCCGTGGCGGCGTTCCCCGTTGTAGAGTCGGAGCCACCTCTCGATTTACTCACGGGCGTCCTTCAGATACAAAAACCGGCGTTCATCGAGAAATTCGGCACGAAACTTGGCATTGAAGGCCTCGACCATGACGTTGTCGGCAGGCTTGCCTGGCGACACGGGCCCACTGGCTCTGGAAATTTTTGGTGAACACATTAACTGTGCCAGTGTAAGTATCTTCCCGCTGTGACACAACAATAGTGTTGCCGTCCACCGCTACTGATGTGCCGAATAGGCTGTATGTCCCGGCGTTGGTGCCGCCATCCATTACGTTCTCCTGGCTCCATTGACCTGAATCCTGATTTTAGGAATCCCTGGTCAACACATGAGCCTTGCCGACAAAAGTGTCGCTATTGATCGAGACTCCAGGGGCTCCGGCAACGGCAATGCGGTCGTCTATAGCCACGGAAGATCCGAAAAAGTCATTCCCATCATCCCCGGTCGCCAAGAACTCGCCGAATCATGTTTCCCAGGTTATATCGTAGACTGCTATGTAAACTGAACCTGGGTCTGTATTTTGGCTTTTGTAAAACGACGGCGCTCCGGTGGCGGGACTGTTGGCGGCCAGCGCCTCTTCTGACCTGACCCCCGAAAGCCGATCCGGAATCAATGGTAGGATTCCGGACAAAACGGGGGTTGAGACATGGCCAAAGGGGAGCATACGGCCGAGGAAATCATCAACAAGCTCAGGGAGGCGGAGGTGGTCATGTCCTCCGGTAGTACGGTTGCAGATGCCGTCCGGCGCATCGGTGTCCCGGAGCAGACCTTCTACCCCTGGAGGGCCGAGTACGGTGGTCTCCGTGTCGATCAGGCGCGGCGCCTGAAGCAACTGGAGACCGAGAATAGCGGGCTGAAGCGGGCAGTGGCCGAACTGACCTTGGACAACCAGATTCTCAAGGAGGCAGCTGAGGGAAACTTCTGAGCCCCGCCCGCCGCCGCCTTTGTGCCGAACACGTCAGATCGGTTCAGAAGGTGTCGGAGCGGCGGGCCTGCAGGGTGCTGGGGCAGTCCCGCTCGGCCCATCGTTAGGAACCGTTGGTCCGGGATGACGAGCAGGCACTCACCAACAACATCGTGGGGCTGGCCACCCGGTTCGGCGGGCACGGTTACCGGCGGATCACTGCCCTCCTCCGGCGCAGCGGATGGGTGGTGAACCACAAACGTGTGGAGCGGATCTGGCGGTGGGAGGGGCTCAAGGTACCGGCCCGGCAACCCAGGAGAGGCCGGCTGTGGCTGAACGACGGGTCATGCGTCAGGCCGAGGCCCGAGGGAGAAACCATGTGTGGGCCTATGACTTTGTCCAGATCAGGACCCGGAACGGCCGGGCGGTGCGGCTGCTGACCATCATCGACGAGTACACCAGGAAGTGCCTGGCCATTCAGGCAGGGCGCAGTATCCGGTCCTCGGATGTGATTGAATCCCTCGCCGGGCTGATGACAGCCAGGGGAGTGCCGGAGCACATCCGCCCGGACAACGGTCCCGAGTTCACTGCCAAGGCTGTACGTGAGTGGCTCGGGAAGGTGGGCGCAAAGACACTATACATCGAGCCGGGGTCGCCGTGGGAGCACGGATACGTGGAGAGCTTCAACGGCAAGCTGAGGGACGAGTTGCTGCACCGGGAGGTCTTCTATACGCTGCTGGAGGTGCGGGTGCTGACCGAACAGTACCGGCAGACTTACAATCGCATCAGGCCCCACAGCTCCTTGGGCTACAGGCCACCGGCGACTGAAACATTCCTGCCCACGAACCTTGTCCCAGAGTTGGCCGTACTAACATAGAAAGTGGTACTACCACTGGGGGCAGGTCAGGGACACGTCGCCGACCCAAGGCAGGGGCCAGCGCCGGGTCTATGATTCCCTGCAGGACAGAGCCACCGCCGGCAAGGCCATCCACGTGGACCTGCCAGGATTCAATGGCCGCACTCCTGTCCCGCCTCTGACGCGTCGGCGGTTACCCGAAAAGCGTTCTGCCAGCGACGGGTGGGCAGCAGGAAATGAGACCGCCTGGAAAGGCGCGGGAGAAAAGCTAGGAACCAGCAAATTCAACCGGCCGGAGGCGGATAAATCCACCTCTAAGCAGGATGAGAATCAAGAGACATACCCTCATAGGGGATTTGGGTATAAATCCCTAAGAGAGACCCCCCACCCACCCTACTACCGAAAGGGCGCAATTCCAGGGACATAATCTCAGATAAGGCCCTGCTGTGAAATCCCGAAAAATCCAACCGAAATCCCGGGACATAGAGTCCCGGGTCCTTGCCTAAACACGAGCGCGTGTAAGCCCCCCTGAATGGTAAAAACAAGGGGCGCGGCGGAAAAATCCGCCTGCCGCCCCCGGCAAGGATCCACGTTGCCCAGGAATCAGGAAGGCCGCTGACTTTCCCATAAGTCCGGCGTCATGTCCCCAAATCCTGGGATCCGCGTGCAGCAACACCCAGTTTTCGATCCCTTCGCACATCCTCCGGTCGAGGAACTCGGTGTAGGGGTACCCGCTCGAGTGCCCGCCGCGGCCGTGGATTCGGCCGTATAACCTCCGGGGAATTGAGGTGCCGACGCACGGTGTTGCGCGTGATGCCCAGGTCCTCAGTATCCCTCTTCTGGAACGGCCTGCCCCTTTCGTCTCATAGATCTCTTTCGCTTGTCCCACCCTCAGCAATGTGTGTAGGGCATTTCCACGAAGACTTCGTGAATGATGCCCTCGCATTCCGGTGGGGCAGGTCCCTCCCACCGGTTCCGGCCAGTTTCTATCGGGGGCGACCACCCGCGATTCATTGAATTTTTCGCGCCCGATGACTTCAAACCCTGATGTCAATATGGCAGTTAACGTGGTCTGGAGAATCTAACGAGGGTTGTTACCAGGAGCCCTCAGGACCGTTGAAACGGACAACTATTCTAGAGCTCCACAGCCTCCAGATTACGGCAGCCATGGCCAAGCGAGCAAAACAGGAAACGCCCCCTATCGAACTCCGCAGATTGTTGGAGGAAGTCGGGCTGGCTATGCGAGAATGCCTGCAACGAATACACCATGGCCAAGATGAAACGCAACCACCCACAGGTACAGATGGAGACGAAGATGAGAGCGGTTGGATATTTCCGGGTCGGTGATGAAGACCACGTGAACGGTTATTCGCTCGACGCTCAGTGCCGGAACCTCTTCGAATTCTGCCAACGCAGGGGTTGAGAAGCCGGGAAGAACTATGCCGAGGAGGGACGGTCAGCATGGGCGGAGTTCATCGACAAGCGCCCTACATTCAGCAACATGCTCGATGATTCCCGATTGAACCAGTTCGATGTAGTCGTCGTGGACACATTCGACCGCTTCTCCAGGAACATGTTGACCACGATGGTGGCTTTCCAGATCCTGACAGAGAACCATGTCGCCTTCGCCTGTGTAAAACAGGACATCGATTACTCAACGCCAGAAGGCCGGCTGTTCATGGTAATGTTAGGTGGCTTTGCCCAGTATTTTTCTGACAACCTTTCGACCCACACCAAAAAGGGAATGAAAGAGCGAGCCCAGCAAGGACTGTTCAACGGGGAGCCTCCGTGGGGATACGAAAGATGCGACGCCACCTGCATTGGAATCGACGAGGGGCATACCGGATGCCACTTGGACCCAGACAAGAGGCCTATGGCCTTGGAGGTTTTCCAGAGGGCCTCAACAGGGGCAGAGTCGTGGTCTCGGTTAGCAGGCTGGCTAAACGACCTGGGATATCGAACCAACGGAAAGCGAAGAGCGGAAATGTTCGGAGAGTTGGTGGAGGTGGAGGCCCGACTTTTCACTCCTTGGAGCATCCGGGACATGCTCAAGAATCGCTTCTACCACGGAAAAGTGCGTCACAAGGACGAGCATTTTGACGGTGTCCACCGGCCTATAATTCCGGAGGAATTGTACTACAAAGTGCAGGAGGTGATGGAAGGGAGACGCTCCAGACGCTCTGGTTCTTCCCACCACAACGGCGAAACTCCCCATCTCTTGGCCGGGCTTTTCCGCTGCTATGAGTGTGGCACTCCTTTCTGGTCCCAAAATCAAGGATCACTGAACGAGACCTATTACAAGTCCCCAAACAAGGGACTGGAAATATTCTGCAAGTACAGAGGAAAATCGTTCCTTGGCCGAGACATTGACTCGCAGATTGAACAACTGTTTAGCAGATTTGAACTTCGGGATGACTGGATTGACTGGATCGTGGAGAGGAACATCAAGGGATCAGACATTCAGGACGCTCTGAAAGGGAAGCGACTCATCCAGGAAAAAATGAAGCGGGCCCGTCTCCTTTATCTTGATGGAGACATTGACAGGCCTCGATATCTGAAGATAAAGGACGATGCGGAGAAATCGCTCCTCAAGCTGTATGTACCAGAGTACGACGACGCGGTCGAGGCCGACAAATTGGTGAGGGACTTCGGGACTCTATGGCAATCTTCTTCAGTTGCCCGTCGCAATGGCAAGGCAAAGGCGATCCTGCAAGCCGTATACGTGAACCCTGAGGAGAGGAAGGTTGTGGAACTTCTGCCCAAAGAAACGTTTTTGGCCCTTGTCCTGGCGATGACAGAACGAAACGACGTGGCCATAGTCGAAAATTGGAACAGGTGTTCAGGAAGAAATGGTGGAGACGGGGGAGAGTCGAACTCCCCGTCCAGAAGAGCCTATAATCCGGATGTCCTACAAGCTTGTCCGCCGGTTTATTCTCGGACTCCTCAGGCACCGCCGACGCAACCTGGAGAGACCCAGCCGGTTCATCTTTGGCCGCCCTTACCGGTGTCGGATTGGCCGCATCCCGGACTTATGGCGCCTGACATCCCCTCCTCCGGGACTAGCTGGGAGCAGACGTAGCCGCTTTAGGCGGCTAGAGCGAATTCACGTTCGCCAGTTACTTTTTGCCACCTGATTAACGAGGTCGATGGCACCTCGGCTTGCAATCCGTTACAGAACGCCCCTGTCGAACCCGCGCGTCCCCATTTCGTTCATGGCGCCGTCGACACCTTCGGCCATTCAAGATAACGATGGCCTGCGGGGAAGATGGCGACCCGGATGGGATTCGAACCCACGATCTTTGGCGTGACAGGCCAATATGTTAACCGCTACACCACCGGGCCATAAGGAACCGGGCCACACGTAGGCCCAGTCATTCGAGTGTATGACGTTCGAATTTCGATGTCAATACACTAGCGACCCAAGGCAATCGCGTTTCAACTTTCTTCCCATCTAGCAACCCACTATTGCCAGAACATTCCCCGTCATCCTCGCGAAAGCAGGAATCTATCCCATCTTGCAGCAGCAATGGCAGCAATGGCAGAGACCCTCTGGATTCCCGCTTTCGCGGGAATGACGCCTTCGCGGGAGTACAGGTTGTGACCCCTCCGCCCTCCGGTCGGAGGGGTTCAGGTTGTGCGGGTCAGTCGTTCCCGGGCCGCCATTACAGGCCTTTCATCGCCCGCCAGACCCGCTCTGGCTTGAGGGGGATGTCGAGTTGCGGCGTGCCGAGGTGGGACAACGCGTCGGCCACCGCGTTGACGACGGCCGGGACTGCGGCAATGGTCGGCGTTTCTCCCATGCCCTTAACCCCAAGCGGGTTGTAGGGGCTGGGTGTCTCCATAAACTCGACGGTGAAGTCGGGCAGGTGCTTGGCCTGGGGCATGGCGTAATCCATGAAACTGCCGGTCAGCAACGGACCGCTGTCGTCCCATACGGCCTCCTCCATCAAGGCCGCGCCGATACCCTGGGCCAAGCCGCCGTGGACCTGGCCGTGCACGATCAACGGGTTGACGATGACACCAAAGTCGTTGACAGAGTAAAAGCCAACGAGCTGCACGGCGCCGTTGTCGGGGTCGACCCGCACAACGGCCACATTGGCGGTGTACGGGAAGGTGTAGGAGTCGGGCTCCCAGAAGACACTGGCCTCGAGGCCGCGGTCGATGCCCTCGGGCACCGGCTGTGGGCCGAAGGAAAAAGCGGCCACGTCGCGCCAGGTGACAAAGCGGTCGGGGATGTCCTCGGCGAAGAATCCTCCCCGCCGCAACTCCACGAACTCCGGCTCGGTGCGGAGCAGGGCAGCCGCGAGCTTCAACGCATTTTCCTTGACCCGTCGGCTGGCCGTTACGACCGCTGTACCGCCTACGACGATGGAACGGCTGGCCCTGGTGCCGGTGCCCGAGGCGATCAAGTGAGTGTCCCCGTAGATCACGCTCACGTTCTCCAGTGGCACCGCCAGCTCGTCGGCCGCGATCTGGGCAAAGGTGGTCTCGTGGCCCTGGCCGTGGGGCGACGCGCCAGTGAATATGGTCACGTTCCCGGTTGAGTCGACCCGGACGATGGATGTTTCGTATCCGGGCCTGACACTGAAGGAGCCGGCGGGGCCGAAGCCTGAGGCGTCGACGGTGGTGGCGATGCCGATGCCCAGGAGCTGACCGCTCTCCCGCATCTCAGCCTGCCGGTCCCGCAATCCAGTGTAGTCCGACAGCTCCAGCACCCTCTCCAGCCCCCGAACGTAGTCGCCGCTGTCGTGCAGACGGCCGGTGGGTGCGCGGTAAGGGAAAGCGCCCGCGGGGATGAGGTTGCGCCGCCGCACTTCTGCGGGATCCAAATCCAAGGCCTGTGCGATTATGTCCATCACCCGCTCGGCAGCGTAGGCGGTGGCGTGCTGCCCGTAGCCGCGGTAAGGACCGACGGTCATCTTGTTGGTGTACACTCCGAAGACTTCCCAGTGCAGGTGCTCCACCGTGTAGGCACCGGCCGCACCGGAGGGAGTGAGGGTCTCGGCCACGCCGTGAGTCCCGCCGAACGAGTAGGCCCCCAGGTCTGTGTAGTACTGGGTGCGGAGGGCCAGCAGCTTGCCGTCGTTGCGGTAGGCCGCCTCGACATACTGCACCTCCCCGCGCCCGTGGATGGTGGACGTAAATTCCTCCTCCCGAAGTCCGTCCCAGCGAACCGGTCGGTTCAGGCGGATAGCCATTGCCGTGGCGATGACGGTCTCCGGGTATGTGTCAATCTTGGCCCCAAAGCCGCCGCCAACGTCGCGGGAGAGCACCCGGATCTTGTTCTCCGCCAGGCCGAGCACCCCAGCCACGGCTTTCCGCTCCAGGTGGGGCCCCTGGGTGGATATCCACAGGGTAACCTCCTCGACGCCCCGCTCGTAGCTGGCGGTTACTGCCCTCGGCTCCATGGCGTTGGGCACCAGGCGAGGTTCCACGACGCGCAGGGAAAGGACCCCGTCTGCGCTGGCAAACGCCGCGTCCGGGTCGCCAACGGTGCGGGAACTGTTCACGCAGAGGTTGGTGCCCAGTTCCGTGTGGACGAGGGGCGCTCCGTCCTCCAGCCCGGCCTCGCAATCGACGACAGCGGGAAGGGGTTCGTAGTCCACCTCGATCAACTCCAGGGCGTCGCGGGCAGCGTATGCGTCGGAGGCGACAACAACGGCGACGGGCTCGCCCTCGTACTTGGCGAAATCCGCTGCCATTGGCCAACGACTTACGGCCTTCATGTGGTCGAGAACGCCGGCAATGGGGAGTTGGGCGGCGCAGGTGGCGTTGAATTCCGCGCCGGTTACCACGGCAACCACGCCGGGCAGGTCCCGGGCCGCATGGGTGTCGATGCTGCGTATGCGGGCGTGGGCGTGGGGACTGCGGAGCACCATCATCACCGCCGCGTGGAGGGGCAGGATGTCGCCCGTGTAGCGGCCCTCGCCCTGGATCAGACGATAGTCCTCCTTTCGCCGTACCGGTGCTCCAACCAGTTTTTCGTTGTCTCCGTTTCCTGAAGGCTCCACATCCGGCCTCCTCAGATGAGTCTTCTGCTCCAAATTCAGATGCATAATAACTTATATTCAAGGGAAATCGCCATGGGCCGTTCGCGCTCTTATAATTTGACTAAACGCGTCGCAATTCTTGCCGAATCCGACGACGCTGCATGACGGGTCAGAAGGAGGAATTGTGGCAACTTTCGGGGACTTGGAAAGAGCGCTGGCAGACCTGTATCCCTACAGGTGGGCCATCGGGGCTGTCGTCATCGTGCTTATCGTCGCGTTCCTGGCCTTCGGGTGGTGGCGCGGCTGGCACCTGTGGGCCTGGAGATACCGCAAGCCCCTGGGCGTCGTCTCAGTTCCATTGCTCGCAATTACCCTGTGGCTGGGCTGGTCGCTTGGGTCGCCGCTGTTTACCAACGTAACGGTCGACGAGGCGTTCCCCTTTGCTGCCACCGCCACGGTACCAGAGGGAATGGAACGGGAGGATGTTGAGGAGGTCCTTTCCGGCTTTGCCAAGGTGGACAGCCCGGTGATGGAGTCCATGCCCGTTCCTGCTGCCATCGACGCATCGGTGGCGCTGGCATCTGGCGAGGGAGATGCCATGGACATGGAAGGGATGGCGGTGTTAACCCCGGCACGCCGGGCAGCCCTTGAGGATGGCATGGACATGGCAAAGGAGGCGGCCGAGGCAGACAGCATGGAGGAGGCCTCCGCCATGACCGGCGAGGCAGTGGCAATGATGGAGGATGCCATCAAGCGATCCGAGATGGCAGGGCAACCGGAGGCGGCGAACCAGGTGCAGGCGGTGGCCATGGGCAGCTTCAAGGACGCCGACGCCTTCCACCGGGGCAGCGGCACCGCCACCATCTATCGCACCCCCGACGGCTCAGAAGTTCTGCGGCTGGAGGACCTGAACGTTACCAACGGTCCGGCGCTGCACGTGGTGCTGTCCCCCCACTCAGACCCGGAGCGCTCCGAGCAGGTGAAGCAGGAAGGATTTGTGGACCTGGGCGACCTGAAGGGCAACCGGGGCAACCAGAACTACCCGATACCGGCTGGCGTGGACACGTCGGTCCACAAGAGCGTCGTCATCTACTGCTATCCGTTCGCGGTCGTGTTCAGCGTCGCCACCCTCGCAAGCTAGCAGAAGTCCTCTCTCGCTTTCTCACAATCGAGAAATCCCCTCGCCTTGAGGGGAAGGGATAGGGTGAGGGTGAAAGTCTTGCGGAAATAGCGGTGGTGTCTCTCTGTGCAATTAACATCATCCGTCATTCTCATCTATACGCCGTCATTCCTGCTACACCGTCATTCCTGCGAAAGCAGGAATCCAGAGCCCCCGTACCCCGTCCTTTAACAGTCATTCCTGTCGACGTCCGTCATCCCGCCCCTCCGCTGAGGGTGCCGTTCTGCTTGCTGGCTATGATGTAGACGCAGGACGTTTTCACGGGGGCTCTGGATTCCTGCTTTCGCAGGAATGACGGTTCTGAATTTCTTGGCTGGTGTGTGAAAAAGGCAAATGTCGACAATGAGCAGATACGGGTGGCATCATCTGTTCCGGTGAAAAACTAGGGAACGCCCCCACCCTAACCCTCCCCCGGAGGGAGAGGGGATAAGTCACACAACCTCTTAGCTACGGCACTCAGCAGATGTCAATTTCAAAGAAAGACTCTACTAAAATATCCCCGCCTTGCCCGTGGCCGGATGATGGCGGATAATGCGCAATAAATCACGCGATGTGGACAGGAGGCGGAAAAAATGTCGAAGGTCAACATGATTCACCACGTCAACATCCAGATCACCAACCGGGAGCGAACCCGCGAGTGGTACGAGAAGGTGCTGGGGTGCGAGTTCCTCGACCGCGGTCCCGCCCTCAACCGCCGGATGCTGCAGCTCCGCATCGGCAACGGTGAGATCCACACAACCGAGGTGGACGAGGTCGTGTTCATCCCGCGGGTTCACTTCGCGGTGGAAGTGGAGAACTGGGATGCCGCGCTGGCCAACCTGGACCGGCTTGGAGTGGCGTACTCGCGTTCCGGAAATGGCGCCTTTATGGGCACCGGTGGCGACGATCCGAAGCAGGGCCAACGCGAGGACACCAGCGAACACTACACCTACGTCGCCGACCCTGACGGCAATCTGATCGAGTTGGTCTGCCATCCACTGGGTCTGCAGAGCACCGAGGGCGCGGCAGTGCCCCTGCACCGCGACACAGCCAACCCCAAGTGGACACAGATTCCGGGTTTCGTAGAAGAGGCCTACAAGGAAGCGGAAGTAACAGTGTAGCGGGCCCATTACAGCCGACCGGCTGCGTTAGCAACGAAAAAGCGCAGGCCCCAAATTGGTGGGACCCGCGCTTTTATTTATGGAGGCTATGAGTTGCTGGCCCGCACTGGTCAGCCTTGGCCTGCGTCCTGCAGAGCCTGCCAGACTTTCTGCGGCGTTAGTGGCGTGTCTATGTGCTTAACCCCCGCGGATGACAGGGCGTCCATGACCGCGTTGGCGATTGCGACGGGGGCGGCCAGCGTGGGCAGCTCACCCACACCCTTGACTCCGAGGGCGGTAACGGGCGACAACGTTTCCAGGGTACTGTCGAGGTCGAAGTCGGGCAGGTCGATGGACTTGGGCAGGGCGTAGTCCATCAGGCTGCCGCTGAGCGGCTGTCCCGTGGAATCGTACACCATCCCCTCCCACAGCGCTTGGCCGATGCCCTGGGCAATGGCGCCGTGGATCTGGCCCTCGTACAGCATCGGGTTGACGACCCGGCCTGAATCGTGAACTCCCGTGTATTGCAGGATCTTGATGGCCCCGTTTTCCCGCGAGACCTCCACCACCGCGACGTGGGAACCGAAGGCGTACGGACTCCTGTTCAGGGTGTTGGAGCCAACGAAGTCCAGTCCCGGTTCCTCGCCCGGCGGCAGCAGTTCCTCGTTGTGGGCTGCGGCGGCTACTTGCGCGAAAGGGACGTTGCGGGAGGGATTGTCCCGGTCGACGGCCCGGCCATCGCCGAGGTCGACGTTCCCCGGAGGGCAGTCCAGCAGGTGGCCGGCGACTACTGCCAGCTTCGCCCGTGCCTCCTGGAGTACGTTGTGCAGCACTGTGCCCCCGGCGATCATACCCCGGCTGCCCGAGGTGCCGCCGCCCTCGGGCAGAACGGCGGAGTCGCTGTGGCGGACCCATACGTCGCCGGGGGCGATGCCCAGCTCGTCGGCGACCATTTGGGCGAAGGTAGTCTCGGTACCCTGGCCGTGGGGTGAAATTCCTGTGTGGGCCTCCACCTCCCCGCCGGGGCCGATGACCACGCGGGCGTATTCCTTGAGGAAGGTCACCTTGGCGCCCGAACCCTTGACCACGGTGGCAATTCCCACGCCGATGAGGGAGTCGCCAGTTTCGTCCTGCTGGCGGGCGCGTTTCCGCCAGTCGTTGTACCCGGATAATTCCAACGACCGTTCGAAGGCAGCGCCGTAGTTGCCCGAGTCGTAGATGATGCCCGTTGGGGTCTCGTAGGGGAACGAGTCGGGCGCTAACAGGTTGCGGCGCCGGACGTCGGCGGGGTCGAGGCCGAGCTCCTGCGCCACCATGTCGACGGCCCGCTCCATGCAGAACGCCGCCTCCGGGCCTCCCGCGCCACGGTATGCGCCGGTGACAGACTTGTTGGTGGCCACGCCCACTACCTCGACCGACATTGCCGGAGTCCGGTAGGGGCCGGTAAGCCGGTGGCTGGTCAGGATCGGCACCGTGGGCGTGGACATGAAAAAGTACGCGCCAAGGTCGGCGATGACTTTCACGCGGATGCCAAGCAGCGTACCGTCCTTCCGCGCCGCCGCCTCTAGGTCGATGCTGTGGCCGCGTCCGTGGAAGCACAGCATGTTTTCCTGTCGGCTCTCCACCCACTTAATGGGCCTTCCCAGTTTCATCGCCAGGTGAGGAATGGCCAGTTCCTCGGGGAAAAAGCAGCCCTTCTCGCCGAAGCCGCCGCCCACGTCGGGGCAGGCTACCCGCACTGACTCCAAGGGACGGTCCAGCAGACGGGACAGGTGCTCTCGGATCTCGTGGGGATGCTGTGTCGAGTCCCACACCGACAGCAGGTCGGCCTCGGCGTCATACTCCGCCAGCAGGCCGCGCGGTTCCATGGGAGCCGGGGCGAGACGCTGCACGCCGAACTGCTGGCTGATGACGCAATCGGCCTCGGCGAAAGCCGCTTCCAGGTCGCCTCCCGCGTTCACGGTGCGCAGGACGACGTTGGTGCCCAGGTGCTCGTGGATCACCGGTGCGCTGCCGGTGGCCGCCTCTCGCGGGTCGATGACGGCAGGAAGAATTTCGTAGTCAATGTCCACCAGCTCCACCGCATCCTCTGCGATGTAGATGCTGTCCGCCAGCACAATGGCCACGGGCTGGCCGGCGTAGCAGGCCTTGTCCACGGCCAGCGCCGGGTGCCGGGGCGGGTGCATCTCGTCCGCATCGGACGCCTCCCGGGTGGGCAACTGTGCAATGTCCGCTATGTCTTGGGCCGTGATTACTGCCGCTACTCCGGGCAACGCAACCGCTGCCGACGTGTCGATGCTGCGGATGCGGGCGTGCCCGTGGGGGCTGCGGATGATCAGAGCGTGCAGCATCCCCGGCCTCGTCATGTCATCCACGTAAGAGGATTGCCCGGTGAGCAGGCGGTGGTCTTCAAATCGCTTGATGGACTGGCCGGTGTAGGTTGACCCATCTCTGGTACTCATGACGGGGCCTCCGCAAGCAGTGGTCGGTTGGGCGCAATGATACCACGCGGAGATAGAGGCGAAATCCAAATTTAGTAGGCTAAGGGCTGACGGGGACTCGGGACAAGGCCGAGGCCGGCAGCTTTGGGGACCAGGCGGCTCAGGATTTTGTTGGGATGGGGGAGGTGGCGGTCCAGCCGGCAGCGGTCCAGGTAGTTGTAGATGGCTGGGAAGTATTGGCGGCGGAAGGTCTCGCGGGGCAGTATTTTCTGGAAGAGGCGGTGGGGATCGGGCGGGAGCTGGTCTCCGGCCACGAGTTCTTCCCACTGATCGCAGTATTCGTCGGCGACGGGGCGGAGCTTGGCGACGGCGAGTTGGACGGCGAACTTGCGCATGAGGGCGTCGACTTGGCGGCGGAGGTAGGAGAGGGAGTACATAGCTTCAGCTCCTTAGCTTGGGATTTTTTGATTTTCCAGTCATTTCCGGTCATTTCCGGTCATTTTTGTCTTTGTCTGAACATGGATTTACAGGATATACAGGATTATGGGATTGACTGAATTGGATAGGACCTTCTTGAGTATGTGTCCGATTGCTTCCCGTTCGGGCTTGGCGGTGGTCTGTTGGCCGGGTTGGGGACGGCTCCCGGCAAGAATTATGATAGGGAGGCGTTTCAAGGCTTGGCAATGGGTAAGTGTCAGTGGAATGGAGGCTGCAATGACGCAAGGGAGTAGATTCCCACACCGGGATCCCGTGACACAGTGACGGAAGAGAGGAATCCCGGGATTGTTGAGTTTGCCACGGAAAGAACGCGATGATACCGTCATTCGCAGGCACCCACACTTGAGCGTAAGAGGGAATCCCGAATGGTCAAACTTCGCCCCTACCAACAGAACTTGCTTCAGCAGGCAGAAAGGGCATTGGCTGCGCCTAATGCGCGAGTGATGTTGCAGTTGCCCACGGGCGGCGGCAAGACCCGCATCGCCGCTGCACTGCTGGCCGGGTGGGTAAGGGGTGGCGGCACAGCGGTATGGCTGACCCATCGCCGGGAACTGTCCGCCCAGACTTACAAGGAATTAGATAAGTCCGGCATCCCTGCTACGAATACGCTGGAATGGGAATTATACGATCTTGCCCCGTCAAAGAGCCGCGGAGTTGTCGTACTGATGGCCCAGACTGTTTCCCGTCGCAACCATTTTGAGGGCGTTTGGGATGAGTACGACTCGGAAGACTTGCTGATAATTGACGAAGCGCATCACGCAACCGCTCCCGGCTGGGAACGCGCGATCCATCAGTGGCCGGGCCGGGTGGTGTCGTCGGCCATCACCTGCGGTGTGGTCATGCTGCGGCGGGGTTTGGCATCGGAGGACGAGTACGACTTCTCCAGGCTTCAGTCCGAGGTGAGTCTGATCGACGGGGCAGCGACGGTAGATGACTAGTTCCGGCACGCCGCATGCATGAAGTCCCGGACTGCTAAACTTGAACTGCCGGTTGGACAGTAGTAAAACTGATTGATAGCGTGTTTCCCGCCGTACGCCCTCCAACGACCCTTGACTCGAAGTCGGTCCCGAGCCGGTCCGGAAGGTAACAATGGATACCGCCCTCGCAGTCCTGCCGTGGATATTGCCGCCGTTGCTGGGCGCGATCATCGGTTATGTCACCAACCGGATTGCGATCAAGATGCTCTTCCGTCCCGTGAACCCCAAGCGGATTCTGGGGATTCGTGTGCCGCTGACCCCAGGCGTGATTCCCCGCAACCGGTTCGACCTCGCCCGTACCATAGCCACGATGGTGTCTGAGCAACTCCTGTCTCCGGCAGCCCTCAGAGAGCAGCTGGACACCCCCAGGTTCCGCCAGAACCTGAGCGTCTGGATCCGGGACCGCCGCCGCTCCCTGATGCAGACACCCCTGTTTGAAGGGAACGGGGGGACGGGCGGGCTGCCGGTCAGCAACAGTGACGTCAATGGCCATTCCGGCGCCGCGAGCAATCCTGATCCTCAACCGCTGGACGGACCGCCTGACGGATTGCTGGAGGAGCTGCTGGCAACGTTCCTAACGTCCCCGCAATGCGCCCGAATGGTGCAATCGCTGGCGGACAAGGTAGCCAACGACCTGGGCGGCAAACGGGTATCCGACATCACCAGCGCGGAGCAGCTGACGGACTTCGTGCACGAAAACGTACTGCCCGCGCTGCGCAACCCCGAACTGGGCAACACGGCCTCGGAGTTTGTCAGCAACTGGCTACGGGACCAGCTCAACCAGAACAAGCGGCTGAGGGAGTACCTGACGCCGGAAAACCTGCAGGCGGTGCAGGGGCTGATCCGCAACAACCTGCCCACGGCCACCTGGCTGGTGTTCAACTGGCTGCGCCAGCCGGACATGTCGCACAAGCTGGTGCAAATCGGCCAAGACTGGGTGGAGGACACGGTAAGCAATCAGAGCCTGCTGACCCAGGCAATCTTGAGCCTGAGCGGCAAAAAAGAAGAGGCCATCCGGGACATGCCTGCCATCATCGGCAGGTTGGTCGATGAAGCCGAAAGGTCTCTGAGCACCCCTGAGATGCAGGACCTGATCGCCGAGGCCGTTGGCATCACCCTGGACCGGATATCGGGCAGGCGAATCAAGTGGCTGATCGGCCAGAACGAACGGACCATATACTGGATGGCCGACCGGGCGACCCGTGGGGCGTTCGCCGCCCTGTCCGAGACGCCGCGCGCCAGCGTGCGCGAGGCCGCATCACGTTTCTACGAGAAGAATTCCCAGGCCACGCTGGAGGAGATGGCGGAGCGGACACTTGGCGTCAGGACGTCGGTGGTCTCTGACATGACGGCCAGCCTGATGTTGAACTACCTGACCGCACCCGAAACGCCCCGTCAGATCACCGGCCTAGCCCGCCGCGCCGGCACCAACGGGGGCGGCGATGGCAGCACGGTCACCCTGGGCGAACTCTTCCCGCTATCCGATGAAGCGGGCGAGCGATTGGACGAGTACCTGTCGGACCAGGTTGTCGGGTTCCTTAGCGCCCAATTGCCGGAGCTGAGCAGAATCATTGATGTGGAAACCCTAGTTACCAAGCGCATTGACTCTTTTGACGTCCGGCAAGTGGAGCGACTGGTTCTATCAATCTCCGGCACTCATCTCCGCTGGATCAACTGGTTCGGCGCGGGCCTTGGGGCCATCATCGGCCTGATTCAGCTGGGGATCAACCCGCCTCTGTAGCTTCGGGTCCCTGACCGGGCTGCTACCTCTGAATCTGAATGATGCAGGCCATTCTACCGGCGAAAGAAATCGTGATTGCCTTAGGAAGTTGGAATTCAGGGTTTTCTGGCTTGCGGACGCGTTGTTGGCGATTACGATTTCAGGATTCCGGCGCTCGACCCGGGCAGAGGAACCTTGGCCAACCCAAACGGAAGCTACGGATAATGAGTTTTCGCCCCGTCTTTTCAGTGCTGTTGCATTGACATTGGTGGACGTAATACATACGATTGGGTGAGGATAGTAGGCGGCAAGCGTCGCCAAATTTTCTGTACCTTTGCAGACCCCTATATGCAGGAGGGTCTTCCATGCCAGACAAGGAACAGATCGCCCTGATGGGGCACCTAATGCGCCGTGCCGGGTTCGGCGCTCCCTACGAAGAACTGGTCGCCCGTGCCACCAAGGATTACGAGGCGACGGTCGAGGAGCTGCTGAATCCAGAGCAGTTTGAACCGATCGACGACGATATGCTTTACCGATTCCTTCCCGGGTATGAGGGGGCCTTGGGCCCGCCCCTCAACCAGGCCGAATGGGTATACCGGATGATCAACACCCAACGGCCACTGGAAGAAAAGATGGCGCTTTTCTGGCACCAGCTTTTCGCCACGGGTAACTCCAAGGTGGACAACCCGCCTGAGTTGACCCAGCAGATCGCCATGTTCCGCGATTGCGCCATGGGCAGTTTCCGCGACCTGTTGGTGGAGCTGGCACGCAATCCAGCAATGATCTACTGGCTGGACAACAACGGAAACCATCGAGGGGCCATCAACGAGAACTGGGGACGGGAGTTGCTGGAGTTGTTCTCCATGGGGGTGGGCAATTACTCCGAGGACGACATCAAGGAGGCATCCCGCGCCTTCACCGGATGGACCATCGCCCCGAAGATACCTCGCAACCCGCTGGGCCGCTTCTACTGGAACTTCGAGTACCGCCCAGAGGACCACGACGACGGGCAAAAGACGTTCCTGGGACAGACCGGCGCGTTCAACGGCCAAGATATCATCGACATCGTGGTGAAGCAGTCGGCCACCGCGCGCTTCCTGTCGCGCCACCTGTACAACTACTTCGTTGCCGATGAGCCCCAGGTGCCCAGTTGGAACATCACTCCGCCCAACGACCCCGATGCTATCGACGCGCTGATCGACACATACAACCGGACTGGCGGCGACGTACGCGAGATGCTGCGCACGCTGTTCAACTCCGACTTCTTCAAGGCAGCGCGTTTCTCGCGGGTGAAGAGCCCTGCAGAACTGGTGATCGGCACGGTACGCCTGGCCGGCAACTACCAGCTCCCGCGGCCCGGGTTCAACCAGTTGGCCTTCGAGTGCTCCTACCAGGGGCAGGAGCTGCTGAATCCTCCCAGCGTTGAGAGCTGGCACACCGGCGCCGAGTGGATCGACGGCGGCGCCCTGGTGCGCCGGGTCAACTTCGCCGCCGGGCTGCTGGGCGATACGTCGCTCCCGGGAGTCCAGGCCATCATCGCCAACCTGCGCGAGCGCGGGGTGATTACGCCGGCGCAGCTGGTCGAGTCATGCCTGGAGCAGGCTGGGCCGGTTGAAGTCGGCGAGGCCACTTACACGGAGCTGCTGGATCAGGCGCGGCAGGGAGGCGACATATCCTGGGCCAGCGAGGCTGAACGCTCCGAATCCGAGAAGCGCATCGGCGTGATGCTGGCGCTCATCGCCGCCTCCCGGGACTTCCAGTTCGCCTAGGGATTTTTCGTCCGTTCGTCCTGAGTTTGTCGAAGGACGAACGGGCCGGCCCCCATCGCACAGTGAATCGGAGGAGCACGATGGCTACTACCAAGAAGGACCCGGTGCTCGTGGTACTGCAAATGACCGGCGCCAACGACTACCTGAACACGATCATCCCCTACACCAGCGGACACTACCGGGACGCCCGGCCCAGGGTCGGCATCCCCGAAGACCAGGTACTGCCCATCGACGGCGAGCTGGCATTCAACCCCAACATGGCGCCCTTCAAGAAGCTGTACGACGAGGGCAAGGTCGCCATCGTACATGGCATCGGCTACGAGAACTCTCCGCGGTCGCACTTCCGCTCGATGGATATCTGGCACACCTGCGAGCCGGACATCGTCGGCACGGAAGGTTGGGTGGGCCGCGTTATCCGTGACCTTGACCCCAACTCCGAGAACGTTTTGAAGGGCGTCAACTTCGGGCAGGGACTGCCCCGGGCTCTGGCGCTGCGCGGCGTGCCGGTGACGTCCGTCTCCAGCATTGAGTCCTACGGAGTGCTGTCCAGCGTTCCAGGCGTTGCTGGCGAGGCCGACCGGAACCAGATCCTGGAGCGGTTCGCACGCATGTACGCTCCGGCGGTTGGCACCGGTCCAGTGATGGACTACCTGGGCCAGACCGGCCGCGATGCCCTGCAGGGCGCCGACATCATCCGTTCTGCTCCTGAGCGTTACTCATCCACCGTGGAGTACGCCGAGACCCCCATCGCCAAGTTCCTGCGGGACATCGCGCAGGTGTACATGGCCGACTTGGGGACGCAGGTGTTCTACACCCAGCACGGCAGCTTCGACACCCACTTCAACCAGCCGCCGATGCACACCAAGCTGTGGATCGACATGTCCCGCGCCATCAGCGACTTCTTCGACGACCTGAAGGAGCACGATGTGGGCGACAACCTGGTAATGATGCTGTTCACCGAGTTCGGACGCCGCGTGAGGGACAACGGCACCGGCACCGACCACGGCGCAGGCGGTGTGGCCTTCGTTATCGGCAACCAGGTCAAGGGCGGGATGTACAGCCAGTACCCGTCGCTAAAGCCCGAGGACCTGACGCAGGGAGACCTGGCCCCCAACTACGACTTCCGCGGCTTCTACTCGACGATCATCGACCGCTGGATGGGCCTCGACCCGGTGCCCATCGTCGGTGGCAAGTACGAGCAGATGGACTTTGTGTAAGCCCCAAGTGGGCTGGCAGATCTTGGAGGGGCGCACCGTTGTGCGCCCTTACAACACTCGCGAGGTGAAACTATGCTGACGACAGTGGCCGCGGGCAGGGTGTTTGACTACAGTTACTGCCTGGGCATGTACGGTATGTCCGGCCAGGGCTTCTGGACGCCGCAGGACATGGCCCTGGCTTCCGGGTCAAAAGGGGACGCGGGGCCAAATGGGGACGCGGGGCCAAAAGGGGACGCGGGGCCAAATGGGGACACGGGGCCAAAAGGGGACGCGGGGCCAAATGGGGACACGGGCGTTGTCTACGTCATCAACCGGGGTGCCGAGGAGCTGGGCCAGAGAGTCAGCCGCGTCACCTTGGACCACCAGTTCCTCGGGCAGTTCGGTGCCTACGGACGCGGAGAAGGGCAGTTCGTCTGGCCCCGGGCCATCGCGCTGGACGGCGAAAACAACGTGTTCGCCACCGACGATTTTCTCAATCGTGTTTCGGTGTTCGACCCCGAGGGCGCTTTCGTCTCCAGCTGGGGCGAGCAGGGCAGCGGCGCGGGGCAACTCAATGGCGCTGCGGGCGTCGCATTCGACGCCGACGGCAGCCTGGTAGTCGTGGACAGCATGAACCACCGCGTACAGCGATTTACCCGCGACGGTGAGTATCTCGGCGGGTTTGGCAGCCACGGCAGCGGTGACGGGCAGCTGGATATGCCGTGGGGCGTCTGCATCGACACTGAGGGCGCGGTTTACGTGGCCGACTGGGGCAATCACCGGGTGCAGAAGTTCGATGCCGATGGCAACCTGCTGGTCAAGTTCGAGGCGTCCATCTCCGGCGTTGGCGCCCTTGAACGTCCGACCAGCGTCGCGGTGGACTCCGAGGGGGACGTTTACGTCACAGACTGGGGCGCCCACGTCCTGCAGGTCTACGATCCTGAAGGACGATTCATCACGTCGCTGGTGGGTGACGCGCAGCAGCCCTCGCCGTGGACCCAGACCTACATCGACGCCAACCCGGACATCGTGAAGGCCCGCCGCCGGGTCAACCTGGAGCCGGAATGGCGCTTCCGCCGTCCGGTGTCCGTGAAGGTCGACGAACACGACCGCATCTTCGTGCTGGAGGCGGCGCGGCACCGAATGCAGGTTTACGAAAAGGTGGAGAACTACGAGGAACACCCGCTGAACCTGTGATCCGGCCGTGGAATTGCGTTCAAGAGGTGGCGGCGCAATTGGCGCCGCCACTTTTTCGTGGGGGTGGCCTGAGGAATTCCGAACAATACAAGGGTGCGCCCAACCCGTCGCTATCATGACAGCGGGCCACAACTAATCTCTTAGTTTGACAGAGGCCCAGGATTTTTTGATCTTCGTTGTATTCTTTAATCTTCGTTGTATACGTTGTACAGAACCCTGTCATGTTAACCCGCTTATACTTGCAATCGTGCTGACACATTAGACCTCACCTCCTGCCTCAAGGGAGAAGGAGAGTCAAAGGGCCCTCGAGTGACCGGGCATAGATAAGTGAAACGGCATAGCCCTGTTGTTGTAGAATAGCGCGACGACATCAGAACGGAAGGCGCTATGAACGACAAACGCGAACGGATTACCCACGTATTCGCCGGCAACCCGCTGGACCGGGGCGAGGTGGAGCGGCGAGACGAGGACTGGCTGGCAACCCAGGCCAGCGACCCGGCCAGCCGCCTGCTCCCCATGTGGCAACTGAACGTCCCGGTCTCTGCGGACCACGCGTTGACCTGGATGAACCCGGACGAAGTGCGTCGGCTGAGCGCCGATGCGGAGCCCGTATTCCTGGGCCTGCTGGATGGCGTGTCGCACTTCGTGATCGACGTCTCTTCGGTCGACCGGGGCGACATCGAGCGGGACGGTCTGACATTCGAGGACGCCCGCACCACCGCTGAGTACATGAGCAGTACTGACTCCGGCGTCGTGGCCCAGGCAAGGGCGCAACTGAGCTGGCACGGGCGCCACGGCTTCTGTGCCGTGTGTGGCCACCCCACTCACGTCGCCCGCGGCGGACAGGTGCGCCGGTGTGCCGGGTGCGGCACCGAGCATTATCCCCGGACCGACCCGGTGGTCATCACCGTGGTGCACGACGGCGAACGCTGTCTGCTGGGACAGTCGCGGGGACGGCTGGTCGCCATGCGGCGTTACTCCGCGCTGGCCGGTTTCATGGACCAGGGAGAGTCCATCGAGGAGGCCGTGGCCCGTGAGGTGATGGAAGAGGCCGGCATCCAGGTGGGCGCGGTGCGCTACCATTCTTCGCAGCCGTGGCCCTTCCCATCGTCGTTGATGATCGGCTGCCACGCCGACGCCGCCACCACCGACATCCACTTCGACTCCGAGGAGATGGCGGACGTGCAGTGGTTCACCCGCGAAGAGGTGAGGCTGGCGCTGGACGAGAGGAGCGAGATCCTGGCCATCCCCGGCCCCACTGCCATTGCCCACCACCTGATACGCACCTGGGCCAACGGCGAGGTGGATTAGTCAATCTCGGCGCCTTTTCGCCAAGCGAGATTCCTCTCCCAGTAGGAGAGGGTCAGGGTGAGGGCGCTTCCCAAATCCTGGAAGTGAGAATCCGGAGGCACGAAATGACCCAAACAGCCCCAAAAATCGACGCGGCCAGGTCCGCGGTACTGATCATGGACTTCCAGCAACGCATCGTGAACAACGTGGCGTCGGAGCCTGAGACGGTAGTGCGCAACGCGGCCCGCGCCCTACAGGGCGCCCGCGCGGCGGGCATCCCGGTGATCTACGTGGTGCACCGGGGCGGGCCGTTCGCCGAGTACGCCCCCGACGTGGAACTGCACCAGGGCGTGGCGCCGGCGGAGGGCGAGCGCGTCATCACCAAGACCAAGCCCGGTCCCTTTTCAACAACCGCCCTGGACGTCAATTTGCGGGAGATGAACAGGGACACCCTCGTTGTCATGGGCGTCGCCACGAGCGGCTGTGTGCTGTCCTGCGTGCGTTGGGCCGTAGACGTCAACTACAGCTTCATCGTCGTCGCCGATGCCTGTTCCGACGCCGACCCCGAGGTGCACCGGGTGCTGACCGAGAAGGTGTACCCGCGCCAGGGCACGGTCATCAGCACCGACGAATTCCTGGCAGCCCTGTAAATTGATTGGAATAGCGGACTTTATGCGACAGAAAGGATCTGTCCCAAGCTCTGTCCTAAACAAGGAGGTCAAATGAAGTACGACGTAATCGTTGTTGGCGGTGGGTCCGCCGGGTCGGTGGTGGCGGGGCGCCTATCAGAGAACCCCAATCTCTCAGTGCTGTTGCTGGAGGCGGGGCCGGACTACCCGGACCCGGAGAATCTGCCCGACGACATCCGGCTGGGCCACACCCGCACCGCCGAAGCGCCCGACTCGAAGCACAACTGGGCCTTGCGCGGCACTCTCTCCGAGGAACAGGGGCCCAGCCACGTGGCCCAAGGAAAGGTCATCGGCGGCGGCGGGTCAATCAACGGGCAGGTGTTCCTGCGCGGACTGCCCGAGGACTTCGAGCTGTGGGTCGAGAAGGGCGCCCGTGAGTGGTCTTACCTCGACGTGCTGCCCTACTACCGCAAGATGGAGACCGACCTGGACATCCAGGACGACTTCCACGGATCGGACGGTCCGCTGCCCATCACTCGCCGCAACAACGGCGGCAACTGGCCGGCGATACAGTCGGTATTCCGCCGGGCATGCCTGGAGGCCGGACACGCCACGGCGGAGGACATGAACGGCCCGGAGCACCTCGGCGTTGCCCTGGTGCCAATGAACAACATGAACGGCGTGCGAATGAGCACCGCGCTGACGCACCTCAGCCCCGCACGCCATCGCCTGAACCTGACCATCAGGGGCGATGTGTTCGTCCACCGCGTCGTCTTCGACGGCAATAGAGCGGTAGGTGTCGAGGCCGAGAGCGGAGGAGAGACGTTCATCGTCGAGGCCGATAAGATCGTCCTCTCGGCGGGCGCTCTCAAGTCGCCTCACATCCTGATGCTGTCGGGCGTCGGCCCTCGAGATCAGCTGGAGGAGTTCGGCATTCGGGTGCTGCACGAGGCACCCGGCGTGGGACAGAACCTGTGGAACCACGCCATAAATACTGTCTCCTACAAGGTGAAGGAGGGCGTGGCGCTGGCCGCCGATAACCTGGGAACCCGCATCGCCCTGCGCTACACCGCCGAGGGCTCGCCACACGTCAGCGACATGATGATGACCACAAGTTCGGTGTTCAACGCTTTGACCGGGGAGGTGATGGACGACGGCACGGCACGCGTAACCTGCGTGCTGGAGTTGCCGGTAGGATCCGGCTGGGTGCGGCTGGCCTCCGCCGACCCTGCGGTGCAGCCTACCTTCAACTACCGTTACTTTGAGCACGCCGAGGACACGCGACGTCTGCGCGACGGCGTGCGCCTGGCTGCTGCGATGTTGGAGACCGAGGCCTACAGCGGTGTCTGCGAGGGACGCATCGCTCCCACCGATGAGGTGCTGAACGACGACGACAGCCTGGACCTGTGGATGAAGCGCACCGTTGGCTCGGCCCGCCACGTTTCCGGCACATGCAAGATCGGGACGGATGAAGACGCCATGGCAGTGGTGGACCAGCACTGCAAGGTGCGGGGTATCGACGGCGTGTGGGTGGCGGATTCCTCGGTGATGCCCGTAGTGCCCCGGGCCAACACCAACGCCTCCGCGATAATGATCGGCGAAAGGGTGGCCGACTGGCTGTCGTGATTTGGTAGCCGCGGTCGTCCTGGCCTTTGTGTCTGCCCTTGGCTTCGCCTCAGGCAGCGTATTGATGCGCATTGGGACACAGCACGTGACGCCGCCGGTGGCCACGTTCTATACGGTGCTGGTGGGGGCGGTGCTCATCAGCAGCATCGCCTTCGCTGTCAATTTCGACGATATCAAGGCGCTGCCCCTGGAGGTCTACGGCTGGATCACCGTTATGGGCATCCTGGCTTACTGTGTGGCCCGGGTGCTGCACAACACAGCCATCCGGATGGTGGGAGCCGCCCGGTCAGTGCCCATGATTTCCATGCAGCCGCTGATGGCCTTTGCCATCGGCTTCCTGATCCTTGGTGAGCGGCCCAACTTGCTGATTACCATCGGCACACCGATCATCGTTGGCGGGCTGCTGCTGGTGATGCTCCCGCGAAAACGGAAGCCGGGAACCATCGAAATTCGCAAGCTCGGCTATCTGCTGGCCTTCGGTGGGTCGCTGGCCTTCGTTACGCGGGACGCCATGAGCCGCCACGTGCTGGGCGCGCTGGCCTTGGCCCCGCCGTTCGTGGTATCGGGGTTTGCCCTGGCCATCGGCGGGGCGATCCTGTTCGCCTTCATTCACCGCGGCGTGATCAACAGCATCCGGCACCAGCCCATGCGCTACGTGGCCATCTGCTGCGTTGCCGGGCTGCTGCAGGGCATTGCCGTTGCCTCGCTGTTTCACGCGCTTAGCAGGGCGCCGGTTACCATCGTCACGCCCATCTATGCCAGCCAGCCGATTATCGCGCTGGCCCTCGCCTCCGTATTCCTGCGGCAGCTGGAGGCTCTTGACTGGCTGCTGGCCGTGGGCACCCTGCTGAGCGTGGCAGGAGTGATCATGGTAATCTTGGGGGCGACGACGTAGAGGAGAACCCTCACCCTGACCCTCCCCCTTTGGGGAGGGGGGAACTTGTACTTGGAGGAACGACATGTCTGTTGGCGTTATAGTACCGCTGCCGGCTTACACCCTCGATCCGGCGTTTGTCGCCAAGAAGGCAGAGGACCTGGGCTTCGAGTCCATCTGGTACCACGAGCACCCGATCCTGCCGGTCAACAGCGGGAGCCCGTTCCCGGCCACCGGCGGGGAGATTCCCTGGACCTACGCCCACTTTTCCGAGCCGTACATCTCTTTGGCCATGGCCGCCGCGGTCACCAGCAAGATCAAGCTCTGCACCGGTATCACCCTGATTCCGGAACGCAATCCCCTTATCCTGGCCAAGGAGATCTCCGTGCTTGACCGGCACAGCAACGGCCGCTTCGTGTTCGGTATCGGCGCGGGCTGGAACCGCGAGGAGACGGAGATGATGGGCGGCGACTTCGACCACCGCTGGACCCAGACCCGTGAGGCGGTGGCCGCGTTGAAAGAGCTGTGGACCAAGGACGAGGCCGAATTCCACGGCCACTATTACGACTTCCCGCCGGTCTACATGTACCCCAAGCCGGTGCAGCAGCCGCACCCTCCCATCCTGCTGGGCGGCATGGCCCGCAACGTGCTGCAGCGCGTGGCCCGGTGGGGCGACGGGTGGCTGCCCAACCGCGTTACGCCTCAGCAGATCGAGGAGGGCCGCAAGGTCCTGGACGTCTTGGCCGACGAGGGGGGCCGCGACCCCGAATCTCTGACTATATCCGTCTTCGGCCGGGCCCCAGAAACCACGCGCCAGGAGGTCGACGACTTCCTGAACGCGGGCGCTCTGCGAGTGTGCGTTTGGCCCACTCACTGCGACACCGAGCAGGAAATGGGCGACCAGTTGGAGAAGATGGCGGAAGGACTGGTCCGCTAGCGGTCAACAAGAGAGTCTAAGCCCGGGGGCCGAGGGCCGGGGGGCCTGAGCCTGACTAAGAAACTATCTCAAAACGCACAACATTTGCTGAAAATTCGCTAATCGCTTACCGAGGTCCTGGATTCCCGCTCCTGGCTTGAATGAACCAGGGGGAATGACGGGTTGGTTGGTTCGCCGTCGATTGAGATAGTCTCTAAGGATGAACGGCCCTTTCGGTTTGTCCCCACCCGGTCGCTGGTACCCGGACAGGCTCAGGACAAGCGAAGGGCGCCCTCTTACGGGGGCAACACGCCGCAGAAGAGGTGCTCCCCGCAACCGTCGCCATCTCCGGGGAGGGGAATGCGCTCGGTGGTAAACCCTGCCTCCTCCAACAGGGCGGTCCAGGTTGCTATCGGGAACAGGCCGGTCACATGGATGTCCCGCTCCACTCGGCGCGCTCCGCGCTCGGTGATGGTGTAGGTGAAGTAAGACTCCACCACCGTGTCTGATGGGTCTGCGTCGCGTACGATTTCCTCTGTCCTGACCTCCACCCCATCCTTGTTGGTTGACCAGCTCAGTGTCATGCCTGGCCGGAAGGTATCGCGCACCAGGTCGGGCGCAACCAGCAAAAGACCTCCGGGCCACAGATGGGCCCGGGCGGTGGCGAAGGCGGCCCGCAGGTCGTCTTCGGACTGCATGTAGCCGATGGCGTCGTGGATGAGCACGGCGTCGAACACCTTCCCGAGGCGCACGTCACGCATGTCGCCCAAGTGGTGCTCCACCGCGGGGTTGAGGCGGCGGGAGAGGTCCAGCATCCCTGGTGAGACGTCCACCGCCGCTGCGTCGAACTCGCTGGTCAGGTGCGACAGGTTGTGCCCGCCTCCCACCCCCAACTCGAGCAGGCGGTGACGTCCCGGACCCAGGTGTTTTCGGATGGCGCGCCGCCAGTGTTCGGCCTCATCGGCGTAGTCCTCCGGCGGGCTGATAACCGGCCAGAGATAGGCCAGCTTGTCGTATAGAATTACACCCTGCATCGCCTCGGACGTTCCTTCCCGCAGTTTTGTCCGTTTACTTTTCAACCGGCTCACGGCAGACGGACCGCCTCACCCGCCGTCGGCCTCGATAACGCAGTCGCAGATAACGGCGGTATTGCCGGGCAGCGCGGCCATACCGGGCGCGGAACGGGCGTGGCGGCCCCTGTCTCCATAGAGGGCCACGAACAGGTCAGAGGCGCCGTCGACCACTGCCGCCTGTTCGGTGAAATACGGGTCGCTGTTGACCATTCCAACAACCTTTAGGATGCGGGAGACACGGTCCAGGTCGCCCAGCTCAGCCTTCATTCGGGCCAGCAGGTTCAGCGCGGCCCAGCGAGCCGCCTCGTAACCCTGCTCCACGGTAAGGTCGGCCCCGAGCTTCCCGGAAATGCGCCCTCCGTCGGCCAGGCGCGACCCCACCCCGGCCAGCCACAAGACGTTGCCGCTGCGGGTGATGGGCAGGTAGTTGCCCACCGGGTCTGGAGCCGAGGGGAGCTCGTAGCCCATCTCGGCCAGTTTTGCCTCGACTTCTGCCATTGACGGCCCTCCTACTGCTGCGACTCCCGGATGCACTCCTCCAACAGGGCAAAGGCGCGCTCGGCGAACACCCACATGTTGCCCTCGCGGTCCGGATCGCCGGTCTCCACCGTAATGACCTTTTCCACCGGGCCAGTGACGGCGATGCAGGCATGCCCGTAGGAATCGCCGTAGCGGTTGCCGGTGGGGCCGCTGGCGCCGGTCTCGGCCAGTGCCCATACCGTGTCCATGGCCTCGCGGGAGGTACGGGCGTTGAGCAGCGCGTAGGGTTCAGAGCTGGCGCGCAGTCCCTCCATCGCCTCGTCCGGGACGTGCAGCAGGCCTTTCTGCGCCACACGGGTGTAGATAATGCTGCCGCCGACGTAGTAGGCCGACGCGCCGGGGATGGCCACCAGCGCTGCCGAAAGCAGCCCGCCGCAGGACGACTCCGCCACGCTGATGCTCTGTCCGGTCTCCTTCAGCAGCGCACCCACCGACGCTGCCACCTCGCTCAGTTGCGACATACGATTACCTCTCCCAAATGCCTGAATTTCAGCCGCCATTATCCCCCAAAACTGCCCCGCGAGAAACTACGGACTCTAAAGGCCGACACAACCGCATTAGCGGTTGACAGAGCCTGGGTCTGCCCGGACAATCCACGCAATTTGAGAATCCATACATCAATGGGAGAATCTATGAACGCCGACGAAGCGCGCAGGGAGGAAATCACCAGGGCTGGACGGCGAATCGAGGGTTTCCTCCAGACGCTCGGGCCTGATGACCTGGCCCGGCAGAGCGCCTGCGATGGCTGGACGGTTGGCGACGTGGTGGGGCACCTGATAGAGCGAGGCGGACCCATTCCGGGCCAGATCGAGCGTGGACTGGCGGGGGACATTTCGGCCCCTCCCGGCGCGCTGGACGACCCACCGCTCAACGAGGACCAGTTCCGTCTCGACCTGGACCGGAGGGCCGTCACCTTGCGGCAGGAATTGGGCGACCTCCTCCTGGATGAGTTCGCGAACGTGAACCGCGAGTTCGACCGGGTGCTGTCGCTGGTGCAACCCGACAACTGGGACAGGCTGTGCTACCACCGCTTGAGGCCGGAGACTGTACGCTCCAAGACCGATATTCGCATCGCCGAGCTGGCGATGCACGAGTGGGATATGCACTGGGCCCTCGACCGCGAAGCCACCCTGGCCGAGGACAGCCTGCCGGGCTTGATCAACGCGTCCGGACGGGCCGTTCGTCGCGCCTTTCGCCCTGACGCCGCGCGGACGAGGGCGGTGCGGTACCGGTTCGCCCTCAGCGGGCCAACGGCGTCATCGGTGGACGTGGTGCTGGCGCCGGAGGGGGCGGGCTTCGAGACGCGACTACCCAGCCTGACGTAACTTTCAGTTGTGTCGGCGACCTACGCCATGGTGATTTTCGGACGCTGGAAGCTCCCCGATGTCATGGCCGACGGCAAGCTCTCCGCAGAGGGAGACCAGCGACCGATCGACGAGTTCGTAACCGCGTTCGTGGGCGGGTGAATTGGTTTCTTGCATTGGCAATCCACGTCCCCAGGGCGATCAGTCATTACTGCGCGGGAATACAGGCCCTTGCGATTATCCTGCCTTCACTGAAGGCACCGAAGGGAATAGCCGCCAGACTCCCGCGGGAGCGGGAACGACAGGATCGAGGCCATCCGGTGAGCTTGCTCCGCCGTCCTGACAGGGGTGTGCGTCAGATTTTGGCGGAAGGCCGTAGGAGTGGCATAGAGGACGGGTGAGGGAGGATATGGTAGAAGGTAAGGAAACGAGAGCATAGGATGGGTTGTGATGTGGGATGAGGGCATTGAGAGCAACTGGAGCCTTGAGTCGGAGACGGTGATAGTGGGGATGAGGGAGTGGCGGGAGCGGATCCCCGGGCAACCTTGGCCGAGATTGAAGCGGCGCTGGACGGGCTTTTGGGCCAGGCGCGAGCCCAGTTGCTCCAGGATGTGGCGCTGGCCAGCGAGGCGAGGAATATCGGCCGTGGCCGGGAGGATGATTGCTTCCGGTGCCCCCGGTGCGGGAGTGGGCTGAGGAGCCGGGGAGAAGCGGTTCGCAGGCTGAAGCGCCAGCCACGACCAACCCATCGAACTGCGGCGCAGCCGAGGAGTGTGCCCCGCCTGCGGGACGGGGATTTTTCCCCCTGGATGAGGAGTTGGGTCTGCTGCCGGGCTCCCTGACCCCTGGCTTGAGTGAGGCCTGTTGGGGAGTTGGCAAGCGGCAAAACTGCTGGCCCACTTCCGGGAGACCGAGGTCTCGGAGGCCACGGCCCGCCGCGTTACCGAGAGGAGCGGGCAGGCCTTGGTGGAGTTGCAAAGGGAGCAGGCGAGGCGCTGGAGGCAGAGATGGGGGAGGCGCCCCTGGGACCTGCGCTGCAGCAGTTGAGCGTGGACGGAGCGATGGTGCCCCTGCGGGGAATGGGCCGAGGTGAAGACCCTGGCCATCGGAATCATCGAGCAGTCTGCGCCGGAGTTTTGAACTTCTCCCGGATGACGGACCACCGGAGCTTCGGCAGGCTGGCCATGGTGGAAACACACCGGCGCGGCACCGAGAGCGCCGGAAAGGTGTGTGCGGTGATGGACGGAGCCGATGGCAGCAGGGGTTCATCGGCCTGACCGGCCGGACCGATTCTGGACTGGTGCCACGGGGCGGAGCTGGCCAATCAGGCCGCCTTCGGAGCGGGAACCGCCGCCGCCAGCAGTGGCTGGGAATCCACTGAAGCACGGAGAGCCGGAAGAGGCGCTGGGCAGCCTCAGGGCGTTGTGCCGGGAATTGGCGGAGGTAAAAGAGACTGACGCCGGAGCGCTCAAGACAGTCAGAGGCAGCCTGGAATATCTGGAGGCCGGGAGCAGATCCGGTATGCCGAGTTCCAAGCCAAGGGGTATCCCATCGGCAGCGGGGCGGTGGAGAGCGCCAACAAGCTGGTGGTGGAGGCCCGGTTGAAAGGCTCGGGGATGCATTGGGCCAGGGAACACGTAAACCCGATGGCAGCCCTGCGACGGCGGTCTGCAGCACTGCCACAGACAAAGGTTGCGGAAAAAGGCCGCCAGACGGTCCCCTCGAGAGGGTGCCGCAGCCAAGGAGGCTGGCCTGTCGAAAACCAGACCGGTCCAAAGCAAGGCTTCCTCCGGCAAGACAGGGGAGCCCCTGAGCAGAATCGAGGCCATCACCGGCGGCCACCGGGTGAGATTGCTCTGCCGGACACCCTCCTGACAGCTCGCGATTGACACCGGCACGCGGCGGGGTGGAATATAGACGGCGAATTCCGCTGTTCACAATCGATACTGAAACGCGATACTGAAACGTAGGAGTCCCGCTTTGAAGGCCGCTGTTCTTTACGAACCGAAGACACCCCTGGTTATCGAAGACGTTGAGCTGGACGACCCCAAGGAGGGAGAGGTCCTGGTGAAAATCGGTGCCGCCGGGATCTGCCGCAGCGACCGTCACTTCATGCACGGCGACGCCCCCATCGCCCTGCCGGTGGTGCTGGGCCACGAGGGCGCGGGCACCGTGGAGGCCGTCGGGCCCGGTGTCACCTCGGTGCGCCCCGGCCAGCAGGTGATCCTGTCCTTCGTGCCTGCGTGCGGACGCTGCAACTCCTGCCTGTCGGGCAACTCGCAGGTGTGCGACAACCACATGGCCACCGGGCCGAACATGATGGACGGCACCCAGCGGCTGCACAAGGGAGAGCAGCGCATCCATCACATGGGGAAGGTGGCCTGCTTTGCCGAGTATGCCGTAGTGCCGGAGATGGGCTGCGTGCCAATCGACATGCCCACGCCCATGCCCCAGGCCGCCCTCATCGGCTGCTGCGTGCCCACCGGCGTCGGCGCGGTGGTCAATAGCGCCAAGGTCACGCCCGGCAGCACCGTCGCGGTGGTCGGTTGCGGCGGCGTCGGCATCAACGTGATCATGGGCGCGGCCTTGGCCAATGCCACCAAGATCATCGCCGTGGATCTGCGCGAGAGCCAGCTGGAGTTCGCCATGAAATTTGGCGCGACTCATACCGTCAACGCCTCCGACGGCGATCCGGTCGCGCGTGTCAGGGAGCTGACCGGCGGACGCGGAGCGGACTTTACCTTCGAGGTGGTGGGCGCGGCCGAGACCATCAAGAACGCCTACGATATGGCCGGCAAGTCGGCCGTGGTGACGTTGGTGGGCATCGCTCCTTTTGGCGCCGAGGCTTCGCTGAACGCAGTGGACATGGTACGAAACGAGAAGACGGTGCGCGGCACCTACTACGGGTCAACCCACGCCAGGGTCGACATGCCCAAGTTCACGGACCTATACCACGCTGGCAAGCTGAACCTGGACGAGCTGGTGGTGCGCCACTACACCCTGGACCAGGTCAACGAGGCATACGACGACATGGACAAAGGCGAGATCGGCCGCGGCGTGATCGTCTTCTAGTTCGGGCCAAAGACAATTTCCTCTCCATCTGGGAGAGGGTCAGGGTGAGAGGGTACTGCCGGAGCGCCAGACTCGGAAGGCTAGATGAGTGACATTACAGTCAAGGTGGTTGAGACCGAGGAAGACATGGAAGCGGCGGTCGGAATCCGCTTCCGTGTCTTCGTTGATGAGCAGTCCGTCCCGCCTGAAATAGAGCTGGACGAGTACGACGCCGTTGCCACCCACGCCATCGCGCTGCTGGATGGTCAGGCTGTCGGCACCGGCCGGGCGATCATCGACGGCGGCTCCGCACGCATCGGACGAATGGCCGTGGATCAGTCTCACCGGCGCGGCGGAGTGGGCGGGCTTATCCTGCGCTTCCTCGAGGACGAGGCCAGGGAGCAGGGCGCGGCCGAGTTCGTCCTGCACGCCCAAGAGTACGTTAAAGCCTTCTACGCCGCTCACGGCTACGAGGAGCACGGCGAGCCGTTCATGGAGGCTGGTATCCCTCACATCGAAATGCGCAAGGCGGCGTGATGCAGAGATCTTTCCGAATGGAGGAGTTCCACCGGGAAAGGTCATTCGCCCATGGGTTGTCGGTGATGTGCCACGACGATTGTTTTTTGTGGTTGCAGCGCCAGCCGGAAAACTCCATTCACGCCGTGGTGACCGATCCTCCGTATGGGCTCTACGAATATACAGAGGAGCAGCAGTCAAAGCTTCGGGCTGGCAAGGGCGGGGTCTGGAGAATTCCGCCCTCGTTCGACGGCAATACCCGGTCTCCGCTGCCCAGGTTCACCACGCTGGACAGAAGGCAGCTTGCCGAAATCGGGGATTTCTTCTCGGTTTGGGCCAATGCCCTCCTCTCGGTGCTGACGCCCGGCGCCAACGTAGTAGTGGCTTCCAATCCACTGGTGTCTCATATAGTTTCCGTTGCTCTGGACCAATCGGGGTTGGAACGGCGTGGTGAAATCATCCGCCTTACCATGACCATGCGAGGCGGTGACCGGCCCAAGGGCGCGCATGAGGAATTCAGCGAAGTTAGCGTAATGCCTCGCTCAATGTGGGAACCTTGGCTGATATTTCGGAAACCGCTGGAGTGTCGCGTTCAAGACAATCTGAGGAAGTGGAGGACTGGCGGATTTCGGCGCCCTGAACCTGCCAGGCCCTTTGGTGACGTGATTTCATCCGGGCCCACAAGAGCACAGGAACGGGGGCTTGCGCCACATCCCAGTCTCAAACCGCAGGCATTTCTGCGGCAGGTGGTCAGAGGGGTGTTGCCACTAGGCGAGGGGATGATCCTAGATCCCTTTGCCGGCTCCGGCTCCACACTCGCTGCTGCAAACGCCATGGGCTACAAAAGTATAGGCATAGAGAAGGACCGAGACTATTTTCTGATGGCCAAGGAGGCCATTCCGGAGCTAACCGGCTATTCCCTCAATGGCGCGGCTGAGAGCGATACACCCAGCTATCCCGAAGTTTCCTAATACTCTCACGGTGCAAGGTAGCCGTCCGGGTTCCCAGTTCTCCTCGTGGATTCCGGCGAAAGTCATCAAGGGTTACTTGGCCCAGGTAGACCTCGGTAAATGTCATAGGCCGTCGGTCAATTGCAGGCTCCGTCTCCGTGTCGACTTCGTAGACGAATACGCACATCCACTGGTTTCTGGATCCGTGAGTGTCCACCGCCCCTCCGCGGTTGCGCGTCGTCTTGACTTCTATTCCCTGCTCTCCTGCCTGGACAGAGTTGTTGGGATATACTCCCTGAACCACCAGATCAGGATGACCGTTGAAATACCGGTTTTCCACCAGCGTGCGAGAGTGCCGGGCCAGGCTGGACGTGAGCATATCGGACAATACGCCCGACATTATTGCCGGGCGTAACATATCGTCCAACCGCTGTAGTCCTCTGGCGGTTAAGAGCTCATTCACATCGTAGAAGAAATCGTAGACGTCTATTAGCGCCAGCCTGAAGTCGTCAGTCCTTAGCTGGTAGGGAAGCGGCAGTCCGCGGTTGAAGCCGTCCGGATTGACAGCATTCCTGGCAAGTGGCATGGCCTTCGTTGTTCCTGCGAAACTAGCGGGACGCCCTCACCCTAACACACACCCTCTCAAGCGTTCCAGCGGCAATCCCGGCGGCGTTTGACGCGACGGCCCGTGCCACCAGACGAGCGAGAGGCGAACGGAAACGAGAGCTGATCTCGCCACACAAGACCGAAAAAGTTCCTTGCGAACTCCCCAACGTATCGATCCGCCTTGCAGAAATGGCGGAAATTACGAGATAGACTTGTTCGATGCGATCTAATATAGTCTGATGGGAGACCACTCGTTGGGAAAGCGACAGCGCTAGGAGAATGAAAATGACATCAATCCTCGAACGTCTCACCGGTGGTAACCCAAACCTGCCAGAGACCCACTACATTGATAACCGTATCTATACCGACCAAGGGATTTTCGAAGAGGAGAGAGATCGAATCTTCGGGCGCGTGTGGAACTTCGTGTGCCATGAGTGCGAGGTGCGTAACCCCGGAGACTTCCGGGTCGTCACCGTTGCCGGATTTCCTATACTCCTAGCGCGGGACGAGCAAGGGGTGCTGCGCGCCTTCTACAACATCTGTCGTCACCGCGCTGCACCTGTGGTGCGCCAGGAGTGCGGCAATGCCAAGGCTTTCCAGTGCTTCTACCACCTTTGGACCTATGGCCTGGACGGCACCCTCGAAGGGGTGACCCGGCCCGAGGGGTATGAAGGCACAGGGTTTCGCAAAGAGGACTTTCCTCTACTGCCCGTGCGGGTAGATACAGCGATGGGACTGGTGTTCGTGTGTTTGAGCGATGAGACCGATTCCTTGAGAGAGTACCTCGGAGAGGCAATGGACCAATTGGTAGAGCCCTTGTTCACCGAGGAGCTGGAGGTGTTCCACTATAGCCAGGCAATACTCAAGACCAATTGGAAGCTTTGGAACGACAACAACAGCGAGTCCTATCACAATCTGCTCCATATATTGAACCGGCGCACCGGTGCGCTCAATCCGGAGGTTCTGGCCCGCAAATGGAGCTACTTCCCCAATGGGCACAACATGCAGGGTCAGAATGGGCTCTTCGCTGACTATCAAGCTGGGAATCGCGATACCCGCAATGATCAGCGATTCCCTGGCATTGGGGTGAACCAGGGAATGAATGCCAATATCTTTCCCGATCTCCTGGTCCTCTTTCGTACCGATTCCCTTCGGATGGACCGGGTGGTTCCTCTAAGCCCAGGCCGCACTCTGGTGGAGTGGCGTGGTATGGGCCTGAAATCGGACACCGAAGAGGTGCGGGAGTTGCGGATACGGCACCATAACGAGTACTGGGGGCCAGCGGGGCGCAACATTCCTGAAGACATCATGGCCACCGAGACCCAGTGGGAGAACATGAACAGCGGTGCCGTTCGCTTCAGCATCTTCGCTCGAGAGGAAGAGTTCCAAGCTCACGATGATGAGAATATGCGCCGGTACTACCAGGAATGGGGCAGGCGTATGGGCCGGACCGCAGCGCACCCTTTCGGCGGCTAGCCGATTCTTGAGACCCAAGGCGGATTCGAGAGGGGCACCGCATCCCCCTCGGTTGCATCCACGCCGGGTGGCTAGTCTTGGATTATTAACGGAGGTCCTGCATGTACAGGTCCGATGGCGAAGTCTCCATGGCTGAGGAAAAGGAAGCCATCCGCGATTTGATCCAGAACACGGCTCACCTGCTCAACCAAGAGCGGTTCGTAGACTATATGAACACATTTGCGGATACATCGGTCTATGAAATGGTGGTTCGCAGCAGGGAAATCGGGGGCAAAGAGAACGTCTGGTTGCGGTTGAACAAGCAGGACCTGATGCAACTGCTGTCGGAGGTCACAGACCAGGTGCGCGATGAGGGGGAGCGTCTTCACCTGGTCTCACCCATCAACCTTGACGTGAGGGATGAAGAGGCGTCCTGCCTTTCCCACTTCGCCGTCTTCCGCACCTCCACGGCTGGAGAGAGCCACGTCTACGCCGTGGGGCATTATGAGGATACCCTTGTCAAGCGTGACGGCCAATGGTGGTACACCAAGCACCGGGCGGTGATACACACCCGAATGCTGGAAATATCCACCCACCTTCCCATCTGATTCGCCTGGTGGGAACGACGTCGCCCGATACAGGGGCCTAGAGACAGGCTGGCGAATATAGACCGCAGGGATGATCGCTCCGCTCCCCTAATCCGAGACGATGTTCTAAACTCCAGGCTCATCATGCTCGATGTTGATCGCGGCCGGAAGGTCAGTGTCGGCCCGCTCATCAAACTGTCCAACCACACCAACGGCATCCAGCGGGACGCCTAACAGCGGCAGGAGCGCCGGCACGCGTCCGCCACTCCCTGAGCGACAAACCAGTTCCGCCTTCACGGTAGCCGCTGCGTAGGCCTTATTCCCCGAGGGCGCTTCGACCTCGACGTACTCCGGGTTAAACCGCCCGGCACCCCGCGCGGCGGGAGGCCGGAGGAGCCATCGTTCCCTGGGTGTCGTCTTGGGCAGTCGTAACTAAACGAACGCAATCGCACTTTCCTTCTCTCACTGCGAGCTACGGGTCGAAACCCTTACGGACATAGACCATTCCCCCACGCCGGTGGCGTTGATCGCCTTGAGCCGGTATACGTAGGTCGTGCCCGGCTCTACATTGGTGGTGTCCACATAGGTAGTAGCCGTGCTCCCGGTGTCCTCGACGTGGACCTAGAGTGGAGGCTTTCCCGGCCTCTTCTGCGATCCGCTGGTCCGGGGCGAAGTGAAGGCCCTGACCAGCGACAACGTGGTGCTGGCCACCTGGTCCGGCCGCTGAGGTTATCGCCGGATCACCACTGACCTCCCGGTCACGCGAGAAGCTTGGCGGCTAGCTCAACGAAGTCGTCCACGATGATGTCAGGCTGGTACTGCGAGTCCTCCGTGGGAAGCTTGTACCTGTTGACGTAAGCCGCCTTGAAGCCGCAGGCTTGGGCGCCCAGGATATCGAAAGCGTGGGCGGCGACCATCATGATCCGCCCTGGCTCACATCCCAGCCGCTGTATCGCTTTGCGGTATATCCCTGGGGATGGCTTGAATGCTCCAACCTGGTCCACGGATATTATCTCGTCAAAATCTATTGGGACGTTGTTGCCCAGCAACTCCTCCAAGTACCACTGCTCCCCGTTGGAAAGAGCGACCAGCTTGTAACGCCCCGCCAACGACCGCAGCCCTTCAACGGCGTCACCGTAAGGCTGCAGACCCTTGTATACCTCCATAAACTCCTGGACTTCGTCGGCAGTGTAGCTGACGTGGTGCTTCTTCAGGCAGTAAACGAAGGCCCGGCGGCAGGTCTCAAGGTAGCCACTGTGGCCCAGCATCAACAGATTATCCTGGTATTGCTCAATGCGCTGCCGTTCCCGCCAATCGGCGTAAAAAGCTTGGCCCGTCATCCCGGAGCCGTGGGCCGCCAGGAAGTCCCCGGCGGGATCGGCCAAGCTGCCGGCCAGGTCTAGGACTGTGCCGAAGATGTCGAAGGTAAGGTAGTTCACACGAGCAAGGAATCCGTCGGTCATGCGATGACTCTCCTATTTCAACCAATCTGCGATCCGTTCGCCGATCATGCTAGCAGTGGCGTTGGTGGGAACGTGGAACTGGCCGCCCGGTTAGTAGGGCAGTTTGGGCTTGAGGCACTGCCGGCAGGGGCAGAGGACCGGGCGAACACCGACAGTGATGTGATAAATTCCTAGGCGTGGCTTAAACGATTCAGAACCACTTTAGGGGCTGCCTCAATGAGTAAACTCGCGATTCTCTTGGTACCGATCCTGGCCCTGTTCATTTCCGCTGCGAGCTGCGGAAGTGAAGAGGACAGGACTGAAATCGCGACCACGGTTGCGACCAATTGGGTTCAAGACAGCACCGACACGGTATCTGAAGCGCTGGTGGAGTTGCTGATCCTGGCCCCTGCCCTGGAGGACACGCTAAACAAGATGCCGGCCGCCGAAACTCTGCTGGTTGGTCTTGTAAAGGACCAGATCAGAGACAATGTCGCTTGGCGCTACTCGACACCCACCTCCGATGGGCAGGCTCTCTACCGGGTGATCTCGACCGCCGCCTTCGAGATCGAGATTGACCTCCCTCTTGTCGGAGCATGGTCTTTTGCCGTTACGCTTCCGTTCCGCCTGCTGATTGACACCGACGCCCGAACCGTTCAGAACTGGACTGCCGACTTCGATAACGCCGCCGTGGCGTCCTATTGAGGCGAATGACTGGCCAATAGTGTCTATCCAAGGCATGGCCAGGCACGGCCAAGGCCACCAATCATCGCTACCCGGTATCTCCGCCTGTGTGTGTCAATGTACAATGGCAAAATTGATCCGGATATCTTGTGGACAGTGAAGTATGAGGACCGGGGCTGAGTACAAAGAGAGTCTACGCGATGGGCGCGATGTATGGGTGATGGGCGAGGGCGCTGTGGCAGACGTCACGACAGACCCTTCGACGTCGGCCATGGTGGATGAGTACGTTGCGTGGTATGACCGCCACTTCGACACCGACTGGCAGGATATCCTGCTGACGCCGCCCGATGGAAACGGCCAACGGTTTCCTCTCGCGCTTACCCCGCCTCAGATCACGAAAGACCTCATCTACTGGAACGATGTGGACACATACCCGAAATGGTCACCGGACGGCGGCCACGTTGCCTTCGTCAAGAGAGGGGAATACAGAGAAGATGTCGCCGCGCTAAACAAGAACATGGACACTATCCATATTGCAAAGGCAGACGGCTCGGACTTGCGCCTGATCTACCCTACCGGGGAGCACCTGGCCCTCCACCAGCCGTTCACGCGCGTCGATATCAAGATTATCCCAGCCTGGTCGCCCGACGGAAGCCGCCTCGCCTTTGTGGGACACTACGCACATCTCAGCGAAACTGACTCCAAGGACGATGTCCTCTACGAATTGCTGTACGTCGTGGGGTGGGATGGCTCCGGTGTCCGGCCGAGCTGTCCCGCGGCGACCGTTTCCTCGTGCTCGACCCCCGCCTTATCGTCGGGCCCATAACGTGGTCCCCGGACGGGAGAGAAATCACCTTTGCGCGGTGGGAAAGCCGCGCCGGCGGACTACGGCATCGACCTCGCCTCCATCGCGCTGGATGGGAGCGAGAGGACGGTAGGCAACTTCGGTAAGGGCGTGTCAGTTGGAGGGATCATCGGCGTTGAGTGGTGTCCCAACGGAGAGAACATCTTGGTATCTACCCTTGGGACATATCCGGTTGGGCAGTCTTCTACACCTCCCAACCTCAACGGGAGGATATACGTGGCGAAGTCCGGCAGCGCCACAAGCAACTCGACAGCGGGCATCGGCGGCTACGCGTCCTGGTCGCCCGATGGGTCGAGAATTGCAGTGCTGGGCGGGTATGCCCTAGCAACGCCGCCTCGTCACAAAGTAGTCCGGCTGTCAACTGTGGCGCCGGACGGGTCTGGCTACACCTGCTGCTCGAAGCCAGAGCCATTGAGCATCCGGATTGAGTCGGGGAAAGTCAATGTTCAAGCCAATCACCCTACTGGCATTGGCTGCAGTCCTGGCACAGGCCACCTGTTCGGCCGGTGAGGTTATGGCCGGATCACCGCTGACCTCCCGGTCACGTGAGAAGCTTGGCGGCTAGTTCAACGAAGTCGTCCACGATTATGTCAGGCTGGTACTGCGAGTCCTCCGTGGGAAGCTTGTACCTGTCGACTTAAGCCGCCTTGAAGCCGCAGGCTTGGGCGCCCAGGATATCGAAAGCGTAGGCGGCGACCATCATGATTTGCCTGGCTCACACCCCAGCCGCTGTATTGCTTTGCGGTATATGCCTGGGGATGGCCTGAATGCTCCAACCTGGTCCACGGAAATTGTCGCGTCGAATCTTATTGGGACGTTGTTGCCCAGCAGCTCCTCCAAGTACCACTGCTCCCCGTTGGAAAGAGCAACCAGCTTGTAACGCCCGCCAACGACCGCAGCCCTTCAACGGCGTCACCGTAAGGCTGCAGACCCTTGTATACGTTCATAAATTCCTGGACTTCGTCGGCAGTGTAGCTGACGTGGTGCTTCATCCGACAGTAAACGAAGGCCCGGCGGCAGGTCTCAAGGTAGCCACTGTGGCCCAGCATCAACAGATTATCCTGGTATTGCTCAATGCGCTGCCGTTCCCGCCAATCGGCGTAAAAAGCTTGGCCCGTAATCCCGGAGCCGTGGGCCGCCAGGGAGTCCCCGGCGGCACCTGCCAAGCTGCCGGCCAAGTCTAGGACTGTGCCGAAGATGTCGAAGGTAAGGTAGTTCACACGAGCAAGGAATCCGTCGGCCATGCGATGACTCTCCTATTTGAACCAATCTGCGACCCGTTCGCCGATCATGATAGCAGTGGCATTGGCGTTGGCCACGACAACGTCGGTCATAACCGAGGTGTCCCCTACCCGCAGCCCGTCCAGGCCGTGAACCCTGCAATTCTGGCCCACCGCCGCCAAGGGATCGGATGCTGGGCCCATGTTGCAGCGGCCGGATAGGTGGATTACGACAGATGGATTACGGAGGTCAGGTTTTCCATCAGACAATTATCCAGCGCCTCGTCGCTGCCCAGGTTACGTGGGAAGATGCTGACCATCTCCTTGATTAACGGTCGATGTGACGGGTGCTCCAGGAGCCCCACGCACAATCTGGCGGCCTGCCGCAGCCGTTCCCAGGGGTCTTCCAGGTAACGGTAGTCCAGCACCGGGTAAACCTGGGGGGTCGGATGATACCAGCTTCAACTCCCCTGCCCATGGGGGAGCTCCAGGGAGCAGGAAATTCGAAGGTCGTCGCCTACACCGACGCGTCGCAGTAGGGTGGCCCGGAGGGATAGGCTTGCCTGATCATAGTGTAGTTGCGAGTTAGGGGGCGGCGGCGGTGCAACGGAGGGTGAGGCTGGTCCAGGGGCCGCTTGGGTCCAGGCCCACGTCGTCTTTGAATCTAGGGGGAAACCCTTACGCCGGGACGGTCCCTTAAATTTTGATCAACCCCCGCCAGGCCGCGGCCTGGCGGGATGCCAAATTCCCGAAGTTGGTCCGGCGGGCCCACTCCCGACAGCATAATCAAATGAGGAGAGGTCACGGCACCGCCGCTGAGGACGATCTCCTCCTCTGCGCTACTAACCGTTCTACGCCGCTCTCCACCTCTACGCCCGTGGCCTGGTGGTCCTCGAAAAGTATTCGCAGGGATTAGGCGTTGGGTTTGACGGTCAGGTTCAACCGGTGGCGGTTAGGGTTGAGGAGGGTCAGCGTCATGCTCAGGTGGACGCCGTCGGTATTGTACTTTGGCATGAGCGCCAAGCCGGATCTGTCCGGGTGGCTTAAGTCCGGGTCTTCAGGAAACCCGGTGGCCACGTGAGGGGCAAGGCTCCTCTCTGAGCATGTCCTGGGGCATCTGCTTTTCCAGGCTGAGATCGCGTACCATCTGTTTTTGCTTCCGGTTCTCCCCATATTAGAACCCTGAACGGCCTAACCTCTGACATGCCTATGCCTTAGAGTTTTTTTACCACCTATAGGAGGCCTGACTGCAGAGAGCCATCTGGCGATAGACCTCGGCCACTGGCGTATCCTTCTCCACCTGGCGCAGGCCAAACGCGACCTGCTCTGGAGTGTACCGGACCTTTTCCACGGGACAATCTTGTTTCACTGTCTAGTTTAGATCGTCCCACAAAACTCGCACTTCGGCTTGTTCAATTCCCGGGGACAGACCATGGTCCGGTCAAGGTTGTCATTCCTTGCTTATGGGAGGATCCGGTGCCACCGGGCTTTCGCCATATGAGTATGGAACCCCGACTTCAGTCGAAGCATGACCAAAATGGTCTGTAACCTCTGCCTGCCTCGCGGCTGGTTGCATCAGTCATGTAGGGACGGCGAATTTCGGTTCGTCCTGGACACTTGAAACTGAATTTTCTGAGTAGAGATGGCAGGCAACCTGGCGACCATCGCCGACCTGGATCAGTTCGGGGTCCTCAGCCGCGCAACGGTCCATAGCGTGAGGGCATCGCGAGCGGAAACGACAACCCGGCGGCGGATTGACCGGACTGGGCGGCTCACCGGTTAGAGGGGGGTTTTCCAATCTCTGGTCCGGATCTCCTGTCGGAACGGAGGCTAGCAGCGCCTTCGTATATGGATGCATTGGTTCGCTGTAGAGCGATTCAGCAGTGCCTGTTTCAACGACCTGCCCCAAGTACATCACCGCCACACGATCAGAAACGTATTCGACAACGTGGAGGTCGTGGGAGATAAACATGTAGGTCAGGTTCAGGTCCTCCTTCAGGTCAAGCAGCAGATTCAGAACCTGGGCCTGCACCGACTTGTCCAGGGAGGATACCGGCTCGTCCAAGACAACAAGCTTCGGATTAAGTATCAGGGCCCGGCCGATGTTAACCCGCTGTCGCTGTCCACCGGAAAGTTCATGAGGGTAACGACGAGCGTACATTAGTGGCGTTAGACCAACTTGGTCCATCACCTCCCACGCGCGCTCACGAGACTCTTTCCCCGAATAGCCATGCACTTCCATATTGAATGCAACGGCATCGTCAATGGTCATGCGCGGGTTTAAAGAAGTGTACGGGTCTTGGAAGACGATCTGCATATCCCGGCGCAGCTTCTTCATCTCCCCGCTCCCTGCCTTCATGATGTCGTTACCCATGAAGTGCATTTCACCCACATCAGGCTGGATGAGGCGCAAAACGCAACGTGCTGTGGTGGACTTGCCGCACCCTGATTCCCCCACGATTCCTAGGGTCTCACCAGGGAAGATTTCGAAGGACACGCCATCCACCGCCTTTACCGAAAGGCGCCGCCTGCTCAATACCCCCTCGCCCAGAGGGAACCACTTGCGGAGATTGCGCACCCGCAGAATCGGCTGACCATCATTCAGCGAGTCATCAACTAAATCGCTAGTTGCCACCTACCTGCTTCCGCTCCTTTCATTTTTTGCCTTAAAGGCTTCGAATTGCCCCAATACTACGGGCTCCTGTGGCACCAGTGGGTGCCTCAGGAATAATGCATCACCTGATTCCTTCTTTCTATCAAAACAAGACCGTCACGTCGACAGATGTTCTTGCATCATTCCGGGCCTTGGCTAAAGTAAAAGTCACAGCTCTACAACTTAACGTCTAGGGCATCCCTCAATCCGTCGCTGAGCAGGTTAAACGACATTGACGTGATGAATATCATCACTCCGGGCAAGGCCGGGATCCAGGGATCCTCATAAATCGACCGGCGCAGGGCGTTTAGCATAACGCCCCATTCGGAGTTGGGCACCGCTACGCCCAACCCCAGAAAGCTCAATCCGGCAGCCGCAATGATGCTTATCCCCACCAACGTCGTCGCGTATATCACGATCGGCCCGGCAACATTGGCCAGGATGTGAGACTTGATGATCGCGAAGGCTCCGGCCCCGCTGGCCTGGGCTGACTCCACGAAATCCATGGCGCGCACCTGGGTTGTTACGCTCTCTGACACCCTTGTGATAGGAGGAATGAAAACTATGGACAAGGCAATCAGGGTATTGTTGAGCCCAGGCCCCAGCGCGCCGGAAATGGCTATAGCCAATAGAATGAACGGAAAAGCGTAGAACATGTCAACAATTCGCATGACGAGCATGTTCAAGCGGCCTCCGACAAATCCGGCCGTGATACCCAAGAAAGACGCTATGGCGGTCGCGACCATGACGGGCAAAACTCCCGCCAACATCGACATACGCCCTCCGTGAAGGAGACGGCTCAGCATGTCCCGTCCTTGTTCATCGGTTCCAAGGGGATGACCAGACGACCCGATTGGCGCCAGGCGCTTGACAGTTTGGTTGTCGTTGAAGTGGGCGTCATTGGGAGGATGCGGACTAATGAGCGGTGCGAAAACGGCGGCGAATATCACCAGGAACAGCACGATAGCAGAAGCCAAGGTCACCTTGTCCCTGCTCAGCCGCCACCAGGCGAGTTTCCAGTGAGAGATCGGGGCGACGGCCAGTGCCTCCGCAGCCAGATCAGGCTCAACACGTTGTGTCAGTGCCATCTTCCACCCAATGTCATGAACGGCGAATACGCGGATCGATCGCTGTGTTCAGGAAGTCCACGATCAAGTTGATCAGGACAAACATTCCAGACAGAACCAATACTGTTCCCTGAATGACTACATTGTCCCGCTGTTGAATAGCAACATTCAGCAGCCCTCCAGCGCCGGGCCAGTTCACCACCGCCTCCACCAGTATCGATCCCCCCAGTAAGTAACCAATATCGAGACCCACCACCGTAACAACTGGCGGTGCGGCGTTCTTCACCACATGAAACACGACGTGAAGCGGCATCAGACCTTTGGCTCGTAATGCAGTTACGTATTCTTGATTCAGGACTTCCAACACGCTGGCCCGTACCATGCGCGTAATTATTCCAAGGGAAATCATCATGAGGGCGACAACGGGAATGACCATGTGCTTCATCACATCCAAAGCCGATGAACTCGTGCCCCCTATGGTGGACATGCCTTCTGCCGGCAATACCCCCAAAACAACAGAGAATAGAATAATGAGAACGATGGCCACCCAATAATTGGGAAGACTCAGTCCTGTTATGGCAATGGCACTGGCTACCTTGTCCGCCCAACGTCCTTGCTGGAAGCCGGCGATGGTGCCCAGGATAGTACCCATCGCCATGGACAGAATGCCGGCAGTAATTGCCAGGATAAAAGTGTTCCCCAAAGCGTCTACAACCTCACCGGTGACCGGTCTGTCGGTTGCGATGGATCTACCTAGGTCGCCTCTGACCGCATTCTTCAACCAGCTGCCATACTGCACGATGAGAGGCCTGTCGAAGCCCAGTTCGTGTCGCAGCTTCTCGCGTTCCTGCGGCCCCGCCTGAAGTGGAAGAATACCTGCGAGCGGGTCCCCGGGTACAACGTGCAGGAGAGAGAACATGATGATAGATACGCCGAATAGCGTCGGGAGGAGCCAAAGTAGCCGACGAACAGCGTAGTTCCACATAGGTTTTGTTCCCTCTACACAGCCCTTTTTGTGGGGCCCATCACCGGAGCCCGCACTATCGCGTGGACTGACAAGGCTGCCTTGGGTCCTCCGGCACTGTTTGCCTGTGTTCATCTTCAGGCTTGCCGAATACTGACCGGAGGACCCGAACGGCAGCCTGCCCTGGCGACCGGCTCTTCAGAATTGGGTACCCGGCGATTAGCAAATAGAGTATGACTACCCTGGGGATCCACGCCGGTCTTTGGATCAGGACAACAGGCCTGTGGCCGGCCCAGGCTCTGATGGCATCTGGGCCGGCCATATGGTCATCCGACCAAGAGCTACTCCTCGATCCACAAGTCCTGTAGCGTCGTAACCCAACTCTGGTCTTGGACGTAGCCTTTGACCCTGGGGTTCATGGCCCGTGGGTTCAGGTCATGGACCATGTAGATCATCGGCGAGTCCCTTACCGCGATCTCGTGGACCCTACTGAGCGCCTCCCATTGCTCGGCGCGGTCAAAAGCCGCCTCTGCCGCCTCGAGAGCCGCATCCATATCCTCTGACCCATAGCCCATGATGTTTGCGAATGAGCCGGGGCCACGAGTGCTGCCGAAGAATGCGACCCAGAGGTTGGGCCAAGGCGTACCGTAGGAAATATTTGTGGCATCAAAGTCGTCGTTCTCGCCAAGGAATTGGTAATTGCCCGGTTCCGTGCCACCTTCCTTCACGGACCGCCAGAGTGTGCGGTCCAGCATCGCGTTCCACTCAACGGGAACTATCTCCATGTCGACGCCAATTTCCTTCAGGTTCCGCTGGACGAATTCGTTGATAATCAATGGCGACATTTGACCGGAGCCGCTTGTAGAGATCATCACCTTGAACTTGAGAGGCAGCTCGACCCCAGCCTCTGCCAACAGGGCCTTGGCCTTTACAGGGTCGTAGGTGTATATCTCTTCGGGGTTCCCGAATTGCGGATGCCCTTCGTATACGGGACCAGTTGCCGGGATACAGATGCCATTGAGAATGTCCCGGCACAGCGACTCCCGGTCTATGGCGTACTGCAACGCCTTTCGAACCCGAATGTCGTCCCATGGTTCTTTGTGGAGGTTGATCTGGTATGGATACCAATGGGGATAGGGCATGAGGTAAATGTCGAAGCCCGCCTCACGCAGAGAAGGGATTGCATCCGACGAGGGCACTTCAATCCAGTCCAACTCATCAGCACGCAGAGCTGCAACCCTGGTCGTTTGTTCCGGAATTGGCCGCAGAATCACCCTGCCCACGTTAGGAACATGGCCCCAATAGCCCTCGAACCTCTCCATTGTCATCGAAACCCGAGGCGTCTGTTCGATATAGTTGAAAGGCCCCGATCCTTCGTGATTGTTGGAAAAATCGTCGAGGTGCTCCTTAATAGCGGTTGGGCTGCCCACGTTTATGAACAGCAACGCGTCTAATGTGAACCCGCTTGGCTTGCGAGTAATCACTTCCACGGTCAGATCATCGATAGCTCTGTAACTCTCAACGATGTCGCCGGAAAGACCCAAGGAGACGGCGGCAACATCCGCCTTGTAATACTCCGAGTCCTCGTTTAGCTGCCGGTCAAAACTAACCACGACAGCTTCGGAATTGATGGGCGTACCGTCGTGGAAAGTCAACCCCTGGCGGAGGCGAAACGTCCATTTTCTTGGATCATCCTCGTCCACTTCGTACGATTCTGCCAGTCCCGGTATGGGTCCGGGTAGAACAGAGCCCGTCCCCAAGTCCCAGGCCGTCAGTCCATTATTGATCTGGATGCCTACAAAACGTTGACCCTCGCCTCCTTCAGTCGGCGTTAGGTCGGTTTTCGGAATATCCGTGGCAGTCATCGCAATGCGCAACTGGCCGCCCCATTTCTCCCTGGTGATCACCTGGGCTGCCTTGCCCGGTTCCATGGCTTGCTCCGACTCAGGGACAGGAGTGTCCCCTGGAGCCGCGACAGCTGTCGGAACTGCGGTTGCTGACGGAGTAGGTTCATCATCCCCGCCGCAGGCACCTATCAGCAACAAGAGTAACGATAATGTAATCAGAAGCCAGCACTTTGCATTGAGAAACCAACCTTGAATCATGTTGGACCCCCAATCTCGAAACTAGAGACTAAAAGACCAGTGAGCAGTGTGTCGACAATTCTGAATGATGTTTACAATTAAGTCAAGCATGGTTTAAAATATGTGAGCAATTAATTGCATATATAACCAAATTTAGATATTAATCGTGTGAAATATTAATAAATTACGCGAATATCGTAAAGCTCAGTTTTGGTGATGCGCTCAGGAGGGTTCCTTTACGGCCATCACCTGGTTCGGCGCCACGTTTGTCAGGGTTTGCAACCTGCCACTGGGCCAGAGTATTTCGATCGAGTCCACTAACTCCGCCGAGCCCAGACCGAAATGCACCGGGAGCATGTTCTGGGACTTGTTGCTGCTGCCAGCCGCTACCTCCCTGATCTGGGTAGTCCCGTGGGCCTCCACAGTGATCCTCGCGCCAATTCCACTCCGGTTGCTGACGGTACCCTCTGTCCTGATCACGATCCAGTTGTTTCCCGACTCGCAATTGTTAACGAAAAAATTAGCAGATTCTCCAATGTAGGCGGACTTGCCCAGATTCGTCTGGTACAGGTCCAGACAACCGTCGCCATTGAAATCGGCGTAGGCGACTCCCCGCCCTACTCCCAAATCGTCGGCGCCGCTGATGGACGACACATCCGTAAATGTGCCGTCGCCACTATTGTTGCGAAACAACAGGTTGGGCTGTTCTCTTCGGTTTTCGTGGGGATCCGTATCCAGGAAACCGCTGACTACGTAGAGGTCTTCGTACCCATCGTTATCGTAGTCGAAGAACACCGTCCCCCAACTGACTCGTTCCTTGTGGCGGAATGTTCCGGCAGCGACGCGGGCCGCTTCGGCAGTGTTGGTAAAGCTCAACCCATCCCTGCTGTTGGCTAGGAGCACATTATTTCCCATGTTGGTTATGAACACGTCCATAAAACCATCCAAGTTGTAATCACCCACGGCGAGTCCCATACCGGAGATCGAGACGTTGGCTCCGGAATCCGCTGAAATATCCACGAAATTCCAGGACCCATCCGCGCGCATTCCATCGTTCCTCCAAAGGACGTTGGGTTGAACCTCCGCACCGAAATCGTTGACGACGTAAAGGTCAGGGTCTCCGTCGTTGTCGAAATCCAGCCAAGTTGGCTGAAAACCTGCGCCCCACACATTTCCGTATCTGCCCTGTTTGTAAGTAGGTCTGTCGATATTTCCCAGCAGGTCGGTGACCTCCGAGAAAGTACCGTCTCCCTCATTGTGATACAAGGCCAAAGGCTTGACTCCGGAGAAATAAATAGACAGGTATGTGTGGTATGAAGAGGGTTCATCCATGTTTGGAGCTACCAGTAGGTCGATGAAGCCCCCTTGGCCGTTTCTGCCCCATTCTTCGGCGAGTCCGGACTCATCAATGTGCCGCACTATGACAAAATCAAGGAAGCCGTCGCGGTCGTAGTCGCCCCAGGCGCACCCCATTGAGCGGTAGGTGGCATCCGGGTCGCCCAAGCCGGCATTGCCAGTAACATCGGTAAATGTCCCATCGCCGTTATTCTGAAAGAGCTTGCTGGAGCCCCAATTGGCGACGAACAGGTCCTGGTCGCCGTCATTGTCGTAGTCAGCAGCACAACCGCCGTTGCCTTTGCCTTCCAGGTCGGCCACTCCAGCTAAAACAGCCACGTCGGTAAAAGTGCCGTCACCATTGTTGCGATAGAGGGCGTTATTTCCTTCCTCCTCCTCGACCAGGTTCCCTATGTTTTGAGTAGAAGTAACGTAGATGTCCTGATCGTCGTCGTTGTCGTAATCGAAAATAACTACGCCTGCTCCAAACGGTACGATGTCCACAAGGTCGCGATAATGTGTAAAGTCCACCCCGGCCATCGCACCACTCTCGGAGAAAATCGGTTGCTGGTAGTTAAATCCGCCGGGCAAGTTGCGAGTGTTTCCGTCGGGCAACGTCACGACCACGTTTACCGTCCCCGGGTCATGAGGCGGCACTAAGACCGTCAAGGTGTCTGAGCCTAGGAATTCAACGCTTGCGGTCTCCAACCCGCCAAAGGTCACGCGGCTTCCCTCAACAAGTCCCGTGCCGAACACCTTTACCATCGTTCCACCGAGCACGCTGGCGACATCAGGCTCTACTCGATTAATCGATACACCGGGCACCAGGGACGACGTCGGTTGCCCAGATTCAGTTACGGCCAACCTTGTGGACCCTGACAACAGATTGGTGCCGCCGCCGAACAGGGGAGCGAGAGCGAGGATGGCGAGGCCGCCCAAGGCGGCCAGGCCCCAGGTGGCGGTGGCGAAGGTGGCCACTGCCTTTTTCGGCATCACTCTTGCCAGGCCCCAGAAGGTCACCGGGCCCCCGGCCGCCGCCGCGAACAGCAGCACCGCCGCCGGTGCCGTGCCCATTCCCACCAGCAGCAGGGCCGCCACCAGCGGGATCTCGAACAGCAGGGGGACGTTGATCAGCAGCCCCAGGGTTGCTGCGATCACAACTCCCAGGGCGTTGTCTCCCAGATAGGTGCCGACGGTCTCGGGACTCACCCACTGGATGGCCAGGGCACTGGCGAATCCGGCCAGCACCATGACCGGACCCAGTCTGAGCAGGTACTTGGCGCTGGAAATGAGCCAGTCCCGGAGTCCCTGGGTCAGCACCTCGCCCCAGGACATCTGCGCTTGCTCCAGGTCCCCGTCCCCAGGCAGGGGCCCCGGCAGCGGAGAGAGCCTCTGTCCTGCCAGTCTCGCCACCAAGGGTCCTAGGAGCAGGGCGCCCACCAGGCTGAGACCCACCCTGCTGCCGGCCAGCATGGGGGTGAAGACTGCGGCGGCCATCAAAAGGGCGGGCAGGTTCAAAGTGGCGGAGCCCTGGACGATGGCCAGGCTGGTCTCCAGCCCGGCCCCCCGCCTGCGGAAGGCGCTGGAGACGGGCACGATGCAGGCGGAACAGAGGTTCATGGCAGACCCGACCAAGATGCCACGAAGGGATCCCCGGATGCCCCGGCGGGCCCAGCCACCCTGGGCGTCGCCGGAGGGGAACAGGAATACCTCGGTAAGTCCGGCGACCAGGAAAGCGAACACCATTCCCAGGCTGACCAGTTCCAGGTAGGCCAGGGAGAAGTCCCACCACCGGGAGAGGAGGGTCGAACCTGGGGCGTGGCCGACGCAGAATCCCTGGAAACAGGCGGCGGCAGGGGCGGCGGCCGCCGCCAGGTCGGCCTGCACCGTGTCCAGCTTGGGGATCCGGTTGAACCACAGGAAGAGGAACAGGAGGACGGCGAGGAGGACCAGCCCCACGGCGCGCTTTTTCCTGAGGGTGGTGTTAAACATCCGGGCTGCCCCGCAGGGTGTACCGGCCCCGGTGGGGGGCCGGGAGGACCCCACTCAATCTGCCGTCAAACCAGAACATCTCGCGGCCAGATCCCTCCCCGGGAAAGCACCCCGATAGTCAGCCCTCAAACGGAGAGTCCACAGGCAGAGGCGCTCAGGCTACCATGCCTCGGAGCGCATCAAGGCGCCCCCGCACAAGCCACGGACAGGACGACAGTATACCCCTTTGGCCGGTACAGACACCACGAAAGCCGTCTACGGAAAGAGCCCGAGCAATTCGTCAGCATCGCACCGCGCCTGGGCGTGACCAACCGCCGCGTTGCCGATCCCTACATCCAGAGCTTACCTTCACGCTGACGGACCGAGGCTGCCGGGCCGTCCAGTCGCGTTCACGCGCTTATCCTAGGCAATGTCCGCGGAGCTACGAATCCAGGCGATGGCGCGACAAGACTAAAATGTCTCCCAGTTGACATTCTGCTCGAAGGCGTGAGCCACCTGGAAGAGCTTTCCGTCGTCGAAGTGCTTTCCCACCAGCATCAGACCCACCGGGAGCCCCTCCGAGAGGCCGCATGGCACAGTCAAAGCGGGATGCCCCGTTGTGTCGAAAGGTGAAGTATTGCCAGCGATGCCCATTACGCGGGAGAGGTCCGTGTTCAGAATTCCCAGTCCATCCTCTCTCGGTGCTTTCATGGGACAGGTGGGCATTGCCAGAACGTCGAACTGTTCCAATGCCCGGTCGTACGCGGCACGAGCCACCCTTCGCAGATTCTGCGCCTTGGCGTACATACTGCCGTGATATTTCTGCCGCATGTAGGTTCCAGTTAGTAGAACCAGCTTCAGAGATGGTGGAAGGTCGTTTCCCTGGGCCAGCAGCGATTTGCCAACCGACTCTACCAGCGCGGGATTGTACAGCCCCTGCCAGTGGTACCCCATGCCGTTGGCCGCAATCAACGCAGCAGCACCCTCGATTAGGATCGGCCAACCGATTGCAACGGCGTCCGGATGCTCCGGTATAGACATTTCCACGATGTCGGCGCCAAGTTCACCGAGATGTCCAAGGGCCTTCCGCACCGCCGCATCCACATCTGGTTCAGAAATTGCCCGGTCAAAACCCTCGGAAACTACCCCCACTCGAATTCCGTCTACCCCACGGCCCAGAAACTCGGTGTATGGCTGGACTGGTACCTCTCCCTGGCGAGGATCCATAGGGTCTTTGCCGGCGATTACCTCCAGTGTCAATGCGGTGTCCGCAACCGTCCGGGCCATCGGACCAGTGTGGTCTATACTCTGGTCTATGCCGAAGATTCCGGTGTACGGCACTAGGCCGTGGGTGGGCTTCAGGCCAACCACGCCGCACCAACTGGCTGGAATCCGGATGGAGCCTCCTTGGTCGCCTCCAATGGTGATGTCTATTTCGTCGTAGTACAGGGCCGCACCGGAACCCCCGGAGGAGCCGCCAGCGATGTGCTCGGGGTTATGGGGGTTGAGGACGGGCCCGAAGGTGCTGGTATTCCCCACAGCAAAGGAGAAGTTTTCCAAGTTGAGAAGCGCCGAGATTTCGGCCCCTGCGTCGAGCAGACGGGTGACGACTGTGGCATCGGTATCGGCCACAAAGTCCTCCAGCACCAGCGAGGCATTCGTTGCAGGCATTCCGGCAACACATATGTTGTTCTTTAAGCCGATTCTTTTGCCAGCAAGTTTGCCAGAGGCCGCGCCGCGCAGATTGCAATAACGGATGATTGCATTGAATGGATCATCCTGTCGAGAGGGGCGTCGCCCCGGGTCCCGCTCCGGGTATCTGTTCGGCTCGCGCGGGTCGGGCATTTGGTACACCTGTTCGTAGGACCGGAGCATGCCGGGCATTAGCTCTTGAAATGCCGCGAGTTCCTCGTCATTTAGCTCGAAGTGGTTTGCCTGGGCCATTTCCTGCAGGTCCTTGTCGCTAGGAAGCCGGATAGCCATTTGATTCCTCCTAAGACTTGCATTTGGTCATTGACGGACCTATCCACTGCCGATAGATGAGAGAGCGTGGCCGCGCTGATGTTGTTCTTAAATCAGATCCATTTGGCGGCTTCTTTCCCCGTGGGTGCCCCCGGAGTGCATCGTCGAATGATGGCGCTGAAAGGTACCTCGTCGCGGCCGGGTCGTTGTCCTGGGTCTCGGCTGGGCAATTTTGGACGCGCGATCCACAGGCACTCGGATCAGCTGTTCGTTTACTCGGTGCACGCCCGCCGTTAACTGCCTGAATGCCTCAAGTTTTCCCTCAGTCAGTTCGAAGTAGTCAACTAGAGCAGCCCACTGTAGTTCCTCACCTGAAGGAAACCGCAGCGATACGTCCCCTGGTCCCCGATGCTGGTTCTCAACTTTTCGGTGAAACCGAATGCCAAACATGCCTTCACGGATAGTCCCGGGCAATTAGCTCTGCCAAATACATTCCAGCGACGCTGGGCGGAATTAACTCCACAGGGGTTATGTTGTGGCCGGGTTTGATGTCCGCATTCAGCGGACATCATTGTTCAATTGCGTCGAAATACGTTGATGAATTTCCCAGTTATTATAGTAAATTTGATGTTCACGACTAGATTGCAACAAATTAACATCAAAACACCTGCTTGTCCACAGGGTCAACTGGAGCGTAGCGACCATGGTGAATTGGGCCAGCGTTGCCTGCGGCCCTTGCGTCCATGCCCTTACGGAAAGTGCGACAGCCGCTTCCACAGGCGAATGTCCGACAGGGCGGGTTCAACCGCCCTACCATTTTCAGTTTCGAATTCTGGCACGCCACTGCATAACTCAAGGGCGCGACTGCTTCAATGCCCGTTTCCTTCAGGGGATCTCTTACCAATCCCTTTTATCGATTCATCGGTGGACAGATCATTTTTTCCAGTGTAATGTAGTTATCTATTAACAAGAATTAGATGTTTTGTAATAATTTTGGCAAGGAGTTTGAACATGTTTCGACGACTTGAGGACCAAGAGGTCATTGAATATGGAAGGGCCGTGGGAATTGAGCTCACGCCAACGGAGGCGCGTGTCATGGGGGCATGCCTGGCTGATAATATCGCCTCGTTGGAAGGATTCTATGAAGCCAGGATCGAGGAGCAGCGCTTGCCTCTCCGTCACCTCAATCGGGACCCGGGGTACCGTCCAACTGCCGAAGAGGACCCGTTAAATGTCTTCATCAGGAAATGCCACGTGGCGGGCGCAGACCACGGCCCCCTGTATGGCAAGACGATAGGTCTGAAGGACCACATCAGCATGGCAGGGGTCCCGCTAACCTTCGGTTCTCACTTCATGGATGGTTTCATACCCGACTTCGATGCGACTATCGTTACCCGCGTCCTGGATGCGGGAGCTACTATTACGGGAAAGCTGAATATGGAGGATTTCTCCTCCGGCGGGCCGGGAATCAGTGGCGTCGGCGACTATGGACGCCCTCTGAATCCACACAACCATGCCCACCTGACGGGAGGCTCATCCTCTGGGTCTGGGGCAGCCGTGGCCGGCGGCTACGTGGACATTGCGTTTGGCGGCGACCAGGGAGGATCGGTTCGCCTGCCATCAGCTTGGTGCGGAATTGTCGGCCTAATCGCGACGCAAGGGCTAATCCCACACACCGGCGTGTTCGGTCTCGACCCAAGCATAGACTTTGCAGGACCCATGGCCCGCTCGGTTGAGGATGTTGCCACAGTGATGCAGTGTGTGGCCGGGCCGGATGGTTTCGACCCTCGGCAGGTCAACCTTCCCGCACAACTGCCTGACTACACTGACGCCCTGACCAGGGGAGTCAACGGCCTGAGAATCGGCGTGCTCTCCGAGGGATTCGGAATTGAGGGCAGCGAACAGGACGTTGAACAGTCAGTGATGGAAGCCATATCGGTCCTTGAGAGTGCCGGAGCCAAAGCGGAAAGGGTATCTGTACCATTGCACCGCGAGTGTTTTCCTCCGCTCATGGCACTCTTCGCGGAGGGTGGCAAGCACCTGATCGACACCAACTTGGGTGGTGCTTTCGCCAAAACCTATTACCCAAGCTCTATCATGTCGATATTCGGCCGACTGAAGCAAAGTAATGCTGACCACCTCCCACCCAACGTCAAGTTCCTCATGATTTTGGGACATTATCTCCTGGAAAACTACTCTGGGCGACTCTACGCTAAGGCGCAAAATGTCCGCCCCACCTTCATCGAACAATATAACAGGGCATTTGCAGATGTAGACCTGCTCGCGATGCCGACCATACCTGTGACAGCACCAAAGTGGAGGGAGCCCAAGGATTACGAACAGGCCCTCGAGCACACAATGATTTTCGGTAGCAAGTCTGGACTGGATATAGGAATGGTCGTCTCTAACACGGCCCCATTCAACTACACTGGCCATCCGGCCATCAGCATTCCCTGCGGAAAATCGAATGGGCTGCCCATTGGCATGATGCTGGTGGCCCCGTATTTCCGGGAGGATGTGTTGTTCCAGGCATCTTATGCTTACGAGCAATCCGTGAACCGGGCGGACATATCCCCGGCGGCACTTGCTGCAGTCGTCTAATTGCGGGCCGGAGCTAGTCTCTCCGGAGATGAGAGCCCGACGGCCCATATCGTTGTGCCGTCGGGCCCGCGATTTAGAGCGACAAAAAACTGTTCTTTGAACAGCCCCAAGATCAGAATCCGCTGCCTACGATTTGATTCATTACATACTCAATTGGGAATAGTTGTATGGCATTCTTGGAAGTACGCAACCTGAGCACGTCCTTTTCCATGCCCGGTGATATCGTCGTTCACGCCGTAAATGGGGTCAGTTTCAGCTTGGAGAAGGGCCGAGTCTACGCGCTCTTGGGTGAGTCCGGGTCTGGCAAAAGCGTTACCTTACGCTCCATTCTGCGCGTTTTGCCCGAAAGGCGCACTACTGTCTCCGGCGAGGTATGGCTGGACGGAGTAGAGTTGCTCGGTCTCCAGGAAGCAGAGATGCGTGACGTACGCGGCAGTAGGATCTCCATGATCTTTCAGGAACCAATCGCCGCTTTCGATCCGATTTTCACTTGCGGCAGTCAGATCGAGGAGGCTATTGTCCGCCACCTACATTTTAGTAGGAAAGAAGCCTCTCGGAGAACCAAGGAATTGCTCCAGATAGTCCAGATTCCTGATGCAGAAAGGCGCCTCCGAGCCTTTCCACACGAACTTTCCGGTGGCATGCGCCAACGAATGATGATCGCTGGCGCTTTATCGTGCGACCCAGACCTTCTCCTAGCCGACGAGCCGTCCACCTCCCTGGATGTCACTGTACAGGCCCAGATCCTGGCATTGATACGCGAACTCCAGACACGTCTTGGGATGGCGGTAATCTTTGTGACCCATGACTTGGGAGTGGTCGCCGAGATTGCTGATGAAGTGGCGGTGATGTATGGCGGCCGTATCGTCGAGTTTGGGCCTGTGCGGGAGGTGTTGAGGAATCCGGCGCACCCGTATACTCAAGGACTCTTGCAAGCCATTGTGCAGCGAAACCAGAAGGGACGAAGGCTGATACCCATCCCCGGAGTCCCACCTGATCTATCAAGGTTGCCTGCGGGTTGCAGTTTTGCCCCGCGTTGTCCCCATGTCCGCGATGAGTGTTTGGAAAACGTACCATCACAGCGGTCCGTTAACTATCAACACATGGCCCGCTGCGTCCTGGTTAGGGAAGAAAATGGTCAGGTTGCTCTAGCTCCAGAAGTTAATGCGGGATGAGGCGTCGCGACGCCTTTACCCACAATTGGGTATCATCCGCTTACAGCTGAACTATCCTGACCAATACTAGGCAGATGATTTTGGGGCCGTATTTTTAGGGTGTGACCTGAAAATATAAGGGTTCACCCTCCCCGAAGCATTTCATACAATCTTATTGCGGTTATTTTCAGGCTCATACCCAGTTCTGACCTGCATAGGTACCTATGCAGGGGTTTGCGCCACTGTAGGGTATACTGGCGTCCTGTCCGTGGCTTGTGCGGGGGCGCCTTGATGCGCTCCGAGGCATGGTAGCCTGAGCGCCTCTGCCTGTGGACTCTCCGTTTGAGGGCTGACTATCGGGGTGCTTTCCCGGGGAGGGATCTGGCCGCGAGATGTTCTGGTTTGACGGCAGATTGAGCGGGGTCCTCCCGGCCCCCCACCGGGGCCGGTACACCCTGCGGGGCAGCCCGGATGTTTAACACCACCCTCAGGAAAAAGCGCGCCGTGGGGCTGGTCCTCCTCGCCGTCCTCCTGTTCCTCTTCCTGTGGTTCAACCGGATCCCCAAGCTGGACACGGTGCAGGCCGACCTGGCGGCGGCCGCCGCCCCTGCCGCCGCCTGTTTCCAGGGATTCTGCGTCGGCCACGCCCCAGGTTCGACCCTCCTCTCCCGGTGGTGGGACTTCTCCCTGGCCTACCTGGAACTGGTCAGCCTGGGAATGGTGTTCGCTTTCCTGGTCGCCGGACTTACCGAGGTATTCCTGTTCCCCTCCGGCGACGCCCAGGGTGGCTGGGCCCGCCGGGGCATCCGGGGATCCCTTCGTGGCATCTTGGTCGGGTCTGCCATGAACCTCTGTTCCGCCTGCATCGTGCCCGTCTCCAGCGCCTTCCGCAGGCGGGGGGCCGGGCTGGAGACCAGCCTGGCCATCGTCCAGGGCTCCGCCACTTTGAACCTGCCCGCCCTTTTGATGGCCGCCGCAGTCTTCACCCCCATGCTGGCCGGCAGCAGGGTGGGTCTCAGCCTGGTGGGCGCCCTGCTCCTAGGACCCTTGGTGGCGAGACTGGCAGGACAGAGGCTCTCTCCGCTGCCGGGGCCCCTGCCTGGGGACGGGGACCTGGAGCAAGCGCAGATGTCCTGGGGCGAGGTGCTGACCCAGGGACTCCGGGACTGGCTCATTTCCAGCGCCAAGTACCTGCTCAGACTGGGTCCGGTCATGGTGCTGGCCGGATTCGCCAGTGCCCTGGCCATCCAGTGGGTGAGTCCCGAGACCGTCGGCACCTATCTGGGAGACAACGCCCTGGGAGTTGTGATCGCAGCAACCCTGGGGCTGCTGATCAACGTCCCCCTGCTGTTCGAGATCCCGCTGGTGGCGGCCCTGCTGCTGGTGGGAATGGGCACGGCACCGGCGGCGGTGCTGCTGTTCGCGGCGGCGGCCGGGGGCCCGGTGACCTTCTGGGGCCTGGCAAGAGTGATGCCGAAAAAGGCAGTGGCCACCTTCGCCACCGCCACCTGGGGCCTGGCCGCCTTGGGCGGCCTCGCCATCCTCGCTCTCGCTCCCCTGTTCGGCGGCGGGCAACACATATTTTCCGACGTTACCGAGAGGGCAGGATTTGGATTTAAACAAGACAAAGATTATCGAGACATTGTCCTTAAGGACGATGTTGGTCTGCGTTCCGGCGTTCTTGATTTCGATTTGCTCCTCGGGGCCGGTGTAGTTGTTCTTGACTATGACGGCGACGGAGATCAGGACATTTACGTCACGTCCACAGAAGGCATTCATACTCAACCGGAGGGAACGAGAGGGCAAAACGCCCTATACAGCAATAACGGCGACGGCACCTTTACCGATGTTGCCATATCAGCCGGAGTCCGCGACCTCCCAGGCATCAGCACCGGTGGATGCGCTGCCGATTACGACAATGACGGCGACCAGGACCTGTTCGTCGCCAATTGGGGTTCCAGCAAGCTGTTCCAGAACAACGGCGATGGGACTTTCAGAGATGTTACCAGACACGCTAGCCTGGGTGACCCGGATGCCACCTACCGCTCAATGGGGTGCGCCTGGGGTGATTACGACAGAGACGGCTTACTGGACTTCGTCGTCGTGCGCTATTTCGATGACAGATTTTTCGTCGATGTAAGACCTCTCGCATTGCACCACAATAACGGCGATGGCACTTTTACCGAGGCGACACATTTGTTGAGTGATATACATCGCCCTACTGGCATCACCGGAAAATTCGGCAATGTGTGGGGCGCTGGCTATCAACCCGGATGGTTGGATTTTGACAATGATGGGGACCTGGACCTATACGTGGTTAATGATCACGGGCAGCACATTCAACCGAATGTCCTCTGGCGCAACAATGGGGCAGGACCGGATGGGGCCTGGGAATTCGTTGACGTATCAAACCAGGTGGGCGCCGATGCCGCAATGTTCGGTATGGCTCTGGCTGTGGCAGACTACAATCTCGACGGCAATCTGGACATGTTTATGACCAACATAGGAAATAACGTGCTTCTGACAGGTGTCCAAGATGGATCGAGCTTTACCGATACTGCGTCCGAGGCTGGCGTAGCTATTGGAACTTACCAGGGTCAATTGAGAATCAGCTGGGGAGCTGTGTTCTTAGATTACGACAATAATGGCTGGGAAGACCTGTACGTGGCCAGCGGTTACCTGGACACCGGCCTCAAAAATAACAGCAGAAGCCAGACCAACGTTCTCCTGCGCAACAATGGTGATGGCACTTTCACTGACAATTCTTCGAACAGCGGCGCCGCTGACCCAGGGATTGGCCGTGGCGTAGCGTACTTGGACTTCAATAATGACGGTTGCCTGGATATCTACTTGACCAATTTGGGAGTTTCGGAACAGTTACCCGAGGAAGCCCGGCTCTTTGAAAACAACTGCAATTGGGGCAACAGATGGCTGGTGATCGACACTGTGGGCACTATCAGCAACCGTGACGGCATCGGCGCTCGCATCACCGTGTCAGCCGGAGGTCACACTCAGATCAGGGAAGTTACATCTGGGAGCAGTAGCCTTTCTCAAAACATGCTCCCCGTGCACTTCGGGTTGGGCCGGGCCAAAAAAGCTGACACAATTGAAATCCGCTGGCCCAACGGTACTCTGCAGACATTGACCGATATAGCCTCGAACCAGCGATTGGTGGTTGAGGAGACCCGGCCTCCGTCCACGATTTCCAGCGCACAATAAGCCTCAGTCAGCCCCAAGCACGTTTCGGTTAACTGTTGTAATTCACAATGGAGCAGCGCAGACCCTCACATTGGGTCCGACAAGTTGGGGCCAAGCGACCCGCACATGCGGGAGATCCTAAGAACCGGTTCACCGTCAGAGGGCCTTCCCGTTACCCAAGAAGATGGCGAAGCCCTTAGCGTCCGGCTCGTAGGGTATCGACTGTGCCGGATGGCCCTTTCGGTCGAAAGTGGCGGTTGTAAGGGCTGAGAGCTACGTCCACAAAGTGGCCACGAGGGATCGTCAGCCTGCTGTCCTTCGGAGGATTACTGTCCCCGATCCCCTTCCATAGGGCCTTTCCATATGAGGTGCACAAATAGCAGGCCGAGTGGCCCACCTGAACATTGGGATAACGCATCTTCGGAAATGGAACGCAGTCCGTTTGAGTTATTCGTTAGTCAGCCAAAGAATGTATATCGGCGATTCACTGTACCCGTGACTGCGTCATTCCCAAGGATGCGTCCCGTCTGCTTTCCGTGATGCATTGCCAGGACAGCAACCTGCCTCCAGACCCATAGAAAGGTGAGTCAATATAAGTCTATTGAGGTTTTGCCCACGAGGCGATACCTCACGTTGGTGAAATGGATGTCGATAATCAGGGACTTCAGGCCATGAAATTAAAAGCTATTCAGGATCGTTGGGCCAGTTATTCAAGGTACTCCGGACATTTTGAACGCCTGCTCAGAGACCATTGCAGCACTTCGTTGTGAAGTGCGGCAATGGCGTACAAAGAGGTGGTAAGAGTGGACATTTCGGAAGTCATACGCCGCTGGCAGGCGGGCAGTAGCAGGCGACACATAACCTCGGTGACAGGACTGTCCCGGGAAACTGTCGGCAAATACATCGCGCTGACTCTAGGAAATCCTCTGAACAAGTCGGGTGGGATGTGGCATAGTAAGGATGAACCAGGCGGTGCCTGTTGAGGGAGTGAAGGCAGATGGACCAGCCCACCTTTGCCGACCTGGAATACCAGGGCAAGAAGCGCAAGACCCGCCGGGAGCTGTTGCTAGAGCGGATGGACGGCCTGATTCCCTGGCAGTTGCTGGAGGACCGCATCCGCCCTTTCTACCCCAAGGCCGGAAGGGGGAGACAGCCCTACCCGCTGTCGGTCATGTTGAGAACTCACTGCGTCCAGCTCTGCTACAACTTGAGCGACCCCGGCATGGAGGACCTGCTCTACGAGTCCGAGCCGGTGCGGCGGTTCGTGGGTCTGAAGCTCTCAGGCCCCCTGCCCGACGAGACCACCATCCTCAACTTCCGTCACCTCCTGGAAAAGAACAGCTTGGGGCAGGGCCTTTTGGATGAGATCAACGCCCACCTGGAATCCCAAGGGCTGAAGCTGCGGGAGGGAACCATCGTGGACGCCACCACCACCCTGGCCCCGTCCTCCACCAAGAACCGTGCCGGGGAGCGGGACCCGGAGATGCATCAGACCAAGAAGGGCAACCAGTGGCATTTCGGTATGAAGGCGCACATCGGGGTAGACGCCGACACGGGCATAGTCCACAGCATGAGCGCGACGGCGGCCAACGTCCACGATGTTACGGAGACACACAATCTGCTGCATGGGGGCGAGACGGTGGTGTGGGGCGATGCCGGGTATCAGGGGGTGCATAAGCGGAGGGAGAACCTGGGGCTGGAGGTGGAATGGCGGGTGGCGATGCGTCCGGGGCGGCGGAGGAAGCTGGAACCTGGGAGCGAAGAGGCGCTGGAGGAGCAGGCGAAAGCGTCAGTAAGGGCCAAGGTGGAGCACCCCTTCCTGAGGCTGAAGCGGTTGTTCGGTTACGGCAAGGTTCGCTACCGGGGGCTGGCGAGGAACATGGAGCGGCTGGCGCTGCTGTTCGGGCTGGGTAATCTGCTGACGGCGGAGGGTCAACTGGCGGCGTAGTGCGCATTACTGCGGGACAACGCCGGTCTCAGGGCCGCATCAAGCCTCCAACAGCCCAGTCAGGGGCGAAACTCAAGGGGCCGGGCGCCGGCCGGCAAGCCCCGGACCGCAGTTCTCACCCCCTACACAGCTCTGTCAAACACAACCCAGGCCAAGCCTGCTTGTGTTCCCATTAGTTAGGTTTAGTGGTTTTGCGCGGGCGCTGCGACTGGCGGAGCCGGCGATGGGCTTGGCTGCCTTGCATTTAGCCGTCAATCTCCGGTATTTGAGGTCGCTTACAGCCCTTCCGTTCGCCTGAAGACGCTCAGGCCGCATCGGGGACGCACTACCTGTCCCGCGTCAACTATATTTGCCGGTTGGCGTCAATTAGTGTTGCCGGTTCACCTACTCGGCCTGGACGCGTTGCTGGGCAGGGTTGCCGTCCGCCCCTCGTACATGTGCAAGTCCGAGCCGCAGACACAAGAGGAAGTGATCTTCACGATGCCATCGTTGGGGTGTTGCAGCTCCGGGTCTGGCACATTTTCCGCGGCGATACCGAATGGGGCCTGGTAAACAACTGCTTTCATAACGAACCCCTCCTTGGCTTACAGGGGTCTTCTATCGTAGGTCTTTTATGAGACCCCCCTCTCGGCTAGCTTCTCCGGTGACCAGCTCGTAGAATTCGATCTCGTAGGAGTCGAGCTGGGCCTGCATCTCGGCGTTCAGAGTCCGTACCACCTCGGGGGCCTGGGAAGGCCAGTTGGGCTCGATGGTCGCCTGGGTCCACTCAGCATAGGCCACGTTGGGAGTTCCCGGCAGGCCCTGGGACACATACCCTTGTGCCTTGGGCCGGCCATTCTCCTCGTAGGCGGCGCATATTTTGATCAGCAGGTTGGCAATCTGCCATACCTTCCCCGGCTGCTCTTTGGCGATTCTTCTAATGACCTACATGGCTACGTCTACTTTTTGTAATGCGACCTGGATTAAAACGGCCCTGGCTTTCGTTCCGCTATATTCGTCACTACCTTTCCCCAACTTTGATAGAAAAAACCATCTGATTCTTGGGTTAACGGTTCCGGAGAGTTGCCGCGTCCGCCCATCGAAAGGAAGTCCCTTTGGCGATTGGAACAGCTTAATATCCGCCCGTGCGAGCATGGGAAACTAAACCAAAGCCAAGTGGCATCTACTGGCGCGGGTCTCTGGCGGGAGGGTCATGGAGCGTCTAACTCTTCTTCCAGAACTGCCACCATCCTCTCGTTGATCGCAGGGTCCGCCACCATCGACTACGCCGGCTGGTCTGGCGTGCCCGCTGTGTCTGTTGTGGCCGCTGTGTCTGTTGTGGCCGAATCTAGGGCGGGCCTAACCCCAGGGTCGACAGTAACGCCCTGGGTACCGAATAGCTCCCAAGGTCTGAAGGACTCCACGAAATCCTTGGCCTCTTCGATAGATGGGAACCCCTTCCGGGAGTGGCTCGGATCGTAGCTAAAAGTCTTCGCCAACGCGTCGATGCCCCGTTTGGTGTCTCGGAACCCTCCAAGCTCCTCTTCATGGCCGTCGTTTTCGTCACTGAGGATCAGGTTCTCTCCCCTTTTTACCTTTCGCCAGTACACTCTCATGCAAAGCACTCCTCGACTCCGGTTTCTAGCTTGACGGTTTTGGGACCTTGATAGTCTCTACTTCTAAATTTGCTCGCTTGGTCTCGGAGAGGTGTGTTCTCTCTCCAAGTATGGCAACTCCTCGGCGATGGTCAAGTTCCTTAAGTGGCGTGCCCTTTACAAGTTGGGCTGTTGCCTCAGCCGACTGGTGTCGAGGGTGACTAGCCTACGCCTGGCTCGCTTCCCCAGCGCCACCAGGAACATCACGCTTTTACCTTCCGCGTGGGGCGAGAAGAATCCGGATACTTGGTCGTCGTAAAACGTCAGGCCAGAGGCCCCCAGTCTTTGGGCATAGGCAGCCAGGTAGATTTTGCCCGCTGTGATACTGGCATCCAGCTGAGCCAACCGGTAACCCCGGTTACCAAAACGCTCCAGTATCGGATTCAGATTAGTCATGAAGAAAAAGTCGACGCTGGCATCGGCCGGAAGCGGCTGTCCGAGCCCCAGATGACCAGCTTGCCGACGGTAGTCTCCTTCCTTCAGCAGCTCCAGAGCCTTCAGGTCTCGGTGGAACACATATGCGCCAGATGGGAGGTCGTCCACAGTGTTCACGATCAGATAAATATCATTGAGAGCAGCGCCAGGTTGTCCTAAAAAGTCTGCCGGTATGCCCTGCGTGGCCTTTTCGAGCACCGTCGACAGCTCCCGGAGGGTTATCGATTCGTGGCTGAAACGGCGTGCGGACCCGCGCCGAACGATGACCGACTCGATGGAGTCCTGGGGCGTCTCGCCGTCAGAGTAGCGATTTAACGGTACGAGGCGTCCCGAAGGATGGGGCATCAGCATTGCCGGGCCTTCGCCTCGCCAAGAAACCACCTCTGCTTCATCCGTCAGAGAGGAGGCACCGTGCATCTCCCAAATGGCGGGTAATTCTACCTCGTACTCCGAAATCGGCTGAGTATCCAGCGAAAGTGGCTCTAAGTCGGAGGAGGATCCGATTGACGGCTCGGGAACGAATCCAACTGGTACCAACACGAGAGCTACTTCCTGCCGGTTCTCCAGATCCAGCAGGCGGTTAACCGAGCTGTCCACGAATCCGGCCACCACCTTAGCAGGTAGGCCATGCGCCGCGGCTATGGCTAAAGTGTTCGCCAGAATGGTTCCGCTGTCCCAATAGGAGTGGCGGTATTCCCGGGCCTGGTACTTACAGGCGTTCCGCCAAAATACATCGGTATAGAGGATTATAGCGGGAGCATGGGTCAAGCTCGGCTCGTTGCCACTGGCAGCCACCAGGGTTCCCCGATAGTCGCCCGGCCGTAGCCGGGTTAGGGACGGCCCTCCGGGATTATAGTGGTAGACTCCGGCTGCTAAACCAGGCAGGTCTCCACATACCACATAAAGCTCGATGTGGTACAGAGCACCGGTACAGGCCGCGGCACGAAACGGCATGGATCCCCAGGGGAAGTTCAACCTCTTGGTAATCCCAGCTGAGAAGTACAGAATGCTGCTCAAGGTGGTGATATCCAGTGTTCCGTCACTGACTGAGGGAATAACCTCCATGGAGATCGCGGATAGCGCGGGCACCACCGATGGCGATGCCTCAAACGGCAACGGAATCGGATCCAGGTCCGGGTATATTTTGAACAGCAGGGGTTGGCTCGACGGGTCAAAGGAGTGCCGAGGGTCCATCAGATTCCCGCGGGGGTGCTTGGTGCCGTTGTGGTAATACCAGGTGGCTTGAATTTCTCGATTTACCATAGGTTCCCCTGGTCCTCCTGCTGGAGTTCACCGAGCTCTACTAGCATGGTTTCAATAGGGGTGTTCAGCGTCAACTATTTCTGCCGGTTCCGTCGATTATTCTTGCCGGTTCACCCCCTGTTTCTGACCCCGCTGCTGGGCCACTCCGGTGCGGTAGCTGGGGACGTCGAATTCCAGGATGACCGAGTGATGGACCACCCGGTCGATGGCCGCGGCCGTGGCCATTGGGTTGGCGAATATGTGCTCCCACTGGGACAAGACCAGGTTGGACGTGATGCCCAGGGACCGGCGTTCGTAGCGTTCGGCGATCAGAGTAAAGAGCACCTCGGACTCCTCGGCCCCTTGGGGCAGGTACCCCAGGTCGTCGAGCAGCAGGAAGTCGTAGTTATCGAGCTTTCGTAGTTGTCGCGGTAGCGCCAGGTCCCGCTTGGCGGCGAGCAGGTCCTGCACCAGCCGGTAGGCCGGGGCGAAGAGGACCGAGCGTCCGGCTTCCACCAGCCTGTGGCCCAAGGCGCACAGTGCATGGGTCTTACCGGTGCCGGGCAGTCCGAAGGCCAGCACGTTGACGCCGCAGTCGATGAAGCTGCCGTCAGACAGCTCGCCCAGTTGCTGCCGCAGAGCCAGGGGCACACGGTCGTGCTCGAAGGTCTCCCAGGTCTTGCCGGCGGGCAGTCTGGATGCGGTGCGCAGCCGGCCGATGCGGCGCTGCCGGCGGTCCTCGGCCTCCTGCTCCAGCACCTCCAGCAGGGTCTCCAGGGCGTCGCCGTGCCCGGCGGCGGTGAATCGGGACACCGACTGCGCCCCCATGGTGGGCAACCGGAATTGGTGGCACAGCTCCCCGATCCGGACCTGAATGGCGTTGGCCTCCAGCATCAGGCCACCCCCGCCAGCAGGGAGTCGTAGACCCTCAGGTCCGGCATCCCGGACAAGCTCAGCACCGGCGCCCGCGGCGGAGCCGGGTTCGCCAGTTCTTTCACAATGGCATAGTCGAAGGGCTCACCGGCCTCCAACAGCAGGGCCAGAGCGCTGTCCACCGTCGACTCCATAGTTGTCGCCGCAAGGTGCAGGATCCGCACGTACTCCACGTCAGTCCGTTCGCCTCGCCACCTCTTGAGGGCGTCGTAGGCCAAGCGGAAGGTCATGGTGGGAAACATCTGCTCCCGGAAGCGGTAGCGGGCGAAGGCCCCGGGCTTGCGCACCAGGGCCTGCCCTCGGCCACGACCGGGGGAGCCGATGACGTGGCGGTAATTGACGTTGGCCTCCCTTTCACCGCGCACCCGCTCCATGCGTTCCACCAAGTGGCCCTTGTAGTAGACTTCCAGATGCTCGGCGTACAGGCGTATCTGCACCTCCTTCCCGATGAGCCGGGAGGGGACGGTGCAGGTCCGTCCGGCTGCCTGGATGGTGCTCCACTTGCGCACCCGGGCCTGGTAGTTGACGTACTCCGGCACCGGAGCTGGGGGCAGGCACTGCAGAAGTGGGCGTTCCTCCTCCAGTTTCCCTTGCACCAGGCGGTTGCGCCGGTCCACCACCTTCCTGACGAAGCCGGTGTAGGACTCGGCGGAATCGAAGTCGCGGCTGCCCCGCAGCATCAGAGACTGGTCCAAAGCGTCCTTCAACCGGTAATGAGCCTGCTCGGCCACGCCATTCTCGTGGGATTCCCCGGAATTGATCAGCGTGGCCTCGAGCCCGTAGTGCTCCAGGAGCTCGGCGTAGTTGTCGTTCAGGGCCCGGCCACGGCTGCGCTTTATCTCATGGGTGAGGGCCGAGGTGTTGTCGGAGCGTATGACTTGGGGCGCGCCGCCCAGTTCCCAGAGCGCGTTCTGCAGTCCCTGCTTCAGGGACCACAAAGGTCTCGCCGGCAACCACCTCGGCGTAGCGCCACCCTGAATGGCTCAACACCGGCTGGAACAGCAGGTGGCGGTAGCGCCGGCCGCCGATGGTTACTCCCTGAGAGTTGCAGTGGGTGAAGTCGAGCTGCGCCTCCCGGCCAGGTGGATGCTCCTGGGGGAAGTAGACCTCCTGATCCGGACCGTTGAGTGCCCGCCAGTCCTGTAGTCGGCGTTGCAGGGTGCGGAGCTGGGAGGCGCTGAACCGGCCGGGAAATTTCTCCTCCAGCCACTCGATAATTGTCGTTGCCCTGAGCCTGCCGGCGGCCTCGCCCCTGAGCAGGGGCAGGATTTCTTCCTCCCAGACGCCGTCAAAGGGATCGGGACGGGTGCGCCACCGGCGCTCCTGCTTGGTCTCCGGCGGCAACGGGCCACACTGCCACTTCCGCGCCGACCGCTCGCTCATCCCCGCCATGGCCGCCGCCGTCTGTTGTTTCTTTCCTTCCATCCGTCTTTGCCTCAGTAATGCGACTTGCTGATCCGTAACCAATCCGGCACCTCCTGTACCGGATGATTACCATTTGTGACCGGCAAAAATAGTCGTCGCCAACCGGCAAAACTAATTGTCGTTGATCACTACACCTCAGACAGCCAGTTGGGACTCGGCTGTCATCAGGTTGCCCATCCCCAACAGCAGCGCCAGCCGCTGCGTGTTCTTGGCCAAGCCCCGGTAGCGTACCTTGGCGTAGCCGAACAACCGTTTCACCCTCAGGAAAGGGTGCTCCACTTTCGCCCTCACCGAAGCCTTCAGCTTCTCCGCCAAGGCCTCCTCGCCTCCAGAGTCGAGCTTCCGGCGTTTTCCGGGCCGCATCGCCACCTGCCAGTCCACCTCACGCCCCAGGTTCTCATCCCGCTTGTGGACCCCCTGATACCCGGCGTCGCACCACACCACCTTTTCCCTGCCGTGCAGCAGGCTGTGCGCCTCGGTAATGTCATGCGCGTTGGCCGCCGTGGTGCTCATACTGTGCACCAAGCCCGTGTCCGCGTCCACGCCGATGTGAATCTTCATCCCGAAATGCCACTCATTCCCCTTCTTGGCCTGATGCATCTCCGGGTCCCGCTCCTTGGCCCGGTTCTTGGTGGACGATGGCGCCTCGATGATGCTGGCGTCCACGATGGTTCCCTCCCGCAGCCGCAGCCCCTGGGACTCCAAGTGGGCGTTGATCTCCTCAAACAGACCCTGTCCCAGATTGTGCCTCTCCAGAAGATGACGGAAATTCAGAATCGTAGTCTCGTCGGGCAGGGCCTCCGACAGCCTCAGATCTACGAACCGCCTGACCGATTCGGCCTCGTAGAGCAGATCCTCCATGCCGGGGTCGCTGAGCCGGGGTCGCTGATATTGTAGAAGAGCTGCACGCAGTGAATCCGCAGCATCACTGCCAGCGGATAGGGCCGCCGTCCCTTTCCGGCCTTGGGGTAGAAAGGACGGATGCGCTCCTTCAGCCGTTGCCATGGCACCAGCCCATCCATTCGCTCCAGGAATAGCTCCCTGCGGGTCCTCCGCTTCTTGCCCTGGAATTCCAAGTCGGCAAACGTGGGCTGGTCCATCTGAACTTACTCCCCACAGGAATTGGCCTATCCCTCCTTACTATGCCACATCGCGGCGGCCTTGTTCAGAGTGTCCTCAGCCCTGTCCGTTTCCGCTGTGGACTGCGGAAGTGGAGAGGACAGAGCGAAAATCACGACCGCGGTTACGACTAATTGGATTCAGAACAGCACCGACACTGTATCTGAAGCTCTGGTGGATTCGCTCATTGTGGCCCCTGCCCTGAAGGACACCTAAGCTGGACTTTGTACAAAACCTAGACAAAATAGAGGAGCAGGGTAAGCTAACTTGGTCTACTCCTTATGAAAGGACAAGTTATGCTCACCCTGCCCGATGCCATTATATCTATGCTCACGCCCTTTTCGACGCTGTTTCAACGCCGGACTTGGTTGAAATCCCAACTGCTGCTGGTTGGCGCCATCCTGTCCCCCGGCAAGCGAACCGTGACATCGGTGTTGCGCGTGATGGGACTGGAGGATGACCGGAACTTCGCAAGGTACCACCACGTACTCAGCCGGGCGGAGTGGCAGCCGCTGCAATTGGGCCGGACCCTGCTGTGGCTCTTGCTCCAACACTAGGACCAAGGGGATGGCTCCTAGGTGTTCGGCATCGATGAGACTCTGGAGCGGCGGCGGGGCAGGCGGATCAAGGCCAAGGGAATTTATCGCGACGGAGTGCGCTCCAGCGGGAGCCATTTCGTCAAGGCCAGCGGTCTGCGCTGGATAAACTTGGTGTGGCTGATCACCATACCCTGGGCCCGCCGGACTTGGGCGTTGCCTTTTCTGACGGTCCTGGCGCCCTTGGAACGAGATTACCGGGAAAGGGGACGCACTCCCAAGAAGCTCACCGGCTGGGCCCGCCAGATCATCCAGCACCAGGGGCCGGTGGCTACCCCACCGGCCCCTGGTGCTGGTGGCCGACAGCAGCTACGCCGTCTTGGACTTGCTCCACCTCTGCCAATCCTTGGCTCAACCCGTTACCCTCATCACCCGGTTGCGGCTGGATGCCGCGCTCTATGCGCCCGCGCCGCCTCGACAGCCCGGTCAGCGCGGCCAACCCAGGATCAAGGGTAAACGGTTGCCCAACCTGAAGGAACTCATCGACTTTCCGGATACGTGCTGGGCTCCGGCGCCGGTTGCCTAGTATGACGAGACCACCCGTACCGTGGAATTCGTTTCTCAAACCGCCCTCTGGTACCATTCGGGCAAGCTCCCCAGTGCCCATTCGATGGGTCCTGATTCGAGACCCCTTGGGGCAATTCCGGACCCAGGCGTTGCTCTCCACCGGCCTCGGGACAGCCCCGGCCAAGATCGTGGAGTGGTTCGTGTTGCACTGGCAACTGGAGGTAACATTCCAAGAGGTACGCGCTCACTTGGGAGTGGAGACGCAGCGCCAGTGGTCCGGCCGGGCCATCGCCCGTACGACACCGGCGCTTTTGGGACTCTTCTCCTGGGTATCTCTGGCAAGCCACCTGTCGCAGAAAGAAGGCCCGGACATGCCCCGGCCGGCCGCTTGGTATACCAACCCGCTCCCCACGTTTGCGCATGCCATCGCTTTGGTCCGAAGGGAGCTGTGGCAGGCCTCTGGAAGTTTTTCCGTGTCGGAAAGCGAACCTGAAATCGCAAAAGTCCCCACCCCATTATTCAATCGACTCATCGGCTCACTGGCCCCTGCCCTGGAGGACACGCTAAACAAGATGCCGGCCGCCGAAACTCTGCTGGTTGGTCTTGTAAAGGACCAGATCAGAGACAATGTCGCTTGGCGCTACTCGACACCCACCTCCGATGGGCAGGCTCTCTACCGGGTGATCTCGACCGCCGCCTTCGAGATCGAGATTGACCTCCCTCTTGTCGGAGCATGGTCTTTTGCCGTTACGCTTCCGTTCCGCCTGCTGATCGACACCGACGCCCGAATCGTTCAGAACTGGACTGCCGACTTCGATAACGCCGCCGTGGCGTCCTATTGAGGCGAATGACTGGCCAATAGTGTCTATCCAAGGCATGGCCAGGCACGGCCAAGGCCACCAATCATCGCTACCCGGTATCTCCGCCTGTGTGTGTCAATGTACAATGGCAAAATTGATCCGGATATCTTGTGGACAGTGAAGTATGAGGACCGGGGCTGAGTACAAAGAGAGTCTACGCGATGGGCGCGATGTATGGGTGATGGGCGAGGGCGCTGTGGCAGACGTCACGACAGACCCTTCGACGTCGGCCATGGTGGATGAGTACGTTGCGTGGTATGACCGCCACTTCGACACCGACTGGCAGGATATCCTGCTGACGCCGCCCGATGGAAACGGCCAGCGGCATCCTCTCGCGCTTACCCCGCCAAAGACGTCCGCGGATCTGCAGCGCCTGGGGAAGGCCGTCAGCGCCGTGCATTTCGCCACCGGTGGAAACATGACTCACACCCCAGGCTACGGTGTATTGATTGCCTTGGGGATGCTGAATGTTCTGAAGCGGCTGAACCACTCCACTGAGGAGATTGAGACGGCTGAGGCGTATCTGGAGTCCTTGGCCGAGAGCGGCAGGTTTCTCACCTTCGCCGGAGGAGGGCCGCTGATCGGAACACGGCTCCGACAAGCCGAGAGCGAGCGAGTAGCGCTCCGTCTGGTTAGCGAAACTGCTGAAGGTATCGTGGTGACCGGCAAGGTCCAGATGCACACCAGTACACCCTTCGCGGAGGACCTGCTGATAACCAGCAGGGATGAGATGCCAGCGGGCAGCGGAAGGTTGTTGTGGTTCATCGTTCCAGTGAACTCCAACGGCATCCGGGTGGTGTCCCGTCGGCCAGTCGCCAGGCACGAGAATCGATTCCTGTCCCCTTTGAGCAGCCGGTTTGATGAACTGGACTCCATGGTCTGGCTGGAGGACGTTTTCGTGCCCCGCTCTCGAGTCTTTACCGGGGAACCTCTGAACCGGTCTGGGCGCCATTCGCTGGTGGCCTGGCTGCTTTGGCATCATAGCTACGGTTGGCTCGCCAAGGCGGAACTGACCTTGGGTCTCGGTCTTGCCTTGGCTGAGGTCATGGGCCTGAAGGACAATCCTCAGACTATTGAGCAGCTGGTCGAGCTGACCGTCAACGTCCAGACCACTCGCACCTGTATGACGGCGGCGGAACTGGACCCGGAGACGACGGCAAGCGGACACGCCTTGCCCAACCAGCTTCACGTAATGGCTGCAGGAATCAACACCCTCAAAGTTCGCCAGCGAATGGCCGAAATCCTGCGTGGTCTCCCCGGTTCGTCGTTGGTCAACGCCCCTGCCGACACCGACTTCGCGGACCCGAAGATGGCCGCCGAGCTGGAGGATGCCTTTGGCGGGGGCGGCTACACCGCGCTGCAACGGGCGGCGCTCCTGCAGCTCGCCTGGGACCAGGTGTCGTCCGGTTTGGACGGACGAGAGGCAGTTTTCGAGCTCCATGCCAGTGGTGGGCTGGAGACATGGCGCCGTCGGCTGTCGTCCTGGTTTGAAAGCTACAACGAGCTGGCCAATGGCGTACAGGAGTTTCTCCAGGTAGACCTGCCGCCCATGAACCTGAGCAGCCTGCAGGAGGCGCCGAACCTGCCTAGTCGCATGCCTCAATCAACGCCGGGAAGCTGAAATCTCCAGCCAATGAGTTAACCCGAAGGGGACTATCCCTCTTTGAAATTAACATCACCCGTCATCCTCATCTATACGCCGTCATTCCCGCTTTCGCGGGAATCCAGGACTGCCGGGATGAGTCCACATTCCCGATGGTGAGGAACTTTGGATTCCCGGGCAAGCGGGAATGACGAGTCTAGTTGGTCTTAACGCGATTGCCTTCCCCATGGGCTCAACTTCAAGCCTATGGATGGCGGCGGGAGGTGCAGTATTCAATCGCCTTATGTCAAGCAATCTTCCTCCCACTCGGCCCGCTATAGCTCCGCCAACTACCATTTTCCCGGATGGTCGGATCACCCTATGGCCTTCTGGTGTAAAGTTGGCCTTGGGCCACGTTGCCCGCCGTCAAATTCGATCCGACACATAAGGAGGACAGGCATGACAGTGCTGGCAGACTATGCGAACAAATACGAGACGGTAAGCGTGCACCGGGAGGACGGAATCTTGCAGGTAACGTTTCACTCCGGCGACGGGAGCCTGCTCTGGGGCGAGGCATCACATAGGGAGCTGGGGTACGCCTTCGCCGATATCGGCGCGGACCCAGAGAACAAGGTGGTGATTCTCACCGGCACCGGCGATGACTACTGCGCCAACTTTGAGCCTAACCGGGCCACCCGCCGGATGCCCAGGGACTGGGACAAGACCTACTGGGAGGGCAAGCGGCTGCTGATTAACCTGCTGGAGATCGAAGTGCCGGTGATCGGCGCGGTCAACGGCCCGGCGACCATCCACGCCGAGATTCCGGTGATGTCCGACATCGTTCTGGCGTCCGAGACTGCCACCTTCCAGGATGCCCCCCACTTCCCGCGCGGCGTCGTGCCGGGCGACGGCGTTCACGTCGTCTGGCCGCTGCTGCTGGGGCAGAACCGCGGCCGCTACTTCCTGCTGACGGGACAAACGCTGTCGGCCCAGGAAGCCAAGGATCTCGGCGTGGTGGCCGAGGTGCTGCCCAAGGAACAGCTGCTCCCACGGGCCTGGGAGCTGGCCCGACAACTGGCGGAGCGGCCGCCGCTGACCCTGCGCTACAGCCGGGTCGCCATGACCCTGCAACTGAAGCGGCAGATGCAGGACATGCTGGGTTACGGCTTGGCCATCGAGGGACTTGCCTACATCGACATGTCGCTCTCGCAGGGCTGATCAAAGCTACACTGAAGGCTTGGGCGGGCGGTGCATGTTCACCGTCCGCACAGCGTCGCCACGGGGCAAACGGAGGCTGAGTCCCGTGGTGAACCTGCGAGTCCACGCCAGGCTGCCCGCCAGGGTCGGCAGACACACACTGGAGTTTCACGTACAGACGGTAACCAGCCATCCATAGGATTGAGCCGTTCCAACGGATGGCGCAATCCATTTGTTCCCGTTCATTCGTTTGTAAAAGAGTTGGGTGAGAGCCTAAACTGCACTCTGTGCTCGAATAATCTAAAGGCGGCAGTCCCGTCGCCGCTGGCCGGGGGTTAACAGGATGAGCCAACCTGGCGGCACTAACGTCATTTCCTGGAGAGACTGGAACGAGGAGGCCTTCAAGGCCGCCAGGTCCGAGGGAAAGCCGGTGCTTCTCACCTTGGGCGCCACCTGGTGCCACTGGTGCCACGTGATGGACCAGACCTCCTACTCCGACGGAAGGGTCATTGACCTGGTTAACTCCCGGTTCATTCCCGTGCGGGTCGATGTTGACCAGCGGCCCGACATATCCCTGCGCTACAACCAGGGTGGTTTCCCGTCGGTGGCCTTTCTCACCGCGGATGGCGAATTCCTCGCGGGCAGACCGTACACCCCACCCGACGAGATGGCCGACCTCCTGGAGCGGGTGTCCATTGGCGAATTCGTTCCGGAGGAAGATCGCGCCGCATCGCCCGGCCGTGATGGAACCAGCGCATCAGCGGATGCGGTGATGGACCGGCTGACGGAGCTCTACGATGAGGACTTCGGTGGTTTCGGGCTGGAACCGAAGCAGCCCCCGTGGGAGGCACTGAACTTCCTCACCTCCCGCTACGGCCTTACCGGCGACCGGACCGTCATGAGAATGGTCGAGACCACCATGCAGGGCATGTGGCAGGGGATCTACGACAGGAAGGACCAGGGGTTTTTCCGTTACTCGGTGAGCAGAGACTGGAAGGTGCCGCACTACGAAAAGATGCTGGTCAGCAACGCCAGCCTGGCGATGACCTACCTCGAGGCCTTCCAGGTTTCTCGCAAGCCTATCTACAGGTCTGCCGCCCAGGGTACCCTGCGCTATCTGCTAACCACACTGTTCAGTCCCGGAGATGGCCTGTTCTTTGCCAGTCAGGATGCCGACGAGCCGTTCTACCAGATGCCATGGAAGGACCGCGAGGCGAATGAAGCTCCGCCCATTGACCACAGCTTCTTCGCCGGATGGAACGCTTTGGCCGCCCATGCCCTGCTCCAGGCAAGCAACACGCTCGGCGAACCAGGCCAATTGCGACTTGGAACCGACATCCTGGAAAGGCTCTGGCAGGAATGCTGGAGCTCCCATGGAGGGTTGCGCCGCCGAGTCGATATGGGGAGGGATACTACACCCATCCTCATCGACCAGGTCAATTTCCTGAAGGCCTGGCTGGCCCTGTACCAGTCCACGGGCGTTCTGAAATGCTTGGCGCGCGCGATCGAGGTCGCCGCGACTGTCGAGCGGCTGTTCGGCGCGCCCGGCGGGGGTTGCTACGACACCACCGCACCCCGGTCCTTCGAGGAGGGTCTCCTTCGCCGGGAACAGCCCGTGCTGGATAACAGTTGCTGGGCCGAAGCGCTGCTGGCCCTGTCTCACCTGACCGGCGACGCAGGATATTCGGACCGGGCGGCAGCAGCTCTGAAGATTTTTGAGGCCGTCATCCCCGGAAGGAGCTTCCTGGGAAGCCACGCCTCCCGCCGGATGGAGGAGGATGAGGAGGCCCTGTTCCTGCCGGCGGGCTCCGCCTGGGGTAGGGCCCGGGACATGCTGACACATGGGCCAGTGAGCTTCGTGCTGATCGGCGACTCCGGAAGCTCCGCCTATCGTCGGCTGCACCGGGCGGCACTGCGGACAAGCGCTCCCTACCGCATAGTCCAACCCCTGGACTGGGTGCAGGACGCGGAGCAAATTGGACGTCTCGAGTTCCCAGCGCGGAAAGGGGCGACGCTGTATGCCTGCATGGGAGACCGGTGCCTCGCCCCCATCACCACACCTCAGGGCGTCCGTGATATGGCCCGGTCCCGTCCCTGGGCCAACCAGTGAACCGCATGCAGCAATTCAGCAATCGCGTGGTTCGACCAAAAGGCAGGGCGCGGCTCGAAGACGGCGCCCGTGGTCCATCTGGCCGTCATCCATATGGCCGGAAGCGCCACCGGCAACGGCGAGGCGACTCATAACCAGGGTTTTTTAGTTCTCCCTCCCCCTCCGGGAGAGGGCTGGGGTGAGGGCGAAATGCCGGGGCTATACGATGGCCGCTCACGAAGGAAACGCCCCCACCCTAACCCTCCCCCGGAGGGGGAGGAAACAAATGAACGACTCGATTCACAACCCTGCCACCGCCGCTGCTACCAGGACTTCACGACAGGTAGCACCTCTTCGGCAAAGAGCTTCAGGCTTCTCTCGGCGACATCGTATGGAATGCCGCCGAAGCGGAAGGCGACGTTCCACTCGAATTCGCCAAGCAGTTCCCGGCGTTCCTCCAGCCCACGCAGGATCCTCTCCGGCGTGCCCCAGCTGGCCGCCTTCATGAAGCCTTCGACTGCCCCTTCCAACCCGGCCGAGCGGGCGATTTCGGCCTTCTGCTGGTAGGCGTTGTAGCCCTTCACTTGGCTGAAGTGATCGCTGAGGAACTCGTAGTGGTAGAAGTTGCTCTCGACAAACTTGCCTTGGTACTGGCGGGCTTCCTCTTCGGTCTGTTCCAGGTCGGTGCCGCAAACGACGAACTCGCTGAGCATCAAGGCCGGCGGTTCTGTGCCATGAAATTCGCGGTGCAAGGCCCGGCCGCGCTCTATCCCCGGCATCCGCATCTCCCAGGGACGGTCGGCGAACATGACAATGTGGGCGCCGAGCTTGGCCGCCGATAGCACTGACTCGTCGCTGGCGGCTACGGCGTAGATGCGTCCGTCGAAGGAGTGCTGTGGCCGGGGCCGGATCTCAATGCGGGGCTGCTTGTAGTATGGACCGTCGCCCTCGATGAAGCCGGTCTTCAGGGCATCGACAATCATCGGCGCTGCCTCGTCGAAGCGGTCCCGCGATTCGTCCATGCTGATGCCGAAGGCCTCGAATTCGCGTCGCGCGAGGCCCCGTCCCAACCCAAGCCGCAACCGGCCGCCGCTGAGCATGTCAAGAACGGCTGCATTTTCCGCCACGCGCAGCGGGTTGTGCCATGGCAGAATCACGGCGGCCGTGCCCACGTCGATGTTTGGATGCTTGGCCGCGAGGTGTGTCATGAGTTGAATGTTGTCGGGCACGAAGGAATAGTCGTTGAAATGGTGCTCTGCCGACCACAGACTAGCGAACCCATACTCGGCGGCGATTTCGGCGAGACGCAATTCCTCCTCCCACATCTGGCCGTCCGAGCCCTCATCCCAGCCGTAGCTGGAAAAGACCATCATCATTCCGACATCCATGCGAATACTCCTCTCGATCAGTTCAATTTGCCCGTCTCCGGAGCCGGGACCTAAAAGCTTGGCTTGGTGGGGTGGGGCGTCAACTGGAGTTCGTGGGTCCAGCAGGACTTGTCCTGCGTGTGAAGGTAATAAAGGGCCTCTGCGATCTTTTCGGGATTCATCAGGAGATCGGGATTCTCTTGGGCACGCGGCGTGGCCCTAGTGCCGGGAGAGTCGATCATGCCGTCGATCACCACGTTGGCAACGTGGACGCCGTGCTCGGAATACTCCTCCGTCAAGGCCTGCGCCAGCCCGCGCATCAGCACCCGCGGGTAGTACAGCGATTGCCCGGTGTACCGCTTGCGTCCCCGCAATGAAAAGTTGTTGTTGGAGATCAGGATGGTGCCTTCGCCCCTCTCCCGCATGGAGGGCAGCACCTCTTTGGCGACCAGGAACGGCCCGCTGCTGGATATGTGTTGGGCGGTCTCGAACATTTCGTAGGGCATGTGTTCCAGCAACTCCATTTCCGGCGGCAGGTCGCGCCCCTCCAGGTAGCCCGCGTTGTAGACCAGGACGTTGGGGTCGCCGGCCTGTTCCCGTATCTGGGCGAAGGCGTCCGAGATCGAGTCGCGGTGCGCGAGGTCCAGCTCGACGATCATGCTCTCGTCGCCCTGCTCCCGGATCGCCGCCTCCAGCGGGCCCGCGTTGGCGGCATTGCGGGTGGTCAGCACCGTAAAGAAGCCCTCTTTAGCGAACTTCAAAGAGATCGCTCCCCCCACGCCCCAGCGTACGCCGACGGGCAGGTCGCTGTCATCGATATCCTCGCCGTGAACCAGGCGGGTGTTGCGGCCGTCAGACTGCCATTTGGATGTCGCCCCAATCACAACGGCGACCGGTTTTCCATTTGAGTTCATGTCCGATTCCTTTCAAGGCAATTTTTAATGCCCGGCGTCACCTTAAGTTCGCCCGGATGGCTCTGACCACTCGGCCCCGAGGCTATGCAGCTGTGGAGGTCTCCTGGGCGCTTCGGGATCTGTACTTCCCGGTCAATGTAATGACGCAGGGTACGGCGGGCCAATGGGTACTTTACTACAAACCGGCCCATAGGGATGGGGCAAAACCCCAGGGTTTCTTAGTTCTCCCTCTCCCTCCGGGAGAGGGCTGGTGTGAGGGCGAAATGCCGGGGCTAAACGATGGCCGCTCACGAAAGGGAACGCCCCCACCGGGGGGAGAGGGAACTAATGAAAGACCCTGGACAGAACTCGAGGGAAGTACACCGGCAGCGCCCAGCTACTCGTCGCCGGGATCATCATCCGGATCGGACTCTGGGTCCTGATCGCCGCCAAGGTCCAGGCCCTGCAGGAACTCTTCGATCTGGGGAGACAGGGGAGTGACCGGTTCGGCGGGGGAGGAGCCGCTGTTATCGCGGTCGTAGCGTTCTTCCAGCCTCGACAGCAGCCGGGACACCTCGGAGGTATCGTCCACGATGTTCTGCAGCGACGAGTACTGCTGGATGCCCCGTTCCTTGTCCTCCAGCCGGCTGGGCAGTCCATACAACCGGCAGAGTATGTTGGTCAGCCGCGCCGTGCCGGTGAAGTCCTCCTCCACCTGGAAGTACTGCGGCAGGTGCACCACGAAAATGCGGGTGTCTATGCCGTGAGACTCGGCGTACTCGAAGATCAGGTTGGTGATGGTAGTCGGTCCCTCGTAGTCGCTGGGCCGCACCTCCACCATCCGGTACTCCGCCTCGTTGGACGCGTCGATACTCCCGCCAGACACCAGCAGCGGCCTGGTGTGGGGCACCATGTCGTACATTGCCCCGATCATCGAATAGCGCTTCACGCCGAGCCGCTCCATCGTCTCTGTGATTGAGTCGGTGAAGTCCTCGCCGTAGGCGTGGGGCTCAAGGAGATGCACGGTCACGAGGTCGGGACCATTCTCCCGTACTGCCACCTTGACGGTGGTGGTGGGGATGGTGTACTCCCGCTTGCCTCGGCGCAGTGCCGTCTTAGGCCGGTAGCGGGTGAAATCGTAGTAGCGCCCGGGCCGGACCAGCCGCCCGATCTCCTTGGCGCCGAGGTAACGCTCGATGCGGCGCAGGCTGAGGGTACCCACGCGTCCCACGTCAATCCACGGCCGCAACACCGCTAGGACGTGGGGGTCCTTCAGCTCCGGCAACGGTTCAGGGAATTCGAAATCTCCAATTCGCATATTTGTAGTTTGCCAGCACTGCCAAGGCTTGGCAAGTGTGGCTTGACGACCTCGCAGGGCAATGGCGTGCTAATCAAAACAGCCTTGCCGGTGCCCGTCATTCCTGCTTTCGCGGGAATCCAGGGCCTCGGCAAGCGATTGGCGAATTTTCAGCAAATTCAGTGCGTTTTGAGATAGTCTCTTAATCGTGTCGACGTAGGCCGATTAGCAACAGGGTGCGAGGTTCCAGGAAATCTCAGTCAAGCTTCACTGCAGGGCCCAGTTTTTCCCCGGGGTTGGTGAACACCTGCCTGCCACGGAGCGGGTCATTGTATGAAAACGATGACATGATTTCGGCTTCAGCCGCCCTCTGTGCCTCTTCCATGGAGGACGCGACGCGGGTGGAACGCATTACCGCCTAGCTCTCTCCGATGCTGGACAGTCCGCCTTCCAGTTCCGGTCGCACCAGGGCATACAGCTCCATTCTCTGTCGGAACCTGGCGGGCGGGGGCTAACCAGCCAGCGAACCAGGCGTCCCGGCAAGGGCCGAGCCTGGGGCGGCGCGGTTAACGCGGCGAGCGGCACAGCCATCCGAGGCCGGTGAGGGCAGTCAGGGCAGCGCGCCCTCCCTGCGGAACACGGTGGCCAGCAGCTCGACTCCCTCCCTTATCTCACTCTCGGAGGGGAGGGCGAAGCAGAGCCGGATGTAGTTGGCGGCCGCGTCCGGGTAGGCCGACCAGTCCGGCCCCGGGTTGAAAGCGACGCCTTCCCTGAGCGCCGGCCCGGCCAGCGTGCGTGAATCAACGCCCGCTGGGAGCTTGACCCACAGGTACATCCCGCCCCGTGGCACCTCGAATTCCACCGTTGGCCCAAATGACTCCCGGAGGGCGCTGGCGAGGACATCGCACTTGCGCTGCAGGACCGCCCGCATTTCCAGGATATGTTCCTCGTAGTGGTGGTTGAAGTAGTCGGCCACGATCATCTGGTCGATCACGCCGGTGCCGGCGTCGTTCTTGCGGGACAGCAACCGGCTCATCACGTCCCACGCCGCGACGATGTACCCGAGGCGGGTGCCTGGGCCGAGGGACTTTGAGAACGAGCCAATGTGCAGCACCCGGTTGCTGTCATCCAGGGACCGGATGGCATTCTCGTATTCGCCTTCAAAAATGAGGTCGGCGTAGCATTCGTCCTCGAATATCGGCACCCCATACTCCTCGCTCAGTTCCAGCATCCGGAGCCGACGTTCCATGGACATCACAGTGCCGGTGGGGTTCTGGAGGGTTGGGATCGTATAGATGTACTTGGGTCGCACGCCCCTCGACCGCAGGTCCTCCAGCGCCTGGGTCAATTGGTCCATGCGCAGGCCATCATGGTCGACGTCGATACCTATCATGTTGACCTTGCGGCGCCGGATGTTGCCCAGGGCCCCCGAGAAGCTGAAGGCTTCGACGATTACGGTATCGCCCTCCTCCAGCAGGACTTCGTTGATCAGCTCGATGGCAAGGCCCGACCCTGACGTGATCAGGATTTCGTCGATGGTCGTGTGGATACCGCGGTGGACCGCCAGCTTGTCCACCAGGAACTGGCGGAGCGGCAAGATTCCCTGCGGGCCGCCGTCGAAGTTGTACATGGAAATGTTGCGGGGGTCCCCTCGGAATACTCTGTCTGCTGACTCGATGAACCCTTCCATGGGGACCATATCAGGGTCGCTGTGTCCGCCGATGAAGTTGTACTTTGGATGGCCTTCCCACGGAGCCGGGGGGGTGGGCAGGCTCCTGTTGAACAACGTCGAGTAATCCAAGGCATTCCCGGTCATAGCCGATCCTCCAGTCTTTTCGGTGCGTCCCCGCCCTCGAGTAGACCCGTCATTTCTGGCATCCTAACACCGGCAGCATCGGGTGTCGACGGCGCGTAGTAGGTGACGGTGCCGTATGCAGGTCCTTTTGACTTCAGTCAGGACGTCGTAGGTTGTTGAACAATCAGGGTTGAGGTTTTGGAGTGCGGAGCGACGGCAAAGAGGGAGCAAAGTGCAGGGAGGATGGGGCCTAGGACGGTAGTCTTCGGGTAACAGCACTTGAGCCGGAATCCAGAAGGGCTGGAAAACGGCCAATGTAAACAGCGCCAAGGTTGCTGGATTCCGGCCTTGAGCCGGAATTACGGGGCGCGGTGACTCGTCCAACAATTCTAGGGTGACGGACTACTGGGTGTAAGTTGCCGCCCTGCTTACGCCTTCTGTTCTCCCCCAGTCGCCGGTTCGCCCTAGGACGAGGGAGAGCGCTCCCCGGCGCCCGGTCCCCAGGTTGTGCCGAAGTCGACGCGGGCCGCCAGTTGCCCGGTAAAGGTACTGGCGTCCTGCAGGGCCAGGTACACGGCGCAGGGGCCAACGGCGCTGGGGTCCACCCTTATATGCCAATCCCGTTGCGTCCAGGGGATCGCTGCCGAGCCCTCACTGCGCAGCGCGCCGGGGCTCAGTATGTTGACCGCGATGTTGTAGTCCCGCACTTCGTCGGCCAGGCAGAGGCTGAACATGTGGACTGCCGCTTTGCTGGCGCTGTAGAGGACGCCGCCGCCCTGTTTGGGGTCTGTGGCCATTCTGGAACCGATGTTGATGATACTGCCCCGTTGCTGCTCCATCATTACCGGAAGCACGGTCCGGCTGCAGAGATAGGGGCCGCTTACGTTGACCCGCATGAGTTGGTCCCAGCGAGCGGGGTCAATTTCCAGGATCGACTCCCCCAGCACCATGAAGCCGGCGTTGTTGAAAAGCGCGTCGATCCTGCCGTAACGTTCCACCGCTTGATGGACCATATCATTGACCTGAGATTCATCGGTCACGTCGCAGTCGATGGCAAAGACGTCTCCACCGGCGTTCCTGATGTCCGAAACCGTTTCCTCGAGGGTCCCGGCCAACCCGGTTGGGGACTGGCTGCGGGCGCAAACGACCACGCTTGCGCCCTCCCCGGCGTACTCCTTGGCTATGGCCCGTCCCAGTCCCCGGCTGGCGCCGGTGACGATTGCGACCATTCCGTCCATCTGACCCATATTCGGCCCGCCTATAGAAATTGGGGCTTGACCCACCCTTCGCCGGTCGGGGTGAGAAAGTTGGACGCTAGCTTCGGGTGCTTGAACGTCCAGACGCCGTTTGCCCAGTGCCTTAGACCCGCGCCTCCATATGCAGTAACCTTGTCGAAAGGTTACGTTGATTCTGGCGGCTCAGGTGGCTTGGCCACCGTCCATCTCTATGCATTGTCCCACGATAAACTCGGAGTCTTTGCTGCACAACCACGCAATTACGTTGCCTATTTCCTCCGGGGTACCGGCCCGCCCCAAGGGGATCGTCTGCAAGCGGTCGTGCCATTCCTGGCTACGGGGATACCCGTAAAGCGCGTCGTTGCGGGCAGTATCGGTCGTGCCCGGACTGACGGCGTTCACCCTGATGCCATGGGGAGCGAGGGCGCGGCCCGCTTTGGTGGTGAAGGTGTAAAGGGCGCCGCTGGCGACGGCGTAGGCCACGTCGGCGGCGCGGGCGATCTTGGCTTCGACGGAGATAACGTTGACCACGCTGCCTCCTCCGCCCTGTTTGAGAAATTCCCTGACCACCGCCTGGGTGCAGAGAAAAGCCCCTGTGACCTTTATGTCCAACACGCTGCGCCAAGCGTCCTCGGACAGGTCCTCAAGCTGGGCCCAAGCTGCCAGCCGGGGGGCGCTGGCGTTGTTCACCAGGATATCTACCCGGCCAAAGCATTCCACCGTCCGGTCCACCATGGCCTGGACCTGTTCACCACTTGTTACGTCCGCGACCACCGCCAAGGACTTGCGGCCCATCCCGGCGATTTCCAGGGCTACGCTGTCAACGTCGCGCCAACCGGCTGACCGCTCGTCCTCCGGGTAGGTCGCCGGGTCACGGCCGGTGCCGGCCACGACGACGTTGGCGCCGTCCCGTGCCAGGGCCATTGCCGCAGCGCGCCCAATGCCCCTCATGCGGCCCGCGCCGGTAACCAGGGCCACTTGTCCGCTCAGCTTTTCCATGCAACCCCGAGGAGCCGGGTGGAATATAGGACCCTGGACAGCGTCGTAAAGTTACTTGGCCCACAGGACCAGGGCCTGGACCTGGAGAATGGCCAAGCGCGAGAGGCCACCCTTGGCATTCCAAGTTGCCACAGCACCAATGCTGACCAACCACGCCCACACAGTTGGCTGCCACAACGTTTTGGTCGAGAAGGCTGATACTGTGTCCGGTGCCTGGTCAGGCTCTGCCGGGAGCGCCCGCGTTGTTGCAGGCGGGCACGCTCATGGGCGCTAGGGCCGGAATACGGCCATGCACTTGTTGGAGTTGAATACATAGGTCTCTACGTAGTCAAGCACTTCGGGTTTACGGTCCAACTCGGCCATGGCGCCCAGCAGACAAGCCCAGTTCAGAAGCTCCTGTTGGCCCGCAGCCTCGATCTGGGGGGTGGAGACCCGGCCCCAAGCGTCGTAATCGCCGACCTGCAGGGCCTCGAACATAGCGCGGTCAGACTCAATGTCCGGCCAGAGGAAATGGTTCTTTTCAGTCAGGAAGGCATGAGACCAGCTTGACGACGCCACCAATGCCACGCGCCAAGGGCTCTCCCTAAGCGCCCGGGCCGTCGCCGCCCCCACCTGCATGCAGCGCTTGATGGAAGGCCCAGGCGGGTCCGGCTCCAGCAACTTGCCGTTCTCCTTGTGAGGCAGGATGCCGCCACGGTTGCTGATGACTTTGCTCCCGTAGCAGTTGACCGCAAAAGGCACCACCGGAATATCGAACCCCTTCCGGTCGTAGTCCAAGTACAGCAGGGTGTTCAGGACCGAGTGGGGCAGCCCCGGATCGTGCAGCGGTTTGTAGGCATAGGCCATGTCCACGCCCTGCTCGATCAATTTGGTGGCGAGCCACCGGGCACCCTGGGGGTGGCCCTGGTATTTGAACACCTTGTCCGCAGGCTCGTCCCAGGCGTTGCGCTTGCCAGCGGCAAAGCCCTTGTTGAACGGAGTAGACTCCGAATCCTCGTAGGCCAGGATACAGAAGGGCGGGATAATGTCCTCTCTGAAGTTTTCGTACTGGTCGTCACCGAATATCAGGATGAAGTCAGGATCAAACGCCTGAATTTCGCTACTGACTACCCGAAAGCTGCTCACCAGGCGCTCCCGGTGACGGGCCGCCGAGGCGACACCCTCATCTTCACCGTACTCGACGCGCATGGGTTCCGGCCAGTTGGCCGGATTCTTCATATGCTCGGGAACCCGCTCGTCCCGCGCCAGTGTAAGGTTGATCGGGAATGCCTTCTCTTCATCGGATACCAGCATCGGCGGATAGTGGGTCACGCCTGCACCTAGAATCTCAGCCATCTTGACCTCCCGTTCCTGAAAGGGTTAAGCATCTCCTGGGGACCAGATCCAGTACCTGGAAACGGCGCCGGCATCCACGCGCAGGTCGAATCCGGTGATCATCTCGGCATCGTCGGATGCCAGGAAGACAGCAGCCTTGCCGTAGTGTGTCGGGCTGGGGAGCTTGAGCAGGGGCGCCCCTTTGCTGGCGTCCGGCAGCAGGCCCGCTGCGCGCTGACCCAGACGGGGCCCCGGCCAGTCTTCTACACCCCATCTGGCAGCCCGCTCCAGTCCTTCCGATTGGCCGGTGGCAGTCGGCGTCAAGCTGTTGACCCGGATGCCGTACCGGGCCAGTTCCATGGCCACCGACCGGGTGAAGTTGATCAGCCCGGCCTTGGCGGTCCCGTAGCCCACGTTGCCGGGCTCGCCCTGGTGTCCTGCAGTCGAAATGATGTTGATGATGTTGCCTTTCCGTTCCTGCTGGATCATCAGATGGGCCACGTGCTTGGTGAACAAGAACGCGCCCGTGAGAATGATGTCGGTCTGGCGGCGCCACTCGTCCAGAGGCATGTTCAACACGCCCTTGAAGTTGAACTGGGCCGCGCCGTTCACCAGGATGTCGACGCCCCCGAACCGTTCCGTGGCCCTGGCGATGGCGGCGAGCACCTGGTCCTCGTCGGTAACGTCGCAGCCTACGCCCATGGCATCACGCCCCTCGGCGACTATGGCCGCGGCGCACTTCTCGGCGTAGTCCTCGCGGATATCGGCGCAGACCAGGTTGGCGCCCTCCCGGGCCAGCTCCTCGGCGATGCCGCCCATAATGTTGGGACTCGTGCCTGTAACCAGCGCCGTCTTGCCTTCGAGTTTCAAACGTCAGCCTCTACCGTTCGGGGGGTTCGACGAATCGAATTGCCCGGGCGTTCAAAAGATGATGCTGACCGCACCGTGCCAGGAGAGAGCCTCCAAATCCAGCACCGCGCGGCGGTACGCAATTTTCAGGTCCCCGCCGTCCCGCCTAAGCGTATAGTCGATGCTGCCGACGTAGGGCGACCCCTCGCCGTTGCGGAACCGGTAGACCAGGACGTTCGAGGTGACCGACAGCTCACCATCGTTGGTTTCTTTAACCCTTACGTTGGAAACAAACCGGCGAGTACGCGACCACGGATACTCGCGGTGAGCATGGCGGCTGTTCAGCCGCACCGCCCGGGCGCGCAAACGGGTGATGTCGTCGTCGACGAACACCAGGTCCCGCGTGGGGTCTCCTTCCGGCAAATCGGTGGTGGGGACCACGTACCGGGCATCTTCCGTAAACAGATTGACCCAGTCGTCAAGGCGCCATTCGTCCAGAAGCGCCGCTTCCTTGAACAGGAAGTCCTCTACCAGCTCGCGCAACGTAGGCTTTCCGGGTTTGAATAAGTCGGCGGTCGTCATAGTTCACCTGGTCCACCGGAATTGAAAAGGCAGGGCGCTAGTCGTCCGTCGCTAAAGCCACTTCGGCTTCCGTTTCCCTGGGTTGCCCGTCCTGTACGTCGGTCTTGCCCAGGCCCTGCATATTTGCATGCCATTGCCGCCAGAATCCCCGCATCTGGAGTTCGTCCGACGACTGAGGATCAGGCCTCAGCATTCCCCTGGAAATGTCGGACCATTCGGTCTCCGTAGCGCGGAAGCCGGCCTGGCATGATTCCAGCGCTTCCACATCATCGGGGGTGGCAAAGCCGCCCGGTCCGAGAAAGGTCAGAAAACTGTCCAACCGTGTGGCCAGCATGGCATCTGATTCCTCCTTTGGGACAAGGTGCCAGGCCGTGACCTCCATATTGTCGGGGGCCGTGGGTTCGAAATACCTGATGGTGATGGCCATGATGTCGTTGATGACCAAGTTGGGATAGATGATCAGGTTCCGGGAAGTATCGGCCATCCGGTAGGTACGCTCTTCCCCGTACTTCTCCACCAGGCGCTGACGGACCCGCGCCATCGGCTCCTTGGCGTCCTCGCCGTACAGCGGGTGCCAATGGGCGATGGGGCGGCCGTTCCGGGCCGCGGTCTCGATAACGCAATGGCCGTTGCCCAGGGCCCTCGCGGCTCCGGGGAGCCGGGATGCCATCGTTTCCCCGCTGTCATCGGTCCCCAGACTGCTGATGTAGTCTAAGTAAGTCTGATGGGTCGGTATCAGGTGATACCCATCGAGGCTGTTTTCCACCAAGAGTTTCCAGTTGGCTTTCATGGTGTATTTGTTGGACCCAGGGACCACCCGCATCCCTTCCTCGGACTGGTCTGCGATCAGGTCAAGGTACTCTCTGGCGCCCGCCAGGTAAGTGACCAGGTCTTCGACATAGGGGTTGAAACACACGAAGTAAAAGCCCCGGTAGCTTTCGACCCTGGGTGGCTGCTTCAGGCCCAGCTCGCTCCGGTCGAAGTAGGGGCCATAGGCATCCTCGCCGGGCACGCCGATCAGCTCACCATTGGTGTTGAAAGACCAGGCGTGATAGAAGCATTGCAGGACATCGGCGTTCCCCGAGTCGCGACGGCAGATCAAAGAGCCCCGGTGGGTACAGGAATTGAGGAACACCCGTACTTGACCATCTTTTCCACGGGCAAAGAAAAGCGGCCGGCCAGCGATTGTGCGACGCCGGTAATCCCCGGGCTTCTCCACTTCCGATTCGTGTCCCAGGTAGATCCAGCACCGGTTGAAGATCAGTTCCCTTTCCCGCTGGAACAAATCGGTGGAAGTCATTGACGACCGGTGAACCCTGAAGAGTCCCCTTTGCCGGTCGTCGATGATCAAGCCTTTGATCTCCATAAATTTACCCGTACCCCAGCGTCAATTCGAAGTTGATGCTAGCCTAGAGTCCTTCCCCGGGGCTGTCAACACGCAGTCCATGGTCTATCACCCGCGAGTGGCGCACCCCTGTGGAGCCGTCAGTCTCCACCGCATACTTGCGCTTAATCGCCGCACAGACGGCGCACTCTATGAGACGGGGAGCCGACACGATAAGGTGGTGATGTGGAGTCCTGACCCCTTCCTGATTGAACAGGGGGCCAGATCTCGACCTACTGTAAAAGAGAGGGAAGAAGGGACTTTTGAGCACTTGGCGAGCGACCCGGATGTAGGAGGTATGGGACGGCGGCTAGCAGTCCCACTTTATTGAATTGATGACTGTCGAAGACAATATCGTCATTCGGGTCACTATATCGTCATTCCGGAGACTATATCGTCATTCCGGCCTTGAGCCGGAATCCAGAAGGGCTGGAAAAAGGTCAAAGTAAGCAGCGCCAAGGTTCCAGGATTCCGGCTCAAGGCCGGGATGATAGGGGCCAGTGACTCCTCCATCAATTCTAGGGGGACGGGCGGCTAGCTTGCTTCGAAGACGGTTTCAAATCGCGCCGAGCTGTCGAAGAAGTGTTGGAGGCTCTGGTTCACCCGAAAGAAGATATCAGCCCTGAGCTGGTCCCCAGTAGCGTTTTCGCATATGCCGCCTTCGGTCATTAGGTCCAGGGTGTTGAGGGTGTGGCTCCGGTCGGCAGCGCCGTTTTCCCTGGTATTTGTGATCAGGTCCTGCCATTGGTCAACGCTCATGCTGAGGAAGAAATCGGCGTCTATCAGATCGTATTCCGTCCCCTCTTTGACCCCGACGCACTCAAAGGCTTCGAAGGTGATCATAAATACGCGCCCCCCCACCGCCACACCCATCACCGCGTCCACGCTGCCAAGGTGCCTGAATCCAGGGTCGCTGTTGACCAGCTCCCGGATGGCTTCAAACCACTCTACTGACGGGAATACCAGTGTCTTCGCCCCTTGGGCGCTCATCCGTTTCCTCCTGTATGACTGGTGCATGGAAGCAGGGAGAGATCCCATTCCAGGGACACTACTCTTTGAAGTAAGGCTCCCCTGTTTCCCTCGCTTGGCTGAAAGGGACCATGTTCTTCATGTGGTAGTCCGGATCCGAATTGGCAGGAGCGTTCCCCAGAGCCCGGTCGACCATCTTGAGATACTTGGGGTCCAACTGGGAGAACTTGTCTGCCTCGGAACGGACGTACGTTACCTTGGACATTATCCGCTGCAGTTGCCCTCCCGCACAGAATTTACAGCTGGTTGGAGTTGGCGAACTGAACGAACGCAAGAAAGCGCTGTTTACGGAATGGCAGTCCTGGCACCGGTACTCGTAAATCGGCATGGCAGGGTCCTAGGCCGGGTTGGCTTCTTCCCGGCGCAGGTACGCGGCCAAGACCGGCGACAGGTTGCTCTCGGTTTTGGGGACACCCACCCACTCCATGCGAGCCAGGTATTCCTCGATGTATCTCTGCTGCAGGTCCTTCACCACCTCCATGCCAGCAGAGATGTTGCCCAGCCCGCCGCCGAAGATGATGGCCAGCGCTTCCCAGAGCACCGGGTCCTTGAGTTCCAGGCCCACGTCGTGCTCGACACCCTGCATCAGATTTTTCAGACCAAGGGCGAAGCCCTCCTCCTGATGCTCGATGGCATATTTCACGTGGGCCATCCCGTAGGCCATGTGGCGGGCCTTGTCCTCGAGGCAGCGTCGGAAGAGGTACTTGTCTGCCGGATTGCTGGCGTAGGCTTCTCCGTAGCGGTAGAGCAGCAGTGTAAGTGGACCACGGATGAAGTAAAGATAGAGCGCGGCTTCGGTCCACCCCGCCCGTACCTCAACCATGCGGCGGTTTATGTGCCCGGAACTCTCTATTCCCAGTGCGCCGTCATTGGCTAGGGCCCGCTGCCGAAAAACCGAATAGTGACGCCCGGAATCGAAGACTTCGGTGGCCAGAAAAGTCTTGACCTCGTGATAGGCGTAGTTCATCTTGTGGAGCCAGTTCCCGATCACGTCGGTCTCAATGGAGGCCTGCTGAGCCAGCTCGGTGCATAGCTGGCACATGGCCAGCTCCACCTCTCTGGGCATGGCGGTCAGCTCGTCCCAAGGCACGTCCGCATGGGCCATCCACCGCCGTTGTATGGCCTCCTCGTAGAGGTCCACGGCATTGTCGGCCCAGATGTCCACCTTGGAACTGAGGGCGTAGAAGTCCGTGCGCGGCACTCCGAAGACGGGTGAGGCGCCCCGAGGCCGACGGCTCATGTCGGTGCTGAATTCGGGGATATCGGCATAGCTGCCGACATTCAGCCCCCGCATGGTCATGCCGTGCTTGCCCGGTTCCACCCTCACTCCCCATTCCAGGGTGTCGTTCATCCAGGCCAAGGGAGCGGCCCTGGAGGCGGGCGCCTCGGACGTTTCGCCGGACCCGGTTGTGGAGTCCTGCTTTTCGGCCTGCTTTTCGGACAGGTCGGCCTTGTCTTCCTCGTTAGACGGCATCACATCCCTCGGGCTTTTCTCAGAGGAGATGATTTCGGTGGGAACCGGTATAAAATTAGACCTCCCCCGATGGCTCGAGGGAGATCTAGAAGCAGAGCATCGATTCGGCTACGCAGCCGCTTGGTAGGTCTCGAGCAGCGCGGGGTTGACCCGGCCATTGTGGATGCGGTCGTCAAAACCGGCAGACTTGAGCCGCTGAAAGTATTCCTTGACCTGCCGTTGCCGGATGGCCATCAGGATCTTCTGACCCTCGTCCACCGTGTCCTTGCCGCCGCCCAGCAGGACGGCCAGCGCCTCGCTGGTGAGCGTGTTGACGCCGGCCGGGTTCTCCCCGCCAGCGCCGGTGGCCTGGCGGGCTTCACCCTCGTCCAAATAACCATGAATCTCTTCCCGCCGTTCGGGGGCGAACTCGTTCATGTAACGCAGGTGAAGCACACCGATGGCCACGTGGCGGGCTTCGTCCTGTGCGCAGCGCCGGTAGATGGCCTTTTCTGCCTCGTTGTAGGCCATTAGCTCACCGAGCCGGAAGAGGGTCAAAACGTTCCCCTCCCCCGTGATGTGCAGGCGAGAAGACAGCTCGGTGAATTCGCGGGCATTGTCGGTGCTGCCGCCCACCACGTCGCTGACAGTGTCGATCATGCGCATCAGGCCGCCCCCGTTAGCCAGGGCGCGCTTCCGGAACACGTCAAGGTGCCGGGACTCGTCCATCACTTGGGCCAGCAGGGCCAAGCGTACCTCGTGATAGTCGGGAGACATGGAGGAAATGAACCGGCCTGGAACGTCGGAAGCGACGAATTCCACCTGGGCGAAAAAGGTTGCCAGCTGGCACTGTGCGGCTTCCACGTCGTCGGGCAGGGCCTCGATGGTCTCCCAGGGAATATCGGTTGCGGAACTCCATTGGCGGGTTACAAACTCGTGATAGAGCTTGGTAAGGTTATGAGCCCAGACCTCGCTCTTGGTGCGAAAGGTATAGGCCCCGAAACGAGGCACGTTGTTGCGGCGGATGGAACCCTCAACGCGGCCCGTGTCGTTCCCGGAGACCTCATCGACGCTTTCCCGGACAATGCTTTCTTCGAGCTGGGTCAACCAAGAGAGGTCGAATCCCTGCTCTTTGGCCTGTTCCCAGTAGGAAGGGCGGTTTTGCACCGTGGCCATGGAGTTCACCTCTTGGAAAGATTCGCCCCCACGCCAAATGGGCATAGTTGCAGTTGTTCAGGACTGTACGTTGCATCGTTCTCAATGTCAAGCAAAAGTCACCCGGTTCCGACGGCCTTTAAGTTGTTCCCTCTCCTTATGGGGGAGGGTTAGGGTGGGGGCGTTCCCTTTCGTCAGCGGCCATCGTATAGCCCCGGCATTTCGCCCTCACCCCAGCCCTCTCCCACAGGGAGGGGGAGAGGGAGACCCTCACGCCAATCACCTCTCTCAAGCGAGAGGCGTGAGACCATGCGGTCTGGCCCTGTTTCAGGCGTATAACCGGTTCAGGCTGGCGTACCTGGCCGGGTCCAGGTCTTTGCCTTCCAGCGCAGGTTGATCGTAGCCGTACCGGTAGGCCCGGAACACCGAGTTGGCGAGCCCCGAGATGGTACCGCCCACGCCGTACCCGCTGCGCGCCATGAACGGGTTGATGAACTCCCACACGATTTCGTGGCCGGGAGTCACATCGAAGATACGTCTCGGGGCTCCCTCGCAGATCAGAGTGTTGCCGTTGGGCTGACGTTCGGCGCCACTGATGTGGTAGCTGTAGAAGGATATGGGTGGGTCTCCCCGGTACTCCCAGCCCAATTCCGGACACACCCCAATTGCACATCTCACCTTGGCTTTGGTTGAGGATGTGTGGACATTCAGAATAATAAGGCCCCTCATTATCGAGGGGCCTTATCGCAAACAGGGCTATTCCTTGGCCCTGGCGAGCGGAGGAGGCTGGCGGTGGCTGGCTCACAGGACGAATTTAATACCGCTTTCATAGCAGCCCCAGGGAAATTCCGACGTCGGCGACTGTGCCTGGAAGCATACGATGATCTTGTAATTGCCTGACGGGGCGTAGTGGAGGTCTATTTCGATCTCGCAGAGGCTGTGCCAGCAGGTCTTCACATCGAAATCCATGATCACCCAGTTACATGCCGAGGTCTGGGTCATCAATTCTGCCGACATGAAGATGTAGTTGATCCCCGCCGAGCACAGTACCCTCGCGCCCCAGGCCAGCCTGCTGTCATCTTCGTCGTAATCAAATTTATTGTAGTACCCACAGGCTTCGTGATCGTAAGTAACCGAGCCATTATTTTCCCCTTCGTCCGCCAGAACCGTTCCGGCCGCCAGCATCGCCAAGAGCAAAACGGCAACGGGCAGGATGACGAACTTAAAGCGTGCCCTAGCTACACCTCTTTCGGCCTTCCCCTAATTGGGTTCCCCATCTGCTCCCATCCCTCCAGACTAAACGGCGCAGTTCGCAGACGCTCCATATTCTCCCGGTAAATCTCTCCCTCCCCCATGATGTCCGCTTCCCATTGGCCAATACGGGCTCCCGGTGGCGAATGAACAACCTCGCCTGTGATTCGGTTTACCGCCAGCCTCGCCTGAACCGCGCCGCCGTTATGGACTGTCACCAGATCGCCCTCTTTCGTTGACATCAGCAGGAGCAAGTTGTCATTATGCGTCCGGTACATATATTCTCCGCGCCGGACGACAAGGGTCAACTCTTGAGACCATCCTGCAGGATCGGGTAGGTAGTCCTGCCAATTATGTTGACCTGCCTTCACTTCTAAACCTCTGCACTTCCAGTTCCGAATGCGTATCATCATAGAAACAAACGCCTATACCTATTGTCTACGTTGTGTTTTCAATCACGTTATTGTGTTAGTGAAACGCCCGGAGTGCGATGCTGGCAGGTGGTTCCTACGGCCCTTTAATGGATGAAAGCGCAGCACTCGCCGTTGGATAGTTGAGATGTAATTTCTGTTGTGAGAAGGATCGGGCGGATGCGTCCCCGCTCAGCTCGCGATCCGGCAGAGACGTACGATTTCACTTTCACGCCAACCATATTTCTCAAACGAGAGGCGGGAGACCATGCCGTCCGGTCCTGGTTCAGGCGTATAACCGGTTCAGGTTGGCGAATCTGGCCGGGTCCAGGTCTTTGCCATCCAGCGCGGGGTGATCATAGCCGTACCGGTGGGCCCGGAACACCGAGTTGGCGTGTCCCGAGATGGTACCGCCCACGCCGTAGCCGCTACGCGCCATGAACGGGTTGATGAACTCCCACACGATTTCGTGGCCGGGAGTCACCTCGAAGATACGTCCCGGGGCTCCCTCGCAGGTCAGAGTGTTGCCGTTGGGCTGACGTTCGGCGCCACTGATGTGGTAGCTGTAGAAGGATATGGGAGGGTCTCCCCGGTACTCCCAGGCGATCTCATTGGTGCCTGGGTCGACCTCGATCACCCGGGAGTGGGTGAAGCCGCTCTTGTGAGGGCCGTTGTCGAAGATGAGTACCCGGCCATTGTCAAGCATCCTTGGGTTATGCTGGTGGGAGATGTGACCGGGTCCCCATTTCCATCGGAAGTTTCCGCTGGCGCTGTCGACGATGCCCACCACGTCGGTCTGCCGGAAGCTGACGACCAGATCGCCCTCCGGGGTGACGTTGAGGGTGTTCTGGTGCGTCCATTCCCCTCGGCCTTCCAGGAAGCAGATCCGGTCCTCCTCGAAGTCCAGAAATTCCCAGGACTTCCACTCGTAGACCACATCCCCGGAGGGCGTGACTTCCCGCACCACGTCGCCCAGCATTCCCTGGTGGCCGCCGCCCGACTCGTGGCCTCCCCTTACCTGCTGCACCATTTCCTCCGGAATCAGTTCCCAGGTCAGCACCATGGTATTGCCGTTGGGCAGCCGCTCGAAGTCGTGGTGCAACAGGGGATACCGGTACTCCCAGACTACGTTGCTTTTCCAATCAAGCTCCAGGATCGCACCTGCCACCGTTCGCCCTCCTATCGGCAGCAGCTCCCGCTCGGGACGGCTTTGGAACGAGACCTCCTCCGCCGCTGGGCCCGTTCGCAGCAACAGGTTGCCGTTGGGGAGCAGGTAGGCGTATCCGATGCCCTCGTTCGAGTGCCACTCATGACAGACCCGGCCCTCCATGTCTATGAGGCGGGAGTCGTATCCGCTTACGTTGGTCACCAGGGTGTACCCCCGGTAGGATTGCTGGGGCGCGTAGTGAATAAGGCCGTTCGGATGGTTGATGGACCAGCCCATGATTGCCTCCTGAGCGTTGTTGGGTTTCACCAGCGGCGCCGTCGACGACGCACCATGTTGTCCAGTCCTTTGCGCACCCTCCGATCAAGCGATGGGCAAGCATGCCATCCACTGCCTCGGAGGTCAGTTGCAATCATACAAGGGTGGTAAACTGGCGTCCTGATAGAGCGGCCAGGCTAATTTTCACAGACCGCGTTGCAGAAACGCCGGAGGAGGGTTCATGTCAACCCAAGCCCCGGAAATCAAAAATATGAGGCTCATTTCCCACGTCGATTTGAACGGGCATAACAACCTGGGCGAGGGAGTGGACCTGTACCAGACCAGCGGCGGGCGACGCATCTTCTACATGGCCCACGAGGGCCCGCCCAAGGATTTTACCAGCGTTGACGTGACCGACCTGGCCAACCCGAGGGTGGTGGCCCAGACCGACCTGGACTACGGCCACCTGCGCTCCAACTCCCTGTCCATCGTCGGCGACACCATGCTGGTGGCCTACCAGTCGCGGCAGCACGGCCAGCCGGGCACGGGCATGGGGGTGTACGACATCAGCAACCCGGACGCCGCGAGGCGCATCGCCTTCTACGATACCCAGGGACCGGGTTCTCGCGGATGCCACTGCCTTTGGTGGGTTGACGGCGACTATGCCCACTTGGCCACGGGAACGCCAGATTCGCATCCCACCGACCCGAAGGACGACCAGTTCTACGTGATCATGGACGTGAGAGACCCGGCAAATCCGAGAGAGGCGGGACGCTGGTGGCTGCCCGGCACCCAGGAAGGGGACGACGCCCCGCCGCCGGCGCGGCATCCCCAGTTCGACGTGGGCCACAGCGTCCACAACACCAATGTCTATCCCAACCGTCCTGACAGGGCTTACTGCGGCTGGAAGGACTCGGGCGTCATCACCCTGGATATTTCCGATGTGTCCCGGCCTTCGGTGGTCGCCCAGCTGAACTACGCCCCTCCATTCCCCGGGTTCACCCACACCGTGCTGCCGCTGTTCAGCCGCGACCTGCTGGTGGTGACGCAGGAGGCCACCATGCTGGGAGGCGCGGACTACCCCAAGCTGGTCTGGCTGATGGACAACCGGCTGGAAACCAACCCAGTAATCATCAGCACGCTGCCCATGGCCGACACTGACAACTATTTCAACCGCCCCGGCCGATACGGAGCGCACAACATCCACGAGAATCGTCCGGGATCACTTTCCCTGCAATCGGACATGCTAGTGTACGCCACCTTCTTCAACGGAGGCATCCGGGTGTTCGACACCACTAACCCCTTCCAGCCCGAGGAGGTTGCATACTACGTGCCGCGGATACCCGAAGGCGCCGAAGCCAACGGCATCAACGACGTCCACGTGGACGAAAACGGCATCGTGTACGTGGTGGACCGGCTGCAGGGCGGCCTGTACATCCTGGAACTGAACATTTAGAGACTATCTCAAAAGACGGTGAACCAGCCAACCCGTCATTCCCCCTGGTTCTTTCAAGCCAGGAGCGGGAATCCAGGACCTCGGTAAGCGAGTGGCGAATTTTCAGCAAATTTAGTGCGTTTTGAGATAGTTTCTTGGCGCGGACGCTCGCAAAATCAGATTCGGCGATTGATTCCCGCTCCCCGGAAAGGGGAGACGCAGGGAAAATTTTCATCGGGTGACGCCATGTCAACTCCCTCTACCAAGGCCGATACGGTCATCAGGAACGCCAACGTCATCACCATGGACCCATACCGGCCCCGCGTTCAGGCAGTGGCCATGAGCAACGGCCGCTTCATTGGCCTCGGCAGTAACGAGGATGTGGAGACTTTTGTTGGCCCAAACGTGAAGGTGCTGGACTTCAGCGGCAAGACGGTGCTCCCCGGGTTCATCGATGCCCACATCCACGTGTTGAACAGCGGGATCCGCCACGTGATGGCCGCCGACTGCGACCTGCCCTCCATCTCCGCCATTCAGACCGCCCTGCGGGAAAGGGTGGAGACCACGGCGCCGGGCCAGTGGGTGCAGGGCTTCAAGTTTGACGACACCAAGACGGCGGAGAACCGCTTCATATTCCGGGATGAGCTGGACGCGGTGAGCACCTTCCACCCCATCATGGTGTCCCACCGGGCGGGACACATCTATTATCTGAACAGCATGGCGCTGGAGGCCGCGGGGTTCACTCGCGACACACCGGACCCGTTCGGCGGCCGACTGGGGCGCAATCCAGACACCGGGGAACTGAACGGGGTGGTCTACGAGCGGGCCATCGAGCCGGTGCGGTTTGGCCTCATTCCCTCAGACACGCCGGAGGTTCGCCGGGAGGGGCTGCGCACCATCTGCCGGATGCTGACCCAGGCCGGCCTAACTAGCGTTCACGACGCGAGGGTCGTCAGGGACGAATTCGTCACCTACCAGGAGGGGAGAGACGCAGGCGATCTGTCCCTCCGGGTGTACGCGCTGATGTACCATCCCCATTTCAAGTCTCTGCAGGAGGCGGGACTAAAGACCGGTTTCGGCAACGACATGCTGCGCCTGGGCGGCATCAAAATGGTCGCCGACGGGGCCATCGCAGCGCGCACCGCCTACCTGTCGGAGCCGTACATCGGCAGCGACTGCGACCACGGCATCCTGGCGATGAGCGCCGAGGAAATCGAAGAGAATGTCATGGAGATGCACCGGGCCGGGTTCCAGGTGTGCATCCACGCCAATGGCGACCTGGCCATCGACATGGTGTTGAACGCCTACGAGAAAGCCCAAGCCGCCGATCCGCGCCCCAATCCGCGGCACCGGGTGGAGCACTGCACGCTGGTGAACCCGGACATCCTCACCAAAATGCGCCGGCTGGGCACCATCGCCACTCCATTCTGCACCTACGTCTACCATCACGGTGAAAAGATGCCCTTCTACGGAGAGGAACGGCTGCAGTGGATGTTTGCCCAGCGCTCCTTCCTCGACTACGGAGTGGTAGGCACCGGGGCCACCGACTACCCGCCCGGCCCGTTCGAGCCGCTACTGGGCATTCAGAGCTGCGTGACACGCACGGACAGCCGCGGTAATGTCTGGGGTCCCAACCAGAAGGTGACAGTGGAGGAGGCCCTGCGCATCTACACTCGGCATAGCGCCTACGCCTCATTCGAAGAGGACCTCAAGGGTTCCATCGAGGTAGGGAAGCTGGCCGACCTGGTGGTGCTGGGCGCAGACCCCACGCAGGTCGACCCGATGACCATCAAGGACATTCCTGTGGAACGAACCATAGTCGGCGGCACGACAGTGTACGAGGCGTAGCCAGCCCACCGGCCCGGGTGCGCGCTTTCTGATACCGTCCCTCTTTGAAACTAATATCATCCGTCATCCTCATCTATTCGCCATCATTCCTGCTACGCCGTCATTTGTATGTTGCGTATGCGGCACAGACCGGCCAATCTGTGTTGCAGGCGTGAGGGGCGCGTCGTCCGTCATTGGGCGAGCCGGGGTTGTTTGCCCTGACTGCGCCGAGCGGGAGTAGGACACCCCTCACGCCACGCCAAGGCCCTCCGAACGGATACCGGGGCGCAAGGCCCGCATAGCAAGTGGGGAGGACCTCAGCGAATGATACCTGCAACAGGAGGCAGCAACAATGACAAGCACCACCACAGCGGCCGTCGTGGGCATTGACGTGGGCAAAACCCGCCTGGACGCATCCTCCGGCGGAAGGGAGGTCCACCCCTTCCCCAACGATGACCCAGGCATCGCCGCCCTGCTGGCCTGGCTGACGGCTCAGCCCGTGGCCCTCGTCGTCTGTGAACCCACCGGCGGCTACGAGGGACCCTTGGTCCATCGACTGGCCCAGGCTGGCCTGCCGGTGCATCTGGCCCATCCCAACAAGGTCCGCGCCTTCGCCCAGGCCAGTGGACGCCAGGCCAAGACCGACCGTCTGGACGCCCAGGTCCTCGCCCAGTACGGGCAGGCCTTTGCTCTCCAGGAATCTCCGCCTCCGGATCCCCAGCGGGAGGAACTGCAGTCCTTGCTCCGCCGCCGCCGCCAGCTGGTCAACCAGAGGGTCCAAGAACGCAACCGTCTCGACCGGGCCTGGAACCCAGCAACCCGGGCCTCCACCCAGCGCCACATCGACTGGCTGGATGCGGAGATTGCCCGCCTCGACCGGGACTACCAGGACGCCTTGGAGTCCAGTGAACACCTGTGCCAGCAGGCCATTCTGTACCGCAGCGTCCCCGGCGTCGGTCCCCTCACCGCTGCCACTCTGGTGGCTGACTTGCCCGAGTTGGGCTATGGCGACAGCAAGGGATTGTGCGCACTCGCCGGGCTGGCTCCCTGGGCCCGGGACAGCGGACAGCAACGCGGGCATCGCGCCATCAGAGGTGGACGGCCCGCAGTCCGCCGTGCTTTGTATATGTCGGCCCTCTCCATCGTGCGTACCGAGGGCCAACTGCGCCAGTTCTACCGGGGTCTGCGCCAGCGGGGCAAGCCTGGCAAAGTGGCCCTCGTAGCGGTCATGCGCAAGCTCCTGACCCAACTCCACGCCATCGCCCAACGCGGCACTCCTTGGACACCAAATCACACACCGGCCCTCTGAACCCGAAATCCAGCCAAACCCTTGACATCCAACACGGATACTCCTGCGAAAGCAGGAATCCAGAGCCCCCGTACGTCGTGGAATAACAGTCATTCGTGCCCCCGTCCGTCATCCCGCCCCTCCGCAAAGGGTGCCGTTCTGCTTGCTGGCGATGATCTAGACGCAAGGCGTTTTCACCGGGGCTCTGGATTCCTGCTTTCGCCGGAATGACGGTTTTGAATTTCTTGGCTACGGCACTCAACAGATGTCAATTTCAAAGAGGGACACTACCTCTCCTCTCCTCCGGTAACGGTACCGGTACCGCCATCGACGCCGATATTGGTTTGAGATGGTTTCTCTGATCCTATCTGACCCGCCTGTTGACGACCCACGCCCAAACTGAGGTAATTGTCCGAAATTTCATATTCGTACAAACGCATAATTGCCACCATCAGAGGCTTATAATACCCAGCGTCTCAGGTCGGCCGACTCGGCGACCATCCGCTCCCTCCGTCCTGATGTGCGCCAGAGGGCGTACGACCGTGCACAAATAGGGGAAGAGACTTGACCTGGCAACGAGGTGAGCACTGACTCCGGGTGTGACCCGGATTCGCACTTGGCAAAGACGGTCCAAACGACCGCCCGGCCGCCGAGGTGGGAGGGAGGAAGCCAAGGAGCCATTCGCCGACGCCCCGCGCCTGTGAGAGGGCCTTTGCCCTGCTGGAACCGCGGGAGTGATGAGCGTGGAAGAATTCGCAGTTCCTCGTGAGATAGCCGGGTCCGCCCTGACCGGAGGCTCGAGGAGATAAACGGATGAACTTTCCCAGCATAATTGACGGCAGGATATTAATCGCCGTGCTGGCGACGGGTCTTTTATTCCTGTTTGCCGCTTGTGGAGCGGATCCCTCCTCCACCACTGCACCTGCAACCACGCCCACTGATGCGCCCGCTCCCGCGCCAACCACTGCGCCGACTCCCACACCCACCGTTGCGCCGACTCCCACCCCAACCCCTGAGCCGACGGTCAATGATTTGCTTTTGAGTGCTGGGGAGAACTTGGCCGCCATTTCGACGGTCAAGTTCACGTTGGTCGACGAAACGGAGTCGGGAGCGCCGTTCTTTGGTACGACGTTCAAGAGCCTGGAGGGGGAGGTAAAATCTCCCGACAGCTTCAGGATGCAGGTCAAGGTGGTGGCGCCGGGTTTTGGATTCGTGGAAATCGAAATGTTGGCTGTCGGAGACCAGTCATTCATGAAGTTCTCCGTAGACGCCCCGTGGGCCCCACTGCCTCTGGAGCAGGTGCCCTTCAATTTCACAGGGATAGGCGTGACCTTGAGCGAATTGCTGTCCGCTATGACTGGGGTAGCCATCACCGGCCGGGAATCCGTGGGGGGCGTCCAGACCATCCGTATAGAAGGAAATATTGCGTCCGACGGAATGTCCAACCTCATCACCTCTACAGACCCGGGTCATGCCATCGCGTTGACCTTTTGGTTTGACCAGGATGAGCATACTCTGCGGCAGCTTCTAATCGCTGGAAAACTCTTCGACGGCGACGCACCAGAAACTAGGCGCCGACTGGACATTACGGGCATCAACGTCCCTGTCGACATTCAACTTCCGGATCCACGTTCCCGGTAGTGAACGCTCCCAGATTTAGTCTCACCTCTTTGAGTTCCTCCGAGTCGGTTGTACTGGGGATTATTTGCCTGGGGGTATTTTCTACCGCCCTGGACCAGACCGTCGTAGTCGCCGCGCTGCCCAGCGTAATGGTGGACTTGGAAATCCCCCTTACGGACCTGGACAGGGCATCCTGGATCGTGACCGCTTATCTGGTCAGCTACACCGTGGCCATGCCGCTGGCGGGCCGCCTGTCGGATGTCTACGGGCGTGTGAGGATGTTCCAGGCGGCGCTGATTTTATTCTCCATCGGGTCGGGATTGGTGGCGGTTGCACCGGACTTTTCCTGGGTCGTGTCCGCCAGGGTGCTCCAGGCCATCGGGGGCGGCGCCACGGTACCCATAGGCCTGGCCATGGCAGTGGGAGTTGTATCACCGGAGAGAAGAGGAATCGCCCTGGGCCTAGTGGCCGCGTCGGCCGAAGCTGGATCCGTTCTGGGGCCCCTCTACGGGGGCGCCATAATCGAGTGGATCGGCTGGCGGTGGATATTCTGGCTGGACATACCTCAGAGCTTCCTTCTCATAGCGCTGCTGGGCATTTTGCCAAATGTTGCCAATCCCTCGGCCAAAATGGATTACCTCGGGGCACTGGTGCTGGGCGGGGCCCTCTCCGTTCTGACCATCGCGCTGTCCCAGAGAAGCATCTTTTCAGGGGAGTCCTTTGTCCCATATCTCATGGCAAGCCTTGGGGTATTCCTGGTATTCGTTTTGATCGCAGTGGAGAGGCGTGCGGCTCAACCTCTGCTGGCATCTTTCCTGTACAAGTCCAAGGCGTTTTTGTCTGCCAACATTGCCCAGTTCCTGGTTGGGGTTGCCTTGATTATCGCCTTGGTAAGCGTGCCGCTCATGGCCAGCACCGTTATGGAGAAGAAGGCCTGGGAGAGCGCTCTCCACTTGGTCCGCCTTACCGCCGCCATTCCGGTTGGTGCAGTGGTAGGAGGCTACATCATGCGCTGGACGGGGGTGAGGCCGGTGTGCATTACCGGTCTTGCCTTTATGGGAACGGGATTGCTGTTCATGAGCGGCTGGGGAACGGAGGTGGAGGAACTCAGGCTGTCTGTGCCTTTGGCGGTGGCGGGTTTGGGATTTGGCCTGGTCATCCCCCCCATAAGCGTCAGTGCATTGAGCGCCGCGCCCAGCCATTACTGGGGCGCAGCGGCATCTTTGGTCACCGCGTCGCGAATGGTGGGGATGGCGCTGGGGCTGTCAGCCTTGTCCGCTTGGGGTATAGAGCGCTTCTACAGCCTGACCGCACACGCCACGATTGGAGCTACATTCGAGGAGACCGAGTCCCCTTTGATAGCAGCCGGGGTGACCGTGTTCCAGAACCTCTTTACCATCGCTGGTTTCCTGTCCCTGGTTGCCATTCTGCCGGTACTGCTGATGCAAGTCGAAGAAGTCGAGGACGCGGAGGAAACGGAGGAGCTTGTCTGAAGTTGTACCGCCACGCAGCTAGGACTAATAGACCTTCTTACAAGTTATTCGCGAGGGGTAAGATAGGGAAACAGCCTCAATCGACCAGCGAAAACATGGAGAAACCGGGCATATCAGGCCTTCATCCCAGGCCCACGCGCTGACCGTTGCGTGCTCGAACGCGATTCGCGTCTTGGCCGCCCTCGGGAGAGTATTCTCTGGCTCAGTGTCGCAACTGGCGTCGCCGTCTGCGTCGCCGGGGCCTTTTGCCCACACCTGAGCTCCAATCTGGGGGCCGGTGCTGGGGGCCGTATCTGCGGTGGCCGGCTCGTCTGTCCCTTCCATGGCTTTGAGTGGCTTTGAGTACGATGTGACCGGCCATTGCGTCGCCACTCCCTATGCCGACCCGCCCAAGGACGCGAGGTTGCGAGACACGGGAATTCTGGGCCTGATCTTCGCTTTATGGGGGATCCAGGGACGGGAGCCACAGATGGGCGCGGCATCAAGAGCAGTTATGGAATGAGGCAGGGACACAACGAGTCTCAATAGCGGTGGACCAAGGCGAAGGTTCCCGCTTGCCGCCGGGTAACGCCTCCCTGGGCTTCCTCAGATAGAAGTGGACTACATGCGCAACATCCTCAGAGGACTGAGCTGGCTGGTCACTGTTCGCCCCTACATAACGCTCCTTGTCCTCGTTATCATTACCGTTGTGCTGGCAGCGGGAGCGACGCGACGTGCTCCGCCGCCGGAGACCGAGGCGACGCTTCCCCAAGGGAGCGCAGTCGCCGAAGTCCTGGTCGAGCACGATTAGCTCTTCGGGGACTCCGGCGAGGCCAGTGTAGTTACTCTGCCCTTTCGCGGAGAGGCTCTTACGCCCGCCGGGCTCGCGCAGATGGACAACCTGATTGATGACATTGTCGCCGATCCGGGCGTGGGGAAATTGCTGGCGCCGGCCGATCCGGTCATTGCACCCTCGTTGCTGGTCAAGGCCCTGCTCGAGTTGGAGGGCTTTGATGCCGTCACTCGCCCGAAATCGACTCCGCCCGCGGCCACCCTGAGATTAAGCGGGCCCTCGACGCCATGACCGGAACCGACACGGACGGAACCCCGGTTGCGATTGCCACCGTCCGACTGCGAGACACCGGCGACGAGCAGATTGAGGATGCCGAACGGAGGGTCCAGGCTCTCGCGACTGGGGATGAGGGACCTCTGAGCGTTAGCAGCATTTCGTCCGTGGTGATTGAGGATGAATACAAGAGGGCCACAGAAGAGGGGATGCTGCCGCTGATTGGTCTGGCGTTCCTGCTGATAGCGGCGCTGATCCTCCTCTTCATGCGCACGATCTCAGATCTCGTGCTCACGCTGGAGGGGTTATTGATGGCGAAGAACTGGATCACGGGGTTGGAAGGCTGGCTCGGGCCGAATGCGCTGGGCCTTACCGGCCCTCCAAACACTCGCTCACCGCGATGGGGCCTATCATCGTAATAAGCCTCACGGTGGACTATGCGATACAAATCGTCCCCCACTACCGCGAGCAGCGCAACGCCGGCAAGGGAGTTGTGGTGGCCGTCCGCGCGGGATTGCAAAACGTCACCATCCCCGCTGGCTCTGGCCGCCGCCAGCAGGATCGGGAACGGCCGTAATCCCCAACGGGGAGAGACGTGTCGATCCCGCATCCTTTAGGGCGAGGTCGACCCGGGCGGTGATTGCATTCCGCCGCGGCGTCAAGGCTGGCGTGGCTGGTGATGATGGGCTTTCCTGCCACCTTGTGAACGGGGGAAAGAGACGAAGGGCCAAGGCGCGCTATGTGGGTAGTTCACGCCTTTGCTCGGCAATGTGCAACTTCAGCTTCTTGTTCGGTTTCATCGACGGCAACGGGCTGAAACGGAGCTTGTAGTCCTCGGGCGACACCTTAAGCGTGAAGTAATGCGCGACCATCAGCACGTTGACTGCGAGTTGCAGCTCCATCCCGCGGGAGCCTAGGCATTTGTGCTTCCCCAGCCCGTACGGCGCGTACCCAGGACTTTGGTGTTTATTACGCGGAGGCAGATAACGGTCGATATCGAATGTGAACGGGTCAGGAAAGACATCGCTCATGTAATGCGCGGCTGTTTGGGCAATATTGACCCGTTACCCCACCGGCAGCTAATAGTCATCGACCACACACGAATTCATTACGTTTCGAATCGACATCGGTACGATCGGGTACAGGCGCAGACACTCCATGAGAAAGCGGTGCGTAACGTCAATCTAGGACGGGGTGAAATCCTAGCCATCCGGATCGCCGTTTTCGAACAGGGCATCGGCTTCCATCTGAATTATGGAGCGGATATCCGGCTGTGTCGCCATGGCGTATAACGCGAAGCTGAACGCGTCGCCAAGGTATACGCTGGCAATCAGGGCTGCGGAGAGGGCGAATCGCCAATTCGATTCCGGGACGAACTGCGGATCGCTTGCGTGCAGGCTGAGCATGTCATCCGCAAGGTCCCGTGGACTCTCAGCCCGTTGGGCAGGGGTGTGAACATTCTGGGCCCGCTCGAGCAACGTTTCGACGGCCTTGGCGCGGCGTTTCATACCCGGAGTATTCCAGGATCTTAATGTCAGCCAAGCGATCCAGAGTTAAATCAATTATTTATTCCGCGCGAGGAGCAAGCTGTTCGATCCAGTATTGGGTGTTCCGTTGATCAGGTTCCTCTGCAATTTCCTTCAGGATGGGGTCCAAAGCAGGATTGCCCTTTTCTGTCCGGTTGAGATGAAACAGGGACTCCATATCCGTATCAATGCGAGACTGCAGTGACAGTTCCGCGAGCACAGAACCCACGAAGGCGCAGTTCAAATCCCATCCGGGTACTTGGTGTACTTGGTGAAAGCAGCCGTTCTCCTCGTTGAGTAGCATCAGGACGAGTTCTTCCGGAAAACTCAGCGGACGAGTCGCCACCTCAATGCTAGAAAGACTCATTGCTACCAGTCTCTCCATATCTAATTAATTCAATATATCCCCCTAGCTTACCGAAAAAGGGCAACATACCCATCGGGCGATGAAAGCGGAGGGCGGCTAACCAGTAGCAGACAACGTTCAACACCAACCCTGCAGGATGCCACCAGCGTCTTGGCCCGTCCGCAGGTGCTAAAATTCCCGGGAGAATGGCAACCCAAAACTGAAATTATGGCCACTGGCGATCAGCGGTTGGCCTAACGGAGGCGTCTTGGCAATAGCAGAATTGGAAATCACCAATCGCACCAGTTTCGCGTCCGGCGAGAGCTTCGGCGACGTGGGCGCGTATGAGCTTCTGGAAGGCACGGCCCACTACGCCGTGGACCCGTTGCACCCCCGGAATCAGGGGATTACGGACCTGAACCTGGCGCCGCGCAATTCCGCCGGCACGGTGGAGTTTTCGGCGGACTTCGCCATGCTCCAGCCGGTGAACATCGACCGGGGCAACCGCCGCATCCTGTTCGACGTGGTGAATCGGGGCCGGAAAACCGCCCTGACAATGAACAGCGTCCCCATCGCCACTGACCCCACCGCTTCCCTGGAGGCGGGCAACGGCTACCTGATGCGCCGGGGCTATACGGTGGTTTGGGGCGGCTGGCAGGCCGACGTGCCTCCCACTCCAGGACTCATTGGTCTTCAGGGGCCGGAAGCCATCGGCCCCCAAGGGCCACTGACCGGCAAGACCATGTGCCAGTTCCAGTGCAACGAACCCACCCAGGTGTTCCTGCTGGCAGACCGGCAGCACCTGCCCAATCCTGCCGCCGACCCTGAAGAGGCGGAGGCCAGCCTGACGGTGCGGGACCTGCCCAACAGTCCCGCTACACCTGTTAACCGGAGCCAATGGTCCTTCGTCCGGGTCGAGGATGAGGATGTGGAGCCGCAGCACAGCCACATCTACATGCCCTCCGGGTTCGATCCGGGGAGGATATACCAATTGGTCTACACCACAACCGGCAGCCGGATCGTGGGATTGGGATTCGTGGCGATGCGGGATGTGGTCTCCTTCCTGAAACACGCCCCGGGCTCGTCGGGGAACCCCTGCGCCGGGGCCATCGACTACGCCTACGCTATGGGCCGTTCCCAGAGCGGACGCTTCCTGCGCCAGTACATCCACGTGGGCCTCAACGAGGACGAGGAAGACCGGCCCGCCCTGGATGGGATCATCCCTCACGTGGCGGGCGGGATGCGAGGCGAGTTCAATCTGCGCTTCGGACAGCCTTCCAAGGACGTCTGCTACATCATCCCGGAGATGTTCCCCTTTACCGACACTCCACAGACGGATCCGGTGACCGGCGCCCAGGGCTCCCTGCTCGACGCCATGGAGCAGCGGGGAAAGGTGCCCAAGATCATGTTCACCAACACCTCGGCCGAGTACTGGCGTGGAGATGCCGCACTGATCCACACCGACCTGGAGAGCCTGGCCGACGCCGCGGAGTCGCCGTCGGTCCGCCGGTACCACTTCGCGGGTTGCCAGCACGGCTCGGGTGAGTTTCCTCCGTTGGAATTCCGGGCGAGTGACGGGATCAGGGGGCAGCTTCCCCTGAACAGCGTGGACTACGCTCCCCTGTTGCGGGCTGCGCTGGACAACCTGGACCGCTGGGTTACGACAGGCGAAGAGCCTCCCGCCAGCCGTCATCCCAGCCTGAACGACGGCTCGGCTGTGGAGTCCCATACGCTGCTGGAACGGTACGCTGAACTCCCCCGCGTGCGGGTCCCTACCCAGACCACCAGGGCAATAAGGCTGGACTACGGCCCGGAGTCGCACCTGGGGCGCGCCACCAAGCTGCCTGCCGCTGAGGGAGCGGAGTTCCCGGCGCTGGTGGCCGACCTAGACGAGTCCTTCAACGAGCGGGGCGGCATCCGCCTGCCGGACCTGACAGTCCCGGTGGCCACCTACACGGGCTGGAACTTGCGGGACGAGAGCATCGGCAACCCCATCCTCTTTATCGGCATCACCGGCGGCCTAGCCGGATGGACCCTGCCCCTGCCAGCTACCCAAGCCGACCGCGAGTCCGCCGGTGACCCGCGAGCATCCATCGAGGAACGCTACGCCGATCGTGAGGACTACCTGGAGCAGGTGACCCGGGCCGCGATGGAACTGGTGGCCGCTGGGTACGTGCTGGAGGAAGATGTGGCCGAGATAGTGGATCTGGCAGGGCGGAAGTACGATTACTTTACGGGAGACGGCGCGGAGCGCTGAATTTGCCTGGGATTTGGGCGATGCAGGCATGGCCGTTGCCGTCCCGGTCCGCCGCAGCTCAGGTAGCGTTCCGTTTCTGGCGGTCTAACTGACTGGCGCCACCGCCGGGCGCGCCAACTTCCGCGCGATAAAGCCTTTCATCAACTCGATGGCCCGTTCGGATTCAGCTCCGGGGAAGTTGCCGAAGCGGTGGGGCATCTCCGAGAACAGTTCCAGCTCTATGTCGCCGCCGGCGGCCCGGTACGAGGCCTCGAACTTTCGGGGAATGAACAAGGGGATGTTAGAGTCATTGGTCCCCTGGATGATTATCGCAGGGGGCAGCTCCACTGCCTCTCCCCGGTCCAGCGCCTCCTGAGGGTTTCCTTCGTGGAGGCTCGCGTGATCTGGAAAGTAGGACTCCGTGGGGCCTATAAAACGGTCTTCGCCAATTTCGCGGGCCCACATGTAGCGGGCATGGGGATCGAGAACAGACCAGCAGCACAGCATGAATCGCAGTGAAGCGTCCACGTCCTCTCCTTCGGGAAGCGGCAACGCTGCATAGCGGGGGTCTTTGGGGCGCATCCCGTTCAGCACCATGGTGTGGCCGCCGCTGGAGCAGCCCATGGCGCCCACCGCTGCCGGGTCGATGTTGAGTTGGACGGCCTGGGCCTTCATCCAGCGGGTGGCATAGTTTGTGTCGACGATCTGGGCCGGGTAGGGGTGTTGCGGGGCCAACCTGAAGTCCGCGGCAACGACCACTATGCCGCTGGCTGACAGGGCCAGATTCATTGGATGGTCGTCGGAACGATCGTTCAGGAACCATCTGCCGCCGTGAACGTCCAGCAAGCCCGGGAAGGGCCCATCTCCCTGGGGTTGGTAGATGGTGGCCTCCAGGCTGCCGCTCTGGTGTTCCAGGTAGACCCGGTCGATCATTTCGACTTCGAATCGGGCTGCCGGGTTGTATTCAACGGTGGTCATGGTCTCTCCTAGCAACTTGCGGGCGCTCATTTCCAGAGAGTGTATGAGGTTCCGGCCAACTGACTAGAGGTCGGGATCACATCTCTCCAGCCGCTTGATCCGTGAATCTACCGGCTAAGGCAGCGGATCGCTGCTTCTGGCTGAACTGTTGGCAAGATTATTCGCCCAGAATCTTACCATCGATTCAGGGTCGGTTTTCGAGGGGCATGTCAACAAATTCGCTGCCGGTTTGATTTGGGGTGGCACGCGGGTACCCATCCCCTATTCTTGTCAATCCTTGTGAATGGAACGGTAGGGGCGGGTTTGAAACCCGCCCCTACGTTACGCCAAAATGATGCATCCGGTCTTCACGTTGCGTTACTCCTAAGATGGTTTCCCGGACTTGACCACCTAATCGGGAACACTTCCGAAAGGCACGCCCCGATTGACACCCGCGCGGCCCACGGCGACAATCCCCAGAACTCCCATTGGAGAGCAGAGTTTTGCCTGAGATTGCCGACGTAGTTGTCATTGGTGCCGGTGTGGTCGGTTGCTCGGTTGCCTATTACCTGGCCCGAGAAGGCGTCAATGTCACCGTCTTGGAGCGGGAAGCCATCGGAAGCGGGGCCTCTGCTCACGCCACCGGCTCCCTCAGTCTGCTGGGCGCCGAGTTCTCCCCCGGGGCGTCCTTTGAAATGGCCCGGGCCTCCTACTCCGAGTTTGTACAGATCGTCCCCGAACTGGAATCCGCCACGGGTATGGACCTTCTCTACCAGCGTCGTCCCTCTCTACGGTTGGCCTTGGACGACGAAGAGGCCGATCTGATCAAGAGCTTGATGGTCTGGCAGCAACCTCACGTCAGGATGCGCTGGATCGATGCCCAGGAAGTCCACTCCATCGAACCCCGCCTTTCCCCTTCCATCATTGGCGCAGTGTATGAGGACGAGTCCGCCCAGCTGGATAGCTACCGCTTCAACCTGGCCTTGGGCCGGGGTGCCGAACTCAAGGACGCCAACATTCTCTACCGGGAAGTGACCGGCCTTGTCAGCAGTGGACCCGCGATTTCCGGCGTCAAGACCGCCTCCGGGGACATACACTGTAGCGCAGTGGTGGTGGCTGCCGGCACCTGGAGCCGTGCATTCTCTCCGTGGCTGGACTTTCCCGTTCCTGTCAAGCCAATGAAGGGAGAGCGCCTTTTGCTCGACTACCCCGGCGAACCCCTACCGGTGCTGATCAGCTCTCCCAAGCGCGGTCACATGATCAGCCGGACCGACGGTCTCACCAGCGTCGGCAGCACTGGCGGCCGGGACTATGACCAGAAAGAGCTTTTCTGGGGCGAGGAGTTCGACCGCCAGCCCACAGAGACTGCCCGGCTGGAACTCCTGCGGCGGGCCATAGATGTCCTTCCCGACTTGGAGCGTGCCAAGCTGGTCCAACAGCTCGCCGGTTCCCGCCCCCTGAGTCCCGACAGCAAGCCCATCATCGGCCCGGTGCCCGGCCGCGAAGGCGTCCTGCTGGCCACGGGCCACACCACCAAGGGCATCCACCTGGGTCCCATCACCGGCCGCATTATCACCGACTATATCTGCCGTGGTTCAACCCTGGTCGTCTCCGACATGGGCGAATTTCTCCCGGACCGCTTCGCAGATTTCGCCGACGCCGACTTCCTCCCCGCCGCCCAAGCCGCGGAGGAATAACCCCCTCTTTTGCACCCATCCGTGTACATGGCAATGTGCATGGCGGGAAACGAGGACAAGGCGGTGCTCCATCCCGGTGCCTGCGCTGTTGTAACACCGGGACCCCGTGCCCGAGGCCGCTGGAGGTTCCACGCATAACAGCATCGCTTCGGACAGACCGCCCCCTGTTACGGCACCGGCTGAACGATCGACCTGAATACCGAGGCCCTACAGGGAACACCTTTAATTCAATAACGATACCGCGTTCAGTACCACTTGCCCCACCAGTAGGTCCGTCTGAAGAGTCAGGAGCATAGGCCCGTGGCTGACGCGCGCCTTGGCTGCGCCTGATGGCTCCTCGTTCCTGTCCAGAAAGGGCTGACCTTGAAAACCGGGCGCCTCTGACCTACGATTGGTGCCATGCTGCTCACCATCTCCACAACGTATCAGCCTGCGACCGATCTCGGGTTTCTGGTACATAAGAACCCCAGCCGATTTCAGTCGTTCGACCTCTCGTACGGGCGGGCTGATGTCTTTTACCCGGAAGCGGAAAGCCACCGCTGCACGGTGGCGCTTCTGCTGAACGTAGATCCGGTTGGGCTTGTACGCCCGAAGCACAGTGCGCCCAATGCCGGCGACTGGCTTGAGCAATATGTCAACGACCGCCCCTACGTCGCGTCATCACACTTGAGCGTGGCGATCGCCTCGGTATTCGGCAGTGCGCTCGCAGGCCAGAGCCGGGAGCGCCCGGATCTGGCAGAGTCGGCCATCCCGCTGGAGGCCCGGATCGCGGTGGTGCCATCCAGGGAAGGAGCGGACCTCATCCAGAGCTTGTTTGAACCGCTTGGCTATACCGTTGAAATTGAGGGGCACCCGCTGGATGAGCGCTTTCCCGAGTGGGGCCCCAGCCCATACTACAGCGTGGGCCTTGCGTCGGCGACCCGGCTCCGGGACCTGCTCGCCCACCTGTACGTGCTTCTGCCCGTCCTTGACGACAACAAGCACTACTGGATTGGCGACGACGAGGTGGACAAGCTGCTGCGCTTCGGCGAGGGTTGGTTGGGCAGCCATCCGCTGCGGGACCTCATTTCGCGCCGCTACCTGAAGCATCAGCGCGGCCTTGTCAACCAGGCGCTGGCCCAACTGCTCGACGCTGGGCCGACTGACCCAAGCGCCACCGCCACACGGCATGAACAGGAAGAGGAGCAGCTTGAAGCGCCGCTTCGACTGAGTGAGCAACGTATGGAGGCGGTTCTGGCCGCGCTCCGCACGCTTGGCGCAACCAGAGTGCTGGACCTCGGTTGTGGTGAAGGAAGACTGATGAACGCTCTGCTTGGGGAGCCTTCGATTCGTTCAATAACCGGCCTCGATGTTTCGTATCGGGCGTTGGAAGCAGCGCGCAGGCGTCTGCGCCTAGATACCCTGCCCACTCAGCAACGGGAGCGCATCACCCTGCTGCACGGGTCCCTTACCTACAGGGACCGGCGGCTTTCGGGGCACGACGCCGCAATAGCCATGGAGGTGATCGAACACATCGACGCCCCGAAGCTGGACGCCTTTGAGGAAGCCATATTCGGGACCGCGAAGCCCAGCGCGGTGCTGATCACGACGCCCAATGCAGAGTACAACACCCTCTTCGGCGGGCTGCCCACCGGAGCGTTCCGGCACAGGGACCACCGTTTTGAATGGACGCGAGGGCAATTCCAGGAGTGGTCGCGCCAAGTCGCGGGCCGCCGCAAGTACGATGTCCGTTTCCAGGACATCGGCCCCGAGGACTCCGCTTACGGCGCGCCGACCCAGATGGGGGTCTTTACCCAATGAAGATTGCCATTCCTGAACTTTGCTTGGTGGCGCTCATTGGCCCAACAGGATCGGGGAAGTCTTCTTTTGCCGCCAGCCACTTCAAGCCCACGGAGGTGGTGTCTTCGGACGCCTGCCGGGCGATGGTGGCGGATGACGCCACTGACCAGACCGCAACCCCCGACGCTTTTGCGCTGCTCAACTTCGTCGCGGCCACGCGCCTGCGGGCCGGGCGGCTCACCGTCATTGACGCCACCAGCGTGCAGCCGCAAGCGCGCAAGTCCCTGGTGGAACTCGCCAAGGAGCATGACTGCCTTCCAGTGGCCGTCGTACTGAACATGCCAGAGGCCCTGTGCCTGGCCCGCAACAAGGAACGCCCCGACCGGTCGTTTGGCGCGCACGTTGTGCGTCGGCAAGCCGAACAGCTCAGAAGATCGCTGCGCGGGTTGAAACGGGAGGGCTTCCGGTATGTATTCGTCATGAACTCTCCTGAGGAGGTCGAAGAGGCCACCGTCGAGCGGGTGCCCCTATGGGTCAACTTACAGCACGAACACGGGCCGTTCGACATCATCGGTGATGTGCACGGGTGTTTCGATGAGCTCGTCGTCCTCCTGAAACGCCTTGGATACAGGTTGGAGACCCGCGCCGACGCTACTGGGGGAACGGGCTTTTCCGTAACGCATCCACAGGGCCGGAAGGCCGTATTCGTTGGCGACCTCGTGGACCGCGGCCCAGGTGTCGTCGAGGTACTCAAACTCGTCATGTCAATGACAGCGGACGGCACGGGCCTCTGCGTGGCGGGCAATCATGAATCCAAGCTTGCCCGCAAGCTCCAGGGCAGGAACGTACAGATATCTCACGGACTGGCGGAATCGCTGGCGCAACTGGAACTGGAGTCCCAGGAGCTCCGGCAACAGGTTGCCGCGTTCCTGGATGGACTGATCAGCCACTATGTGCTCGATGACGGAGACCTGGTGGTGGCCCACGCGGGGATGAAGACGGAATACCAGGGCCGTGCGTCAGCTCGTGTCCGCGACTTCTGCCTGTATGGCGAGACCACTGGAGAAACGGACGAATTCGGACTCCCGGTGCGCACCGACTGGGCGGAGGGTTATCGCGGGAGGGCTATGGTTGTCTACGGCCACACCCCGGTCGCGGAGCCCGCTTGGCATAACCGGACCATCAACATCGACACAGGCTGTGTCTTTGGCGGCAAGCTGACCGCGCTCCGGTACCCGGAAAGGGAACTTGTGTCCGTTCTGGCGGCTCAGGTCTATTATGAGCCGACGAGACCCCTGGCCCGGTCTGCTCAGCCGGAAGAACCCATTGCGTCAGCCGGGGCCCGCGCGGCGAACCTGCTTGACATTGACGACGTAATCGGGAAGCGTGTCGTTTCGACGCGGCTCCGCGGCAATATCACGGTGCGGGAGGAGAACGCAGCGGCGGCGCTGGAGGTGATGAGCCGTTTTGCCCTGGACCCCCGCTGGCTGGTGTACCTCCCGCCTACAATATCCCCCTGCGAGACATCCCGACTCCCCGGGCTGCTCGAGCATCCGGCTGAGGTGTTTACCTACTTCCGCAACAACGGCGTGTCCGAGGTGGTCTGCGAAGAGAAACACATGGGTTCCCGGGCTGTCGTCGTGGTTGGGCAGGACGCCGCAGCCATAGAGCGTCGCTTTGGCATCGCTGGCGAGGGGATCGGCGCCTGCTACACGCGTACTGGACGAAGGTTCTTTGAAGACCGCGCTCTTGAGGCGCAATTTCTGGAACGTGTCCGGACAGGCATTACAGACGCCGGTCTTTGGGCCGAACTGGAGACCGACTGGGTGGTGCTGGACTGTGAACTCATGCCGTGGTCCCTCAAGGCGCAGGAGCTGCTCCGTGAACAGTATGCCGCGGTTGGCGTGTCAGCGCGGACCAGCCTCACGGCCGCCGAATCCCTCCTCCGGCAGACGGCGACGCGGGGCATTGACGCCGGTGATGCCTTGGCTAGGGTCGAAGAGCGGCTGAGCCTCGCCCAACTCTACAGCGACTCTTATGCCAGGTACTGCTGGCCGGTGATGTCGCTCACTGACATCCGGCTGGCCCCGTTCCACCTGCTGGCGAGCGAAGGCCAAGTGCACACCGACAAGGACCACCAGTGGCACATGGACGCGGCCGTCCGCTTGCACGAAGCCGATCCAGCACTGTTCCGGGATACCAATCATAGGGTCGTGCGCCTTGACACCGAGGATGAAATTGAGGCCACACGCTGGTGGGAGGAACTAACGGGCAAGGGTGGCGAGGGCATGGTAGTGAAGCCGATGGCCTTTGTCTCCAAGGGTAAGCGCGGCCTGGTGCAGCCCGCCATGAAGTGCCGGGGCCCCGAATATCTGCGCATCATCTACGGGCCGGAGTACACCCTGCCGGAAAACATCAAACGTCTGCGAAATCGCGGCCTCTCCACCAAGAGGTCTCTCGCCCTTCGGGAGTTTGCGCTGGGCATCGAGGGTCTGCAGCGGTTTGCGGAGCGGGAGCCCCTCCACCGGGTACATGAGTGCGCCTTCGCGGTACTCTCCCTGGAGAGCGAGCCGGTTGATCCAAGGTTATGAAGGTGTTCCCGCTGGTGCGGCGCTTGGCATGTCCAGAGTGGCGGAGTCATTGGCGCCGTATGGAGCAGCATCACCGGAAGACCGCCGACGCCGGCACCAACTTCTCATGGGGTCATTTCGCAGGTTTGGGAGGACATCGTAACGTCAGCCCACCTAACCAGCTCGAACTTTCTTTTCCTGAGGAGCTGAAGGGACACTACCCATCCAATAACGGTCTGGGCACAGGCCCCCCACCGCATCCGGTGAAGAGAGGCCGGATTGGTCGCCTCTGAACGGCCCGATCTGGGGATTCCGATGCTGATCACCAGGTGTACAATTGGTGCTGAGGTAGGGAGAACGCCGGTTCCCAATGAACGGAATCAGGTCCCCGCTTTGCCTGCTGGTGGATGGAGCGTGGTTTGAGGCCAAGGCGCTGCCCAAGCTCCGCCCAATCAGAGGGTTCCAAGGCAATGTGTCGACCTGTGGCGTCGGAGTCGATTCCCTCAACACCTGAAGCAAACTCGGCATACCATTTTCCTACAGGAGGAGCACCATGCCTTTGCAGCTGGACCACACGATCGTACCTGCCCACGACAAGGTGAAGTCTGCGGAGTTCATCGCCCGCATGTTCGGGCTGAAGTACGAGGGACCCTGGGGGCACTTCGCGCCGGTCAAGGTCAACGACATATTGACGCTGGACTTCGATGACTCGGACAACCCACGCTCCAGTCACTACGCCTTCCTGGCCTCGGACGAGGAGTTCGACGCGATCTTGCACAGGATCAAGGACGAGAGGGTCGTCTTCGGGAGCGGGCCGCGCTCGCGCACGGACGGGGAGATCAACCACTTGCACCAAGGGCGCGGGTTTTACTTCGAGTGCGAGAATGGCCACGTCTGGGAGGTTATCACCCACACGTACATCACCGATTAATTGACGAGCATGGCCAAGACCCGGGAGTCGGTTCTCGTCGGCCGGGTGACCGGCCCTCAGCTCAGGCCCACTGTTTCCTGCCTCAACCCGGGTTGGTGTTGTCCCTGACTCTGGGCAGGTATAAGACGCGGTCGCATTGGCGGCCCGGCCGGCCACAACTTCATGGGGTTACGATGTCCTTGCGGCTGTCAACTTCCTTAAAACTCGATCTCTGCGCGCCTTTTCGCATCGAACTTTCCTCCCGTATCGGCATTCCTTTAGAAATTGGCTCAAACCGCAAAAAATTTGCTGAAGTTTCGCCAATCGCTTACCGAGGTCCTGGATTCCCGCTCCTGGCTTAAAAGAACCAGGGGGAATGGCGAGTTGGCGGCCCACAGAGTATTGACATAGTCTCTTGGTTCTCCTGATGTCCGGCGTCGAATCTATGGCCTGCCAGGATGCGCCAACCAATGGTGGCGGTAACGATCAACCGGCGGTTCAGCACTTTGCTGCATCCCTGCCGTCCCTCAAACACATGTTTTTACGAAACCTTGTCACTACAAGGGAGCATGTGGTCGAATTGCATCATCGCAATTGACCAGTCTTGTGGCTATTCATACAATTGCGCCAGTAATCGCTGTGAGACCAAGGAGGGTATATGTCCGACTTCACCTTGACCGTTGGTGGCGTGGAGATCGTCGCCCTCTCCGATATGAACCTGCCTTTTCCAATGCCTCTCAGCCAGCTGTTTCCGGATGCGCCTACGGAGGCTTGGCAACAATACAAGGATCGCTACCCCGACGCTTTCGAGCAGGACCATATGCTCATCGAAATCGGATGCTACCTGGTCCGTTCGGAAGACAGGACCATCCTGATCGACACGGGGTACGGCGAGGGACCAATCGAGGCCATCGGAGGCCGCCGCGGGGAACTGATGGACGACCTGTCATCCAAGGGGATCAAAGCCGCGGAGATTGATACGGTCTTCATTTCTCACCTGCACTCGGACCACGTGGGCTGGAATGTGGTGGGACCGGACGCATCACCCACACCGGCCTTCCCCAACGCCCGCTATGTCTGCCACCGGGCCGACCTGGACCACTTCCGGCGGCCCGATATCCAGGCCGCTTCGACGTTCCCGTTTATGGAGCGGTGCGTGGAGACGATAGCTCGGGCGGGCTTGCTGGACACGCTCACCGAGGACAGCGGCCTCACACCCGAAGTGCGGGCCCTGCACACGCCGGGGCATACGCCGGGACACATGAGCATACTGGTCGCCTCTCAAGGGGAGGAAGCGCTGATCCAGGGGGATGTGCTGGTGCACCCGGCCCAAGTGACCGAGGACGACTGGAACTGTCATTTCGACTTCGACTGGCCAGTGGCCACTGAGACCCGCCGCAAGATGCTGGCCGATGCCGAGGCGCAAGGTACCCGAGTCATATCCTGCCACTTCCCTCTCCCCGGTTTCGGCAAGGTTGTCAGGAGTGGCGGCAAGCGCTACTGGCAGGTGGGCTTCGGCCAATAGCAAATTCGGCAAATCAATTCAGGCACCCCTAAAAATCAGGCATCTAAAGATCAGGCATCGACCCCCCAGCGAGGTGAGACGTGAACGCAGAGGCAGCGCAGAAATTACAGGACAGCGTCGACCGGGAGGAGATGCTGCAACTGGCCCAGGAACTCATCAGGATTCCCAGCTTCAAGACCGAGGAGAGCGACGTCGCCCGGTTCTTGGGCGAATACCTGTCCCAGCGGGGTTACGAGGTGCAGTTGCAGGAGGTGGAGCCGGGGCGTTTCCAGACCATCGCCACCTTGAGGGGAAGCGGCGGCGGCAAGTCGCTCATGCTCAACGGACACATAGACATCGACCCGCTCGCGATGGGCTGGAACCGCGACCCGTGGACGCCCAGCATTGAGGGCGATTTCATCTTCGGCGCGGGCATACGGAACATGAAGAGCGGTGTTTCCTCTTTGATAACGGCAGCCGAGGCCGTGAGGAAGTCGGGAGTGGAGCTCAAAGGGGACCTGGTGCTGGCCTGCGTGGTGGGCGAGCTGCAGGGGGGAGTGGGCACTACCTACCTGTGCCGGGAAGGCCCACTAACCGACATGGCGGTGGTGCCGGAGCCTTTCGGGGCCAACAACATCCTGACGGTGCACGCGGGCGTTCTGGAAATGGCCGTGCACGTGCTGGGTAACTCCCGGCACATCAGCCGAAAGGAGGAGGCCGTGGACGCCATAGCCAAGATGTGCAAGGCCGTTCCGGCCATCGACGGCGTAAAGTTCACCTACACTCCCCGCGAGGACCTGCCCGGCCTGCCGCGCATCAACGTCGGCGCCATCATCGGCGGACGGGGTCGCGACTACGACATGCGGGGCCCCAACTTCGTATCCGATTTCTGCACCGTGCTGGTGGACGTCCGCTTCCTGCCGGGCATGACCTCGGCATCGGTCAAGGCGGACATCGAAAGGGAGCTGGACCGGATCAAGGCTGAGGACCCTGACTTTCAGTACGAAATCGAGATGCCTCCAGACCCGAAACACAGGGTCTTCACCGTCGTGATGGAGCCCTTCGACCTGCCCAAAGACGAGTACATCCTCGACTGCGTGTTGCGGCAGTACGCCACAGTGACCGGCGGGCGGGAACCCGATGGCGTGGGTACGGTGCTGCCTGGCTCCTACACCGGCGACGATACCTGCCACCTGTGGGCCGCCGGGGTGCCGTGTCTCCTGTATGGGCCGGGCGGGGGGTCTGAGTCCGACACCGTCCCTGACGAATTCAGCCGCATCAGCGACATGGTGCAGGTGGCAAAGGTGCTGGCCCTAACCGCACTGGATGTCTGCAGCCTGCCCAAGCAGGGCAACTAGTTGTCCGTCACCTTAGAAAGGATGGACGATTCACCGGGCCCCGTCATTCCGGCCTTGAGCCGGAATCCAGGAACCCTGGAGCTGTTTACGTTGGCATTTCCCCAGCCCTTCTGGATTCCGGCTCAAGGCCGGAATGACGAAATAGCGGCCGGGATGACGATAAAGTTTTCGGCAGTCATCAATTAAATAAAGTGGGGCTGCTAGAGCGGGTTGATGCGCCTTGTCGGGGTGTTGGCGATATAGCCCGACAGGTTGAGCGCGGTGTGGATCAGGCCGATGTGCGAGTAGGCTTGGGGGAAATTGCCCAGCTGCCGCTTGGCCTTGTTGTCGTACATTTCTGCAAACAGACCGAGGTGGTTGGTGCACTTGGTGAGCACTTCGTGGAAGTAGTCAAGGGCCTTGTCGTTCTGGCCGGTGTAGATGAGATTTCCTGATAGCCAGAAACTGAGCAAGGTGAAGGCGCCCTCTTCCTGGCCCTCCAGGCCATCGTCCGTCTCGTGCGGCAGATAGCGCCATACCAGCGGCCCATCGCATAGCTCCCGCTGTATGGCGTCCAGATTCTGCCTGACCCTGGGGTCGTCCCTTTCCAACATGCCCATGAAAGGTATGGCAAGATTGGAGGCGTCGAGGGCGTCGCTGTCGTAGCGCTGCCTGAAGGCCTTTTTTGCAGGGCACCAGCCCCTGTCGAGTATCTCCTCCTTTATGACGTCGGCAGCCAGCGACCAGCGGCGGTAGAGGCGCCGTCGGCCCATTACAGCGGCGATGTATGCAGCATAGTCGAGGGCTGCCCAGCACATCACCTTGGAATAGACGAAGTGCTGCTGCTCGCCCCGGACCTCCCAAACCCCGCGGTCCGTGCGACGCCAGTTTTCCATCACCGTTTCGGCAAAGGACTGAACAAGATCCCAGGCCTCCTCGGGAATCTGCCGGTGAAGCAACAGGAGAGAATGAATGGAAAGGATCACCTCGCCGAAAACGTCCAGCTGCAGGTGTGATGCCGCCCCGTTCCCTATGCGGACGGGCCGCGAGTCCTCATAGCCCCCGAGATGCTCGAGGACCTCCTCCTCCAGCGATGAGTCAGGACTGATACCGTAGACAATGCGCGTGCTTTGATGGGGTAGCTGGCACTGTTCTATGAGCCAGTGGATGTAGCGGTCGCCGCCGTAGGCGTCTCCGAGCCGGTACAGGATGTCCACCGTGAAGCTGGTGTCACGCAGCCATGAGTAGCGGTAGTCCCAATTGCGGGAACCGCCCAGGGTCTCGGGCAGGCTGGTGGTGGGCGAGGCTACAATGGCCCCGGTGCGCCGGTACATCATCAGGTGCAGCACTAGGAAAGAACGAACGACCTGGTCTCGCCACAGGCCGTCATAGTCCATGGCTGCAACCAGGTCCTGCCAATAGCGCTTGGTCTGCTTCAGCCTCTCTCCCGTCCGGTACCGCTCGAGCGTGGCGGGGCGTCCCTGACCGTAGGCCAGAACGAACGTAGCGCTTTCTCCCTGGGAAAGCTCGAAGGTACAGGAGACGCCTCGCCGGTCAAAGGGCAACGGGAGGCTGGCGGCCAGCGTCAGGGTCTGACCTCCGCCTGTAGCTTCCACAGCACCGCCCGAATCGCTCCGCAGGGCGCGAAACTCGGGAACAATCCGGGAGTAATCGTGCCGGGGCAAAAATTCGCAAGCAAGTTCCATCCTTCCGAACAGGCAAGTTACTATGCGATGGATTTCGGGCGGGTCATTCGGCTCCACATCGAGACTGCCATCGCCGTCATCATCAGGAATAGGCATGAAATCAACAATGGAAACGGCAGCGTATTCGGTCCGGAACGTCGTCTCAAGCACGTTGGTATCGGGCACGTATTCCTGGTTGGTTTCAACGCAGGGAGCGACCGGGCCGATGCGGAAGCGTCCACCGATGTTCTGGTCCAGGAGGGCCCCAAAGACACTGGGCGAATCAAAGCGAGGCAGGCAACACCAGTCAATGGAGCCGTCGGTTCCGACAAGCGCCGCCGATGACATGTCCCCAATCAGACCGTAGTGATACAAATCAACAACGAAAGCTATAAGTGATTAGAGGGAGCGCTAACTCTATCATCAAAATCCAAGGCTACGCAACGAACTTTCACGTAATTTGCGGCTTGCGCCTGCCTCGAAGTTTTGCGGGCACCGTTGTTCGTCGGCCAACCGGACCAGGCGTGCCGTGTTGTCCCACCATCTCTCAATATGTCGAATCGAAACTTGAGAAAACAGTGTCTCCTGGCCGTTGTCATCACTTGCCTGATCCTTGGCTGGGCGGGCTGCAGTCAGGATGCGACAGTGCCGGCACCCGTTACCGAACCCCTGGATGCTACCCAGGAGTCGCCTGCATCCGGGGATGCCCCGGAGCCGCAGCGGGCCACGCTGACGTCGCCAGTCCCCGATTTTCGCTTGGCCACGCCGACGGCGACGCCGGTTTACATTCCCACACCTGCCACTCCAATTCCCCTTCCCACTCCTCACCCCGGCAACGCGGACTGGGTGACGCAACGCCTGGATTCTGTCGTCGCCCTCTATGGCCCAACTCCTGCGGGCGAGGCTCTGCTGCACAGCCTGGACGTGCGTCAGATGCAAGGGGAACCCGGATTCTTCGGCAGCTATGGGTTTTACAGTTGGGCCGGTATCGGGGAGGCCAAACCCATACCGGTAATGCACGAATTGGGACATTCCTACTGGGGAGCATTTCCGGTGATCGGGCGTCCTGGAGTCTCCTGGCAGGGAGGAGAGGGCGGGGACATCGCAGCGGCCATGTCTGCATATCACGGGGACATACTGGCTTTCATGGCCCAGCCACCCGACGGCTACGAGCTGCTCAGACAGCGACTCCGCAACCTGCCGGGGCTGTCTGAGACCAACACCGAGCCGCTTTTCCACAGCCTGGAGGCGGATGCGCCGTACACGACGGGTGGCGACCTGTCGCTGGTGCCGCCAATACTTCGCAAATACTGGGGGCACTTTCTCTCTGAGGGTCCCTTCGGCTCGTGGGCGCGGGCTGCCGGCTGGCTGCAGTCCCTTTCCCACGAGGAAAGGTACATAGCGGGCCAGTTCCTGGGCTTCGAGCACCTGGACCTGCGTCTCTACTCGGGCCTCCCGGACCATTCGCTGTCCGAAGAATTCCTTGGCGCCGCCAGAGAAGTGCTGGCTACGGAGGAACGTCAACGGCTGACCGACCTGGCAGAGCAGTTCGACCTGCTGACAGGAAACTCCCAGCTTGAGGAGAACTTCGGTTTCTGGCGACATTACCTCAGGGACAAGGTGGCCCTCCACCGCACCCATCCCGGGCATCTCGATTCGCTGTCATTGCCGAGCACTGACGAGCTCTCTGCGGCCCTGTCGTTCCTCGTCTCTCTTGACGGCCACCCGCAGGAAAAGGTTTCCGCGCTGGCGAACCGCATCGTTGCTCAGCCGATTATGGTCAATTTCCTGCCGGCCGTCGATGACCGCACCCTGGTTATGCTCTTCGCATCGAATCCCGACCTGCCGGACACTCCTACGCTCCAGGCGACGGCCAGCTTCGTGGAGCGGCTGCAGCAGTTCGGAAAGTTGGTGGAGAATGTTCTTGCCGAAGGCCGCAGTTCGCCGGGCCTGGGAGCGGTTGCGCTGCAAGCACACCTGGACGAGACCGGCCTGGAACAGGAACACGACCTCAAGCTGTTCTTCGATCTGTTCCAAAGCGCCGACCCGATGCTCGCCCGCCGGATTATGTCCGAAATTGACGACAGTACCGTACAAGCCCTCATGGTCCCGGTGCCGGTGCAGCTGCGCGCCATTTTTGACCCCGGCAGCCTGCTCCGAAAGCTGGATATCACCGCCAGATCGCCAGAGGAGGACTTCAGTGAAGGCCTGGTATTGCTGGTGGAGGAGGCCTCGGGCAACTTCCGCATCGACGAGCCATTCCTAAAGCAGTTGTTCCAGGTGGTTGCGGAGAGGGCGGATAGCGATCCCGCAGGAGTCTCCAGGGTAATTCGGGGCACACCGTTTCCCTTGGAGGGATATATTCTCAGCCAGCCCGCTGCAGCCTCTCTGGTGCTGTCCGCCGACATAGATGTGGCGCTTGCCCTGGTGCGGGAAAGCGATCGCGCGGTGGCGCCTCCGGCCCGCATCATATACCACCTGATTCATGCGGATCCGGTATTGGCGGCTGCCCTTGTTGCAGGCTTCGACGACGCTGGTGAAAGGGAACTGGTTGTGGAATCGCTGGCTTACATGGCCTACGACAAGATGCGGTCTGACAAGTTTCCGCAGTTGCCTATATCCCTGGCGCAGGACGGAGCGTTTCTGGTTCATTTGATCGACAGGCAGGGCGCCGCCTGGCTGGGTGAACAGTTGAGCCAAGCCGCAGCGTTGTACCACCAAAGGACGGAGGCGGGTGAGGTCGACCCAGACTTTGAGGTACGGTTCAGGGAAACGGTGCTCGCTGCTGCGGCATCGGCGCCCAGCGGCAGCGAGGCCCTGCGAACCGTTGTGGAAAGCGCCTTGGAGTAGGTTAGAAATACGGCGCGGCTGTCTCCTTTCTGCAGGGTGAGATAGCCGCGCACTGGTTCGCCCGGAACAAACGGGACGCCGGAATAGCGCTACGCCAGCGCTGGCTTGGGTGTTGCAGGCCGATTGTACCCCAACATGTCGCGGACTGATTCATTGGACCTGATGAGACGAATTGCCGACGTAGGGTAAGCCGGATTGTTTGGATTGGCCACGTCGTGCCTTTCCACGATTTCTTCGTATAGCCATTGATCGATCAGCCGGTAGCATTCGTACTCGGTGGAGGCAAGCCCCCAGTCAAGCATCCACTGGGTGCAGAGTTTGTTGTAGCCTACGAAGTTCATTGAGGTCTCGAGCCGGTCCATATTCCGCACGAAAGTCTGCAGCGCGTCTTCAGCCGACATGTATTGCCCCTCGCCTCCCGCAATGGCGCCGTGCTCCGGCAGGCTGAATCCCAGCTCGGCCTCCAGTGGGAAGAGAGGGGCGACGGCCAGCATATCGCGGGCCACCGACTGGCTGAAAGCGCAGATGATAATACGCCGCCCGTTGCCCTTGGCGCGATCCACCAATGCCTGGTAGTCGGAGTCGCCCGAGCCGAGAACTATGTACTGGCAGTCGTCCCTGTCCCTGACCCAGTCGTAAACTTCAAGCAATATTGATGGGTCGGTGCGGTCCTTTCCCGCCATGGTGCGAGGGGCGTTATACGGCTGAATTCCAGCCTGGGTAAACGCGGCCGCGTCCTCCCGTCTCAGGCTCCAATCCCCAAAAACCGTGCCTCCACGAACCTCGCCGAATGTCTCGCCTACGGATTTCATGGCCTCGCACAAGGCCCTCGGCGAAACTGCCTGCTGGTACATCTGGGCGCCGCGGCGGATGTTTTCCCAGTCAATTGCAATCAGGACTCCCGAACTAGTCTCATCGGTTGATTTTTTCATGAGATCTATCCTAAAAGACGTAAATATATACACTTGGGCTAAAGGTGATATAAGGCGGGCCCTCAACCTGACTCTAGCGGTCACATCCTAACCCAAACAGACTCTGCTGGTATATCCCCTTCGCGCCGGTGCTCAAAGAAATAGAGGGCCGATTTTGTGGACTCTCTGCCTCAAAGCCATCCAGGGGAAAGGCTCCCTTCAAGGCTGTCGGATTTTCTCATCGTCGACTCTAAAGGGTCAGGTGAGGCCTGCGTTGGCGAGGAAGGCTTCCAGCAATGCGGTCATCTGCTGCTGGTGCTCGGGAGCATACTTGGCGAACTCGCGCAAGTTACGAGCAGACTCCTCTGCTGGCTTGAAGGCCCCGCCCATCAACTCGTAGTCGCTGCGAAAGACGCGGTCCCACAACCTCAGTTCCTCCAGCGTAAGTTGCGGCTCGAACTGGAAGGCGTAGGACAGACCGTAGCGAAAGGCCATATTGATGCGCCGGTAGCTGCCATCGCGGCAGAGCATGTGGGTTTCGGCCAGCTTGGTGGCGCCCCCGGGAATGGTAAAGCACTCGCCGTGGAGCGTCGGCACCAGTGGGGTGATGATGGCCCCGAAAACCGGATCTGCGTCGCCTTCAGCAGTTACGTGAATCTTGCGCAAACCGAACTGGTAGCCGCCGCTGGGCTCCACCTTCCCGCCTAGTGCGGTGGCCATCATCTGAGCCCCCAGGCAAACGCCGAAGAGGGGCTTGCCGACGGCCAACGCCTCACGCATGTAGTCGCGCTCTGCATGCAGTGCAGGCAGATCGTCATTGACCGACATGGGGCCACCGAAAGCCATTATGAAGTCTATGTCGCTCAGGGAGGGAGGGTCAAACAGGTCGTAGACCGGGGCTGATTCAAAGATGTTGCATTCGGCGAACTCGAACCCTCGGCTTTCCAGGATGGAGCGGAAGTTTCCGCCCATGGTCTCAGATTCGTGGTGCCTGATGATCAACGCCCGCTTCATCGCGCTCTCCCTGGCCGTGCTTGAATCGCCAAGCCGAATGTATCACACCCTACATGTATCGAACCCGGTTTGGCTGTCGCCCGGTTCAACTGGTGGTACAATCAGCGGCACGGCACAGGTATCCGCGCTGTCCCCAGTCCACAGCGCGGGCGCGAAAATTTACAAGCAAAGCCAACGACAAGGATACTTACATGGCTAAGATGACCGGTGGACAGGCCTTGGTGAAATCGCTCTACCGAGAGGGCGTGCGGGTGGTTTTCGGATTGCCCGGTGTACAGCTCTACCACGCAATGGATGCCTTTTACGACGAGCCGGGCATCCGGTTCATCACCACCCGCCACGAACAGGCGACCGCCTATATGGCTGACGGCTTCTCCCGCGCGGGCGGAGGCATCGGCACGGCGCTGGTGGTGCCCGGGCCAGGGCTGCTCAACGCCTCCGCCGCCTTGAACACCGCCTATGCCGCATCATCTCCGGTGATGATGGTGTCGGGACAGATTGAGCGCGACCTCATCGGCGTCAACCGGGGAATGCTCCACGAGGTTGACGATCAACTTGACATCATGCGAACGGTAACGAAGTTCGCCCGCCGTGCAATGGACCCGGCCGAGGTGCCCGAGACGGTACACGAAGCCTTCCATCATCTGAAGAACGGCCGGCCCCGTCCTGTGGAGATCGAGATTCCACCGGAAACACTCGGCGAGGTTGCTGACGTGGAGCTGCTGGAGCCCGAGGCGCCGCGTCCGCTGGCACCCGACGCCGGGCGGATTGCCGAGGCGGCCCGAATGCTGGCGGGGGCGGAGAACCCCCTGATCTGGGCCGGCGGGGGTACCATATCCTCCGGAGCGTCGGGAGCGGTGCGGGAGCTGGCCGAGCATCTGCAGATGCCGGTTATCGCTACTGCCGAGGGCAAGGGCATCATCTCGGACCGGCACCCGCTGTCGTTGGGTTCCCTCTGGCTCCGCAACGACACCGTGGCCGGTGAAAACAGCAAGCACGACCTGGTGCTTGCCGTCGGCACCCGTCTGGCCTTTCCCACGTGGCTGGGTGGACAGCAGGTGGTGCAGATAGATGTCGACGCCGACGAACTGGGCCGCAACTACGCCAACACCTACGGTGTTCAGGGCGACGCCCGCGTATCTCTGGAGGCGCTGCTGACGGAGGTTTCCAAGCTCACTCCGGCCCGCGCCGACCGCAGTGCCGAGGTGGCAGCGGAGCGGGCGCAGCGGGCGGAGGCCAAGATCACGGTGGAGCCGCAGGAGTCCCTTCTCGCTGCCGTGCGTTCCGCCATGCCGGAGGACGGCATCCTGATTGCCGGGATGACCCAGCTTGGCTACTACAGCCGGGCCTACTTTCCGGTCTACGAGCCGCGCACCTTCATCACCTCGTCTTACTCAGGTAACCTGGGCTATGCCTACCCCACGGCACTGGGCGCCAAGGTGGCCCAGCCGGGCAGGGCAGTGGTGGCGCTTTCGGGCGATGGCGGCTTCCTGTACAACTCGCAGGAGATGGCAACGGCGGTGCAGTACGGCATCAATGCCGTGGTGGTGGTCTTCAACGACAACGCCTACGGCAACGTGCTGCGCGACCAGCGCAACAGATTCGCCGGGCGCACGATCGGCGCCGACCTGCACAACCCCGACTTCATGAAGCTGGCCGAGGCCTACGGCGTAAACGGCGTCCGCGCGGAGACGCCCGAGACCCTGGAAACTGCCCTGCGCCAGTGCATCGCTCACGACGGACCCTCGCTCATCGAGGTGCCCGTTGGCCCGATGCCAACGCCGTTCGAGCGGCAGGGGTAGGTTCCGAATTGACCGGCAGTCATTGGGGGGTGGGTCTGAGACCCACCCCCCAATTTTTGCACTCCACCAGACGCCACGCGGTTCAATTGGGGTTTGACCGGTAATTACCCCAGCAGTTCTTTAGCCAGCAGCACCGATCCCCCAAATATCACCAGAACCACGACAACGTAGCGGAAAGCCTTTTCGTTCAGGCGGCCCACCAGTAGCCCGGCCAAGCCGAAGCCCAGCAGAACGCCGGGAACCGTCAGTCCCACCATCACCCCGGTGGCCCCCGAGTACAGGCCGGAGGCAGCATAAAGACCCACCTGAGTGATTCCGGACAGCACGAACACGGCTGCGAGGGATGCGCGCACTGTCTGGGCAGGCCATTTCTGCGCGATTGCGTAAACGGCAGCCAAGACCCCGCCAATGCTGATCGCGGTTACAGCCAGACAAGTGGTGAAGCCAAAAACCAGGCCCGAACCCGGAAAGGTGGCGAAGGGAAGTTTGATCTCCCGCAAGTTGAGCAGCCCCAGCACCACGATGACGCCGCCAATAATGATTCGCAACTGGCTTGGCTCGGCCACGTTGAGCAATAGCACGCCCAGCGGGGTGCCCAGCAATCCACCCACGATCAGCCCCTTGCTCTTCTGCAAGTCCAGGTGCCGCCAGGTCGTGAGCAGCACGAGAGAGGAGATCAGCGCGGTGTGGGTGTTGACCACCACAATGGCGGTCTTGGCATCGATTAACAGGAGCAGCGGCGGGGTTCCGACCACTCCCATCCCAAAGCTCACCGTGCCGAACACGACCGCGGCCCCGGTGATGATCAAAAGGGCAATGGCCAACTCGCCCGGCCCGGTCAGTTCCGTCCCGAAGAGCATGGTCAGACGGGACGCTTCCCTTCCGTCAGGAAACCGCCCGGCGGAATCTCCATCCCGTCGGCGCTAGACGTGGAACACGCCTGACGCGGCGGCTTGACGCAGCGTTGCATCGACGCTGACGACCGGTGGCCCGTCGCGCCGCACCTCGATCTCGAGGGAATTGCCCGGATTGACCGAAAATGCCCTCTCGCCATCCAGGGCCACGGTGCAGTGCCGACGTTCGATGGCGACGCGCTGTCCATCGGCAAGGCGCTGCCACGATTCGATGCCCACCACCGGCACCGACCCGGGAGCGATGGGTGCGCGGATGTTCAGGTGACCTTCGTCTGCCGTTGCCGGCGGCCCATCCCCATCAATCCCGCCGCCAGCGATGCGGTAGTGCAGCCCGCCTTCATCGGCCAGGGAGACAGCCTCCAGGCGCGCTCCAATGGAGGACAGCCCGATGGAGGACGGCTCGGCGCGGGTCAGGAACACCTCGTAGATGGTATTTATGTCCCAAATGGCGCGGCTGGCAACGAAACGCTCCTTGGAAAGGGCCACGTCCACCAGGGCGATATCCGTGTCCTCCCCGTCCACGATGACGGCAATGGTCTTGCTCTGGATCGATGCGGCACCCAAAGGAACGGCTCCAATGGCCACCAGCCCCGCGGCCATGCCGGCCGTGGTGCCTTCGACCATGAGCGGGAACACATTGTTGGTGCCGGTGGAAATGGCGACTATGGGCAGGTTGCGGGCGCCCTTGGCAACGGCCCGGTTGGTTCCATCGCCGCCAAGGGTGATGAGGCAGCTAACGTCCAGTTCTGACATTGCGGCCGCGGCGCGCACGGTGTCACCCTCGTTGTAAAGCGCGGTCATCTGAAGCACCTCGACCTCCACGGAGAGGTGCGGGTCGTCGGCAGCGCGCCTCACGAGGTGGGAGCTGTCGGGCATGGCCACAACTTTATCGATGCCCACAGACTGCAGGCCCAGCATCGCTCTTCGAACGATGTTCACCTTCTCCCAGTCGGGCACCACTCGTCCCTGGGCCACCAACCGCCGGATGTCCTTGCTTGCCGCCGGGTTAGCAATAATTCCTACTGACGCCAAAAGCCTGTCTCCCGGGCCATTCCAATAGAGTTGTTACCAGTCCATTTGTCGATGGCCTATTGTCGGGTAGGTTACCCGCATTTTCAACAATTCGACAGAAAGGACTTTCTTTCCAATTCCTGCTTTACCCGTACAGTTAAATCAAACAGGTCCCTTTTCCGGATTGCAGGGCCGACATATCTGCATATGGGCCGGTATATCGGCGTAATTGTACGCTGAATTCAGGGACGAGGCGGCTGCGTGGGCAAAGAAGAGCGACCGGTCTGCTGACACAGCCGGCCGCTGATGAAGCCACTTCAAGGGGCGCACCGTGATTGTCCGTTGCCCTTACTGTGAAGGAAAGGGCGGCGACCGGTATCTATGCTCGCGCCGGTACTCTCATCACCGAGGACATGGTGTCGACGTCTATGCGGGCCAGATGGCTCCGGGCGTGGTCCATTATCCCGTTCCACTCCGGAGAGGCGTAGAAGGCCGCCTCCTTCGCTATGACGTCATCGGCGTCGTTGAACGACCGGATCCAGATGAACTGGTTCTGGTCCTCATTGACCCACATCCCGTCGATGTTGATGCCGTACTGGTTCTGGATGGATACCAGCTTGTCGTTGAACAGGTCCACCCAGTCATCCATCATGCCCCGGTTGACGGTATAGGTTCGCAACTGATAAATCATTTCTGCCTCCTCAATCCGTTGGGTTTTCCCCTGTGCGGGATCCTTCCCAAGCCTACGCCGCTACGCACGTAATCGTACGTTCGACTCCGCTGATATTCTGCACCTGCGCCGTGACCAAGTCTACCAGGGCCACCATATCATCGGCCTCGGCCAAGGCGATGAGATCGTAGTTGCCGGTGATAATGTCGGCTTCTGCGACGTTCTCCAAGGCGCGAAGTTCCCGCAGTACTGCCTTGGCCTCGCCGACCTTGGTCTCGATCAGTATGTAAGCTCGTATCGCCAAAGCATTTATCCGGTTTTGGCAAGTGGAGACGTTGAACGGACGCCAATCCTGGCGCCGTTATTCGGGAATTGCCGCAGTGCTTGTGATCTCCACCAGGTTCTCGGGGGCACCGAAATTCACGATTATGGTGGTGCGGGCCGGGCGGGCCGACTGGAAAAACTCTGAGTACACCTCGTTGAAACCGGGCAGATCGTCCCGGTTGCTCACGTAACAGGTGTTGGTCAGGACCTGATCCAGCGACGAACCGGATGCCTCAAGTATGGTTGAGATCCGCTCCAAGGCATATCGCGTCTGTTCCTGGATGTCCTTGCCAACGCTGTTGTCGGTGGGATGCCGGCCGGTGCAGCCCTGCACGAAAACCAGATGGCCGTAGCGGACCGCCTGCGAAAGGGGCGCGTTTCCTGCGGTCACTTTATCCGTCGAGATAATTTCTTTTCTAGGCATAGGATCCGGGCCTCCGAATAGAAATACTGCCAAGGGGAGGCGACGATTGTTTCGGTGGATGAGTGCGGGATACTGAGACGGTATCGCCTCTGACCGCACTATTATAGGATCACTCACCCTGCTGTCAATTCGGCGATGCACCGCGCAGCCCGGCATGGGGCCGGCTCACAGGGAGACGGGGAGCAACCTCAAACCGGCGGTGAAGTAAACTCCTCACCGAGCTCGCGAATGAAATGTGGAAAGGCCTCCGTGCCGTTCCAGCGAATCTGGCCGCCGTATTCGCCCATCCCGAGGCCGCCTTCCACGGAGACATCCCCAGCCTCTTGCAGCAATTCAATGTGGCTGATGACCTCTGTGATGGCGAGAAAGAAGTTGTTGTCGGTCAGTTCCCGGTGGGAGAAATGGTCTCTCGTCAGGGACACCAAGTCCCGAGGCTCCAGTCTCAGGAGGTCAACAAGGTCGTGGCAGCGCTGGACGTGGTGTTCCACAATCTCGTTCGCACGTTCCAGTCCCACGAGATTGAACTTGCCCCGGTGGTAGGCCCGATGGGCGGGAAGAACGGCAATGTCGCTTCCCATGGCCGCCACCCGCAACAGGGACTTCAGCAAAGCCTTCAGGCCGTAGATGCTGTTGCCGTTTCGGTACTGTTCAGGCAGAACAGAGCGAAAGCTGGCGTGGCTCCGGCTCACCGATGGATGAGGAGTTATCTCGGGGAGCACGTGATCGCCGGTGAACATCATCCCGTCGAAGAGGATACACAGCTCGTCGGGTGAATGGCCGGGCGTGTAATAGTAGGTCAAGCCGTCGGACTGCATTTCGTCTGTAACCGGCTGGTCCAGGGTCAACTGGAGTGACCGCCGGTGGTGTTCTTTCACCCGCTCCACGGTGTCCGAGTTCTCAAAGGCTTCGAAACCATTTACCCGGCGCCGCCAGTGCATTTCCCGTTCCCAGCGGTCCTCCAGCAAGAGGCTTCCGTAGACCTCGTGAGCCCAGAGCTCTGCCCCGCTGGCCCGGATCGCCGTCAGGCAACCGCCGTCGTGGTCCATGTGTCCGTGGGTAACGACGATTCGCTGCACCGCTCCCAAGGAATAACCAAGGAACTCAAGCCCCTCGGAAAGGTATTGTTCCGACCCGTGGCAGCCGGGGTCGATCACGGTCAGGTTTTCACCCTCAACTACGTAGCACCACGTCGGCCCCAGGGGTGTCTCCCAAGCTTGGGGAATGCCAATTCCCCAGACGGTAGCTCCCGATGGCGACCGGTATCTGACCACCATGCGGTTGCCCGAGTCGTCCCCTGGTCTCAGTATTTCTGGTTGCAACATTCAGTCCGCCCCGCCGGGTGTGGCCATTGCATTCGCAGTTCGGGATAGCAACAGGCCCGCCAGGCAGTTGCTGCCTCGCCCTTCTCCATTCATCTCCGTCATGGAGACTCCTCTGCCTCTGCTTCTTCCTCCGATCCCTCCTCTGGTCCTTCCTGAGGGCTGCCGGAGGATTCATCAATTCTGACCAGGGCCGCTATCAACACACTGTCGCGGATGATTCCCTCCACCACTACGGAGTCGCCCGCTGCCACCTCGTTCGGGAACACCGTAAGGGGCACAACCGTGATGGTATTGCCTCCCAGCGTCAGTGATTCCGGATCTCCCTCGCTGTCCGACCGGATTTCCTCCAATTCCCCTGCCAGATTAAACCTGACCTGGCTCTGCCCGCCCTGTGCCGGATAGGAGCGGACAGTTTCGATTTCTCTTGCCAGGAATACGCTGCCGGATATTGAGCCCGTGACCTTGACCACGGCACCGCCCTTGAGCTTCCCCGTGATGTAGGTGGTACTGGATATCCGAACGGTGATGCCATTGACAGTAATATCCAGCGGCCTTGGGGGGGAGGATGCGAACGCTCCTTCAATGGTGCCCTGCATCTGCACGAACGGCAATGAACCGATGCTGCCGGTGGGGCGGGGCACGACAGTGACCGCGAGAATTTCGCCGTTGATTACGACGGCCTGGGCCACAACGGCAACGCCCACCTGCAGTTCGACCTCCATCCTCGTTAGCTGGTCCGTGGCAATGGTGATGCCGTCAATGACGAACCCGGTGGTCTGCCCTCCGGTGCTGGTCAGGACGCGCTCCACGACTCCCGCAACGCTGGCCTCGGTTCCGCCGGTGACGCCCGGCCCATAGCCCACTATCTCACGCGCAAGAACGGAGCCGTCGAGCTGCAACAGGCCGCGCACCTGCACCGGCGCGCCGACCTGGAGCGCGGCATCGATGGTGGTGAGGGCGCTGACGGCCACCGGAATGCCGTTGATGGTCAGGCTGCCGCCGGTCCCTATTCGTTCGATGCGGCCCTCAATGTCCACTGGGTTGGCCAGAGTCTCCCCGGTCTCGTCATAAGCGGCATATTGGGCCACCTCGCGCGCCAGCAGTTCCCCATCGAGCTGCAACTCCGCCTTGATGCGAACGTTGGAACCGGCCGTGGTGTCACCTATGGTCTTGGTGAGATCGCTAAGCTTAACGCGGATGCCGTCCACAACCAGGGCTTCCCCATCGTCCACACGGTCCACTGTCCCCCTGATGCTGACGCTGCGAACGGGGCCTCCCTGCTCGGTAGGAGCGGCAGATACCTCGGTGGCCAGCAATCCCGCCGTCCGTGAGGTTGCGGTCACAGCGACCCTTCGGCCCACCGAGGGGCGGCCCGACAGTACGGTGCCGGCGTCCACCTGAACGGGAATGCCTCCCACATTCCACGCGCCGTCGGAGGTGATTTGCTGGAATATTCCCTCCAGCGAGACCGAATGTTCACCCTCCAGGTCAACCGTTTCCGGGAGATTTTCTATCTCGCGGGCGTACAGGCTGCCATCATCCCGGAAAATGGCGTTCACCTTGACCCGCTGGCCGAGGGTTGGCAAGGCGTCGGCATAGGTGCGGGTGTCAACGCTCACCGGGGTGCCGCTGACTTCCCACACGCCTGTGGAGGTGTCCCTGCCCTGGAATACCCCTCTCAGTACTGTGCGGGCGGCAAGCTGCCCCACTCCCTCGTCGTGCTCCACCCGTCGGGCGAGCAGGGAACCGTCCGACCGCAGCACCGCCTCAATCAGTACCGCCTCACCCACCGACACGCCAGAGGTCATTACGGTGTAGACGTCAATGGCTACCTCGGTAGAAGACAGGATAAGGTTGGCGTTGTCTGGATTGATTCCCTGGAACGTACCGCGAATGACAGCGACGTTGGCCGGTTCATCGGGTGGCGTTGGGGATTCTTCCTGTTCCAGACCCGGAATGACGTTGATCTCGCTCAGGGCGCCAGCGGACTGGCCGTCCGTGGCAATGAAGGACACAACCACAAAGCGGCCTTGGGCCAGTCCTGAAACCCCTTGGTGCAGATTGACCTTGACAGTGTCGGAGAGCTGGAAGGTCACCATCCCGGTTCCCTCGCCGGGTGGCTGGATAACGATTTCGGTGTCGCTGAGACTGGTTACTCTTCCCGCGAGGTGGCGGTTCCTGGTCTTGCTGGGCACCAAGTGCACCTGGCGGGCTACGGTTCCCTCTGCATCATCCTTGAGGGAAACGGCCACCTGGTCTCCCAGATGGAGGTCGCCCGGACCGGCGCTGGAACGGTTGGGGACCTGAATTTCCGTGTCGCTGGCCACCTCTACGTCCACCCTACCGCGGTCGGTGTCAACGGAAAGGATACCTCCGCCAGTGAAAATGTGCCGGACATCCAGAACGGAGCCGAAGAAGTCCAACGGCGGGGGTGCAATATTGGACCAGCCGGATTCGTTGCCCGCTAGGTCAATCGCAGTTATCGAGTAGCTGAACACTCCCTCTTCGATCAGGGTCTGATCCTCGAATTTAGGGGCGAACAGCAGGGCCGTGACGGGCGAACGGGGACCCTCGGCACCCTGCCGGTACACGCGATATCCGCTGAGGTCAGCCGATGGACTCGGGTTCCAGTACAGTTGGGCCGTACCTGCGGTGCGGTCGAAAGAGGAAACGTCCAGTCCAGCGGGGGGCTCTGGCGGCGTGAAGTCCTGGGATGGCACACGCACCACCGCGGACTTGGGAGATTCCAACCCCCAGGAATTGATAGCAGCGACGGTGTAGTAGTAGCTGGCGCCGTCCGTGGTTCGGCTGTCGGCAAAAGTTGAGTCGGAAAGAAGCCAGGCCTGCCGTACGAAGGGGCCTGAGCTGGTTCGGCTGGCGTAGACTGCATAGCCAAAAATGTCAGACTCGGTGCTGTCGGCCCAGTCCAGGGTGATGGTACCCGGGTGGGAATCAGAGGCTTGCCCGCTCAGGTCCCCCGGAGCCCCGGGAGCTTCGGGCAGCAGGTGGCTGCTTCCATCGCACGGCGATGTGGAGTCCATGCTGAGACTGCCAGCTATGCCGCTCGCGTCATCAGAGAGGTCGAAATCAACTGAGTCCCCGTCGACCTCCAGTTGGTTGATCTCATCATTTATGGAGAGGGTGTTCAGATACAGAGAATCAAATGACCCGAATTGGTCCAGGATCAGTTGTGAATCCGAGGTCAGATCCGGTGAAGGCTGGGTGCAGGCCACGCCCCCGTTGGGCAGCGGGTTGTCGCGGTCGACGAGCCTGCCCTCGTACCAGAACCTGATGGGCTTTCCGGAGGAGGCGGAATCAAACCCCACGGCTGCCGACGTAATGTTGGCCGTTCCGGTGTTCTCGAGCGCCACGACCGGGCCGGTCGGCGTGGGCTGACCGGCCGCCACCGGGCCCAGCTTCACAACCATTACGTCCCTGGCGCCCCGGATGGTCCCGGTCCATCCGGCTATGATGAACCCCTCATCGGACAATTGCCGGATGGCGCGCCCGCCCGCCGGTACTCCTGTGGACTCAGTTGCCGACTGCTGGGAACTGCTCCATTGCAGCCGTCCGTCCGAGTCGGTCTTCACCACCCAGATCCTGTCGCCTCCCCGAAAGGACTCGGACCATCCGGCAAGGGCAAAGCCGTCGTCGGACGTTTTCACCACGGAGTGAGCGGAGTCTCGCAGCACTCCGCCAAAGGTGCGCTCCCACTCCTGCTCACCGTCCTGGTCGGCCTTCAGCAACCAGAAGTCGGACTGCCCGGCCCCCTCCGACCAGGTGTATCCGCCAAGGGCATACCCGCCGTCGGCTGCGATGGCCAAAGAGCGTGCCTCGTCGTTGTACGCTCCGCCATAGTACTCGGTCCACTGCACTGCGCCGGATGTGTCGGTCTCTACCAGGAAAGCCTGGCCGCCCTGATCACCGGAGCTCGAACTGCCCGCCACGATATATCCACCGGAAATTTCCGCCACGTCGTATCCCACCCCACCGGAAATGCCCTCCAGGTTCAGGCTCCACAGCGTTGTTCCCTGGGAGTCGGTGCGGACTAGCCTGACCGATGTCCCGTGCTCTCCGGTGGAGCTCCCTACCATGACAAAGCCGCCGTCGCTCGATTGCCGGACCGCGTGGGCAACGTCCGAATTTCTGGTGGTCGAGGTCTCCGATTCCGTCGAACTGGCGTAGCTGTGCTGCCACTGTTCCTGTCCCTGGGAGTCCGTCTTTATGAGCCAGAAATTGCTGCTGGCTGCGGTGGCATCGCCAACGGAGTGTGTTTCACCCGCCAAGACAAAGCCGCCGTCTGCGGTCGGCCGGACTGCGTAGATTATGTCACTCTCCGGTCCTCCGTAGGATCTGGACCACTGCTCCTCCCCATCTGCGTCCAGCTTGACCAGCCACCCGTCCTGGGAACCCGAGCCGAAGGAACGCGTTTCACCGGCGATTACGTACCCGCCGTCGGTGGAGACGGCCACCGAGTGGGCGAATTCGTCCGCACCGCCGCCCAGGGTGGCGTTCCACTCGGACACAGGCTGCGCCCAGGCAACCCCAAGCCCCATGGCAGCAACAGCACAAATCAGCGCCGCTGCGAATAGCGCCGTCCGGCCGACACCAACGGTCAGCCTTCTGCAATTTGCGCTACACGAGGTTTTCGACATGTTATTTCAGCCAAGCGGACCTGCTGGTCAGGCCCTGAGTACAGCCTAAGACGCTGTTAGTTACTGCTGTGTTACACATGCTCAATACAAACGTGCCTCCTTCGGTCTCATTCGGTCTCATTCGCCGGGTGCGCGGTAGATCACGGCCAAGACCGTGCTGAAAGTTTGACCGTCGTGGTTGGTGGCAACCACGTCGATGATGTTGGGGCCTTCTTCCAGTCGTGCTGTTGACGAGAAGTAGCCGAAACGGTCAACGGGAACCGACCTGCCGTTGATGCTAACTATGGCGTTGGGGCCGGTGCGCCCTGATATGGGGACGGTGGAGACCGGGACAATGCACTCGTTACACGGCTCCGTAACCAGGAGCAGGAAAGGCAGGGCCAGAGAGGTCACCGTGCGTACCACGCTTGCCCTCTGGCCGGCTACCGAAACTGCGGTCACAATAACCTCATTCTCCGCAGGGGCAAGGGAAACATCCGCCCGAAAGCCGCCCTCTGCGTCCACTTCGGCTTCATCTCCAGAGATGAATATCCTCGTGCCCGGCGTAGTCTGCCCGTAAACGGTAACGGCACTGCCTGGTATGGTGGCGCCCTCCTCAGGGGCATACACCTGGAGCATCAGACCCCCGGAATCCTCGGTGGGAGCGGGTGTGGGCGGCGGCGTGGCCGTGGCAGGGTCAAGCGGCGGCGTGGCCGTGGGCGGCGGTGTGGCGGTTGCAGGGTCAAGCGGCGACGTGGCCGTGGGTACGGGTGTGGCAGAGGGCACTGGCTCGGCGGGTGTCGTGGGAGCCACAATGGGCGAATTGGCGGGAATTGGCGTTGCAGGAACTTCGGGGGAAGGAGAGACGGGTACGGTCTCGCCGGGTCTCGGCAGCGGTGTTATACAACCCAACAGGACCACGGTCAGGAATACGAGAAGAAGCGCCAGCGACGCGACTCTCGGCGGGACTACTCCGCAGGTCCCCGCCGCTATAGTGGCCGGGAGATACTTCCGGCGTCCAGGGCTCACCGGGTCTTCAGCGGCAAGGCCAGCAGGAACTTTGTGTGATGGTCCTCCTGGGGCTCCGGCACGGATTCGACGGTGAGTTCTCCCGAGCAGTGGCGGGCCAGGGTGCGGGCGATGAACAAACCCAGGCCAGAGCTGGTCTTTTCCTCCCGGCGGCCCACTTCCGGGGTCCATCCGCGATCAAACAGAAATTCCTGGTATTGTGCCGGTATTCCCGGTCCGTCGTCCCACACACTGACGTAGAATCTGGCGCCGTCCCTGGTCAGTGAAACTTCCACGTGGTTGTGGCAGTGCGTCACTGCGTTGTCGATCAGGTTGGCGACTATGTGCTCGATGGCGTGGGAATTCGAGGACACCATGCCGAAATCCTGCGGCTCTGCCCACCAGCTTACGTTTTTGCCCAGCTCCAGCGCCACTGGAATGTACCGGTCGACGATGCGCCGCACGACCTCCGCCGGTTCCACCGGCGCCGTGTCAAGCGATTGCCCCGGTGCCTCCGACTGGACCAGCACCTGTATATTTGACAGCATCAGGCGGTAATTGACTGCTTGTCTTTCTATTTCGTCCAGCAGTTCCATAACTTCGGATTCCGGAGGCTCGCCCGATGCTCTCAGTGCGGCCCGCAGTTCCCGCTGCCTTCCGGTGATGCGACGCAGGGGCCGGCCAAGGTCATGGTCGAATTCATTGAAGAAGCTCATCGTGACTTCGCGCCAGTGGCCGCTTTGCTCCTCGCCGGATCTCTCCCGGTCCTCGCGTTCGGCAACGGCACGGGCGGCTTGTCCCAAAGCAGTCATGGCCAGACCGGCAGCGGCCACGGCCAGACCAACGGTCAGGAGCAACCAACCAATGTAACCCAGCGGCTCAATTCCCCAGAGGGAGTCAAATGCAACTGGGCCGACAGCAGGAGATAAAGCCAGACAGATGATCCCGGCCGCCACAACTAGGCCGGCGGTCAAAAATACAAGCAGCTGGCTCCGGGGCAGGCGTATCGACGATGGCCGATTCAGAATGAGCTGGGCCATGGGGGTTCTTCCTCGTGGAATTGGGTGAAATTGGGTGAAATTGGGTGAAATTGGCTCACGACTGGAGTGGTGTCAGCCGGTAACCCTTGTCGCGGACGTTTATGATCAATTCTCCGGACCCGAACCTCACCCCCAGGGCCCTGCCGAGGGAGTCCTTGATCTCCCTGATGCGAACCCGGAGCGAAGCGCGGGGGTCCTCACCCACGGAGAATCGTTCAAGGCGCGAGAAGGGAACCAATTCGCCGGGGCTGCGATGCCACGCGGCTGCCAGTTCCCGTAAAATTTCGAACTTCATGCCCTGTATATCATTTACCGCGCGGCGGCCTGACTCGCCCTCCACGTATACCATGCGGGAGGCGAGGTCCAAGGCGATACCGCCGCCGATTACGATGCGTTCCACCGAGGTTCCCATCAGGCGCCTCAGGCGCAGCACCACCTCGTCAGTTCCGGCCAACTTGTCGATGAAATCCACCGGAGCATCCCATTTGAGCGTCCCCCGGACTGCTGTCTCCCGCTCAGGTCCCTGGGCGTATTGGGTGAAAATCAGTACCGGCATTCTGGGCCACCGTTTCACGATCTCGCCAAGTATTTCCAGCCCCTTGAACCGGTCGTCCCGGTGGTCTCCAAAACGCACGTCCAGAAGCACCGCGTCGGGACGTGCTTCTTCAATTTCCCAAAGAGCTGCCGCTTCGAACTCCTCCCCCAGCGAACCGCCCCCGGCGGGCTGCACCACTGCCGTGCGCCAGCCCTCGTCCTCCAAGCGTCGGCGCACGGCGCGAAGGATGGACGAATCGGCCTCGTCATCCACGATCATTATTTTCTGGGCAAGACGATTCAACGTCATGAAGCTCGCACTCCCGCAGATGGTCTAACTGCAACATTTTACCAAACGCCAACGGGTTTGATGGGTCGTCTGCCTTCGCAAGGTGAAATTCTATCGGTTGACAAGGCTTCTGACCCCTTTACAATTGGCCTCGCCACTGCTTTTGTTCCAGATTGCATGAATTGCGTTCGTCTCTTGATTTTACCCCTGCCAAATTCACTTCAGCATCCTTAGGAGGAGCGAAATGATCACCAAATTCGGAAGCCTTTTCGCTGGCCACGTAGATTTGGAAAATATCGGACTTGACGGCACACCGGTAAACGAACGCTGGCTCCCGGACAACCAACTCGCGGGCGTCTTTGACAAAACCGAGGCCATCGTACTCAAGATGGAGGAGATGGGCTACGACACCTTCTGGTCGGCGGAGCACCACTTTCAGCGGGAGGGATACGAGTGCATTCCCAACCTGCTGCTGCTTTATGTCCACCTGGCCCACTTGACCAAGAATCTCAAGTTCGGCTGCGGCTTCAACATCAATCCGATGTGGCACCCTCTTCGGCTGGCAGAGGACTACGCCATGGCCGACATTCTCACCGGCGGACGCGTCGTTTTCGGCGTGGGACGCGGATACCACTCGCGGGAGGTCGACTCCTTCGGCGTACCCAGCACACTTAGCGACAACGAGGCCAACCGGGAGATGTTCGAGGAACAGGTCGAGATCATCATGAAGGCCTTCTACGAGGAGTCATTCTCCTACGAGGGAAAGTTCTACCAGATCCCGCCGGAAGTTCCTTATCGCGGCTATACCCTCAAGGAAATCACACTGGTGCCGCGGCCCGTCAGCCTTCCCGTCGAGACCTGGCAGCCGGTGGTCAGTGCCAGCCAGCGAGCCATGGATTTCATGGCCAAGCACAATATAAAGGGTATCATCGGCGGTGGCGCGGCGGCCGGTGGCGCTACCGACGGCGTGATGCGCCAGTGGCAGGACACCCTCGCAGCTCACGGCCGTGACACCGAGCTGGGCGAGGACCTTGCCGTTGGCTACACCATTCACATTGCGGAGACCGAGGAGAAAGCCGTCAGGGAGGCCCGTGTTTTCTTCGAGGAGAACATGAAGATGTTCGCGCCCCTGGGATTCGTGAGAGGGCTGTCAGAGGACCAGATCAGGGCGATGGAGGACCCGCGCAGGGCACGGGAAGCCGGTCTGCCCACCCTGGAAGACGGTGTCAAGGGAGGCTCCTGGCTGTGCGGACCCCCGGAACTGGTCGCCGAAAAACTTGAGGCCATCCAGGACGCATACCCCGGCCTCGACCAGATCAACATTGGCTCGGTAATTGGCACGCCACAGAGCGTAATTCTCGAGCAGCTGGAGGCCTTCGGCAAGGACGTGATGCCCAAGTTCAAGGCCCAAGCCTGATTTTCCTCTGCGCGGAGGAGGCCGGGTTCGACGAGGTCTCGGAACGTCTCGGCATTCCCCGCGCTCCGGTCGCTTAACCAACCCCCCGGAGGCTGTTCGATGACGCAACAATTGACCGAAGCCGAGCTGCTGGAACTGGCGAGAAAGTTCAGCTTCCGGAGCCGCATCGACAAGAACGTTGTAACCGGCCCCATCATGGTATGGGGCCGCGGCTCGGTGGTCCGCGACGTCAATGGCAAGGAGTACCTCGATTTCAACTCCGGCCAGATGTGTGCTGCGCTGGGTCACAACCATCCGCGCATCGTCCAGGCGCTGCAAGAAAGCGGCGAAACGCTGATCCACAGCCACATGAGCATGTTCAACGACCGTGAGATCATCCTCGCAGCCCGGCTGGCCGAGATATCCCCCGAGGGCATGAACCGCTCCATGTTCCTCACCTCGGGCAGCGACTCCAACGAGGCTGCGATGGCCATCGCCAAGCGGTACACCGGCGGCTACGAGATCGCCAGCCCGGCGGTCAGCTTCCATGGTATGAACGACTCCACCCGGGCCGTCACTTTCTCGGGATGGCACGAGGGCTACGGACCGTACGCCCCTGGACACTATCCCATCATCGCCCCCTACCGGTATCGCTGCCGGTTCTGCCAGGACCGGCCGGCCTGCGACTATTCCTGCCTCGACACCAGCTTCGAACTCCTGGACGCCCAGGCCGATGGGCCGTTGGCAGCGGTGATCACTGAGCCGCTCTTCAGCGCGGGAGGGGTTATCGACCTTCCGGACGGATGGCTGGCGGAGTTGAAACGCCGGTGCGAAGCCCGGGGAGCGCTACTGATCGTGGACGAGGCGCAGACCGGCCTGGCAAAGCTGGGGACGATGTGGGCCTTCGAACAGGAGGGGGTTGTTCCCGATATCTTCACCATTTCCAAGCATTTCGGCGGCGGGGTGGCCATCAGCGCCGCCATAACCACCGACGACATCGAGGAAAAGGTGTCGGAAAGTGGACTCGTGGTCGGCCACTCCCACTCCAACGACCCCCTGCCATGCCACGCCGCCATCGCCAGCATCGATATCATTCTGGAGGAGCTGCTGACCGACGTGGCACAGCGCATCGGTGCCTACTGGCGGGAGCATCTGGAGCGACTAGCGTCGCGCCACGAAATAATCGGGGACATCCGGGGTAGGGGTCTGTTGCAGGGCATCGAGCTGGTTACTGATCAGGGCACCCGGGAGCCGGCCTACGCGCAGGGCCGGGAGATCGGCCGACGATGCCTCGAGAACGGTCTGATAATGAGCGTGCGCCGTAGCGGGTCGGTCTTCCGCTTCGTCCCGCCTTTCACCACCACCGAGGCGCAGATGGACGAGGCCGCCGCGATTCTGGACGAGGCGATCAGCGGAGTGGGGAGCTAAAGGTCAAATATATTCCGCAGGGGGCATAAGAAGCCCGGCAGTACATCTTCGCCATCCAATACACCTTCGTAGGTGAGGTCGCCGGTGGAGCCGTCCGGACGATGGACCCTCGCAGTCTTTGTTTCCGGGAATATAGCCAAGACCAGCCTCGCTCCCTCTCCCAGCCACATTGCGACCTTCTCATTGAATTCAGCCAATGAATCTCTCGGCGACCTTATTTCGGCCACCAAGTCCGGCACGACCTCGCAGTATCCGGTTACCTCGACATCCAGCGGCAGCTTCTCAGCTGAAATATAAAATACATCCGGCTCACGCACGGTATCCGGGTTGCGCTCCAGCAGTACGCCGGTGTCAGTGCCGCCCACTCGCCCCAATCGACGCGGCCTCACAAAGGATCGAATCTCCCCTCCGAGGGCAACTGCAATTTCGCCATGTCGTACGCCTGAAGGCATCCTTTCGTGCAGCACCCCGCGTATCAGTTCGCCCTTCACGCCCTTGCTGTCCAGCTGCAAAAGGTCCTCGGCGGTGAGCAGGCCCTGTTTGGCAGTCGACATAGAGGGTCTCCTAACCGGATTGTTTCTGTACTTTAACAGTCCAAAAGTAAATTGCCCTCCCCGGTTTGGGGAGGGCGTTAAGTTCCCAGTGCCTTCTAACGAAGCTTAGTTGTTAGCGTGCCCTGGTGGGCTCTTCGTCCCAAGGGCCGGGGAGACGGCCCTTTTCGGTGGCGCCGATCATGTACTGGCCATCCTGGTGGCCCCACTCATCGGCGGGCAGCTCGTAGGAGACCTCGATGCCGTTCCCGTCCGGGTCGCGGATGTAGATACCGACAGCGTGGCCGTGGTCTGACACCGACTCGATTTCGATGTCCCGCTCCTTGATGCGGTAGTAGAGCTCCTTAAGGTCGTCAAGGTTCTCCATATACCAGGCCATGTGGTTGAGGCCCACCTGTCCCTTCTGCGGGCCGGGCGCGTCCTCGCCCACCTCCAGCAGCGCAATCTCGTGGGAGTTTCCCATGTCCGCGGTCATGAAAGCGGCGCGGCCCGATCTCATGCCGTAGGTATGCAGCCCCAGAAGGTCTTCGTACCACTGGCGGGAACGTTCCGCGTTTCGGACGTAGATGTTGATGTGTCCCAGCTCCCTCGGCTTGTAGCCCATTGTTCCCTCCATATTCCGAATAATTCCGAATAACTGTCCTTGTCTGGAGCCATATTATCAACAAACAGCCAACTAATGAAGAAGGAATGTAGCCAAGGGCATTTCAGTCCACGCTCCAGTTTCGAAACCACTTCAATGAAAACCCTGATAATATTGGTTACGACAGCAATCGAGCACGGAGGTGTCGACATGGTCAGGCTGGGAGGGACGGCTACGATTTCCCACCTTGAGGTTTTCCAAGGACTGGAAACGCTGTTCCGGCGGCGCGGCATAGATCTGGAATGGGTGTTGTATTCCGACTACGACACCATGGCGGAGGCGTTCGCTAGCGGCTACATCGATCTCGCCTGGAACGGGCCGCTGGGATATGTCAAGATCAGGCGGTTGCTGGACGAACCGTGCAACGTGATCGCCATGCGGGACGTGGACATCGGATTCACAACCCACTTCATCACTCGCGCCGGCTCGGGCATCGAGACAGTGGAGGACCTGAAGGGGAGGCGTTTCGCGTTCGGGCGGCGCGGCTCGGAGCAGGCCGGACTGGTGCCCTATCACCTGCTGAAACAGGCAGGCATCAACCCCGCAAAGGACCTGGGCGCTGCCAGTTTCTTCGAGCAGCGTGCGTCCCAGACCCGCTCCGACGAGCGGGACGTAGTGGAACGGGTGGCTTCGGGCGAGTTCGACGCCGGGTCGGTCAGCCAGCGGACAATGGAGACCATGGCCGATGACGGCAGCCTGCCCCGCGAGCAGGTGCGTATCTTTTACTCAAGCCCGCCCTACAGCCACTGCTGCTTTACGGCCCAGACCGGCCTGGAGCCACGGCTAGCCCAGGAAATCGAGGCTGCCTTCCTGTCCGTTACCGGGTCAGACGAGGTGGAAGAGGCGGTGCTGAAGGGCGAGGCATGCAGCAGCTTCGTCCCCGGAATTCAGAACGGCTGGGAACTAATCGAGGAGGCGGCAATCGCCGAGGGGCTGGTCTAGGGAGGGCTTTTATCCCCCTCCCTCGTTGCTGGAGGCGTTTCGCAGGATGTCCTCCAGCACGTTGTCCAGCGCCGGATCAAGCTCCACCACCTGTTCGAACGGGGTGTAGTTGAAATCGGTGCGGGCCCGGTCGATCAGCTCCTTGGCGGTAGGGTTGGTGCCTCCGATCCTTTCCAGGGTTTCCAGCAGTTCCTGAGACTCCGCCTCACCCAAGGACCGCAGCTCTGAAAGGTCGATGTCCAGGTTGAAGATAGAGTTGATGCGACGCATTATGTCGTAAAAGGAGCGGTGATCCCGGCTGATGCCCACCGGGTCGTTGTTGGACGTGAGGAAGGGGTACATGGGAGCCATCGCCCCCAATCTGAACATCTCCAGCTCCGGGTGCTGGAAGTGAGCCACTGTGATCAGCGCCATGCCGATGGTGGGTCCGTTGCGGCTCTGCGTACCGTAGTTGGAAAAACGCACGCCCAGCTTGTCCATGGCAGGCTTCATGGAGGCCTGGCTGTAGATGCAACTGACGCTACGCTCCATATCGGGAGGCGCAGCGCCGTTGTAGCCTTCCACCGCAACGGTCTGCGAGACTCCCAACTGCGTCACAGCCTGGAAAAAGGCGTCAGCATACACATCGAGCCGAAACCACGGCTCCTCGCCCAAGAAGATGATCAATCCGTTCCCAGCGTCGAAGAAGTTGTTCTCACGGCGCATGTCGGTGTCGGGCAATCCGTCGCGGTAGGCAACACGCGGGCGATAGGTGTCGTGGGTGCCCGGGACCTGGAACGGATAGCACAGTTTGGCCACTTCGGGGCCCATGGAGCCAATGCGGCGTGCCTGCAGTTTTTCTATGATATATCGGGGCAGGCCGCTGGATATTTCACCGCCATCAGACCACTGGCGACGCCAGCCGGCGATGAGGTAGTGGGCGTCTGGGGTGGACTGCAGATCAAGCAGTTCGTCAGCCATCGGCCAACACTCCTATCGCCAACTAAAGGGCGTTAATTGATTTATTCTGCCAGAGACCGGGCATACGCGCAAATTCGAGCCGCTGCGGTGTCGGGATTCGTACCACAAGCACCGCAAGGGTCGTTCTTTTGTTACCTCTCTCTCCGGGGGTGGGTTGGGGTGGGGGCGTTCCCTTTCGTGAGCGGCCATCGTATATCCCGAGCATTTCGCCCTCACCCCAGCCCTCTCCCAAAGGGAGAGGGAGAACTAAAAACCTTGCAAGCACCGCGTGACTCCTTGACATGCCCTGCCGGATTTCTAGTAAGATACCCATGTGCGGCCGGTCCAAACCGGGCGCAACAGAGTGCGGGAGTCCCAGTAGCTCAGGTGGACAGAGCGGCTGCCTTCTAAGCAGCGGGGCGCGGGTTCGAATCCTGCCTGGGACGCCACAATTGCTACGGAAAAGCCCGGTCTCAGCTACAGAAAGGCTGATCCGGGGTGCAGAGAGTCGCCGGATTGGGCGGCTTTTTCTTTCCTGGAGGGCACATCCGGCTCGCCGCCAGCCCATAAGATGCGCCGTGCCATAATAGGATTAGATGAGGCACAAAGCCGGAGAGCCAAAAACACTTGCAATTGGAGTGAGAAAAGGTGTCTGATAAAAATGTCGAGTTTGCTGTACTGGGCGGCGGATGCTTCTGGTGCGTCGAGGCCGTCTTCGCAGAGATCGCAGGGATAACTGCGATCACGTCCGGTTATTCCGGTGGCCACACGGTTAATCCGAACTACTATGAAGTCTGCAGTGAGAGGACCGGGCATGCCGAGGTGGTGCAGTTAGAATTTGACCCTGGCAGGATCACATTCCCAGAAATACTTGAGATGTTTTTCGCCACTCACGACCCCACCACGCTTAACCGTCAGGGAGCAGACCGGGGCGCACGGTACCGCTCGGTGATTCTTTACACCACCGAGTCCCAGAAGAACCAGGCATTGAATTTCATCAAGACATTGGATGCGTCTGGAACCGAAAACGGGCCGGTGGTGACCGAGGTTGTCCCTTTCGGAGTATTCTATCCTGCGGAAACGGAACACCAGCTTTTCTACCAGAACAACGCTGGCAGTATGTACTGCCAGATAGTGATCAGCCCGAAAGTTGCCAAGGTACGGCAGAAGTTCGGCTCCAAGCTTCGCTAGTTTTGGCTGTCGCGTTGTCCGCCATGGTCATGCCGAGCGAAGGCGAAGGGTGATATGGCCTCCGAAAAACTCAGGAAACTATGCCAGCTGAATGCCGGGCACGAGAGATGTTTGAAGCCTGGAACAACGAGTCATTGACCCCTTCGCTGTCCCAGAGCCGTGAAGCCCCTCACTGATACCATGGGGGCATACTCCGTTTAACAAGTCAATCGAGATCCTTGGGTGGGACTATGAATAACAAGGTCAAGTTCAGTGTCCGCATACATCAGGGGGGGTACAGTTACCAGTCCCTCAGGCGAATCTGGATGGATGCGGACAGGCTGGGGTACTATTCCGCGACCCTGTACGATCTACTCAACGTGCCTACCCTGGAGTGCTGGACCACCCTCTCGGCCCTGGCCGCCGAGACGAGCCGGATCAGGCTTACGCCCCTGGTGCTGGCGAATACTTACCGTCACCCGGCGGTCTTTGCCAAGATGGCCGCTACCCTGGATGTGATCAGCAACGGCAGGCTGGAGGTGGGAATTGGCGCCGGAGGTGGCAGGGGAGACCATCTGGCTTCGGGCCTGGATTTCCCCTCCACGTCCACGAGGGTGAGGATGCTGGAGGAGTCCATTGAGATGATGAAAAGGCTATGGACGGAGGAAGAGGTCAACTTTGAGGGTAGTTACTATACTCTGACCGGCGCGAAGAACGCGCCAGGACCGGTCCAGAAGCCCCACCCTCCTTTTCTGATAGGGGGACACGGTGAGAGGCACCTGCTGAGGGCAGCGGCCAGGTATGCCGATATCTGCAACGTGGGCTTCGAGATGGGCCTGGATGAGCACAGGGCGAGCCTTGATGTCCTTGAGGAGCACTGCCTGAATATAGGACGGGACCCTTCGGAAATTGAGGTAAGTCACAACACCAGGGTTGTGATCGCCGGGAGCCAGGCAGAGTTCGATAAGCTGGTATCCCAAGGGGCGGCTGACAGCAAACCTGAGCGCGGCAGCCTACCGGGCGTCCTTGTCCCGGGCCATTGCCGGTACCCCTGAGCAGTGCGCAGAGCAAATCAAAAGCTATGTAGACAGCGGGATTACCTACTTCTTCCTCCTTTTCCCGGACCCCATCCCCACCGATAGCATAGAGCTGTTCGCCAAGGAAGTGTTGCCGAGGTTTGTAGAAACAACGCCCTGACGTCGAATTTGAGGCCGAGGCCAGCCGGCCGGGCTCAATGGCCAGGAGCTGGACGCCGGGCGAGTTTGTGGTCTGCGCTAACCGGCGGCACGGAGATTGGCGGGCAGGTGGCTCTCCCAGTCGGGAATCAGCCTGGCGCTGGGTGAGGGCAGCAACCAAGCGGAGAAGAGGCCCATCAGGCTAAACCCAAGGGACATGAACAACGGCGCCGTATAAGTACCCGTCACGTCCCACAGGATTCCGGCACACACTGGCGCCACTCCCATACCAAGGCCGTTGCCAATATTTTGCCAACCGTAAAGACTGCCTTGGGGAACATTCCCGTAGTACTGGCGATTGGCAATTGGGAATGTGGGCACCTCGCAACTCTGGCCGATACCAAAGAGGACTGCGAACAGGTAGAAAGCCCAGGCGTCGTGCGAAAAAAGAACGATTAGCAGCGGGAAGGTCTGCAGGGACATGCCCACGACCCAGACCGTTTTGCAACCCCAGCGTTCCGCCAAAACGGGCACGATCCCCCGGGCGATGACTCCGACGCCCTGCTGGGCTGCAAGCACCCCGGCGGCTACTCCCAGAGACAGGCCGCGGTCCACAGCAATGGCCACCACCAGGACGTTGATAATGTTGTGGCCCATGCATCCCCAGTAGTGGATGCCGATGAGGTTCCAGAAGGTGGCGGTGCGCTTTGCCTGCTGGAGGAACACCCTGGCCCTTACCTTTGCGGCCTCGTCCCTTTGCGGCTTCTGAATCGGCTCGTCTCCAAGGTCGCCCCAGGGTCGCAAGCCTATCTCGGCGGGTCCGTTTTGAAAGAACTTGACCAACAGGAGCAGTATGGCCCCGCCCGCGATGCCCGGAAGCCAGAAGATCCACTTCATTCCAAGCTGATTGAACGCCGCGGCAATCAGGAAAAGCAACGCAATCGTGCCCATTCCCTGGAACGACCACACCACGCCCATTGCGGCTCCCAGGTGTTTCCGGAACCACAGAGTTACGCCGGACACCGTCAGTACGGTGAAAATAGTGGTGGAGACGCCCAGGACTACGCCGAAGAATAGGTAGAATTGCCACAGGTTGGTCATGATGCCGGTCAGCATCATGCCGGCAATGAACAGAAGGGCTCCAAGAAACAGGAGCCAGCGAACTCCGTACCGGTCCCCAAGCCATCCCACATAGGGGCTCAACAGCCCCAGGACCACCCACTGGAGGCTGAACGCGAAGCTGATCTCGCCGTAACTCCAGCCGAACCCCGCGGCGGAGTCGCTCAGATGAGGCACAAGGGCAGCGGCCGCGAATCGCACCGCAGAGGTGATGAACCCCATCGCCGCGGCGACCGCCACGATGACCCAGGCGTAATGAACTCGCGTTTTTAATGGCATCGAAATCATAAACCAAGAGTAGAGTGGTACTGGAACAGCGGCATTTTCAGATACAGAATTGCCGATTCCGCTGGAAATGAGCTGCGCGTAAACACCCGCAGTATACACAACAAGGGGGGGATAGACCGAGAATAGCCCCCCGTCAATGCAGGGCAATTGCGTTTTAACTTTTTTCGCATCCAGCAACCCAATACTGCCGGAGGATTCCCGGTCATTCCTGCGAAAGCAGGAATCCAGAACCCCCGTGGAGGGGTCAGGGTGGGGGCGAAGACCCTCAGCGCCCAAACGGTAAGGCACCGGCGCTGGATTCCCGCTCCTGGCTTGAAAGAACCAGGGGAATGACGCGCACCGGCAAAGCTGTTTTGATTAAAGCGCAATTGCCTTGGCCGCCAATGACGGAGGCATAACAGCGGGTGACTCGAAGTCGGCAAGATACGCAATGAGTGCCCGATGGTTTGCCGATGGCCTGACTAAGAACGAACGGGCATGGCCAAGGACCCTGGCAAAGGTCTCAAGTATGGGTCGCAAGGCATTACGGCTGATGTTGGCCTCTCGGTTTCTGTCGTAAACCGAACCCCGGAAATGCACTTCCCACCTTGGCTTCGGTTTAGTCAGGAAGAGCTCGGCGGCGATGCGATGCTGTCATATACGCCACCATTCATACTCGCCACAGCAATCTATCGCTTCCAAGTCGATGCGACGACACTACCAGGCAAGCGGGCCCGAGTTCGCTGAGGTCAACAGCTGCCGCCAGCTAGTCCATGACCCTGACCAGCTTTTGCATCGAGCGAAGCTCCCGGGGCGGGTCCATGTGCCTGCCGTAGTCGGTCCACGACACCTCCGCCACGTACAGGTCTCCGCTGGAGTCCACGGCTATTCCGTGCGGGGAGTAGAACCGGCCCGACTGGTCGCCATAGCTCTCGCGCCCCACCCTGGCCAAGACCTTGCCTTTGGTGTTCATCACCGTCACGCGGGGGCCGAGATCCGTGCCGATGTCGTTGGTGGCGATACCGCAAAAGTACTCGCCGATGTATATCAGTTCCTCGCCCGACCGGTCGCCGATGCAGATGGCGGCGGCGCGGGACAGGTTGCCCCACTGGGTCTCGTATTTCCCTTCGGAGCTGAAGACCTGGATGCGGTGATTCTCGCGGTCGGCCACGTATACCCAGCCGTCTTTGTCGACCTCGACGTTGTGGACGATGTTGAACTGACCGTCCCCGGTGCCCGATTCACCCCACGAGAAGAGGAGTCCGCCGTCCGGTGAGTACTTGTGCACTCTCGCGTTGGAATAGCCGTCGGCCACGTAGAATTCGCCGGTACGCTTGTCGAAGGCCACGTGGGCGGGAACGCTGAAGGGATCGCCGCTCATCTTGGGGCTCGGCTTGTGGGGCGTGCCAAGGGTCATCAGCAGCTCACCGTCGGGCGTGAACTGGCGGACCGTGCTGTCGCCGTTGTCCACGCAGAAGACGGTGTCGTTGGGTGCGATGGTCACCCCGTGGGGGTTGGCGAAAACCCCATCGCCCCACGTACGCAGCAGGTTGCCGTCGGCATCGAATACGAGCATCGGGATGGTGCCGCGGTTGAAGACGTACACCTGGTCCTTCGAGTCCACCGCGACGGACGTTCCTTCCCTGTATACGCAACCTTCGGGAAGCTGTCCCCAGTTCTGGCCCGAGACCCGGTAGTGAAAGCCGTTCTCGCCGATCACCACCGGGCCGCCCTGTTCACCATCAGACCCGTGTCCCTCGGCACACAGGCCGTACTCCCAGTCTTGTTCCTTGTCGACCATCTTCCTGACCTCCCTGAGTCTCCGCCGTCCGGTGCGGCAGCACCGGGCAATATATCACGCGGTCAGCCGGGCGTCCGCCGGAGCTGGCGGCTGCTCAGGTTCTTGAGATGCTCCCTCTCTCTTGAGCGATGGGGTTGGGGTGAGGATGAAATGCCGAAGTTAAACTATGGCCGGTCACCAGAGGGGCTGCCCCCACCCTAACCCTCCCCCGGTAGGAGAGGGCACAACCGAAAGACCCTCGGCACCGGCTGGCTGCATTCCGGGACGGCGGGCGGTCATCAGCGACGTTCATGTGGCGGCGGTACCGCGTCGGCCATATAATCGGCAACGGTCAACCCGGACGAGACCGGCTTCCGGATGAGCTTGGACCGCGCGGGTATCATGGTCAGGCAGGGTCCAGGGACGCCAAATAGAAGGTAGAAGGCAGGAGGGCAGACGTATGTCAGACCTGAAGATAGCGACCCTTTCCGGCAACTACACCGTCATCAGCGAGGCGGCGGTCGAGGACTTCAGGGGCAGCCTGCACGGGGAGTCACTGCGCCCTAACGACGCTGGGTACGACAGGGCCCGGCGGATCTGGAACGCCATGGTCGACAAGCGGCCCGCCCTGATCGCCCGTTGCAGCGGAACGGCCGACGTGATCAACTCGATCAACTTCGCCAAGGAGAACGGCCTGCTGATATCGGTGCGCGGCGGCGGCCATAACTTCCCGGGCAACAGCGTTTGCAACGACGGGCTGATGATCGACCTGTCCCGGATGACCGGCGTCCGCGTCGATCCGGCAGCCAAAACGGTGCGGGCCCAGGGCGGAACAAAGTGGGGGGCATTCGACCACGAGACCCAGGCCTTCGGTCTCGCCACGCCCGGAGGGACCGACCTCGATACCGGCATCGCCGGTCTCACGCTGGGCGGTGGCATCGGATGGCTGTCCGGCAGCTACGGCCTCAGCTGCGACAACCTGATTTCTGCCGACGTGGTCACCGCCGACGGCGAACTGCTCACCGCCAGCGCCGACGAGAACCCCGACCTGCTCTGGGGGCTCCGGGGTGGCGGCGGCAACTTCGGTATCGTTACCTCTCTCGAGTACCGGCTGCATCCCGTCGGTCCTACGGTGCTGGCCGGCTCCCTGGTCTACCCGTTCGACAAGGTAAGGGAATTTTTCGACCTGATCAACGAGCTGACCGACAATATGCCCGACGAGTTGAACCTCATCACCTTCCTGACGACCCTCCCCGAGGGAGGCGGAAAGGCCTGCAGCATTCTGCTCTGCTACCACGGCCCGATTGAAGAGGGAGAGCGGGTCATCCGGCCACTCCGGGAGTTCGGTCCGCCATTATCTGACGAGGTCCGGCCTATGCACTACGCCGACGCCCAGAAGTTGGCGCTGGCTCCCCAGGGGCGTCAGAACTACCTGAAGTCCCACTTCGTGAGGCAGGTCGGCGACGACATGGTGGACATCGCGCTCGACTATTTCGACCGGATAACCTCGCCGCTCTCGTCCATCCTGTTCCAGTATCTCGGTAACGCCGCCCGGCGCGTGCCCGTCAACGAGACCGCCTTCGGGCACCGGGGCGCCTTGTGCGAATGGGCCACCAATGCGGTCTTCCTGGATCCGGGGGAGTCAGAGGTGCACATCCGATGGGTCCGGGAATTTGCCTCGGAATTGTCACCCTTCTCGTCGGGGGCCTACATCAACCAGGTCGGCACCGAGGAAGAGGAAGGACAGGAGGCAATACAGGCGGCCTTCGGGGATAACTTCCAGAGGCTGGCGGCCCTGAAGCAAAAGTACGACCCGACGAACCTGTTCAGCCACAACCAGAACATCCGGCCCAGGATCTAGGCCCCCGAAGGCTCAGGTACCGACGAACCGCGGACAGGCCAGGTGCGCGGGGCCAGCCTGTGGCATAGAGAAATGAGGGCAGTCGCGTCTCGAAAGCAGGCGGCCTAGCAGGTGTCGTCCTCTCCAAGGCGGAAATATCTTTCGGGACACAGCCGGAATACAATCGGCTCTGGAGGGAAACGTCCGCTAGGTCAATTTCGCGACGGATAGTCAGCCGCTTCGGCCAAGGTACCAGCCGGGGCTTAATGCCAGTCCGTCGTGGCCGTCCACTCAAGCGTGTTTGGACCAGTAGTACCACCTTGTTGAATTAGTGACTGCCGAAGACTTTTTAGTCATTCTGGCCTTGAGCCGTAATCCGGAGGGTCTGGAATAAGCCAACGTAAACAGCGCCAAGGTTCCTGGATTCCGGCTCAAGGTCGGAATGACGGGCGCCGGCGACGAGGTCCACTTCGGCACCGCCCTTTACCTCCAGTCGTGGCGAGGTCTCCAGCCCAGCAGCCGCTGCGCTTTTTCCGTGCTGATCACGCTGGCGGTGCCACTCAGCCCTCCCCGGATCTCCACCCGGTCGCCAAAGTTGTTGTTGACAATGTCAATCGTTGGCTCCTGGAACCGGCTGGAAGGCTGGGCGAGCATGCAAGCCTCATACTCTTCGATATCCGCATCCAGCGCCAATACATGGGCTTCGGCCACGTCCCGGGCATCGGCGTAGGCCCACATCACCAGTGTCAGGGGGTTCTCCGGCGTAGGGGCCGGCCAAGGGAACTCCGCCTGGACTTCCGGCAGCGCCACATTGGTAAACCGCAGGCTGACGACCGTGGTGCCTGAATTGCGGGCGATCATTCTGCCGATGTCCTCTCCAACCTGCTTGGACAGGCCGTAGGGCTCGAAAGGCATCATGGGATGTTCCTCGTCCAGTGGCAGGTACCGCGGCACGAACGCGTTCCCGTCGTGGGCCCACCCCATGCCGAAGGCGCTGGACGAGAACACCACACGCCGCAGTCCCAACTCCGCCGCTGACATCATGACATTGAAGTCGCTGGTCACGTTATTTTCGAAAATGACCCTTGGCTCTTCCCGCATCGGACCGGGGATAGCTCCCATATGAACCACGGCTTCCGCGCCCGTGAGAATACCCTCAACTGCCTTCTGGTCCACGAGATTGCAACGCACGAACTCTGCTGGAAGGTCGTCGCCAACCACCTGGTCTGTAGCCAGTACTTCTCTGTTCCGGTCCACCAGCAACTGCACCACCCTGCGTCCCAGCCTTCCTGCCGCTCCGGTTACTACTATCATCTCTACCTCCGGCTGATTCCCTTAGAAATTATCTCAAAACGCACTAAATATGCTGAAATTTCGCCAATGGCTAACCGAGGTCCTGGATTCCCGCTCCTGGCTTGAAAGAACCAGGGGGAATGACGGGTTGGTTGGTTCGCCGTCTTTTGAGATAGTCCCTTGGTTGATAATTTGACCCGACCACCGCATAAGGGCCACCGGATCTCATGGACGGTCAAGCCCGTGGATTCCACGGTAGTCGACCGTTGGAGGCGACTGCCAACCTTCCAGGAGTCCCCGACGAGGTTGATAAATCTCCACGCCCAGCGGGTGGCAGGTGTCTATGGGATCGTCGGCGTCCTCTCCCCAGACCTGGACCGACAGGTCTCCGTGGGGACATGTGGAAATGGCGCAAAGCAGGTCTATTTCGGCGAGGAATTCGAAGTAGTCCCCCTGCTTTGCCGGTGAGGGTTTCACGAAGTAACGGTCGTCCGGGGTGAGTCCGGTCACCTGGAATATGTTGAGCACGTCGTGGACGTCGCTCTCGTTGAGATGGTAAGGAGCGATTGCCCGCACCAGGTTTGAGTGGCAGCAGTAGTCGAAGTCCTCGCCGTTCAGCAGCTTGTGAACGTATGGATCGCAGCGGGTGCCCAGCAGGTCATGACATCCGGCGCCGTCCTCGTCCAAGGGATAGTCAACCGTGTCGCCGATGATGGTGAGCATGGGTCGCAGGTACGGTAGACATGACCACAGCCGGTCGTATGTGGTGACGTGGGCCCGGTGGAGCTGCTTGGTGCGGGCCGCCCAGAACCGTTCCCGGGGATTGTTCAGGTTCCACGCGTTGAAGTCGGCGACCTGCGCCCCTTCCACCACGACTATGCGGCATATCTGGCCTGCCAAAACCGGCCAGGCCCTGCCGGAGCGTACCGGCACCACGAACTGTTCAACCAGGCTCCGGCTCTCCGTATCCTGACCCAGGCGTCCGTAGAATTCCCGGTCAACGTCAATGGGGCTGCCTGGTTTGGGTTGGTAGATTACTCTGGGAGCTGGCATAGGACCCCCTTGTAGTAGGGACTTGATGAATTGTACCGGTCAGGGCCGTCCGAAAACTGTCCAAGAATGAACGTCAGAGGAAATCTGGACGCAGCTTTGCCGCAGCCACAGTCTAACCGTTTCGTTCGCAGGCGACGTCGGCGCGAAGCGCCGCTGCGCCATCCCCCATGCGCCCCACGGGCATCAAGCTTGTGGGCAGGCCGTCGGATACTCCGCACCGCGCCAGGTGGCCGGATGGCCGGATGGCCGGATGGCCGGATGGCCGGTTATGTCGAAGGGACACTGGCCAGTGTCGTTGCGGTGCCTGCCGGTAGGCGGGCCCCCGCCTAAATTGAGCGCGCCGGTACTGATGAAATCTACGAACCCATCCGGCGGAGGCACTGGCGGGTGCGCCCAATGTAGTCTCCCGACCAACTCTGGACGAGTGTGGCGATGGGGCCTTGATTGAGCAAATCAGCCATCCCACCACCGGGTCCGGCTTCTCAGCAGAGGGACTTACCCCAGGGACTTGGGATTGATTGGAGTGGGCATGTTCTGCACTTCCGGAAGAACTTCTTTGGCGAAGAGTCTGAGGCTTTTTTCGGCCTTTTCCCTCGGCATCCCACCGTAAAACATGTGGATCACGACCTTTTCAAGGCTGATGGTCCGTTGCAGCGCCCTGATCCTTTCGATGATCTCGTCCGGCGTACCGATGGGTTGGGTTGCGCGACGGCCAGCGAAACTGGCGTCTGCGGTACCGACGTCGGCATTCTGGCGTATAAGGTATTCCTCGTAGCCATGTATGCCTTCATAGCCTGGATTGTTCCATTCGAAGTAGTGGTGCTGGGCCGCGGTGAGTTGGTTGTGGAAATAGGTCCACCCCTCTTCGGCTTCCTCTGCTGTCTCTGCGCAGTACATCCACAATAAAGTTGTAGGCTGGTCAGGCGGAAGGCCGAGTTCTTTCCGAATCCTGTTGAACCTCCGTACTTTATCGGTCATCTCGTCGACATCGTCGCCGGCAACAAACATCTGCCCAAGGCCGTTTTCGGCAGCCATTCTCGCAGACGCCTCTGTCGTAAACGCCACCTTGATGTCCTTGGTCAGTCCACCCTTATGGCGGGCTTGGGGCCGGATGCTGGTCGGTGGAATATCGTAGACCTCGCCTTTGAACTCGAAGCGCTCCGCGCCGTCAGCGGCCTTGATGGCATTGATCACATCGTAGAAATACTTGTGTGATTGTTCTATCGGGTAGCCCAGCGAGGCATACTCGTGAGGAGCGATTCCACGGCCGATCCCCAGATGGAGGCGTCTGCCCTTAAGCAGGATGTCGAGCATGGAGATCTCAGAAGCCAAGCGCACAGGATTCCACCACGGGGCGACGATGACCGCGGTACCCACATCGACTCGACTGGTGCGTCCCGCCCAGAATGCCAGGTACTGCAGTGGGTTGGGCTGCATCGAATAGGCAGAACCGTAGTGTTCGGTTGCCCAGATCGAATCGAACCCCAGCGGCTCGACCAGTTCCCCCATATAGAGAGTGTCGTCCATATTCTCGGCGTCAGGTACCGTCGGAGGGCGGTCATAATCTTCCGCCATTAGACGGGGCCAGTCACCCTGGTTGTAACCAGTGACCATCACTCCACAGTGCATCCGCGTGTTCCTCCTTCCGATCCACCTGCGCAGTTCAAGTGCAAGCAGATCTTCAACACGGCAATTCGACGCCCCAGTATAACTGTTCCTTATGGCAACCACGGGAATCGGCAATTGCATCCCGGGAGACGCCCTCACCCCAGCCCTCTCCCGGAGGGAGAGGGAGAATTAAGATACCCTGTGGAGGACGCTAAGGAGAAGGTGGAATCCTGGCGAAGGCATTACAATGGGGTACGCCGCCAACAGTAAACGGAGCAGGACCATCCGGGCCTTGCCGCCAATTTAGCTGGTGTGTACCAATTCCTTGTCTTCGCCGGAAACTGCATAGACCAAACCGACGGGGAAGTCTGACCCGGACCAGTGCCAAACCGAAGAACCAAATAATCCTCAATCAGGAGGCCTAAAGATGCCGGTCCGAGGGACCACGCTAACCAGTCTTCGTCCATTGATGCAGGGCGTTAACGGAATGGTTGCGGCCAGCCACCCCAGTGCCGCTATGGCCGGTTTGGAAGTCCTGAAAAACGGCGGCAACGCGATTGACGCCGGAGTGGCGGTTGGCTTGGCGTTGAACGTGGTGCATGTCGATGATTGCAGCTTCTTGGGCGTGGCGCCCACGGTCATATACCTGGCTGACCGGAAAGAAGTTACCACCATTGACGGGCTCGGAGTCTGGCCCAAGGCTGCATCGGTCGAGTACTTTCAACAGAACCACGATGCAAGGATTCCGGCGGGCGTTCTCTCGTCCATAACGCCGGCCGCCGCCGATTCGTGGCTGACGTCTCTGTCCAGGTTTGGCACGATGACCTTCGGGCAGGTGGCAACCGCGGCCATCGACTTGGCTGGAAACGGCTTTCCCATGTACCGTTATCTGGCCGGCCGATTCAAGACCGCCTTCGACCAGTACAACGCCCACCCGTCAACCGCCGAAATCTACCTGCCCGTGGGCCGCGCTCCCAAACAGGGCGAGATGTTCTATCAAAGGGACTTGGCCGCAACCTTGTCTATAATCGCGGATGTGGAGGCTTCCAACGCCCGGAAAGGCCGGGACGCCGCGCTCAAGGCTGCCAGAGACTACATCTACACCGGCGAACTGGGCCGCAGGATCGCCGCATACAACCGGGAGATGGGGGGGTTGCTCACCGAGGAAGACCTGGCCCGGTATCATGTCCAGGTGGCTCCGCCCGCGACGGTAAATTACAAGGGTTACGACGTCTACAGCACGGGGCCGTGGGGCCAGGGACCGACGTTCCCCCAAGCCCTCAAGATCCTGGAGGGGTACGACCTGGCGTCCATGGGCCACAATTCCGCCGAGTACATCCACACGGTCAACCAAGCCTTGAATTTGGCCTTTGCCGACCGGGAGCAGTACGTGGGAGACCCGGATTTCGTGGACGTGCCAATCAATGAAATGTTGGCGGAGGAGTACCTGGTCAAACGCCGCTCCTTAATCGACCCGGACCAGGCTTGGCCGGGCACGCCCCCGGCGGGAGACCCGCGAAACGGGAAGGCGACTTTCGACGGCGCCCCTCAGTCCCCCCGGGAGGCAACGGTGCCGGTTGGCACAGCTGGAGTCAGCGGCGGCGGAACTTCTTATTTCGCCGTGATCGACCGGGATGGAAACATCTTCTCCTGCACCCCCAGCGAGGGTACCAAGAACGGCGGGCCAATAATTCCGGGCACCGGCCTGGCCTTCTCATTGCGCGGAACCCAGTCCAAGGTGACCGAGGGCCATCCAGCATCGATCGCCGGGGGCAAGCGGCCCAGGCTCACTCCCGCGCCTGCTCTGGTGTTGCGCGACGGCGAGGCCGTGATGGCCCTTGGCGCTCACGGCGGCGACCATATCCCGCAAGGAACTTTGCAACTGCTTTTGAACGTCCTGGAGTTTGGCCGCGACCCTCAAGAGGCCGTGGAGGAACCCCGCTTCTACAGCTATAACTTCCCCAGTACCAACTGGGCGTCAAGATACGAACCGGGGATGCTGCGGTTGGAAGGCCGTATTTCCGATGAAGTGGCCGAGAATTTGCGGCAGAAGGGCCACACGATTGAGCAGTATCCAGATTGGTGGGAGGGTTCCGCCCTATACTGTGTCATCACTCGCAACCCGGAGACCAAGGTGTTGCAGGGCGGCGCAGACCCGCGGTGCGAAGCCTACGCCGTCGGTTTCTAGTCCCGACGCAAACACTGACAACCTTCCGGAGGATAATAAATGCCTGATCTGAACGACCTGTTGGACCAAGTCGATGAAATGCGCGACGAGATCGTGGCGCTGGAGCAGGACATGGTCCGCATTCCTACGGTCAACACCGGCTTCATGCCCACCGGCAACGAGACGGAACTGTGCCGCTACATCGAGCAATGGCTGGCCGAAGACGGCGTGGCCTGCGAGATTATCGAGTCCGCTCCGGACCGGGGCAACCTCATCGCGCGGCTGGAAGGCAGTTCGGGAAAGGCCGGGCTGATGTTCATGTCCCACCTGGACGTGGTGCCGGTGGAAGAGGAGGAGAAGTGGCGGTTTCCTCCTTTCAGCGCCACGATTGCCGATGGCCGGGTCTTCGGCCGCGGCGCGTCGGACTGCAAGGCCCTGCTCACCTGCCAGTTAATCGCCCTGCGGATCCTCAAGCGGAATGGCGTCCAGCTCAAGGACAGCCTGATTCTCGCATCCTGCGCCGACGAGGAGCATGGCGGCCGCTACGGGTTCGGCTGGATGGCCGAGAACCACCCGGAGAAGCTGGCGGCTCCTCTGGCCGTGAACGAGGGCGGCGGAGTCCCCATCGAGGCGGCAGGGAACCTCACTTACCTGCTGGGAGTGGGCGAGAAGGGCCGCTTGCAGCTGGAGATTGAGGTCCGCGGCTCCAGCGCCCACGCGTCAACCCCGTGGCAGGGCTCAAACGCCCTGTTCGGCCTGTCGGAAGTCGTGAAGCGGATCGAAGCCTACGAGCCGGAGCGGGATACCTCCACCAGCTTGTTCCAGCATCTGTCCGTTTTCGCTATCGAAGACAGGCCCTCGGCAACGAACATCGACCAGATTATCGCGGACACCGAGGATGGGAACCCCCGGTTCGCCTCGATCATGCGGGCCCTGTCCCGGATGACCATCACGCCCACCATGATCCAGGGCGGCATCAAGTCCAACAGCGTTCCCGAGTCGGTCCGCCTGACCTGCGATGTCCGGACGCTGCCCCACCAGGACGAAGCCTACGTCCGGCAGGAGCTGGGCAAGATACTCGAAGGGATTCCGGGGGTGGAGATTGACATCGATTATATGTCGATTCCCAACTCCTCTCCCTTTGAGACGGACTTCGCCCAGCGAATCCAGATCAGCACTGCCAGGGCCTTTGGCCGGGACGACATCCAGTGGGTCCCCTCGCTGAGCACCGGCTTTACCGACTCCCGCTTCACCCGCAACCTGGGAACCACCACCTACGGGATGGTCGGCTCCCACCCCGACGACGACCCAATGCTCGCGAATGTCCACGGCACCGACGAATCGGTGGGCATCCAGAGCCTGATGAGCGGCACACGTATCATGCTGGCGCTGGCCTACGACATCCTGGCCGAAAAGTAGTCGCTGGATGTAAGTGGGCGAAGAAGTCCCGGCACAGCCCGGAGCAGGGCGGCATCGGCTTGCGCCAGACGGAGGAGGGAATCCCGGTGGCGGAGGTAAGCCGCGAAAGGGGCATCCGCGAGCAGACGTGCTCCAAGACCTGTAGAATCCCCTCCAAGCCAGCTTGCCAAGCCAGCTCGCCAGGTCAGCTCGCCAGGTCAGCTTGCCAAGCCAGCCTGAAGGAGGCCCATATCTATCATGAAGTTTGCGCTGTTTTTGCTGGGTTCCTGGACTGAACAGGAATCCAGCGCCCAAAGCCGGATATTCGGCGAAATGCTGGAACAGGCTGAATACGCCGAGGAGTTGGGCTTCGATTCGATCTGGATCGCGGAGCATCACTCCAGCCGCTACGGCATCTGTCCCTCCCTGATGCCGCTGCTCAGCCACATCGCCGCGCGCACCAAGAAGATACGGATCGGGGCCGGCGTCAGCGTCTTGCCCTTCCACAACCCCATTTTCCTGGCAGAAGAGAGCGCCATGCTGGACGTGCTGAGCAATGGCAGGCTGGACTTTGGAGTTGGACGCGGCTCGGCGGACTACGAGTACGGCAACTTCAATATCGACTTTGAGACGCGGGACGCGCGAACCAAGGAGGCCCTGGACGTTATCCTGGGGCTGTGGACCCAGTCCGATTTCAGTTTTCAGGGGGAGTTTTATCAGGTGAAAGACCTGACCATAGCTCCTTGGCCGTTGCAACAGCCCCATCCCCCGGTGTATCTGGCCGTGTCCCGCACCCCGGCCAGCGTGGACGTTGCCGTCTCACGAGACCTGCCCATCCTGACCAGCTTTTCCACCCCGGAGGCCGATAACCTGGGGCTGTTTTCCCTTTATGCGGAACGTTGCGCCGCCGCCGGAAAGAAAGCGCCTCTGGAAGACATGCCCTACTTCCGGTTTGTATACCTGGAGGAAGACGAACAGACAGCCCAGGAATACCCACGGCAGTCCCTGACCTGGGTGCGGGACCTGGGCGGTTACCGGCGCACCTTGACCCACGGCGATGAAATCAATGTGGACCTGGACCACTGGCGCCGCACCCGCACCGTCGAACCGGCCAGCTATGAGTCGGAACTGGAGACTACTGCTTACTTCGGCACGCCGGAGGAATGTGCGCAACGAATCACCAGGTTGCGGGACGAGCACGGCATCGGGTACTTTGGCGCCAGCATGTCCTTCGGCAGCATGGAGCACTCCAGGGTGATGCGCTCAATGGAGCTTTTCGCCAAGGAGGTGATGCCCAAGTTTCGGCAATAGGACTTCGTTACCGTTTAGAAACTATCTCGAAAGACGCACTAAATTTGCTGAAAATTCGCCAATCGCTTACCGAGGTTTCTGGATTCCCGCTCCTAGCTTGAAAGAATCAGGGGGAATGACGGGTTGGTTGGTTCAACTGACTGGACCAGCCATTACAGCAATCATCTACAGAGAGGTGCCGCCATGCCGGAAAGTCCGAGTAGCATCGTACAAGAAGCCATCGACGTAGCCATCGGAGAACGCGGGGAAATCGGGGTTCAGGTCGCAGCATATCTGGACAGCGAGTTGGTGATCGACCAGTGGGGCGGCCTGGCAGATGAGACCACCGGCCGGGAGGTCGATGGAGATACCCTCTTCCCGGTGTTTTCCAATATAAAAGCAATGACTGCAACAGCGCTCCACATTCAGGCGGAGCGGGGGCTGGTGGACTACTACCAGCCGGTGGCCAAATACTGGCCCGAATTCGGCAAACACGGCAAGGACAAGGGCACGGTGTTCGATGCGTTGACTCACCGTATCGGTGTTCCCCTGATGCCCGTGGGGGTAACTCCTGAGTTGATGTGCGACTGGGACTGGATGGTGGGTCAGATAGCAGAGATGCACCCCCTCTTTGAGCCGGGGACCCGGAGCGGCTACATGGCCTACACCTTTGGCTGGGTGGTGGGCGAGGTCGTGCGCCGTACCGATCCAAAGCACCGGCCCTTCGGTCAGTTCATCCAGGAGGAAATCTGCCAACCCCTGGACATCACCGGCCTGTGGGCCGGAATTCCGTCCGAGGTTGAGCCCCGGGTGGCTAAACTTACCAATTTGCCGGAGGTCCTTCCCGGCGCCCCGGGAATACCCCCGGACTCACTGAGGTTCCGGGCCTCTCCGCCAGTGGTTGGGACCAATCAAGAGGTGTTTGGCCGCTCTGATGTGCGCCGAGCCTGTATCCCCGGAGCCCAAGGGATCATGACTGCGCGGAGCCAGGCACGGTTCTACGCCATGCTGGCAAATGGCGGTGAGCTGGACGGCGTGCGCCTTCTTTCCGAGGACCGGGTGCGGACATTCCACATACCGCGTCCCCCCAGCGATTACGATCCTGTGCATGGCAGACCGCATCATGGGACCATCGGAGGCTTCCACTTCGCTGGCAGTCCGGGCATGGGCGCCATGGGCAGCAACCCTCTGGCTTTCGGCCATAACGGGGCCGGCGGCTGTCTGGGCTGGGCGGTTCCTCAGCACCGGCTGGCGGTTGCCATCCAGCATAACCGCATGGTCCCTCACGGGCCTCCCGAAGAAAGCCCCCTGACCCCCATTGGCGCAGCAGTGCGAAAGGCCCTGGGGATACCCGAGTAGCCTTCCCATCAACTCTCTGGGGCGTTTCGTTTGCTTCCTGGGGACACCACACATTGGATGCCACTCAGTCGTACGTTATCCTCAGGAAGCAAACGGGGCACTGCTGGCATAAGGGCGAGTCCAGGTGACTCCAGGGTGAACGGGTGTTGACTGCCTTTCACGATGCCCGGCCACGCCCGGTTACCAGCCGTTGACAATAGCAACTGTAACAGTGATCGGGGCAATACCATCTCCCTGGCAGGAGAGGACCAGCAATCTGAAAGAGGGGTGCCGGGAAACGTGATCGACCGGACGATGATCGACAACCCCAGGAGGTACTTCGAGGATGTGCGCCCGGCTGACTGACGGAGCGCGTCCGGTGTCCGCATTACGCCCTCGCAGCCCCCGTGATATTCTGGAGTGTGTTATGAGAATACCAATTACGATGTGCCACGGAATCCGCCCCACCGCCGCCGGCGCCCTCCGCAACCCCTTGCCGGAAGAGCGGTTCGACCTGCTGATGAGAACTGCGGCGGAAATGGGGTTCCAGTCGATAAACTACGACCAACTGGCAGCTTGGCGGCAGGGAACGGCCTCCCTGCCGGAACGGCCAATCATGATCGACTTCGACCACCCGGTCGTCTCGATGCGCCGGGAAGTATTCGACACGCTGGAGCGGTACGGGTTCAAGGGGAACCTGTTCATCTACACCTCGCCCTACGATCCGGACTATTCCCGCCCGCTGGCGTTGGCCCAGGTTCCCGAGCACATGCCCTGGTCCGAGGTACGGGAACTTCGCGAGTTCGGCTGGCATATCGGCGCCCACACTATCAGTCATCCCAACCTGTCCAACCTGGCCGCCGAGGACCCGGAGGGAGAGGTGCTCCGGGAGGAGTTGGACCGGTGCAACCGGGTAATCGAGGAAAACCTCGGCTTTGTCCCGCAGGACTTTGCGTTTACCGGCACCAGTTGGAGCAGCGCCGCCGAGACCGAGGTCAAGAAGAGGTACCGGTTTGGTCGGCTGTGGGTAGTAGGGTCCGAATACGAGGCCGACGGCAAGCCCATACGCTATGCCGAACTGGCCGGTTCGTCGGAACCCGACGAGGCGGACGGCGGCCCGCCCAACAGCACAAGATACATTACCGAACGGACCGACCCGCACCGCCTGCCATCCATGGAACTTCAGGCCCTCATCAATTCCCCTGACGCCTTTCGCTCTTACCTGGAAGGCGCGCTGGAAGACCCGGGGTAACAGCCCGAGGCCTCTAAATTCTAGGAGCGACACTCGCGGTCGCATTGGAGGGAGTTGGCGTTATGACGCCTGGCCGGTTCAACCTCGTCAGTCAAGTGGGCCGTGTCCCCTCCATGACCGTACCGCTCGACGTGCGGCAGGAAAGCAGGGTTCAGCGCTTGATGGAGGAGTCGATAATGATCGACCTTCACCAGCATCCGATGGTCCTGCCCGAGGACTTCAACCAGTACTTTGAGTACCTGCGCAGCGACAGCTATGTCTGGGGGTATGACGCAGTCCGGGAAGGCGGCTTTACCGCCGTTGGAACAGCCAACGTCTTTCGCGGCATGCTACACACCAGCGAGATGTCCTTCATCCGGTTTTCTGACTTGCTTGACGAAATCACAATGATGATTTCGGACATCTCCCGGCATGACGGCGTGCTGCAGGTCAACAACGCCGCCGAGATAGAGTCGGCCAAGCAGCAGGGTAAGGTGGGGTTCCTCCCCACGGTGGAGCACCTGGCCATCGGCAATGAACTGAACCGGGTGGACGTGCTCTACAACGCCGGGATACGACTGGCAGGCCTGACCTATAGCCGCAAGGCCTACATAGGCGACGGCATCTTCGAGCGCAATGACGGGGGCCTCAGCGAGTTCGGCGTGGAAGTCGTTCAGCGCATGAACGACCTGGAGATGGTGGTCGACGTGTCCCACGCTTCGTTCCGAACCGCCATGGACGCCATCGAGGCGTCCAATACCCCGGTGACCTTCAGCCACGACGGCTCCTACACCCTCGCCAGCGACAGTTTTCAGTCCCGCCGGCTGAGGAAGGACGAGGAATTGCTGGCCTGTGCCAAAAAGGGCGGCGTTATCGGCATCACCGCCGTACCCAACCGTCTCAGCAACGACCCGGAGCAAAGCATTGAATGCGTGTTGGACCATTACGATTACATGGTCCGACTTGTTGGCGTGGACCACGTAGCCATCGGCACGGACGCCAGCATCGGAGACATGGTCGGTGTGGGCCAAGTGGTGATGGGCCGCACCGGCCCCGCACCGGCGCCCTATCTCAATGGTCTGGAGTCTCCGGCGGACGGCAAGAACATCATCCGCGGCCTCATCGCCCGCGGCTACTCCGACGAGGACGTCAGGAAGATCGCCGGCGGCAACGCGCTGGAGTTCTTGAGGCGGATTATGGCGTAAGCCAAGCTCATTGCAGCCAAGCATCGTCCCATCGCCTGCGCCGCCCTGTTTGGCTTTTATGGACCGAAAATCGGGGGGATTTGCACTTGACCCTCGAAACCTGACAGGGTCTTTCATTTGTTCCCTCTCCCTCCGGGGGAGGGTTAGGGTGGGAGCGCTCCCTTTCGTGAGCGGCCATCGTATAGCCCCGGTATTTCGCCCTCACCCCAGCCCTCTCCTGGAGGGAGAGGGAGAACTAAGAAACCCTGCGAAACCTGAGTCGGATTGACCCGGACTTCGACGCGGTGGCTGTGGTTGTGCGGCAGCCATCCGATGTATGCCCGTGAAACGGGTTTCTGACCTCTGTCATCGTGAGGCCGGGATGATTTTTCGCAAGGGCCCGAAGCGCTCCGTACAGGATCAATTCTCCGATTTGGAAGCTGCCGTAAGATCAGTTGAACTGTCGGCCAATTGCCCGGTCAATTACCTTTGGAGGAATACAGGATTCCAGCCATGTGAGGAGCACGCGTTATGGCGAACAAGATCCGCCTGGGGTTTGTGGGTGCGAACGTAACCTCGACCTGGGCCTCTCAGTCGCACTTCCCGGCGTTACAGTCCAGCCCAGATGTCGAGTTTACCGCGGTTTGCACCACGCGGGCCGAGAGTGCGGAGGAGGCTCGGCAAGCCTTTGGAGCGAAGCTTGCCTTCCATGATTTCCGGGCAATGGCAGCGTCGCCTGAGATTGACGCGGTGGCCGTAGTCGTGCGGGTGCCATCGCACTACGAGCCAACGAAAGCTGCCATCGAGGCTGGCAAGCACGTCTTCACCGAGTGGCCTTTGGGGCGGAGCACAGCCGAAGCCGAGGAACTTGCAACCCTGGCCCGGGACAAGGGTGTGCAAACCGCGGTAGGACTGCAATCGCGAGTCAGTCCTGCATTGCTGCATGTCAAGGAACTAATTGAGAGCGGCTATGTGGGCGAGGTGCTCTCGTGTTCTGTGACCACCATGCGCGATGGCGCATTGGAACGCCCTTCCAGCCGCACCTGGCAGCGCGATGCCGGCCTGGGCGCAAACACCCTGACCATCGCCAACGGACACGTCATTGACGCCCTGCGCTTCGTGGCTGGCGAATTCACCCGGGTGGCGTGCATGGTAAGCACCCAGGCAAAGCAATGGTACGAGACCGATTCCCAGCAATTTGTGGAAGTCACATCCCCAGACAACGTGCGAGTAACCGGACAACTTGAGAGCGGTGCGGCAGCGTCGGTCCATGTTGGAGCTGTCCCTTGGGCCGGCAGCGGCTTTCGAATGGAGATCTACGGGAGGGAAGGCACGCTAGTCACCACGGGGAGCGTATCGTCGCAGCGCGGTGAGATGCTAAGGGTGCAGGGCGCCCGGGGAAGCCATGAGTTGCAGACCCTGGATATACCCGAGCGTTTCGTCCATGTGCCGTCCGACTTCCCCCGCGGCGATCCCTTCAACATCGGGCAGATGTATGCGCTGTTCGCCGATGCTATCCGAACCGGACAGAGCCGCGTTCCGACATTCGATTTGGCGGTCGACCTCCATCGTTTCATCGATACCATCAAGCAGGCGTCGGACACGGGCCGGGAGTTGCCGGTTGCCTGAGGCGGCATTTCCCCAAGGATCAGAAACACGCTGGCAGCCAAAGACCATAGGCGACCCGAAACTCGCAACAGACTGGTAACGCGAATGGGTTCAGTGGCACTGAGTTGTCAGGCAGTCGCGACTGCCGGTTCGTGGGTCTTCAGGAAGCGCCGGGCGTGGTCTACGACCTCGTCGATGTGCTCCTGCGAGTCTTTCCACGGATAGATGGTCACCTCGGAGTTCGGGGCGAGACTGGCAACCTCCATGGCGCACTCGTATGGGTGGGCCGGCACATCGTCGGGCGCTATGAGCAGTGGTGTCTGCAGGGTACGCACGAAATCGCGGGAAACAGTGAAAACGAAGTCGGCGCGGTTGGTGTACATACTGGTCAGAAAGTCATGGACCATATCCATTGTGATTTCAGGACGCCTCTCGCTAAGGGGCGGCCCCCAACCCGTTATGTTGTTCTGGTAGAAAATATCCGGCATATCCGGTCGGAACCCGCTGGGCTGCATCAAAGCCGCCGCCACAATGCGCTCCGGGGCCAGCCTGAGGAGGTTGTGGATCATCGGGCCCCCGATGCAGAACCCCATAACCAGGAACTCCTTTATGCCCAGATGATCCATCAGACCAACCTGGTCATCGGAGTAGGCATCCCAAGGGCGGTCGATCTCCAGTGGGCCACTGGATTGCCCCAGATTGGCATTGCGCAAGTCGGCGGCGATACAGCGGAAGTCATCATTGTAGGTCTCCATAGGGTTGAAGGGCACCGACGTCTGCAGGGACGCCACGGTGGAATTAAGTCCGCCGCCCGGAATGATCAGCAGGGGGAATCCCGAACCGGCTTCTTCGTAGTAGATACGGTTGGGGCCTCTTTCATAAAATGGCATGGCAATATTCCTCCAACAGCGAATTGCAGGCCTAACTTTGTACTGATGGGTTGACCGGCACAAGGTCGTTGCCCGGACCCACCGGGTTTTCGGAGACAATCGCCGGGAAATTTGGCATTCGACCCATCATTTCAGTAGAGGCGGTTTGCTCGCCGCCGTGCGCCGTCTGGAACGCATCTTGGTGCTGGCTCTGGGGCAGGAGTATTTGTCCCGGTCGACACTGGCCCAGACCAAAGGCCGCTTCGCCCGGCCCGGCTTGGTATTCTCCCACATTAGAGGAAAGGCAGTCATGACCCGTGTAGCAGAACTCGCCACGCTGCCCAAGAGGCTCCAGCTTCGCCGGACATGACCGCTACCCGGGCCAGATCGCCGGACACACCAAGGTGCACTGTCCATGGTGGCGACTGTCTCCCAAGTCCTGGAGACGGCCACGATATGTGAGCTAAGTCGATTTCAGAGGGTCTCCCAATCCACGTGTTGCTCAAAGGCGTGCGCCGCTCGCAACACCGTGGCGTCCTCGAAGTGCCGCCCCACCAACATCAGTCCAACGGGCAGGCCATCGGACTTGCCGCACGGCACGCTTATGGCCGGATGCCCAGTGTGGTTGAATGCGGCCGTGTTCCCATTCATGTTGAGGGAATGGGCCACGATACCCAGCACATCGATGTCCGGTTCGTGCCTGTAGGCCTTGACTGGTACCGTGGGCATCGCCAGCAGATCATATTGCTGGAAGGCATCATCGTAACCGGCACGAAGCCTGGGCCGCAGGTTCTGGGCTTTGGCATACATGCGCCCGTGGTAATGCTCTTGCATGTAAGTCCCTACCATCAGGAAGAGCTTAACAGTCGGCGGCAGGTCGTCCCCCTGGGCCTTCATTGCCTTGCCCAGGGATTCGGTCAGGTTGGGGAGGTGTAGACCCTCCCAGTGATGCCCAACGCCATTGCTCCGCAACATCGCCGTGGCGCCCTCCAGGGCTATGCTCATGGCGATACCGGGCGCCTCGTTGTGGACCGGTATCGAGACTCTACTGGTCACTGCCCCGAGCTCGCCCAGTATACCGATCGCCCTTTCCACGGAAGCGTCCACGTCGGGCTCGGAATTTGCATGACCGAACCCCTCGGCAACAACGCCAATTCGCAGTCCGTTGATCCCGCCTTCCAGGAGCTGGCTGTAGGGTTCCACGGGAATGTCTCCGGACTGCCGCGGGTCCAGCGGGTCCTTGCCGGCGATAGCTTCCAACGTGATGGCCACGTCTTCAACGGTGCGGGCCATTGGACCGGCATAGTCGACGGTGTTGTCGATTCCCACGATGCCAGTGTAGGGGATCAGGCCATAGGTCGCCTTCAGCCCCACCACACCGCACCAGGAGGCGGGGATGCGGATGGAGCCGCCCTGGTCGCCTCCGATTGTAATATCGATGTCGTCGTAGTAAAGCGCTGCGCCCGACCCTCCCGATGAGCCACCCGCCAGATAGTTTGTGTCGTGCGGGTTCCTAACCGCGCCGAAGGTGCTGGTGTCACCGGCACCGGAAAAGCAAAAATTCTCCAAGTTGAGGAGCGCTACTATTTCGCCTCCCTCGTCCAGCATCCGGGTAACGATTGTGGCATCGGCCTCGGCCAGATGGTCCTGCAGCAGCAAACTGCCGAGGGTCATCGGCATCCCCGCCACGCAGATGTTGTTTTTCAGGCCTATCTTCTTGCCTGCCAGCTTGCCGGAAGGGGCTCCCTTCAAATCGCAGCGGTAGAGAATGGCGTTGAGAGGGTCCTCCTCCCAGGAAGGCATGTATCCGGTGTCCCGAGACGGGTACTTTACCGGCTGCCGGGGTTCGGGCATCTGGTAGAGCTGCTCGTACGCCTGGAAGAATAGCGGCGTCAACTGCCGGAACGCATCCATCTCCTCATCGTTGAGGGTGAAGTGGTTGGCCTTTGCCAAGTCTCGCAGGTCCTCGTCGGAGGGAAGTCTTAGTGACATGAGACATCTCCTCGATGCTGTAGCGGCAGGTCTCGCCGCTGGAACCACCATCTGATCCACAGATACGCCGTACACCACGTGGCATGCGGCTAGGTGCCCATCCTTTACCTCCCTGAGCTCCGGCTCTGCCACTTGGCAAAGAGGCCCGGCCAAGGGGCAGCGGGGGTGGAACTTGCAGCCAGGCGGCGGCGATATCGGGCTGTGCGGCCTTGTTGGCGAAGGAGCGGGGGCGCTGCAGTTCCATCTCGAACTCGGCCGCTGAGTCGGCCAGCCAGAAGGTCTCGAGCTTTGCCGTGTTTCCTTGGCCGTCGTCGCCCAAGAGCACGAAGTCGCGAGTGTTGGTCACCAGCACCAGCTGGTACAACCCCAGTACTTGCTTACCTGGGCACTGTCTGCGGTTAGCCACGCGTCGTCTTTGGCGGGCTTGACCTCCATCACGCCGCGCTCAGGAAGCTGCCCCTGCTTTGGCTGACCTTTCGACACCTGCTTGGCCGCGAAGAAGCCGAAATCGGGATGGTCCGCGCCCTGCTGGCCCAGCTGACCGATGCAGAACACCTTGGGCTTCAACGAGCCGCCCACGGCGTTCAGCAGGTTGCCCAGCGGGAGGTAGTAGGACGTCTCGGCCGTGCCGCCGCCCGTTGCCTTGATCTTGCGCACGTCCTCAAGGTAGTCCTCTACGGCTGCCATCAGTTTGCTGTTGCTGTCCGGCATGTCTCTCCCGTCAATTGGTATCAGGCGTCAGGTCACGCGGCTGAAACTGTTCCCGGCTTCCGGCGTAGGCCGATCATCCAGGAAGACCGGGGCTGGCAGGAAGACCGGGGCTGGCCTGGCAGGATCGAGTATACATTCATTCGGCAAAGACCATTGCGAATACAAGAGTAAACCGCAGCAGACTCAAGGAAACATCGGACGGCGCGGAGCGTGCCAGATGGCATTGTCTGCCTCGCAGGGTGGGACCGAGCTCGGAGGACCGGCAAACGAAAAGGCCCCGAACTGAATCGGGGCCCTCTGGTGCTGGAATAAGGGACGACAGGAGCTACTCGTCTTCCTCCCGCATTCGCTTGGTTTCCTGGATTACCTTCTGCTCCAGGTTGGTCGGGACGGGCTCATAGTGGTCGTACTCCATGGAGTAGGAGCCGCGCCCCTGGGTCAGAGACCGCAGGTCCTGGGCGTAACGAAGAAGCTCCGACTGGGGAACCTCTGCGTCGATAACCGTAACGCGGTTTTCCGGATTCATCCCGAGTATCCGGCCGCGCTTGCCGTTGAGGTCGCTCATGACGTCGCCGGTGTAGGTGTCCGGCACCCTTACCGACAGCTTCATCACCGGCTCCAGCAGGATGGGGCTGGCCTCGCTCACGCCCTTCTTCAGAGCCTGGACGCTGGCGATTTCAAAGGACATCCCGGACGAGTCCACGTCGTGGAAACTGCCGTCATAAAGAACGGCCTTCAAGTCGACGATGGGGAACCCCGCAAGCGAACCCTCGTCCAGGGCCTTGACCACTCCCTTCTCCACGGAGGGTATGTACTCCCTTGGCACGCGCCCACCGACCACCTCGTTGCCGAACTGGAAGCCCTGGTCGCGGTCCATGGGCTCTAGGCGCAGGCGCACGTGGCCGTATTGCCCGTGGCCGCCCGACTGCTTCTTGTGGCGGTACTCGGACTGGGTGATGCGGGTGATGGTCTCCCGGTACGGCACCCGCGGCAGCTTGACGCGCAGGTCGGCCCCGAACTTTCGCCTGATCTTGTCCATGGCCACGTCGATCTGGGCCTCTCCCAGCCCGGTGATCAACGTTTCGCTGGTGCTGGCATTGCGAGACATCTGGAGACTGGGATCTTCCTCCACGATGCGGCCCAATGCCATGGACATTTTGTCCAGATCCGCCTTGGACGCCGGGGAGACTGCCACGCGGTAGTACCCGACCGGCATCTGGATGGCGTCAAAGGTAACCTGGTTGTCCCGAGTGCAGAGGGTATCGCCGGTGACCGTGGACGACAGCTTGCCGACTGCGCCGATATCTCCGGCAGCCACCTCGGCCAGGTTTTCCTGGCTCTTTCCCTTGGGAAGATAGAGCTGCCCAACGCGCTCGGCCTGACCCTGGTTGGCGTCCCAGACTTCCGAGTTGCTCCTTATGGTTCCCTGGTAAACGCGGAACAGGGAGAGCTTGCCCACGAATGGGTCGGCCGTGGTCTTGAAAACGAAAGCTGTCAGAGGACCGCTGGGATCCGCCTCCAACGCGACTCCCTCATCTGAGCCGGCCTTGGTGAGCCGGGGCTTGACCCCGTCCATCGGAGAAGGGAGGTAGGAGCGGATCATTTCCATGATTTCGGCCACACCTACATTCTCGGTGGCAGAGCTGGCCAGGATGGGCACCAACTCTCCGCGGAGCACGGCGCCACGCAGAGCCGACTCGATCTCCTCGGTGGTGAGCTCTTCACCGCTCAGGTAGCGGTCGGCCAGCTCGTCATCGCTCTCGGCGGCCGCTTCGATAAGCCGTTCCCGGGCGCTCTCGACCTCGTCGGCCAAGTCCGCAGGGATGTCGGCGTTGAGGTCGGCGACGTTGACCACGCCCTTGAAGCTGTCGGCCTCACCGACAGGAATCTGGAAAGGCACGCACTGCCTTCCGAAGGTGGCCTGGATGTCGGCGACGTTGCGATCGAAGTCGGCGTTCTCCCGGTCCATCTTGTTGACGACGATCAGCCGCGGCAGCTTCCCGTCCTCGCACAGGTTCCAGCCCCGCTCGGTACCGACGTCAACGCCGGAGGGAGCGGCGACCAGGATGACGGCGCCCTCGACCACCCGCAGGGCGCTGACAACCTCACCCTGGAAGTCGTCATAGCCCGGGGTGTCCAGGAAATTGACCTTGTAGCCGTCTCCGGTGGCGGCCATCAGGGTGGTCTGGATGCTGCTGCCCCGCTTGATTTCCTCTGGCTCATAGTCGGAGACGGTATTACCGTCCTCAATTCGGCCCTGGCGGGTCACCGCCTTGGTGCTGAAGAGGACCGCCTCGCAGAGCGATGTCTTGCCAGCGCCGGAATGTGAAAGCAGGGCCACGTTTCTTATGCTTTTAGCATCCATATAGCGCGTTGCTCCCATCTGATAAGTCTGAGGGCCTGTTACCAACATCCCAATGACGGAAAGGGACCATCGGTCAGGCAAAATCCGCGCCAAGGCAATAAGCCGCAAGCGGCGGACGAATGACCTATTGTATAAGTTGCGGCAAAACCGCGCAACAGCGACAAACCTATGAGAAAACTCGCGAATCCACGAGGGCTGAATACCGGTTACGGTATCCGTAAGATTGCCATCTTTTTTCGGACTTCGGGAAATCGTCGTCCCTGATAACCCTATCTTCCGAATGTTAAAATAGAGCATGAGTCACGGATGTGAGGCGAATTGCAAGCCTAAAGATTCCCAACGTTGGCCGGATACGATAACAGCCGGTGGGAAAACCAGGAGTGTTACCCATTATTTGCGAACTACCGCCCGCATAGGCATGACTCCGGAAAGTGTAGAACGTGTTCTTGAACATTGGTTAATTCGTGGAGTCCGCACTGAGGATGATGGGAGGCAAAGCACGTGTTACATCGTATTCGTACCTGGTATGACGGAAATGATGCGAGTGGCGGTGTCTATGGACAATGAGAGGATAATCAATGCCTTCCCGGACCGTACCGCCACTCGGCATTGGAACAGAGGCACTAAGGACTACTTTGATCGGGTTTATCAAGATACGGAGGAACGCAATGAAGGCTGATTACGACATAGATGAGGGCATTTTGTCTCTTGATACTGGTATGCGCTCAGCGACTTCTGCATCACTGCTGGATAACCCTGGAATAGTAGTTGACCTCGCCGACGCAGATGGGCATGACATCGTAGGGGTTACCGTTATGGGGGCAGATGCGTATCTCCCTTTGAAGAAAGGATACGACCCTGATACAGATATTCTGCACTTGGGCAGAAAGGCCGACTCACCGGATCTGATTACGGAAACTGGCGATTTTGTCGGTTATTGGCAAGTGTATGAAGGCGAACCAGATGGGTTCCGTGATCCCATTGGCGTAGCCATCCGGAATGCCTCGAAGCACTTGGCTCCGGTGGATGCCAGTCTTGCCAAGAAGAAGCGTTAGGCTGCTATGAACGTGGTGGAATTTGCACTGGCAGAATGGCTCTAGCGGTTCGCTGCTTTAGCGACTGCTATCGCTATCTTGTACCGCTGCTACTACACGATCAATCTTTTGAACACTGTGCAGCAATTACGACGAGACAATCTGAAATTAGAAGAAGACCCAAGTGTGTCTATCACAGACTTGGGCGATCTCCATCGGTAGCTTTAGGCGAAGACGGAATCAGCGAAAATAACGGCGATATTCTTTACCGCCGTTCCGTCTGGTTGGGTTTCGCAATTTTCTCAACCTATGCCGGATGCCTGCTATGCATCGAGAGTGAAGCCTGGCTCACCCCAAGCGTCAGTTTCCCTCACACGAGTTCCGTGAGGATGCGTGCTGCGAGGAGCTCCGGGGTCATTCCCGAGCGTCCTCAGGCGGAAAGGCAGGGCGAACCAGGAACTCGTATACCGCCGCGCCCAGGGGCCCACCCACCAAGGGGCCGACAATGTAGGCCCAGAAGCCCCCGGATGGCCCGGGAATGGCCATTTCGCCCCACCCGGCGAAAAAAGACACCAGGCGCGGGCCGAAATCGCGGGCAGGGTTCCAGCCGCCCATAGTCAGAGGGGCCAGCATGCTGATAATCATAGCGACGGTCAGGCCGATGAAAACTGGGGCAAGATATTTGACCGGCAGGCTGGTGTTGCGCCGGTCCACCAAGGCAAAGATCATCAGCACCAGGATGCCGGTGCCAACAGCCTCCACTGCGGCGGCCTCAAGCGGCGAGACCAGTGCTCTCGCGGTCCCATCCACCCCAATCATGGCAGGGTTGGGGGAATATTCCCCGAACATCATGGCAGAAAGCTGGCTGCCAGGCTCTCCGCGGTCCAGACCCTGCTGCTCTTCGAACCGGCGTATGAGGGAGCCGTAAAGAAGGAGGACGGTCAAGCCAGCCAGCGCCGCCCCCAGCACTTGTGAGGCCCAGTAAGGCAGGAGCAACCGCACTGGGAAGTCGCGGGGGCGAAAGATTGCAAAGGCCAGGCTGACCGCGGGGTTAAGGTGAGCGCCGGATACAGCGCCCGTGAGGTAGATGGCCATGGACACTCCCAGGGCCCAGACCACCGCAACCTGCCACACCCCTGCCTGCGCTCCGGCCAGGACCGCGGCGGCCACGGCAGAGGTACCCGCAAATACCATGAGCCAGGTGCCGATGACCTCCGCGAAGCAACGGTAGAGGAGGGCCGGCCGCGAGTTGCCGGTCCACGAAAAGAAAAGACCCGACCGGCGTGGAACCGAACCGGAAGGGCCTGGGGTAGGCGGCTCAGCCACGACGGGCCCGGCCTCCTAGCGTCATCCTGATTAAGAACGTTCTTGGGAAAAACGGGAAGGACACCGGCTCGCCTGATGTCTCCGGTGAAACGGTCCTCGTGAGAACCGGCCACAAATCCCGCTGCATACAATGATGCTAAACCGATTCCCTGCCTCACATCAAGCCTAAACCATGGTCAATCAGGGTTTTTTAGTTCTCCCTCTCCTTCCGGGAGAGGGCTGGGGTGAGGGCGGATGGCCGGGGCTATACGATGGCCGTTCACGAAAGCAAACGCCCCCTCCCTAACCCTCCCCCGGTGGAAGAGGGAACAGATGAAAGACCCTGCTTGGGCAATCAGGGCAATTCATCTGGCTGCAAAACCCTGCACCCCGGCATTACACTTTGACTCTATGCTTTGATTTTATGCTTGGAAAGGAAGGCGGATGGTAAAGCTGCTCCCCTCTCCCACCGTGCTCTTGGACTCGATAGCGCCGCCGTGGGCCTCCACCAGCCTCCTGGCGATGGTTAACCCTAGGCCGCTGCCGCCGGTGCTGCGGGCCCGGGAGGGATCAGCGCGGTAGAAGCGGTCAAAGACCCGGGGAAGTTCCTCGGGCAGGATACCCGGTCCGGTATCCGATACTCTGATCTCAACCCGGTCGTCCACGACGCGCGCCGAAACGGAAACGATGCCTCCCCTGGGAGTATGGGTAATCGCGTTCTCCAGCAGGTTACCGACAACCTGTAAGATCCGGGTCGCATCGATTTCGACCTCCGGCAAGGAACGGTCCACTTGGAGTTCAAGGGCCAAATCTTTGGCATCCGCCCGGGGACGAACGGCCTCAAGACTCGACTGCAGCATCTCATTGAGCCGGACCCGCGTGAGCCGGAGTTGCAGATCCCCGGACTCCACCTGGGCCAGCAGGCGCAGGTCCTCAACCAGGCGCGACAGGTGCAGGGCCTGGGCGTGAATTGTGTCGATGGTCTCCGCGGTGGGCTGCACCAGGCCGTCTCTGATGGCCTCCAGATAGCCCTGGATGTTCGAAAGAGGCGTTCGGAGCTCGTGGGCGACGTCTGCGGTGAGGTTGCGGCGGTACAGTTCCGCCTCCTCCAGATCGGCGGCCATGAGATTGAAACTATGGGCCAGTTCCCGCACCTCGCTGGGCCCGGAGGTGTCGGCTCGCAACGCAAGGTCGCCGCGGCCCAGCCGTCTCGCCGCCGCACCCAGGTTCTGCAGCGGGGCCAGGGTGCGACGCGACAGGAGCCAGACCAGCAGGGTGCCCAATGTCGCGGCTCCCACGCCGGCCCAGACCAGGGACCGGCTCACCACGGCCGAGATCTCAGCGGCCGTGGGATCCACAACAATCGGCGGCTGGGGGTCGGCCAGAGTCATGGAGACAACGGTGAACGCCCCGACCTCTTCCTCATCGTAGTGAACAGGAAACCTCTTGGCCTCCGTCCGGAAGGCCGGCCTTCCTCTGCCCGCCCTTCCAGGCATCCCGCCGGCCGGCGCATTGTGGGAGTCTGCGACCACCTGCCCTTTCGCGTCGTAAACGACGATGCGGGCCCCGGATACAGGTCCGGCCCGCTCCAGTATTCTCTGCAGGTCTGCACGGCCTACTTCCCAGCCCCTCGGCCCAGCGTAATAGTCGGTGATGAACTGCCTCACCCGGGCCGCCCGGGCCGCCTCGCGGTCGTCCTCGAACCGCACGGTCTGACGGTCAGCCGCGAATCCGATGGACAGCCCGACCAGAACCAACGCAAGGGTCAGCACGAGGGTAAACCCCAGCACAAGCCTGAACTGCAGGCTTGAGAAGATCCTTGATCTAAAACCGGGCATCGACCTTACCCTCCGGTAGAGGAAACCCCTGAGGGTAGAATCAAGCGGTAACCGCTGCCATAGACCGTCTGTATCAGCCTGGAGCTCTCTCCCGGCACGGAGTCGAGCTTGCGGCGAAGGGTGGAAACGTGGGCGTCCACCGTGCGGTCGAAACCGTCGAAATCGTCCCCCAGCGCCTTTTCGATGATTTCGTCACGGCCGAAGGTGCGGCCCGGCTGTTGCATCAGCAATACCAGCAGTCGGAATTCAGTGGGCGTCAGCCGGACTTCGATGCCGTCTACCATTGTCCGGCGACCCCGCCGGTCTAGCTCGATTGCGCCGACCGCCAGAATCCCCGGTTCGTTGACAGCCTTGTCGCGAGCGGCGCGACGGAGCACAGCGCGGACCCTGGCCGCCAGTTCGCGGGGGCTGAAGGGCTTGGTAACGTAGTCGTCGGCTCCCAGGTCAAGACCTGCCAGCCGGTCTTCCTCCTCAACTCGCGCGGTCAGCATGATGATGGGAACAGCCGACTCCTCCCGGAGCGTCCGGCACACATCGAGGCCGTTAAGGCGTGGCAACATGACATCCAGTACGACTAGATCCGGCTGTATCTCCCTGGCCACGTCCAGCGCCTCGGCACCGTCGGCGGACGAGAACACCCGATAGCCGTCTCGTTCAAGGTAGAGCTTCGTCAACTCAACTATGTGCGGGTCGTCATCTACCACCAGCACCGTTTGCTCTGCCTCACTGTTTTCCCTGTTCATGTTGTTTCCTGCCCGCGAGCATGGAAATTACCTGCCACCCTCCGGAACTGAATGCGGGCGCGGGCGGCCAGAAAGCCCGCCCTGCGCCCAATGATGTGGAAATCTGTCCTGTCGCCTGAGAAACGGCCCTTGCTCTGGACTTGCTTCAATGCTCTGTCCGGCGGGTTAATACGCGGTGGATTCGCTGGCGCCGTCGTTGTCGGCCGAGTCGTGAGATTCGCTGCCGCCGTAGTAGTTGTGGCCCCAGCCGCGATGTCCCCGGCGATGATGGCGGCGGCCTTCACCGCGCTCGCGCCATTCGCCGGATTCGATTTTGGCGCGGATTTCATCGGCCTGTTCCTCGGTGATTCTGCCGCTCTCAACGGCGCCCTGCAACCGGGCGTCCAGCTCCTGCATCTTGGCGCCCCGAGCCTCGGCGCGCATTTCTTCCTTGGAAAGCTGGATGGCATCGGAAACCGCTGCGCCTTCGGCTCCGAGAATGGCGGCGACCCGGTCGGCGAATTCCTGCATCCTGGCCTCACGGCCTTCCAGCGCAAAGCCGAATCCCTTCATGCGACGCTTGCCGAAATCGGAGGATTCGATCTGGGCGCGGATTTCGTCGGCCCGCTCTTGGGTGATGCGGCCGGTTTCGACCGCCGCATCCAGGACTATCTCAATCATTTCCTGGCGGTCTGCTTCGGCCTCAACCTGCATTTCTTCGCGCACCTGGGCGATGGCGTCGAGAGTGGCCTGCTCGTCGGTGCCTAGGATTTCCGCAACCTTGCCGGCCATGGTGGCTTTGATCTCTTCCTTGTCCACTCCCCGGTCGGGGTGTCTATCGCCAAACCCGCCGGCCAGCGCCACGCCGCCAGTGATGGCTGCGGCCAGCAGCCCGGTGGCCAGCCCTGCCAGTATCCATTTCATTCTCATGGCTTTCCTCTGCTCTCCTTGCCGTTATTGCCGGGTCTGTTGCCCTGCTCTATGTCGATTAGTCTACCGGCGGACTTTTAAGAAATTTTGAAGGAAACCCGGATTTCCTGAGTTTCCTCCAATCGAGCAGCAGGCGGCATGTTCGGGCGTTTGGTGCGGAGCTAGAATGCGGGCCGGTTTAGCACCGACTGGTCCACCTTTCGCAGGAGGAGGCGCCCGTCATCGGGACCACCGAGCAACTGGCCTCCGTCCACCATTACCTTTCCGCGCAGGATGACGGTGGTGGGCCAGCCCTCGACCTCCCAACCCTCCCAGGGGCTGTAGTCGCGGACGTGGAGGTCGGAGAGCTTAAGGGCCCTCCTCAACGACGGGTCGATAATGCAGAAGTCGGCGTCGCTGCCTGCAGCGATACAGCCCTTGCGAGGGTACAGTCCCAGCAGCTTGGAGGCATTCGCGGAGGTTATATCGACGTAGCGCTCGAGGGACATGCCCCGCTTGACCACCGCCTCGGAGTAGTTGACGCCCATGCGGATCTCGATGCCGACGTTGCCGCCGCGTATGTCCCGGACGTTAGTGCCGGCGATCTTGTCGAGGTAGGTGGTAAAACTGCTGTCGGTGGCGGTGAACGAAAGGTCGCCCTTCATGATGCCGTCCCAGAGTGCCGAGCGGTCCTGGTCGAATTTCAGCGACGGATAGGTGTGGTACTTCATCCCGTCGGATTCCTTGTACTGCTCAGCCTCAAAGGACAGCGCCAGGGTGAGCACCTCACCGTATACCGGCATACCGCCTGCACGGGCCTCCGCGATCACGTCAAGCCCGTCGGAGGCCGTAACGTGGACGAAGTACATGCCGACGCCGGTGCGCTGGGCCAGCCGGACGACGTGGCGGAAGGCGAGGTCCTCGACGGTCTTGGAGTGAATCAGGTGCACGTTGTACCAGTCCCACTGGCCGCGCTCGTGGGCCAGCAGGTAGTTGTACATCACCAGCTCGTCGTCCTCGCCGTGGACCGCCAGGACTCCCCCGTGGCGGTGCATCTGCTCCATTAGATCGCTCAACCTCCCGGTGTCGATCCGGCCGAGGGGGGTGAGGCTGGTGCCCTCGGCGTCGGGAGGTCGTATGTTGGTGGTGAAGATCTTGACGCTGGGGAACCCGGCCTCCACCAGCTCATGGAACCGGGCTATGGAATCGGGGCTGTTGCTGTTGCGATAGATGCAGTGAGTGGTGTAGTCGGTGTAGGCGTTGCCCTGCCAGACATTCATGAAGTCGTGGATTCCGGCCGCCAAGTCTCCCTCGGTGGGCACAGGCGCGAAGTCGACGACGGTGGTGGTGCCGCCCCAGACGGCCCCCAGGGAGTGGACCGCCGGACCGGCATTGGGTGTGCCCGGCACGGTCTCGCGGGCACCGGGCTGCACGTTGGCCGCGGCATGGACGTGGGCCTCCACACCGCCTGGGACAACGATCTTGCCCGTGGCGTCGATCACCGTGGCCCCCTCCTCCGGCAGAACGCCGGGCAGGGCCACGGCTACAATACGTTCTCCCTGCACCCCCACGTCCCAGTTTCCGGCCCCCGACGGGGTAACGACCTGTCCGCCCTTGATCAGCATATCCAGCATCGTTCCGGCTCCTTTAAGTTAATTTGGGAGAGGGTCCAGCAGTTCGAGTTCGGCAATCCAGCGGAAGTCTTCCGCGTTGTGCGTCACCAAGGTGAGATTGTGGGTTATGGCCGTGGCCGCGATGATCGCGTCTCCCAGGCCCATGCGGCGCTGCTGGCGCAGGGCGATGGCCTGTTGGGCGATTGAGTCGGTCAGGGGCAGCATGCGACCACCCCTGAAGAACTCAGAAATAAGCCTTTCTGCATCGGCAGTCAATCTGTGGTATCCAAGGGCTTCGATGTACGTAACGACCGAAACTATCCGAGGTAAAGTATCCAAATAAAGCCTCAACGCAAGGTTTTCGGGCTGAACGGAATAGATAACTATGTTGCTGTCAATCAGAATCGTCATCACGGGATGGAAGTGGTCTGTCCTTCCGAATTTCGCGCTGCCAGGCTACAGGGTCTTCTATTTCTGCAAAAGCCCCTATATCCGCTAAGGCTTGGAGCAGATCGAAGGTTGATTTTGCCTCTATCGGGGAATCATCCGAAACCATAACGTCTGATACTGTTACGTACACCGGCACCGGCCCGTCAGTGTCGGGGGCGCCATCGAGCCACTCGACGCGGTCGCCGTGCAGAATTGCCTTGTATGCTCGCCTCATGTTTCACCTTTGCTTGTGACGCTCTGATATATGGTAACCCCCCAAGCGTCGATGTGCCTCTTGAGCGGTCCGTAGTTGATGCTCTCATATGCCTGTACGTCACACTTCTGCGGGATGGGCAGGTCTTCCAAGTCGAGTGTCAGCCGACCCACAATGCCACGGTCGGTTATGCCCAGAGTCGCCAGATCGATGTCCGATCGAGGTGTGGCTCGCCCAGTGGCGTAGGACCCATAGAGCTTGACCGCCGTCAGGTCCGGGTACTGTGCGAAGACACTCTGCAACTGCCGAAGGACGGTTGCAGGCAGTCCGGCCTCGCTCATTCCAGCATCTCCCAATGACAAACCCTGGTAAAGCTCGTTAAACGTCGCTAGGTAGCTGTCTCGTATGTTGTGAACGACGGTCTCGAACACGTCAAAGTTGTACTGGTGCAACACATTCTTTCGGTCGGTCAGCATATCCATCCAAGTTTGGCCGTTGGCAACGAGTCCGGCGGCTACGGCCTCCCGTATGACATTTCTCGGTGTAACCAAACCCAGGATCACACCTTCATATTCCAAACGGTCCTCAAGCGTATTCCAAGCCAGTTCACAAGTGTATTCAAATCGGTGGACAACGCCGTCCCGTTCCAGCTGATTCAACTCTTCTACTTCCGTCTCCAAGGCTTCCCGCAATAGGGAATAAGCGCGGAAGAAGTTTCGGAAGCGGTATTGCCAGCGAATTTCCTGAGTCAATACTGATTCTCCGGTTTGCCCCTGACCCTCAAGGAATGGGTTCGGCCACCTTTTCCAGATCGAAGCCGTACAGGCTGGCCGCCGCGCCCCCGACGATGCTGGCCTGCTCCTGAACGGGGACACCCTCGAGGATTTCGCTCAGCACCTCGCGGGAGCGGGGAAATGTGGACTCCGAGTGCGGGTAGTCGCTGCCCCACATCAGCCGGTCAACGCCGATGACGTCGCGGAGGCGGACCCCTACGGCGTCTTCCTGGAAACTCAAATACACGTTGTTGTGGAAAAAGTCGCTTGGCCGGACATCTCCCTTGAACCGGTAGGACGCCTCCTCCTGACGCTCTACGTAGGTATAGTCCATTGAGTCGAGCAGATAGGGCACCCAGGAGAGCTCGAACTCCACGATGGCCAGCTTGAACTTGGGATACCGTTCGAACACCCCGGAAAAGATAATGTCGCACATCGAAGTCGCCGGGTAGAACACCTTGGTGGCGCGGCCGCTGGCGTCCCGCACCGAGGATGCGCCGGCACCACGGCTGCGGCCCGCGCGCCGGGTGGCGGTGTGCAGGCTGACCGGCATCTCCAGGCCCTGCGCGGCGGCCCAAAAGGGTTCGTACTCCGGGCTGTCGTAGCGGCGGTCCTCCTCCGGATACTCGCTGATCATCGCCGCCGCCATCCCCATCCCGGCGCATCGCTCCAGTTCGGCGACTCCCTCGGACACATCGTCCAGGTTGACCATTGCCACGCCCTTGAGACGGTCGGGGTTGGTGGAGCAAAATTCCGCCAACCAGTCATTGTAGGTGCGGAAGATGGCCGACATCAGACGCGAGTCCTCGACTTTGTAATAGAACAGTCCCTGGGACGGGTAAAGCAATTCGCCTGACACGCCGTCGATCTTCATATCGCGGATATGCTGCTCAGGGTCGTAGCCCCCGGCGTGAACGTCTTCGAATCGTCCGTGGGCTGAGATTTGCTCCGGGTTTTCGAAGCGTGCCCCAGCGTTGGAGATGAGGCCGATGCCGGCAATCATCTGGTCCTGCTCCACCACCAGGTGGTCCACGTCGCCCACCCGCTGCATCCGCGGGGCACGGTCCCGGAACTCGGCGTCAATGCGTTCCATCCACAGGTCAGGCGGCTCGAAAACGTGTGAATCCGACGAGAGTACGAGTAGCTCTTCCATGTTGGGCTCCTGATCCGGCCGTCATTTCGGGATATCCGCCGGAGAATCGATGCCTGGGATGGTCAATTTTACCACCCGACACTACTGGTCACGCCGCCGCACGCGAAATTGAAGGAACCGGGCCAAAATCGATTCCTCGCGCCAGATCCTGCATGCGTTCCGCATCGGTCCCCAGGATGACCTGAACCTGTCCCGCAGGCACGTCGGCCAGGGTGCCAAGCGTGTGGACACCCGAACTATGCAACCGCCGAACCGGGTCCCGCGCCAGCGGGAGCAGGTCAACGGAGCAGTTTCTCAAGAACGGCAGCGGATCGTCCGGCAGCCTGGCTGCCCCGCCATCGGGCGCCGATGCGGCGAGGGCGTAGGCGGTGAACCTCCCGGGGCCGACCCCCACCTTGGGGTTGAACCCGGTGGGGGCAGCATGCAGTAGTGTGGCGATCAGGTGTGCCTCGCCATAGGGTGCCTCGTTTGCTCCGCCGATACGAACGTACGCCCAGCCAACCCCCGCCCTTTCGACGGTTCCGAACCGCCGCTCCAGCGCGTCGGCGATCCGGTCGTCTACCTGGCTATAGTATCTCTGGTCGGCCTGCACTACGGTGGCGTTGCCGCATACCTCCAGGGCTTGGGACAAAGTCATACCAAGGGAGACTCCCTCGGCCTCCGGCGAGCTGTCCAGCACAACATCGTGGCTGCCATTGCTCTCGACGATAACCAACGGCCTTCGCCGCAACGCGGGGTAACGGCATCGTTCAGCCTTCACGGGCAGATTGATTACGAGCAGGCAGGCAATGCTGGGCTCGCGCTTTGTTTGGGGCATTTTCAAATAACCGCGTTTGTCGTCGCAAGTGTAGCGTCCGATGATTGTAGAGAACGTTTGTACTATTCTGAAGTGCCTTCTGTCAGGAAAAATGTGCAGAGGAATACGGACGAAATCCGGATAGAAATGCACCGAGGCATCGGCTACCCTTTGCTGGTCGAAATTTCCATATCTGCGAGGAACTCCCTTGGAAAAGTGGCCCTCCGGTCTATCTCCCCAGGAACTGGCCAATTGGCTCAACGAGCAGTATGACGAGGAAACGCTGATGCATCGCCTGAAGATGCGTGTCGTGGAGGTCGGGCCGGAGCGGGCAGTGGTGGAACTGCCAGTGCATCCCGGACTCTATACCCCACACCACTACATCCACGCCGGGGTGATGCTCTCGCTGGCCGACACGACGGCTACCATAGCCTCCGTTGCGGCTTACCGGGGCGAGCTGGAGCCGGAACAGTTGCCCGTGGCGGTATCGATATCCAGCCAGATCGTCGCCAACATCCAGGACGGCCTGCTGGTGGCCGAATCGACCATCCCCCATCCCGGCCGCACGCTGATGGCAGCGGCCACGCGAGTGACCGACGGCGATGGGCGCCTGCTGGCTCTGGTGAACTCCACTCACTTCGTCCGCCCCAGGGTCTCCTGAATACGGACGAATCATTCCATCCGCAGAGGGACGTTGTTATGACAACTTACCGGGCCTATCCGCTGAATCTGGATCACGACCGCCTATGGGATGCCGTCTTGGCCCACGACAGGAGCTTCGATGGGGTCTTCGTCTGTGCCGTTCGTTCCACTGGAGTCTACTGCCGCCCTACCTGTCCCGCGCGGCGCCCGCACCGGTCTCAGGTCATGTTCTTCGCGTCGCCGGAGGAGGCTCGAGGCGCAGGTTTTCGCGCCTGTTTGCGCTGCCTGCCGGACCGCCCGGAAACCGAGAGGGACCTGGCAGTGGCCGCATGCCAGTTCATTGACGGTTTTGTCGAGGCCAACGATGCGCCTCCCACAATGGAGCAGGTGATCAAGTCCGTGGGCATCACCTCCTCCCGATTGCAGAGGGTGTTCAAAGAGGAAACGGGCCTGACGCCGTCGCAATATGCGAGAGGGAGGCGCATGGAGCGTTTCAAGGGCCTGGTCAGGCACGGTGAAAGCGTGTCGCAGGCCGCGTACGACGCCGGGTTCGGTTCCTCGAGCAGGCTATACGAGAATGCCTCAAAACAGCTGGGGATGACCCCTGCAACTTACCGCAAGGGGGGAGCGGGAGCAGTCATCTTTTACGTCGTAACCGGCTCAGCCTTCGGCGGACTGCTGGTGGCAGCCACCGCCACGGGTATCTGCTCGGTAAAGCTGGGCGACGACACGGCGGCCCTGGTAGCCGAACTGGAGCAGGAGTTCCCCGCGGCGAAACTGGTCAGCGTTCCTCCTGATCACGAATCCCCGGAAGTCAGCAACTTGCAGAGTTGGGTCGACGCACTGCAGGAATATCTGGCCGGAAGCAACGTGAACTTCGATCTCCCGTTGGACGTGCTCGCCACTGCCTTCCAATGGCGGGTGTGGCGGCAACTGCAGATGATCCCGGTGGGAGAGACCCGAACTTACCAGGATATGGCCGCCGATCTGCAACAGCCCGCCGCCAGCCGGGCCGTGGGCCGTGCCTGCGCCACCAATCCGGTGGCTCCGATCATTCCCTGCCACCGCGCCGTGCGCAAGGACGGCGGCCTGGCCGGATACCGCTGGGGCCTGGAGCGCAAGGAGGCCCTGCTGGCTATGGAGCGGAGGCTGAAAGAAGGCCAATCCTGACCGCACAACAGCGCAAAGAACCGCAAGTCCGGTACCAGCATCGATGCGTATAATGGACATCACGGGTCAAAGGTTGGGTGTCCTTGCGCGTTGACGTTCATCCTCTTGCCGCCCTGGTTGGCTTGGCGTTGCTGTCGGCGGCATTTCTAGCCGCCACGGTCCTGACTCCACCTGCGGCTCTTGCTGCTGGAGGAGAGATACGGGTGGTGGAAACGCGCCAGCAGGTGAACTACCCGTCGGGTGTCGGTCTCAGCGTCACCGTCGAGTCGGATGCGGAGATCGACGAGGTGCGGGTGTACTATCGCGCCGCGGGTTCAAGGCAGTGGGGCTACGCCTACGCCGGCTTCGACCCCGGCACGCGGGTCGTCGCCACCCAATCCGTCCCGGTTAGGGAGTCCACCTACATCGCCCCGGGAGCGGATGTGGAGTATTACTTTGAAATCCGCGACTTTGATGGGAACATGGTCAGGACCGACCGGGCCGTGGTGGAATACCTGGACCACCGATTCGACTGGAAGAGGATAAACATCGGGCCTCTGGAGCTGGTATATCACGACCTCAGCGACTCCCGCGTTGAAGAGGCTGCCCAAGCACTAAGAGAGGACCTGCGCCGGGTTCAGGAACTGCTGCAACTTGAACAGGTCCGCGACTTCAAGGGCGTGATCTACAACAGCTACGCCGATGCCAACGCCGCCTTTCCGGTTCAAAGCCAGACCACCACAGATCACGGCACATTCGCCGGTTACGCCTTCCCCGAGCAGCGCGTGTTTGTCGGGCAGGGGCTGGACCGCAGAATCATTGTCCACGAATCGACGCACCTGATGCTCCGCGATGCCTTAGGAATGAGGAACGTCGAGGTGCCCGCTTGGCTGAACGAGGGTTTCGCTACCTACATGGAACCCAACGTCCGGGTGCGCAGCAGCAGTGAGCTGTACCACCGGACTCCTCACCTCAAGACTATGCGGGGCCTCTCCGGTACCCCGGAAACTATACCCCTCTTCTACCAGAAGTCGGTGAGCGTGGTTGCCCATCTGATTGAGGAATATGGTGAGGGGAGGTTCCGGCTCCTCCTCACCGAGATTGCCGGGGCCCGCGCGATAGACACGGCGCTTATCAACGTCTACGGGTTCGACGATCACGGCCTTGACAGCAGCTGGGCGGGGTTGCCCATCCCGGACCCGCCGGTGAGCACGGACCGGGCGGTGAATACGCCCTCGCCTGCGGTTGGCGAGCAAGGAAGGTCTGCAACCGCCGAACCCCAGACCCCGCGCGAATCCACTGGCCAGGCCACGGCGGAGCGCGAACCCGGTGCGGAGGAGCGCGGACCTGGTGCGTCAACAACGCAGGCTGCGCCAGTCACAGCAGTTCCCAGGGGCTCCCAGGACAGCTTGAATCGCTCGAACCAGGCAACCGCAGTTCCGCAGCAGCGGCCACAGAGTCAGCCGCAGGATCCGCAACAAAGGGAAGAGCCTTCGCCCTTCATCTTTTTCGATGCCTGGATTCTCGCCGGGGTGGCGTTGCTGGCAGCCGCCATGGTTTCCGCCAGGTTCATTTATGGCCGCCTGCGCCGCCGGTACAATCCAGCCGATGATACTTTGAGCTCTTGGCGTGATGACTACATTGACGACAACTGATCCGTCGCTGCAAACGCCTTCCAGCAGCCCAGGGGAAGACACAGGGTCTTTCATTTGTTCCCTCTCCCTCCGGGGGAGGGTTAGGGTGGGGGCGTTCCCTTCCGTGAGCGGCCATCGTATAGCCTCGGCATTTCGCCCTCCCCCCGGCCCTCCCCCGGATGGAGAGGCAGAACTAAAAAACCCTTGGGCAAGACAGCCCGGCAGTTTCGTATTCTCCTCCCTTTCTGTTATATTCTTGCGCGAGACAGCGACAGGCTGCAGGAACGTCCTGACTTCTAGGGCTTGTCGGCTGTGAGGAAATGGATCGCGCGCCTAGGCAGGCTTTCTCTGAGTCAGTCTGACATTATCCTGAAACGCGGAACCGTCACTGCCAGCGGTACCCTGTCCATGAACGTGTGAGGAGACGCGACGGGCCGAGGGCCGGCCAGCAAGTCACAGACAGACACAAAATTGCCGGATGGTCCCATCCCCGCGCCGACGTTGGGCAATGGACGATGTTGCTACCGGGGCCGGCCGCCCGGCAGACACATCTGCAGAGAGCAAGGCGGTGGCAGAGCCTGATGCGGCCTGCTCGTGTCGCTCTATCAGCCTCGGGAGTATTCAGTGGGTGTAGTCAACCTGACCTGGGAGGAAATCGACCGCCTGGTGGATGGGCTGGCCTCACGACTGCCCACGGCCAGCCGCTGTTGGGGAGTGCCGCGGGGCGGGAGTGTGGTAGCTTCCTTGCTGCGCAGCAACCACGGGATCAGCATCACGGCCGACTGGACCGAAGCCACGGTCGCCGTGGACGACATTATCGACAGCGGCCGGACGGCGCAGCATGTCTGGAAGAACAAAGGACTCAAGGTGGAGGCGCTGATAGTCAAGGAGACCACCGACTGGATCGTTTTCCCCTGGGAAGGGACTGATCTCAGTGAAGATGCTGAAAACACCGTTACCAGGTTTCTCCAGCAGATCGGCGAAGACCCCAACCGCCGGGAACTGGAACAGATGCCAAAACGGGTGGTGAATTACTGGGAAAAGCTGTTTTCAGGGTATCGTTATAGCAATGATGAAATCCTGAAGCTGCTCTGGAACGGGGCCTCCGCTCCTGGGGCAACATCCAACGGCGACGGCATGGAGGGCATGGTTGTACTGCCGGGCATTCCCTACGTCAGTTCGTGCGAAAAGCATCTCCTGCCTTTTTTCGGAGTCGCCCACATCGGGTATCTGGTCAGTAGCGAGCGAGGTCATCCCGGAAACGTGGGGCTCCTGGTTGACGCGCTCTCCCGGCGCCTGCAGGTGCAGGATCGCTTAACCGAAAAAATATGCGAGACCCTCAACGCCGGCACGGAGGGGACCGCGGTAATGCTCGAGGGCAATTACCTGTGCCCCCTGGTACAGGGCCGGGTCGACCGGCAGACGAACTTCGAGACCGCCGCCTTTGGCGGAAGGTTCGAGGGCAATCCAGATTTGCGAAATCGATTCCTTCATCTCAGCAAAGTGGGGAAGGGAGGCCAAGGAAATCGACGGGAGCCCCGGCGTGCCGGATAGGGCCGGGCCCGGTGCGCGGCATCATCTAGGTGCACCACGACCCAAACGGTACAACCCGCAGAGTCCCGGGTGATCGCCGCTATTGAATGCCCCGATATCATTTGCGTCCTGTCGCAACGTAGGGTACATGTGTCCGATCAAAACGACCCCACCAGAATGCCAGTATCAGTTGACTGCTCCGCCCTGCGGACAGGAGCGCTGAGCACCAGCCCGGAACCCCAGCCCACCGGTGGAAGGACCAAAAGCGAAACCTCGCCAGATGCTTAAATGTATGAGAATTCCGATCATGATCGCCCTCCTAATCGCCTTGATGCTGTTCATGGGCTGCGTGCTGCAGCCCCAGGGAACAGAAACGGCAGCCACGCCCGGGCAGGACATGCCAACTCAAACGGCCGAAGCCACTGACGCCACACCTAGAGTGCAGGGCAGCCCGACAGCCGAACCAGCCGCAACGCCCACCATCGTCTCGGCCAGGCAGTCGTCGCGTACCCAGTATTCCAGTCCACCGGCAATGGCCCTGGATACGGCCAGCAACTACGTTGCCGATTTCCGGACGAACTATGGGAACTTCCGGGTGGAACTACTGGCGACGCAGGCACCGACGACGGTTAACAACTTTGTCTTCCTGGCCAAGCAGGGGTTCTATGACGGTTTGACTTTCCACAGGGTTATGGAGAACTTCATGATCCAGGGCGGCGACCCCACCGGAACTGGGGCGGGAGGACCCGGATACCGGTTCGAGGACGAGTTAGTGCCCGGGCTGGTATTCGACGCCCTCGGCAAGCTGGCCATGGCCAATTCCGGGCCCAACACCAACGGCAGCCAGTTCTTCATCACCACCGTGCCCACTGACTGGCTGAATGGTAAGCACACCATCTTTGGCGTGGTGTCCGAGGGGCAAGCAGTGGTCGACGCGATTTCCCGGGTGCCCACGAGCTCGCGGGACATCCCACTGCAGCGGGTCGTGATAGAGCGCATCGACATCGTTCAGACCCCAAGGGAATGACGGCGCTTAGCAACATTCAGGAGTAAACCAGTTGGCATTCCAGAACATCATCTACGAACGTCGGGAGTCCATTGCCTACATCACCTTCAATCGTCCCGACAAGCTGAATGCGATCAACGGGGCGCTTCTGGCCGACTTCAACGATGCTATGGACGTAGCCGAGGCGGATCCGGACGTCAGGGTAGTGATCATCACAGGTGCGGGCAGGGCATTCTCCGCTGGTTTTGACATCACCCCGGATCCCGATGCGCCACATCCCCACAAGGGGTCTCCCGACGGGTGGCGCAGCCATCTTCAGGGCCTGATCGACAGTTTCTTGAAGGTGTGGAACATTCCCAAGCCGGTCATTGCCGCGGTCAACGGCTACGCGCTGGGCGGGGCCTGCGAGCTGGTGCAGGTCTGCGACGTGAAGATCGCCTCCGAACACGCCATGATGGGTGAGCCGGAGATCAGGGCCGGATTCGGCGCCCCTCTCCTGATCACCCCGTACAGCGTCAACCTGGCCAGCGCCAAGGAACTGCTGCTCACCGGCGATACGGTGGACGCCTGGGAAGCCGCACGCATCGGCCTGGTCAACCGGGTGGTGCCCCACGACCAACTGATGGGCGAGTGCGAACGCGTGGCCCGGAAGATGTGCCTGATGTCGCAGTTGGGAATGAAGATGACCAAGGTAGCGGTCAACCGGGCCCTGGAGAATATGGGCTTCCTGAACTCGATATCCCAGAACCTGGATCTGATGACCATCTTCGACACCAGCACCAGCCCGGAACAGGAAGAGTTCAACGCGGTCGCCGCCGAGAAAGGCTTGCGGGCGGCCCTCGACTGGAGAGACGCCCGCTTCCGTGAGCTGGATTAGCAGATGTAAGCAGGATGAGGGCGCAGACCGTGCGCCCTTACCCTCAACAGGGCTATTGCATTCTAGCCGCCGGCCTTGACCTCGATTCCCGCCAGGCCCTCTACGAACTTTAGCAGGGCCGAGTGGTCCGACTCCTGCTCACCCTCGTTGACCAGTGCGCCCAGCATCTGTTGCAGCAGGGCGGTTACCGGCAGGGGGACGTTCAGTTCCTGGCCTGTCTGCAGAACGTTTCGCAGGTCCTTCTGGTGCAGCCTGACGCGGAACCCAGCGCGGAAGTTGCGGGACAGCATCATCGGCGCCTTGGCCTCCATGACATTGCTGCCGGCCAGCCCGCCGCGAATGGCATTGAACACCTTTTCCGGGTCCACGCCGGCCTTGGTCGCCAGCACCAGGGCCTCGGCCAGCGCCTCGATGTTGGCCGCGACGATGATCTGGTTGGCCAGCTTTGTAATGCCACCAGCACCGACGTCTCCCGTCAGCACCACATTGCTGCCCATGATTTTAAGCAGGTCAGAGTTCTGGTCAAAGATATCCTGTTTGCCGCCGACCATGATCGCCAGTGTGGCGTTTATCGCTCCCGGCTCGCCGCCGCTGACCGGGGCGTCCAGCATCTCCACCCCCTTCTTGGCGCACTCGGCTGCGATGCGCTGGGACACCAGCGGGGCGATGGAGCTCATATCGATGATGGTCTTCCCTGCCAATGCGCCCTCCAGCACTCCGCCGGGGCCCAGAATCGCTTTCTCCGAGTCCGCCGAATCGGGGAGCATGGTAATGATCTTGTCGGTGGCCGCCGCCACTTCGCTGCTGGATGAGGCCGGAGAGGCGCCATCGCCGACAACCTCCTCCACTGCCTCGCCCACGATGTCGTAGACGGTCAGGTCATATCCGGCCTTGAGCAAATTGCGGGCCATGGGCTTGCCCATGATTCCCAAACCGACGAAACCGATCTTTTCGGCCATATGCAGGCCTCCTGGCTTTCAACTGGCGCCGCGGCCCTGGCCGGGACCGGTCGGCGGTGCCGGAACTGTATCACACATCGCCGTCCTCTCCAACGCCAGCCGCAATTAACGGGCGGCCCCAGAGAGGCCGCATGTCGGCTTCCCACTCCTTGTGGAAAAGGCCCAGCCTAGTTGTCCTCGTCGGTAACCGGTACCTCCACCTCGTCCGCGCCATCGTATAGATCCTTGCTATCGGTGACTCCTGCGGTGACGGTGTAGCTGCTCGATATGCCGGTGTGCGCATCCAAATGCAATAGCCCCCCGTGCCTCGAGGCAGGGTCTTGTATCTTGACGTTGGTGCGGAGAATCTCCTGTTAGGAGTGTTTGCAGGTGTGGCAGACCGGCAGGGTCTTGGTCCAAGCAGGCCGTTTGAAAGCATGGTCGCCGCACTTTTCCCCAAAGAGCCCGGACAGTTGCTTGGGCCGATGAGCCCGCATTTTGCCAGAACGGCCCAACCCTTGACCCGGAGGAAATATGAAGCAGGAAGCCATCTACGCAGGTATCGACGTGGCCAAGGACCGGCTGGATGTGGCCCTTCGGCCTTCCGGCTCCGGATGGAGTGTCGCCTACGACCAAGCCGGGGTCAGCGCCCTGGTATCGGAGTTGCAGTCTCTGGCGCCATCGGCGGTGGTGCTTGAGTCCACTGGCGGGTTGGAACTCCCGCTGGCGGGTGCCTTGGCGGCGGCGGCCCTGCCGGTGGTGGTGATCAATCCCCGCCAGGTGCGCGACTTTGCCAAAGCCACCGGCAGGCTGGCCAAGACCGACGCGCTGGACGCCCAGGTTCTGGCCCATTTTGCCGAGGCGGTCCGTCCGCCGGTGCGTCCCCTGCCCGATGCTGACACCCAGGAACTCCATTCCCTGACGGCCCGGCGCAACCAGGTGGTGTCCATGTTGGTTGCGGAGAAGAACCGTCTTGGACGGGCCGGCCGCGCCGTTGCTCCCCGCATCCAGTCTCACATCCAGTGGCTGGAGCAGGAACTGGCTGACTTGGACCAGGGTCTGCAAGAGACATTGCGCCGCAGTCCGGTGTGGCGGGAGCAGGACGACCTGTTGCGCTCCGTTCCCGGCGTGGGGAAGCAACTCTCCCTGACGCTGCTGGCAGAGTTGCCGGAACTGGGCACGCTGGGCCGCAAGCAGATAGCCGCCCTGGTGGGAGTGGCCCCCATGAACCGGGACAGCGGGCTGATGCGTGGCAGGAGGAGCGTCTCCGGGGGGCGTGCCCGAGTCCGGGCTGTGCTCTACATGGGCGCGTTGGTGGCCAGCCGGCACAACCCGGTGATCCGCAGCTTCTACCAACGGCTGCTGGCCGCCGGCAAGCCCAAGAAATTGGCGCTAACCGCCTGTATGCGCAAACTGCTGACCATACTCAACGGCATGGCCAAGAGCGGCCACCGCTGGAATCCACACATCATCAAGTCTTGACATCAAAGACAGTTGCTTTCAATCGTTCCCTCTCCCTCCGGGTGAGGGCTGGGGTGAGGGCGAAATGCCGGGGCTATATACGATGGCCGCTCACGAAAGGGAACGCCCCCACCCTGACCCTCCCCCGGAGGGAGAGGGAACTTTTAAAAGACCCTAGTGCCTGAAAGCGGTGGCCGTTGTGTTGATTGGCGCCCGGCGGTATCATGAAGTAAATGATCTCTGGCCCAGTTCCGGAGGTCTTTCAGCGGGCGCCGGACTTGGGCCCTAAGGGGGCCTTTCGCGCCGCCCGGAAGCAACAGGAGCGGGTTGAATGGCCTACCGCAGGTCGGCGCTGGTAACGGGAGGAGCGGGATTCATCGGCTCCCACATGGTTGACCGGCTCGTGGACGAGGGATACCGGGCAGTCATCGTTGATGATCTCAGCACAGGCAAGCTGAAGAATCTCAACCACGAGGCCTCATTCCATCATATGAGCATCACCCAGCCCGCGCTGCTGGATATATTCAACCGGGAAAAGCCCGACCTGGTATTCCATTTCGCGGCCCAGTCCAGCGTGACCCGATCGGTCAAAGACCCCATCCTCGATAATGAAGTAAACGTGCTGGGTACCCTGCGGCTGCTGGAGGCGTCCCGCCGGGCGGGCGTGGAGAAGGTCATCTACTCGTCCACGGGGGGCGCGCTGTATGGAGAACCGGAGGCCGTGCCCTGCCCCGACGACGCTCCGGTGGTCCCCATTTCTCCGTACGGCATGTCCAAATACATGGCCGAGCAGTACCTGGACTTCTATGCCCGGCAGTACCGCCTGAATTTCACCACTTTGCGCTACGGAAACGTATTTGGCCCGCGCCAGGACCCCCTCGGTGAGGCCGGCGTGGTGGCCATATTCATCTCCGCCATTTTGGGAGGCCATCGCCCCCGCATTTTCGGAGACGGCAATCAGGCGCGGGACTTTGTCTACGTTGACGATGTCGTCGACGCCAATATTGCTGCCGTATTCCGCGGTCACCGCCAGTCGCTGAATGTCGCCACCGGCGAGTTGACCAGCGTCAACCAGCTCTATGAAATGCTCAAGGAAATCACCGGTTTCCTCTGGGAACCGGAACACGGGCCGGCCCGCACCGGGGATGTCTACCGGATCAGCCTGGATTGCTCCAAGGCCGAAAGAGAGCTGGGCTGGACTCCAAAGACCAGCCTGGCAGAGGGTTTGGCCCGGACCGTCGAATACCTCGGGGAGAACACCCCGGCGGCAGGCGCCCGGCAGAACTAAACGATTCCGTTTCCGGGACCTGACGCTCTGATGAGTGCATTAAAGTAACTTGGATCAATAAAATTATAGGAAGGGCAAATAGATGACGACAGCCGAGACAGACTACGACGTAATCATCCTGGGCGCTGGGGCAGCAGGCCTGTCTGCCGGTCTCTACACCACCCGGGCAATGCTCAAGACGTTAATCGTGGAGCAGCTGGGACCCGGGGGCCAGCTCCTGATCACCGACGAGATCGAGAACTACCCCGGCTTTCCCGAGGGAGTGAAGGGCCAGGAACTGGCAATGTGGATGGAGCAGCAGACCACCCGCTTCGGTGCTGAGATCGACTACGCCGAGGTGCAGGGAATCGAGCGGGCGGACGAGCCGGTCAAGGTGGTGCATACCGACGACCGCACCCTCACCGCCAAGAGCCTGATCATCGCCACGGGCGGCTCCCACAACAAGCTGGGAGTCCCGGGCGAAGACGAATTCTCGGGACGCGGCGTCTCGTACTGCGCGGTCTGCGACGGCAACTTTTTCCGGGGCCAAGACGTCGTAGTGGTCGGCGGCGGTGACGCCGCCATGGACGAGGGTCTCTACCTGGCAGGCATCGTCAACTCGGTCACCTACGTGCACCGGCGCGACGAGCTGCGGGCCACCAGGGTGCTCCAGGAGCGCGCCTTCAACAACGAAAAGGTCAAGTTCCTCTGGAGCCACGTTGTCGAGGAGTTCGTAGGCAACGAGGCACTGGAATCGGCACGGGTGAAGAACCTCAAGACCGAGGAAGTCTACGATTACGGCACCGCCGCAGCCTTCATCTACGTCGGCTTCCATCCCAATACCGAATATCTGAAGGGCCTGCTGGAGATGGACGCGCTGGGCCACGTCTACACCGACATCCACATGCGCACCGGCGTACCCGGCCTCTACGCCTGCGGCGATGCCCGGGCCGACTCCACCCGGCAACTGGGCGCAGCCGTTGGCGACGGCATCACCGCTGCCCTCGCCGCCTACCACGACCTGCAGTAGTAGGTAATTCCCGCGGTCGCAACCGGAACGACGTTACAAAAAATCAGGGGCGGGTGAATCACCCGCCCCATTACTTTGCATCCTGAGTCGCGATGCCGAACTAGGTGTTCAGCTTCATCGGCAACTCCATCATGGAGCGCAGGGCCATTGTCGGCCGGTACTCGCTCTGGTGAGGCGCCATCTCCATGTTGGGATAGCGGTCTGCCAGGGCCCGGAAGACCTCCTGCCCCTCCACCCGGGCGATGGTGGCGCCCAGGCAGTGGTGCACGCCAGCGCCGAAAGCCACGTGCGGGTTGGGCCAGCGCGTGATGTCCATCTCGTCGGGCCGTTCGAACTTGTTGGGGTCGCGATTGGCCGACGGGATGACCCAGCGGACGCGGTCCCTCTCCTTGATCTGCTTGCCTCGCAGCTCCACGTCCTCGCTGGCCAGGCGGGGCAGCGTCATCACCGGGGAGTCGTAGCGAAGCGCCTCCTCACAGGCCCGCACCATCGTGTTCTCGGTGTCCTGCAGGAACAGGTCCCACTGGTCCCTATTGTCCATGAACGACTTGGTGCCGTTGCAGATCAGGTTGATGGTGGTCTCGTGGCCGGCGATTAGCAGGAGGGCCGTATTGGACAGCGTGTGGGCGCGGGAGAACACGCCATCCCTCTCGCCGCTGGCAAGGACAGAAATAAAGTCGTCGCCGGGGTTCACCTTCCGCTCGTCCAGCAGGGGGCCGCAATATTCGAACATACCGTTCACGCCTTCCATCAGCGTGCGGTAGCGGTCGGGCTCGCCCCGGTTGTTGTACAGCAGCTTCTCGGCCAGCGTTCGGATGTGGGGCCGGTCGGCCTCCGGAACGCCCATCATTTCCGCGATAACCAGCAGGGGCAGGGGTACCGCCAGATCCCGCATCAGGTCAACACTGCCCTTCTGCTCCGCCTCGTCCAGCAGTTGGTTGGTGGCGGAGATGACCAGGGGGCGCCATTCTTCCATGGACTTGGGAGTGAAGAACTGGTGCACCACCTTCCGCATGTCGAGGTGGGCCGGCCGGTCGTGCTGGATGAACATCATCCCTTGATACTCGCACGCCATCCGGTAGATTTCCTCGTCCGACTCGTATATGGCGGGGTACGCCGGCCGCGGATCGTTGAGGAAGGTCGCGCTGGAGAACTTCTCGTGATTGCGGGTCAGCCACACCAGGTCATCGTGGCGGGTGACGATCCATAGTTCGTAGAGCTCGTTCCAGTGGACGGGGTCCTCGTCCCGCAATCTCCCGTAGTAGGGATACGGGTCGTTGATCACGGCGGGGTTGAAGATGTCGTCAGAGACGATAGTGGAGACCATGCCTCACCTCCAGTCGAGAAGGTCTGATTTCAGGCTTGACAGCCTGTTGTGGAGACCCAGAATCAGTGGTGTGAGTGTATCAAATCGCCGCCGCAGTTGACAATAGACAATATCCGATTATTTGATTACGAATTGCGGCACTATTCTACTGGAACCCGCTGAAACTCCGTCTTGGGAAATACGGCCAGCAGCGCCGCGCTCTCGCTGGAACGGTTCACGAACCCGTGCTTGATGCCCGCCGGGGCCAGCACCGTGTCTCCTGGGCCGAGGATGACGACCACATCGCCCAGAATCGCCTCCAACTCACCCTCTACAATGACCATTGCCTCCTCGGTGTCCGGGTGGATGTGCGTGGTGACGGTGGCCCCGGGGCTAATCTCCAGGTGGCCGACCCACAGCGACTCTGCCCCTTGTTCCGCGCCGACCAGCGTTGTGCGCGGGATGCCCGGGTAGCCTTCGCTGGATTCCGCATCCGCCCTTCTCAGAATGGGCATATCACTACCTCCACATTTGGCTTTGGCAGACTTGTCGCTGGATTATAGGCCGTCATGGCTCGATTCGCCAAAGAGTCCCGGTCTGATGCAAGTGTCCCCCTTTGAAATTGACATCTGTTGAGTGCCGTAGCCAAGAAATTCAAAACCGTCATTCCGGCGAAAGCCGGAATCCAGAGCCCCCGCGAAAACGCCCTGCGTCTACGTCATCGCCAGCAAGCAGAACGGCACCCTTTTGCGCAGGGGCGGGATGACGGACGAGGGCAGGAATGACTGTTATGCGACGGCGTACGGAGGCTCTGGATTCCTGCTTTCGCAGGAATGACGGCGTACCGGGAATGACGGATGATGTTAATTTCAAAGAGGGACGGTACCCTGCTGATTGATCCGATTCGCTGCTCAATTTCGAACCTATTTTGAACCTGGTGATTCGCCGTGCTACCGCCGTTGCGGAATTCTGGTATTATTCCCGCAATTCTTTCGATAAAGCATAAGGAGGCGCGGTTATGCTGGACAAAACGGCGCTAATGGAAATGATGCGGCGAATGCTTCGCATCCGGCACTTCGAGGAGGCGGTCATCAACCTGGTGGAGCGAGGCGAAATCGTCGGAGCTGCCCACTCCTACATCGGCGAGGAGGCGGTGGCGGTCGGCGCCTGCATGGCCCTGCGCGACGACGACTGGATGACCGGCAACCACCGATCTCACGGGCACCCCATCGCCAAGGGCGGCAACGTAAATACGGCCATGGCCGAGCTGCTAGGCAAGAGGACCGGCATCTGCAAGGGCAAGGGCGGATCCATGCACCTCGCCGATTTCAGCATCGGTATCCTGGGCGAATCGGGCATCCTCGGCTCCTCCATCCCCGTTGCTGTGGGCGCTGCCCTGGGCAGCCGCCTGCAGGGCAACGACCGGGTGGCCGTTTGCTTCTTCGGCGACGGGGCCAGCAACGAGGGAGCTTTCCACGAGTCGATCAACTTGGCCGCAGTGTGGAAGCTTCCGGTAATCTTCCTCTGCGAGAATAACCAGTATGCAGTTACCAGCAGCTTCAAGGATATGGTGGCTGTGGAAAACATTTCCGACCGCGCCGCCGCCTACGCCATCCCCGGCGTGCTGGTGGACGGGCAGGATGCGCTGGCGATGCATGAGGCGGTGACCGAAGCCGTAAGCCGCGCCCGGTCCGGCCAGGGGCCAAGCCTGGTCGAGGGCCGGACCTACCGCTACTACGACCACTCGCTGGGCCTCGGCCGCATCGTCCGCAATTCCTACCGCGATGACGACGAGGTCGAGCAATGGAAGCAGCGCGATCCGCTGGACATCCACCGCGCCCGCCTCATCGAGCAAAACATCGCCACGGCGGAAGAACTGGACGCGCTGGAGGAGCATGTCAAGGGCGAGATCGCGGAGGCCGTGACCTTCGCCCGCGAGAGCCCTTACCCCGATCCCTCCGAAGTCTGGGAGGACATGTACGCCGACCCCATTCCCTTGGAGTGATGCTGGAGTGATGGGGTTTTGCTTTCCCCTCACCGGCAGATGTTACGCATAAATGTCATGCACCAACCGTTCGTCCTCTAACGAGCTCGGGACGAACGGTTGTGACGCCCCCACCCTAACCCTCCCCCGGAGGGAGAGGGAACACCAAGAAGGAGGCAGGTCATGGTGACTGAAACGCAGACCCGCAACATAACCTTCACCCAGGCCATCAACGAGGCGATGCGGGAGGAGATGCGCCTGGACGAGCGCGTCTTCATCATGGGCGAGGACATCCAGAAGGGCGTCTACGGCGCGTCTGGCGGGTTGTTCTCCGAGTTCGGCGGCGATCGGGTGCGCGACTGTCCCCTGTCTGAGAACGCATTCTTCGGCGCGGCGGTCGGCGCGGCTGCCGTGGGGATGCGCCCCATCGTAGAGAGCCTGTCCAGCTTCATGTGGGTTGGCATGGACCAGCTGGTCAGCCAGGCCTCCAAGATGCGCTACATGTTTGGCGGCCAGGTCAACCTGCCCATCGTCTACCGTGCCGCCATGTACTACGGCGGCAGCATGGCGGCCCATCACTCCGACCGCTCCCATCCGCTGTTCATGAACATCCCCGGCTTCAAGATGGTCTTTGCCAGCAACGCCTACGATGGCAAGGGACTGCTCAAGCAGGCCATCCGCACCAACGACCCGGTGATCTTCTGGGAAGACCGCACCATCCTGGGCGCGCGTGCCGAAGTTCCTGAAGATGATTACGTCATCCCCCTAGGCGTGGCCGACGTGAAGCGGGAGGGCAGCGACGCCACTATCGTCGCCATCGGCGGCATGGTGCCGAGGGCGCTGGCCGCTGCTGACGCGCTGGCGGGCGAGGGCATTTCCGCCGAGGTCATCGACCCCCGCACGCTGGTTCCCCTGGACAAGAAAGCCATCCTCAGATCGGTGGCCAAGACCGGCCGGCTGGTGGTCGTGGACATGGCCCACAAGACCTGCAGCGCGGCCAGCGAAATCGCTGCCATCGTGGCCATGGAGGGCTTCTGGGACCTGCAGGCGCCAATTCAGCGGCTGGGCACCATCAACGTGCACATCCCGTTCAGTCCGGCGCTGGAACCGCTCTGCTACCCCACCGATGAGTCCATCGCAGAGGCGGTCAGAGTCACGATGTCATAGACAGCGGGGGACGCCCTCACCCCAACCCTCTCCCTCCGAGAGAGGGAGTTTGATGTCGTCGCCCAGAAAATCCAGGGTCTTCTCCCACCACATACGAGGGAGATTGTTAGCCCTCACCCCAACCCTCTCCCGGCGGGAGAGGGTTGGGGTGAGGGCGCATCCCCCAGTTTCAGGAGTTGTTGTTATGGCGTCGGAGATCGTGCTGCCGCAGTGGGGCATGGAGATGCAGGACGGCACCATCGTCCGCTGGCTGAAGCAGGAGGGCGACACCGTGGCGGAGGGCGAGCCCATCGTCGAGGTGGAGACGGCCAAGCTGCAGACGGAGCTGGAATCCACGGCGTCGGGTATCCTGAGCCGCATCGTGGCGCAGGAGGGGGCAATCGTACCCATCCGAGGCGTGCTGTGCGTCATCGCCGAGCCCGGCGAGGAACTGGCCCCATCGGCCGCTCCTGCTCCTGCTCCCGGGGCCGGCTCGCCGCCTACGCCAACGACTCAGGCGACGCCCGCGACCAATGGCGCAGGCGGAGGCGCTCCCGGGGTACAGGTAGTGCCCGCCGCCCGCCGGTTGGCCCGCGAGCGCGGTGTCGACCTCGGGCAGTTGCGAGGCAGCGGCCCCAGCGGGCGCATCCTGCTGTCCGACGTGGAGGATGTGCTGCAAGCCCCTGCCGCGCCTGCGGCTGAACGCCCTCAGTCTGCAGGTGAACGGGTGCCGGTAGTACCTGCAGCCCGCCGCTTGGCCAGGGAGAACGATATAGACCTGGCTACGGTCACCGGTAGCGGGCCGCAGGGGAGAATCCTCATCGAGGATGTCGAAGCCGCCGTCACCGCCCGGTCTGCGCTTGCACCGGCCGCCACACCCGAACCGTCGGCTGACGGCGTCGTACCTCTCACCGGCATTCGCGGCGCGGTGGCTACCCGGATGCTGCAAAGCATCCAGACCACGGCGCAGGTGACGCTGACCACCGAGGCAATCGTGACCGAGGCGATGCAGTTGCGGCGGGGCCTGTCTCGGCACCACGCAGAGGAGGCAGGGGGCGGCATCGGGCCGTTGCCCATGGTAATCAAGGCCGCTGCCGAGGCACTGAAACGCCACCCGCGAATGAACGCCATCGAGACCACCTCAGCGGAAGGCGCGGCACAGGTACAGATGTTGTCCGAAATCAACATCGGACTGGCCGTTGCGCTGGATGAGGGGCTGGTAACTCCGATCATTCGCGGCGCAGACCGCAAATCGCTGGCGCAGCTCGCCGCCGAGAACCGCGACCTCGCCGCCCGCACCCGGGAGGGACGTACCCGGCCGGAGGAGATCAGCGGCGGCACCTTCACCATCACAAACCTGGGCGCCAACGAAATCGACGGCTTCACACCCATCATCAACCCGCCGCAGGTCGGCATCTTGGGCGTGGGGCGAGTGGTGGAGAAGCCGGTCATCGCCAACGGCGAGGTCGCCAAGGGCGAGACAATGTACCTCAGCCTCACATTCGACCACCGGGTCATCGACGGGGCGCCTGCCGCTGCCTTCCTGCAAACTGTCAAGGGACTGCTGGAGGACCCGTGGTGGATGGTGACCTGAGCGAGGCAGGCTCATTTTCAGTGGGGAATACTCAAAGCGCGATTGACTGGCACTCCGCCTGCGCCGCATTGAAAACCCCGGACTGCGGGTTGAGACTCCGGGTTAAATAAAGAGTTGGATCGTGTAGAGATGTGCAGGGAAGGGAGAGGGAGGAGGGCATGATCTGGCTGCTGGTGGCCGCTGGCGGGGCGGCCGGGTCGTTGCTCCGCTATGGCGTTGGGCGGGTGGCGGTTCATTACCTGGGCGCCGGCACTGTCGTCGGGACCTTTGCCGTCAACATTACTGGCTCCTTTGCGTTAGGCTTCTTCTTGGGCTACATCCTTCAGCGGGCAGAGATACCCGCCGAAGTGCGGGCCATGATCGCCGTGGGGCTGCTGGGCGGGTACACCACATTCTCCACCCTCAGCTACGATACCGTCCGCCTGCTGGAGGCGGACGAATTTTCCCGTGCCGGCGTGAATATCCTGGGCAGTCTGGCGCTTGGAGTAATTGCCGCTTACTTGGGCATATTGGCGGGCCGGGCGGCCTGAGGGAGTCCGGCGGGAAGCTGGCGTCAACAGATCGAATCAGGATTCGCAGGGTCTTCGAATTTTCGGGGGATTTCAACGCCAGCGCATCCCTAAGGAACTACCTCAATCCGCACTAAGTTTACTGAAATTTAGCCAATCGCTTACCGGGGTCCTGGATTCCCGCTCCGGGCTTGAAAGAACCGGGGGAATGACGGGTTGGTTGGTTCGCCGTCTTTTTAGATAGTCTCTGAATCCTAGCTCAGTTACCGGCTTTGCGAACTCCCTGCGCCTCTACACATCCACCATCAGCACCCACATGGGGCCTTGGCCTATGGGGTATACCTCCAGCGGCTCCAGCTCCCCGGTGTCGGCGCTGACCCGGTAGGACGCCAGCCGCGCCGATTCCAGCCCAGCGGCGTACAGGAAGTTGCCCGTGGGGTCCAGGCTGAACGCCCGCGGGATGTCCTCGGTCGGCGTTTGCCCCAAGGGTGTCAGCGTACCGTCGGACGCGTCGACGGCAAACCCGGCGATACTGTTGTGGCCCCGGTTGGGCGCGTAGAGGAACTTCCCCGACGGCGTTATCTGAATCTGTGAGCAGGAGTTGCGTTCGTTGTACCCAACAGGCAGCGTCGGCACGGTCTGGAAGGAGCTGAGCGTGCCGTCGGCGCGGTCGAATCCGTACGCCGTTACGCTGCAACCCTGCTCGTTGGACGAATACACCACGTCCAGGTTTGGGTGGAAGCAAACGTGGCGCGGGCCCTCTGGCGCGTTGGGGACCGCTCGATCGGGGTTGCAGGGAGCCAGCCTTCCGGTCAGCTGGTCAAAGCGGAACTGGAAGATGGCATTGACGCCGGTGTGGGCGCCTTCGGCGATGTGCGGAACGTAGGCGTAACGGTTGGACGGATCGGTCTGGACATAGTGCGCACCGATGCCGGTCTCGCGCCACTCGATGGGCGTCGCCTGCAGGGCGCCGTCCTCCCCGAAGCCATGCACCCCGACCCGCGCCTGGTAGTAGTGGGCCGACAGCAGATACCTGCCGGTGCGGTCCACCGAGATGTGCACCGGGTCGCCCTCCAGTGGTACGCCGCCAATCTCCCTGAGACGACCGGTGGCGTGGTCGATGGCGTAGCTGGTCAGGCCGAAGTCGCCCGGCTGCCGCCGCCCGACGAACAGGTAGCGCCTCTGCGGGTCCACGGCCATGGGCGCAGGCATGCCTGGCAGCGGAAACTCCGTTCGCCGAGTCAATCCACCGGTGCCAGGATCTAGTACGTACAGCGAAATGCGATCTTCGCGCTGCAGGGAAATGTAAACGTAGGTAGTCACGTCAGAATTCCTCACCCAAGAATTTGCCGTCCGGCACTCTCGTATTTATGCGTATAATAGCACTTGGTGCGGCTGAGAATTCTTGCTGTCGAGAAGAGCGGATGAAAAAGCAGACAATAACGCTTGAAGATGAATCTCTTATTAGGGCAATGGAGAAAGAGGCTAAATTCACGGGTTGCACCGTAGATGATATAGCCATTCGCGCTCTTCAGTTCTGGCAGGTTGAAACGGAACTCGATGCCGAGGAGAAAGAGGAAATCGATAAAGCGCGCGAGGAGTGGAAGAAGAACGGAGGCCAGGAGGCTAAAGCGGTTTGCGACAGTTTGCGCGAAGAGGAAAGTGCATCCGAGTCGTGAATTAACGAGTTGGAGTTACTGCACGTGCTCGTCAAGAGTTACGAAGAGTTGACCTTCAGCATAGGACATGAATTGAACTGGCAATCGAGAATTTGGGCAGCATTCCCTCTCCTCGACCGAGCGGGAAACTGCAGGGACATGAATATACGTGGAGGCTAAGGGTTGGTCGCTACAGGATCAATTATGACATCTACGACGACACACTGCTGGTGATTGTGATAAGGGTGGGGCCTCGCTCGGAGGACACCTACAGAATCTGAAATCCCTGAAGGAAACGGATCTCGATACATTGGAGGGTCATTAATGGCTGAAGCAAGCGACGTATCTATGGAGGAATTCCGGCAGATGGCCGCCCGGGCTGGGCTGGGCATGAGCGACCAGGAAGTGGAAGAGCTAAAGCCCATCTACGATCTGTATGCCGCCTACGCCGCCCAACTCCACGACATCAACTTCGGTGCGGAGGAGATGGTGGTGGAGTTTCACCCCGATTGGCCCGGGGCATAACACTCCTGAATCCGGGGATGCCTCTCCCTGAGAGCGAGCCCTGGCGGACCAATAATTACCAGATTCAAATACGGGGTGAAACGAAATGGTGGACAAGGACAGATTATATTTTCTAACCATGCGAGAGGCCGGGCAACTGATGAGTTCCGGCCAGCTGTCTCCAGTGGAGTTGCTGCGGGCCTGCCTCGAGCGCATCGAGGCCACCGACGACCGGCTGCACTCATTCGTGACGCTGATGGTCGACGACGCCATGGAACAGGCGCGGACTGCCGAATCGGAGATGCTGCGGGGCAATTATCGCGGCCCGATGCACGGTATACCCTTCGCCCTCAAGGACCTGTATGACACGGCCGGCACCCGCACCACCTCCGGCTCCTACGTCGATCTGGAACGAGTGCCGACGGCGGACGCCACCACCACGGCAGGGCTGAAGAATGCCGGGGGTGTGCTGGTGGGCAAGCTGGCGATGCACGAGTTCGCGCTGGGCGGTCCGGACTGGTCGACGCCATTCGAGCCGGCCCGCAACCCGTGGAACCTGGACCACATCACCGGCGGCTCCAGCAGTGGCAGCGGCTCGTCGGTGGCGTCTGGGCAGGTGATGGGGGCCCTCGGTTCCTGCACCGGTGGCTCCATTCGCGGCCCCGCCTCGTACTGCGGCATTGTCGGACTGAAGGCCACCTACGGGCGCGTTAGCCGGGCCGGGGTGGTCACGCTGAGCTGGTCGCAGGACCACGCCGGGCCTATGACCTGGACGGTGGAGGACACCGCTTACATGCTCCAGGCCATAGCGGGCCACGACCCCCGGGACCCCACCTCCAGCACTGCGCCGGTGCCTGACTACTCGGCGTCGCTGGTGGAGGACATCAAAGGCGTTACCATCGGGTTGCCGAGGCACTACTTCTTCGACCCCGATCCGAGCGTCAGCCCCGAGGCTGTGGCCGTGGTGGAGAGGGCCGTCGCCGAGCTGGAGAGCCTCGGGGCCAAGGTCCGCGAGGTCTCGCTGCCCAGCTTGGACTACGTGCGGGCCGCCAACTCAGTGATCATGGTAAGCGAAGCCTACGCCTACCACGAGCCGAACCTCAAGAAGATCCCGCAGAAGTTCGGCGACATCACGCGCAGCCGGTTCCGCACCGGTGCGCTGCTTACCGCCGCCGACTACCTGCAGGCACAGCGGGTGCGTACCTGGGCGCGCCGGGAGTTCGCCGAGGTGATGCGAACGGTCGACTTCCTGGTCACACCCACCATGACCACTCCGGCGCCCGCCTTCGAGGGGTACGACCCGACCACCACCGTACGCGGGCGCAGCTTCACCGCGCCGTTCAACGTTACCGGCCTGCCCGCCATTTCAGTGCCGTGCGGCTTCACCGAGGCGGGATTGCCGGTGGGTATGCAAATCGCCGGCAAGCCCTTCGACGAGCCGGGCTGCATCCAGGCCGCATACACCTATCAGCAACACGCCGGCTGGTACAAGACCAGGCCGGCTATCTAGTAAAACACAGAGAGGGCACGGAGGGCACAGAGATTTTTATTCATCCCTGTATAACTCTGTGGTCTCCGTGCGCTCTGTGTTTAATCCGTACTCAAAGAGGTTGAAGATGTCCAGCGCCGCCGAACACTACGCGGCCATGCTGGATGCCGTGGAGGAACAGCAGTCGCGCCTGTTCGGGCCATGGCCCGCCGACATCTGGACCGGACACTCGGCAGCACAGTTCCGCTTCGACCCTCACCGCGACCTGGACCCGAACCTGGCGGTGCTGGCATCTTATGTAACCCCCGACGACGTGGTGGTTGACGTTGGCGGAGGCGCGGGCCGGGTCTCCCTGCCCCTGACGTTGGCGGAGGCGCGGGCCGGGTCTCCCTGCCCCTAGCCCTGCGCTGCCGCGAGGTGCTGACCGTGGAGCCATCAGAAGGCATGGCCGCAGAGTACGAGGGATCAAGGCAGGGGGCGGGGATCACCAACGCGCGGCGGGTAGCCGCGGGCTGGATGGATGACCACGGCATCGAGGGCGATGTCGCGCTGACCTGCGACGTCACCTACTTCGTGCGGGCCATCGTACCGTTCATCGCGAAGATGCAGATAGCAGCGCGGCGGCGGGTGATGATCAACGTGTGGAGCGAGCCGCCGCCCAACCGGGGGGCCGACCTGTTCCGCCGCGTCTACGGCGAGGCGCTGGCCCCCATGCCCGGGCATCGCGAACTGCTGCCGGTGCTGTGGGACATGGGCATCCTGCCCGATGTGCGCGTCCTGCCCGCCGCGACCTGGTGGGAGGACTGGCACTACGCCACACGGGAGGAGGCGCTGAACTCGGTGATCTTCGGCCGCTGGTCCCGGGAGGGAGTCCGCGGCAGTGCCCGCCGCATCTTCGATGAGCAGTTCGACGAGTTATTCGCCCCCGACGGCGGCGGCTACCGCGCCATCTGGCGTCGGCCAATGCGCGAGCTGCTGATCACGTGGGAGACTGATCAGTAGGAAGCCTGATGCCGGGCATTCTGATCGCAGGCAACCTCGTCAGGTTTCCGCCGTCCTGGATTTCGATGCCCAGGGAAAGCAGGACAGACTTCCCGAGGACTGGCTCCGCTTCGTAGTTCCCTCTGTAAATGGTCGTGCCTGTGACGCCTCCCATCAACTCAATAACCCCAGTTGTCAACTGCATCTTGCGCTTGCTGCCGTCGGGCAGGGCGGATACGCGCTGACCTATCGGTACGAGACCGATAGCGTCCCATAAGCGCCCCGGCAGAATACAGTCCACCATCCTGGTGTCCACCACAAACGAGCCTTCCCAAGCCCGTTCCGGCTCCCTCATATCCCGGACGATGGCTGTTGCCCGGATCTCATCCAAAGCGCCTCCAGTCCTCGCTACTTGTGGAACTGGGGGAGCAGTTCCTCGCCCAGGATGTCCAGCTGCTCCATGGTCTCGTCCGCAGGGCACAGGGGGCGGACCACGAACTTGGACGCGCCGGACTCGACGTAGCGGTTGACGTACTCGGCAACCCGGTCTACCGGACCGACAGCGGTGAACTCGGTGAAGTGAGCGTCGGGGCGCTGCCGGGTGATGAATTGGTTGGCCTTGATGGTGGCCTCTTCCACGTCATTGCTGACGTAATACCCCATCAGCACACCGACGTGATCGTCCTCGATTTCGCGGTTGAACTCCTGCGCCGTCTCGAAGAGAATATCGCAGCCCTCCCTGACCTCGGACGGGGTGGCGCTGGAGACCAGCCAGCCGTCGCCTACTCGCCCCACGCGACGGGCAGCGGCAGCGGTACGCCCGCCAATCCACACCGGCGTCGACGGCTGGAGGAAGGGCTTGGGCGTGACGGACACGTTGTGGCAGCTATAGAACTCGCCCTCGTGGGTGACGACGTCCTCCTCCCACAGGCGGCGCATGAGCTGGATCGCCTCGTCAGTGCGGGGGCCGCGGCGCTCCTTGCTCACCCCGCACGCCTCGTACTCCTCCGGCTCCTCCTGCCCAAGACCCACCGCCGGGAAGAAGCGCCCCTGTGAGAGGAAGTCCAGCGTGGCAATCTGCTTGGCCAAGACCACCGGGTTCCGCAACGGCAGGGCGATGACACTGGTGCCGAACTTCAGGCGGTCAGAGTAGGCGGCGACCATGGCACAGGCCGTCATGGCCTCCAGGCTGAACTTCTCGCTGACGATCCGGTCGCTGAGCCAGATGGAATCGTAGCCGTGCTTGTCGCCCGCCTCGACCAGCTGGCGCAGGTAGTTGGGGTTTTCGCCGCCCTCACCGAAAGCTCCCGGCATATATCCGATGGCGATGCTCATTGCGTACCTCTTGTGGCCGCGCTGGAGGGCGGCTGAGTTTTTCTGGTTTTCTGAATTATACACGCAGGGCCGTACGGCTGTGCGCCCCCGTGTCTTTATTGCGCCTCGTTGCTATTTGTTCAGGCCTGGAGCAGGTCCATTCCGGCCTCGGCGCGGGCGTCGTTGATGTGGTCGAGGACCCGTTGGCGCAGTGGAGCTATCTCGTAGCCGATGTCCGCTAGCATCCGGCTGTTGTCGACCAGGTAGACGTGGGGAACAGTGCGGTCGCCGGTGGTGATCTGAGCCTCCGGAATAAAGCTGCGCACCGCGTCGGCCATATCCTTGATGGTGGCCAGGTTGCCGCCGCTGATGTAGGTGCGGTGGTTGAGCTTTTCAGCCAGGGCGGCCATGACGAAGATCTCCGCCGCGTCCTCGGCGTGGATCATTGGCGAGGGCTCGTCTTCGTGGAACGGCATTGATATCGGCTGCCCAATCGCCGGCAGCGATACCATCAGGCCTCCGATCGTGCCGGTCATGCCGGTCACGCGGCCGTGGCCGAAGACGGTGCAGATGCGGATGCCCCGCAGGTCCAGTCCGTATAGATCGGTGTATCGGCGGGCAGAAAAGTCGTTGACCGACTTGGTCATGCCATACACGTTTATCGGGTCATTCACATCGTCTTCGTTGATGGCACGCTCGCCAAACGTGTCCTGCACCCCGTAGACCGCGATGGAGCTGGCGTAAACCACCCGCTCGATTCCGCACCAGCGGGCAGCCTCGAAAACGTTGTTCGTTCCTCCTATGTTGACCTGCATGGCGAAATGGGGGCGGTCCTCGGTGTCCGGCGGAAGGAGCGCTGCCATGTGGATGACGCGCGTCACGCCGTGAGTGGTGATGGCCTCCATCAGCTGTGGCAGTTGCGTGACGTCGCCCCGGTACAGCTTGATGCGATCCAGATAGGGCGCCAGGTTGGCCCGCGGCGGCGCCAGGTCGAAGCAGACCACCTCCTCGCCGCGATCCAGCAGCTTGCGTATGATGCGGTTGCCGATGAAACCTGTCCCGCCGGTCACCATAACGGACATTTTCGTTCTCCTGGATGGCCCTTGAGGGGCCTTTTCGGGGCCATGTTACGGTGCGAGTGAAGGCGCGGCAATCCCCACTCAGGGTGACATGCGAACTCGCGCAGGTGGTGCGGCGTTTCCACCGCCAGCGTACCGTCGCCGCGTTGACAATAGAGCCGCCGATGGTGTATCAATCTCCTACTATCAGGCAACAGTTGCCAGGCAGCCTGGCGAAGCTTCGCCGCAGCTTTGGAGGAGGAATAATGGCCGACACTTTTTATGCCAGGGTAAGCAACTTCCTGTCCGATCCCCGGGACCGTTTCATTGCAGTCGGGGAATCGGCGAATGAAGTTCTGCAGAAGATGAACGAATACCTGACCAGCGAGGCGGCCGTGGCCCGTTATGGAGTCATTGACCCGAAGGAGCTGGAAAACAACATCCGCACCTGCATCTTCCAAAAGGGCACGAAGAATATTCACAACCGCGCTCCCGACACCCGCTATTACCACGAACCGCCGCCCCACGACTGATCAACTGGCGGACCCGGCGGACGATTGAATGGCTGACCCTTGACCCCGCATCCCCCGAGCGGGGTCATTTCTTGTAATTTGGCCGGACCGGGTTCACAGCGGCCGCTTGGCCGGAATGCCCACTCGCCTCGGGTACCGGGCGGGCGTTGGCGCCACTTTTTCGAAAGCCGCCACCACACGGTTGTCGGTCAGTCCGTCGAGGGTGACGGGAAACACACCGGCTTGACGGCCGCCCAACTCCGACAGCGCAGGCCCTGACTCGGCCAACTCCGGTTCCAGTGCGCCGTGCTTGTGCGCAACCGTAAAACCGCCCATGCGGCAGAAGGGAAGCGCATATTCCAGCAGCAGCGACATCTTTGCCACTCCTCGCACGAGGGCGAGATCGAAGGACTCTCTCAGTTCGGGCTGGCGGGCCAGCGCCTCGGCCCGGCCGGCATGAATGGAAACACCTTCCAGTCCCAGCAATCCTGAAATGTGCTCCAGGAACGCGGTCCTCTTGCCGACCGACTCCACAAGGTGCAAATCAATCTCTGGAAACACCAGCTTGAGCGGTAAACCGGGAAATCCTGCGCCGCTACCGACGTCCACCACCCGGTCGACGCCCGGCAGGCTGGTCAATGCGGCGCCACTCCCTCCCTGGAAGGGCAGGCAGACAGTCAGAGAATCGAGAAAGTGCCGGACCTGCGTCTGTTCGTACCCGGTGATGGCGGTGAGGTTAGTCCGCTGGTTCCAATTCGACAGTTCCCGGTAGTACTGCTCGAACTGATCGAGCTGCCCAGAGGTCAAATTTATCCCAAGTTCCCTTGCGCCCTCGTCGAGTAGCTTCATTTGTTGGCGATCTGGTCTCCGGCCTCTGCCATGAGTCAATAACCGAGGCCGTCTTCGATTTTGTCAAGGAACCCGAACAACTCATCGCGGGCGCTCCATAGAGCTGGCGTATCACCCACCGAGAGCTCGATTCCCAAGGGAACCGCTACCGACTCCACCAGTTGGGCCATGCGGGGAGCGCTGACAACAATCTCCGACGGCAGTACGGGAATAGTCTCCAGCAACCTTACCAGCAATCCTTGACGGTCGGCATCCGATGGGCCGGGCCCCATGAACTGCTCGTGCAGCACAAACTCGGACTCGGTGTGGACGAATATGGCGAAGACCGGGAAGTGGGGGCGTCCACCCCTTTCCTCGCGGACCGGCGCATGAAGATTGAATATGCTCAACTCCCAAACCGAATCGGTTCTGGGTTTTGAATCGGCCAATCGCTGTAGGCGTCCGGTATCGGGGAAGTCAGGGGCAAGGGGAGGCATCGGGAACAGCAGGGACTCCCAATGGTTGTGCCAGTGGCCGTCGTGAAAAGACAGAGTCAGAAACATCCCGGAGCCGGCTTCATCAGGCTTCAGCTCTCCACTCTCCACCAGCGATGCGGCTTCCGTCATGCTTCGCAGGGCAATAGCCAGGAAATCCGCCTCGTCCGCGTCCACTCGCCACGGCAAATAACCGGGTGTGAAACTTTGGAACAGAGGCCATCTCCCCCGTCCCCGGTAGCGTAGGCCCAGGCCGCGGATGATGTCGCGATCTGCCTTGGGCAGCTCTTCGCGGTCGGCGAGCATGGCCGACAGGGCATTCGTCGCATCCAGGGATTCCAGCGATCCGGCCTCCACCGCGCCCGACATCAACCCCAAGTAGCCGGCGAGCCCTTCGTCGCCCCGGTACACGGCCAGGCCGTATTCCATTCCCCCGCTGCCCATGACCACGCAGTAACCCCTGCCTTCCACTCTGGGATGCTCGACGGCCACCAGATCGGTGTCGTCGAACCATTGCCAAGGAGATGCCTGGCAGTATTCCCGGAAAGCTTCGTGCAGTTCAAGCCATTGCCCAAGCTTCGCTTCGTCCATCAGCCTCACGCAACCGCAATCGGCGTACATGAAGTTGCCCCTGCAGGGCAGGTGCGCTCCAAATTCTACCATTCCCACCGGCTGGCCGGAGTTCTTTCTGGCTCAGGGGCATTTGGGTGTTCCCTATCCTCCCTCGGAAGAGCCGGACGGCCGCGGACGGGCCGGATAGTTGCGTCTACCATCGAGGGGGCGATCGTACAGTCCCAAGGCGTCCCCTCACCCAAGCCTGCTCCCTCCAAGCCTTCTCTCTGAAGGAAGATGGGAAATTGAAAACGCTGCCTCCTGCCTTGGGTGAATTGACACGAAATTTGGCGGGCCGTAGAATTGCCCTTGTTCGGAATTTTACACAGAGCAAAGACTCGGAAGGCGGAATATGGCGACTAAAGCATACCTGCTGGTGGAAACGTCCGTGGGCAAGACTCGGGAGGTGGCCACCACTCTTACGGGGCTGCCGGGAATCGCTACTGTCGACGTGGTGACCGGCCCTTACGACATTATCGCCATGATCAGTGCCGACGACATTTCGGTCGTTGGAGAGTTGGTTACCGGCCAGATCCATACCGTGAGCGGGGTGGTCCGGACCGTCACCTGCGTCTGTGTCGGCGGCTAGCGCCGCCTTGGATTTCGCTTTTCTCACCCTGTTACTGACCGCCAGGGAGTGCCGTTTTGGATTTTAAGTTTACCCCTGAAGACGAGCAATTCCGTCAAGATTTGAGGACCTTCCTCGCCACCAAGCTGCCCGGCACTTGGGAGGGCGGTGGCCGCTACCCGGAGGAGGACGACTGGGACCTGACCCGGGTCATCCGCCGCCAGATGGCCGACCGGGGCTGGCTGACAATGCACTGGCCGGTGGAGTACGGCGGTCAGGGCGCATCGGCAGTGAAGTCAGCGATTTTCAACGAGGAGATCGCCTACCTGAGGGCGCCGGGACGTGACATCTTCGGGGTCAGGATGCTGGGCCCCACTCTGATGATCCACGGCTCCGAGGAGCAGAAACGCACGCACCTTACTCCCGTGGCGCGCGGGGAGGTGCAGTGGTGCCAGGGCTACAGCGAGCCCGAATCCGGCTCCGACCTGGCATCGCTCAGCACCCGCGCCATCCGAGACGGCGACGACCTCGTCATCAACGGCGGCAAGATATGGACCACGCTGGCCCATCGCGCCGACTGGATCATGCTGCTTACCCGCACCGACCCGGACGCCCCCAAGCATCGAGGCATAAGCTTCGTGCTGGTGGACATGAAGTCGCCGGGCGTAACCGTGCGGCCAATCATCAACATGGCCGGTGGCCACGAGTTCAACCAGGTCCTGTTTGACAACGTGCGGGTTCCCCGCGCCAACGTGGTGGGTGAAGAGGACCGGGGCTGGTACGTGGCGGTGACGCTCCTCGACTTTGAGCGCTCGGGCATCGACTACTCGGCCAATGCCCGCCGCCTGCTGGACGACGTGCGTGAATACGCCACTGAGACCAAGCGCAATGGCCAGGCGATAATCGACACCCCCTGGGTGCGGAGCCTGATGGCCGACCGCTACATCGAGTGCGAGGTGGCCCGGCTCATTGCGTACAACGTGGCCTACATGCAGGGCGAAGGGCTGGTGCCGACCCGCGAGGCGTCCATGAGCAAGGTATTCGGCAGCGAGACCGTCCGCCGGGTGACCGAAGCGGCCATGGATGTGCTGGGACTGTACGGTACCCTGGGCCGGGAGGAAAAGTGGGCGCCGCTGCGAGGGCGGGTGCAGGAGCACTGGATGCTCAGCTTTTCCGGCACCATCGCCGCCGGAACCTCCGAGGTGCAACGCAACATCATTGCCAGCCGGGGGCTGGGGTTGCCGCGCGGCTAGCCGGGCCGCCCACCGCTCTAGGGCAGAGAATCAACGCAGGGGCGCACGATGGTGCGCCCCTGCGGCGTGGTTGGGGAGGAACTCCAACCTCTTCAGGGCAGAACGCCGGCTCAGTGCCTATGCGGCCAAGCCTACCATACCTTCACCGGCAAGATTCTGCATGGTCGCCTCGCGGCAGCGCTGCATGATGCGGAACACTGTGCGATTGGTAATGCCGAACCGTGCTGCCACCTCTTCGATGGTCAGCGATTCCTGCTCCATTATCCGCACGATTCTGAAATCCCGCGCGAGTCTCCTGTTGCGCTGGTACCAAACCGGGTCATCATACCTGCACTGCGGCAGTGGACAATCAAGGCAGGAGTCCGAAGCTTCGCAGCCCGTATCCTCGTAGTGATAGAATTCCGAGACATCGTCATTGAAGGAGCGTCCACTCTGGAGCTTCGCGGTCTCAGGGCGGGTGCCAAGCAATGTAGCCATGCTAATCTCCCAAACACGCGTTCTAATTTATGAAGCCTAATTTAGAACATGTGTACAGGGTGTGTCAAGGTTTTTTCAGCTGATTTTGAGAGAAATGTTCTAATTTATTTGACGCAGGAACGATGCTCGGGGAGGGGAAATGACCAAATACGAAACCATGATCTACGAACGCAAGGGCCGGATTGCGTACATCATGTTCAACCGCCCACAGTCCCTCAACGCCGTGAACCGCCAGTTCGAGGAGGACCTGCACGAGGCGTTGCTGGAGTTCGACACTGACGACGAGGCCTGGGTCGGTATCATCCACGGCGCGGGCCGGGCATTCTGCGCCGGGGCAGACATCAAGCAGCGGTTCGTGGAGATGACTCGACAGGAGAGCGCCCGCCGGGAGCGCGGTCCCAATCCCGAGGGCTACCTGGGCCGCAGCATTAACTGGAAACCGGTGATCGCCGCCGTCCACGGCTACGCGCTGGGAGCTGGTATCGTCATTGCCGCCGAGTGCGACATGATCGTGGCCTCGGAGGACGCCAAGTTTGGCATCTCGGAAACGAAACGGGGCCTGGCCGGTGGCAGGATCTGGGCCAAGGTAAACGCCTTCATGCCCTCTAAAGTCGCCAGCGAGATGGTCATCACCGGCGAGCCAGTGGAAGCGGCGGAGCTCTACCGCCTCGGCCTGATCAACCGGCTGGTGCCCAACGGCTTTCACCTTACGGCCGCCGAAGCCCTGGCCGAGAAAGTCCTCAAGACCCCGCCGCTCTCGGCCCGCGTGGGGGTCAAGCTCACCCGCCGCCAGTGGGTGCAGACGGGCGCCGAGGCGGACATGCAGACACTGCCCCTGAGGCTGCACCTTTCGGAGGACTTCAAGGAGGCCAGCCGCTCATTCGTCGAGAGGCGTCCGCCGGAATACAAGGCAAAGTAAGGGACAAAGAATTCCCTCTCCCAGCGGGAGAGGGTTAGGGTGGGGGAGAAAGCCGCAGTGGATTGGCCGTGGGCTAGCCCTCCGCTTCCGCCCTCTGCATTCCGTAAGGAGACTTGCCGATGACCATTCCGTTGTCGAGCTCCACCACCGCCTTCAGGTTGCGGAGGAACAGAAACGAGCGCAGGTCAATCTGAAGGCTCACGACGTGGCGCGAAAGCTCCGGCAGCGTCAGCAGTTCAACGCCATTGATCGAGTGAATATCGTAGTCTGAAACATTCCGCCGGTGCACCCTGGTATCGACCGATACCTCAACGGCGCAGCCCGCTCAAGACGAATGCTGCAGCAGGTCGACCGCAACGCGCCCACCCTTAGTGATAATGTGCTCCGCAGCCTGCTGGCTAAGCACAATTTCCATGTCGTCGCCTTTACGGGAGCGGTTAGTACGAGCCGCCCCTGGAGATTTCGATTGAAACTAGGCAAACCCTATTCTAGACTGTCTGGGCTTTGTTATCCAGAGCGACAGGAGTAGGAAAAAATTGCGAAACTCTTAGGGCGGGAAATCGGTTGCGGTATACGTAAGAGTGCCAGCTGTTTTCGGAGTTCGGGAAATCGTTATTTCCGATGGCCCTATCCCCCCGAATGTTATAATAAAACATGAATCACCGATGTGGAGCGAATTGTCGGCGTAAACAGGTGCCGAGTACACGAATGGACTGTCCCAACTCAGGTTGTGCGTACAGTGGTTCCCAACGTTGGCCGGAGACGATAACAGCCGGTGGGAAGACCAGGATGGTCACCCATTATTTGCGAACTACCGCCCGCAAAGGCATAACTCCGAAAAGAGTAGAACGTGTTCTTGAACATTGGGTGATTCGTGGAATCCGCATCGAGGACAATGGGCGGCAAAGCTGGTGTTATATGGCGTTTGTGCCAGATCTTCGTGAAATGGTGAGAGTGGCCGTCTCAATGGATGATGAAAGAATTATCAACGCCTTCCAAGACCGCACAGCTACCAAGCACTGGAACAGCTGAAACCTCGACTATTTCGTTGGGAATTACCAAAGCTTGGAGGAACGAAATGAGTCTTAGCTACAACAAAGAGGACGATATTCTGAGCATAACAACCAAGACTCCCGCCGCCACCTCTGCTGCTCTCTTATACGATGGGGGCATAGCGGTTGATCTTGCCACCGAAGATGGGTACGAGGTGGTTGGGGTAGTTGTTATGGGCGCGTCTTTATACATTCAGTTCGGCAAAGGGTACGACCCTGAGACCGATATCCTGCTCATGGTAAGGAAAACCAACGATCCAGCATTCATTACAGAGAACTGGGACTTCGTAGGCTATTGGCAGGCAGATAAAATCGACCCGACCGCGTTTCAAGACCCTATCGGCGTAGCCATCAAACAGGCTTCAAAGCATTTTGCAAGGTTTGAGCATATTTAGGACTGCTACTGTTGATGTTGGAATTTGCAAAAAAGATCGCTGAAATTCTACGGGAATTCATCGTACAGATCACGCCCATCGTGGACGATTACGGTAACGAGAGTGGCGAAGAGGACGAAGGCTAGCCCGCCATTAGCAGCGCGTTAATGCTCGCCTGAGTTTATGCAGGTCTTCGATGGCCACCGGCCCCAGGTTGGCCTCGCGGGACTCCAGGCACTCGTAGTAGTCACTCAACGAGTTCAAAAGGTCCGCTACTGCGGATTCCAGGGAGTCTCCTATGCCATATTCGTGAAGGTTCAAGCAAGTAACGATCACCACTTCTTCCGAGGACGGGTTGACCTCAATGCGCAGATCGGCGGCCAATTCCCAGCTACCATCCCACGAATGGCCGGCAGGGATGAAATATGACCCCGTGCCCGATGCAGGGTTGCCGGTTGGCTCCGTCTACGAACGGGGAGCAGGAAACAGGCGGGGTGGCAATTTATGAGTCCCTGAAGTACTCACCTTTTGCTCCTGTGACCGAAGTGGGCGCGCCCTTACCCTAACCCTCTCCCAGAGGGAGAGGGGACTTCCAGCAGCAGCGCGTTGATCGCTTGTACGCTGGTGGGATGCACCGGCTCGCGGTCTGCCATACGCCGCGCCGATTCCCGGGAGAGGAACTCCAGCACCGCCATATGGAGACTTTCCTTGGCAATGGACAGTAGTTCCCTCTGATAGGGGTATGACTTAATCTTGCGGGGCTCCAGCTTGTCAGAGATAAACACAAGCAGCCCCAGTGGGGTCAAGCTAGGGTGTCCCGTGGTGTGCCAGCGCACCGCAGCGAGGATTTCCTCGTCGTCCAGGCCGTCCTCGTGGCGCAGTAGCTCGGCGCCCACCGGGCCGTGCAGCATGACCGGCGCCCTCCGCTCGATGTCCAGGGTGGCTAGGCCGAAGCAGTCGGCGAGACGCAGTATTTCCTTTTTCTTCGCGGCGCGGGCGACGTCGTGACCCAGTATGGCCAACTCCGCCCGCTCCGTGTTAACGCCGTGGCGGGAGGCGAGATCCAAGCCCACGTCGCGAACCCGGAAAATGTGATCCCTCAGCTTGTCGGGCAGAGAGTCGAACCGCTCCCGGAACTTGTCGTTGACAATCCGGTACGTCGGAGCAACGGTCATCCCATGTCGCCCAGCTGGCGGCCGCCCAGCAGGTGCACATGGGGGTGGGCAATGGTCTGGCTGGCATCAGGCCCCTGGTTCAGCACCAGCCGATAACCGCTGAGGGTGACGTTCTCACGCCTGGCCATCTCCTCGGCGACGACGAACAGGTGGCCCATGATCGGCACCTGTCCCGGACCGACATAGGCCAGCGACGCGATGTGCATGTTGGGAATCAGCAGCAGGTGCACCGGGGCCTTGGGGCTTATGTCTTTCACCACAAAGCACCGGTCGTCCCGGTAGAGCACGTCCGGGCTGGCCGAGTCGCGGGCGATGGAGCAGAAAATGCATGGGTTGCTGGCAGTGGTCATTTGATCATTCGCCTATTCTTTATTTTGAGGGCGATTCACAGGGGTTCCGATTCCGCGGTGAGGCGGGATAACCGGCGACTCTGGGCACGAGTCTCCTTGACGAATGACGCAGGGAGCTCGGGACTCACGGCGTCTAGTTCAGCCAAGTATGTTTTTACCCTGCCAACGCCATACTCCACCGTTTGTACCGGCATCCAGTTTTCATACAAATTCTGGTGCATGGTATTGGCGAAGGCGACGAGGTCCTGAAGGTTGGGGCGGCCTAATTCTTCCGCAACTTGATTGGAAAGATCGGATAGCAGTGAATGGGACTGGTGGTTCCATCCCCGCTGCGCGGCAATGGCCTTTAGTCCGCAGGTCGCGGCGGCCCAAGACTTCTCCGATGCCTGCACCAGATCATGCCGTTGCAAATAGCCTTCCGCCCGCTCCATGTAGTCCCGGCTCATGGCGGCATACTTGTTACGGGGAGTCGTCATATTGGTTCACGTTTCTCAACCTGTCCCATTCTACCGTGTCTCACGGCTATTCGCCGACGATGCTGGCCATCGCCAGTTCCTTGTGATAATTGGCGTCGCCGTACCCCAGTTCCTGGACCTTGGCCCGGCGTGTATACAACTGAAGGTCGTGTTCCTTGGTGAAGCCAATGGCCCCGTGGCACTGGTGCGCGGTGGCGCAGACCCGGCGATAGGCCTGGCTGATCCACGCCTTGGCGATGGAAATCTCCCGCTGCGCAGGCAGGCCTTCGGCCAGCATCCACGCCGCTTGGAAGGCTACACCGCGGCAGCCTTCGACATCGGTGGCCATCTGGGCACAGTGGTGCTGCACTGCCTGGAAGCTTCCGACGGGACGGCCGAACTGCGTGCGTTGTTTGACGTATTCGACGGTCATGTCCAGCACTGCGCCCGCCCCGCCCAGCATGAGGATACACTGGCCGGCGATGGCCCTCTGGAGCGCCCGCTCCGCGATGGACCAGCCGCCGTTAACCTCGCCCAGGACAGTGCTGGCAGGAAGCCGAACATTGTTCAAAGAAACCTCGAACTGCTGCTCATTGCCGATGGTGCGGATCGGAGAAACTTCCAGGCCCTCCATCCTGGCCGGGACGAGGAACAGGGTGATCCCTTCCGCCGGATCACCTTCGGCCTTGGTCCGCGCCGCAACAATTATCACGTCGGCGACATGGGCATCGGGAACGAAGAGCTTGGTGCCATTCAGGGCGAATCCGTTGCCGTCGGCAATAGCGGCCGTTTCAACGCCCCACGCCTCATAGGTGGCAGAGGCCTCGGTGACCGCCAGGGTCATTATCCCGCTGCCGTCGCAGACGCGGCTCAGCAGGTCATTTTTCTGGGCGTCGTTGCCCGCGTCGAGGACGGTCAGGCCGCCCAGTACCACCGAGGAGAAATACGGACTGGGGACCAGGGCACGGCCCATCTCCTCCAGCAGCACCGCTAGGTCGAGAAAGTCTCCGCCGGTGCCTCCGTACTGCTCCGGGAACGGCACGCCGGCCCAGCCGAGGCCGGCCATCTGCCGCCAGAGTTCGTCGGGGAAGCCGCGGTCATCGTCCTCCATTTCCCGCACCAGCGTGGTGGGGCATTCCCGCGCCAGAACCTCCTGCGCGCTGGTCTTCAGCATCTGCTGGATTTCGGTAAGGCCCATATCCATGTTACTTCGCCCCTCCAGTGCAAGTCGCAGTGAACGCCCCGGCAGGCGTGATGTGCTGGCGAGCAGCTAGTATAGTCGATGCCCGAATGACGCTCAAGAAATATCGCTTTCTGAACTGCCATTGCCCAGGCTGCCGTTCATACCTGACATCAACAGCGCGTTTACCGGCACCAGAAGTTGACGTATAGGGTCCACCGCAAGACCGGAAATTTCCAGTGCCGTAGCGCCCAGTAAGGGAGATGCCCTCTCTGGGCCGAACACTACGGGTGCAATAACTCGCTTGTCAGCTATTCTGATAGCGGCATAACCCAGTGGAAGTTCCACCACCCTGCTGTCGGCGAGCTCGAAATTGCGGTTCTCCTCGGCAACTACTCCCACCTCCGCCAGAATGTGGCTGGGCAACACGGTGTAAGTTGCGCCTGTGTCTACAAGGGCATCCACAGATACGAATTCACTGCCGTAGGGTTTCGACACTTCAATTTGCACAGCAAAAGTTCCCATCTCGTTAAACCTCGGTCACTATCTCCACCGGAGTGTTGCGCGCAACAATTATCTCCATAACCTCATCGCTGTCATTGACCGGCTGGTGGACCGCCTCGGCAGGGACATATATGAAGTCGCCCGGGCCGATGGGAAGCGGGTTATCCAGTTTGTCGCCAACGATGAAGCGGCCGTGTCCCTTGACCACGTAGATGGCGGACTCGCAATTGACGTGGTAGTGGGGGCTGGAGGCGCAGTGCGGCGGAATAGTGGCGATGGCCAAGTGGATGCCGGTGGAGCCGGTAAGCGCCTCGGATACCCCGGCCAGACGGGTCATGGCGCCCGATTGAATTTCGACCTCCAGGCCGTCGGAGTGGACTACTTTGCATTCCGCCATTGCGGTCTCCTGTGTCGCTGGGTGGGATACCTGGGCGCTAGATGCTGCGCACTAAGGCGTCCAGGCGCTCGAGGGCCTTGCTGAGGTTGTCTTGGGAATTGGCATAGGACAGGCGTACGTAGCCGTCGCCGTACTCGCCGAAGGCCGAACCCGACAGCAGCGCCACGCCGGCCTCCTGCATTGCCCTGTCCTCGAACTCCCGGCTGGATAGGCCAGTGTCCTCGATGCTGGGAAAAACGTAGAAGGCTCCCTCCGGCTCTGGGCAACGAATGCCAGGGATACTGCGCAGTCCGTCCGTGATGAGCCGACGACGGGCGGCGAACTCCGCGGTCATCGCCTCCACCTGGTCCTTGGGGCCCTCAAGCGCGGCGATGCCCGCCTTCTGGGTGAAGGTGGCTGCGCAGGACACGCTGTTCACCGCGAGACGGACCACATGCGGCACCAGCTCATGCGGCATGATGCCGTAGCCCAGCCTCCAGCCGGTCATTGCGTAGCTCTTGGAGAACCCGTCCAGGATGATGGTGCGCTCCTCCATCCCCGGTATGGAGGCGATGCTGAAGTGTTCGCCGGTGTAGAGAATGTCCTTGTATATCTCGTCGGCCATTACGTACAGGTTGGGATGCTTCATTACCAGGTCGGCGATGATGCGGAGTTCGCTTTCGGACAAGGCCGAGCCGCATGGGTTTTCCGGCGTGTTGAGAATGATGAGGCGGGTCCTGTCCGTTATCTGGGAAGCAAGTTTGTCCAGGTCGGGATGGTAGCTCTTGGACTCAATAAGCTGCATCGGCACGGGAGTGCAGCCGGTGAACCGGATCATCGACTCGTAGATGGGAAAGCCCGGGTTGGGGTAAATCACCTCTACCCCCGGCTCGCCAAGGGCCAGCAAGACATAGAACATGATGGGCTTTGCGCCGGGAGTTACCACCACGTTGTCGGGTTCGGTGTTGGTGCCGCGAACCTCGCGGCAATTGCGGGCGATGGCCTCGCGCAACTCTGGCAGCCCGGCGGTGGGGCCGTAGTGGGTGAACCCGTCGCTGATGGCCGCCATACCCGCCTCGATGATGTGACGGGGCGTGTCGAAGTCGGGTTCGCCGATTTCAAGGTGGATGATCTCCCGTCCCTGGGCCTCCAGCGCTCTGGCCTTGGCCAGCACCTCGAAAGCGCTCTCGGTTCCCAGGTCGTGCATTCGGGCGGCGACGGTCATTGTTCCTCCGGTATCGCTTCGAGTGGCTTCACTGGTTGATGCAAAGGCGGGCTAGTCCGGCTGGGCCTGGTTCTGGGTGCGGACGGGCAGGCCGTAGATGCCGATGAATCCGGCGGCCGCGGCGTGATCGAACTGGTCCTGCCGGTCGTAGGTAGCGAGGCCGTAGTTGTACAGGGCGCGCGGGGCCTGCCGCCCGACGACGGTGCAGCTCCCCTTGTGCAGCCGCAGCCGGATCTCGCCGGTCACGTGGCGCTGTGTGCTCTGCACGTAGGCGTCCAGGTCGGCCCGGTGGGCGGTGTACCACAGGCCGTTGTAGACCACATCGGAGTATTCCTGCGCGATGCGGGCCTTCGTCCGCGCCTGGTCCTTGCTGAGGGTCATGGTCTCCAGCGCCTTGTGGGCGGCGTGAAGGATGATCGCCGCCGGGCATTCGTAAATCTCGCGGGACTTGATGCCCACGAGCCGGTTCTCCACATGGTCAACTCGGCCCACCCCGTGGTCTCCGCCAACGGCGTTCAAGTGGCGGATCAGGTCAACGCCGCCCATCGTTTCTCCGTCGATGGCCGTCGGTATGCCCCGCTCGAAGGTGACTTCCAAGTATGCCGGTTCGTCGGAGGCGTCGGAGGGCGATTTCGTCCACAGGTAGGCGTCTTCGGGCGGCTCCAGCCACGGGTCTTCCAGCTCGCCGGCCTCCACGCTGCGGCCCCACAGATTTTCGTCGGTGGAGAAGCGGCTGGCCCGGGTGTTTATCGGCAGGTTCCGCGCCAGCCCGTACTCGATTTCGTCGTCGCGGCTCATGCCCCAGTCGCGGATGGGCGCGATGACCTTCAGGTTCGGGTCGAGCGCCATCACCCCCACCTCGAGGCGCACTTGGTCGTTGCCCTTGCCGGTGCAGCCGTGGGCCACGGCAGAGGCGCCGTACTCCCGCGCCGCCTCCGCCAGGTAGCGGGCGATGAGCGGGCGGCCGAGCGCGGTGGCCAAGGGGTACTGCTCCTCGTACACTGTCCCGGCCTGGAGGCTGGGGTACAGGAACTCGTCCACCAGCGTCTGCCGCCCGTCAACGATGACCGCCTCAACGGCGCCAATGGACAGCGCCCGCTGCCGGGTGGTTTCAAGGTCGACCATGCCAAGGTCAACGGTCAGCGTGACGACATCGGCGCCGTACTTTTCTTTCAGCCACGGCACCGCAACGGTTGTGTCCAGCCCGCCGCTGTAGGCGAGCACGATTCTGTCGTTTGGCATTATGGCGCTATCAGCTCCGTTCTGTTTGGTTACAAGGCTGCAAAGAAATCACCGATTTCAACTTCAGCCTGTTTGAGTATGTCGAGGATGAATTCACGGCGAAGTTCCCTTGAGCCGTGATCGGGGACTGTGGCGAACCGTCCGTCTGGGTGCCTGAGCCTGCCGTGACTACCCCTTTGGCGGATAACCTCAAAACCAAGACGCTGGAGAGCGCGGACAATCTCATTGGCCCGCAGGGATGGAATCCGGGCCATCGGATTAGACGGTCATCCTTTGTATCCCAAAGAAACGGGGGTTTTCAGCTTCTTCCCCATCCCCCAAGCACAGTTGTATAACCTCTTCCATGTTCGACATCAATTCCTCGAGGGTCAAACCGTGGCTCAGGCAACCCTTGAGCTCGGGCGCTATCCCGATATACCCACCATCTCCATCATCTTTGACTAAGACGTAGTATCCCTGTCTTTTCATGCCGGATTCGACCTAAACATCTATTCTATAGACGCCGATTACCTCTGAATGGCTTCCCAGGTCGTCATTCTCCAGGCACGACTCTATGGCCCTCCGCATATTGACTATCAACTCATCCAGTGTCCCGCCGTGGCTTTTGCATGACCTCAACTGCGGGGCGTCGCCGACAAAACCGCCATTGCCGTCCTTTTCAATCAGTATGTAGAACTCACGCTTCACCACTGTGACCTCGACCTTTTGAATCAAGCCGGCGGAGAAATAACGTGCCCAGCGTTCTGTTGCACTTTAGGAGCGCGCAGCCGTGCGCCCCCTGGAGGCAATTCCGAACTGAGCAATGCTCTAGATCTGGGACAGCGCGGAGCTCAGGCGCTCGGCCGCTTCGTCAATCTCCTCCCGCGTTACCGTGAGCGGGGGCATGAAGCGGACGGTGTTGGGCCGCGGCCCGTTCAGCAGCAGGCCGGCCTCGTTGGCGTTGGTCAGCACCTGCGGCGAGATGGTGTCCTCGAAGTCCATGGCCGCCAGCAGGCCCTTGCCGCGCACTTCGGTGACGAAGGAGAAGCGGTCCTTGACGTCGTTCAAGCGGCCCAGCAGGTAGCCCTCCATCTCCTTAACATGGCCAGGGATGTCGTTATCGATGAGGAACTTGGTGCCCGCATAACCCGCGGCGGTGGTCAGAGCGTTGCCGCCGAAGGTGGAGCCGTGGTCGCCTGGCACCAGGGCCTGGCAGTGCGCCTTGGACAGGAAGGCTCCGATGGGCACGCCGTAACCAAGGCCCTTGGCCAGGGTCATCACGTCGGGCTCCACGCCGTATTCCTGGTAGCCGAAGAGGCTGCCCAGACGACCCATGCCGGTCTGCACCTCGTCCAGGATCAGCAGGATGCCCTGGCTGTCGCACCACTGGCGCAGCCGTTGCAGGTAGTCGTCGTCGGGGATGATGACCCCCGCCTCGCCCTGCACTGGCTCCACCATCACTGCCGAGGTGCGGTCGGAGGTGGCGTTCATCACGGCCTCGACGTCGTTGTAGTCGACGTGGACGAAACCCGGCAGCAGGGGCGCGAAGTTCTCCTGGTAGTGTGGCTGCCCGGTGGCGGCCACGGTGGCCTGGGTACGGCCGTGGAAGGAGTTGAAGGCGGTGATGATCTCGTAAGCGCCCTCGCGGTTCAGCTTGCCGTAGCGCCGAGCCAGCTTCATGGCGCCCTCGACGGCCTCGGCGCCGCTGTTGCCAAAGAACACCAGGTCGAGGCAGCTGTTTTCGATCAGCATCTCGGCCAGCTGCAACTGCGGCACGGTGTAGAACTGGTTGGAGGTCTGGATCAGCGTGCCGGCCTGCTCGGCAATGGCCTGGGTGATCACCGGGTGGCTGTGGCCCAGCTGGTTGACGGCCCAGCCGGCGACAAAGTCCAGGTACTGCTTGCCGTCGGCGTCCCAGACCTCGGTGCCCTCGCCGCGGACGATGACCACCGGCTGGCGGCGCACCGTCTGGGCGTAATATTTCTTCTCAACGTCGATCCAGTCACTGCTGATGCTCATGGCGAGTCCTCTACTCCCGAATAGTCCTTCAGGTTGCCGCTAGATTATCGCACACCCGACGGCGGATTTCATTCGGCGCGGGCCGCCGCCAACTTCAGGGCCGACGGCTTTAGGCGAAGGTTCGCCATCTGGGTCAATGGTGTTAGAGTAGGGGTTACAGTTCAGAGTTTATGAGGCGAATTGGCCGAAGGCTGCTGGAAAAGTATGGTGCACCGATTTTTCGATTATGTTAAATCAGAGGAATGTATGCCGACATTGACCTGAGCGCCATGCCGCGGGAGGACCTGCTGGCCCTGATTGCCCAGTTGCAGGCTGTCGTTCAAGAGCAGCAGAACACTATCGCCCAGTTGCAGCGGCGGATAGAGGCGCTGGAGGGAAAGGCCAAACCGGGCGGCCCCAAAGGGATGCCCGGCATCAAGCCCAAGTCCGGCCGCCAGCAGACTCCCAGGGAGAAACAGACCAGGAAGCCCCGGCCCCACGGTTTTGCCCGCCAGCGCATGACTCCCACCCACCGGGTGGCCCACGCCGTGGAGAGTTGTCCTGATTGCGGAACCCGGCTGTCCGGGGGCTGGACCCACCGCACCCGGGAGGTCATCGACCTGCCGGTGGTTCCGGTCCAAGTAACCGGACATGTCTTCATCGCCAGGACTTGCCCAGTGTGTGAGCAACGCCGGGTGCCCAAGGTGGACTTGGGCGAGGTGGCGCTGGGGAAACAGCGGTTGGGCATCAACCTGCTCAGCCTGATGGCGGCCTTGCGGGAGGAGGGCCGGTTGCCCTTCCGCACCATCCAGTGGTATCTGAGGACCGTCCACCAGTTGCACCTTTGCCTCGGCGCCATCGTCCGGGCCGTCCACCAGGTGGCCCGCCAGGCCCAACCGGCGGTGGACCGGATTCTGGAGCGCATCCGGGGCAGCCCGGTGGTCCACGCCGATGAGACCGGCTGGCGCCAGGATGGGGTCAACGGCTACGTCTGGACTTTCAGCACTCCCACCGGGCGGTATTTCCTGCGCCGTGGCCGCCACAAGGAGGTGGTGGACGAGGTGCTGGATGAGTCCTTCAGTGGGGTGTTGGTCAGCGACTTCTATGCCGCCTATCATCATTACCCTGGGCTGAAGCAGCGCTGCTGGGCCCACCTGCTGCGGGACATCCACGACCTGAAGTCGCCGTACCCCAGAGATGCCTCACTGCTCCGGTGGGCGGCGGCGGTCCAAGACATCTACCGGCAGGCCAAGGGCTTCAGCCATCATGGCGCAGGTCAAAGACGGCTGGCCCAAGGGTGGTTGGAGCGGAAACTGCTGGCCCAGTGCCGTCTCTACGCCCAAGACCCGGCAGCCGCCCAAGGCAACTTGTGCCGACGTATCGAGACCTTCATCAAAGAGCTGTTCGTCTTTGTGGCCGACCCGGCGGTGCCCTCGGACAACAACGCTGCGGAGCGCAGCCTGCGTCCGCTGATGGTGAGCCGGAAGGTCAGCGGCGGCACCCGCTCGGAGCAGGGCACCGACACCAAGATGACCCTGGCCTCCCTCTTCGGCACCTGGCGCGCCCAAGGATTAAACACCCTCTTGGCCTGCCGTCAGATGCTCATATCCCCTCAACTCTGAAGGGCGAAAATCAGGGGCGAATTCCCGTTGCTGGCGCTCAAACTGACGGCTGTCAAACGACTTTCGCCCAATTCGCCCCACCAAGTCTGAACAGTTACGAGTAGGAGCCTTCCCCCGCCAGAGCGTGGGAGTAGCACAGACTTGGAGTTGACCGGACTGTGAACAAGAACCGGGACCCTCCCGGACGTGAACCAGACCCGGAAGCAGCCGTTACTAGCAATTCCCGAGACTCCATTTGGAGCGTACCTCCAAGGTATTGGCTGGTATACTTTTCCCTGTTTACCCTGCTGACCCTGGCCGGAATGTCCTTTGTCATCTGGTACCAGACCACGCTGCAGGATGAAGCCACCACCCACGATGTAATATACGCCAGCATCCAAAGGGTGGCGTAGGCTCCGCCATCATCAGCTTCATAGTCACCGAGGGTACGAGGATTCTAATGGTGATTTCCAATTACTTGATAATTCACTTGTTGAAACCGGCGCAGGAAAAGTTTATGGCTCGCGGCGAAGCTCGCGGCCGTGCTAAGGCCCGCGCCGAGGCCCTGGCCGAAGCCGCCCTACAAGTGGAGCACTGGAACCGGCGGCGGCTGGAGGCTGAAGCAAATGGAGAGTCTTTCGACGAACCGCCTCCCGACTTTACCGGGCTGTGACGCCGCGTCGGCATGCGAGAAACGATGCGCAGAGCCATCCCTCCACGGCGGCAAGGCACGGCCCAAAAGGGCGGTGTACGTGGAGTTATTGGGGGAAGCAGAGAAATCGCATTAAGACCAACTAGACTCGTCATTCCCTCGGAAGCGGGAATCCAAAGCCCCTTACCGTCTGGAATGTGGGTGCCCCCGGGCAATCCTGGATTCCCGCTATCTCGGGAATGACGCGTTGGTTGGTGTGCCGTCTTTTGAGATAGTTTCTAAAAGGCGCCGACGGCCCTATCCCCGGAAGGAGAAGGATGTATCTTAGAGGGCTACTGCGGACGCTGGCGCCCGGCGGTGATGGTGGTGCCGGTGGCGCGGCCCTGGAGGCAGTCGCGGAGCGCGCTGGGCTGGCGGCCGTCGACGATGTCGGCCACGGCTCCGCCCTCGAGGCCGCGCAGGCAGGCCTGGAGCTTGGGAATCATGCCGCCGCCCGCCACGCCGGAATTGAGCAGGATGTTGGCCCGGCGCTGGTCGAGGCGCGAGATGACGCGGCCACCGCTGTCCATTACCCCCGCCACGTCGGTCAGGAACACAAGGCGGTCGGCCTGCAGCTCTCGGGCCAGCTCGCCGGCCACCGTGTCGCCGTTGATGTTCAGCGGCTTGCCCGCGTTCTCCGAACCATCGAACCGGTGCACACCCAGCGGAGCGATCATGGGGATATAGCCCGAGTCCAACACGGTGCGGATGGGCGAAAGATTCACCTCCTGCACCTCGCCAACGTACCCAAGCTCGGGGTTGGCGATACCGCAGGTGAGCATGCAGTTGTCGATGCCGCTGAGCCCGATGCATTTGCCGCCCAGCTGCTCCAGTAGCGAGACCAGCTCCTTGTTGATCAGGCCGCCCAGCACGGCCACCACGATCTCCAGGCTTTCGGCGTCGGTTACGCGCAGACCGCCAACGAACTGCGGCGGGATGCCCTGGCGCTGCATCCAGCGGGAGATGACGTTGCCGCCGCCGTGGACCACCACGATTTCCTCGCCTTTTTGTTGCAGCTCGACCAGGTCCAGCAGCGTGGTGTCGTGGCTACCGAGGGTGCTGCCGCCTATTTTCACTACGATAGACAGGGGAACGCTCCTGATAATGGATTCAAAACCACAGAGAACACAAAGGGACACAGAGCAATTATCCGGTCAAATGAAAATCTCTGTGCCCTCTGTGTTCTCTGTGGTTGAAAGCGGGCGGCCTAGGTGGTATAGGCGCTGTTGATGACGACGTATTCCTCGGTCAGGTCGCAGCCCCACGCAGTGGCGTCCTCGTCGCCCAAATTCAGAGCGATACGGAAGGTGATCTCGTCGCCCCGCATGAGCGCAACCACGGCGTCGCGGTGGAAGGGCACGGGTTTGCCGGCCTCCATGATGCATACGCCGTTGATGAAAAGAGCAAGCTTTTCCTCCACCGCCTCGGCCTGGCTGCGGCCCAGTGCGGCCAGCAGGCGGCCCCAGTTGGGGTCGGCGCCATAGACCGCGGACTTCACCAGCAGCGATGATGCGATGGTGCGGGCGGCCATCCGGGCGTCCTCGCTTGTGCGGGCGCCGGTGACCTCGACCACCAGCAGGTGGGTGGCGCCTTCGCCGTCGCGGGCCAGCTTCCGGGTCAGTTGGACACAACACTCCAGCAGGCCGGCCCTGAACGCGTCGGCCCCAGCTGTTCCGGCGGTAATCGTCGCGTTGCGCGCGGCACCGTTGGCCAGCACCACCAGCGAGTCGTTGGTGCTGCTGTCGCCATCGACGGTGAGCATATTCAGGGAATAGTCCGCCACCTCCGGCAGCATGGAGCGCAGCAGCCCTTGGTCGATGGCCGCATCGGTGGCCACGAAGCACAGCATGGTAGCCATGTTGGGGTGGATCATCCCGGAGCCTTTGGCCACCCCGCCGATGCGCACGTCGGTGCCCCCGATGTCGACGGTTACGGCGACCTCCTTCGGGTGGGTGTCGGTGGTCATCATGGCCCGGGCCAGAGGGTTGCCATCCGACTCCGAGAGCGCGATCTGCTCAACGCCGGACCTGATCAGCGTCATGGGGAGTTCGACACCGATGATGCCGGTGCTGAATACCAGCACCTCCTCGGCCCTCACCCCCATTGCGCCCGAGGCAATGACAGCCATTCCCTTGGCGTCGATGTAGCCCTGCTCGCCCACACCGGCGTTGGCGATGCCGGAGTTGACCACCAGTCCGCGGATGGGCTGGCCGCCGGCCAGAGTCTCGCGGTTGACGGTTACTGACGGCGAGACGATGCTGCTCCTGGTGAACACGCCCGCGGCAGCGCAGGGAGTGTCGGACAGCAGCATGCCGACGTCCATCTTGTCGTCGGAGTAGGTCTTGATGCCGGCATAGGTGCCGCCGGCCTTGAACCCGCGGACAGTGGTGATGGTGCCGCCGTCAAGGTGGGTGATCGCGCCGGGCATGGGCAACCGTCCTCGTACTCGAAATCGTCTCTGAATCGGGCCGCTGAGATTCGATGGGAGTATACCACAAGGCGCCCGCGCCTCTGTACCCATCCTTTCCTGGCAAAGGCCCGGCGGGATATACTGTCAAGGAAATAATCCCAAGACTTTGTGGGCTGCCAACCCGTCATTCCCGCGACAGTGGGAATCCACACTCCCCCTGACGATCGCCGATATTTTGGCGGACTTGATGCGCTTTGAGACGGTTTCTGGGTAGTCACGCGGCAGCTCCGTTCGGACAAGGGGAGGGAGATTGAGAATTTGGGTCCAGTGCCCAGATATCACATCCTTCGCGAGGACCCTCACGACGACCCAATGAATACCATCACCGAATTCTGGACCCGAATACCAAGGACACAGTTTTCTGTGAGACGTTAGAAAGGCGTCAATTTTCCACTCTTAGCGATGTATCGGAACAGTTGGAGTTGATTACGCGCCCGACTGGCGTGTAAACAGAGGGTGCCGCAGAGTTGCGAATCAGGCCCCGGGGAGCAAGGTGAAAATATGGCAAAGGTTACTCCCTTTCGTGGGTGGCGGTACAACCCGGCGGTGGTCGACGATATGGCCGCCGTACTGTGTCCGCCCTATGACCTGATCACGCCGCAGATCCAACAGGCGCTGATGGACCGCCACCCCCTGAACGTCATCCACCTGGAGGCAGGCGAGGGGCTGGACTGGTCGGCCGACCCCGCAGGACGCTACGCCGAAACCGCCGGGCGGTTCGAACAGTGGCTCCGCGACGGCGTGCTGCAACAGGAGGCCGAGCCCGCCTACTACCTGTTGCGCCACGGATTCACCCTGAACGGCCAGGAGCGTTCCCGGCTGGGACTGATTGCCTGCGTCGGCATTGAGGACTACGACACCAGGCAGGTGCTGCCCCACGAGTTCACCGAGGCCCCGGCAATCCGCGACCGGGTGACGTTGATGGAGTCGGTATCTGCCAACATCAGCCCCATCATGTCTATCTACCGTGACGCTGACAACGAGCTGGACCCCGTGTTCCAGCGTGTGATGTCTGGTCCGCCCGAGGTCGACGCCCGTGACCAGTATGGCTCCAATACCACCATGTGGCGTATCTCCAACCCGGCCGAAGTTGGCGCCATCTCTCAGTTCTTCGCCAACCGCCCAGTGTTCCTGGCAGACGGACACCACCGCTACGAGGCGTCGCAGCATTATCAGCGGGCCCGCCGTGCGGAAGGCTCCGATGGCGCCTCCCTGGCCCACAACTACGTGATGATGACGCTGATCTCCTTCGACGACCCGGGCCTGGTGGTGCTGCCCTACCACCGGAATCTGAGCGGCCTGGGTGCCGGGCAACTGGCGCGGGTTAACGAAAGACTGAACAAAGTGTTCGCGGCGGAACCCGTGGAGGGACTTTCGGCCGATGAACTCGTGGCGCTGGTGGAGGAGCGCGGACGAACCGGGCAGGTGATGGCGACCCTGTCACCAGAGGGAGCGCAATTGTTGACCCTGCGCGATTCTGCCGTCTGCGACGACTGGGGACCGCTGGCTGTCTCCGAGGCGTGGGTGCTGGAGGAGCAGGTGCTGCGGCCGGAGCTGGGCGATGCCACCCTGCAACACCTGGGATTCCTGCACGATCACGACGAGGCGGCCGGGGGCGTGGCCGACGGGGTGCTACAGATGGCGTTCTTCATGAAACCCTTTCCAATGGACGCCTTCGAGGAGATCGTCGGGCAGGGTCAGAGGCTCCCGCGCAAGTCAACCTTCTTCTACCCCAAGCTGCCCACCGGCCTGGTGATCAACCGCATAGACGGCGAGCTTTAGACTCACGGCCGACTGTTTCGGACCGAAGACGAAACGTGTCGGGCGCACGGGCGTGCACCCTCAAGTAATACGGAGCACTCACGCCGTTCGGAGATGGAACGGCTCTTTGCTCAGATTCGCTCCTCGTAACGCGCTGTAATGGCCTGCTCGGCCTTCCTGCCCTGCACGGCCAAGAATTGCTCCAACTGCCGTATATCCGCCAAGGTTTCCTCGTCGGTGTCCCTGCTGCGCCTCAGGATGCCCAGCTTGGTCTTGGCCTCGTCCACCTGCTTCAGCACGACCAGCGCCTCCAGTTCCTGGGTGGCGGAGGTCTTGATCTGGATCAGCCGACGGCGAACGGCTTGGGCATCGGCCAACCGCTCCTCGATCTCGCCCATGGCTGCCAGCGAGGCGTCGAGGCTGGCCTGCCCGTACATGGCCTGGCGTGGCACGCGCCGCAACTGCTGTTGGAACTGCGTAATCTGCGCGTCCAGCTGCTCTTCCTTGTTTTGCATTTCGGCAATGCCAATCCTCAGGTTGGCCATGGCCTTTTCCAACTGTGAAACCGACACTGTTCGACTCCGTCGTCCTCTCATTCGGCGTCGTAGGGGCCTATATTACCCCATCGGCAGAGGGGTACACAAAAGGGGCGCATGCGTGTGCGCCCCTTGCGGAAAATGTAATTCGGGCTGATTATTTGGCGCTGAACCCTACCTCTGGCAACAACTCCCTAAGGGCGTCGATGACCTCTTCGATGTCATCTTCGGTTACGTGGCCGAGGTGGCCGATACGGAAAATGCTGGCGCTCAGCTTCCCCTGCCCACCGGCCAGCACCACGTTCTTCTCCGTGCGCAGGCGGCCCATCAGGGCGCGGCCATCGATGCCCCCGGGCATCTTCACCGCCGTTACGGTGTTGGAGGCGTAGCGCTCGTCGCTCACCAACAGCTCCAGGCCCAGCTCCCGCACCCGGTCGCGGGTCAGCTGGCCGATGGCTGCGTGGCGCCCGAAGACCCCCTCGATGCCCTCGTCCATAATCTTGTCCAGGCCCAGGCTCAACCCATACATCGCAGCCACGTTGGGCGTAAAGGGAGTTTGCCCCCTTTCCAGCATCCTTCTGGCCTCGGCGAGGTCAAAGTAGAAGCGGGGCATGGTGGCCGTCCTCTGCGCCTCCCAAGCCTGGTCGCTCACGCTGACGAAGGCCAGCCCCGGCGGGATCATGAAGCCCTTCTGAGAGGCCGTGCCCACCAGGTCACAGTCCCAGGCGTCCACCGGCAGCGGTAAACAGCCGAGGCTGCTGACCGCGTCCACCAGGAGCAGCTTGTCAAACTCCTGCTTGGTTATCCGGGCGATTTCCTCCAACGGGTGCGTCACCCCGGTGGAGGTCTCGTTGTGGGTAACCATCACCGCCTTGATCTCGGGATCGTCGCGCAGAGCGGTGCGAATGGCGTCGGGCTCGATGGGTTCGCCCCATTCGAAGTCGAGACGCGTGACGTCGGCGCCGAATGCCACGGCCATGTCAATAAAGCGGTCGCCGAATGAGCCGGCCGTCGCCGCGACCACCTTGTCGCCGGGAGAAAGCGTGTTGACCAGGGAGGCTTCCAGCGCCCCCGTGCCGGAGGCGGTGAGTATGAACAGGTCATTGTTGGTCATGAAGACCTGTTTCAACTGCTCGGTGCACTTCTTGATCAACTCGTCGAACTCGGGCCCGCGATGGTTGATCATCGGCGTTCCCATGGCCTCGACGATGTCGTCAGGGACCGGGGTCGGTCCGGGGGTCCGAAGGTTCTGGGGTTCGATTTTCAGCATGGAACGTCCTTGAGTCATCTTGTCTGGATGGTTTGTAGCTGCCTGCCCGGCCGGAGTCCAACCACGCCTTGCGGTAATCGAACGCAAGTATGGCGAATTCGGCCACGACAACGCTGATTTCCCATTATAGCATCCGGTCAGCCTCGGACGTTGGTTCCCGCCAGGAACACGTGGGTTTTTATTAGTTCTCCCTCTCCCCCTGGGAGAGGGCTGGGGTGAGGGCGAAATGCCGGGCCTATACGATGGCCGCTCACGAGGGGCAACGCCCCCGTACGTCATTCCAGCCTCCATTCGTCATCCCTGCGAAAGCAGGAACGACGGAGGCTTTTGCAGGAATGCCGGAGGTGTTGGAATGCCGGGGCTATACGACGGCCGCTCACGAGGGGCAACGCCCCCACCCTAACCCTCCCCCTGAGGGAGTGGGGACAATTTAAAGACCCCGCCGGGAACCCAGGGCAGGTGAAGGCCAAAACCGGCTCAGGTTATGTCGTATTATAATGTGGCGCAGCCCACCGCCTCGAATCACGAACATCCATCGTCTCAATGCATCCATCGTTTCAATGCATCATCGTCTCAATGGAGGAAGTCATGGCTCTGGAACTCAACTCCGGACACACCGCTCTGCTGCTTATGGATTTCGAGAACGACATCGTCCACGAGGAGGGCGCATTCAAGGACTTCGGATTCGCCCAGATGGTCAAGGACAATGACGTCCTGGGCAAGGCCTCCCAGGTGCTGGCCGCCGCCCGCAACGCCGGCATCCTGGTCATCTTCGTCTCGGTCAAATTCCGCGCCGGTTACCCCGAACGCCCGGCCAATGCCGGCCTCTGGCAGGGCCTGCAAGCAGCCAACGCCCTGGTCGAGGGTACCTGGGGCGCATCGATCCACGACGCGGTGACGCCCCAGGACGACGAGCCCGTGGTCACCAAGCGTGGCGTTTCGGCGTTCATGGCCTCGGACCTCGAGCCTATACTCAAGAACAAGCGCATCGGCACCCTGCTCCTGACCGGCGTGGCCACCAACTTCGTCGTCGAGGGCACCGCTCGTGAGGCCAGCGATCGCGGGTACAACGTGGTCGTCGTCGGAGACTGCTGCGCCTCGGTCAGCCAGGAGGCGCACGACGCCGCCCTGAGCGTGGCCCTGCCATTCCTTTCCACCATTTCCAGCAGCGAGGAAGTGATCGCCGCGCTGCCGTAGTGGCCAAAGTGCGGCGCGGCGGGTCCGGGCATCCGCGCTGCCCCGCGGGTGGGATTGAAGGGTGATTGATGGAAGTCTTGGAAGTACAATTGAGAGTGCCGGGGCACTTTGTTCTGCGCCAGACTACCCGGGATGCGCTGATGGCTGTCGAAGTTTTCAGGTCCTTGCCTCACACTGTGATTGCGCGGTTGTTGGCTCAGGTAGTCCCGGGAACGAATTGGCTGACCGCCCAAATTCAAGGGGCGGCGGTATTTGTAGCCGATGATTGGGTAGTTTCGATTCACGGCGAGAAGCTCATTGACTGTGTATCCTCAATGTGCATCCTGATAAATTCAATAAGCCGAGAACTGGACTCATCCGTCTCAATTGAACTTCTAACCCCACTAGGCAAGAACGACAATCCGCTATATCGTCAATTGGAGCGCGAGTCCAAAAGAGCCCGAACTAGGGCACTCATCAAATGGGGATTGACTATCATCGTGAGTGCGTTGGTGGGCGCTTTGCTCCAATGGCTGTTTGGAGGAGATTTATTGTCATGACACAAATTTTGGTATCCGATTTTGCCGTTCAGGTAGCGGATGCTGCCCGCGAGGTGGGTTACAAGGCGACCCTTGTACCATCCCACATCCCCAAACGGAAATTTTGGCCGGATGGGCTGGTTTCGTGGGTTCGCGCCTCTAGACTAAGGCCGGACATACTTGTTGAACACGGCGCGGAATTCGTCATCATCGAAGTGAAAACGAACCCCGTTCTGCTTGGTGGTGTAATACAGGCGCGCCGGTATGGAGATTATTTCGCTACGTCAGTGATTCTCTGCGTTCCCGATGACTCTTTTTTCAGGATACCGGGAAGTGTACGAGACTTTGCAGAACGGGCGAACGTCCGCCTGTGCCCCCTGTCCGAGGTTGGCGACGCGCTGAGGGAATTGCTGGACTAGCCGGACTGCTCGCATAAGTGTAGGAGATTTTAACCAATGACCCAGGTTGCCGACCTGTTGGAGGGCCTGAACCCGGGGCAGCGGGAAGCCGTGGAGGCCGTCGATGGCCCGTTGCTGATCGTCGCCGGGCCGGGCAGCGGCAAGACCCGCGTCATCACGCATCGAATCGCCTACCTGGTGCAGGTGTATGGCGTCAGTCCCTACAGCATCCTGGCCATGACTTTCACCAACAAGGCGGCCCGGGAGATGAAGGACCGCTTGGCGCGCTTGGCGAGCGCACATGCGGACGCCCTGACGGTCGGCACTTTCCATTCGTTCTGCGCTCGGCTGTTGCGGAGGGAAGGGGAGGCCATCGGCCTCTCGCGCAACTATTCCATTTTTGACGACGACGACCAGATAGCCGCGATAAAGCAGTGCCTGGAAAAGGCCGGCTACAACCCCAAGGACTACCCGCCCCGGGCAGTGCTGTCGGTCATTTCCAAGGCCAAGAACGTGCTACAGGACTCCCGGACGATGGCCCGTGAGGTGCAGGGGAACTACTTCGAGGAGGTCAGCGCCCGCGTATACCGGCACTACGAGGAGTTGCTGGCCCGCAACAACGCCGTGGATTTCGACGACCTGCTGCTGCGCACGGTGCAGCTGTTCCGGGAGTACCCGGTGGTGCTGGAGCACTACCAGTCCCGGTACGGTTACCTGATGGTGGACGAGTTCCAGGACACCAACGTGGCCCAGTACCAGTTATCACGGCAGCTATCGCAGTCGCACCAGAATTTCTGCGTGGTGGGCGACCCGGACCAGTCCATCTACTCTTGGCGCAGCGCCGACGTGCGCAACATCCTGAACTTCAAAGCCGACTACCCCCGGGCCCGGGTCATCTCGCTGGGCCAGAACTACCGCTCCACCGGCAACATACTGAACGCCGCCAACGGCCTGATCAGGTCCAACGGCCAGCGGCTGGACCAAATGCTGTTCACCGAAAACCCAACCGGACTGCCAATCCAGATTGACGAGGCCTATGACGAGGACGAGGAGGCCGGCAAGGTCATCGGCGAAATCAAGCGCCTGACACGCCACGAGGGGTACAAGCTGGGCGACTGCGCCGTGATGTACCGGGTGAACGCCCAGTCCCGGGCCCTCGAGGAAGCCTGTTTGCAACAGGGCGTCAAGTACCGGCTGGTGGGAGGCACCAGGTTCTACCAGCGCAAAGAGATCAGGGACCTGACGGCCTACCTCCGGCTGATTTACAACCAGCAGGACGACCTCAACCTGGCCCGCGTGGTGGGTGTGCCGCCGCGGGGCATCGGGGCTAAGTCGATGCAGCAGCTCGGCGACTGGGCCGCAGGCCGTGGCATGGCCATGTTCGACGCCATGCGGGAAATCGCTGCAGCCAGTACGGCCAAGCAGCCCTGCCCCGTTCCCCTGCCAACTCGCGCTGCGACATCGATCGCCAAGTTCTCTGCCCTGATCGACCGTTGGGTCGCCTTGAGCCGGGAGGTCGAGGTGGTCAAGCTCATCGATCTGCTGCTGGACGAGTCCGGTCTCCAGAAGTTCGTCCAGGACGGCGATGACCGTCCCGAGGAACGGTGGGAAAACGTGATGGCCTACCGGGCCATCGCCCAGGAATTCAACGCCGAGACGCCTCCCGACGGCCTCGGCTCCCTGCTGGAGCGCACCGCCCTAGTGTCGCAGGTCGACGAGCTGGAGGACGCCGAGGACTCTATCACCCTGATCACGTTGCACCAGGCCAAGGGGCTGGAGTTCCCGGTGGTGTTCATCGTTGGGATGGAGGAAGGCCTGCTGCCTCACTCGCGCTCCCTGGACAGCGAAGAGCAGACTGAGGAGGAACGGCGGCTCTGCTATGTCGGCATGACCCGCGCCGAGCGGCGGCTATACCTGCTTCGCGCCTTTCGCCGTGGCTTCCGGGGGAATACCGGCGGCCCGGCAGTGGCGTCCCGATTCCTCAGGGAGATTCCGGCCGATCTGGTCACCTCCGCTGCGCTTTCATCGTCTGCCGCCCGTTCGGCAGTGGCCCTCGAACCGGGACGCGGCAGTTCCATTCGAGCCGCAGCATTGGCTGCCGCGGCGGCGGCCCCCGCGGCATCCGGGCCTGTGCTTCGCGTCGGCGACCTGGTGCGCCACCGGGCCTTCGGCGAGGGTGTGGTGACCGCCTGCGACGTGACCTCCTCCGACGTGGAGGTCACTGTAGAGTTTGCCGGGGGGGTTGGTGTCAAGCGCCTGCTGCTCAGCTTCGCGCCACTGGAGAAGGTTAACGATGATGGCTATTCGGGTTAAGGCGGGAGGTATCTGATTCCCGGCAATGGTTATCACGCTGCGTGCCCTCTCCCACCCGCTGCCAATTCCCTCGGATTCGAATACTTCATAGAGACTCCCTCAATAGAAGGCGAACCAACCGATCGTTCCCGCGATAGCGGGAATCCAGAAGGGCTGGAAATTGGCCAACGTAAACAGCGCCAGGGTTCCTGGATCCCGGCTCAAGGCCGGAATGACGGGGCCCGGTGACTCCTCCATCAATTCTAGGGTGGCGGACGAGCAGGCCCGACCGGTACCTCCGCGACAGTTGGAGCGTTTTCGATTTCTCCATAATCGTGCTCTCGTTGATCCCTGCCGCTGGCAGCTTCGCCATCATCGCGCGGACGGCCCGGCGGGAGGAAGAAGGCGTGGGCTGAGGGATCGCCGGGCCTGCCTCAACTTACGTGCAAACCGAAAGGCCGATCCCGGCCCGACGTGATATGATTCCGGCGCATATCTGACGGAACCCAGCGATCCAGCAGCGAGCGGAGTAGACATTTGCGGCCTGTGGACACCCTTCCTCCCAACATGAAACCGGCGAACATGAAACCGGCGACCCCCTGCCAGGGCCTGCTTCTCTGATGGCGTCTCTCGCCGGTCTGCGGCACCGCTTCATCGGCATGTACCCCGGGTGGTGGGTAATCGGGGCGTGTTGCTTTCTCGCTCTCTTCCCCGGCGCGATCTTCTCCTACGGCTTTCCTGTCTTCTACATACCCGTCCGCGACGACCTCATGCTCACAGACACCCAGGCGTCGCTGATCTTCGCTATCTCCCGCGGCGAGGCGGGAGTCGGCGGACCTCTCGTTGGCTGGATGGTCGACAAGTTCGACTCGCGGCCCATCGTGCTCATCTTCGGAGTGATGGCCGGCGTGGGAATGATCATCCTTTCCGGTGTCGACGGGTACTGGGTGTTCGTTGCGGTCTACGTAGGGATCGTGTCGGTGGGAAACAACAGCGGGTTCGGGCAGACCTTCCTGGCCGTAACCAACCGCTGGTTTGTGCGTCGCCGGGCCGTGGGCATGACGCTGGTGATCACCAGCTACACGGCGGGCGGCGCTATGCTGATACCCGTGCTGTCCCGGGGAGTCGATGCCCTGGGATGGCGCGACGTAATGCTCTACATCGGCATCTTCGTGGCAGTGATCGTGATCCCCTTCTCCCTATTCATTCGCCGTTCGCCCGAGAGCATGGACATCGACCTTGTCGAGGCGGGCGAGGTGGTGGAGCAGTCGGGGAGCAACTCATCCGCCCAGTCGTCGGGGCACGACTTCACGGTGCGGGAAGCCCTGCTGACACCCACCTACTGGTACATCCTGCTGGCCAGCGCCCTGCGAATATCGGTAACCAGCGGCATCCTGGTCCACGCGATCCCGATAATGGTGTGGAAGGGGACAACGCAGCAGACCGGAGCCGACCTGATGGCATTGCTGTTCTTCGTATCCATCCCGGCGCGACTCCTCATCGGATTCTCCGGGCTGCGGCTGCCCGGGCAGGGCGTACTGGGAATCGGCATGGCCGTGGGGGCGGTCTCGCTGCTGGTTCTCGACCTGGTACCGGGGACCTGGATAATCTTCCCATTCATCGCAGGACTGGCCATCCTGGAGGGCGCCGCGGTGCTGAACTGGGTGCTGGTGGGAAACCTCTTTGGCAGGCGCAGCTTCGCCACATTGACCGGCATCATCTCGGTGTTCTACAGCGCGGGCATGATGCTGTCGCCCCTTTTCCTGGGCTGGATGGTGGACCGCAAAGGCGGCTACACCGAGTCGCTGCTGGTCCTGACCGGCCTGTATGCGGCCAGCGCCGTGCTGTTCGCCATCGCCAGGCGGCCCCGCCCCAAAGAATGACGGAAAAGGCCGACGGCCCGATCAAACACTAGAGAGCGTCGTTGACCTTCTTGAGAAAGTCTTCGCCGCCGATGCGCAGCAGTCCCCACGCTGACACGGTCACGAAGTTGGCGCCCTGTCTGACGAACTCGGCAACCCCGGCCGTATCGGCGGGATTGTTGCCGCCCACGCCGACGGACTTGCCACCAGCCCGGACGCGGGGGATGACATCGCTCATCACCTTTCGCACCTCGGCCACGCCGGGATTGCCCATACTCTGGCCCAGGTCCGAAGCGGCCACGTGGAGAACGTCGGCGCCCTGTACGCTCAGAATGTCGTTCAGGTTGCCGACGGCCTCGATGTCCTCGACCATGGGGATCACCAGCACCTGCGCGTTGATCCAGGCAGTCGCCTCGTCGCGGGAAACTCCGATGCCGTAGTCCTGGGCCCGGCCGCCGCCCATGCCGCGCTTGCCGTCGGGGTAGTAGCGGGCCGCTCGGGCGATGGCCGCCGCCTGCTCGCCGGTGTTGACGTGGGGCACGATGATTCCCTGCAGGCCGCGGTCCAGGTAACGCAGGATGGTCTGCTCGTGGTGGTCGGGTATGCGTGCGATGGGGGTGATTCCAAAGGATTCGGCGGCCCGGACCATGTGCTCCACCTGGTCCAGGTCGGCAGGCCCGTGCTCGCAGTCAATCATCACGAAGTCGTAGCCCAGCGCCCCGAAGATCTCCACCATGTCCGGCGCGTAACGGGTGATGATGGCCCCGAACACGACCTGTCCTTCGTTCAGCTTGGCCTTGGTGGTGTTCGTCCGCATTCCCGTTCCACTTACTCCCTTAATAGTAGTCCCACTTTATTTAGTTGATGACTGCCAAAGGCTTTATCGTCATTCCGGCCTTGAGCCGGAACCCAGGAACCCCGGCGCTGTTTACGTTGGCCTTTCCCCGGCCCCTCTGGATTCCGGCTCAAGGCCGGAATGACGGGACTCGGTAACTCGTCCATCAATTCTAGGGTGACGGACTAATAGGTTCCTGCGCCCGCAAGGTCTTTCGCTGCCCTGTCGCTAAGGGGCTATACGGAGCCGTCGATTACGATGTCCAACAGCGCGGGCTTACCCGATGCCACGGCCCGATCGACTGCGGGCTTGATCTGCGACGGTTCGGTGATCCGCTCGGCAGGCACTCCCAGGCCACTGGAGATGGACACCCAGTCGAAGGGAGTGGTGAAGTCGGAATACAGCAGCCTGCCGCCGGAGGTCTCCGGCAAATGAAGAACATCTGATTGGTAGGTGTTGAAGTTCACTTTCAGCACCCGGTAGGAGCCATTGTTGCAGACGACGAAAACGCAAGGGATGTTATCGTTGGCCGCGGTCCATAGCCCCTGCACCGTCATCATCGCGCTGCCGTCGCCGATGAGGCCGAACACCTTGCGGTCGGGATGGGCGCATTGCGTACCCATTGTGGCACCGATGCCGCCGCCGATGGATTGCCCCCGCACACCGCGCAGGTCGCCCCGCTGGGAGGCATCGAAGTAGTGGCGCATCACGCCGCGGTTGCTGATGGAGTCGTCCACGACGACGGCGTTCTCCGGCAGCGCCGCAGCCAGTTCGTACATCATCCGCGCCGGGATCATCGGCCGGTGGTCCCAATTCTCCGCCACGGACGCCTCGAAGGCGTCGCGTGTCCGGGACCGTTCCGCCGCGACCGCCTGCTTTCGCTGTCCGATTTCTGCCGCATCGCCCGGTGATAGCCTCTCGTTCAAGGCCGCGATCAGGTCAACCAGGGCCAGCTTGCAGTTCCCCACTATGCCCACGTCGGTGGGCTCCGAACGGCCAATGCGGCTGGCGTCGGGATCGATGTGAACCAGCTTGGCCTCGGGCGGCAATATCACATCGCCCCAGTAAAAGAGTTCCTCGAAGGGGTCGGACCCCACGGCAAGCACAAGGTCGAATTCCTGCAGGGCGGCCCGCTGGGAGCCAACCCGCAGGGAGAGACCGCCCAGGTACTGGGGGTGTCCCGTTGGGAATGCCACCTCGGCCCCCCTGGCCTGGTACACCGGCAGGCCCATCAGTTCGGCCAGTTCCACGGCTTCGGCCAGCGCGTCATCGTCGGAGAGGCGGTCGCCCACCAGCAGCAGCGGCCGACTCGAGTCCATCAGCAGCGACGCCGCCTGCGAAATGCCCTGCTGGCTGGGGCGCACATCGTCGAAATTGGGGCGTGACGGCTCGATATTCATCTCCGCCATTCCCTCAAGGGCGTTGGAGGTGAAACCGACATAGACCGGACCCTTGGGATGGGTGTTGGCTTCGTTGAAGGCCCGCCGCATAACGCTGGGGATCTGGTCGGCGTACGAGAGTTCCACCGCCCACTTGGTGACCGGCCGGACCAATTGGGCCAGGTCGGTGATAGTCTCGTTTATTTTCCGGATGTCGTAGTTGGCCGACGTCACCACCATGGGCGAACCGGTGTTCAGGGCGTCCAGCATCAGGGCGATGCCGTTGGCCAGGCCGCTGTCCACGTGGAGGCTGACAAAGGAGGCCCTCCCGGTAGACCGGGCATATGCTTCACCCATCCCCACGGCGACGCTTTCCTGAAGGGCCAGCACGTAGCGGAGCTCGGGATAGTCGCCCAGCAGGTCTATGATGGGCCCTTCGCTGGTGCCGGGGTTGCCGAATATGTATTCGACCCCCTCGGCCTTGAGCATCTCAAGCAGGGCCTGCTTGCCGGTCATCAGTTGGGACATGGACGCCTCCAATGGTGTGCCGCCCCGATAAATCACAATAGAGCGGTGGAAATCTCAGGCAATTCTACACCAACCACCCACGTAAAGCGGCATCCACCGCGCCCTCCCTGGCAATCGCATTTGGGTGCGCACCCCGGCATATCGAGTTTATACACCGTCATTCCCGCACCCATGCGTCATTCCCCCTGCCGGGCCGGGCTGTACTCCAGACAGCCGGGGGGCTGACCGTGCATAATGCAATGTTGAGTAACCTCCTTTGCATCAGTGAAATCGGTGCAAAAATAGTAGGCCAGAGTCTTTCATTTGTTCCCTCTCCCTCCGGGGGAGGGTTAGGGTAGGGGCGTTCCCTTTCGTGAGCGGCCATCGTATAGCCCCGGCATTTCGCCCTCACCCCAGCCCTCTCCCTTCGGGAGAGGGCGAACTAATAAACCCTGGATAGTAGGCCCCTAAAATTGACAGAACAGGCCGGCGCCGCTTCGGCAGTCTGCTGACCCTCCTCCGGGCTGCACCGGCCCTGCTGCTGTTCACCATCTTTCTCGCGATTGCCTCCCTCGCTGCCTGCGGCGACGGAGATTCAACCGGCGCCGGCAACGACCGGGCCACCACACCCGCGGAGGCAACAGACCGGTCCGAATCCCAATCCACACGCTCGCCTGCCACGGCCGCCACCATCGGCCCGAAGGCCACACGCCGGTCCGCCACGGCCCCCATCAAGCCGGAGGACATGGAGCAGGCGGACAACCAGCCGATCCCTGGCCCGGAGGCCACAGAGGAAGCCGGCAGCGCCAGCCCCAAGATCGCTGGGGGCAGTGACGGCAACGACGCCGCATCCTTCGTATCAGTCAGCGCCAGGGAAGCGCACACCTGCGGGGTGAGGAGCGACGGCTCCGCCGCCTGCTGGGGCTCAAATGAGGATTCATGGGGAAACATGGTCGACCAAGCCATGCCGCCCGACGGTTCCTTGGTCTCCGTCAGTGCCGGAGGTGGCAACACCTGCGGGGTGAGGAGCGACGGCTCCGTCGCCTGCTGGGGCAAGGATGACGCCGGCCAGGCCACGCCGCCCGAGGGTTCCTTCACCTCCGTCAGCGCCGGGGGCCTACACTTGCGGGGTGAGGAGCGACGGCTCCGTCGCCTGCTGGGGCTACGATGGCGACGGCCGGGCCACGCCGCCCAAGGGTTCCTTCGTCTCCGTCAGCGCCGGGTGGACGCACACCTGCGGGGTGAGGAGCGACGGCTCCATCGCCTGCTGGGGCTACGATGGCGAGGGCCAGGCCACGCCGCCCGAGGGTTCCTTCACCTCCGTCAGCACCAGGGAGGACCACACTTACGGGGTGAGGAGCGACGGCTCCGTCGCCTGCTGGGGCGGTCAAGCGCGTGGCGTGACCGCCTCGGACTTCCCGCCATCGCCCGGCGAATAATCCTGGGGCCTGGCCGGCGGCGGGGCGGTGGTGAATTTCCGTTTACAATGCCCGCCCGCCCGGCGGAGCGCACACCAAGCCGCCGCTACACTTGGCTACTCTGCTGGACCCGTACTACCGGGAGGGGGCTTGGGCGGGTTACAGCCCGGACTGGCAGTCCGAAATTTTTGTAATGATGACTGCCGAAGACTTTATCGTCATTCCGGCCTTGAGCCGGAATCCAGAAGGGCAGAAAAATGGCCAGCGTAAATAGCGCCTGGGTTTTCGGATTCCGGCTCAAGGCCGGAATGACGGGGCCCGGTGACCCTTCCATCAACTCAAAGGTGTTTGACTACTGGGCAGCCTGTCTTTCTCAGGGCCTTTTCATTCTCCCTCTCCCTTGAGGGGGAGGGTTGGAGTGGAGGTGAAATGTCCAGTGTCAGCATCTTGGTGTCCTGAGAGGAGACGCCCTCACCCTAACCCTCTCCCTTTGGGAGAGAGAATTTTTCCGAGAATGAAAAGGCCCTGAAAAATGGGAGCCGGGATTTTATTCCGCGGCTCCCCGCTTCTTGATGATGGACGGGACACCCCCGGTTGAGGGCAACCGGTTGCCTTAGATGAAGCGGGCCTGCTGCCTTGCCGCCTCACCGTGGTCGATGTAGACGGTGATGGTCTCGGTAAAGAAGTCGAAGGCCTCCGTGCCCTGCTCCCTCTGTCCCACGCCCGACGACTTCAGGCCGCCGAAGGGCAGGTGCACTTCGCCGCCGAGGGTGGGGGCGTTGACGTGGACCATGCCGGTCTCGACGGTGTTGATGTATTCGAAGGCGCGGCTGATATCGCGGGTGTAGACCGATGATGACAACCCGAACTCGACGCTGTTGGAGATCCGTATCGCCTCCTCCAGGTCTTTGGCCTTGAACACCGTCAGCACCGGCCCGAAGATCTCCTCCTTGGCGATGCGCATTTCGGGGGAGACGTCGGTGAAGACCGTCGGCTCGACGTAGTAGCCCTCATCAAACTCGCCGCCCGTCAGGCCGCGGCCGCCGAAGGCCAGGTTGGCGCCCTCCTCGGTCCCCACGCCGATGTAGTCCATAACCTTGTCGTACTGGCTCTGCCCGCACAGGGGTGACACGTCCATCTCGGGGTCGATACCGTCGCCCACCCGCAGGCCGGCGGTCCGTTGCAACAGACCGTCCATGAACTCGTCGTAGACCGATTCCTCCACGATCACCCGGCTGGTGGCGGTGCAGCGCTGGCCGGTGGAGCCAAAGGCGCCCTGCACGATGCCGCCGAGTGCCTTGTCCATGTCGGCATCTCCCAGCACGATGACCGCGTTCTTGCCGCCCATCTCGGCCTGCACCTTCTTGAGGCGCCTGGCGCTGTTGGCGTACAGGTCTGTGCCGATCTCGGTGGAGCCGGTGAACGATATGCCGTTGACCCGGGTGTCCTCCACCAGGGCGTTGCCCACCTGTGCCCCAGGGCCGGTGACCAGGTTCAACACTCCCGGCGGCAGGCCGGCCTCCTCGAACACCTCGGCCAGCTTGACCGCGCACAGGGGTGTGGACGAAGCGGGCTTGAAGACCAAGGCATTCCCGCAGATGAGGGCCGGAGCCATCTTCCACACGGGGATGGCGACAGGGAAGTTCCAGGGCGTGATGATGCCCACCACCCCCAGCGGCCTCTTGACGGTATAGGCCACGGTGTTGGGCAGCTCCGACGGCGTGGTGTAGCCGAACATCCGTCGGCCTTCGCCGGCGGCGTACTCGATGATGTTCATCGCCCGGCGCACCTCGCCCCGCGCATCGGCGATTGGTTTGCCCTCCTCGGTAGTGATGGCTGTGGCAATTTCGTCAGCCCGGCGTCCCATTATCTCCAGGGCTCGGAATAGCACCGCCGCCCGTCCTGGCGCAGGGGTGTCGGCCCAGCCCCGCAGGGCTTCGCGGGCCGCGGTAACTGCGATTCCCGCATCCTCCGCGTTGGACGTCTGGAATTCGCCCACCACCTGGTCCCTGTGGGCCGGGTTGAAGACCGGATAGGTGCGGCCTGAAACTGACTCGACCCACTGCCCGCCGATGTAGTTCTTATGTACAGTCATTCAATTCCTCCGAAAGTACGCCCGGCCCGAGGCGAACTCAGAACGAGCGGGTTGAGCTGCTTGCTAATCCACTAATTTCTGCTGTCAGAATCGGCCACCGGAGAATCGGGCACCGGCGGTGAAAGCCGCGGATTCTCGATTGCGCGGGATTGACCGGGATAGCACCTATCCGGTGTACTCCAGGCCCACCCCAATTATTTCGATCTGCATGGAACGAACGTCCGCGGCGGCACCATCAAAGGCAACACCGAGCACCACGTTGATGCCCCGGTTGATTTCGGGACTGCCGGGAATCCCTACCCGGTGTTCCGGATGCTCGCCTCTCAGGTCCAGGTCCATGTACTCGGCGATTCGCTGGTCGCCGTCATATACGATGACCTCGTACACCGTGGCGTGCTCACGGGTTCGGAAGCTGACCAGGGCGCCGTCGATGCGCATCCGGGCGCCGTCGATGACTGCCGGTGTGGGCAGCGGGAAGTGCAGCCAGGTGTTCTGTCCCCTCGCGCCCTCAATTCTCACGAAAGGCCCGGTGGCCCGCACCGAGGTGATGCGGTTGGGATACTCCACCTGCATATTTGCGCCGTGCATCCACAAAGTGCGCTGCGGCATAAACTGTCCCCCTCGATATCCGCCCCGCTTCCCGACGCCGTTCGCTGCGAGCGGGGCGGTCGCCACGATTATATCCCGCCCGTTCCAAGGCGTCATTCCCAGTTCGGGCCACTGACAGCCAACACGATGAAAGACGCTGGTAGAATTGGTGCGCTCAAATCTAGAATATAGGGCAAGAATATAGGGCAAGAATATAGGGGAGGAAGCACATGGGCAGGCTGGACGGTAAGGTCGTATTGATTTCGGGCGGCGCCCGGGGCCAGGGTGCCCTGGAAGCCGAGTTGTTCGTCGCCGAGGGCGCCAGCGTGATTTTTGGCGACGTGCTGGACGACGAGGGCCGCGCGGTGGAACGTAGAATTACCGAGAATGGCGGCGAGGCAGTCTACGTCCACCTGGACGTCACCAGCGACGCTGACTGGGAGGAGGCGGTGCACACGGCGGAGGCCCGTTTCGGCAGGCTGGACGTGCTGGTGAACAACGCCGGAATCGCCAATGACGAAAGGATTGAGGACACCACGGAGGAGATCTGGGACCGGATCATGCAGGTCAACACCAAGGGCGTGTTCCTCGGAACCCGAAAGGCGTTACCTGCCATGCGCCGCGCCGGAGGCGGCTCCATTATCAACGTGTCATCCATCGCCGGAATACTCGGGCGTGCACTGACCGGGAGCGCCTACAGCGCATCCAAGGGCGCGGTGAGGACCTTCACCAAGACCACGGCCATCCAGCACGCCTCGGAGCGCATACGCTGCAATTCGATCCATCCGGGCCCGGTCGACACGCCCATGCTGGCCGGGATCAGCGACAACCCTGAGGTCCTGAGGCAGCGAACGGACGAGGTGCCCCTGGGCCGCCTGGGACACTCAATAGATATCGCCTACGGCGCGCTCTACCTCGCCTCGGATGAGTCGGTGTGGATCACAGGCATCGAGCTCATCATAGACGGGGGAATTACAGCGAAGTAGGTCCAGAAGCATCCAAACCAACGGCGTTTCAGGCAGGGATCATTGCCCGTGCCATCGGCATTTGAGAGCGTGCCGGGGCGCGGGACTCTGTCCCCTCTCCCCCCGGGAGAGGGTTAGGGTCAGGGCGTTTTCTCACCCTACGCCCCAGATGCAGACGCCTGGCGGTTCACCCAATGGGGAGGGTATTTTGGCTGACCCCTTGCCCCTCCGCCCTCAAAGGGGCATTCGGCTGGCTCTTCGCTGCTCTGAGCAGAGAGAGCATCAGCCAGCCATACTGCCTCCCGTGCTAGCCGGCCGCGATCCAGTCGACGACGCGCTCGCCGATCATTATCACCGTGGGGTGCATTCCGCCTCCCCGAAGCAGCTGCGGCACCACGGACGCATCGGCGACCCACAGGCCCTGCACTCCCTTAACCCGGCAGTACTGGTCGACTACGGTCATGTGGTCAGAGTCCGGCCCCATCCGGCAGGTGCCGGACACGTGCCTGGCCGTACCCACGGTCTGTCGCATCCATAGGTTGAGAGCGTCGTCGTCCTCCAGGATCTCGTCGGAGGGGGTTATGCGGTGGTCGACGATGTCCCGGTATGCTTCGGACTCAAGAAGCCGGGCTCCGTACCGGATGCCCTCCCTGACACGGCGCAGGTCCTCAGGGTGCTGCAGGTAACGGTAGTTGAAGGAGGGCTGCACTGACGGGTCGGCGGAGCCCAGGCGCACGTGTCCTGAACCCCTCGGCACGCCCAGGGTGCACGAGATGCGGGCCGCGCGGTCGGGCTGCACTTCGCCGGTGCGGTAGCCGGTCCTGACACCGGCCACGCGCTCCTCCCGCTCGTCGACGACGTTCACGGTCGATAGTACCATGTCGTTGGCCAACTCAGAGTCGGGGGCCGTAAAAATCAGCCGGTAATGCGGCGCGTCCAGATCGGCCGGGAGTTCAACGCCGTCCTTGACCTTGAAGTTGATGTGGACGCTCATGTGGTTGAACAGGCTCTGCCCCACACCAGGAAGATCCTGAACGACGGGGATCCCCATCTCCTCCAGGTGGTCCTTGGGGCCGATGCCCGACAACATCAGAAGTTGCGGCGATCGGAGGGCGCCGGAGCTCAGCACCACCTTTTCCGCCTCGACGGTGAATATCTCGCCGCCGCTCTCGGCCTCCACGCCCAAAGCCTGCCCGTCGCTGAACAATATCCTGCGGACGTATACCTCTCCGCGGACGGTCAGGTTGAGTCGGTGGCGCACCTGGCTCAGGTAGGCGATGGCAGTGCTGACCCGCACGCCGCCGAGGTTATTGGTGGGAGACACGCCCACTCCCACAGGGTTGGCGCCGTTGGTGTCCTCGACAGTGGCGTGGCCCTCACGAATGCAGGCCTCGCGGAAGGCGCGTTGGATCGCGGGTTCGAGGCTCGAGACCCGTCGCCGCACCGGCATGGGACCTTCCGTGCCGTGGAAATCGTCCTGAATGTCAAGGTCGTTCTCCATCCTGCGGAAGAATGGGAGAACCATGGCGTAGGACCATTCATCGTTGCCCAGGGCGGCCCAGTCGTCGTAGTCCTCTGAGAGTCCGCGCTGCATGGCCTGCCCGTTGATGGATGAGCCGCCACCGATCACCTTGCCTTGGGCCACGTGGATTTCTCCCTGTTCTTCGGTGGCCATTCCCCTCAGGGCCCAGTTGTGCCCCGAATCCGGCGATTCGGCGTACCGGGTGTGGCCGTACTTGACCTCATCGGGGATGTTATCGAAATCCGGGTAGTCCTTGCCGGCCTCCAGCAGCAGCACCGACCGGTTGGGGTCCTCCGACAGCCTGCCGGCCAGCACCGATCCGGCAGCACCGCCGCCAACGATTATGACGTCGTACTTCATGGCTCCTCGCTCTCGTTCCTGATGCGCAGTAACTGCAATTGACAACCCAAGGATTTAACCACAAAAGGCGGCACGGGTTCCACGGGCTGGCAAAATCTGGCAGGGTTATTTAGTTCTCCCTCTCCCTCCGGGAGAGGGAACAAATGAAAGACACTGCGTGATCTGCGGCGCGACGAACAGAAACATACCAATCGCCGGACCGGTTCGCCCCTGGCGGAATCCGACGCATCCAGGTCCCTGCAACCGCTACAGCCCGCACTCGCCGCTACAGTCGCTCCCCCGGCCCAGTATTCTGCCAATGCGCATCCGGTTGCGGGCAAAAGCGCGGTAGAAGATATCGAACAACGGGCGACCCGGCCACCATCCGGTCCAAGTGATCACCCAGCCCAGCCCGGCCAGCCGGTAGCCCTCCCGCAGACTGTCCATCCCCACTGTGATGCTGCCGTCGGACCGTATCCCATACAACGCGGCGTTCACCAGCCCGGCTGTCAGGCCGTATGATGCCGCGTCGAACCCGGCCGCCGAGGTGTCGACTGCATCGATGGCCTGCGGACGGCGCCGTTGCAGCCACAGGACCTCGCGGCTGCACACCGGGCAAGCTCCGTCATAGAGGAGTTGATATTTGCCAGTGGTTACCATTTCTTTCCAAGGTTGCCATTTCAAGTTGGCGTTTCAAGAGGTTCTGCGAGTGCCTGTCGCTGTCGAAACCGGTCTCTCCAGGAACGGTCCGCAAGGCGACCGATCGTTGCCGCTTATTGGGTCCGGCAATTAGATGCCGCTTTCAAATTCATTCTGCCTGAAATGAATCCATCCATCAAGGTTCTGCGTATTTGAGCTATAATAGTACCGATTTAGACCAATCCCAGTGGTGGCCTGTCCGGATTACGCACAAAGGTCACTTGGAAGACGCCGTCGGAGTAGCCTGTCCAGGCAGGGCTGACGGCTGTTTTTTGCGCAAATTGGATACGGCCGGGAGGATCAATGCGATTTATTACTGCCGCCGCCATACGTCGGCGGACAGTTACGCTGCTGGCGGTAGTCATCCTGTTGGCGGGTGGCGTGTTCGCCTATAACTCGCTGCAGGTCGAGCTGTTTCCGGAGATCGAGTTCCCGCTGGTAGTGGTTACCACCTCGTACCCTTCGGCTGACCCGGAAGCAGTGGTCAACGATGTTACCGTACCCATCGAACGGGTCATAGACGGTACGGAGGGTCTCGAAAGCATCCAGTCAACCAGTTTCGAGGGTAACTCCCTTGTCTTGGCGACGTTCGAGTATGGCACGGACATGGCGGAGGCGCAGAGCGCCATCCAGAACCAAGTTAACGTATTGACATTTCCTGGCGGCGCGGATGACCCCGAGGTGGGCCGGGTCGACCCGGCCCAGTTTCCGGTCATCCATTTCAGCGTGACCTCCGACAACGGCGCCGACGCGGTGTCCGAATTCGTGCAGACAGGGATTCTGCCCGAACTCAACGGAATTGACGGAATCCTGGAGGTGGCCGTCACCGGAGAGGTCGAACGGCAGGTCCAGGTTTCTGCCGACCCGGACCGCATGCTGCAGAGCGGCGTAGCTCTTCCCCAGATCGCGGCCGCTCTGAGCGACAACAACGTTACCCTGCCCGCCGGGCTGATATTCGGCGGTGGCAGTTCAATGCCCGTCAAGACCATCCACACCCTTGGTTCGGTGGAGGAAATTCGCAACCTGGTGGTGGTGGCCTCCCCATCCGGCCCGGTGCGCCTTGGCGACGTGGCCGACGTGCGACTCACCGACGGGGCGCCCACCAGCATCTCCCGCACCAATGGAAAGCCCGCCATCAACGTGGCCGTCATCAAGGAACCGGAGGCCAACACCATCGAGGTGACCGACGGTGTCCGGGAGGCAATTGACGGCCTCCAGGGTATCCCGGCGGGCGTAGAAATCGTCATAGTGTCCGACCAGGGACCGGAGATACAGAATCAGATCGACACCCTGTTGCAGGAGGCGCTATTCGGATTCCTTTTCGCGGTGGCCGTGGTGTTCATTTTCATGCTAACCATCCGTCCGACGGTACTTCGCGGGTTGCTCACCACCCTGCGCCCCACCTTGGTCATAGCGCTGTCCATTCCGCTCAGCGTATTCACCGGAATCCTGCTGATGACTTGGCAGGATATGACTCTGAACTTCATGACCCTGGGCGGCCTGGCCATCTCGGTGGGACGCGTGGTAGACGACGCGATCGTAGTGCTGGAGAACGTATACCGCCACATTCAAGCGGGCCGGGAGCGGTGGCGCGCGGCACTGGATGCCACCACCGAGGTCGGTCCTGCCATTCTTGCCTCGACGCTAACCACCATAGTGGTATTCATTCCACTGGGATTCATCCAGGGACTGGTGGGCGCCTTCTTCCTGCCCTTTGCCCTCACCGTGGTGTTCGCACTGGCGGCTTCGCTGGTTGTGGCGATGACTGCGGTGCCGGTGCTCGGCGCCTATCTGCTGCGACCCGGCGACCTGCCCGAGAGCACAGGCGAGGACGAAGTCGCTTTCGTCAACGAGACCTGGATGCAGAGAATTTACACCCCGATTCTACGTTGGGCCCTAGGACACAAGGCAATCACCGTCATCGCGGCCGTGGTCCTGACAGTGGCCGGCCTAGGATTGATGACACAGATTCCGCAAACCCTGTTCTCCGGCGGCGGACAGCGATACGCGGAGGTGAATCTGACTCTCCCTCCCGGAACACCCGCTGAACGTACGCTGGCCGAGGTGATCCAGATCGAGGAGGAGGTCAGGGACATCTCCGAGATCTACACCGCAACTGTGGGCGCCACCAATTTGAGCAGCGGCGGAATACCCGCCTCGTTCAACCAGGCCAGCCTGTTCATTTTTCTGAATTCCGACGCCCCCGATGACGCGGCCGCCTTCCTGAGAGAGCAACTTCAGGGCCCAGGCAGGCAACTGCAAGTGACCGAGCTTCAGGACGGTCCGCCCACCAGCGGAGTAGAAATCAGCATCGCGGGACCGGAGTATCAGGATATCACCAGGGTCTCCGAGGAGCTGGTTACCGCAATCGGTACAGTCGACGGCGTGGTCAACCTGTCCAGCGACATAGCGCAGGCCAGGGAGGAGGTCGCGGTCGAGGTGGACTCGGCAGCGGCAGCGGAAATCGGGCTGACCCCCCGCCAGGTTGGATTCCAGCTCAGCCAGTTCCTCGTGGGACGCTCCGTCACCACCATCAACATTGACGGAAAGGCCACAGAGGTCGTGTTGTCCGGCGGGCGTGAAGCAGTGAGCAGCCTGGACCGGATAGGAGAACTCGTCATCGCCGGACCGGGTGGCGCGGCTCCCCTGAAAGATCTGGCGCAGTTCACCACCCGGGAGGGCCCGGTGAGGATCAGCCGCACCGACCGTCAGCGTTCCGCCAGCATAACCGGCGACATTACCGCCGAGGACACCCAGGCGGTGGGAGTGGCCATCGACCAGAAAATCGCAGATCTCGATCTGCCGCCTGGGGTGACCGTCACCAGTGGCGGAATCTTTGCTGATATCGCCGAGGGGTTCCAGGCCATTATCCTGTCAATGGCAGTGGGAATCGTGCTGATGTATTTGGTGATGGTGGGCAGCCTGGGATCGCTGCGAAACCCGTTCATCATCATCACCAGCCTGCCGTTGGCGCTCATCGGGGTGACGGTGGCGCTGGCCATCACCGGACGAACCCTGGGGCTGCCGGCGATGATGGGATTGCTGCTGCTCATCGGCATCGTGGTGACCAACGCCATCGTGCTTATCGCATTCGTCGAGCAACTGCGGGAAAAGGGGATGTCGGTAACCGAGGCGCTTGTCGCCGGGGGACGGGTGCGGCTGCGGCCAATCCTGATGACGGCGCTTACCACCAGTTTTGCGCTGCTCCCGCTGGCGGCCTTCTCCGGCAGCGAGGGCGGCATCATCAGCGCCGAGCTGGCAACGGTCGTGATCGGTGGCCTGATCAGCTCCACGGCGTTGACCTTGGTGGTTGTACCCGTCGTCTACTACCTGTTCAACGTCAGCATTCCGTTGCTTTTCTCAAGGTTGTTGACCCGGTCGACCGCCGTCTCTCCGGGATAGACAGCCCTTAATGACAACACCCACCAGAGGAGCAAAGTTGCCTGGGGGGCAGATACACGATATAGTATAAGACGAATTCGAACTTGGTTAGGCGGGTGTCCCGGCGCCCGTCCCGGTGGTGTTAACGCCACCCGGGAGCAGTATATGTTGACACAGCAGGAGTTGGTCGAGCGGATGCGGGAATGGGCCGTCCGGGTTACCCCGCAGCGGCTCGCCATTGCCGAAGTGGTTCTCAATTCGCAGGACCACCCCACCGTGCAACAGATTTACGAACGGGTGCGCGACCACTTTCCGTCTATGACGCTGGCTACCATCTATTCCACGCTGGGCGTCCTGCAAAAGAGCGGCCTGATCCAGGAACTTCCCTTCCAGCGGATGTCCCGCTACGAACCCAACATGGAGCCGCACGTCAACCTGGTTTGCATTGAGTGCGAGAACGTCATTGACGCAGACACCTCCAGTGACGTGCACAATATGGTTGTCAGCCTGCGCAACAGCGTAACCGAGAATTCCGATTTCGAAGTGGGCTGGCAGAGAGTGGACTTTTACGGGCTATGCCCGCGGTGTTCCGATGCCAAGAGGCGCGGAGAACTGGCTGAGGTTTAGCCCAGGCCAGGCGGCGTCCTGCGGGTGTTAGGTGCAGCCCGGCCGGTGTGATGCACTGGCCGGTTTTTCATTCTGGAGGTTCCGGCAGTGATCACTGGAGTAGTGGGCGTCACTCTCTGGACCGACGACCTGGAGCGCATGTTCCGGTTCTACAACGATGTGTTGCAACTTCCGCTGCACTCAAGGCATCCCGACTTCATCGCCTTCGAGCTGGGTGAAGTACGGTTCAATATCGGGCTGCATGACCGTGTCTCGGGCGCATCAAAGGACCCGTACCGGTTCATGCCTCATCTGGGAGTCAGTGACATACACGCCGTGGCAGCCCGGCTGATCGAGGCAGGCGTCGAGTTCATCCGGCAGCCGGAACAGGAAAGCTGGGGAGGCTGGGTCGCTACATTCCGCGACCCCGACGGCAATACGCTACAGTTGCTACAACTTGTCTGAGCCCACCCTACGCCCGCCATGGTCCGGCAAAACCACGAGAAACCCCGGTCCGGCAGGAGACTCATCGCAATGCGCCTGGCCAGCGTGGTTTCTCTCTGCTCGCCGTCAGCGCCACCCCGGCCCGCCACGCCGTTCCGATTATTCCGTTGCTGTTGATACTGGTAACCCCGATACTGTGCCCTTCCGCTGCCACATCCCTGGCCGCAGGAGCGTTTGGGCCGTGGTTGTTCGTGATGGCGACGATCTGGCTGTACCTGCAGGCCTGTCAGACATCGATTCAGGCACCCATTCAGTAGCTGAAATTGCCCTCACCGTGGTTATTGCGGTTTGCTCCATTTCGGGCATACTTGGCATACTGAGTTGCGTGCATGCCTTCCGGGAGTCTCCTCCGTGGGGCGCAGTCGTCCTGGTTCCTGTTGGCTTTGGCCTGCAGGCGAGCTTCCTGGCGGCCGGTTTTCGTCTATTCGATTGAGATATTTGATCATGCGATCCAGCGTGGAGGTTTGGAGATGGCCCAGGTCAGCAAGGCGGAAAGAGCGGCGCAATACCTGTACGAGGCCCATAACCAGCGCCTGAAATACGAGGCGCTGCCTGATGACATCTCACCGGGCACCATCGACGAGGCCTACGACATGCAGGAGGCGTTCCAGTCGCTGCTGGCGCCGGAGCGCGGGGCGATCGTCGGCTACAAGATTGCGCTCACCACGCCAGTGATGCAGCGAATGGTAGGTTTTGATGCCCCCTGCGCCGGAGCCGTCTTCGAGAGCGCCGTCCATCACTCGCCGGCGGCAGTGAATGCTGCTGACTTCGTCCGCATCGGCGCGGAGTGCGAGGTTGCGGTGCGCCTGCATTCGGACCTGCCAGCCAGCGGTGCACCCTACGACCGCGACCGGGCAGCCGCGGCAGTGGGCGCGTTGATGCCCGCCTTCGAGCTGGTGGACGACCGGGGCGCGGACTACAGCAACTTGTACTTCCTCGGAGTGGCCGCCGACAACGCCTGGAACGCCGGTGTGGTCCTGGGTCAAGAAAGAGCGGACTGGCAGTCCCTGGACCTGGAGAACTCTCGCGGCGCAATGACCATAAACGGGGAGCCAGCAGGCGAAGGCTACGGACGCGACGTGCTGGGCCACCCTCTAGACGCCCTAGCCTGGCTTGCCAACACGCTGGCCGGACGCGGCAAGGAGCTGAAGGCAGGGATGCTGGTGATGACCGGCAGCATCGTGAGCACCAAGTTCCTCGACCCGGGAGACGAGGCGGCCTTCACCTTCGACGGCCTGGGCGACATACGCCTGAACGTAAGCTGAGCCGCCGGGTCAGCCGGAGGCAGTCTCTGCTGTCCCGCTAGACGATCAGCATGGCGTCGCCGAAGCTGTAGAAGCGGTAGCGGCGCCGGATGGCATCGGCGTACGCAGCCAGCATCATCTCGCGCCCCGAGGCTCCATCGGCTGCCCCGTGCTGGGCGAATGCGGAGACCAGCATCAGCAGCGTTGACCGCGGCAGGTGAAAGTTGGTGAGCATCGTGTCGACGGCCCGGAAGCGGTGACCTGGAAGAATATAGATGCTGGCGTCGCCCTCCACCGGGCCGAATTTGCGGCCATCGCGTTCCGCGTCCGCCGCGGCCTGCTCCAGTACGCGCATGCTCGTCGTCCCCACGGCGACGATGCGACGTCCCTCTGCCTGGGCGCGGTTCAGCGCGCTGGCAGCCTCCCCGTCCAGCGAGTAGCGCTCCGTGTGGATTTGGTGAGCCGTAGGGTCCTCGTCCTGGACGGGCCGGAAGGTGTCCAGGCCAACGTGCAGCGTGACGAAGGCGGTCTCAACTCCGGCGCTACGAATGCGAGTCAGTAGCTCTGGCGTAAAATGCAGCCCCGCCGTCGGGGCCGCGGCGCTGCCGGGTGTCCGGGCATAGACCGTCTGGTAGCGTTCCGGGTCTTCCAGCCTCTGGCGTATGTAGGGCGGCAGAGGCGTATGGCCCATTGTGTCGATGGAGTCCTCCGACGAAAGCCAGACGGATTTCAAGCCGTTGGCGCGCGACTCCAGGATTTCGACGGTCAGAGATGGATCCCCCTCTCCTGACGCAACAGAGCCGGAGGAAAGGCGTTCCCCGTTGGGTGGAACGACCGTGATCCTCGTACCGGGCCTGAGGCGGCGACCCGGACGGGCCAAGGCCTCCCACACGCCCTCGGCCTCGCGGCGCAACAGCAGCAACTCAACCCTGCTGCCGCTGTCGTCCCGCACCCCGTACAGGCGGGCCGGGATCACGCGGCTCTGGTTGAACACCATCAGGTCGCCGGGACCAAGATACTCGACGATTTGGCCGAAGCGCCGGTGTTCCGTCCTGCCGGTGGCCCGGTCCAGAACCATCAACCTGGAGGAGTCGCGCGGCTCCACCGGCGTCTGGGCGATGAGCTCCGGCGGCAGGTCGTAGTCGAAATCGCTGGTGCGCACTGTCGGGCCGGGCTATCGTCGTCGAAGTGCCGGACTAGTGGCCGTGGATGCTGATGCGGGCGGCGCTGAGCGTGTTCACCAGCAGCATGGCAATGGTCATCGGGCCCACGCCGCCGGGGACGGGCGTGATGGCCGAGGCCCGCTCGGCAACGGATTCAAATGCAACATCGCCCTTGAGCCGGTAACCGCGTCTTGCCGTAGGGTCGTCCACCCGGTTGATGCCCACGTCGATTACCACCGCCCCCTCCTTTACCATATCGGCCGTGATTGCTTCCGGCTGCCCAATTGCCGCCACCAGGATGTCGGCAGAGCGAGTGACCCCGGCCAGATCGCGGGTGCGGGTGTGGCATACGGTGACCGTCGCGTTTCCACCACGCCCCCGCTGCATCAACAGTGCTGCCAGCGGCTTGCCCACGATGTCACTGCGCCCGCAGATGACCACGTTGGCGCCCTCGGGGTCGTGTCCGTTGCGCATCATCAGCTCGACGATGCCGGCCGGAGTGCAGGGCGGGTAGTCCGGCCTACCCTGCAACAGCTTACCCAAGTTATGGGGATGGATGCCGTCAACATCTTTTTCCGGATTCAGGGTCTCAATCACGCGGTGCTGATTGACTCTCTCAGGCAGGGGCAACTGCACCAGGATGCCGTGAACCCTCGAGTCGCCGTTGAATCCAGCGACGGCGGCCAATATTTCGTCTTCGGTGGCGTCGACGGGCAGGTGAGCGGAATCGCTGAACAAACCGGCCTCATCGCACGCTCGCTGCTTGTTGGCAACGTATACCGCAGAGGCAGGGTCGTCGCCCGCCAGCACCACGGCCAAGCCCGGAGTGACGCCGTGCTTTTCCTGCATCTCGACGACACCAGCCGCAACTTCGGCGCGTATCTCCGCCGCCAAGCCGGTTCCGGACAGAATCTTGGCCGCCACCCGTTCGCTCCCTCCGGCAAAAGTTAAGAAAATTGTACCACGGTGCCGGATGGCTGCACCCGGCGAGGACGCTTTCCTGTTGGGGCTTTCGATTGTTCCCTCTCCCTCCGGGGGAGGGTTAGGGTGGGGGCGTCCCCTTTGGTGAACGGCCATAGTTTAATGCCGGCATTTCACCCTCACCCCAGCCCTCTCCCTATAGGGAGAGGGAGAACTAAAAGCAACTGTCTTTCCAGTTGTGCCTCCCACAGTGCCCCCCGGGCGGGGAGGCGGAAAGGAGGGCTGGCATGGTCAAAGGAAATGCACCACCGCCCCGCCGCTGGCCAGACCCCAGTACTATCCACCGGGCGATGGCGGGAAGTCCGAGGCGGTCACGCCACGCGCTTGATTGCCCCAGCAGGCGACGGAGCCGTCGCGCCTCACCCCGCAGGTGTCGCCATAGGCTCGCCCCCCGGCGCTGACGGAGTCGAAGGAACCCACAGGTGGCGCAATCTGGCCGTAGGGATCGTCGCCCCAGCAGGCGACGGCTCCGTCGCTCCTCACCCCGCAGGTGTAGTGGTCCCCGGCACTGACGGAGTGGAAGGAACCCTCGGGCGGCGTGGCCTCGCCCCAGTGATCGGAGCCCCAGCAGGCGACGGACCCGTCGCGCCTCACTCCGCAGGTGTGGTAGGCCCCGACGCTGACGGAGTCGAAGGAACCCTCGGGCGGCGTGGCCTGACCGTCTATGCCGTGGCCCCAGCAGGCGACGGAGCCGTCGCTCCTGACCCCGCAGGTGTGGTAGGACCCGGCGCTGACGGAGACGAAGGAACCCTCGGGCGGCGTGGCCATGCCGTGTTCGTATATGTCCCATCCCCAGCAGGCGACGGATCCGTTGCCCCTAACCCCGCAGGTGTGGGCACCCCCAGCGCTGACGGAGACGAAGGAACCCTCGGGCGGCGTGGCCCGGCTGTCTTCGTCACAGCCCCAACAGGCGACGGAGCCGTCGATTCTCACCCCGCAGGTATGGAGTAACCCGGCACTGACAGAGTCGAAGGAACTCTCGGGCGGCGTGGCCTGGCCGTCGTAATCATTGCCCCAGCAGGTGACGGACCCGTCGATTCTCACCCCGCAAGTGTGTGCATCCCCGGCACTGACGGACTCGAAGGAACCCTCGGGTGGCGTGGCCCCGCCGTCTCGATCCCTTCCCCAGCAGGCGACGGATCCGTCGCTCCTCACTCCGCAAGTGTAGTTGACCCCGGCACTGACGGAGTCGAAGGAACCCTCTGGCGGCGTGGCCTCGCCCCAGCGATCGGAGCCCCAGCAGGCGACGGAGGCGCCGTTCCTCACCCCGCAGGTGTGGCCGTGCCCGGCACTGACGGAGTCGAAGGAACCCTCGGGCGGCGTGGCTTCGCCGTAATCATCGCCACCCCAGCAGGCGACGGCTCCGCCGCTCCTCACCCCGCAGGTGTGGCCACCCGCGGCGCTGACGGAGTCGAAGGAACCCTGGGGCGGCGTGGCTTCGCCGTAATCATCGCCACCCCAGCAGGCGACGGAGCCATCGCCCCTCACCCCGCAGGTGTGGGAACCCCCGGCGCTGACGGAGTCGAAGGAACCCTCGGGTGGCGTGGCTTGGCCGACGACATTGTATTGGTGGTCCCCGTTTAAGCCCCAGCAGGCGACGGAGCCGTCGCTCCTCACCCCGCAGGTATGGTACCACCCGGCGCTGACGGAGTCGAAGGATGGGGCGTCGTTGCCGTCCCTGACACCAGCGGCCTGTGTGATCACCGGGCCGACGGTGGCGGCAGACGGGCGGGTTGATTGGCGATCGGACTGGTCTGTTTCCTCCCGCGTGGCGGTGGCGGCAGACGGGCGGGTTGATCGGGGTTCGGGCTGGTCTGTTGCCTCCCGCGTGGCGGTGGCGGCAGACGGGCGGGTTGATCGGGGTTCGGCCTGGTCTGTTGCCTCCGGGGGTGTGGTGGCCCGGTCGTTGCCGGCGCCGGTTGAGTCGCCGCCGCCGCAGGCGGCGACGGCGGCCATCGTGAGGATGATAGAAAGGAGCAGCAGGGCCGGTGCGGCCCGGAGGTGGGGGCGTCGGCCGATTCTGTCAATCATTGGGGTTTACTTTCGTTGTACCGATTTCACTGATGCAATTGAAGTTCCTTAACTATGCATTATGCACGGTAAGTCTTCCTGCCGTCTGCAGTACAGCCCAGCGCCGCAGGGTTGCCAGCGCCCCCGCCGACAGGTAACGTTAGACTTGGCGCTGAGAAACTCCGGCATGAGTCCCAGGAGGCGAGGGCATGAGGTCTACGGCCGATGTAGTTGTCATTGGCGGTGGCGTGATGGGCTGCAGCATTCTATTCAACCTGGCCAGGCAGGGCATCACAAACACTGTGTTGCTGGAAAAAGATATTCTCAATGGCGGCTCCACGGGGCGCAGCCAGTCCATCTGCCGCATGCACTATTCCAACCCGGTTACGGCCACCATGGCGTGGGAGAGCCTGCAGGTATTCACCCACTTCGAAGACATCGTGGGCGGCCCCTCGGGATTCACCGAGACGGGCTACCTGGTGGTGGTCAAAGAGGAGGACCGGCCCGGCCTGGAATACAACTGCGCAATGCAGGTGGGTCTGGGTATCGACACCATGGTCGTCAACGCCGCCGACCTGGCCGACATCGCGCCCATGGTCTCAGTCACCGAGGACGAAGCCATGGGGTGGGAGCCCCAGTCGGGTTACGCCGACCCATACCTCGTTACCTCCTCCTACGCCAACAGCGCCCGTGCCCTGGGCGCCGAGATAAACCTGGGCGTGCAGTCCACTGGTATCGAGGTTGAGGGGGGGCAAGTCCGTGCCGTCAACACATCCAACGGGCGTATAGAGGCGTCGGCGGTAGTGGTGGCCGTCGGGCCCTGGTCGAAGGCAGAGCTGGCCAGGGTGGGCGTGGATGTCCCGCTGGTGACGGTACGGCATCAGGTAGCGTCCTTGGCCCGGCCCGTAGACCGGCTGCCGCTGCATCCTGCGGTTGGGGACATCGCCCAATCATTCTCCTTCCGGCCCGACGGCTCGCGCATGACGCTGATGGGATTCGGAGATGATGAGGAGGCCGATGTGGAGACCTACAACCAGCTGGCCGGCCTGGACGACATGACCGCCGCCAAGGAGAAGCTGGCGCGCCGCATCCCGGCCATGTCCGACGCCTACTTCCGGGGCGGATGGGCAGGCTTGTTCACCACCACTCCGGACTGGCATCCCATCCTTGACCGGGTGCCGGGTATTGACGGTATGTATTGCGCCGTCGGATTCAGCGGCCACGGCTTCAAGCTGTCTCCCATGATAGGACTGACAATGGCCGAGCTGATCTCCCAGGGCGAGTCCTCGACAATCGACATATCCCCGCTCCGGTTTGGCCGCTTCGAGGAAGGCGACCTGCTGGAATCCAGCTACCGCTACCGGGTGCTGGCCTAGAGTTCACGTGTCAGCCCTTGTCCTTTCGGCCGGAGGCATTCCGGATCGTCGCACTTTCTGAACGCGTATGAAATCGGCCCTTTCCCGCAAATCCGCGTCATTGGCGTCTGGCGAGACACTCCAGAGCGCCCTTCGTGGTTTCCTGCTGGGTGTGGCGACATGCGCCCTCGCCGCCCTGTTGCTGTGGTCCGGAAAAGACTACCGGCCTACCGAATCAGCCATGGCGATAGCGCCCTACCGGTTCAATTTGCTGGCTTGGGAGGCAGGAAACATCTTCGACAAATGGTACTACGAGTTGCTCGCTCTGGTCCCATGGAACTCACCGCCGCCCCGAGAGGAGCGCATTGCCATGGCAGAGGAATTCTTCCGGCTGGCTGGGGAGGAAGGCAGGCTGGAGGGGGATCTGCTGGCCACCGGCGAGCCGTCCCCGGAATCTGAGGAAATCCTGCGCCGCCTTCTTGAAATCCACGATCACCAGGACAGCATCCGGCCAACAGTCGAACAGACCGTAGAGCAGGAAATCAGCTCAGTCCTTGTAGAGGAGGGGTTCTCGTCCCGCATTGGCGTAATACTGCCCCCGGTGGACACGGTGCTGATTCATTCCCCAGCCCTGCTGGTGACCTCCCCGCGCGACCAGATATACCGGCTCGACAACATTCTGCTCCGACACGGCGTCCGGCCGGCCGAACGGGAGGCGCTGGAGGAGATCACGCTGCAGGATCGCAATCTCTCCGCCATCGTGGTGAGCACGGGTGGCGTTGGAACGTTCCCAACCGTCGTATCCGCGGGCAGCAGCCTGCACTTTGCCCTGACAACCGTGGCCCACGAATGGCTGCACAATTGGTTCTTCTTCCAGCCGCTGGGACAGCATTTCTGGGACAGTCCCGAAATGACAACTCTGAATGAAACTGCCGCGACACTTGGCGGTTGGGAAATCGGCGACCGGGCCTACGAGGCAATGACGGGAATCGCGTTCGATCGTGCCCCCCCAACCGCGCCATCCAGGGCAGCACCGGGCGCCTTCGACTTCAGCGCGGAAATGCGCGAGACCCGGCAGCGAGCCAAGGAACTGCTGGCCGCCGGACGCATTGAGGAGGCTGAAAAGTACATGGAGGAGCGGCGCCTTGAATTGCTGGAGCGAGGCTACCGTATCCGCAAGATCAACCAGGCGTTTTTCGCCTTCTACGGTTCCTACGCCACCAGCGCAGCTTCTGACAGCCCCATAGAGCAGCAGTTGCGGGGACTGAGGAAGCAGAGCGCATCATTAGAGAAATTCCTCAAAACGGTGGCTCAGTTTTCCACCTACCAGGAGTTCCTGGACTACCTGGCAAACATGGAGAGCAACGGCCGCCCACTTGTATCCGGGTCGGCGGCGGACATGATCTGAGGCTGCCAGTAGTCCGTCACCCTAGAATTGATGGACGAGCCACCGGGCCCCGTCCTTCCGGGGGCCCCGTCCTTCCGGGGGCTCCGTCATTCCGGCCTTGAGCCGGAATCCAGGAACCCCGGCACTGATTACGTTGGCCTTTTCAGCCCCTCTGGATTCTGGCTCAAGGCCGGAATGACGATAAAGTCTTCGGCAGTCATCAATTCAATAAAGTGGGACTGCTAGGCGTACCCGGTCCCTCCAAGGACGCCAGGGCGCGGCCCAACTGCTCGTTTCAACGGGTCTCTTGGGTGTCCACCCCGCCCCGATAGGCGCCGTCTGCCCCGGAAGTACAGGGACACCCCTGCTTTCACGCCAGCATTATGCGCCCAACCATCGCGGCATCGGCCACTTGATCACCGGCGGACCGGAGCCGGATGCGCTGCGAGCCCGCCGCCGGTCCGCTCCTTTTGCACATCGCACCGGACGCTGACCGCTCGCTTAGCGACCCTTGGAACAATTTCAGCAGGGGCACAGGACGCGAGACTTCAGCACTGGGACTTCGGCCTACCGCAACGCCCGTTCGTCGCCATTTCGACGCGTGACCTGTTCCTGGTCCATTCTTTCCAACAGCGGCAGGATGTATTTGCGGCTGGTGTTGAACAGGGTCCTCGCCTCCGCCACGGTTATGCTTGCATGCTCTCCCAGATGCTGCACGATGCGCGCAGTCATTTCCCGGTAGGCGTCGGCGGCAAAGACCACGGAGTCCCCTACTCGTACCACCTTCCCCTGCTCGACAAGGGCCGCCAGCAACTCCGGCTCCGGCGGCTGATCGGTGGGCGGCGAATAAGGGTCGCGCTGCAGCGACTGCAGGTAACGCGCTGCCTGCTGCTCCATCCGTGGAGTGAACTGCACCTCGTGGCCCGGCAGCCGAACCGCCTGTCCATCCTCTGCCACGAACCCCTCTGCAGTGAGACGAGCCAAGACCCGCAGGTAGACCGGCTGAGACAGCCCAAGCCTGCTGCGTACCTCCTGGGCCGGAGCGCCTTTCCTGAGAGTGTACTGGTCGTGATACGAGCGCAGTACCCCGGCAAATCTGCCCTTCAGAGTTCCCCATCCCAGCGCCGAATAGACCACAGCATCGCCGTCGAGGGCCAGTTCGCCCAAGGCCACCAGGTCGCCCTCCGCGGTCAACTCCGCAGCCCGCTCCAGTACCTCCTCGCGAGGCAGGTTGGCCCGCTGGGATAATTCGGCGAGGCCGCACGGTCCCCACTGCTCGGCCACGCTGACGATTATGTCCTCATTGGCTCCCTCATCCAGTAGCATCAGGCGTTCAGACACGCCGGCATCGAAACGCCGGTGGCGCCTGCGAGGGTTGGGGTCCACCACCTGCCCGCCCCCCAGGGTGTTCTCCGACGACCGGACCACGAAATAGTCGCCTTTCACCATCGCCAGCGGTTCTTCCAGAAGCAGCTGAACCCACCCTTCGGATCCGGCGTCAAGCTGCTCTGCATCAAGCAAGCGCACGCGCGCCGGCGATTCACTGGTGAACAGGTGGAACGTCACTCCTTCGTTGTGTTTCAGCGGGTGTGGTGCGTCGTTTACCATCCGGATCCGGGCATCCAATCGCCGTGCCGGCCGCAGCCAACCGGGCGAGGTCAGGATTTCCCCGCGTTGGATATCATCGCGGGATAGTCCAGAAAGATTCACCGCCAGCCGCACGCCGGGTTCGGCGCTGGTAACGCGGGTCTTGTGGCTCTGGAGGCCCCTGATCCTGGCCCGCTGCCTGGTCCCAGCCAGTTCTATCTCCTGACCCACGGCGAGCGACCCGTCGATGAGCGTGCCTGTCACCACGGTGCCGAACCCCGAGATGGTGAAGCACCGATCGATGGGCAGGCGAGGCCGCCCTAGGTCCCGCCTCATCTCGGTGTCATCCAGGATTCGGTCGACCACTCCTCGCAGATCGTCCAGCCCGTCGCCGGTATAGGCTGAAACACCCACCATAGGGCAGCCTGCAAAGGACGTTCCGTGCAGCGTGTCCTCCACCTCCGCCATTACCAGCTCAACCAGTTCTTCATCCACCAGGTCCGTTTTGGTAACCACCACGAGACCCCTCGTCACCTGGAGGATGTCGAGAATGGCGAGATGTTCGCGGGTCTGCGGCATCACGCTCTCGTCCGCTGCCACAATGAGCAGGGCAAGGTCGATGCCGCCCACGCCGGCCAGCATGTTCTTTATGAAGCGCTCGTGGCCGGGCACGTCGACGACGCTGACTTCCCGGCCGCTGGGCAGGGTCATCCAGGCGAAGCCCAGATCGACCGTCATCTCCCGCTCCTTCTCCTCCGGGAGCCGGTCCGGGTCAATGTTGGTGAGTGCCTTGACCAGCGTGGACTTGCCGTGGTCAACGTGCCCTGCAGTTCCGATAACGTACATAGCCGCCCTGCCCTAGTAGTCCCACTTTTATTGAATTGATGACTGCCGAAGACTTAATCGTCATTCCGGCCTTGAGCCGGAATCCAGAAGGGCTGGAAAAAGGCCAACGTAAACAGCGCCTGGGGTCCTGGATTCCGGCTCAAGGCCGGAATGACGGGGCCCGGTGACTCGTCCATCAATTCCGGGTGCCGGATTATCAGGTTCCAGTACCGTCTACGCAGGGAAGGTAGTGGGCCTCGGGACATTGGCCATCAGGGAGGAATTGCCCCCCCAAGCAACTTGGACATGTATGGGACATAGCCCAATTCATCACGTGTCCATTCCGGCTTCCACTCCCGCCGCTGCTCACCCTTGAGTTCCTCCGTATTAAGAGGGCGAACATCAGCAGCCTCCAAGTCAGTCAAGGCTGCGGTGAATCCAGTATGAAGGACGAACTCGACCATGTAGGCCTCACTATCGCCATACACGAGCACGACCGTCCCCAAATCCCCCTTCTTGAGATGGGTGCCATCAATATCTCGCGTAAGTGCAACGACGTCCAATTCGCTTGTCATGGATCGTCCCATTCGTTCCTTGACCTCGGGTATGCGGTAGCAAAAGATGGTGCAATCCAATCATCGGCGATAAACCACACGGTTCGGACCAAAGGCTCCCTTCCATTGGGAGGGGAGAGAAATCCGTAAATCACATAGTTTATGCCAAAGGGAGTCTGCCTCGATTCTACAACCGGCTGAGTTTGTGCGATCACAATGAACTCCCTGGCCAAGGCATCTACATTATTCTCATTATATCCCCTTCCTCGCAATAGGACCGCTTTGCCACGACCATGGGGATGGTTCACGTTGAGGAGATAGTGGGTGATTTTCTCCCTGGGGACGTAGGCCAGATGACGATTGGGAAGCTCCATTAGCGGACGATATGGTGCAGCGCTCGGGGACTACAGGAACCGGGTGAACACCTGGTTCGCGACCAGGTACGCTGACTCGTCCAGGCGGATGGTGTTGCCATTTCGCCGTAGCAGGCCCAAGTTCAGCAGCTCATCGATCTCTGCCTCGAAGCGGGCGGCCAGATCCTCGCCGATGGCCTCAGAGGCGCGATCCAGGTCCAGCCCCTCGAGCAAGCGCAGGCCCAGGAACATGGTCTCGGCACGAGCCGTGTCCCCATCGATGTGCTCCCAGCCGTCAATCGTGCGGGCCTCCCGCAGCTCAGCCTCACCAAAAGCGCGCCAAGAACAGGAGGGCGCCTGCGTCCACTCACCAGCGCGGACTGCGTAGTCACGCGGCGACAGTGACGTCCAGAAGCGGTAGTTTCCCAGGCGCGAATGTGCGCCCGGTCCCACGCCCAGGTACGTCTCGTTGCGCCAGTAGATCAGGTTATGCTGAGACTGATGCCCCGGCTTTGCCCAATTGGAGATCTCGTAGTGCTGATAGCCCAAGTCGGCTAAAACCCGGCGGGCCAGCGAATACATGTCGGCGGCCAGGTCCGGGTCAGGCTCCGGAATCTTGCCTTGGTCCGCCCACACCCGCATCGGCGTGCCCTCCTCCAGCGTGAGGGCATACAGCGAGATGTGTTCGGGCGCCAGATCTGCCAGCTTCGCAATCGTGTCCTCCCACTGTGCCAGGGTCTGGTTCGGCAGACCATACATCAGGTCGAGGTTCACATTTTCGAACCCGGCGTCCCGGGCGGTCTGAAACGCAGCAACCGCCTCGGCGGCGCTATGGCGTCGGCCCAGCAGCTGCAGCAACCCGTTGTCCAGGCTCTGCACTCCTACGCTGAGCCGGTTAACTCCTTGCCGCAACAGGCGGCTACAGGCGGCGGAGTCCAGGTCGCCGGGGTTGGCCTCGATAGTAATCTCGCCCACCGACTGGACATCACAGGCCTCGGAGGCCGCCCCCAGTATGGCAAGTATGTCGCCTTCCGGAAGATAAGAGGGAGTTCCACCGCCGAAGAAGACCGTCCGCACCCTGGGGCGGCCCAGCGCCTCGCCCCATGAGCGCAACTCGCTGATAACCGCCTCCAGGTAGCTGCCCATCTGGCTTTCGATGCCCTGGTAGGTGTTGAAGTCGCAGTACGGGCACTTGGTCTTGCAGAAGGGCACATGGACATAGAGCCCCATCCCCGGCAGGGACACAATCTCGCTAGCAGAGTGGGCTCCAGCCGGAGCAAGCGATCTGGAGATGCGGAAAGAAATAGTACGGCTCCCTTGGAGGGGGCAGGCCTGTCTGCGGCCCCCCGGTCTGCCGGAGTGAGACATACCAGTAAGTCAGGACAGTATTATGGGTCGTCGATTATTCTGCCCGTGCTGTCAACCACCTTGTCCGGGTCCCCCTCGTTGGGGCGGTCCGGCGGCGGAATCACGCCGTTGTGCTCGTCCACCACCTCTTTGGGGGACAGTTTGACCAGCAACAGCAGGGCCATTGCGATAAATATGAGATCGTCGAAGCGGCCCAGTACCGGCACGGTGTCCTTGATCAGGTCTATGGGCGAGACGGCATAGAGAATGGCGGCCGGCAGCAACAGTCTGAGGAACAGCGGCACCCGCTTGTCGAAGGTAAGCCGCCACACCAGCCGACCAAACCGTACCGCTGTCGGCAACAGTCTGGGCACAAAAAACAGAAGAATCGGTACGGCTATTCGCATGAACATGGCCAGCCTCTCCCTCTTTGGCCGCGTCGTTCAATTATAGGGGAAGTTGTGTTAAGTTTGTACAACCCTTGGCCGGGCAATGCCCTACCGGAGGACCCGCGCCAGACCGGAGCCTTTTTGATGATTGATTACAGTTCGATTCGAACCATCGACGACCTGCGCAGAAGTGGATACGAGGCACGCCCTGTCCGGGAGGAGATACGCAACAACCTGATCGGCCGGATTCGCGCCGAGGAGATGGTTTTCCCCGGCATCATCGGCTTCGAGGACACCGTGATTCCCCAACTGGAGAACGCCATTCTTGCCGGCCAGGACGTGATCCTGCTGGGCGAGCGCGGCCAAGCCAAGTCGCGGCTTATCCGCGGCCTGGTAGGCCTGTTGGACGAATTCATCCCAATGATCTCGGGGTGCGAGATAAATGACGACCCCTACCGGCCCATCTGTCGGGCATGCCGCATCCGCGTGGCCGAGGAGGGCGACTACACCCCCATTGAATGGCTGCCCCGCGAGGAACGCTATTCAGAAAAGCTGGCCACTCCCGACATATCCATCGCCGACCTCATAGGCGAGATCGACCCCATCAAGGTGGCCGAGGGACACTACCTTTCCGACGAACTGGTCATCCATTACGGTCTGGTGCCCCGCACCAACCGCGGTATATTCTGCATCAACGAACTGCCAGACCTGGCCGAGAGAATACAGGTTGGCCTGTTCAACCTTATGGAGGAACGGGACGTTCAGATCAAGGGGTACCGCATCCGTCTGCCCCTGGACGTCTACGTGGTGTCCACGGCGAATCCCGAGGATTACACCAATCGTGGCCGGATCGTTACGCCCCTGAAGGACCGCTACGGCTCCCAGATCCACACCCATTACCCCCGCGATCCTAAGGACGAGATCGCCATCATGGAACAGGAACGCAACCGCTTCCCCGATGAGGAAAAGCTGGTCGCCCCCGATTACATGAAGCGCGTGCTGGCGGAAATCACGGCCCAGGCCCGCCTCAGCAGCGAGATTAATCAGCGTTCCGGGGTAAGCGTCAGAGTCTCCATCGCGAACTTCGAGACGGCCCTCTCCAACGCTGTGCGCCGCAGCATTATCCACAACGAGGAATGGGCCTGTCCTCGCGTCAGTGACCTTTCCTACATTGTCGCGTCCTTCGCCGGCAAGATAGAGCTGGAAACCTTCGAGGAGGGCCGGGAGTCCCGGGTTACTGACGAATTGACCCGCCGGGCTGTGCTGCGCGTGTTCGGCACGATGTTCGACCTGGAGGAGCTGGAGGACGTAATCCTGGCCTTCGACCTGGGAGGGGTCGCTATTACCGGCAGCGAGCATCCCGCTGCCGAATACCCCGAGATGGTGGCTGCGATAGATGGCATGACGGCTGCGGTCACGAAGCTGACCGACGGAGACCGGCGCCCAGAGGTCGTCGCCGCGGCGGCCGAATTCGTCCTCGAGGGGCTGCACCTCAGCCGACGACTCAACTGCGACCGGTCCAGCGACGGCTACCGCTATACGCGATAGCGCGAGACGGTCCCTCCCATCTGCGGGGAATGCGTCCTGCTTTGGCTACGCGGTCAGGGCCAGTTCCAGTTGTCCGCTCCGGGGTTGTGCAATCTGCGCACCCTTGCGCCGTCGGCGGGAGGGTTCCTCCGACAAGCTGAACTGCAGTTGGCCGCGTACTGGCTTGGGGGCAGGATTCCTCTCCCGCCGGTGCAGGCCCCAGCGGCGGCGCTCCCGGTCGACAATAGCGAGCACGTTCCTGGTGTAATCCTCGGGTGCGTAGGTCTTACGATAAAGCTTGGCGTAGGCCTGCTCCAGGTGCGGGTAGGTCTCCCGCAACATGGGCATGAACCACTCCTTGGAGCCAGGCTTCAGGAATAGAACGTTGGAGCCCAGGAACTGTGCTCCGTGCGAATGTGCGGCCTCCGCCACCGCGGCGATGTTCTCCTCGTGGTCGCTGATTCCGGGCAGCAAAGGCGCCATCATCACGCCGGCATTGACGCCGTTCTCCACCAAGTATTGCATCGCCTCCAGCCGGGCCTGCGGCCGGGGAGCGCCCGGCTCCATCTGCTTCCAGACCTCGTCGTCCACCGTGCCGATGCTGAAATTCACGCTGACCTCGGCAATTGCGTTCAGTTGCTGCAGCACGTCCAGGTCGCGACGCACCAGCACTCCCTTGGTGGTGATGGAGGCGGGATTCGCGAAGTCGACCAGCACCTGCAGCACCTTTCGGGTAAGCTGGTACTCCGCCTCTGCAGGCTCGTACGGATCGGATGCGGTGCCGATGGCGATGGATTCCCCGCGCCAGCTGGGCCGCTTCAGTTCACGGCGCAAGACTTCCGGCGCATTCACCTTGGCGAACACCCGCTGCTCGAAATCACGGCCTGCGTCCATACCCAAGAACTCGTGCGTCGGCCTGGCGTAGCAGTAGGTGCAGGCGTGCCTACACCCCCGGTAGGGGTTGAGTGTCCACCGGAAGGGGAAGGACGGTATGTCCAGCCTGTTCAGCAATGTCTTGCTGTGAATTTCCGTTACCTGAGCGCCTGCCATTTCGTTACCTCTAGGAAACTGGTGTTCGGAATCTTTGTTCTGATAATAGGCGACATAAGCAGAACTGTCAAGTCACGGGCGTCAAGGCTAACTGTTCAGGACTTGGTGGGGCGAATTGGGCGGAAGGCGTTTGATAGCCGTCAGCCTGAGCGTCAGCAACGGGAAATCGCCCCTCATCGCCTGCCGTCAGATGGTCGTTTTCCCCCAACTCTGAACTGTTACCATCAGGATGCTGCGGACGCGGATACCGAGGACGGCGCAAAAAGATTCCGGCGCCCCCGTGGAGGCGCCGGATAGTGGCGTTAACCGGAGGCCGCGAGCACTCGCTCGCGCTGCGTCTGCCTGCTGGGCGACATGGGTATGTCCAGGTTGCTGCCCTTGACCAGGAACTCCACCTGCTCGGCGATGTTGGTGGCCCGGTCGGCAATCCGCTCCAGGTCGTGAGCCACCCAGAGGAGGTAGGTGGCGCGCTGCACGGTGCCGGGGTCGTTGATCATGTACTCCAGCAGATCGTGGTAGACCTGGTCATACAGGGCGTCCACCTCGTCGTCGGCATCCCGGACCGCCTGTGCCTTCTCCGTGTCCCGGGCCAGCAGGGCCTCGATGCTATCGGTCAGCATGTCCGTCGCCTTCCGGGCCATCAGGGGGATGTCAATCAGAGGCTTGAGTGTCTGCTCTTCACCGATGGACAGGCTGATCTTGCCAATACCCTCGGCATAGTCGCCCATCCGCTCCAACTCGACGCCGATGTGGAGGAGGGCAATTATCACCCGAAGGTCGCGCGCAACGGGCTGCTGAGTGGCGATGAGGTTGATGCAGCGGGCCTCGATCTCGGCCTGCTTGAGGTCAATGTAGTCGTCGTCTTCGATGACCTGCCGGGAGACGGCGAGATCCCGGGATTTCAGCGCATCCACCGAGCGATGGATCGCCTCGCTCACATAATAAGCGAGCCCCTCCACCTCCGCTTCCAAGTCGACCAGCTTCAGGTCGAATTCTTCCCTGCGAGTGGTTGAGGGCATGGCTATCCTCCCCGGCACAAATACCGGTAGTCCGCCCGCTAAATCGGTTATACCCGAGTCCAGAAGGGGGGCCGCTGGCGCTGCGCCTCTAACAAAGTCTCGTCCAAAAGTTCGAGTTTTGCCCCCGATACTGGAGGCAAGGGAAGACTATATCCTATCTCCTCGAATACTGTCAAATCAGTATAGTATCCGTTGTAGACCTGCAACACCAACTGACCAAAGAAATCCCCGTTCGATTGCTCAACTGACCGCAGGACTTCATCCTTGGCCTCGTCGGGCAGCGCGGCAAAGCCATCGGGGCCCCGTTCTGCGGCGGCGATTTCGATGGATGCCATCCCCTGCACGAACATCCGCGTCAGTCCCGGCTCGCCCACAACCACCGACTCCACGAAGTCGCCCACTCCAAGGGATCCCGCGCCTGGCCGGTTGCCCTGGGGCGGAATGATGCGGTCCAGCACCGCATCCAGCAACTGCCGTTGCGACGGCGAAAACACCTGTCGGGATGTGCTCATGCCTTCCTGTTTCCTTCGAGAAATTCCCTCTCCTTCCTTGAGAGAGTGAAAGTGAGGATGCGCCCGAGTTCCACGACACTACCTGGGAATCACCGGCAGCGTCACGTGCGACGGGTAGTCTGCTGTGTGAAGAACTGTCTGCAACGCCGTTTCCAACAGAGCATCGACGCCGATGGGCGCGCCGGTGTTGGGGTTACGGTCGAAACGCGGGAAATTGCTGCTGGAGATTTCCAGCCGCAGCCGGTTCCCCGCAAAAAGCACATGGCTGGTCGACCAGAGGTCGATCTCGTATTTGTAAATCCGTCCCGGCTTGATCAGCGACGGCTCTGCCGCCGAGGTGCGGAAGCGTGCCCGCACGATGCCGTCCTGGAGGTTGTGGGCATAGCCGTCGGGCCTGACGTCGACCAGCTTGGCCGTGAAGTCGGTATCCACGGCGGTGCTCGCGGCGTACAGCGTCACGCTAATGGGCCCGGTCAGCTCCATGTCCCGCTCCAGCGGAGCCGAGGTATAGACCAGCACGTCCTCGCGAGCCTCCACCTCCCGATGGTCAGCCACACCCTGCGGGATGATCAGGGTATTCCCGCCCCTGGTCGGCACCGGGTCCGCGGGATCATACGTGTAGACATCGGGCGGCTCCTCTGCCGGCGGCGCGGTAGACAGCAAGCCCGTGCCGTCCAGGCTGTTGGCCAGCCCGTCGGAGTGCAGGTACCACTTGGTGTAGTGCGTCCTGGCCAGGGGCCAGTCCTGCTCCGCCCGCCACCGGTTCTCCCCCATCACGAAAATGCTAACCGGCGGCTCGTCCATCAGGCCGGTCTCGATGTCCTTCAGCCAGTAGTCGAACCAGCGCAGCAGGTGTTCGTGCAACTCGATGCGGGCCTCAGGGCCGAAGTCGACGTCGCCCGTGTCGCCTGAGGTTGGAGCGGTGTAGGGGCGGATGTGCGCCCAAGGGCCGACCAGCAACCGCTGGCTGCGTCGCGCCTCGGCCGTGGCCGCCCGGTCGCGCAGGGCCTGGTAGCCGTTCAGCGCGCCCTCAAGGAAGATGTCGTACCACGAACTGACATGGAACATGGGCAGCGAGATCCTGTGGGCGTTGCGCATCAGGTTGATGCGCGACCAGTACGAACCCTCCCGCTCCTGGTCGAAATACTCGTGGAAGTATGGTGCAGTCTCCTTGAGCCGGCCGATCCAGTCCCGGAGCGGCAGGTGCCGGAACCAGGCGTCGGTGAGCGGTTGGGCGAAATTGTCCGGCGGCAGAACGTATTCATCCATCTGCGCCAGCAAATCCTCGCGGCCCGCCCGCGCCAGTGTGTTGCGGCCCTTGTGGATGGCGTAGGGCACCATCCAGCCCCACTCCATGGCCCCGCCGGTGTGGTAGACCCAGCTCTGGTGAAAGTCCGCCGATGCCGACACCGGGGCCATGCAGGCCAGGTGTGGCGGCCGTGGACCGGTGGCCAGAGTGTACTGCGTGGCGCCGAGATACGACTGCCCCGTGGTGGCCACGCGCCCGTTGCACCATGGCTGGCGAGCCGCCCACTCCACGGTGTCGTAGCCGTCCTCCCCTTCCTGGAACAGAGGGTCGTAGTAGTCGCCCTCCGAGTCGAAGCGCGCCCGGCAGTCCTGGCTGACCACGACGTAACCCCGCTGGGGAAAGAACCAGATGGAGTGCTCCTGGTTGTCGGCATAGCCGTCCTTGCCGTACGGCCCTCGCGTAACCAGCGCCGGAAAGCGTCCCGGCGAGTCCGGGCGGTAAATGTCGGTGGCCAAGCCAACGCCGTCGCGCATCGGCACCATGACGTTGCGCTCGCGGATGACCCTGTACTGCTCTCCCCGCGCCATATCCGGCCCCCTTTTCGTAGCGGCCCTAGTCTAGCACAACAGGCGCGGCGGCCCTAGCGCGGGCGCTGGTCCCGGTAGTTGGGAGCATCTAACGGCACCCAGTCAACGACTACAGTGTCCACCAGGCGGGAGGCGATGCGGGGCTTGCCGTCTTCCAGTTCTTCCATGCTGGAGGCGGTGGTGATGACGGTCGCCAGCCTGGCCTCATGACGATGAACCACTATCTGGTACAACTTCTCCTCGGCCCAGGGCGTGCTGTTTTCCGATCCCAGGTCGTCCAGGATCAGGAGTTGGGAATTGAGCACCTGCTCGAACAGGTCATCGAATCCCACGGGGCTGTCGGGGCTGTACGTCATTCGCAGGTGATCCAGGAGCGTGGGGACGAAGGCAAAAAATACCTGTCGCCCGTGCCTCTGGCTCTCCGCGGCAATGGCCACGGCCAGGTGCGTCTTGCCCGAGCCCCGGCTGCCCGTGAACAGCAGCCAACCTTCAGGACAGCTGGCGAAGGTCTGCGCCGCCTGGAGCGCTCGCGCCAGCTGATCCCTGTCCTCCCTGGTGGCTCCGATGCCGCCCGCCACCTCAAAGTTGCCGAAGGTCATGCGGGACAGCATTTCAGACCGGACCTCTCCGATGCCCAGGGCCAAGCGGCTGTTCAGGTGTCCAAGCTGCAACACGGTGGAATGCTCCTCCGCTTCCAGTCGTGTGCGAAAGGCTTCATCCAGCCTTGTCAGCGCCCCGCGAACGGTCAACACGGTGGGCAGCATGTTATTGTACCTGTGATAGATGACCTGAAACAGTTTTTCCTGCGCCCACGGGGTAGAACTGTGAGCGCCCAGGTCATCCAGCACCAGCACAGGAGCGTTGCGCACCTGCTCGAACAGCTCGTCATAGGCGATTTCGCTGCTGGGCGAATAGGCTGCCCGCAGGTGGTCCAGGAGGTCGGCCACCATGATGAAGAACACGGTCTGCTGCCGCTCGATGCAGCGGTTGGCTATGGCGGCTGCCAAGTGAGTTTTGCCGCTGCCGGAGGGGCCGGTCAGCACCAGCCAACCCACCGGGTTCTCGGCAAAGGCAGCTGCCGAGGGCAAGGCGTCTGCGAACATTCGCCGCGCCGCCACGTCGGCCAGAGGGCCCTCTGGCCTGGTTGCCCCGAAGGTGAGGCGAGACAGCGCCCCCAGGTTGCTGTAGCGTCTCAGGCCTTCAAGCCGCGATGGGAGCGAATCGTCGTTTTCGCGGCATTGACAGGGAGTGGCCTTCCCAAAATTCGGATGCCCAACGTGCACGCGCTGGGTCACCCAGCCGCTTCCGTTGCAGTAACTGCAATCGTCAGCGCGGACCGGTTCGGGAGCCGGAACGGCCCCGGTACCGTTCGTAGTCCTTGCCGTATTTGCCGCGGTGATCCTGCGAAGAATTTCGCCGAGGCTTTCCATCTTCCTTGCTCCCGTCAGCCCGACTGCCCTTGCCTTCCGAGCCCCACCTGGCCAGGATGGCGGCCACGTACTTCCAGCTGCGTCTATTTTCCGTTGCTGCAATTTCGAAGGCTTCTCTGATCCAGCCGGGGGGGTATCGCAGCTCCGCCTCCTTGAGCCGCTCGGCGATGTAGGGATCCAGCGTCGCTATTGTGTCCTCGTACAGGGCAAAGATGTTGAGCCGTTCCCGAGGCCGCGCCGGCGCCTCGTCCGTCGCCAGCCCCGCCGTACTGTCGGCCCCCGACTCCTTCAGCCTGGAGAGCGCGCGACGCCCCGCGTCGTTGTTCAGGACAAACATCGCTTCATTCGGATTGCTGCCATGGACCAGGAGCGTGCCCCGCCGGACTGCCTGCCGCAGGCCGCGCCGGATTTCCTCCACCGCGTTGGCTGTGTCAGCGCCAGCGCCGATTCCCCGCAGCAGGACCGGATCGGTCAGGAACTCGTCAAGCGGTACCGCTCGCGGCCCCTTGCGCCGGTGGTGCAGCAGCCAGATGCCGCGAAGCGTCACCTTCATCTCCGCCATGTCCTGTATATCCTCCAGGAGCGGGCCGAAGAGCGGATCTGGCGCTGGCGTATACTGCGTTTCCCGGGGGAAGCCCTCGAAGGCCATAGCGGTCCACTGCGATCAAGAAATTTCGCCGAATACCCGTGTCTCATTGCCGAGATAGGCTGGACGAAGCTGATCCTATTGGTCGTCCCAAAAGGCTGGCACGCGGGCGAAGGAGTCGAAGCGTACCACGTTATCGCGGAATTCCAGCTGAATGCTGCCCGTCGGCCCGTTCCGGTGCTTGGCAACGATGATGTCGGCGATGTTCCGTGGGTAGGGTTGTCCCGGCCGCTGCTGCTCCCAGTCCTGTTCGGTGATATACAGGTCCTCCCGGTGGATGAACATCACCACGTCGGCGTCCTGCTCGATGCTGCCGCTGTCCCGCAGGTCCGAGAGCAACGGGCGATGGCTGGGACGGTTTTCCACCAAGCGGCTCAACTGGGAGCAGGCGATCAGGGCCACGTTCAGGTCGCGGGCCAGGCCCTTGAGAGACCGGGAAATCTCGCTGATTTCCTGCACCCGGTTGGCGCTGAAACTGCGCCCCTGGCCCTGCACCAGTTGCAGATAATCCACCACCAGTAGGTCAAGGCCCTGCTCCAGGGACAGCCGGCGCGCTTTGCTGCGCATCTCCACCATGCTTTGGTACGGCGTGTCGTCAATGTACACCGGCAGGTCGGACAAGTGACCGATGGCGTCGATCATCCGCTGTTCCTCGGCCATGGTGTACAGTCCCAGCCGAAGCCGGTGGGAGTCAATACTAGCCTCGGACGACAGGATGCGCATGGCAAGCTGCTCGCAACTCATTTCCAGGCTGAACACACCTGCCGTTGAGCCGTTCTTGGCCGCGTTGAGGCACATGTTCAAGGCAAGTGTGCTCTTGCCCAGCGATGGCCTCGCTCCCAGGATTACCATGTCAGACCGTTGTATTCCGCCCAGCAATTCGTCCAGCTCGCTGTATCCTGACATCACCGGGCTGGCGGCACCGGACAGCGGGTCCAGCACGCCGGCCCGGTCCTGCAGGTATTGGTCGAAGATCTGCCGAAGCGGGACGAATCCCCGTACCTGTCTCGAGCCACGAACGGCGAACAGCGCATCCTCAGCCTGCCGCAGCGTCCCCTCCTCGTCATCCGTGTCGTTGTAGCCCAGCTCCGAGATGCGCGCGGCCGCAGAGATGAGCCTCCGCATCGTGGAAGTACGGGAAACGATCCCGGCGTAGTCCTCGGAATGAACCGACGTCGGCGTGATGGAGACAAGATGAGACAGGTAGGCCATGCCGCCGACCGACTCCAGCCTTTCCGTACGCGCCAACTCTCCGGCCATCGTGGTCTGGTCTATAGCCTGGTCTCGCTGGAACAATGCCATTGCCGCGTCGTAGCAGAGCTGGTTCCTCTCCCGGTAGAAGTCGCCGGGCAGGAGCAGCGGAGCAACACGCGCAATGCACTCCCCGTCGATCAGCAACGACCCGATCAGTGCCTCCTCCGCCTCCATGTTGTGCGGGAGCAGTCTTTCGGCATAGAGGGTCACGGCTACTCTTCGGCCTCGGCGGTTACGTGAATGGTCGCCGCGATTTCGGTGGAGAAGCGCAGGGTTATGTCATATTCTCCGGGTTCGCGGATGGGCTCGGCAACCTCGATCCAGCGGCGCTCCACCTCGCGCCCGGTGACTTCGGCCAACGCCATCGAGATGTGGGTATTGGTGATGGCGCCGTAGTAGCGTCCGGTGGGCGTTACCCGGGCCTGCACCGAAATCCCGGTGTCGTCCAGTGCCTCTTTCAGCTCTTCCAGCACCCTGGTCTCGCGCAGCCTCACCGCGTCGCCAACCGACTTGATCTTGTGCAGGCGCTTCAGCACCTCTGGGGTGGCCATTACGGCCAGGCCCTGGGGCAGCAGGTAGTTGCGCGCGTAGCCGTCAGGCACGTTGCGCACCTCGCCGGCACGGGCCTTGTTGGGAACGTCCTGGGTGAAAACAACTTCCATAGGAATCACATCCGTGGTCATGAGTGGGGGTTGCGTTAATTATACGCTGAAGCCCATGGCTTCGAAAGCGACTTCTGACAGCAGAAGGGACAGTCCCTCTTTGAAATTAACATCATCCGTCATCGTAATCTATACGCCGCCATTCCTGCGAAAGCAGGAATCCAGAGCCCCAGTACGCCGTCGCATAACAGTCATTCCTGCCCCCATCCGTCATCCTGCCCCTCGGCAAAGGTTGCCGTTCTGCCTCCTGGCGATGATGTAGACGCAGGGCGTCTTCACGGGGGCTCTGGATTCCGGCTTTCGCCGGAATGACGGTGTAGCAGGAATGACGGTTTTGAATTTCTTGGCTACGGCACTCAACAGATGTCAATTTCAAAGAGGGACACTACCCAGCAGAAGGGCCGACGGCAGGATTGATCATCGCCTGCTGTATAATATTCCTCTGCTACAATTGTCCTGCACAATATAGATTTTGCGGCGCAGAGAAACGGAGCCGATCATGTCTACCACCGGCCTTCGTACCGGCACGCGCATGTCCCTTGACGAGTTCCTGGCCCTCGGTGAAACCGACGGCAAGTGGGAACTCGACGATGGAGTACTTTACATCATGTCCTCCGGCACGCGCGACCATCAGTTCCTGATTTTCCAAGTTTCCCGACAACTCGCAGATTATTTAGACGGGTTCGATGTGCCTCCGGCCCAGTTCTATCACGAGATGACCACCATCCTGTCGCGGGAACTGCAACGCGCGCCGGAACCGGATATAGTCATCATCCGCGAAGGGCGACGGGATGTCCTGGAAGGCAGATGGGTTGAGGGAGCGCCCGACATCGTGGTCGAAGTACTTTCCACGGACCGGAGTCGAGACCTGGTCCGCAAGCGTCAGATATATGCAGAGGCCGGTGTCCAGGAGTACTGGCCGATAGACCCCCGCACCGACACGGTAACGCAGCTTGAGCTGCGGGATGGCCAATACGTCGAGCGGGCGGTGCTGGGCGCCGATGACATCCTGACCACCCCGCTGCTGCCGGGCCTGTCGGTTCCCCTGTCAGCCATATTCCGCCACCGGCAGCGCCCCCCACGCGAGGACCCGGACTAACGGTCGTGGGATTCATCGAGGGCGTTGAGGAGCGCTCGCTCCCCATTCGACAATCCATCCTGGAGCATCCGTTCGTGCGGGGCATCGGGCGCGGGGACCTCGAAGTCGAGCGATTCAAACATTATGTCGCCCAGGACTACGTTTACCTGGTCGACTATGCCCGCGTGCTGGCGCTGGGTGCGGCACGGGCGCCCGAGCTGGACGTCATGTCCTGGTTCGCCGGGCTGCTGGACGAGACGCTGAACACCGAAATGGAGCTGCATCGGGCATATTGCGCCCAGTTTGGCGTCAGCCGTGAGGAACTGGAGCACACCCGCCCTGCGCCGACTACAGTGGCTTACACCAGCTACCTGCTGCGGGTGGCGTCCCAGGGCAGCTTTGGCGAGCTGGCCGCGTCGCTCCTGCCCTGTCAGTGGGGTTACTGGGAAATCGGCGAGCACCTGGCCCGTCAGGGAGCACCCAGCCACGCGCCGCTGTACGCCGAGTGGGTCGGGATGTATTCGTCAGACGAGTTCCGCGACCTGGCGCTGCACCTGAGGGCGCTAACCGACGGCATCGGCAATGTCGCCTCCCCGACGGAGCAGGCAGCAATGGAGGCTGCCTACGTTACCAGCCTGCGCCTCGAGTACCAGTTCTGGGATATGGCCTGGAACAAGGAGACGTGGCCGGTGTGAGCAAGTCGCAGTGCTGCCAACAATTCCGAATGAATGGCAGTACTCAACGGTCCACTAACCTTTGACAGCGCGGAAAATCCAGCATGGCCACGAGAACAGGAAGTCGCCGTCCTCCTCTGGCTTGCCCACCTGGAAGGCCTCCTTAACTGAGGGCGAAGCTTCCTGGAAGTCTCGACGCAACGCATGCACTTCGTCGTCCGGCACCTTGGTACGCGCGACCCAGTCGTTGAACCACAGGTAGATCCGCTCATTTTCGCTACCGGCCACCTCGAATCCACGGTACTCAAGCATCTGGCGGATGACCGAAATCTTACGGTTACGGATGTGGCTAAAGTCGCGGCGCAACTCGATATCGTTCATCCACTTCGCCACAACACTATCCTCGGGCGCGATGCTGTCGGCTATTACCAGCGACCCGCCAGACTTCAATGTGCGCTGGGCCTCATCGAGGGCGGCCTCGAAATTGCGGAAGTGGTGCGCCGCAACGCGGCACGTGATCAGATCCAGACAAGCATCCGCAAAGGGCAGTGACTCCGCCGAATTCTGGCTGAGCATCACGTTGCCCAGGCTCCGCTCGCCGCTGATTCGCTTGGCCTGGCGCAGCATGGGCCCGGTGATATCCGAGGCCACCACCCGGTCCGACACGTCGGCCATGGCAAAGGCGGTGAATCCGGCGCCGGTACCAATATCAACGGCCCATCGGTAGGGCGTCGTTCCCGATAGAAAGTCGGGGCTGGTCAGCCGCTGAACCGAATCAAGGCTGTCGTCGCGGATGTGCACCTTGCTTTCGGCGTAGACCCCGGACTGCGGCCCGAACATCTGCTGGGCAAGGGTGCTTCCGGATTGCTCCCGGTTCTGGGTCATGGTAACTCCAAAGAGAGGGGCAGGCTGCGAGCCTGCCCCTCGGAGTTCTGAAAAACTGGCGGCCAGCCGCCAGGCGATTGCCAGGACTAGACCAGCACCGGCTCGGTGTTCTTCTGGTAGACCTGGAAACGGTGCCGGGTGGTGTCGGCAATGAAGACATTGCCTTCATCGTCCACCTTCACCGCTACGGGGGCCCAGAGGACCTTCTCGGGGGTGAAGTCGCGGACGCCGTTACGCTGGCGGATCATGTCCGGGTTGGACTCGATCTTCTGCTCGCCCAGCTTGGACAGCGCAGCGTCGCCGGTGAATTCGGTGATGAACCGACCCTCGGGAGTCATCACCTGTACCCGGTTGTTCAGCCAGTCGGCAACGTAGACGTCACCGTCCTTGTCCACGGCCACGCCCGTCGGGCGGTTGAAGAAGCCCACCGGGCGGTTGACCACGCGGATGCCGCCATGCTCGCGGGCGATGGAGGCGTCCCCGCCGTTGCCCGGTTGCCCGATGCTGGATAGCCACTGGCCATCGCTGGTGAACGACTGAATGCGGTCATTCCGCCAGTCGGCGATGAAAACATTGCCGTCCTTGTCCAAGCCGATACCCCAAGGGGTGTTCAGTTCGCCCGGTCCGGTACCGAAGCTGCCGAACTGGGAGATGTACCGTCCGTCGAGGGTGAATTTCTGCACCCGGTTGTTGCGGCTGTCGACCACGTACAGGACGTCGTCGCGGATAGCCAGGCCCGCCGGCCGGTCCAGCTCGCCATCGCCGGAGCCGTGTGTGCCCCAGTGGCTGATGTATTCGCCGTCCTTGTTGAAGATGGTAATGCGATGCAGGTATTCGTCGGACACGTAAACGTTGGTGTCCTTGTCCAGAGCGATGGACATGGGCCACATGAACTGACCGGGGCCTTCACCATATCCGCCAAACTCGGTCACATAGTGTTCGGTGCCATCGTCATCCAGGACAAACAAGTTGATGCGAGTGCCGTCGGAACGGGACTCATAGGAGCGGTTCACGACGTACATCGCCTTGTCCGGCCCGAAGGCGAAGTCCATCGGATTTCGGAACCCGGTGCCCTGGAACTCGGATCGACCGGCGACGTACCTATAGGTGAACGTCCGGTCGTTGATGCCGAGAAATACACTTGCCACGGCTTGCCTCCTTTGAATTTGCTATCGTGGGATTCGGCCCTCTACGCGACTTAGACCTCAGTCGCGATTCGCGTGATGACCCGTTGGACGAGGGCGCTTATGGCGCCAGTAACCCACTCGATCAGCGAACTGATGAGATTCTTGCCCATGTCAACCACGGCGGTGACCACGGACCTGATCAAGTCCAGTATGAACCGGAAGATGCCCCTTCCTTCTTCGGAATCGGTTGCATCGTCTAATACATTTCCGTCTGGCATATTGGTACTCTCTTTTCTGCCCGCCGGAACACCGGATATCTTCATTCGGTGTTCCGGCACATTCCCCAGTGAATTGGCGCCGGAATCGGCCGGAGCCGAGTGGTGCCTAGATAAAGTCGTGCTTCTCCCAGGTCCCGCCGACGATGGGCTTGGAATCCATGCCCATCCAGTTCTCCAGCAGGGTGGCGTAGGTCGAGCGGAAGTCGTTGTTGTGCTGCAGGTTGCCGCCGTCTTCCAGTTCACCAGGCTCTAGGGACGGGTATTGGCCGTAGAGGCCGCCCTTCACCTGCTCGCCGATGACGAATGCCACGCCGCCGGTTCCATGATCCGTTCCGGAGCCATTGTCCATGGCGCGGCGCCCGAACTCAGAGTAGAGCAACGTTACGACGTTGTCGCTGATGTCGTGGTGGCGCAGGTCAGCAATGAAGGAGTCGACGTTCCTGGCCACGTCGTTCAGCAGATTCGAATGTCCGACGAGCTGGTTGGCGTGGGTGTCAAAAATGTTGTAGGGAGCCGTGGTAAAGAGCACGCGGGTGCCCAGATTGGCGTTGTGCACCTGGACCATGTCCCGCATGTAGCCGCCGATGTTGCCCAGCAGGTACTCCTCCTCGCCGTGGTACATACCGGGAGCGGTGGCCAGAATGTCGGCGCCCATCATGGCCTCGACGCCAGTGCTGCGGATGAAGTCTTCAACCGCGCCGCGTCCGATGGCTGGGCCATACATCCGCCCGAACAGGTCCAGGGCCTCGTTGCGCTGCTCTTCCCGCTCCAACTCGGTGAGCAGGCCGTAGTTGCTCAGGTCGCCAACGGAGGCAATGGGGACGCCCTCCATGGCCAAGGCCCTTGGGAGGCCGCGACCAAAGTTCACTCCGGTCAGCACGTTTTCCTTATTGGGGTCAAGCTGCTGGACCACGCGGCCCAGCCAGCCCTCCACGCCGAGGACCTCGGGCTCGCAGGTAGCCCAGATGTCCATGGAGCGGAAGTGCGACAGGCTGCCGTTGGGATAGCCAATGCCCTGGATGATGGCCAGCTTGCCCTCGTCCCAGTACTTCTTCAGGGGAGCTATCGAGGGGTGCAGGCCCAGGGTGTCGTTCAGGGGGATGATCATCTCTTCGGGGATCCCCAAGGTCTGGCGGTAGTCCCGGTAGCGCGGGTTGCTGTAGGGGATCACCGTGTTCATCCCGTCGTTGCCACCGGAAAGGGAGACTACAGCCAGGACCGGATCCTTGCTGGTGGATACCATCTCTATTCCTCCGTTTTAGTTGTCAGCGTTTCTTGGGTTAGGGAGTGAGCAGTGCGAGAATGCAATGGCTCTGGCGCCCTCTCTCTCACTACTCTCTCCTCGCTTCCGGGGTTCTAACCGAACTGGAACTCCGAGGTGGTGGCAATCATTTGCAGGGTCTCGCCGACGCGGCCGGCGAAGTCCGATTGCTCGTCCTCGGTGCCGTGGCGCAGTTCACCGGCCCTGGCAACGTGCCCCACCAGCTCGGCTCGAGTCTCGTCGGAGATTGTCAGCGGGCCAACCAGGTCCAGGCAGCCGTCCACCATTTGCTCAGCGCTCAGGATCTTACCCTCGGCCATCAGGCGATTGACCATGGACTGGATGCCGGGCAGGCTGGTGTCGCCCAGAACCTTGGAGGCAAAATTGATGCGGTCAATGAGGCTGCCGCTGTTGATCCACTCACGGCCCATGTGCCAGCCTTCGACCGTTGGCGGGTTCAGCAGGTCCATGCCCATGTACTTGGGCTCCATGGCCACGAAAAACAGGCCGGGCTTGGGCTCGTTGTGGTCCTGCGCCATGCGCATGGTGCCGATGACCACGTCGGCCGGGCTCTTCACCTTGGCGTAACGGACTGCTTCGTCCTTGAAGAAGTCGCTGTTGAACAGCACCCGCAACATTTCGTTGATCTCGTAGCCGGAGTCGAAGTAAGCCTTCTCCAGCTGCTTGATGGCTTCAATGTCGCGCGGCTCGGACAGGCGCCAGGACGGAACCGGGGGCTCGTCCGCGACGAAGAAGTCGTATAGCTTCCTGGCCACGAAACGGGCGGCGGCGGGCTGCTTGCAGATGATCTCTACAACATCGTCACCGTTCCAGTTGCCGGTCTCGCCCAAAAAGGTCTTTTCGCTGAAGTCGTGGTCTGCCGGGTCGAAGCGGAACTCGAAGGGGGTGCGGCCGTAGGGGAACACCGGGATCGTCGGGGCCAGGTTCCAGCCCGTGAAAGCGCGGGCGCAGGCTTTGACGTCGTCCTCGGAGTAGTTGAACTCGTTGTCCATGCCTACGCCCAGGGAGAACAGCTCCAGCAACTCACGGCCGTAGTTTTCGTTAACCGCGGTCTTGTGGCTCTCGATGTTGTCCAGGTAGTACAGCATCGCCGGGTCGGTGGACAGCCAGAGCAGCAGTTCCTTGAAGTTGCCCATGCCCTTCTGGCGGAAGGTGTCGTACTGCATGGACGTGGTGCGGGCGTTGTCCACCTTGTTGTCGCCAGCGCAGAGGATGGTGTGCCAGAACAGCGCCATCTTCTCCTGTAGCTGGTGTTTGTTGTTGATCATCCGGTAGACGATCTCGGTCTGACCCGTTTCGATAGCGGCCTTGTCGAAATACGACGGATAGGCGCGATACAACAGGTCTTCATCGATACCAGGGTCGTCGGTGGGGTTCAGCAATTCGTCGACGACATTGTCATAACCCTGGCGAGCCCGGGCTTCAATCTCGTCCCGGCTGGCGCCGAACCCGGCCCGCCGAAGCAGGTGGGCCATCAAGGCAATATCTTGCTGGGACACAGCTTGGTCGGACATCTATCCCTCCTTACATCGGTTACTGTGGTCTTGTCAGAATTTTCTCCGGTCCTCCGGGAACTCCCTCCCAGGAACCCGGCCCGGATGGTTACCGGAATTTGATTATGGGTAAGCCAAATTCGAAGCCCGGCTCACCCAATTGCCCACCTAACATTTAAGCCTGTGTGCCTTCCCTTGTCAATACTGATTCAAGAATAATAATGAACGGGCCTTAACATCACGATGGTAAATTATAGCGCATACCTTACTTGCAGCCAGCAGCCTCCTCCTGGGTCAATTTCGTCCCTCCCGGTCCCGACTTTGTCAAAACTTTTCGACACGGAGACCACATCATCAAGGGTTCGCGTCATTGGGTCCACGGATCTGCGTACAGCGAGCGATCTCATGCGACCTACTGTCCCGGCCGGATTGCCTGCGCACCAAGCTGTGGCCAAGCGGCGGGCGACCCCGACCGCTCGATGCGCTCCTCCAGAGGCAGCGACTCGTCCCAGAAGTAGCCGATGAACCGGTGTCCGGAAATGTGATCCGAGGCATCCGAAGCCAGCCACACAACAGGAGCGCGCATCACGTCAGGCTGGATCATACCCTCGCGGCTGTGCACGGCCTCGTCCGGGATCAGGTTGGTGTTGGACATCCCACCCGGCACCAGCACGTTGACCGTGACGCCAGTGCCCTCCAGCTCGCGGGCCGCCATGGCGATGAGGGCCTCGTGGGCCGCCTTCGACGGGCCGTACGGCGTGCCGCCAGGGTTGTACATGGTATTCAGGCTGGTCGTCACGCCGATGATCCGTCCCCATCCCTGGGCCAGGAAGTGCGGCACCGCGGCGCGGCACATATAGAAGGGACCGCCCGCATTCACCGCCATCACCCGGTCCCACTCTGGGGCCGCCACCTCCCAGAAGTTGTTGCGGGTGTCGCCGCCCAGCAGCATGTTGCGCGGCGCGATGCCGGCGTTGTTTACCAGAATGTGCAGGCCGCCCATCTCAGAGAAGGTGCGAGCGACGGCCTCCTCCGCCGCCTCTGGTGAGGTTACGTCCACCACCTGTGTCATCACGCAATTGTCTCCCCCAATCTCGCGCAGGTCATTGGACGACTGCCCCAGCCAGTCGGGGTTAATGTCCATCATCGATACCCGCGCGCCTGCTCTCACCAGGGCCTCGGTCATGGCCCGCCCCAGTCCCATGGGACTGGCAGCTCCCGTGACGATCGCGATCTTGCCGTCCAGCGGACGTTCTTGCATAACACGCTCCAAGGGGTATATCAGAATGATAGAATCTTAATCATAAATCATCAACCAAAGAGGCTAACGTTGAACGAAAGGACAGCGGTCAACGACTACTCGCACATCATCACCATCGAGCCCGGCAAGCGCAGCGGCCAGCCCTGCATCCGCGGAATGCGCATCACCGTCTACGACATCTTGGAATACCTGGCTGGCGGCATGACCTACGAAGAGATTCTGGACGACTTCCCGTATCTCACCAAGGAAGACATCCTCGCCAGCATCGCCTTTGTCGCCGACCGCAAGCGCCGTTTCGCGCTGGTGCCTCTTCACGGAGTCGTCTGGACGGAGGAGGCGAGCAAAGTAGTCGACGAGCCATGGATCGGCGATTCTGAGTGAAGCTGCTGTTCGACCAGAACCTGTCTCCTAGATTGAGGAATAGGCTGCAACACTTTTACCCGGGTTCCATTCATCTCATTGATGTCGGGCTTGAGCGGGCTCCTGATACCGTCATCTGGCCTTACGCCAGGGCCAATGACTTCGTGGTGGTCTCGAAGGACGCCGATTATCGCGATCTGAATTACGAGAGAGGACATCCCCCAAAAGTAATCTGGATACGTATCGGCAATTCCTCGGCTGCATTGGTCGAATCCTTGCTCTGCGCCAATTACGACGAGATTATGGCGCTTGAGGGGGACCCCGGCCGGGGCTTTATCGAGTTGCGCTAGAATCTGCCTGTAACATCCCTACTGTGCCGTCGCGCCCCCGTCTATTACCAGCTCCGCACCCGTGACGAACGATGACTCGTCCGACGCCAGGTACAGCACCCCGTAGGCCACTTCGATGGGATGCGCGGTCCGGCCCAGGGGCGAGCGTTCTTCGGCCTCCCGCTGCAGGTCCGCATTGTTCATTCGCTCGCCGGCCATCGGCGTGTCGATCGGCCCCGGATGCACCGAGTTGACCCGGATGTTCTCCTTTGCGTACTGGATGGCCGCCGACTTGCTGAAAATGCGCACCGCGCCCTTCGACGCGTTGTAAACCGGCTGAATGTAGCTCTGGCCCACCATGCCAGACATCGACGAGATGTTGATGATCGAGCCGCCTCCGGCCTTACGCATCTCGGGTATTGCCGCCCTGGTACCCAGGAAAACCCCCTTGGCGTTCACGTCCATAACCCTGTCCCACTCTGCAACGGTGGTGTCCTCCAGCACGCCCCGGGCAACCACGCCGGCGTTGTTGACCACAATGTCGAGCTTGCCGAATCGCGAAACCGCAGTTGCCACCGCTGCGGCCCACGAGTCCTCACTGGTTACGTCCAGCTGGACGAATACGCAATCGCCTCCTGCCTCGTTGACCTCCGCCTCCACCTGGCGGCCCTCGGACTCGAGCACATCGCCGACAACGACCTTGGCGCCCTCGCGGGCGAACAGGCGCGCCTCCTCTGCTCCCATGCCGCGGGCGCCGCCACTAATGATCGCTACTTTTCCTTCCAGTCTCATGACCATCCTCCTGATTTATCGGACACACGTCATTTTAGCGCCCTGAACTGATGTTCGGAGAAGAATTTCAGCTCGATGAAAAGCAGTGGAGGAGCAATTGCACGACGTTGGTCGGGGCGGGCAGATTTGAACTGCCGACCTCCTGGTCCCAAACCAGGCGCCCTGCCGCTGGGCCACGCCCCGAGAGCAAGCGGAAAAGGGGAAAGCGGAAGCATTTGTACAGTGGTACCCCCGGAGAGGATCGAACTCTCGTCTCCGGCTCCGGAGGCCGGCACTCTATCCGCTGAGCTACAGGGGCACTCTAGCATGAAGAATATCACGGGCCCGCTCTACCCAACAACCACCATTATCTCCGGCCCAAGGTCTCCTGTTTTCCCCTTCAAGCGCAGGGAAAGGCCTTCCTCGGGTGAGCGGCATTCTTCGTTCCGCTCGGAATAACAGGTTTCGACGCGCTGAAAGAGGCGACTATAAATTGGCCTTACTCCTAGCGATTCCCGCAGGGGCAGAGTTTCATCTGGACCACGCTGAACTGACCGGTAGTAGTTGAATACGAACATTTATTCTGATATATTGTCCAGAGCATTCGAATGCGAGTTTTACTGATGACCAACCACGGGAATTGGATTGAAAATTTACCGGCTCGGGGCATGCCTCAAGTGCCGCGGCGATCTTGCATATGACGAGGGAGACTGGATCTGTCTGCAATGCGGCGTCTACTATTATACCGGCTTGTACTGCGATCAAGATGCCAAAGGAAACTCTACGCTACTCATCGCCACTATCTTACCCGGTCTTCCGAACACCGGCGCGCCGACCGGCTCCCGGCGGTCAATCTGATGCCCCCGTACGGCGAGGTTCGGAGCGCCACCGCCAAGAATTCAGAGATCACATGTCAGGGGAAAGCAGCTCCCGATGCTACCAGGCTGATAGCCCTGTACCCCAGCCTGCGGCAAACGGGGTGGGCAGTCCTGGAGTCTGGCGCCACAGGATTCTCGAGCACACCCCGGGTCGTCGCCAGCGGAGTAGCGGCTCTTGGGACCAGGCGCAAACTCGATCCCTCCATCCACATCGACGGCCAGTTGATAGTCCTGAATGCCGTCAATGACAGATGGTCTCCATCCACCATTGTACGCAGCCGGGCCGGCGGCTTGGCTTGGCGGAAACCCAGCCAGCATCTCCTTGAGGAAGGCTTCCGCAAATGGGCCGGAGATCTGGGCCTGTCAATCCTCACCTACTCCGCCTCCGACGTGCGTTCCGGCCTGGCGGGCAAGGCCAACGCATCCAAGGATGCCCTGGCCTACGCGGTCATGCAGCGTCTCGGACTCATCGGCCACAACCTCACCGCCCCAGAATGGGAGGCGGTCGCGGCCGGTTGCCACCACTTGTCGCTACTAGCCAAAGAGCCGCAGAGCTCCGGCCGGTGTGGTTGACTGCCCCTCGACGGAATCTATAGGATAAACCGGAATGGATAGCTCCGGTAACAAGGCTTTGCGTGACCTCGGCATCTTCTACTGCGCGGTATACTTGGTTACGCTGGCCATCGGCTCCCTGTCCCTGTGGCTGTATTGGGACAGCTGGGCGTTGAAAACCCTGATGACCAATTTGGCAAATTTGATCACTGTTTCGGCAGGAACTGCGCTGCTGGCAGCGATTCTCAAGGAGGGCATGTGGCTAATGGTACTGGCAGGAATGAAGATCAAGGAATGGAAAGAAGAAGGGCGCAAGGAGGGGCGTGAAGAGGGGCGTCAAGAGGGGCGTCAAGAGGGGCGTCAAGAGGAGCGCGAGAGACAGCGCCTAAGAGAGAAGGAAGCTTACGCCAAGTTCGGCGTCGAGGTGAACGGCGTCCTCATGCTGCCCCGTACCCCGGCGGTGGAGCGATTCCTGGCCGGTGAGCCGGAGCCCTCGGAGCGCTAGGCGCCCGTCGTCCGTGCTGCTGGCAGCGATTCTCAAAGAGGGCGTGTGGCTAATGGTACTGGCAGGAATGAAGATCAAGGAATGGAAAGAGGAAGGGCGTAAAGAGGGGCGCGAAAGGCAGCGCCAAAGAGAAGAGGAAGCTTACGCCAAGTTCGGCGTGGAGGTGAACGGCGTCCTCATGCTGCCCCGTACCCCGGCGGTGGAGCGATTCCTGGCCGGCGAGCCGGAGCCCTCGGAGCGCTAGGCGCCCGTCGCCCGTGCTGCTGGCAGCGATTCTCAAGGAGGGCGTGTGGCTAATGGTACTGGCAGGAATGAAGATCAAGGAATGGAAAGAGGAAGGGCGTAAAGAGGGGCGCGAAAGGCAGCGCCAAAGAGAAGAGGAAGCTTACGCCAAGTTCGGCGTGGAGGTGAACGGCGTCCTCATGCTGCCCCGTACCCCGGCGGTGGAGCGATTCCTGGCCGGTGAGCCGGAGCCATCGGAGGGCTAGGCGCCCGTCGGCCCGTTTCTGCCATCGTGGAGGCGAACCCTGAGCCGTGTTTCCGGTCGTGCAGACCGCCTGCGCGGACCGGCTTCCAGCCAGCGGTCAATCTGTCCCCTTCCGCGTTCCTGTATAATACCGCCAACCCACCCTGTCATCCTTTGGCATTCTCAGGAGAGCCGACATGCCAGTCGTCCAGAGGCCCTTCGTTCCCCCCGAAGATCAGACCCCGCACGAGGAAACCTACGCCCGCCCCGGCGATACCCAGGCCAACGAGGGCAGCGCCCTGGACCCCGTCACTTTTTACGCCGACTCCATGCACATTTTCAGCAGCCTCTACTCGGCGGTGCTGTTCTTCGGCGAACAGATGGAGGAGCGCGAACCCATCCTCCGCGCCCGCATCAAGGTGAGTCCCCAGATGCTTAAGGCAATCGCCCTGCTCACCGCCAAGCACGTCCGGGAATACGAGAATGCCGTGGGGCCTATCACCCTGCCGGAGCAGGTCTACGCTGCCTGGGAGCTGGAGGGCGAGGGGAATCACAGCCATGCCGGATAACGAACCTGTGGGGGCCGCCGGACCAAGGGAGGACCGGCCCCTGGCGGAGGACCTGGCCCTGCCGGTCGTCGTGGAGCCGGGGCTCGATTCTGCCAATCCAACCGATTGGAACTGGCGCGATATTGATTCCACCCAGCCCAACTCGGCCGTCTTCCACATCAGCCACTCCGAAATCACCCGTGTCCTCGTCGATACCCTGCGCGCTGAAGACTGCTCGCCTGATGCCAACGTCGTGATCAAGGACGAAATTCCCATCTTAGTGCTGGACAGCCTGGACAAGTACTGGGCAGGAGAGGCCAAGCAGCATCTTCCCTTGAACGGGGTCAGGGTACCGGTCGAGGCCGACACCGTGGCCGAGGCCAAGCGCGTGCTCGCCGACGACCTCGCGGCCCAGTTCCGGCTCCTGCTGATGCTCCGCAACTCGGCTCATCAGCTTGCTCTGCCGCTGCAGGAAAACCTCCGAATGCTCAGCGAGCTCCTCGAGCCACGCCGCGACCAAGCATAGGACCGGTTAGTTCCCCTGTACCAGGGAGGGCAGCTAGTCCCCGTCCGGCACTCTGGCCTCCCCGAAAACCGTTGAGCCCCTGTGCCGCCACTCGTCGATCGTCGCACTGCTGCCCCAGCCAATCTTGCGATATTGGCGCCCGGTCTGCTCATTCAGCCAGGCAGCGGCAGCGGCGGCCTGATCCTCGTCATCGAACTGCCGCAGGGCTCGAAGAATTGTGGTCGACTCGTCCGCCAACTCGGCGTGAAAGGCATAGACTCTCGACGCGTCTATTGGCCTGCCTTGGTCGTCAAATGCCTCGTTGTGGAAGACCTCCAGAAAATCGGACAGCCCCCAGTCCTCCACCATGGCGGCCAGACCCTTCGGCACTTGCCCGCCGTCATTGTGCCGGTCGATCATATCCCGCACCAAGTCTGCGTCCGGGCTTGCCGCCAGCGTTTCCGGGCCCAGTACCGTCAAGTAAATCTCGGACTGGTACCCCGAACTCTTGGTCCTGACCAAGGCATAAATGTCGATTTCGCGGTGGGTATCGATAACGCTGACAGAGAGGCCGCCACTCGACTGGGCGGAAGCATTCAGCGCATCGGCAAGCCGCGTAAAGTCGCCCAGCAGAATGATCGCCCACTCGTTAGAGTAGAATGCAGATGAGATTAGCAGGGCCTCCGCGCCTATCGACACGAGCAGTTCCTCGGCAAAAGGCAACTCATCAAGACTGACAAAGTGCCCAAGCTCAAACTCCACGTGCTCCTGCAGGGCGGGCCTCTGCAACACCGTTTCCAGATTGATATAGGCGTACATCCTGGAATCCGGCAGAAGGGCAAGCACCGCCGCCGGGTGGTCCGGCGGAACCTCGACAGACGGCAACTGGGGTCTCTCCGTCGGAGGCGGCCGGGTCGGCTCCGCCGTTGGTGGCGGCACGGTCGCGGTTGGGCTGGGCCCTGTCGCCACGGCAGCCGGTCTCGATGCAGTGGTGGCAGTTGGCTCCGCCGGGGTCCCGATGGGCGGTGCGACGGTTGGCGAGCTCGCAGGCTGCGTAGGCTGTCGTGGCGTTTCCGAGGGCGCTGCCTCCGTCGGAACAGCCGTGGGCGCCGCAGTCTGCCCGGTTACAGGTTCCGCCGTCGGTGTGGCTGCCGACCCGCACGCGGCCAACAGGGCCAGCAATATCAACACGGCAAACGGCCAGAGCCGGGCCAATGCCATTTCGATCAGCTTGTTCAAATAGCCTCCAAGGGCGACCTGCATCAATTGCAGCATCTTGAGTTTGACCCGAGCCCGCTCAATTGCCCCATGTAATGTCGCCTATCAGGTCAAGGGAGTCTTCGTCGGGCACGGTGATATGAGCGTAAACCGTCGGTCCTCTCTGGGTCCACTGGCTGTGCATCACCGTTTTTCCGTATCTGATTGTCCGATAATGCGGCTCCGTCTGAGCCTGTAGCCAAGCCGCAGCGGCGGATGCCCGTTGTTCGTTATCAAACTGCTGCAACATCCGTATGGTCGTGGTCAAGTCATCTGCGAGTGTTACGTGGACTCCGTAGAATTTCATGAATTCTGCTGGATGCGACATCGGACTGGACCGATCACTATTATCGCGATAGTTTTCCACGTCAAAAACGTGCAGGTAATCCGGCAGACCCCAGTCCTCGAGCATCACGGCCAACGCATGAGGCAGACTCAGGCCGCCCTGCCGCCGGTCAACCATCTCTCTCATCCGGTGCAAGTCCTCGGTCAGAGCCAGCGTTTCCAGGTCAGGCAGGGCGAGGTAGAGCTCATCCCTGGGACCGTGAGAGCGGTCTGCAAAAACACCGTATATCTCCACATCCCCGCGGATTTCGACCAATTCCGTATACGGACTCTTCCCGGATTCGCCGCTGGCTCGACGCAAGGCATCCAGCGTCAGCCTGAAGTCACCCTGCAGAATGCAGGACCATCCCCATTCCCTGTCGAACCCAACCACTACGGCGTCGATGCTGGATGCGCGTAGCAATTCCTCGTTGGGCGCCTTCTCATTCGACCTGACAAAGCTGCGCAAAGTGCCCTCGAGGATCTCATTGAAGGCGCGTCTCTGGGTCAAGGCTTCGACGTCAGCGAATATGAGCTGGGCGGAATTCTCGGGCAGCATGGCAATTAGTGCCGCCGGATGGTCACGGGCAACCTCCACGGGAGGACGAGGCAGGGACAGGGTCGCGGGCCGTCCCGTCGGTGCGGTTGTGGGTGGTGCCTCCGTCGGTACAGGCGCAACAGTGGCAGTCGGCGCAACGGTGACCGTCGGCGCGGAATTGGGCGGCGTATTTGAAGGCGTCACAACCCCAGCGGGACCGGAAGACGGAGATACCGGCTCAACCGTAAACGTCGCCGTAGCCTTGGGCCTCACCAGCGTTGCCGTGGGTAACGGAGCCAGCGTTCTGCTCGCATATTTCTCTGTTTGAGTGTCGGGCTGGGAGCTGCAAGCCAGCGTGCCGAATGTAATGAGCAACGCTAACAGGAGTCGGACGATCCCTGCACGGTGCCTCTTGTCTCCCGTTGACAGGTAAGGCAGTGGACTAATCCTCCACCGCCAGCCGCGACCGGACCGCTTCCAGAATTTCCGCCAGCGGCACCGTCTCCGCCTCCGCCTCCAAGCGGCCCCGCACCTCCACCACGCCGTTGTTCCAGTTGCGGGGGCTGACCACCAGGCGGACGGGGAGGCCGATCAGGTCGGCGTCGTTGAACTTTACGCCCGCGGCCGCGTCGGGGCGGTCGTCGTACAGCGTCTCGATCCCTGCGGCATTCAGTTCGTCATATAAGTTCTGCCCCGCCTCCGCGACGTCCTGGTTGGCCAGGTTCAGGCCCACCAGATGCGCCTGGTATGGCGCTATGGGATGGGGGAAAGCGATCCCGCGGTCGTCGTGGTTCTGCTCGATGGCGGCGGCCAGCAGCCGCCCCACGCCGATGCCGTAGCAGCCCATGGTGATCGGTAGATTGCGGCCCTCGGAGTTCAGATAGTTGGCGCCCAGTGTCTCGCTGAAGAACGTACCCAGCTTGAAGATGTGCCCCACCTCCACGCCGCGGGTGGACTCAAGCATGCCCCCGCACCTGGAGCAAAGCTGGCCGGGCTGGGCCAGCGCGATATCGGTCAGCAGGTCCACCTCGAAGTCGCGAGGATAGTTGGCGCCAGTGAGGTGGGTGTCGGACTTGTTGGCGCCCACCACGAAATTGCTGCCGCTCTCGATGGACGGGTCGGCCACCTTGCGGATGCCCGTGATTCCCACCGCCGAGGCGCTGCCCGCAACCAGTCCGGCGGCCCGCACCTCTTCGTCTTCGGCGAAGCGCAGGTCATCGCAGTGCAGGGCGTTCTTCAGCTTGACCTCGTTCACCTCGAGGTCGCCGCGGATGGTTACGAACACCGGCTCGCCGTCGGCCATGTAAAACACTGCCTTGAGGGTCTTGGACTCCGGCACATTCAGCAACCCGGCCAGTCCGGCGATGGTCTTGATGCCGGGAGTTGCGACCTCCCGCAACTGCTCTTCCGCCTCCGGCTCCACCGACGGGTAGATTCCCTGCGCCTTCTCTGCGTTGGCGACGTAGTCGCAGCCGGAGCAGGCGATGACCGTGTCCTCGCCGGTCTCGGTCGGCAGCAGGAACTCGTGGGAGTCCTTACCGCCGATGGCGCCGCTGTCAGCCTCGGCCATCAGCACCGGCAGCCCGCAGCGCCGGAAAACGTTGCGGTAGGCCTGCGCCATGTCCTGGTAGGTGTCGTCCAGGCTGGCGTCGTCGGCATTGAAGCTGTAGGCGTCTTTCATGTCGAACTCGCGCACGCGGATCAGTCCGGCGCGAGGCCGCGGTTCGTCGCGGAACTTGGTCTGGATCTGGTACAGCAGCAACGGCAGGTCGCGGTAGCTCTGCACGTTGCTCTTGACCACGTTGGTGATCACCTCCTCGTGGGTCGGCGCCATCACCATTGGGCGTCCCCGCCGGTCCTGCAGCGAGAACAGGTTGTCGCCGAAGGCCGCCCGGCGCCCGGTCTGCTCCCAAAGCTCCAGCGGCTGCAGCGCCGGCAACATCAGCTCCTGGCCACCGGCGGCATCCATCTCCTCGCGGATGATATTCTCGATCTTGCGAAGGGATCGCCACGCCAGCGGCAGGTATGAATACACCCCGGCGGCCACCTGCTGGATCAGCCCGGCCCGCAGCATCAGCCGGTGACTGGCCGTCTCCGCCTCTGGAGGATCAAACCGCAGTGTCTTGCTGACCATTCGCGAAAACTTCATAACAGCCTCAGCCGGTTTGGAATCGTCGATAAGGGAGCGGAAAAATGGGGCACGTGTTCCATCATTGCTGGGAGGGCCATGGATATCGCATCGGGAATCATCCAACCCGGTCCGTCATTCCCGCTCGCGTGGGGATCCGGACTCCTCCCGCTGCTGACTCCCTACGGTCGTGGCAAGTACGGATTGGCGCCCATTCGGCACATTCGTCCGAATTTCTGGCCGCTGGATTCCCGCATTCGCCGGAATCACGGCACTCCGCTAGCCAAGTGCGATTGCCATGCCGCAAGTGTAGGAGTTACAGATGCGATGGGGCAAAGTTTAATCGGAAATCCACGTATCAGTAAACGTATCCAGAATGTAAAGAGCGCCGAGTGTACCTGATGTTTCCCGGCGCTCTCCGCGTTTAACTTGGTCGTTTAACTTGGTAAGGTTGCAGTTAGTCCCCCGCAGCAGGTTGGGCCTCGACCTCTTCCATCAGCGCCGTCAGCATATCGGCCTCCGGGACCACCCGCACCTTCTCGCCCTTGCGGAAGATGACGGCCCGACCCGCTCCCGCGGCGATGCCAACGTCGGCGTCCTTGGCCTCGCCAGGGCCGTTGACCTCGCAGCCCATCACCGCGACCTTGATGTTGCGGTTGCTCTTGCGCAGCAGCGCGTCCACGTCGTTGGCCAGCTTGCGCACGTCCACGTCGGCCCGGCCGCAACTGGGGCAGGCCACCAGCACCGCGCCCTTCTGACGCAGGTTCAGCGACTTCAGGATCTCGTATCCCGCGATCACCTCGTCGACAGAATCGTCGCTGAGCGACACGCGAATGGTGTCGCCAATTCCCTGGTAGAGTAGTACACCCAGACCGACGGAGGTGCGGATGGAGCCGGACGTTTTGGTCCCGGCCTCGGTTATACCCAGGTGCAACGGGTATGGCACCATTTCCGCCAGCCGCGCGTAGGCTTCGACGGTGGTCGGCACGTCGAAGGCCTTCATCGATATCTTGATCTGGTCGAAGTCCTGCTCCTCCAACAGGCTGATCTCCCACAAAGCCGTGGCCACCATGTGGTCGACCGCGCTGTAGTCGCCCTCGCTGGCCTCGTCGGCCTTGGGCAGCTTGTTGACCAGGTCCATGTGGCGCGAGAAGCCCCGCGTACGGCCGATGCCGCCCACCGGGGGCAGGCTGCCGAAGTTGACGCCGATGCGGATGGGCACGTTCTGGGCCTTGGCCGCCGCCGCCACCTCGCGCACCTGGTCCTCGTTGCGCAGGTTGCCAGGATTGAGCCGCAGGCAGTCCACACCGCCCTCCAGGCACTTGAGGGCCAACTGGTAGTGGAAGTGGATGTCGGCGATGAGCGGGATGTTGATCTGCTTTTTGATCTCGCCCATGGCGATGGCGGCGTCCATGTCGGGAACGGCGGAGCGGATGATGTCGCAGCCCGCCTCCTCCAGCTCGTGGATCTGCCGCACCGTGGCCGCCACGTCGCGGGTGTCCGTCTTGGTCATGGACTGGACCGTGATCTCGGCGTCTCCGCCCACCTTTACGCCGCCCACGTAGACCGGTTTCGTTGGCCGTCGCTTTATCATGTCAACTCGCTCCAACTCACTCGAAACGGCCGGCCCGCAATACCTAGCCAGCCAATGCAAAACCCGGCATTATGGTACACGAAAGCGGGTTCGCATTCCAGCAGTGAATAGCTACTGTCCGGCGATGGGGTTAATCTCCCTTACGGCCTTTCATCTCTCCCGAAAATCCGTTAAGGACCTGCCTCTATCAGTAGCCAAAAGCGCTGTCATTGGAGAAGCACATCTAATTTCGCCAAGACCTCCCTGGCCAGGCTTAGGTTAACTCAGCACTCAAAGCGGGCGCCCCTAGCGCGCCAATCTTGGCTCTTTATTTGGTCGGCAAGGACAACCCCGGTGATTGGGCAGATGTCAGGAAGGGGAATCTCGAAGAAATAGCCTTCGACACTGGATGTGACTGGGCAGAACAAGCCCAGTCCGGTTTGCCTGTTTTAGTCTTGGGGACTTATGACCAAAGCAGGGCGGTGTCCTGCCTGTTCGTGGCCGGTAAGAGGCGTAAACTTCAACCATACTATGTCGCCTCGGTTAGGAACATATCCTGTGCCTACCATATTTCCTTGCCCAAGGGTGGGCCGGTGTCTATCTCCGGGTGAAGATTATCCTAAGTTATCTGGGCCAATGCCTGCGCGAGGGAATAGGTTTTCTTGCGTAGGATGATCTCGCCTTCCCGTTGAATAATCTCGATAGGAGAACCTGCCCGGGCGCCCCACTTCCGGGCGATGTCGGCAGGGATGCGGACAGCCAGGCAGTTGCCCCATTTGGAAACGTTTGATTCTACTTCCATGCCAATCTCTCCTAGCGGGCTGGAGCATTAAACCGATCCTACCCGCCCACAAACCGGCCGCCGTCGATGAGGCGCGCGATGTCATTGGCGCTGATGGCCACAACCCCGGCGATTATGACCGCGAGGCCGACCAAGTGAACCAGCCCCTCTTTCTCCGGTGATATTCGCTTGCCGCGGCGAACCCACTCGATTGCCACGAAGACGATGCGTCCGCCGTCCAGCATGGGGAAGGGCAGTATATTGATGATGGCCAGGTTGATGCTGAGCAGAATGCCGACGCTGAGCCACCCGGCTAGGCCGCCGTCCCTGCTGACCTCGCCGGTCATCTGCGCGATGCCTATTGGCCCCGACAGTTCGGGGGCAACCCCCGCGGAAATCATCCCGCCTATGCTCTGCTTGAGCAGAACCATGAGCTGCCAGGTGCCCTCGAAGCCGGCTGGTATCGCCTCCCAGATGGGCCGGGACCGTCTCTCAACCCTGGCATCGGACAGTTGCACCATTACCCCGGCCAGCCAGCGACTGCTGTCGGCGTCGAACCGGGGCCGCAGCCGCGCCGTCTCCTCGCGCCCATCGCGCTCCAGGAGGACGGACATCTCCGAGCCGCCGTTCAGGTTGATCTCCCGGGTGAAGTCCACCCTGTTTTCCACCGGATTGCCGTTGGCCGCCAGCAACACGTCGCCGGGCCGGAATTCAGCCTCGGCCGCAGCGCTGCCCGGCGCAACGCTGGAGATGATCAGTCGGCCCACCTCCACATCCTGCGGCAGCATGAACATGACAGTGAAAATGACCAGGGGCAGCAGAGCGTTCATGAACGCTCCTGCCGAAAGAACCACGACGCGTTGCCAGGGCGGCCGCGCGGCCAGGCTCAGCGGCACGGTGGGGTTCGACTCACCGGCCAGCCGGACGAAGCCGCCGAGGGGTATCACGTTGACCGAATAGAGCATATCCGCCAACTCGAAAGAGCCGTCGTCCACGGAACGCACCTTGCCCTCGTGCCATAGCAGGTTGTCCACCGGCCGGTTGAAATGGCTCTCCGGTTCGTCCCCTTCCCGCTTGCGGTGCAGCTCCACCTCAAAGGCGACCAGGCCGCACCCCTCGTCCTCCAGCGACCCCACTTTTACGCGCTGGCCGGGCCTCAAGTCCTGGGGGCCATCCAGCCCAACGAACCTAGTCTGGGGATGCAGCATCACGGGAGTCCGTCCCGTGTATACGCCGAAGGCCCGGGGCGGGAACCCAACGCCGAACTCTAGCACCTTGACCCCGAAGGCGCGAGCAGTGGCAAAGTGGCCCAGCTCGTGGACCACCACCAGGATGAGCAACAACGGGACCAGGGTGACTATCGCGAAGAGTACGGCGTCCATTGGGGAAGCCTCTCAATTGCCTGTAATTTGGGCCGGGAGAGCGAATACCAACCTCTCAGGAAGGGACGGACGGATGACTATCCACGGAATCGTCCATGGTCTGTTCCGACAGCAAGCTCAACAGTTCGGGATTCAGTATCCGGTTGGAGGGACGGTTGACCTTTTGCGCCGTGGCGTCGACCGTACCGGGCGGCATCCGTGATAAGGAACGCATGGGCTGTTGAGGTCCCTCGCCGGCCGGTAGTTCCACCAGATCCAGCCACCGGGCCAGTCCGATGCCGGTCTGCTCGACGGCTGCCACAATGACCACTCCAGCAGCCTTGGCGTCTCCGAGAGCATCGTGCCTCTGGTAACGGTATCCCAGGTGGCGGCAAAGGTTTTCAAGTCCGAAACCCCGCTTGGAAAAACCCTCCCATGCCCTCCGGGCCACCAGCGTTGAATCCAGCCAGGAGCAGTCCAGGCACCTGATATTATGCCGGTCGAAGGCCTGCTCCAAGGCCACGCGGTCGAACTGGCTGTGGCTGACCACGACCCTGCCTTCCAGCGTTGCCCGCAATCGCTCCGAAACTTCCGGTAGCCTGGGCCAGCCCCGCACAGCGGCTGCGGTAATGCCGTGGACAGCGATATTGTCAGGATTGAATCTTTCCTGCGGGTCAACGTAAGTCATCCACTGCTCAATCAGTGCACCGTCGGCGAATCCGGCGATCCCGATCTGGCAGATGGACCACGGGTTGGGGTTGGCCGTTTCCAGGTCTATCGAAATAAAATCCGACACCGTCAAGACCAATCCGTCCCCGGGTTAGCCGGGGAAACGGCCCCCGGAGACAGGGTTCATGCGCCCGCCAGCTGGACGGCTCGGGCTGAGGCCCATGCGTCGGCCTGCAGTACCTCTTCGGGGGTGCCTCCCGGCAGTGATTCATGCTCCGAAAGTGTCTCTTCCACCAGGCGGTGTATACCCCCGTAGCTGATCTTACCGTCCAGGAACGCCTGCACTGCCACTTCGTCGGCGGCGCTCAGCACGGCAGGGTATGTGCCACCCTTGCGGGCCGCCTCGACGGCCAGCGAGAAGCAGGGGTAGCGGCCCGGCTCCAGCGGGTCGAAGCTGAGGTTGTGGGAAATCGAAGTGTCCAGTCGCGGTATCATGGAGTTGGGCAGCCGCTGTGGATAGAACAACGCGTACTGGATGGGGAGCCTCATATCGGGCGGACCCAGCTGCGCCTTCACTGACCCATCGGCGAACTCCACCATAGAATGGATCGTGCTCTGCGGGTGTACCACCACCTCGATGCGCTCCCAGGGTACGCTGAACAGCCAGTGGGTCTCGATTACCTCGAATGCCTTGTTCATAAGAGTCGCAGAGTCGATCGTTATCTTCTGGCCCATCTTCCAGGTCGGGTGTCGCAGAGCCTGCTCCGGGGTAACGTGCTCCATATCCTCCAGTGGCGTGGTGCGGAAGGGCCCCCCGGAAGCCGTGATCAACAGACGCAGAATCTCGTTGTCCTCACCCTGCAGGCACTGCCAGATGGCGCTGGGTTCACTGTCCACCGGCAGTACCCGCCCGCCGTATAGGGATTCATAGTCCTTGATCAGATTGCCGGCCATGACGATGGGTTCCTTGTTGGACAGCGCCACCTGCTTCCCCGCCTCCAGCGCGTTCAAGGTGGGAATGAGGCCAACGCTGCCCATCAGGGCGACCATCACCTGGTCCACTCGGGACAGTTTGACCATGTCCTCCATCGGCGTATAGGCCGAACCGGGAAACTCGCTGGACCCCGCAGCCGCGCTCCACACGTGCGAAGGCTGGAATTCCTGCACCTGTTCCTTCAGCAGCACCGTGTTGTTTCCCGCCGCGAGGCCCACCACCTCGAATTCGTCGGGAAAGGCCCGCACTATGTCCAAAGTCTGGCGGCCAATAGAGCCGGTGGAGCCGAGAACTACGATCTTTCTCATAGCCCGAATCCCAATGCCAACAGGTAGTATACGGCGGGCAGGGCGAAGAGGATGCTGTCTATCCGGTCGAGGAGGCCGCCGTGTCCGGGCATTATACTACCAGAATCCTTCACGTCCGCATTCCGCTTCAGGAAGGACTCAAAAAGGTCCCCGGCCTGTGCGGCAACTGCAACCACCGCTGCCACCAGCGCCTGCTGCCAGAGATCAAGGCCGAGCTCGAACAGCGCTCCCACCAACAGCATGGCCGCAACGGCGGCGACGGCCCCGCCGACAGCCCCTTCCCACGTCTTGTTCGGACTCAGTGCCGGAGCCATCCGGCGCCTTCCAATGAGGCGCCCAACGGCGTAGGCCCCGGTGTCGCTCGCTGAAGTCCCAGCCAGGGTGAACAACAGCCAGTTTCGCCCCACGTCCGTTCCCTCCTTGATGGAGGACGACAGATCAGACAGGTCCGCTTCTCCTTTCATGGCGGATGACAGGTCAAGGGCGGATGACAGGTCAAGCACGCCATTCGCCCCCTCGATGGCGGGTGCCAGATCATAAATGGCAAGGCCATGCCCCAGCAGGAAACCGGCATAAACGGGCCCCAGCAGTAGCAGCAACAGGCCGGTCAGCGGCCTCTCGCCCTCATAGGCAGCGATGAACCACAGGAGGCCCGCCACTGCCCAGACCGCCAGCGCCACGCCCGATGCGACCAGATAATCAGCAGGCCCGGAGGCAGCCTCGGCCACCAGCAGCAACACCAGGACCATCAGGAGAGCCAGGGCGACCGGCAAGCTCCCCACACCCGTCGGGGTGAGGCGGTATGTCTCGAGGATCGCGATGGCCCCACCCAGCAGCCCCAGTAGCGTTAGCCAGGGAGGACCGAACCAGATGGCGGCCACGGCTACGGCTGCCACCCCAACGCCCGACAGCACCCGGATAGCCAAATGTCGCGGCATGGTCAGGTCTCTGAATCGGCTACCTTGCCGTAGCGCCGCTGACGGCTGCGGTAGGCCTCCAATGCCCGTTCAAGTTCCGCTGGCTCCAGGTCGGGCCACAGGGTGCAGGTGTGATAAAACTCGCTGTACGCCGACTGCCACAGCAGGAAGTTGCTGATGCGCTGCTCCCCGCCGGTCCGGATTATCAGGTCCGGATCGGGGCAATGGGCCGTGAACAGGTAGCGGCAGAAGGTGGCCTCATCGACCTGGTCAGCAGCCAGGCCGTCGCGGACAATGCGGCGGACAGCCCTCAGAATCTCGTCTCGTCCGCCGTAGTCGAAGGCCACATTGAGGGTGATGCCCGTGTTGTTCCGGGTCAGCTCCTGGGCACTTTCCATGGCGCGGCGAAGATCCGGGTCGAGATTGGTGGTCTTGCCCAAATGCACTATGCGTACGTTTCGTTCGTGCAATTGGCGAGCCTGAATCTCCAGCGCGTCGGAGAAGATGTTCATCAGTCCATCAACTTCGTCCTGGGGACGGCCCCAGTTCTCCGTGGAGAAGGCGTAGATGGTGGCGAATTCCACGCCGAAGGAACTGAGCGTTTCCAGCAGGATCTGAATACGATCCACCCCGACACGGTGCCCCTCCAGGCGCGGAAGGCCCCGCTGCTGGGCCCAGCGTCCGTTGCCGTCCATGATGAACGCGACATGGAAGGGACCCACGTCGCCCTGCGCCCGGTGTTGCGCCTCGCATTCCTCCGCTGCGCTCAGCCGGCTCCGTTCCGCCGCACCTCTCTCTGCCGAAGCAGCCACCTGACCAGACTAGACCTGAAGGATCTCCGCCTCTTTGGCGGATGCGGTCTCGTCAATCTGTTTAGTGTGGCCGTCAGTAACCTTCTGCAACTGGTCCTGGGCGCGGCGGTTCTCGTCCTGTGAGATGGCTTTGTCGCGCTCCATCTTGCGCAGGCTTTCCAGCCCGTCCCGGCGGACGTTGCGCAGCGACACCTTGCCATCCTCTGCCTTGCGGCGCAGCAACTTCACCATTTCCTGCCGCCGCTCGTTGGTCAGGGGGGGGATGGGCACTGTAATCGTATTGCCGTCGTTGGATGGATTGAAACCCATCTCGGAACGTTGCAGACTCTTCTCGATCTCACGCAGAGAGCCCCTGTCCCAGGGCTGCACCATGATAGCTCGCGCATCCGGCGCGGAAATGGATGCGATCTGCTTCAAGGGGGTGGCTGATCCGTAATAGTCAACGGAGAGGTTCTCTATAAGCGATGGCGTGGCCCGGCCCGTGCGAAGCTGGTTCAGGTCGCGCCTGAAGGCATCCAGAGTCCGGTCCATCCTGCCATCTATGTCGCTCAGTACCTGCTCCGCGGTCAACTGCACGTCATCGTCATTCGCGGGCATGGTTACTCCCTCCACCTATGGTAGTTCCCACGGGGTCTCCGTTGAGTATACATCCCACGTTGCCCGGTTTGAACATGTCAAAAACAACGATGGGCATGCCGTTCTCCCGGCACAGGGTCAAAGCCGTTGTGTCCATCACGGCCAGCCTGCGGTCCAGGATCTCATCGTAGTCCAAACGGTCAAACCGCGCTGCCGACGGGTTTACCCGGGGATCGTCGTCATACACTCCGTCCACCAGGAATTTGGCCATCAGGAGCACGTCGGCCTCTATCTCCAGCGCCCTCAGGGCCGAGGCTGTGTCGGTGCTCATATATGGATTGCCTGTTCCGGCAGCGAAGATCACCACCCGGCCCTTTTCCAGGTGGCGGATAGCCCGGCGCCTAATGTACGGCTCGGCAATGGCCTGCATCTGCAGCGCGCTCTGGGTGCGGGTATCAATGCCCTTGTCCTCCAGCGCCACCTGCAGGGCCAGGGCATTGATGACGGTGGCCAGCATGCCGGCATAGTCGGCAGTGGCGCGTTCCATGCCCCACTTTTCCGCATCCCCACCTCGCCAGATGTTGCCGCCTCCAATTACGATCGCGATCTGGACGCCCATCGAATGGGCCTCCCCCACCTGCCCGGCGAGATAAGCCACCGTCTCGGGATCAATACCGCCATTTGTGGAGCCCTTGAGGGACTCACCGCTTATCTTGAGCAAGGCCCGGCGATAAGTTGGCCGGGCCGTGGGGAGGGATGGAGAGTCAGGCATAGTCAGGACCTGGTTACTCCCCAACTGCCAGGCGCTGAAAGCGAATCACCCTGACGTTCTCTCCCATCTTGGCGGCCAACTCCGTCACCAGGTCTCCCACGGAGGAGGAGCCGTTCTTGATGAACGGCTGCGCCAGCAGCGCGACCTGCGCGGGGGGCCTCTCGTCGCCCTCCTCGATTTCTTCGCGGTCCACGTAGACCGGAGACATGGCAGCCACCTGCATGGCTATGTCGTGGGCCATCTGTTTGAATTCGTCGGTCCGTGCTACGAAATCGCTCTCGCAGCCCAGTTCAACGATGGCTCCCACCCGCCCGCCGGTGTGGATGTATGACTCTATTACGCCCTCATTGGTGGCGCGTCCCACGCGCTTGGCGGTGTCGGCCAAGCCCTTGGCCCGCAGCGCTTCCGTCGCCTTGTCCAGATCGCCATTGGTGCCCTCCAGGGCCTGCTTGCAGTCCATGATTCCCGCGCCGGTCTGGTCGCGCAGGGTGCGGATCAGTTCCGTGCTGACAGCCAAGGTCGACTCCTTATTCACTCTCAGAATCGGCGGAATGCGCTCGACTGAATCCGACTGCAGAGGAGTCGCCTATGCCGGGGCGGTCTCCGCGCTGCAGTCCCAGCAAGCGGCCCAGCCTGATGCGGTCTCCTTCGTCCCTAACAACAAAAGGACGCGGTGGAGAATTTCTTATCCTCTCCAACTCATTGACAAATGTCTCGACGTCGTTCATTGCCGCCCTGACGGCTACTTCGCTCCACCCGTTCAAATAGAAGTTCCGGTGCATATATTCTGCCTGAGCCAAATACCGGGAGAATTGCTGAAACACTCCAAATTCGAGTCCCAGATGCTCACCGATATCAAAGATGTTTGGATGCCTGTCGTGGATCCAACCCCGTTGTTCACCCACGGCCCTCAAGGCATGGGCGGCAGCTCCCCAGAGTTTTTCCGCTGCCTGGACGCGGTCCCCCTCGGCCAACTGCATCCTTGCGTGTTCATGAAACCTACGGCTCATCTGCGCGTGGCCGTCGACTCCCAGCTCGCCAGGTTCCGGTAACGCAGTTGTCATATTTACTTTCGCTCGATTATTGCGCCTCTTCGTTGGACTCGTCGCGGCCACCGGCTACCCGGGCACCCATGCCGGCGGCCAGTTCCGCCAGAGTGCCTTCGTCCAACGTTACGGCGTCGGTCAGAGCCGCGTCCTCCCTCTCCGAGAGGCCCTCGGGCTCCTCGCCCAGGCCGATGGCGTCGGCGACCAGGGCCTGCATCTCTTCCATTTCCGCCTGCAGCGCGGCCTCGCGCTGGGCCAGCCCCTCCAGCGCCGCCGAGGCCATGCGGTTGGAAACCAGGCGGATGGAGCGAACCGCATCATCATTGCCGGGGATGATGTGGTCCACCAGGTCCGGGTTGCAATCGGAGTCAACAATGGCGAAGACATCGATCCCCAGCCGCCGGGCTTCGGCGACGCAGATGTTTTCGCGCCCGATGTCGATTACGAAGATCGCCTGGGGCAGGGTGGTCATGTCCCTCATCCCGGTGAAATACTTTTCCAACCGGTTGAGTGTGTCCCGCATCTTCACGCCCTCTTTCTTGGGCAGCAGGCGGAAGTAGCCCTGATCGCGTTTTTGCTGCAACTCCAGCATGTAGTTAATGCGGGTGCGGATGGTCTGGAAGTTGGTCAGCGTGCCGCCCAGCCATCGCTGGTTTACGTACCACATCCCACAACGGTCGGCTTCCGACTGGATAACTTCCTGGGCCTGGCGCTTGGTACCAACGAACAACACCTTGCCGCCGTTGGCCACCAGCTCCACCATGTCCTTGTAGGCTTCGTTGATCATGCCAAGGGTCTGCTGCAGGTCGATGATGTGGATCCCGTTGCGCTGCGTGAAAATGTAGCGCTTCATCGTGGGATTCCACCTGCGGGTCTGGTGCCCGAAGTGCACCCCCGCCTCAAGGAGCGCCTTCATATTGATGGGCTCTCGGCCGGTAGGCGGCGGCGGGCGCTCCGGCGCCGGACGGGGCGGGCGCTCCACCACCTCCTGTCGAGCTGCGGGAGCCTCTGATTCCAGGGTCGCGGGCGGCTCCGCTACTGCCACTGCGGCAGGTGCCGGTTCCGTTGCAGGAGGCGCCTCCGCCGGAGCCTCAGCGGGCACAGCCTGCGTTACTTCTTCTATGGGGCGGTCCTGGGATTGAACCATGCGGTACCTCATCTTTACTTTACTGGCCAAGCCAGAAATAGGTGCACCGACCGCGGCGCGCCTTGCCAAAAGGCGGATTTCGGAACGCTAGGAGTATAGCATACCCCCTTTTGCCGGGCAAACGAGGCTACAAACACCGCAGGGCAAACGCGTCGTCACTGATAGGCTTGTGGCAGTGAGGTCAGATTGGGGAGCGGGGTGATGCGGGGGAGTGATGGTGAGGAGGCAGGGCGCGTCGATAATGAAGCATTCTCAGGATTTGGTGGACCCCCGAATCGAGCGCAGCAAGCGCCATCAGCTGCTGGATATCATCGCCAGTGCCATCTGCGGCGCCGACTCACGGGTTTACGTGGAAATGTTCGGCAAGAGCAAGGAGGGATGGTTTCACGAGGGAACGGCGGCAAGACAGCAAACAGAGGGTTTTACGAGAGCATGAATGAGGACGAGAGCATGGATGAGGGTTGGGAAGCAGAACTGGGTTCGGTTTCGCCCAGGCAGCCCCAGAAGGTTCCGCCACAGTCCCCCGTCCTCACGGCGTAGCCGGTTAAGAGGGTGTCGGACGTCGGGTAGAAGTAGGCCGTTTGTATGTCCGGCGTGGGCGCAGGGGTTGGCGCCTGAGTCGGCATGGGCATCGGTGCGACAACGGACGTTGCCTCCCGGATGCGCAACATGAGCTGATCCCCAGCGCTCCAGGGCTGGCTGGGCAGGGTCCAGGTCAGCGTGCCCTTGGCCGCGTCAGTGGCGGCGCTGTCCGCCGAAAGGGTCAGGGCCACCGACCCGTCCAGGGCGATGATGTCGAGCTGGAGGCCCGACAGGGACACGTAGGGGTCCAGGATCAGGGTGGCGTAGCCGTCCTGCCACTTGAGGCTCTTCAGCGACGCCACAGAGCCGCCGACCGCGAACGCCGCCGGGTGCAGCGTCCCGTTGGAGCCGTCGGCCCCCACTCCCGAACCAATGGCGGCGGGGTCGAAGAAGGCCTCGTGAATCACCCCCTCGGGCGCGACGGCCGTTATGTTCCAGCCCAGTTGAGTGTTTACCGGGTCAAAGTCGCAGGGGATAAGTTCAGCCTCTCGAAAGTGAGCAGAAATGACTTACAGACCGGAGGGAATGGGACGGGCGTTGGCAATTGCTGTGTAGTACCCGTTGGAGGGGTCGTCGTCGTCGTCAACGGACGCCACGCGGAACAGTTCTGAATGCTGACCGGAGAGCCAGGACTCCTCGTATTGCGGATTATATCTATCTCCATAATCAAAGACAGAGCTTCCTGCCGCCGTTCTTGAGGCGACTTGAGCGTTCGATTCGAGAGGGGTCCATGGTTTCCTGTGGTGCGCTTCATAATCCCGGTAATAATTGAGGTAGTTGAATACTTTCAGAACGCAATTCTCGTAGCCCGGTGTCTCCGGCTAGCCCTCCACCCAGGCTACTGCGTTCCGTAGTTCCTCCAAGGACATGGGTTCGGCCGGACTCCCGGTGGCGTGATTCCATTCAGAGATGAATCGAGTCTCTGCGGGGAGTGCCTTTACTTCTGACGTTGTCAGAAGCGTCCCCGACTGTCCGGATGCCAACATTGTTCCCGGCTCTGTGGCGGCTCGGGTCAATCCCGAAGCAGGCAGCCATACCGGATTCAGTGATTCTATCTCGTATTCGCGGGAATGCTCGTAATGGGAGGAGGTGATGAAGAGGGGCTGGGCTGGAGGGTCTCCGCTGTCCTGAGACGCGGCCGCCGCTGGCGGCGTCTCCCGGGGGTTTAGAAAGAGCAAGCCCGCCAGAACGTCCCAGTCCTCTCTGCGGCGTTCAGTGTCGGCTGCGACAAATATCTCTCCGGGGCCCGCCCCCTTCAGGTACTCCAGGACCCGGAATCGAAATCCGCCGGATTCCTCCGATAGCAGGGTAACCCTGGCAATGACCTCCGAGTCGTAGATGCGCTGCACCAGCGGCGGAGTGGCCGCTCCATAGAATTCAGGTTCGGGGAGCGTATGCACCGTCTCCCTTTCTTGGCGGGAATTGTCTCACGGTGCGGGCTGAGGACGGACCGCCCAGGTGTGCGGTCCGCCGAACATCGTGGGGGCGGGTTGGGGAGTAGACTTGGCCGTCGGCCCCGTATGCGGCCCGCCCAACATCGTGGGGGTGGGTTGGGGTTCAGCCTTGCTTGAGGGACTATTTCCCGGTGAGGGCTGGGCAATGGGGGTTTCGCCGGTCATGGCCGCGGGTGCTGGCGGCCCTGCCGGCGCGGTGTGGTTCTGGCAACCGATCAGGACCGCAATGGCGGCCGCTGCCAGCAGCATGACGACGGGCCTGACCATCAGTTTCCTTCAGTCTCAGGGTTGTAGGCTACCACCAGGGGGCGGATGCTCGAACCATCCGCTGCTGCGACAGCAAGGAAGTCAACGGGGGATTCCACGTGACAGAAGAGGGGGGTGCTGTCCGGTCCTTTGGTGGTCTGGTCCGTCCGTTCCAGTGCTCTGTCGTTGCCATAGACATGGTCGAAGAGGGCGTATTTGCTCTACACCGGGGGCCAGATCGTTCGTCCTGCTTTCCAGTCCTAGGGGGCTTGGGCTTGTGGCCCCGGTGGCGACGCTGTCCCACCCGGACATGGCGGCGTCCGCGCTCCAGTTGAGGGTCGCAGTCCCGGCCAGGGTTTCCTTGACCCTGAGCAGCAACTCGCAGTCCCGCACCAGGGCGCGGTTGACTCTCGGCTCGGACACTGCGCCGCCGCTGGCACAGGCCGGAACTTCCGGGGGCTGGGCCGGGGTGAAGGTCTCGGTGCTGTCGTTGTCCGGTGTGATGTCGGCGTAGGCCCCGATGTCCTTGTAGTACTGGGTCAGGCCGCTGGCGCTGGCAATGCGCTTGCCGACGAAGGCGTCACTGGCCGACGCCGTGGTTATCCGGCTTTTCAGGTTGGCCAGGGCCTGGCATACTCCGGGTCGTGCTCCGGGTCGTGCTCCGGGTCGTGCTCCGGGTCGTGCTCGGAGGTCCCGTACCGGACAGCGTTTATCACCCCGCCCTCTTCGGCCTGCAGGTCCCACTGCGCCACTGCCTGCCAAACCTCTACGGCGATGGCGTTGTGCGCTCCCATGGGGGCCAGGAAAAGCGCGCTCTCGCGGCCTTCGGTGAAAAGACCCATCGCCAGTTCGGCCTCAAAGGCGACTTGGTCAAGATACTGTTGGTATTTCGCCTCGTCGAATAACTCTTGGTCTCCGAACTCGCCGGCAGAGTGCGCCAGTTGGTAGAGTCCATACGATCGTTACTCGCCCATCCGGTCGTAGGCCACTGTCAGGGTTGTCTGGCCACAGCCAAGTATGTACTCGTAGACGGTATAGTCCACGTAACAGGCCAGGAACTTGTAGTCGTTAGATAGGCCGCCGCTCGCCAGAGACTGGACGTTGGCCTTGACCGTTGCCGGATAGATGGGGTTGATGTGCTCTAGGTCGGCCATGAGGCGACGCTCCACCTCTCCTGCCGAAGGAAGCGCGTCGTCCAAGCTGAGTCCAAGCCAGAACCGGATCGCTGCCTCCCGCTGCTCTACAGTTCTGGCCACGCCGCGCCACTCGCAACGCACAGAGTCCGCTGCTGCGCCCCGGATTGCCACGTGGAATCCCAAGGGCTGAAGCTGCGGGAGGGAACCATCGTGGACGCCACCACCACCCTGGCCCCGTCCTCCACCAAGAACCGGGCCGGGGAGCGGGACCCGGAGATGCATCAGACCAAGAAGGGCAACCAGTGGCATTTCGGGATGAAGGCGCACATCGGGGTAGACGCCGACACGGGCATAGTCCACAGCATGAGCGCGACGGCGGCCAACGTCCACGATGTTACGGAGACACACAATCTGCTGCATGGGGGCGAGACGGTGGTGTGGGGCGATGCCGGGTATCAGGGGGTGCATAAGCGGAGGGAGAACCTGGGGCTGGAGGTGGAATGGCGGGTGGCGATGCGTCCGGGGCGGCGGAGGAAGCTGGAACCTGGGAGCGAAGAGGCGCTGGAGGAGCAGGCGAAAGCGTCAGTAAGGGCCAAGGTGGAGCACCCCTTCCTGAGGCTGAAGCGGTTGTTCGGTTACGGCAAGGTTCGCTACCGGGGGCTGGCGAGGAACATGGAGCGGCTGGCGCTGCTGTTCGGGCTGGGTAATCTGCTGACGGCGGAGGGTCAACTGGCGGCGTAGTGCGCATTACTGCGGGACAACGCCGGTCTCAGGGCCGCATCAAGCCTCCACAGCCCAGTCAGGGGCGAAACTCAAGGGGCTGAATGCCGGCCGGCAAGCCCCGGACCGCAGTTCTCACCCCCTACACGGCTCTGTCAAACACAACCCAGGCCAAAACGGCCTTGTTCAGAGGATTCCTAAAAGAACCACCCTCCGCTCACCTGTCTCGTTTGCTCCGACGGTGTAGATACCGGAGCAGGTATCTCTACTGTCACATCTTTCAAACGCGATGCGGCTGCCGTCTGGAGACCACGCTGGGGAGATGTCCTGACCATCGTCAAAGGTAAGCCTTCGCCGGTCCTTCCCGTCTAGCGTGGATGTTTCGATTTCAAAATTCCGGAGAGGCCAGCCAGCTCCTCGCGGTTCCTGCGTTCCCACGGGGTGCCGCATCGTGGAGTAAGCAATTCGGGAGCCATCCGGGGACACAGCGGGGTGCCAGTTGTAGAAATACTCCTTCTCTTCCTCGAAGAGTTTTGGGGAGCTCGGAGCCATCGGCCCGAACGGAATAGATATTTCTATCCAACTGCGAGAGGAAAACAATACGTTCCCCGTCTGGTGTCCATTGAGGTTGGTGCCAGAGTTTCACCTCCCAATGCTCACTGATGTCCAGATATTTCCCATTGGGCTTGTGCTTACCAAGGTTCTCGACAATATTGAAGCCGAGCCAAATTAGAAAGCCTGCGATGACCACGACCGCCAACACAGCCACGGCCACCGCTATTACACATCCGGTCTTCACGGAATACTGCCGGTCATCGCAGGAGGCGGCTCTCCTTGATACAGGGCAAAGATTGCCATAATGTCGAACGGGTGGGGCGAGCAGTCGGGCTCGGAGATCATTGCAGCGTCTGGATGCCTAATTTTATCCCCGTCGTAATTCAGCACGGATTTCGGGATGGTCGGATGGGCCGCGCTCTAGGGTTGGCACCACAGCGGAGAGTTCACGCCCGACATTCCGAGGGCATGCCCCGCCTCGTGCAATCCAATCCGATACAGGGCGTAGTCTTTCCCTGGTGGGAAACATCTATTGATCTGGGTCGAGCATGGCGTGTCAAAGGTATTATTTTCGAGAACACTCTGCTTGAAGGTTATATCGGCGCTCTTAATTGCCGTTCCAGCAAGGCGGGAGTCGTCGCTGTAAGTAGGTGAAGTAACACATGCAGGGGTAGTCTTCGCAATGAGACAGCCGTTAAAGAGGTCTTTCGACAGGCCGGGGATCGCTAAAAGAACCGCTGATGCGTCCCTGTCGTCAAGCACTCGTATCTCTGACTGGCTTATATTCTTCTCCGTCTCCTTCAGGTACAGATATTCCCAGGCATCAGAAACGGGAAAAATCAAGGGTTCGGCACAATCAGTGCTGGCCAACTGTTCCGCTATAACGACTCCCGTGTCCAACTCCCGTCGCTCCATCGCTTTCATGAGTAATGCTGACCACTGAATATATCGGTTGCCTTCGGACAAATAATTACTCTTACAGACAATGTACCTGTAGGTCTTATCCGCCCAGTGGCCAAAAAACGGATAAGTGGCAATCCTCTCGTAGTCCAGAGGGTCGTCAGACATTGGATCCCGCTCAGGGAAGCCAGCCGAAGGCCACACGTAGGAGTCCCGGGCGGAGAAGATATTCGGCTCCACGGACACGTCTGTCTTGTTCGCTGTCGTGACTGTCACCAGGAATACCCCGAAGATGAGTCCCGATCTCGGGGCGATCAATCGGTTTCGTCCTAGCATGGTTCCATCCCGTCAATTTGAATGGATAGGTCTGGGTTGGAAGTCAGCGCCGAGGGGATGCATCCCGTAAGGTTAGGCGAGCCCAGGATTATCAGAGTTTTCAAGCTTCCCAATTCAGTCAATTCATCAGGAAGGCTGCCGGTGAAATCCCCGCCGATGACCAACCTTTTGAGGTTGGTCAAATTGCCCAGTTCTGCGGGAATCGGACCGCTCAGCCCGGGGATAGCGTTCGCCCATCCCGTAGAGGCTGAGTTCCTCCAACTTGGTGAGGTTGCCTAGAGACGGAGGGATGGGGCCGGTCAGGAAATGTTGCCCAATATGAAGCTCCTTTAGGCCGTCCAGTTCACTCCCCTCTGGCTGCCTTTATGTTGCGATCTTTGTCCACCATCACTAGGGGCTGTGTATTCATGAGGCTGGAATCTACAATGATCAGCAGCTCCCTGTCCCCATGAGAGCGCTCACTAGCGTCCACAATCATCGCATTCTTCCCGGCATCCACAACCACCGCAATCTTTGACCCGTCAGGGGACCAGGATGCGTATTTTGCATTAAACCTGAGCTTGCTCCCGTCCTTTTGTCTGCTGTAGGGGTCAATGATGAGCAGGGACCCGGGTCCCTCGTCTAACAGCAACTTGCTGCCGTCGGGGGACCACTGCAACTGGGCGCCGGGTGCCAGAGAGACATCGGCGACCTTGAATGCTCCGTACCCGTCGGGATGGGCCATCCATTGTGCAAAAGGCCGATCCCAGGCTTCCCTGAGCGTGAACGCTATCCATTGGCCGTCCGGTGACCACGCGAGGGAATCGAGCGTCTCGCCTTCTGCAATACGGGTCAGCCCCGTGCCGTCGGCCCCAACCGAGTATAGGACTTTCCCCGTGATTAGATCCCTAGTCTCGATATCCACCTCCCGCTCATATACTACGTAGGCCAGCAGGTCTCCCTGGGGACTCCAGACCGGTCCGGACACAAGGTCTCTGACATGTATCTCTTTGTCCCCTGCGATGTTGCTCGACGGGGAAAAGGACACGACTTCCCGTTCCCTCGTCCCGTCCGGCGCTATGGTGTACAGCCCAAGGGGATCTAATAGTCTGTTGGGCGTTTTCATGAAGGCGATTCTATCAACCCTGGGTGACCAAGCGGGGGCAAAATCCTGTTCGGCCCCGGAGGTGACCCTTTGCCGCGAGTTGCCGGACAGGCTGGATACCTCGATGTCGTAGTTGCTAGCAACACGCCGCTGCACCGCGTGTCTCATCGTTGCGTAGACCATGTCGGTGCCAACTGGGGAAACATCCGGGTCGTAGTTGCGATAGTATCTCTCCTTTTCCTTGAATATCTGACGGAGGTCGGTACCGTCGGCCTTGACCGAGTAGATGGTGTGGTCTAGGTACGAGAAGAACACTGGGTGGCTTCCGTCCGGTGTCCACTGAGGCTCGTACCGGCAGTTGATTGACTCTTCACACCGGACCATGAAGCATGGCCGATTCGGGCCGTCGGGGTTGTGCCCAACGCCAAAGGTGGGCTGAAACAGTACGATATATGCAACCACTGACAAGACAATCCCGACGGCCAGCAGGAACAGTATGAATACCGCTACGCAGCCAATCCGCAAGGACCATTTACCCGTCGCCTTAGCCGTCGTCCTCATCACCTAAGGCAGAGCCTGGCCCGGCGCCGGGCCAGGCTCCTTCTGATACAGTGCGAAGATGGCCAAGACGTCAAAGGGATGAGGCGAGCAGTCCGGTTCACTGAACCCTGCCCCGACATCGGGATGTCTGATACCTTATTCGCCGTCGTAGTTCATCACGGAGTCCGGGATGGTCGGGTGGGCCACCTCACATGGCTGCAGGTTCCCCTCAAGATCGAAAATGCCGGCAATGATCCCCGTTCCGAGGGTCCGATAACTGAAATTGGACAGACCCAACGCATGTCCCGCCTCGTGTACCGCAGTCCTGTAAGCGGAGAAGCCGACGTCTGAAGGAACCGCGTTGCCCGCGGCCAAGCGACTGCTGCCAAGTACAATCTACGGCGATGTGTCTCATCTGTGAAAGGCTAAAAGAGCACTTCTCGGAGAATCGCATTTGGCCTCATGGGCCGATCCAATTGGTATAATGCCATCAGTGACGGATTCGTGAAAGAGGAAGGGGAATGGCGAGTTTCGAACAGGCTTTCAGTGACATGGAAAGGGCCGCTGCGTCAACCGCCAAGGCGGCTGCTGACTTAACCAAACTGGCCAGGGCACTGGAGAAAGCCGCCAAGGAAGGCAACATTGCCGCTGCAAAGCGGGCGCAGGCCAGCATGGACGAAGCTCTGAACGCCCTGCGACAGGAGGTTGCCAATTCGGTAGAGTCCTGGCCCTTTAAGGACGACGAGGACCAACAGTATCTTAATGAGGGTTACGCACAGGAACTGCGCAAGGTAGCAGCCGAAAGGGGGCTTGAAATTTACGAACGCGACGGCCGGATGATTGCCCATCCTTCCGTAGTCCGAGTCCTACCCTCGGCCCGTGCGGTCAGGATAGACCGCAAGCAGGTTTCCAGTATCCGTCCGACACGCTTGACGGACATCCTGCTGCAGAACCAAAAGAAACCTCCCCGCTTCGCCGCTGGCCGGTTCCTTGAATCCCTGTACCAGGTCTATTCGGAGGTAACCAGGGAGGATGGCCCGAGCCGCATGATAACTGGACGGCAAGGGAAGGTAGTGGAATTGGAGCGGATTTACAGACTGTTCACCTCGCTGCCCGGCAGTGCCCGCGAATATGACCGGACCGACTTCACCCGTGATCTGTACCTGCTGGACCGTGACGGCCCGAAAAGCACCAGCAGGGGCTTGCAGGTATCTTTCCCCGCGTCTTCCGGAACCCGCGGCAGCCGAGGCGTGTTTTCCTTCGTGGCGCCTGATGGGCAGATCGTGACTTATTATGGAATACAGTTCTCCGAGGTCGGCTGATGGCGAACACAATCCCGCTCCTTGACTGGTTGGATGTCATGGAGTCCGAGTATCTATCCACTTTCATACCGGATGGAGGCGCCACGGTTAAGTTCGCCGTGACGTCCGATCAACTGAAAGTCAGCCTGCATGAGGCTGCACGGGAACGGTGCGGCAAGCTGGGAATGGTGTTTTTGTCCCTCGACGCAGCTTCCCGGCGGGCCCACATGCCGCAGGACCTGTTCCACGGCCTGGCTTCGTCGGTCGACTGGCGTAAGGCAGCGAGACGAATGATTCTGAAGCTGGCAAAAGATAGAACTTATCTCGTTGAGGGCATTGATCCTTTTTCGGATAGCAACGTCTTTGAAGCAATCGCCGAGGTCAACGGCCTGGAACACCAGTTTGTGCTGAGTAACCTTCGGCCTCAGCTCCAGGAACGGGTGTACCGTGAACCCCTGATGGCCAGAGACTTCAGGGTGGCCATGACTCAGCTCTGCCTTGCAGAGGACACTAGGGCAGGCGAACCGTACGGCGGACAACCCATCGTAGACTGGCTGACCGGCAGCAACACCAGGATCAGCAGTGTGAGGCCGTTCTCCATCTATACCCCCATCAACCGCACCACGGCCCGCCACTTCTTCGAATCTGCCCTGTTCTGGCTGCATCACGTAGGATATTCGGGCACGGTCATCCTGCTGGACAACTCTCGGGTTACGCTGGCCCGGAACCCCAGGGACGGGTCGCGGTACTACACCAGGGCCATGGTGCTGGAACACTACGAAATGTTGCGGGAATTCGTGGACGCCACCGACCGTCTCACCGCAACCATGTTGATTGTCGCGACAACCAACGATTTTCTCGACGAGGATACCGGCTCTAGGAGCAGGGGGTTCGGTAACTACCAGGCCCTAATGACCAGGGTGATTGACGACGTTCGGGACCGCAACATGGTTAACCCGGTGGCGTCCCTGGTCCGGCTATCCTAGCAAGGACACCGCCTGATGACTAACATCAACAATAACCATTCAGCCCACACCTGCCGACGTGCGCTGGAGGCCCTTCGTAACGGCGTCCCCAACCGGGAGGCGGTGCAACTGCTCGGCTGCAACCAGCCCCTTGCAGAAGGTAAATTCGAGGAACTGCTCCAGCGGGCGTCTGACGTACATACGCCCCCCGGCGGCGCCCTGGGCATGCTGGTCTCTGGGGACTTTGGCACGGGGAAATCCCACTTGCTTTCTCACTTCGAACACCGGGCGCTTTCCCAGGGATTCGTTTGCAGCAAGGTGACCATCAGCAAGGAAACGCCACTCTATGACCTGGGGAAGGTCTTCAAGTCGGCCGTGGACAACGGCCGGGTCCAAGGACGCACCGGCCCGCTTATCGAGGAAATCGGACAGGACCTTCGCCCGGATACTGAGGCGTATTCTGCCCTCCTCCGCTGGGGCAATTCCTCTTCCAGCGGCGTTCACCCCATATTCCCGGCCAGCCTGCTGGTGCATGAGAGATCGAATGACCAGGAGTTAAAAAGAACTATCGAATCTTTCTGGGCGGGAGACAGAATCAAGATCGGCACGGTGAAAGACGGGCTGCGGCAGATAAGTCAGCTACAGAGCTACTCATTTCGAGCGCCAAAGGCCTCCGACCTCCCTCCCCAGCGCCTCCGGTTTGCTACGGAACTGATCAAGGGTGCAGGATACCGGGGATGGGTCGTCCTGCTCGACGAAATCGAACTGGTGGGCCAGTACAGCCTCTTGCAGCGCGCCCGGTCCTACGCAGAACTGGCTCGCTGGCTGGGGCAGACGTTAGGTGAATCTTATCCAGGGTTGGTAGTCGTTGGAACGGTCACCGCCGACTATGCCCTGGCGAACATATCGCCTGAGGCGACCAGCAAGAAGGACCGTGACTACGCGGGGCAGAGGCTGCGTTCCCGCGGAGACGACAATGCGGCGGCGTGGGCGGAAACGGTGATGCGGCTGCTGGAGCGGGATTGCACTCCACTTACTCCCCCTGCGGATGCCGACGTGAATGCCACCCTGGACAGGCTACGCCAGATATATAGCGAGGCCTACGGTTGGGACGCTCCCACCATCGAGGCGAGAACCGGCGCAGCCAGCTTTCAGCAGCGCATGCGGTACAGGATCAGGTCGGCGATTAACGAATGGGACCTGCTTAGACTGTATCCAGACTCCCGGCCTGAGACAGAGGAGAGAGAATTCAGACACCGGTACGTGGAGATTTCAGACGTGGAGGCGGGGACGGATGGTGATGAGGGCGAGGCCGAGTAGGCATTCGGCCTCGTGCCAGGCGGAGAATCGTGATGCCGGTTTCGTTCGAGAATACAAGGGTTTCTGACGCCACTGGCGTCATTGGATTTCTGCGGCTCATGGACGAGGAATACGGGACAGGAATCCGTGCCGCACTGTTTGCATCATCGGCTCTGGACGTGCCTCTTGAATTCTGCTTCACCCGTGTGGACCTCGCCGATTCCGTGCTGTGGAGGAAAGGAGAGGCCCGCAGGGTCGCCGAACTGTCCTTGATCCGGACGCTGCTCCATTCGGCGAACCGCACTCCCGATATCATACTTGGAATGGCCGACGAGATTCCTCCACTGGTGTTTGCCGAAGACATCAGGGTCGACGTCCCGGTCTGCCGGGTCTCCACCGATCCGGCCCCGAGAAGGGGCGTGTCGGAGGAGATCGAACAGCTTGGCTCATCCCTGTTCCTGGTCTGGAGCACCCAGCCGCCCGCTGAGGGTTCGGTTGCCCGGCGGCTGCTGAATATGCTGGCGGAACGTCCAAATCCCTTGGAACCCTTTGAAAGGGTGGCCGCAGGCATCACGGAAGCTTACAAAGGCGCGGTGAACGAGGGCCGGGTTGATTAGAATTGAAGATCTCAATGCTGGTATTGACTATCACATTGAGCCGGTAAAGTTCCTCCCGGTGCCCGTGCCAGCGCCTCCTGAAAATGCGACGCAAGTTGATCTGGAGAGGCTGTACCGGCGCGAGGTGTCTGACTTGCCCCGGGGCGCCGGCACATCAGGAGGTGCGCATCGTCAAGTAACCGGCCTTGACCTCGCCCACAGGTTGCTGAGGGTCCTGTCACCGCCTCGCACAGAGCAGCCATCGCTGGACAACTTGGAGTGGCCTGGCACGCTGATGCCCTTTCAGGAGGATGGAGTGCGGGCCCTCATAGCTAACGACCAGCTTCTCCTGGCTGACGATATGGGCCTCGGCAAGACGCTGCAGGTCATTGCGGCCCTTCGAATTCTGAAACACCGCGGAGACATCCGTTCAGCGCTGATCGCTGCTCCGGCCAGCCTGCTGGACCAGTGGCGCGGGGAACTCCGCAAGTGGGCGCCCGAACTCTCGGCGATCATCATCCGTGGCCCGGCGTCCGACCGGGCTTGGCAGTGGCAGGCCGAAACTGATGTGACTCTGGTCAGCTATGAAACGCTTAGGTCGGACTTCGAGGGTAACGCCCAGTCACCCGTAAGGAGGAAGACTTGGGACGCGGTGGTGGCGGACGAAGCCCAACGGATCAAGAACCGGAATGATACCAGCAGATCTCTCAAGGGACTGAATCGCGTTCGTTCATGGGCACTGACCGGAACGCCCATAGAGAACCACGAGGAGGACTTGGCGTCCATCCTAGAGTTCGTGGATCACGACGGGGAGGGACAGCCAAAGCGGTATCAACCCGGTCCCGAACTGCTCAGCCGCCATCGCCAACTCCAGTTACGGCGCAAGAAGGGCGAAGTGCTGGATGATCTCCCGGAGAAGCAGGTTACCCTGTTGCCTATCGAGCTTCACGCCGGGCAGCGGGCAAGCTATGACAAGGCCGAACAAGAAGGGGTTGTATACCTGCGTTCGCTGGGCCAGGACATCACCATCCAGCACGTGTTGGAGTTGATTACGCGGCTAAAGCAGATCTGCAACGCCGATCCCAAGAGCAGCGAGTCAAGCAAGCTGGACGACATCAGGGAAAGGTTGGAGCTATTGGTAGCCCAAGGGCACAAGGCGTTGGTCTTTTCCCAATACACGAGCGACACCGCAGGCGTTGCGGCCGCTGCGAGCCATTTAAGGGAATTTAACCCGCTGGTCGTCACCGGAGACGTGCCAATTCAGGACAGGCCGTCGGTAATTGAGCGCTTCAAGACCGATACTCAGCATCAAGCACTGATAATTTCCCTCCGTGCGGGTGGGCTGGGATTGAACCTGCAGGAAGCCTCATACGTCTTCCATCTGGACCGCTGGTGGAACCCTGCGGTGGAACGCCAGGCCGAAGACAGAAGCCACCGAATGGGTCAGACTGCCAAGGTCAATGTGATCAAATATTCTTGCGCGAGTACTATCGAAGAGAGAATAGACTCGATTCTCGCAAGAAAGCAGGACCTCTTCGACCGGCTGGTCGACGACGTTTCGCTGGACCTGTCGTCCCGGTTGAGCCGCGAAGAACTGTTCGGCCTCTTCGGGCTGGAGCGATACGCCTGACCATTGATGACTGAGGTGGAGGTCCTCACGGCTTCCGGCGGGCTGGGAATCTCGGCATATGGCAGGGCAGAGTGGTGGTGCTTGGTCTTGGGATTCTTGGGCAGCATCTTGAGAAGGTGTTTCCTCGCGGGGTTGTCAAGCCGGCGGCAGTGTACGATGACCCAGTCGACCACGGTTTCCATGCGCTGGCGTACCCGGCTGGCCGTGTCTGTTTCGAAGCTCCATATCGGCCCCAGCACCGGGAGGACATCGGCGGTAGTGATGGAATCTACGGCCTTCTTTCCGATGACGAGGTTGGCATAAGTGGCAAGAGTGGGCTCCCGTTAGGCCGCGAGTTTCGGGTTGCTCCAGGCAGGGCGCCTCAGCTCAATCACGGGGGCGCCCCGGCAAAAGTTGGCACAGCGGGGGCAAGCTTTCGGGCGGCAGCCTGGGCCTCCTTCTTCTCCTGGATGACGTCACTCGCTGCCTTTATCGCCTGCAGGTTGGCAATGGCAGCGTCCCTTGCGGCAGCGAGGCCGACGGGGTACCCACCCAACCCAACAGCCCTTTGACTGCCACCGATGGTCACCCTCTGGGCCCGCCGTTTAGCTTCGGATTGGTCTACCTGAGCGTAAGACCGTTACCATCGAAGTAGGTGCCTGGTTCACTGAGAGACCGGACCTTGAGGGCGATGAGGGCGTTTGTCTTCATTCTTGGTATGCCACCGCTCTCCTGCGGCGTACTTAAACGTGTACTCACCGCAATGAGAACTTACAGCACCCTGGCGCACAGGCAAAGACGTAATAATGAGGCAATTCGTAGCTGTTTAAGCTCTAAATTGCCTCATTTCACAGGGTGTCTGAAAGTATTTCTGGCGGAGAGAGTGGGATTCGAACCCACGGTACAGTTACCCGTACTCCGGTTTTCGAGACCGGTGCTTTAGTCCACTCAGCCATCTCTCCGCGAGGGGAGGGTTTCTCGTGGTTCAGGCCTGTCAGTTGGGACTCCGGTTTTGCTGACGGCAACATTGCAAGGAACGGTCCGATGGATTCGCCAGAGCCACGTATTTGAGAACCTTCAATCCAGTGTAGCGAAATCCGTATTTGGCGGCAAGGGCAGGCCCGGATCGCTGCAGGTAGGGGGGTTCCTTTTCGTGAGCGGCCATCGTATAGCCCCGGTATTTCGCCCTCACCCCAGACCTCTCCCGGAGGGAGAGGGAGAACTAAATGACCCTGCGGGCGCATCCAGGGCTGTCACATTTGGATCGTCGAGAAACGGACGGACGTCATCGTTCAGGGATTCCTGATTACCCTTCAGTGCCAGTCGTGGGCGGCAGGCATGGAGACCTGCGGGTCGATGGCCTGCAGGTCGGAGACCACCAGGCTGGTCGTGCCGTCCCAGCGGGAGACGACTCCTCGCGCCAGGATGATGCGGCTCTGCAACTGCCGCCGCCGTCGGGCAAAAACCGTGGGCCAGAGGATCAGCTGCACGTCGCCCTCCTCGTCCTCGATGGTCACGAACACCGTTCCCTCCTGCCCCTTGGGGTGCTGGCGGGCGATGGGCCAGCCCGCTACCAGAGCCTCGGCTCCCTCCTCCAGCCCGTACACTGCCGTTGTGGGCAGCACGTCGCGGCCCAGGCCGGGGCGCACAAACTCCATCAGATGGCCCTGCGGATAGATGCCCATGACCTCGTACTCCCCAGCCATCCTCTCGTAGGCGGTGAAGTCCGCCATCTCGGGCGTCTCGCCCTCCAGCAGCAGGGGCAGTGCCGCTTGTCCGTTGCGGCCGGGGCGGGTGGCCAAGCCGGCGTCCCACAGCGCCGCCCGGCGGTTGGGAATCACGCCGTCGAAGGCCCCGGCCTGTACCAACGAGAGCACGGCCTGCGGCTTGAGCCCAGTGCGCCGCACCAGGTCGCCCGCGCCGGCGTAGCGTCCGGCCCGTTCCCGCTCGGCCACGATCAGCCGCGCCGATTCCGGCCCGACGTCGCGGATGAACCGCAGCCCCACCAGCACTGAGCCATCCTCGGGGATGCACGCCTCCGCGCTCCGGTTGACGCAGGGATTCAGGAAGGGCACTCCGTTGCGCCGGGCATCCTGCTTCAGCGTCTCAATGGGGTAAAAGCCCATGGGCTGGTTGTTGATCAGGGCGACGAAGAACTCCACCGGGTGATACCGCTTGAGCCAGGCGGCCTGGTAGGCGGTGATGGCGAAGGCGTGGGAGTGGGATTCGGGGAACATGTAATGCCCGTTCAGCTTGGCGAAGATCCGGCGGGCGGCGTCCTCCGGCATGTCGTTTCGCCGCGCTCCCTCCAGGAACTGCCGCCATAGGCCATCGATCAGGTGGCTGTTGTTGGGACGCGCAAAGGCCCGCCGCAGCTCGTCGGCTTGCGCCGCGGTGAACCCGGCGACATCCATCACCAGTTGCACCACCTGCTCCTGCCAGACGATGATGCCGTAGCCCCGCTCCAGGGCGCGCTGCTCCAGCGGGTGGTCGTAGTCCCACGATGCGCCATGGCGGTAGCGCTCCACGAACTGCGAGACGGCGCTGCCCTGCACTCCCACGCCCGGGCGGATCAGGGCCACCTGATAGGCCAGGTCCTGCAGGTCGCGGGAGTTGAGCCGCTGCCCCATCTTGAGCTGCGCCGGCGACTGGAGCAGGAAGACGCCCTTGGCTTTCCCTTGGTTGATCAGGTCGTAGACCAGCGGGTCCTTGTGGTCGATGCGCGACAGGTCGGGACGGTGCCCCTCGCGGGTCTCAATCATGTCCAGGGCCTCCTCCAACTGGTCCAGCACCGGCAGGGAGAGCAGGTCGATCTTGGCGAAGCCGGCATCGGCCACGCTGTCCTTATTCCAGTCCATGATGTACCGCCCTTCCATGGCTCCGGCGCGGACCGGCACCATCCCTGGGATGGGTGAGCTGCTGAGGATCATGCCGCCCACGTGCTGTCCCAGGCCCTTGGGCGCGCCGATCAGCTGCGGGGCCAGCTCGATCAGATCCCGCCAGCCGGATGCGTCCACCCGCTCGTGGAAGGCGGGCAGTTCCCGCATCTCCAGCGCCAGCGACCCGGCGTCCTGCGACTGCAGCTGGCTGGAGAGCAGGGACAGCTCGTCCCGCGGCAGCCCCAGGGCCTTGCCCAGGTCCTGCAGCACGCCCTTGAGCCGGTAGGTCGAGATGGCCCCGGTCAGCACGGCGAAGTCCGGCCCGAAGCGCTGGTGCACCCGTTGGATCAACTCATCGCGCAACTGCCGGGGAAAGTCCAGGTCGATATCCGGCAGCAGGCTGGTGTCGTCGGAGATGAACCGCTCCAGGGTCAGGTCCCACTGCAGCGGATCGACGTGGCTGATGCCGATGAGGTAGCCGACCAGCAGGGCCACCGACGAGCCGCGGCCGCGCCCCGGCGGCCGCTCCTCCAGCGGAATCTCCGGTTGCGACAGGCCACGCTCCTCCATGATCTGCTGGGCGATCTGCACGATCTCGCGGTACAGCAGCAAGAACCCTGACAGGTTGTGCAGCTCGATCAGCCGAAACTCCTCCCGCAGCCGCTCCGCCACCTTCGGGGTCACCGAGCCGTAGCGCCGGGTGGCCGCCTCGTAGCAGAGCTGCTGCAGGTAGCTGTCAGAAGTGTAGCCCTGCGGCACGTCGGCATCCGGCAGGGTGTAGCCCAGATCGGCGCTCAGGTCGAACCCGCACATCCCGGCGATGCGACGAGTGTTGGCGATGGCCTCGGGGCAGTGCTCGAAGAGCTGCTCCATCTCTCCGTGCGGTTTCAGGCAGAGGTGATGGTTGGGCTGGATGAAGCGCAGGGCCTGGTCGATGGTGGTGTTGTGGCTGGCGGCCACCAGCGCGTGTTGCAGCCGGTACCGCTCCGGGACGTGGTAGTGCACGTCGTTGGTCGCCACCACCGGCGCGCCAACCCTGTCGGCCAGCGCGGCCAAGTCGCGGTTGCGCCGGACGTCGCCCTGCAGGAAGTTCTGCTGCAGCTCCACGTACACCGAGTCGCTGTCGAACCAGTCCAGGTAGTCGTACAGGAGCTGCCTGGCCTCGATAGTCTGGCCGTCTTGCAGCAGCCCGGACAGCGGCCCGTTCCGCCCGCCGGTCAGCAAAACCAGCCCGGCGGCGTGCTCAGGGAGCAGGCGCGGGTCGAGCCGGGGCTCCTTCCGGTCGGCGGCGTTGGCCAGAGTGAACAGGCGCGACAGGTTGCCGTAGCCCTCCCGCGTCTTGGCCAGCAGGGTCAGGCGGGAGCCGCCGGTCAGGGTCAGCTCGCCGCCGGTGATGGGCTTGAGGCCCAGCCCGTTGGCCTGCCGGGCGAAGTCCAGCGCCCCGCACAGGTTGGTGTCGGTCAGGGCCAGGCACCCATAGCCGTGCTCCACGGCTTGGGCCAGCAGCTCGTGGGTGTGGGAGGCGCCCAGCCCGAAGGAGTGGAAGCTCTTGGCGTGGAGCTCGACGTAGCCGACGTACATGTGGATCTCCAGTGCGCTAGTGCCCCTGCTGGTACCAGCAGTCCTCGTGCTGGTCCCGGAACAGGGTGACCTGCCCCCCGTTCTCCCGCTCCACCCGGTAATAGGTCCTGGTTAAAGGTTTCGGCAACCACCACAGGTCGAAGGTCCAAGAGTCCTCGATACGCGCCACCTGGTGCCAGCGCGCGCCCTGCCTGATGGCCTCGGGCAGCCCGCTCCGGTCCTCCCTCACCATCACGGGCTCCGGCGACAGCAGGGGCCGCAATTCGCCGCCGAGAGGGTCCAGCGGCGTCTGCACCGCCCGCATCTCCGGTGCCGGGTGCCAAGGCGCCACCTCCACCACCCGGTACAATGCCGGACGCTTGAGCGGCCCTGCGCCTCCGTCCTCTTCGCCCTGGTGTGGACCCATCCGCTTTGCGCCCTTCCCGATGGTCGCCGACCGGGTCTGCAGCCGCCGCTCCGCCTCCATCAGCTGCCCCCGGCGGTCCTCCCGCACGTCGGGCAGCAGGCCCAGTTGCGACCCCGACTCTCCGGTGAAGCTCGACAGGGTCAGCGACAGCCCGTCCACGGGCACCTGGGGCGGCTCCGCCTCCAGGCGGCTGCGGACAATGAAGGCCGCCCGCTCCCATCGTCCCACGCTCTCCTGGAAGTTGACCGTCCTCTCCCAGGGGGCGGAGCCGAACACCGGGCACTCCAGCGCAGCCCGTCCCGCGTACCGTCCCCGCATGACCGGCCGGGCGTAGGCGCGGCGCAGCAGGGTGTCCGACGCCACCAGCAGCATCTCCAGTGACGTGGAGGAAAAGGGCAGCGAGGTCTCCTCCATCACCGTTTCTTCGTACTCCAATGGCATCAGGGCCCGGTCGTCGCGGCCGTTGGCCAGGCCCCAGATCCACTCGCCCTCCCTTCCGAACTGGTCCACCAGCAGGTCCTGGTCCATGGCCGCCACCTGCCCCAGGGTGTGCAGGCCGAACCGGTGCAGGGCGGATATGGTATTCTCAGACACCGGCAGCAGGGCGATGGGACGGCGCGACAGGAAAGACGCAGCGTCCGGTGGCACTTTGGCAGCCCTCAGTGGATCGCTGCTGCGGGCGGCCACCATGGCCGGAAACTTGCCCTCGCCGATGCCGGCCCGCGGCGCCAGGTTCTGGGGAACGGCGTTCAGCAGGGCGAGGACCAGCCGCTCCTCGCCGCCGTACATGGATTCCAACCCGTCCAGGGCCACGTGGGCGACGCCCAGCCCGGCATCCTCCACCCGGTCGCTGATACCCTGGAGGGCGCTCAGGACCTGCCGGAACACCCAGCGGTAATGCGGTTCGTCCGCCTCCAGCACGATGGCCTCGGCCTGGTACGACAAGGCCCGCTCCAGCGGCATTCCCGTAGACACCGCCGTGGCTGCGGGGAGGTAGTCGACCACCACCGGCCTGGACTTGGACTTGCCTCCGCTGCGCTCAAACGCCGTCCGCTGCACTGCACTGCGCTCCCGGCGGTCTGCGATGAGGACGGGCTGGTCCTTGAGGTGGGGGCGCCGCTGCATTTCGGCCTTGGCCCGCAGGTGGGTGATGAGCACACAAGCGACTTTCAAGGTGTCTCCGTGGTGGGAAAGTCCGGGGGTACCGTTGCCGGAAGATATTATAGAACATAAGTTTCCAAGTCAACAACGCTTCGACACGAATATTCGATTTTCTGTTCTATCGATCTCAAGGCCATCACTCCCACCTCCAAACGCGCCGCCCTGGACCGCAGACCCGCCACTCCAGCCCCAAATGTCATTCCCGCTTTCGCGGGAGTCCAAGGTGGTAAGGCAAATGCCAGATTACCTGTCGCAAGGATCGCTGGATTCCCGCGAAAGCGGGGATGACGGAAAGATGATTGGCAAACCAACTTGAGGGAGACTAAACAAAAACAGACGCCCTACCACGATCCCAACACTGCCGCCCTGAAGGAGGAGAAATGGACAAAGCCAGGATCGCCGTTTTCTCGGGCCCTACGTCAACCATCGCCAACTCGCCCACCCTGGTCACCAGCAACAAGGGCCGTCTCTCCGACGAACGCATCCTTCCCGGACGCTACGACCACCTGGTGCCCCAGCTGCTCCACGAACCGGTGGTGGTCAGGATCAGGAAGTACAGCGCACACCCCTTGGAGGAGGACTCCGCAGCCGTCTACCACCAGGACGGGAAGGAATATTACGAGGTGGAACTGCGGCCCGATGACGGCCCCTATCCTCTGCCCTATGTGGCGCGACGGACCAACGGTTCTGCGCACGGCCAGCCCTTCGAGGAGGCCGACCTCTCCGACCCCGACATCGACTATGGGGGCCGCCAGTTCTTCTACCCCGACGCCTCCAGGATGTTCGCAGAAATCGACCGCACCATTTCCGGCAGGGACGAGGATGGCGAGGGCAGCAGCCTCGACCGCAAGGCCGACTTCGACTTCATCCGCGTCCTGCCTCCCGGCGGGTTCACCCGGGAGGGAGAGAAATTGGGCATAGACTATTTCCCCTACAAGCCCCAGGCCATCCGTCGCTTTCCCAAGCATCGCGATCTCGCCAGGGCCACCAATCGGGTGCAGACGGAACTGTCCAGCGGTAACTACGCCGGTGGAATCTGGCTGGAAGGCAGCCCCACGGTAGAGGAGACCATCTACTGGCTGAGCCTGCTCATCGACACCGACCTAGCCCTCGCCGGCATCGCGGCACAGCGCCCCCACGGACAGTTGGCCAACGACGGAGATCGCAACATCGTCGACGCCGTCGGCTACGTACTCTCGGGGCTCGGTAACGGCATCGGCGCCGTCGGCGTGCAGGATGAGCGAATATACGCGGCCCGGGAGTTCAAGAAGGACGATGACCGCCCCGGCAACTACAAGGCCACCGGCGGCCACGGCGGGATTCTCGGCACCGTGGGGCCGCCGGTCACCATCTGGTACAAGCCCGCCTACCGCCACACCGCCAACTCCGACGTCAACCTGTCCCGCCTTCCCGCCTGGCTGGAGTTCGCGGACTTCGCCGGTGACACCTCACCCGTCCGCGTGGCGGTCAAGGACGACGCGGGCGCGTTGCGGGGAGAGGCCATCCCCCGCGTCCACATCGTCAAGTACGGGGCCTACATGGACGAGGACGAGCCAAACAACCCGGACACCGAGGTGGACATTATGGCCCGGATAACCAGGGGCCTGGCCGAACAGGGTAGCAGCGACCCGCAGTCGCCCCAGCTGCATGGCTTCGTGCTGGAGGGGTTATCGCCCTACGGCCTGGCCTCCACGTCGCAACACAGGGCCCTGGAGGTTGCCACATTCAGCGGCATGCCCGTGGCCCGGGTGGGACGCGCCGACCCCGGCGGCAGGGTGCCCAGCGGCTGGGACGACCTGACCATCGCGGGAAGCAACCTCGACACCAACAAGGCCCGGCTTCTGCTGATGGCCGCCATGCTCAAGCTGGGCCGCCTCCCCAAGGCCCGTGACCCCCGCAACCCGACCAAAGAGGAGCGAAACGCAAGCGTCGCAGCGGTGGCCCGGTTCCAGGAGATCTTCGAGAACCACTAGCCCGCGATGCAGGACTGCTGAAAGCCCCCTCTCCCTCCTCTTTCAGCAGGGCCTTTTAGTTTTCCAATACAAGCCACAGAGTTTCCGTCATTCCCGCTTTCGCGGGAATCCAGGGGCCCCGCCGCGAGCATATCTGATTACAACAAGGCAGTACGGATTCCCGCTCCTGACTCGAAAGAACCAAGGGGAATGACGTATCAAAGCTAAAAGGCCCTGTCTCTTTCCGGGAGAGGGTCAGGGTGAGGGCGGCTCAAGTTCCCTCTCCTGGCGGGAGAGGGTCAGGGTGAAGGCTTCCGCGTGAAATAACAAACATGTGAAATAACAACCACCGCAGCCAAGGCTGTCATTCTGACGCTCAACCGGCATGAGAACTGAAGCGGCTATCGAAAGTCGCACCTCGCTAGCTCCCGTCGCGCTTCCACAGCTCGTGGAAGTGGTTCAGCGGGCCGTGCCCCTGGCCGACGGAGAAGCTGGTGCGGATGGCTTCGGTCACGTAGTCCTTGGCCTGCTGCACCGCCTGGGGCACGTCCAGCCCCTTGGCCAGCCCGGCGGCTATTGCCGACGCCAGTGAGCACCCCGTCCCGTGGGTGTTGGGCGTATCAAATCGTTTAGAGGTCAGCAGCGTGTACTCTGAGCCATCATAGAGCACGTCGGTGGCCGGGCCGTCCAGGTGCCCGCCCTTGACCACCGCGTGCTTCGCGCCCATCTCGTCCACCAGCATCCTGGCCGCGGTCTTCAGGTCGTCGACTGTGTTCATCTCATGCTCGGTGAGAACGGCGGCCTCGCGGCTGTTGGGTGTCACCACCGTTGCCATCGGGACCAGCACCGTGCGCATCGCGTCCACGGCGTCGTCCCTGAGCAGCCGGAATCCCGTGCTGGCCACCATCACCGGGTCGATTACGGTCGGAATGAGCGAGTGATGCTCCAGCCGCCCGGCCACGCACTGGATGATCTCATTGCTGGACAGCATGCCGGTCTTCACGGCGTCGGCGCCGATGTCCGTAAGGATGGCATCGATCTGAGCTTCGATCATCTCGGTAGGCGTTTCCAGCACGGAATTCACGCCGATGGTATTCTGAGCCGTGATGGTGGTGATGGCGCAGGTCCCGAACACGCCCAAGGCGCCGAAGGTCTTGAGGTCAGCCTGGATGCCCGCGCCGCCCCCGGAGTCTGAGCCGGCAATGGTCATAGCTCGCGGCACACGTCTGATCGTCATCAGAAACCCGTCCTGCCCGGTCAATGAATCTGCCGCAATCTTACCACGGCCCTGGCAATGGGTAATTGTGGGGATGACTTTACTGTGGCGCTAGCGAGGCCGATAGCGACCAAGTGAGAATGCCACGTCCGAAAGGTTTCCTCGGACTCTGGGAAGGTAGGGTCTCAGCAGCCACAGTGCCAGTTGCGCGAACGCTGCGCAGGTGCCATTATCAGCCACAGAAACCCCTCCTCGGATACCCAACCCGTTTAGGAGCCGTTATGAGCGATCTTTCCTACATGCCCGCCACGGAACTTGCCCAGGCCATCAGAACGCGGCAGGTGTCGGCGGTGGAGGTTACCGAGCATTTCTATCAGCGCATCGAGCGGTTGAACCCGCAATTGAACTCATACCTGGCTCTCTGTCCCGACCAGGCGCTGGCCGATGCCCGCGCCGCCGACGACGCCGTGGCCCGCGGCTGGGCGTTGGGGCCGCTGCACGGCATCCCCATCTCCATCAAGGACCTGGAGATGAGCAAGGGCATCCCCACGACCCTGGGCTCGTACCTGTTCCGCGACCGCACGCCTGAAATCGACTCGATCGTCGTCGAGCGGGTCAAGGCCGCCGGGGCAATCGTGCTGGGGAAGACCAACACGCCCGAGTTCGGCCAGTCAGGCACCACCGAGAACAAGGTGAGCGATCCCTGCCGCAACCCGTGGAACACTGACCGCTCACCGGGTGGCTCAAGCGGCGGCGCCGGTGCGGCCCTGGCCGCCGGACTCTGCACCATCGCCACCGGCAGCGACGGCGGCGGCTCCATCCGCATACCGGCCAGCTTCAGCGGCGTCTTCGGCATCAAGCCCACCCAACACCGAGTCCCCCGCTATGGCGGTTACGGACGGCCCGCCGCCAACCACTTCTCCCAGTCCGGCCCCATGAGCCGCACTGTAGCCGACACCGCCCTGCTGCTGCAGGTATTGGCAGGCCCCGACAGCCGCGACCCCAACTCCATCAAGGAGGCCCCCCCGGACTTCAACGCAGGCTTGGCCAGGGGCGTCGAGGGGATGCGCATCGCCTGGAGTCCGGATTTCGGTTACGCGGGCGTCGACCCCGAGGTGGCGGAGATCACTGCCCGCGCCGCCCGGGTCTTCGAGGAACTGGGGGCCATTGTCGAGGACGCCCCCCTGCAGCTCGAGGACCCCTTTGACTCCTTCTTCGACGTATTCGCCACCGCCGCCTACACGTCATACGGGCATCTGCTGGAGGAGCACCGGGACGAGTTCTCGCCGCCCGCCCTGCACTCCATCGAGCACGGTTCCCGCGTCGACGGTGCCCGGCTGTCCCGCGCCATCCTGCAGGTGGACCGGTTGGGCAGGCAGATGGAGGACTTCTTCGATACCTACGACCTCCTCCTCTCCCCAACGATGGCAACCCCGGCCCTTGAAATAGGCACGCGGCCCTCGGTCATCGGCGGCAAGGAGGTTGATCCCCAGTGGGGGTTCATCCCGTTCACCTATCCCATCAACATGACCGGACAGACCGCCTCCAGCGTCCCCTGCGGGTTCTCCTCCGACGGACTGCCCATCGGCCTTCACATCGTCGGGCCGCGCCGCGCCGAGGCCAGGGTCTTGCAGGCATCGGCGGCCTTCGAACGCGCCCGCCCCTGGGCCGACAAGATACCCGCCGGCTTCGAGTAAGCACCGGTTCCACTGTCCAACCCTTTGTCCCGGGCCCGTCCGGGTGCAGACGGCTGGGTTGACATCAGGCAAAGCAAAACCCGTTCATCCTTCGACCAGCTCAGGATGAACGGGTTTTGATCGTATGCTACCACTGCAACCGCCCGCCCTTAGACGGGTTCAGGGCGGACGGTTGCAGTAGGAAATCGCGGTCTAGTAGTCCGTTACTCTAGAATTGATGGACGAGCCACCGGGCCCCGTCGTTCCGGTCTTGAGCCGGAATCCAGGAATCCTGGCGCTGATTACGTTGGCCATTTCCCAGCCCTTCTGGATTCCGGCTCAAGGCCGGAACGACGATATAGTCTCCGGAATGACGATAAAGTCTTCGGCAGTTATCAATTCAATAAAGTGGGACTACTACGTTTCGGCCAGCTTTTCCCGCAGGCGTGGGAGCACTTCCCCGGAGACCCTCCGGCACTCCTCAACGTGCGGGAATCCAGAGAGGATGAACTCGCGGAAGCCGAGCTGCGCATAGGCGAACAGGGTATCGGCGGCCTGTTGCGGCGTGCCTACGATCGCAGTGCCGCAATTCACCCGCACCTCCGACAGGCCGTTCCACAGGTTCGGGCCAACGCGGTGGTCGGGCGCCTCCCGGGCCTGCGCCTGCTGCCCCACCATCTGGGTGCCAACTATGGCCGACTGCCGCTGCGCCTTCACCGCCGGGTCGGCGTGGGCGATCAACTCGTTGGCGGCCTCCCAGGCCTCAGCCTCGGTGTCGCGCACGACGAGGTGCGTGCGCAGGCCCAGCTCCGGCGCTCTGCCGGCCTTGGCGAACTCGGCCGCCACGTCAACGTTGCGCTTGGCGGTGTCCTCCAGCGGCTCTATCCAGGACAGGTGAACGTCGGCCTGTCGGCCCGACAGGCCCAGCGCCCGCGGCGACGCCCCGCCCAAGTAGAATCGAGGGCCGTGCTTGCCGGGCTGAGGAGCGCAGTACGCGTCTCGCAGGCGGTAATACTCGCCGTCGAAGTCCACCGGACCGGGCTCTCTCCATAACTTGCGGCAGGCTGCGATGAACTCCTCGGCGCGCTCGTAGCGGGTCTCGTGAGTGCTCTCCTCTCCCACTCGCTCGAAGTCGTTCTGGATACCGCCCGGCACTATGTTGATGTCCACGCGGCCCTGGGAGATCTGGTGTAGCGCCGCCGCCATCTGTGCGAACAGCCCAAGGGAGATGAACCCGGGCCGCACGGCAATCAGGAACCGGATGCGGCTGGTTACCGCCGCCAGGGCCGTGGCGGTGGTCCAAGTCTCGGCCAGCGGCGCATCCTCCGCGAACAGCCCGTTGGCGAAGCGGGTAGGTATGAGCAGTGAATAATAGCCGCACTCCTCGGCCGTCTCCACTACGCGGCGCAGGTAATCGAAGTCCGGGGGACGCTCTGCCCGCATTGTCCCTGCACGGCTGCCATCGCCATCAATGGGTATGAACCAGCTGAAACGCACCCTGTCTTTCACGCTTGGCGCGCCGTCTTTCATGCCCTCTCTCACGCCTGGGTAGGATCCGGAACCCCGATGCCCCGTGTCTGAACGAGCAAGGCCTACCGGTGCGCCGCAGGCTGCACCCGGTGTTCGCCTTCCTCCTTCTGGTACCACATTATCATCACGATGCCAGCAGCCACGATGCTCATCATGTCGCCCGGCACCCACAACATCAGACCCCCCAGTTGCTGGTCAGTCTCCAAGGACAGGCCATAAGGTTGAACCACGTCGGCGTAGGCGCTGTAGATCGGACCGCGGGAGAAGGTGATGGCCGCACCCAGCACGGTGTTTGGGATTACGATGAGCCCGAGGTAGAGCACCCGCAGGCCATAGTGCAGCCTGGAGCGGTGAGGCGGCGGATCGATGACCACCCACCAGAACAGGAATCCCGAGGCGCTCATGGTCAGGTGCATCAGGGCGTGCACTTCGTCACTGCGCAGCGCCAGGTTGAACGCACCTGGGAACTGCCACAGGTAGAGGCTGCCCAGGAAGAATAATATGGTGAAGATGGGGTTGGTCAGAAGGCGGTAGACCTGCCGCACATAGTAGTTTTTGGCCATTGGGCGGATGATGCCCTGCCGTGCCCAAACCGGCATCCCCCGTAGCATCGGCGTCAGCGGCGCGCCCAGCAGGATGAACATGGGCGCCACCATTCGCAGGATGAAATGCTGCACCTGGTGGAATGAAAGCAGGTGGTCGGAGATCGTGTCCAGCGGCGACTGCAGGGCAAAGAAGACCAGGAACAACCCAAAGAAGAAGGACGCCTTCTGCCAGTAGTTCACCGGGTGGCTGGGCCTGTCCCAGTTGTTCAACCCGTTCAGGTAGACGTAAGCCGCCAACAGGACCAGGATTGTCGGCAGCGGGTTGGTGTTCCACGCGGTCCAGGGCTCCTGCCCGGCGTCGATTCCGCCATGGGCCAATGCCGACGGCGCCGCCCAAAGCGCCAGAGGGAGGGCAGCAGTCATCGCCAGCGCAATCAGCAGCCAGCGGCGCCGGCTGTTGGCTCCAGACGCTGCAGCGGCGGTCATGGCGTTTCGGCCTGGGCCGCCTGCCTGCGGCGGTAGTCCCGGCGGGCGCTCCACCATACGTATGCGATTCCGCCGAGTATCGCGGCAAAGACGCCCACGAACACCCAAGTGCCCTGAGTCAGGCGATTTACTGAAGGCACATCAAGCGTGGTCACTTCGACCAAGTCGGCCCCGAGGGACGAGGAAACGTCGGCGCTGATGGTCCAAGTGCCTGTCGAGTCCAGCTTCAGGTGGACGTTGTACTGTGCGGGGTCTGCAGGGCTGTTTGTAGCGATCGCCCACCCTGGGTTGCTCTTCGCGTCATTGTCTGCAACGAGCACCACCCTGGCGTCGGGTACCGGTGCGCCGGTCTCAGGGTTGGTGACTATCACCGAGTACTGCGCGGAGCCCGCCCCCAGGTTCAGATTCGCGGGCACTACGATGATGTCGTGGGCCCCCACGTAGCGCACTTCCTCCCGCGTAGTCTCTTGAGCTGAGGCAGCGGGCGCGAAAACGAGTGCCAAAGCCAATACCAGCAGCGCCGCAAGAACGCCTCTTGCTATCGAGGGACGTAGCTTGATGAAAGCGATCATTTCAGGGAGTCAGGGCGCCAGATCAAGATTAGCAGCGGCCGAGCGCTGATGTATAAACTGTTGCACAATCCAGTATAACGCGCCGCGGCAAGGTGCGCACGGCGCGTTCACGTTGTGGCGCATAAAGCTATGCCTTGTCTTCGATGACGGATAGCCACCCGGTCAACGGGCCGGTCTGGCGACCGCCTCCAGGTGGCCGACGTGGTGGTTCTCCGAGCATTCGGCAGCCGAATGACACAATTGAAAAGTCACGTGATGGAAACTGTATTTCTCTGAGGCAATGAGGCGCAACTGACGCTGCATTTCGTCTTCATATCCCCGGTAGGCCGGGTCAACGAGGATGTGGGCGGTCAACAGGTCGAAGTTGGACGTAACCGTAAAAACGTGAACGTCGTGGATCAGCGTAACCCCCGGCACGTCCTCGATCTCGGCGCACAGGGCATACAGGTCTATGTGTTCTGGAACTCCACCCAGCAACACGTTGACCGACCTCAAGACCGGCCGACAGGAACTCACGACGATCAGTAGTGCGATGCCGATAGACAGAATCGGGTCGATAAGCACCCAGTCCGTCAGAAGGACGATGATCCCCGAAATCACAACCGCGACTGAGCCCATCAGGTCGGCCAGCACGTGCCTGAAAGCTCCATCCACATTGAGGCTGTGCTTCGAAACCGCGTGCAGCACGAAAGCCGCGACAATGTTGACGCCCAAACCTATGGCGCCAACTATGAGCATCAGGCCGCCCTCGATGTGGATTTCGCGGTGGTTTACAAAACGCTCGACAGCCTCCCAGACGATCCAACCGGCGATTACCCACAGGCTCAGCGCGTTGAATGCCGCAGCCAGAACTTCGGCGCGCTGGTAACCAAACGTCCGCTCGATGGACTCGGGCCTTCCGGCGATCCAGACCGCTACCAGCGCCAAGGCGATGGACGCGGCATCGGTGAGCATGTGGACGGCATCGGCGAGTAACGCCAAGCTGCCGGAATACATTCCGCCGATGACCTCGGCGACCCTGAAGCCGCCGATCAATACGAGTGCAATGACCAGGCTGCGACGGCTGGCCTCCCGCAGTTCCGCTGCGTGATCGTGGGCATGCCCGTGATGATCATGTCCTGAGTGATCATCGTGGGCCTCGTGGTCGTCATGATCTTCGTGTCGGCCTTCGGCTGCAGTCCTATCAGTGAATCCATTATGGAGAATCGGCTCGATTCTTGGTCAATTGGTTCAGCGATCAACCCTAGTGGTAGCTTCCAAGTGGCCCAAGTGATGGTTCTCAAGGCATTTGTTCGCCAATTCTTTAAATTGAATGGTCAGATGACTCACGCGGTGCTTTTCGTAGCCAATCTGTCGCATTTCGTTCAGCATTTCTTCCGGGCTGGCCTCATAGCCTGGTTCAAGAACCACGTGGGCGATGAAAGCGTAGTATCCCTCCGTAATGCTCCAGGCGTGAACGTCGTGGATCAGGGTGACGCCCGGTACGTTCTCGATGTCCGCGCAGAGGCTGTAGAGATCCAGGTGCTCCGGCGTCCCCTCCATAATGGCGTAAAACACCTTCAGGATCAGGCGCCAAGAACTGGCCGCGATCAGCGCAGCGATTCCTATGGAAACGATAGGATCCACTATCGTCCAGCCGTTGTACTGAACCAGCACCGCCGCCACCACGACACCGACGGACCCCGGGAGGTCCGCCGTCAAATGCCAAAATGCTTCGTCAGCCCTGCGGTTGCCCCCTGATCCCAACCTCAAAACCAGCGCGGCCAGAATGTTGACACCAAAACCCACGACCCCAATGATCAACATGAGTCCGCTGTCGATTTCCAGTTCGGAGCGGTCCTGCAGGCGGCCGATGGACTCAAATAACACCCAGGCAGCAACCAGCCACAGGGCCAGCGCTCCCAGCATTGAACCGACCACCTCCACGCGGTGGTACCCGAAGGTCCGTTCGATGGATGCGGGGGCGGCTCTCAGCCCAAGCGGAAAACCCGGCCACGGTTATAGCAGGGGCAGTGGCCAGCATGTGCCCGGCATCGGCCAGCAGAGCGAGGCTGCCCGACACCCTTCCGCTGATGATCTCCACGACCATCAGGCCAGCGGTCAGTATCAGGGCGAGGATCATGCTGTTCCGGCCAGCGGTGCCTGTCACCTGACTGCTGGTGGCGCCCTACCGCTGCTGGGCTGTTGCCATAGGAGCTCTCCGTTGGATATCCCGCCGCGGAGGATTTGATGCTGGAAAGCCTCTGGCAATGGATTACGGTTGGAAGGTCTTCTTCCAGATGCCTGGCGACCCAGGGGCGTGGGTCATGATATCCCGCATTCGCTGGTTGTCAGTGTGAATGTCTCTCTGGTGCAGCCATTCGGCTGTCTGCGAGACGTTCTCATTCTCGAATTCATACACGGTGGCGTACGAGGGATCGCCCCGCACCGCCTTCCAGCGGCGGCCGCGGATGCAACCCGGAACTTTCTCGTAGTTGGGCACGTATACGCCCGAGTACCACTCGTTCCATTCCGCATCGTTCTCGGCAGGCACGTCCATACGGCCAATCTGCAGGGCGGGCGCCATATCGCCCTCCGCGAGTCCCTCGGTCACCCCCGTGGGATGAATCATCTCGTAAACGTTGTTCATGAGGTTGGTGCCGATGATGCTGGGGCCGACCCTCTTGCCCCATTCCGTCCTGGGGCGGTTCTTGAAGGCGTCGGTCTCGATCACGGCCGGGCTTTCCAGCTCATACACCGCCATATGCTTGGGGCCGCTGCTGGTCGCCTCGTAGCGGGCTGCGGTCAGCACCCCGGGCACAGACAGCAATTCAGCCAGGTGCTCCTCGTTGTACCACCGGTTGAAGTCTTCTTCCATTTCGGCCGGAATATCGACCCAGACGATCATCAGTCCTGTGCCCTTTTTTTTGGCCATCCTTACCCCCTAACGTCCCTTGGCGTAAGATTTTGGACGCAATGATAACTGCGTAACAGGTATTTTGCACCATAATAGACAATGTCACCAGTGTCTTTTAGTTTTGATACGTCATTCCCGCCACCCCGTCATTCCTGCGAAAGCAGGAATCCAGAGCCCCCGCACGCACCCTTGATTCCCGACACCCCTGTCATTCCATCCTTGAGCCGGAACCCAGAGCCCCCGGCCGTTTGCGTGCCCAAGGGTCTTCACCCCCACCCTGACCCCTCCACGGGGGTCCTGGGGTCCTGCTTTCGCAGGAATGCCAGTGGGCGCCGGAAGACCGTTGGTGGCAGGAATGACGGAGGCCGCGGGAGAGGGTGGAGGACCCGGGGACGACGGTGAGGGCTAGGTGAGGGGTTCAATGAGGGTTGCTACGGCGGTGGCCGCGACGGTGACGCCAATCATCAGCCCCACCATCCACTTGATCAAGCTGGTTTCCAAGTTGGCCAAGTCTTCCTTGGTCGCCAAGTGTTCTTGCTTGAGTTACCAGGCGCGCGAGGCGTTGTTCGTTGGCCATCGGGTCTCCCCTGACAGGGCATGCCGCCAGATTTATTGTAGCATCGTGGCTGCTCCCATTTGGACCAATCAGCCCCGTCATTCCCGCCGCCCCCGGCCTGCTCCAGATCCTTCGGCCAGCCGGACGGACATCGCCATCAGGCGTTCCAGGCTCTCTGCGAGTTCTTCCATTCTGATTTCTTCTCCGGGTTACTCCGCAGCGGGACGGGGCCGCCCTCACCCTAACCCTCTCCCGGGGGGAGAGGGGATGGATTTCTGCTTTCGCGGGAATGACGGCCCCGGCTCAGGCGTTGGCGCCGCCCTCACCCTAACCCTCTCCCGGGGAGAGGGGATTGATTCCTGCCTGCGCAGGAATGACGGCCCCCGGCTCAGGCGTTGGCGCCGGCGGTGGTGAGGGTCTTCAGGAACTCGCGGTTGTTGGCCGTCTTGGACAGGCGGTCGAGGACGCGCTCGGTGGCGTTGCCGCTGCTGTCGGTGAGCATGCCGATCATGCGGCGCAACAGCACCACTTGGCGCTGGGTCTCGTCGGAGAAGAGCAGCTCCTCGCGGCGGGTGCCGGAACGCACGATGTCGATGGCCGGGAAGTAGCGGCGTTCGGCCAGGCGGCGGTCCAGGTGCAGCTCCATGTTGCCGGTGCCCTTGAACTCCTCGTAGATCACCTCGTCCATCCGCGAGCCGGTGTCGACCAGGCAGGTGGCGATGATGGTGAGTGAGCCCCCCTCCTCGATGTTGCGGGCGCCGCCGAAGAACTTCTTGGGCGGGTAGAGGGCGATGGGGTCGATGCCGCCGGACAGCGTGCGGCCGCTGGTGGGGACGGCCAGGTTGTAGGCGCGGGTGAGGCGGGTGATGCTGTCGAGGAGGATGATGACATTCTGGCCCATCTCGACCAGGCGCTTGGCGCGGTCGAGGCAGAGCTCGGCGACGCGGCACTGGTCCTCAACGGACTCGTCGAAGGTGGAGGCGAAGACGTCGCCCTTGACCGAGCGGCGCATGTCGGTCACCTCCTCGGGGCGCTCGCCGATGAGGGCGACCATGAGCAGGGCCTCGGGGCAGTTGGTGACCACGCCGTGGGCGATCTGTTTCAGCATGGTGGTCTTGCCCGCCTTGGGTGGCGAGACGATCAGGCCCCGCTGGCCTAGGCCGATGGGGGCGAACAGGTCGACCATGCGGGTGGAGAGCTCGGAGCCAGCGGTCTCGAGAATCACCTGCTCCTCGGGGAAGACGGGGGTCAGTTGCTCGAAGACCGGGCGGCTGCGGACATGGACCTTGTCGGTGTCGAGGCCGTTGATCTGCTCGACGCGCACCAGGCCGAAGTAACGCTCGCCCTCCTTGGGCGGGCGGACCTGGCCGGTGACGGTGTCCCCGGTGCGCAGGCCGAAGCGGCGGATCTGCGACTGGGAGATGTAGACGTCGCCCGAGCGGTGCATGGAGACCTGGCGCAGGAAGCCGTAGCCCTCGTCCATGATCTCGAGGATGCCGGTGGCGACGAGGGACTGCTGGGCGGAGGCGACCTGGAAGAGCCGCCCGAGGAGGTCCTCGCGGTGGAGGTTGCCCAGGGCGTTGCCGTCGTTCAGGCCGACGGACGGGGCCAGGCTGAGCAGTTCTTCCTTGGACTTGGAGCCCAGCTCAACAACATCCAAAGCAACACGGGTAGCCGCCATGATCACCTCTTAATTGGTTCGTCTAATCGAGTTCCCTCTCCCTCCGGGGGAGGGGGAGGGTCGGGGTGGGGGACGTTCCACATCACGCCCGGCCCGCCTTCTGCCAGTCGGCCATGAACCGGGCCAGGCCGGCGTCGGTGAGGGGGTGCTGGGCCATCTGGACCAGGGTGCGGTAGGGGATGGTGGCGATGTGGGCGCCGGCCGAGGCCGCCTGCACACAGTGGAGGGGGTGGCGGACGCTGGCGGCCATCACCTGGGTCTGGATGCCGCCGTCGCGGAACAGGGTGGCGATGTCGCGGATGAGGCCGATGCCGTCGTGGCCGATGTCGTCGAGACGCCCGACGAAGGGGCTGACGACGGTGGCGCCGGCCTGGGCGCCGAGCAGGGCCTGGTTGACGGAAAAGCAGAGGGTCTGGTTGACGCTGATGCCCTCGGCGCTGAGGGCGGCGATGGCCTCGATGCCCTGGATGGTGCTGGGTATCTTGACCCAGGGGTTGGGGATCCAGTTGGCGATGTCGCGGCCCTCGTCGACCATGCCCTGGGTGTCGGTGGAGACGACCTCGACGGAGATGGGGCCGTCGACCAGCCCGGCGATCCCGGCGACGGCGGAGCGGTAGGCCTCGCGGTCGCCGATGCCGACGCTGGCGGCTAGGGACGGATTGGTGGTGACGCCGCTGATGACGCCGAGGCGGGCGCCGTCGCGTATTTCATCGATGTCCGCGGTGTCGAGAAAGAGCTTCATCAGTAGCCTCTGCTGCCGTTTGGGTTGCCCTGCCTGGCCGATCCTGGGATTCCTGCCCCGGCTGCTCCGGGGCCGGTGGCATGCGCGGGAGTGGCGGTGCCGGCCGGCCCGTTGCCACCCTGGGCGCTCCGAAGGATCGCTTCGCCTGGCGGCGGGATTCTCGCTACGTTCAGAATGACAATTTGGGGCCCGGAATGACCCTGTACACCTCAAAATGACCTGGCCAGGCTTGGAGTGACGGCCTGAGGCTCCGCGACACGGCGTGATACCCCCGTTGGCAGCCTGGCCGGATAACGATTCTCCTGGGTTGTCTTCGGACTCTCCGTCAATCAGTGCAGCGGCAGCGGCGGCTGGCTGCCCTCCCGCATGGTCCTGGTAGCCTCGCCGATGAACCGGACGAAGAGCGGATGGGGCCGGTTGGGCCGCGACTTGAACTCGGGATGATACTGTACGCCGACCATGAACGGGTGGCCGCGGACCTCGCCCGCCTCGACCAGCTTGCCGTCGGGGGAGAGGCCGGCGCACACCAGGCCGGACTCCTCAAGTTCCTCGCGGTAGGCGTTGTTCAGTTCGAAGCGGTGGCGGTGGCGCTCCATGACCTCGCCCTCGCCGTACGCCTCGTGGGTCAGCGTTCGTTGCTGGGGCCGACAAGGGTAGCTGCCGAGGCGCATGGTGCCGCCCTTGGCGGTGATGGCCTCCTGCTCCGGCATGATATGGATCACGGGGTTGGCGGTCTCGGGCACCAGCTCGGCGGAGTTGGCGTCCTTGATGCCTAGAACGTTACGGGCCCAGTCTATCACCATCACCTGCAGGCCGAGGCAGAGGCCCAAGTAGGGCACATTATGCTCGCGGGCATACCGTACGGTGTCCACCATGCCCTCGACGCCGCGGGGTCCGAAGCCGCCGGGGACGACGATACCGCTGACTTTACGGAGAAGGTCGTCGGGGCCGTAGCGCTCGATGTCCTCGGAATGCACCCACTGCAACTCGACGTCGCGGGTGTGGGTCAGTCCGGCGTGGCGCAGCGCCTCCCGGACAGAGATGTACGAGTCCGGGTACTCCACGTACTTGCCGACCAGTGCGATGGGCAGCCGCTCCTTGGGGCGGTCCATCATCTCCACCATCTCGCGCCACTCGTCCAGTCCGTCGGAGCCGGGCAGCCCACGGCCGTAGCTCCGCAATCCCAAGGCATCCAGTATTGTGTCGCCAAGCCCGGCCTCCTCCAGGACCAGAGGCACGCTGTACACGTTTTGCACCGTCTCCAGCGGGATCACGGCGTCGCTGGGCACATCGCAGAAGGAGGAGATCTTGTCGCAGATGCCTGGAGGCACGGGGTGGTCGCTGCGGCAGATTATTGCATCGGGCTGGATGCCGATGGAACGGAGCTCCTTGACGCTGTGCTGGGTGGGCTTGGTCTTGAGTTCCTGGGCCGCGGAGAGATAGGGGAGAAGGGTGAGGTGGATGTAGTAGACGTTATCCCGCCCGACCAGGTTGCGCATCTGCCGGATGGCTTCCAGAAAAGGCAGGCCCTCTATGTCTCCGACGGTGCCGCCGACTTCGACGACAATCACCTCCGCACCGGACTCGTCGGCGAGCCGGAGGATACGTTCCTTGATGTCGTTGGTCACGTGCGGCACCGATTGAATCGTCCCGCCGAGGAAGTCGCCACGGCGCTCCTTGGCGATCAGGTTCATGTATATATCGCCGGCGGTGAGGTTCGAGCTACGGGTCAGCTCCAGGTCGATGAATCGCTCATAGTGGCCGAGGTCAAGGTCGGTTTCGCCGCCGTCGTGAGTGACGAAGACTTCGCCGTGCTGGTAGGGCGACATGGTGCCCGGGTCGACATTCAGGTAGGGGTCGAGCTTTAGCACCGAAACGCTGAGGCCACGGCTTTTCAGGATGCGGCCGACGGAAGCGACACAGATGCCTTTGCCCAGTGAGCTAACGACGCCGCCAGTTACGAAGATGAACTTTGTAGGCATTTAACCGCGCTGCGAAAGTTGTGGAAGTGCCTGTTAAACGAACGCCACCAACATGGGCGCAATCACATTCAGAGGGAGCCGCAAGGGACAGCACGAGAGGAGAAAGGTGCGGAAGGGAGCCTGTAGTTGTGATTATATGTATTCATCTTGCCACTGTCAACATCTGCCCTGCACCTGGAGGTGGTCTCTTATCAGGCACCCGTGGCGTTGCGAAAGGTCTTGCTCTGGTGAGTCGGACTCTTCGCACCGCTCAAAACCACGGGAACAGACACGCTGGGCCAGGTCCGAGTTTGCCAGTGTAGGAGGGATGCGCAACGGCGACCCGTGCCTCAGCCTTACTGGCGGTTTCCCAATTCAGCCTGCAACTCTCGAACGCGTGCCTCGGCCGCGATGCTGGCCTCGCGTTCTTCGGCAAAGGTCAGCAGGTGGGCCTGTGCGGCCGGGTCGTACCAGCGCAGTTGGCCCTGGTCCCAGCAGAGGTCGAGGTCGAGGACCTCGCTGTGTCCGTGTAGGTGTTGAGGCCCGACTTCGGTGACCTGGATGGGCTGGTATGCGTCATCAACGAGACGGTCGCCGGCTATCGGGGCGTCGTGGCGCTGGCCCCCCGTTGGGTCGAAGCGCCAGTATTCGGGTATACGGAATGCAGCGTAGTCGACCCGCTTGTTTATGATGTCCTGGTCGCCGGTGGTGGCGGAGGTCACCTCGAGCACGAAGTCGGGTGGTTTGCCCTGGTGACGGATGGAATAGCCGTTTTGCTCGACGGCCAGTGGCCGGTCAACGTTGAAGGCGACAAGGAGATCGGGTATCCGGTGGCCTTCCTGCTGGCCTGGGGTGTGGCGTACCGGGATCTCGCTGAGGACGATTATTGAGTCGCTGTTGCCGAAGTGACGACGCAGGATTGCCTGATGGGCGTCGTCGTGCAAGTGGAGAGCGTTCTGCATATCGTCCCTGGGAGGGAAGTCGGGGAACTTCTCGAGAACCGGTGGTTCCCCTGTCTGCTGGTTCAGTTGACTGGTCATGGCTTCCCCCGTAGGGCGTCTGTGGGCGGATGGCCTAAAGGCTATTATAGGGCATCGCGGTAGCCGGGTATCGCTGGCTGCGCTCACGGGTTCCTTGCAGACCTTGTCGCGAGGGCCCTTGGTAATCAGCCGCAAAATCAGCAGCGGCACCCGCTCGGAGCAGGGCACCGACACCAAGATGGCCCTGGCTTCCCTCTTCGGCACCCGGCGCGCCCAAGGATTAAACACCCTCTTGGCCTGCTGTCAGATGCTCGTTTCCCCTCAACTCTGAACTGTTACCTGCACCTTGCAGGGCCTTTTAGTTTTCCAATACGAGCCACAGAGTTCCCGTCATTCCCCTTGAGATGGTCTCTTATCAGGCACCCGTGGCGTAGCGAAAGGTCTTGCTCTGCTGAGTCGAATTCTTCGCTCCGGTCAGAACCACCGGAACAGACACGCCGGGACATGTCCGGGTTTGCCAGCGCAGGAAGGAGTTCGCAAGGGCAATCCGTGCCTCAGCCCTGCTGGCGGTTTTCCAATTCAGCCTGCAACTCTCGAACGCGGGATTCGGCCGCGATGCGGGCCTCACGCTCGGCGATTCGGGCTGCGCGCTCCTCGTCGAAGGTCAGCAGGTGGGCCTGTGCGGCCGGGTCGTACCAGCGCAGTTGGCCCTGGTCCCAGCAGAGGTCGAGGTCGAGGACCTCGCTGTGTCCGTGTAGGTGTTGAGGCCCGACTTCGGTGACCTGAATGGGCTGGTATGCGTCATCAACGAGACGGTCGCCGGCTATCGGGGCGTCGTGGCGCTGGCCCCCGGTCGGGTCGAAGCGCCAGTATTCGGGTATACGGAATGCGGCGTAGTCGACCCGCTTGTTTATGATGTCCTGGTCGCCGGTGGTGGCGGAGGCCACCTCGAGCACGAAGTCGGGTGGCTTGCCCTGGTGGCGGATGGAATAGCCGTTTTGCTCGACGGCCAGTGGCCGGTCCACGTCAAAGGCGACAAGGAGATCGGGTATCCGGTGACCTTCCTGCTGGCCTGGGATTTGGCGTACCGGGATCTCGCTGAGGACGATTATTGAGTCGTTGTTGCCGAAGTGCCGACGCAGGATTGCCTGATGGGCGTCGTCGTGCAAGTGGAGAGCGTTCTGCATATCGTGTCTGGGCGGGAAGTTGGGGAACTTTTCGAGAACCGGTGGTTCCCCGGTCTGCTGGTTCAGTTGGCTGGTCATGGCTTCCCCCGTAGGGCGTCTGGCCTGAAGGCTATTATGGGGCATCGCGGTAGCCGGGTATCGCTGGCTGCGCTCACGGGTTCCTTGCAGACTTTGTCGCGAGGGCCCGTGGATTCCCGCTTTCGCCGGATGACGGTTGAGGGCGGCCTTACGGGCAGGGCGCTAGATTTGCTGACGCGACCGCTCCGGCTGGCACTACTCTCGGCGTTCTGGCGCCCTCGAGGCGCCCGAGGACCTATTAGCCCTTGATGGCCTCTTCCAGCGCGATCCAGGGCAACAGGGCGCACTTGATTCGCACGGGGTATTCACGCACCACGCCGAGCGCTCCGAGGTCACCCAGACCGGCGGGTGGCTCTGCCGTGCCGTCGCCGGCGCGGTCGCGGAGGAAGGCCTTGAAGCGGACGGACAGGTCGGCCATTTCCGCCGGCGTCAGGCCTTTCACTGCCTCGGACATCATGGACGCCGATGCCTGGATGATGGAGCACCCCTCGCTGTTGGCGTAGACACCGTCCACGGCGCCGCTTCCGTTGAGGCGCAGTTGCAGGTCGATCAGGTCGCCGCAGAAGGGATTCAGTTCGTAAGCCTTCAGGGTGTGCGCGGACAGCGGCTCACGGTTCCGCGGGGAGCGGTAGTGGTCCATGATCATTTGCCCGTAGAGGCCGTCGAAGGCGGGGCCGGACATCTGGGTCATAAGGCTTTTGAGGCCAGTCTTTCTGGATGTTCTGGGTACCGCGTCCCGGCAAGATGGGGAACCTGGAATGCCTGCTGCTACTCGGTTGTAACGGCCTCGCCCTCGCCCTGCAGCGCGGAGCGCATGGTGTGCCAGGCCAGGACGGCGCACTTGATACGTGTCGGGTACTCGTTGACTCCGGCCAAGGTCTCCAGGTCGCCGAGCGTGTCGTAGTCGGGTTCCTCGTTGGGGTGGGTCATCATGCTATGGAACGCCTCGAATATCACGTTGGCCTCGTCGAGGCTCTTGCCCTTGATGCTCTGCGTCATCATGGATGCCGACGCCCGGGAGATAGCGCAGCCGACGCCCTGGAACCCCACGTCCTCCAAGACGTTGCCCACGACCTTCAGGTAGAGGGTTATCTGGTCGCCGCAGAGGGGGTTGTAGCCCTCGGCCGTGGAACTGGCGTCTTCCACCCTCCGGAAGTTACGAGGCTTGCTATTGTGGTCGAGCAGGATTTCCTGGTAAAGGTCGCTGAGTCCCGACATTTCCTTTCCTGTTTATTTGAGCTTCTTGGACAGACCCAAGGGGGACCAGTTAGGGTGCCGCTCCTTCATCCTTCGACAGGCTCAGGACGAACGAAATTGGTCCGGACATTAACTGAATACCTCGATGACGCGGTCAATGGCCCTTACGAGGGCGTCTATGTCTTCCTTATTATTGTACATGGCCAGAGAAGCGCGCACCGTGGCCGGAATCTGGAAGCGCTGCATCACCGGCTGGGCGCAATGGTGGCCGGTACGGACGGCGACACCCTCGGCGTCCAGGATGGTGCCTATGTCGTGTGGGTGGATGTCCTCCATCACGAAAGACAGGATGCCGGCCTTGCGAGACGAGGTGCCAATGACGCGCAGGCCGCCGATTTGCTCCAGCGCTTTCGTGCCGTAAACCAGAAGTTCGTCCTCGTGGGCGGCAAAGGAATCGTAGCCGATGGACTGGATGTAGTCGATGGCTGCTCCGAGGCCGATGGCGCCTGCGATGTTGGGCGTGCCGGCCTCAAACTTGTAGGGCAAGTCGTTGTAGATGGTCCGCTCGAAGGTCACCGACTTGATCATGTCTCCGCCGCCCTGCACAGGCGGCATGGCTTCCAGCAATTCGGACTTGCCATACAGGACGCCGATGCCAGTGGGGCCAAATATCTTGTGGCCGGAGAAGACGTAGAAGTCGCAGTCCAGCTTCTGCACGTCCACCGCCATGTGAGGGACGGCCTGGGCCCCGTCGAGCATCACAGGTACTCCTTGGTCGTGGGCCATGCTGATTATCTGTTCGACGGGCAGGATGGTGCCAAGGGCGTTGGAGACCTGGGTGATGGACACCAGCTTGGTGCGGGGCGAGAGCATCCGCTCGTATTCGTCCATCAGCAATTCGCCGGAGTCGTCTATGGGGACGACGCGCAGTACGACGCCCTTTTCCTCGCGGAGCATCTGCCAAGGCACAATGTTGGAGTGGTGCTCCATGTTGGAGACGATGACCTCGTCGCCTGGGCCAAAGCTTTGTTTACCAAAAGACTGGGCGACGATGTTGATACTGTCGGTGGTGCCGCGGGTGAAGACGATTTCGTGGTCGTCAGCGGCGTTGAGCAGCCTTTTCACCTTGGCGCGGGCGCCCTCGTAGTCCTCGGTGGCGTTCTGGCTGAGGGTGTGGACGCCGCGATGTACGTTGGCGTTCCCGGTGGTGTAATAGCGCACGAGCTCGTCTATAACCGCCTGGGGCTTCTGGGACGTGGCGCCGTTGTCGAGGTAGACCAGGGGCTTACCGTTGACCTGCTGTTGCAGGATAGGGAAGTCGGCCCGGACTTTTTCCGCATCGAAACCGGAGGGCATTTGAGTTCTCTCCTGAACCTGCCGGTCAGACCTTACGCGAAGGCAACCGGAAGGCTTTTTACGGCGATGGAGCGATCGAACAGCGATTCCAGGTAGTTGCGCAGCGTCGTCGGCCTTACAGTGGCGACGATTTCGCTGGCGAAGGCCTGCACCAGCATCCGGCTGGCGGTGGCGAGGTCGAGGCCGCGACTGCGCAGATAGAACAGGACCTGGGCATCAATCTGGCCGGCGGTGGCGCCGTGGCTGCACTGCACGTCGTCGGCGTAAATCATCAGGCTGGGCTTGCTGTCCACCTCGGCGTCCTCGGACAGCAGCAGGTTTTTGTCGGTCTGCTGGGCGTCGCTCTTCTGCGCGTTGCGGCGCACCAAGACCTCGCCGCCAAAGACGGCGCGGGAGTTGCCGTCGAGGATGCCCTTGTAGTTGAGGCGGCTGGTGCAGTGGGGCTGGGCGTGGTCGATGCTGATGAGGTTGTCGATGTGCTGACCCTGGCCGGTGTAGTAGAGGCCGTTGAGAGAGCAGTAGGCTCCTGGGCCGTCGAGGGTGACGGCAAAGTCGTTGCGGGCCAGGGCGGTGCCGAGGGCGAAGGACGCGGAGCGGAAGCTGCTGTCGCGCTCTTGGCGGACGCGGGTGGTGCCCACGTGGAAGGCGCCTGTACTCTCGTCGAGCAAGCGGTAGTGGTCCACCTGGCCGCCCTCTCCGACTACTATCTCGGTTACGGCGTTGGTAAAGTAGCGATTGCCCTTGGGGCCGGTGTAGGTCTCTACGACAGTGAGGTTGGCGTTGCGTCCGGCGAGGATGAGCGTGCGGGGGTGGCGAGCGTAGCGCTGCTCGCCGTCCGGCTCATCCAGGTCGGGGAGGCCGACGTGGTTGACGCAGACGGCGACCGGCTCGTCGGAACCATCCGGGATTCGAACGACGGCGACATCGCGCAGGAACGCCGTGTTCAGGGCGGTAAAGCCATCGTCGTTCAAGGGCGCGAGGCTGCCGAGATGCTGGCGGACTGCGTCCTCGTATTCGCCGCCGAGGGGAGTGGCTGCCTCAACGGCAGGGAAACCGAGGTTGAGTTCCGCGTCTGGGCTTTCTCCGTAAACTGGAGGATGGGAGAAACCCACGCGGGCGATGGGGGCGACGGCGGTGTACTTCCAGCGCTCATTGCCGCGCCGAGCGGTAGGGAACCCGAGGGCTTCGAAACGCTCCCAGCCGACGGCGCGCAGTTCGTCCAGCCACGCCGGGCCGGGACTGGCGGCGGCGACGGCCAGATGGTCTTCATGGTAGCGGTGGTTCGCTGATGGTTCTGGTGATCATAGAACTCGCTGACAGTCGTGGCAACTACTTGCCCGACTCGACCTCCTCGCGAACCCAGTCGTAGCCCTTCTCCTCCAGCTCCAAGGCCAGCTCGGGGCCGCCGGAGCGTACTATGCGACCGTTGATCAGGACGTGTACCTTGTCGGGGCGGACGTAGTTGAGCATCCGCTGGTAGTGGGTCACTAGGACCATGGCGTTGTCTTGATTGCGCAGCCTGTTGACGCCGTCTGACACTATGCGCAGGGCGTCGATGTCCAGGCCGGAGTCGGTTTCGTCCAGCAGGGCTAAGCGGGGTTCCAAGACGGCCATCTGCAGGATCTCGTTGCGCTTCTTCTCGCCGCCGGAGAAGCCCTCGTTTACGGCGCGGCGGACCAGCTCGGGGTCGATCTCGACCTGCTTTACCTTCTGGTCCAACAGGCGCTGGAACTCGCGGGCGGAGAGCTCCTCCTCGCCGTTGTGGACGCGGCGAGCGTCGATTCCGGCCTTGAGGAACTGCCAGGCGCGTACGCCTGGGAGCTCAACGGGGTACTGGAAGGCGAGGAACAGGCCCATGCGGGCACGGATTTCCGGCTCGAGGGACAGCAGGTCCTCTCCGTCGTAGATGGCCTGGCCGGCGGTAACGGTGTAGTCGGGGCGGCCGGCCAAGACGTTGGCCAGCGTGCTCTTCCCCGAGCCGTTGGGCCCCATGATGGCATGGACTTCACCGGCACAGACCTCGAGGTCAACGCCGTTCAGGATTGCCAGGTCGCCTGCCGAGGCGCAGAGGCCACGGACAGATAGCAGGGGTTGGCTGTTGGTCATTGTCGCATCCGGTTTTGATTTAGGATGTCCATTGTGGCGTCGAGCAGACGGTTGAACACATCGGGCTTCAGTGTGGCAACCCTCGCGATTATCAGGCTTTCATGGGCTGTAAACAGCTTGGCGGGGCGAAAGTAGCTAACGGCACGAAGACGCCCTTCCGCAAGGCTATCATTCGTCAACTCGATTGCCAGCATATCTCCGATGGGGTTGCGGGTAAGCTGCCCCAGAACCCAATCCCTCCGACCTGCGTTTGCTAATACCACTGCCGGCCAGGCATCCGTTTGGGACAAGTTGGAAAATGGAAACTCCGCTATGACGACAGCAGATCTTTGTATACCTGGGCCCAATACTCACTCTCTTCCATCTCTTCACGGAGCCGCCCTTCTGAGTAACCAGTAGCGCCGGTCGATACCATCACCGAAATGAAAGCGTCCTTGTCCAGAAATGTGACCAAGACTTCACCTCCCGCTGGCAGGTCTACTTCCTCCTGCAAACAGATAGTTCCGTCCTCATTTACCTTGCCCCGGTAGCTGTGCAACATTAGCGAAGACCTCTCCGACTATTTTCAATTAGCCGACGGCGCCTTCGAGGCTTACCTTGAGGAGCTGGGAGGCTTCCATGGCGAACTCGAAAGGGAGTTCCTGGAAGATGCCGCGGCAGAAGCCGTTGACGATCATGAAGTGGGCGTCCTCGACGGACATGCCGCGCTGCTGGCAGTAGAAGAGCTGGTCGTCGCTGACTTTGGACGTCGACGCCTCGTGCTCGATCTGGGCTGTGGGGTTCTTCACCTCAATGTACGGGACGGTGTGGGCGCCGCACTGGTCGCCGATGAGCAGGGAGTCGCACTGGGTGAAGTTCTTGGCGCCGTCGGCGGTGGGCATCATCTTGACCAGGCCGCGGTAGGTGGCGTTGCCCTTTCCCGCGGAGATGCCCTTGGCGACGATGGTGCTCTTGGTGTTCTTGCCTTGGTGGATCATCTTGGTGCCGGTGTCGGCCTGCTGGTAGCGGTTGACCAAGGCCACCGAGTAGAACTCGCCGGTGGAGTTGTCGCCCTGCAGGATGACACTGGGGTACTTCCAGGTGATGGCCGAGCCGGTCTCCACCTGAGTCCAGGAGATCTTGGAATTGCGCCCTCTGGCCAGCCCGCGCTTGGTGACGAAATTATAGACGCCGCCGTTGCCATCCTTGTCGCCGGGGAACCAGTTCTGGAGCGTCGAATACTTGATCTCGGCGTCGTCCAGCGCCACCAGCTCCACCACTGCCGCGTGCAACTGGTGAACCTTGCGGGCCGGGGCGGTGCAGCCTTCGAGATAGCTGACGTAGGCGCCCTCCTCGCAGACGATGAGCGTCCGCTCGAACTGGCCGGAGTCAGCCTGGTTGATGCGGAAGTAGGTCATCAGCTCGATGGGGCAGCGGACGCCCTTGGGGATGTAGGCGAAGGAGCCGTCGCTGAACACCGCCGAGTTGAGGGTGGCGAAGAAGTTGTCGGTGTAGGGGACCACGGAGCCGAGATATTTCTGCACCAGCTCCGGGTGTTCCTTCACCGCCTCGCTCATGGAGCAGAAGATTATGCCTTCTTTTTCCAGCATATCTTTATAGGTGGTGGCCACCGACACGCTGTCGAGCACGGCGTCAATGGCCACGCCGGCCAGCCGCTCCCGCTCCTGCAGGGGGATGCCCAGCTTCTCGAAGGCTTCCAGCACCTCCGGGTCCACCTCGTCGAGGCTCTTGGGAGCGGCGTTTTTGGACTGCGGCGCGGCGTAGTAGTAGATGTCCTGGTAGTCGATGGGGTCGTGGTGGATGTTGGCCCAGGCCGGCTCTTCGTACTTCAGCCGCTCCCAGTGCCGAAAGGCCTTGAGCCGCCACTCCAACATCCACTCGGGTTCTTCCTTCTTGGCCGAGATGAGGCGCACCACATCCTCGCTAAGGCCCTTTGGGGCGAGGTCGGAGTCGATGTCGATGGTGAAGCCCCACTTGTAGTCGGAGTCCAGCTCCGTGGCGGTCGTGTCGCGTGAAATGACCCTGGGAGTGGTCATCGGGTACTCCTTGCATTGCGGAAATGCCGCCCGGGACGGTTCCCGGGCGAGGGCCGTCAAAAACATCGGCTGCCGCGCCCGCGGCAACCAGCGGGAAGTCTAACATTGTTGACGTATTTAGTCAACAATTATTCTAGCAACCAGTGCCGGGGGTGTAAATCGACCTGACGGCCGCCCCCCGGGAAACCTTGTTGGCAATCATTGCCCAACAGCAGAACACTATCGCCCAGCAACAGGCGGCGATCATCCAGTTGCAGCGGCGGATAGAGGCGCTGGAGGGAAAGGCCAAACCGGGCGGCCCCAAAGGGATGCCCGGCATCAAGCCCAAGTCCGGCCGCCAGCAGACTCCCAGGGAGAAACAGACCAGGAACCCCCGGCCCCACGGTTTCGCCCGCCAGCGCATGCGACTGTGGGGAACGCAAAATCACGGGATTTACCTACTTGACGCCACTTTTTTTACAATCTGATAATTAGAGATAAACAGAGAAAGAAGAAGATAGGAGGCGCGTCAGATGCAGTTCGTTCTGGGTGGAAAACGCTACGAACTGGATTTCGAGAGCGTGGTTGAAGTCGCAAGTCGAATCGTGCCTGACGACATAGACGGACGTCACAAGTACTACGTGGTCATCGGCGGGCGCCGCCTTCCCGTAAAGCAGTTGGTCGCTGAAGCAACCGGGCTACGGCGCGCCGAATTTATTACCGATGATGCTTTTCGAATTCTCAAGCGACTAGGATTGGAGATTGAGGAATTTGACCGTCCGGCGATTTCCAGCCCGATGAGCAATGTTGCCGAGAGGGACGACGAGTTTGAAAATCCTGCGTACAGGTTTGTGGTTACCCTTGAGCCAGACGAGGACGGATACATCGTAGCGAGCTGTCCCCAGCTTACGGGTTGCCATTCTCAGGGTCGGTCGAGGCAAGAGGCGGTAAGGAACATAAAGGAAGCCATCAAGGGATACACTGCCAGCATGAAGCGCCACGGGGAAGAGATTCCCGTCGTTGATTGGGAGCTGGTGGAGGTTCCCATTTAGTGGCACGTCTCCCCGTAATATCGGGTAGACAGTTCGTCCGCGCCGCGGAGCGAATTGGCTATAGCTGGGACCATACCGAGGGCAGCCACCTGATACTGGTACACAGTGAACGTTAGAGGTTGTCTGTACCCGACCATAGGGAACTGGGAAGGGGACTGCTGAGAGGTCTAATCAGGGACGCCGGGCTAACCCGCGAGGAATTCTTTCGGCTATTGGCGAGGTAGTGTATGACCTCGATACGCGGAAGTCTGGGATGACCGGCAATTTCCGCCAACAGTGCGAGTCGGCGCGCACGCATCCGGTCTCGCTGGTGAAGGCGTGGCTCAACGCCAGCAGACTGCGGGTTCCTCTGAAACTGACACCAGCTGTGACCCTCTTGGCCGTTCAGATGGCCTGTGAACCCACGACCAGCCACGGCGTCGTGAGGGTTGGGGTGACGGTTGATGGAGTAATCGCTGAAACTGTCGGGACTGCAAGCGGCAGGTCTCTTACCCGGAAATCCCCTTAGGGTGATGACAGGTGCGAGAATTGCCATAAGGCGGCGGCATTGAAGCAGACTGCAGGTGTAGTGTGAAAGCCTTGACCATCATCCAGCCATGGGCGTCGCATATTGCCGAAGGGCGCAAGGAGTACGAAACGCGCTCTTGGCCAACGAAATACCGGGGCCCGTTGCTCATCCACGCTGGGAAAAACACGTCATATATCAGGGAGGGTTTTGAGCATTACTACCCGTTGGGAGCAGTCCTAGCGGTAGCCACCCTGGTTGAATGTGTGCCTACAGAATCCATCCGGGTCGATGAGCAGGAACGGGAGCTTGGAGACTGGACGCCGGGGCGTTACGCATGGAAGCTGGCTGATGTGCGACGGCTGGAGCGACCGATACTGTGGCGGGGGGCGCAGTCCCTATGGCAAGCGCCGCCCGGCCTGCTGCGAAGCCTGAATCTAGAGAGAATTAGATACAATTTTACCCGGCCATCAATAGCGTCGGATGGCTGCAGCCTGACCCACGGCCGTACCTTTGGATACTTCCCTTATATGATTCCCTTTCCTATTACCGGAACCTTTCTGAGCGGTCTCGCGGGGAAAGAGACTATTGATGGGCTCTTAGCATATTGGCCAAGGGTCTATTTCCGTTCGTACCCGCCTCGTTGTCTCTCCTTGTAGCGTGGCTCTCGTGGCAAGAGGAGTGGGAGGCTACCTGGCGGCAATTTTCGTCCAGCTTATTGGCAATGGCGGGCTTTGTTTTTGCGGTCTACCTGGTGTGGGTACTGTCAGGGGTGTCTGCTGGGTTCGCCGCCATCGCTGCTGTTGTCCTGTGCCTGACCACCATCTTAGTATTAACGTTCTACATGATGCGTAAGCGTTTGGAGGTAGACCCAGCTCCGCCAAGTTGACCGCCTCAGTTGCGCTTGGCTATGATTCGGGAAGTGCAATTGGACGAAGAGGAAAATCAGATGACCGAGCCGCTTTTGTTTCGCGACTGCCATACTCACTTGGACCAGTATGACGCGGCGGAGCTGCCGGGGCTGCTGGAGCGGGCCGCCGAGGTCGGTGTGACGTCGGTGATCCTGGCGGGGACTACGCTGGAGTCTACCCGGGCGTGTATCGGACTGGCGGGGGAGTTCGATGCGTTCTATGCAGGCGTGGGGATTCATCCCTGCCAGGCTTATGAGCGGGTGGACGACGCGATGTATGCGGAGCTGGAGCGGCTGGCGCAGATGCCGAAGGTGGTGTGCATCAGCGAGGTGGGGCTGGACTACCTGCCGGAGTCGCCCGACCACTCGGTGCAGGACCAGGTGTTCCGGCAACATGTACGGTTGGCCAAGAGCTTGGATATGCCCATCATCTTCCACTCGCGGGAGGCGCACGCGGCTGTCTTCCAGGTGCTGCGGGAGGAGTCGGCGGGCGACGTGGGCGGCGCGATGCACTACTTCCAGGCCGACGAGGCCACGGCCCGGGAGGCCATCGACTGCGGGTTCTACATCTCGCTGGCGCGGCCTCTGACCCGGCTGCCGGAGGTGCAGGAGGCGGCGCGGGCAATCCCTCTGGATAACATCGTGCTGGAGACGGACGCCTATCCGCAACCCTTCAAGAAGTACCGCCACAACTGGACCGAGCCCCGGCACGTGGCCGAGGTGGCGCAGTGCCTGGCCAAGGTCAAGGGGGTTTCGGTTGAGGAGGTGGCCGAGGTGACCACCGGCAACTTTAGGAAGATGCTGAACCGGAGGCAAACATTGATATGACCACCGAGCACGCCTATCCCGATGCACCGGAGCAGATCGTTCCGCAAGGTCTGAACTATTACCTGGAAGTGATGACCAAGGCCGTGTTCCAGAGCGGCCTGTCGTGGCAGGTGGTTACCAGCAAGTGGCCGGGGTTCCAGGCCGGCTTTAAGGGCTTCGACGTTGCTGCCGTCGCCGCCATGGGCGAACCGGAGATCGATGCCCTAGCTGCCGACACCGCCATCGTCCGTAACCGCCGCAAGATCACCGCGACGGTGCACAACGCGCAAAGGCTGATCGATCTGGACGAGGAATAAGACGGAATCGCGAACTACCTGCGATCACTTGGCGACTTTTACGCCGTGCTTAAGGAGGTCCGCAAGCAGTTCAAGTACATGGGCGACACAGGCACCTATTACTGGATGTACGTTCTGGGCGAAGAGGTCCCGGACTACTCCGAGTTTTGCAGCCGGGGCAAGTAGCCATCCCTTCGGGACGCCGTACCATTCCATCCGGGTGGCACGTCCATCAGATTGGCTTCTCATCGCTCCGGCCCGCTCGCTCATTCGACCTCGATGCGACTCAGGCCCCTTGATTCCCGCTTTCCCGGTAATGACGGCTGGGGAGGGAAGGCAGGAGGAGGGATGGATTCCTGCCACCACCTCGTCATTCCGGCCTTGAGCCGGAATCCAGAGCTCCCGTACTGTCTGAGCGCCGAGGGTCTTCACCCCCGCCCCGACCCCTCCCACGGGGTCCTGGGTTCCGGCTCAAGGCCGGAATGACGATAAAGTCTTCGCCAGTCATCAATTAAACATAGTGGGACTACTGGCGGATTGGGCTTGGCTGGCGGGTTGAGCGGGGATGAGGGATTGTCGGCGGTCAGTCCACCCGCTTAAATAGAGACGCTATCCACCCCTTTGTCTGTGATAACATTCGATATCTACCCGCAGGCGGTCTGCGGCCTAGGGGAACAGGCCCGGAGGATTGAAGTCATGACCACACCCGACAAGTGCCAGATGGCCCTGAAGGAGTGGGCCATTGCCTGCGAATCCATCGGCCGGGGGGAGCAGATCCTGCTGCTGCGCAAGGGCGGCATCCACGAGGACGGCAAGGACTTCAGGGTGATCCACCGGGAGTTCCTGCTGTATCCGACCTACGAGCACCAAAAGGCCGACCTGTTGCGGGCGGAGCACCAGCCGGCGCTGGAGGCCCTCCTGGAGCGGCCGCGGAACGACAAGCAGATCACCTTCACTCATTTTGCAGTGGCCGCGGAGGTGCTGGAGGTCGAGGAACAGGGCAATGTTGACGACCTGGCACCGCACTACATCTGGACCACTGACTATGCGCAGTCGCGACTTCGCTGGAAGCCGATGTTGCCGCTGTCGGTGATGTTGCTGCGGGCGTACCGGCTGGGGGCGCAGGTTACAGTGCCGTGGATTTCCGAATACAGCGGCTGCACGTCGTGGGTGGAAATAATGACCGACGTGCCGCTGGGCCGCCTCGAGCCGGTGCTGACCGACGCAGAGTTCCGGGCGCAGGTGGATGCGATCAAGGGCACCTTGGGTCTGGCCCTGGCGGCGCAATAGCCAGCGGCACCGCCTCAAAGCGCCAGGGCGCCGGAGAGTTGATATGACCAGCCTGCTGTCTCTACTCGAGCAAGAGAGCCGCGAGCGTGGCTTCCTGTCCACAGATGATTCGCTGACTCCGGAGGGGGCCTTTGCGCTCGTTCGTGATATGCCCTACCGGAGGGCCAGCTCCCGGAAGCCGCAAGCGATTGTGGAGGAATGGCAGGGCACCTGCTCCGGGAAGCATTACCTGCTCGCGGATATATTTCGCGAGTTGGGGCTGGAATGCCGGGTGATCATGTGCACGCACCGGTTCACGCGCGAGAACACTGCGCATTTTCCTGAGGAGCTGAAGAGATTGCTGGCAGCGGGACCCGTTCCCGACGTGCATACGTACCTTCGGGTCAACACGGGCCGGGGCTGGACGGTAGTTGACGCCACCTGGCCGGACAGTGCGGAACCGCTGGGGATGACCGTAAACCGGGATTTCGTGCCTGGCAGGGATATGACCATCGCCTGCGATTCTATCGAGACGCTGCCAGTCCCCGACGGCCGCGACCCGCAGGAGTTCAAGGAAGAGTTGATCCGCGAGTTCTGCGGCGACAGTAACGGAGTAAGGGACGAGTTCATCGAGGGCATGGGGCGCTGGCTCGGCGAATCCACGTAATCGTACCAAGAGTCAAAGAGGGTAGGTTCAGATGACTACTCAGGAGCAAACCGCAGACCAGGCGCCTGGTCGGCTTGAGGCCAACGTGGAGAATTTTCAGACCAGCGTTGCTGACCTGAAAACGGAAATGCAGCAAACCAATGCGCGCATCGACCAGACCAATGCCCGAATCGATCAGACCAACGTCAAGATTGACCGGCTGTTTTACGCCATCATCGGCATTGGCGGGGGTATCATCGCCCGCTTTGATAGTTATGATACTCAGGGGTACCTGAAGGCGCGGTGATATACCTCCCGGGGCGCGCCTTGCGGGCGGCATATGTTCGCTGCGCTACCGAATCGGCCAAGTCTTGAAATGAGGATGCAGGCTACATGAAATTTCGACAGATGCCGCGCACTGATCTTGTTCTCTCGGAGGTGGGGTTTGGGGTTTGGACGGTGGCCACCAACTGGTGGGGGCGGCTTGAGGATGCCGAGCGGGCCGCGCTGCTGGAAAACGCGGTGGAGCTGGGCATCAACTTCTTCGACACCGCCGACACCTACGGCGACGGCTTCGGGGAGGAGATACTGGCGAATGTGTTGGGCCACAAGCGCAACGACCTCGTGATTGCCACCAAGTTCGGCTATGACATCTACGACCCGACGCCCCGCGACGGCCACCGCGAGCGGCCCCAAAAGTTCGATCGCGAGTTCGTGAAGTTCGCCTGCGAACAGAGCCTGCGGCGGCTCGACACTGACTACATCGACCTGTACCAGGTGCACAACCCGCGGGTGGGCGCCCTGGAACGGGACGAGCTGTTCGAGACGCTGGAGCAGCTCAAATTCGACGGCAAGATCCGGCACTTCGGCGTGGCTCTCGGCCCGGACATCGGCTGGTTCGAAGAGGGCGAGATGTCCATGCGGGAGCGCAATGTGGAGAGCCTGCAGATCATCTACAGCATCCTGGAGATGGAGCCTGCAATCGACTTCTTTCCCATCGCCGAGGAGTGCGAGGTGGGGCTGCTGTCGCGGGTGCCTCACGCCTCGAACACGCTGACCGGCGAGTTCACCGAGGTGCCGGCCTTCGACGAGTCGGACCACCGGGCGTTCCGCCGCGCCGAGTGGATGAGGGAGGCCCTGGCCAAGGTGGAGCGGGTCAAGTTCCTGGCGCAGGAGGACTCGCGCACCATGGCGCAGTCGGCCATCCAGTTCGTGCTGAAAAAGCCGCAGATCGTGTCGGTGCTGCCCAACTTCACCAAGATGGAGGAGTTGCGGGAGTACACCGCTGCCGTCGACACCCCGGCGCTGACCGACGAGGAGCAGGGGTACCTGGACGAGCTGTGGCAGAACAAGTTCTACCTGGAGGACCCTGAGCCGGTGTTTCGGGAGATTTAGAAACCATCTTAAAACCAAAGGCGCATTTCCGGGATGCACCCTGAGCAGACTCGGCACTACCTTTTCACCCCCACCCTACCCTCCCCCTGAGGGGGAGGGGATTTTTTGTTTGTTCAGGCGGCGGCGGGCCGCTCCCACAGGTCGGGCCTCAAGCTGGGGCCTTTGGCGGCCCAGGGCAGCAGGGTGAACACTATGTCGCGGGGTTCGGGGCAAGTCCTGCTGTCGTGGCAGCGTACGAAGTACCTATCCAGGTCCATGAAAGTATCGAGGCGGAAGCCGGCCTGGCCCACGCGGGGCATGAATTTCCGGCACATGTCAAGGAGAGCTCCCTGCCGGCCGGGCTGTTCGCGGGAAGCGGCCTCGTCGAACTCGTCGCAGAATTCCATTGCCAGCTTTCGGAGTCGGAGCACGGCGAGGACGGGTTTGAGCGTGCGCTGGAGGGCGTCGACCTGGCGCCTGAGGTAGCTGAGGGAGTACATCTTTATTCCTCTTCTGTTTCGGTAGCGTTCCGGTTCAGGTGGTCTAATTAACAAGCGACGGGGGTTTGGATTCCCGGTTCCGCGGGAATGACGGGTGGGCGCGGGAATGACGGGTTGTTGGCGGTCATACCACCTAATTCGGAATGCTTTCTCCAGATTCAGGTTGATTTGCGGGGTTGCCGGACAGTACGGACTCAAGGGAGTTGCGCATTTCCCGGATGTCGGCGTTGAGCTTCATAGACTCGTGAAGGTGGACGGCGAAAGTCATGGCGTAGCGGGTGGCGCGTAGGCGGAGGGCGCCGTCGGGGTCCTCCATGGACTCGGCGAGCACGTTCATGCCGCGGAGGAGGAGGCCGAGGCATTGCTGGCTGACCTGGCTGGCGTACTCCTGGCGCAGGAGGTCGAGTTCTTCAGCGAAGGCGGGATCTCGGAGCCAACGGCGGATGGTGGACTCGCTGACGCGGCAGTCGCGGGCGGCCTGGGCGATGGTGGGGGCGGCGGCGATCACCGGGAGCGCGCCCTGCTGTCGGGAGTTGAGGATGGAAATTTTTGTTTTCCTGTCAATTCCGTCCATTTCCTTCCGTTCGGGTTGGCTTGGAAGGCTCTGACTGGGGTAAAGGGAGCTGCGGTTGAGGGTTTTACGGGACTTTCTTTTGCGGCTTTGGGGCATTGGTCATCACGGGGCCTCGGTGGCGTGTTGGATTTGGGCCACTAGAGAACAAATGTTCGATAACAATTGAGGTTATGGTACAGGGTGGCGGCGGGTTTGGCAAGGGGCGTGGGTTTATGCGGCGATTGCGAAATTAAAATTCCCGCCTACAGGCGTAGCTGATGGCGGATTTCAGATGTATGATTCCGTATTGTGCAGTCAGGCGTATCTTCTAGCAATGAGCACCATTTACGGTGGGTCTGGCGAGTACGCTAACGGAATCAGAGTCTGAAGGTTGTGGCATTCCTAGCGGTTTCTTGGCAACTAGGCGAGATGTATGCGGAATTTGAACGGGCAGCGGCTTCTGCCGCGCCGAGTGGATGGGGGAGGCGCTGGCCAAGGTTGAGCGGGTGAAGTTCCTCGTCCAGGAGGACTCGCGGACCTGCAGTAGAAGCGAGGTTTATCTTGGCGCCCCTTGAGTTAGGTTCGGTTTTGTGGGGTTGAGAGAGGGGCAGGCCTGGCCGGTCGGCCAATCACGGGCAGAAATTCACTTCGCCCAGCTTCGTCAGCTCCAACTGGTCTTGCAAGCTGGACGGCAGACACCCGCTCAACTGGTTATCCTCCAGGAACAGATATCTCAGGTTGGGGAGGTTGGCCAGTTCCGGCGGTATCTCTCCGCTCAACTGATTAGAACCCAGCTCCATCCCATCCAGGTTGGCCAGGTTGCCCAATTCCGGCGGTATCTCTCCGCTTAAGTCGTTCGCCCATAGACTCAGCGATTCCAAGTTGGCGAGGTTGCCCAGTTCCGGCGGTATCTCTCCGCTCAAACCGTTCGCCGCCAGATCCAGCTGTTCCAGGTTGGCGAGGTTGCCCAATTCCGGCGGTATCTCTCCGCTCAACTGATTATAATCCAGCTCCATCCATTCCAGGTTGGCGAGGTTGCCCAGTTCCGGCGGTATCTCTCCGCTTAAACCGTTAAGCCCCAGACCCAGCTGTTCCAGGTTGGCGAGGTTGCCCAGTTCCGGCGGTATCTCTCCGCTCAAACCGTTCTCCTCCAGACCCAGCAATTCCAGGTTGGCGAGGTTGCCCAGTTCCGGCGGTATCTCTCCGCTTAAACCGTTCTGCCCCAGACCCAGCGATGTCAGGTTGGCGAGGTTGCCCAGTTCCGGCGGTATCTCTCCGCTCAACTCGTTTCCACTCAGATCCAGTCCCCTCAGCTCAGTGAGGTTGCCCAGTTCCGGCGGTATCTCTCCGCTCAAACCGTTCCTCCCCAGTTGCAGGCTCGTGACGCGGAGGTCGCGGTCATAGTGGACGCCTTTCCATCTTAGGCCCTGCGTCTCTACCGAATCGCTCAGCCACAAGGAGTTGTCATTCCAGTCTTCGCCGTTCGTAGCGTTAAAAAGGACGGTCAGCACTTCCCGGTCCGTTTCAGCAGAAGTTTGCTCCAGGGGTGGTCTGGCCGTGGCTCTGGGAGTGGGTTCGGCCCTTTCCGACGTTGAAGCGGCGGCTGTACTCTGGCCGGCGCCGGGCCCTTCTGTCAGCTCATCGGAGCCGCAGGCAAGCAGTAGAAGCGGGACCAAGAGAATCAAAGCAAGGGCGCAAAGACGCATGAAAAACGGAGGAGGGGTAGATTTCGGGGCCGGTCTTTTCAGCACACTATGTCCTCCACCAAAGGATTAGGATTGCGGTTAGTCCAACGCATAACCCCAACCACCACTTGCCATCCGGTGCCGGAATCTGGATTGTAACACATCTTTGGGGGCACCTGGCCCGGTGGGCCGAGCTTCACAGCGCCACCGCCCACGCAAAAATTCGCAGTACAGCATAGCTAGAAATCTGGCCGAAAAGCCTTTTCCAGGGAGATGTATTTCGGCAGTGAAGCCGACGTAAGCAAGGCCAGGGTCAAGATTTGAGCGAGCCGCGCAGGGACGAAATCAAGGGCGGAACGGATGGTCCCGGCACGGAGGGCACTGCCGATTCCGGAACTGCCCCCGGTGTCGGCCGGCAGACCGTCCTTGGCGGCCACCAGTGTCAGGTTGGCCACCGTGGCCGCTAGGTAAAACTGGAACCGGGTCTTGGCGCGGCCGAAGTAGCGGGACTGACGGATTCCCAGTTGGACCAGCCGCGCCAAGCGTTGTTCCACCACCACCCGGCGCTGCCGGTACTCGCCGAAGGCTTCACTCTGCTGCAGGGCCCGGGCCTGCTGCAACAACGCTTCCTGCGGGTGCAACTGGAAGTGACCTTCCGGGAGGTGCGGGCTCACCTGGGCGTGGAGACCCAACGCCAGTGGCCGGATCGAGCCATTGCCCGTACTACGCCAATCCTGATGGGGCTCTTCTCCTGGACCACCCTGGCGGCCCATCTTCTGCGGCAACAACGCCCCTCGGCCCATCGCACAGCGGCTTGGTGCTATGAGGATGGCATCCCCAAAAGTCGCAGCCCTCGTGGTCCGCCGCTTCGGCCTCGCCTCCCTCCTGCGGAGGTTCTTGGGCCAGCGCCATCTGGACCAAGGCGGCAACTAGAAGGGCCGTTGCCGCCAGTAGCAATGCCAAGGAAGCCAGCCGGGCCGGATTCACGACCATATTCTGCCTGACCACGGCGGGTGGGAGCAGTCTGCGGAGGCGCATTTATGCCCCGGAAGGAAGCCAACCGTCAAGGAACGGATTCGAGCGGCCAGGGTTTTTTAGTTCTCCCTCTCCCTCCGGGAAAGGCCTGGGGTGAGGGCGAAATGGCCGCTCACGAAAGGGAACGCCCCCACCCTAACCCTCCCCCGGAGGTAGAGGGAACCAATGAAAGACCCTGACCCACGGCTCCAAAATTTGGCCCGCCCCGCGCGGTCAGGTATAATCCATGAACCGGTGTTTTTCGGGAGGGGTGTTGTCCGACGGGTGTAGAGACCGGGGTATTTGACCGAAATTAAGGGAGCTCTGGCCCATGGCTGTTGAAACTCAGGCTCAGGCAGCGCAATTGGTCTACCGGTTCAGCGAGGGGGACGCCTCCATGGCGGACCTGCTCGGCGGCAAGGGAAGCAATCTCTGCGAGATGACGCGGCTGGGACTGCCGGTCCCGCCCGGCTTCGTGATCACCACGCAGGTCTGCCGCGACTACCTGGCTGGGGACTATACGCTGCCCGAGGGGCTGGCGGAGACGGTCCGCGAACGCGTCGCCGAGCTGGAGGAGTCCATTGGCCACGAGTTCGGCTCCACGGACAACCCGCTGCTGGTGTCGGTGCGTTCGGGCGCGCGCATCTCCATGCCGGGGATGATGGACACCATCCTCAACCTGGGCATCAACGATGCGATCGTCGAGGGTCTGGGCGCGATGATGGGCGACCGGCGACCGGCCTGGGATGCCTACCGCCGCTTCATCCAGATCTACGCCGAGGTGGTGCAGGAAGTTCCGCCGGAGCCCTTCGAGGAGTGCCTTGCCGATCACAAGGCGCGGGCCGGTGTTGATCTCGACTACCAGCTTACCGCCGGGCAGCTCCAGGCGGTCACCATGGACTTCAAGGAAATCGCCCGCCGGCACGCCGGCGCGGCCCCGCCGGATGATCCGTGGGAGCAGCTCTTCGGGGCGGTTGAGGCGGTGTTCCGGAGTTGGAACAACCCCCGGGCCAATGTCTACCGCAACCGGTACAGCATCGACCACGACATGGGCACGGCCGTCACCATCATGGGAATGGTGTACGGCAACCTCGGGCCCACCAGCGGCACGGGTGTGCTGTTCACCCGCGACCCCTCCACCGGCCGCCGCCCCGCTCCCGGCGAAATGATGTACGGGGAGTTCCTGACTAACGCGCAGGGCGAGGACGTGGTGGCCGGGGTGCGCACGCCGGAGCCGCTGTCGGCCTTGGCGAAAGCGATGCCGGAACGGTCTGAGGAACTGCTCTCGCTGGCCTCCGATCTGGAGAAGCATTACCGCGACGTTCAGGACGTGGAGTTCACCATCGAGCAGGGGCGGCTGTACCTGTTGCAGACACGCAACGCCAAGCGCACGCCATTGTCGTCGGTCAAGACGGCGGTGGACATGGTGCGCGAGGGCATGATCGACCGGGAGCAGGCACTGAAACGCGTCGACCCGGAGGAAATAACGCAGTTGCTGGTGCCGCAATTCGCCGCCGATCTGCCGGACGACGAACTGGCGGAGCGGCTACTGGCCACCGGCGCAGGAGCGTCGCCTGGGGCGGCGTCAGGGCGGGTGTGCTTCAACGCCGACATGGCCGAGGACCTGGCGCGGCGGGGCGAGCGGGTGATCCTGGTTCGTCCCGAGACCAAACCGGACGACATCCACGGCATCATCGCCTCCGCGGGCGTGGTCACCAGCCGGGGCGGGGTCACCAGCCACGCTGCCGTGGTGACTCGCGGGCTGGGCAAGCCCTGCATCGTTGGCTGCGAGGGTATGCAGGTGGACCTGGAGCTTGGGGAGATGAGCGGCAACGGCCTAACCCTCCGGGAGGGCGACCGGGTCAGCATTGACGGCGCCCTGGGGCACGTCTACACCGGGGAGCTGGCCACGGTGAACCCCGGCCTGGAGGACCTGCCCGAGGCCAGCGAGCTGCTGGGCTGGGCCGACGAGACCCGCAGGCTGGGGGTCATGGCCAACGCCGACACGCCAGCCGATGCGCGCCAGGCGATCGTGATGGGCGCAGAGGGGATCGGGCTGTGCCGCACCGAACACATGTTCCTTGACCCCAACCGCCTGCCCGCAGTGCGCCAGATGCTGCTGAACTCTGAGGCAGCCGAGGAGTGGCGCCGCGAAAACGGAGACGGCCACGTTGATCCGCTGGCCAATCCATTCATGAACCCGGAGGTGTCGGACATACCAACGGCGGTTGTCGATTTCTACCAGGCACTGGACCGGGTGAAGCGGCTGCAGACCAACGACTTCCGGGGGATTCTGCGCGTGATGTCGCGGCGGCCGGTGATCATCCGGCTGCTGGACGCGCCGCTGCACGAGTTCCTGCCCCCCTACGACGAGCTGCTCACCGAGCTGGCTACCCTGCGGGCCACCGGTGCCCCCTCCGAAATCATCGCAGAAAAGGAGTCGTTCTTGCACCGGGTGGACTCGCTACGGGAAACCAACCCCATGCTGGGGCATCGCGGCTGTCGGCTGGGGCTGTCCTTCCCGGACATCTACCGGATGCAGGTGGAGGCCATAATCACCGCCGGAGGGCAACTGGTATCCGAGGGAATCGAGGTGCACCCGGAGATCATGGTCCCCCTGACCGTGGACGTGGAGGAGATGCGGCGCCTCCGCGCGGACCTGACCCGCGTGGCCGCCGAGGTCCAGGAGCGTATGGGCGTGGAGGTGCGTTACAAGTTCGGTACGATGGTCGAGACGCCACGCGCCGCGCTGACCGCCGGTGCGGTGGCCGAGGAATCGGAGTTCTTCAGCTTCGGCACCAACGATCTGACCCAGATGACCTACGGGTTCAGCCGGGACGACGCCGAGGGCAAGTTCCTGCGCAACTACATCAATGAGGGCGTGCTGCCCGCCGACCCATTCGCCAGCATCGACCGCGACGGGGTGGGCGAGCTGGTGCGGATGGCGGTGAGGGCAGGCCGCAAGGTGCGTCCCGACCTGGAGATCGGCATCTGCGGCGAGCACGGCGGCGACCCCAAGAGCGTCGCCTTCTGCCACGAGGCGGGGCTGGATTACGTGAGCTGCTCGCCCTTCCGGGTGCCGGTGGCCCGGCTGGCTGCCGCGCAGGCGGCGCTGCAAAACATTTAGTCCGCTACGTTAGGAGTGATCCGTCACATGCATCGAATCCTGTTGATCGTGGGGGTGCTGGCAATTTTCGTGCTGGCACTCCTCATTATTGCCTGCGGGTCGGATGATACGCCGACCCCATCTGTAGCGACCACTGCGCCGCCAACGCCAGTAGGACCGACGGCTGCCCAGACAGCGACGCCGCCGAGGCTGGTAACACCGGGGCCCACAGCTGAGCCGACGCCTGCGCCGACAGCACCTCCTACAGAGACGGCGGCTCCGGCACCGGCGCCAACTCCCGGGGAGCCGGAGGCAGCCGATCCCAGCGATGCGTATTTCGCCATGGACCGGGTTCTTGAGGTCAGGATCGAAATCGCTGAAGAGGACTGGGACACGCTGCGTCACCAAACTCGCACCTTCGGGGACCTGATGGCGGAGATCGAGAAGTACAATCTGTCCCAGCCCTTCCGGGACATCTACACATGGTTTTCCGCCACCGTAACCATCGACGGAGAGACCCATACCGAAGTGGGGGTGCGCAAGAAGGGGTTCCTGGGATCACAGAGCGACGCCAAGCCGTCCCTGAAGCTGCGCTTCGACAAGTACGTTGACGACCAGGCTCTGGGCGGCGTCATCGAGCGCATGACCCTGAACAACAGCATTCAGGACGCCTCAATGATCAACACCTGCCTGTCCTACCAGATTTTTGCCGCCGCCGGGCTGCCGTCGTCCCGGTGCAGCTTCGCCACCGTATCGGTAAACGGGAAAGACCTCGGCCTGTACGTTCACGTCGAGGAAATCAAGAAGCCCTTCCTCGCCCGCCATTTCGACAGCGCAGAAGGTAACCTCTACGAGGGAACGATCAGCGACTTCACCTCCACGCATCGCGGCACTTTCGAGAAGAAGACCAACGAGGACGAAAACGACTGGTCGGACATTGACGCCGTGGTAGCCGCCCTGCAGGACCCTTCCGACGCCGGACTGCAAGCACTGGGCGACGTCGTTGACCTGGACCGCTTCCTGTCCTTCTGGGCTACCGAGGTGCTGGTAGGCCATTGGGACGGCTATACCGGCGGCCGCAACAACTACCACTTCTACCGGGAACCCGACGGCCCCTTTGTGTTCATACCCTGGGGCGTGGATGGCACTTTCCACCTGGAGGACGACCCCAATCCCTTTGACAACATCAGCAACCCGCCGCCGTCCGTGCTGGCCCTCAGCGCCATCCCCAACCGGCTGTACAACAATGCCGACTGGCGGGTGAAGTACGCCGCGCGGCTGAAGGAAATTCTGCAAGCCGTGTGGGACGAGGAGGAGCTGCTGGCCAGCGTTGACCAAATGGCTGCCATCGTCCATAAGTACGCCTTGCCCGAAGTCAGGGACGCGGCCGGCGACGACGCCCAGCGGGTGCGGAAGTTCATCCTGAAGCGTAAGGGCGAGATTCTGGCGGACCTGACGCCGGAGCCGCCCGAGTGGCCCGAGCCTGAACCAGAGGGTGAACCAATCGCGATTACCAACAAGTTCGAGACCACTTGGGGTTCCAACAAGAGCGCTAATCCCTTCGAAGAAGGATCGATTATCTTCCTGCTCATCGACGAGGTTGAAGAGCCCCTGAATATAGCCGCCGCCCTTGCCGGTCCCGCCAGCCCGGATGAGCAGGCTCTCATGCCCGGTGTGGACAATCTGGCGTCCCTGTCCACATTTTATCTTGGGGAAGACGGCGCCCTAGCCGGGATGACCCTTGTGATGCCCATGTCCCTGCTGACCGACGGAGCCACCCTAGTAATCGGCCAGGACCGCGTGGCCGGGGGAGTCTGGACGATACCTCCAGGCGGCACCGAGCCAGACAGCTTCGAGCTTTTCACCGGCGGCACCCTGGAACTGTCGAAGGCGGGAACGGGGCTGGATGCGCCCATCGTCGGTGCCTTCACGGGCGTCTTTGGCGGCTCCCTGATCACTGGCCCGGACTACCTCGATTCTCCGAGAAATGAATACCTCACCACGGTGGTTGACTTTGAGACCACTTGGGGTTCCAACAAGAGCGCCGATCCATTTCAGGAGGGAACTGTTACCCGTCTGCTGCATGACGACGAGGTGAAATCCGTCGAGGGATACACGGCTATGGCCGGTCTCGCGGGTGCGGATGAGCAGCTCCTCCTGCCGGATGTGGAGGATTTGGCATCCATAGCCGCATTCAGCCTGGATGCAGACGGCGCTCTGGCCGGGATGACCTTCGTGCTGCCCATGTCGCGGCTAACCGACGGCGCCACCCTGGTCATCGGCAAAGACAATATCGCCGGCGGAATCTGGGGGATACCGCCGGGCGGCTCCGAGCCGGACCTCTTTCTGCCCTTCGGCGCAGGCACGCTGGAGCTGTCGAAAGCCGGAACGGAACCCGGTGCGGCCATCGTCGGCAGCTTCAGCGGATCTATAGACCTCGGCATTAGCTTCGTAACGGCGGACTACGGTCTGATCATCAACGAAGTGGCGGCCAAAGGAGACCCGCTGGACTGGTTCGAGCTATACAACGCCACCGATGCGGTCATAGACTTGTCCGGCTTCGTCGTGGCCGACGACCTGACCGACGCCCCCAAGCGGGTAGCGTTCCCGCCGGGGATGGTAATCGCGCCGGGCGAGTACCTGCAAGTCGAGGTGGACAACAACAATTGGGCCGGCTTCAAGCTGGGCGGCGACGAAGAACTGGGTATCTGGACGGCCGACGGCGATCTGGTCGGCATGGTTGACTGGGATGAGGGGCATTCCGGCGACGGCGAAAGCCTCGCCCGCGTGCCGGACATCAGCGGAGGCTTCCAGACCGTAAGCAGCCCCACGCCGGGCACCCCGAACCAGCCCTAGCGAAGATTACCCACGGAGACCCCAGAGAGATATAATGCCAATCAATAAATCTCCGTGTTCTCTGTGCGCTCTGTGTTGAAAAACTAAAGGAGAGAACCGTGACTGCAACATCCGCAGAGGCCCGCGCCCAGATCGTAGCCTTGGTGCGCGATTTCGTGCGACGCGAGGTGGAGCCGGTGGCCGCCGAGCTGGACCGCGAAGACCGTGTGCCTCACGACCTTATCGACCAGATGAAGGAGCTGGGGCTGTTCGGCATCACAGTACCCGAGGAATATGGCGGGATGGGGTTGGACTACACCACCTTTGCCACCATCTTCGAAGAACTGAGCATGGGGCTTATGAGCCTCAGCGGGGCCATCGGCACGCATCACATACTGACCTACGTGCTGACCCACTACGGCACCGAGGAGCAGAGGGAGCGGTTCCTCCCAGACCTGGCGTCGGGGCGCAAGCGCGGCGGGCTGGCGCTGACCGAGCCGGGCGGCGGCACCGACGTGGCCAACCTGCAGACCACCGCCGCCAAGGACGGCGAGGAATACATCGTCAACGGCTCCAAGATGTTCATCACCAACGGGCGCTACGGAGACATGTTCTGCCTGCTGGCCCGCACCGACCGGGACATGGAGCCGCGCCACCGGGGGCTGAGCGCCTTCGTGATGGAGCGGGGCGAGCCGGGATCCGGGTTCGAGGTGGGCCGCGACCTGGACAAGCTAGGGTACCGCGGGCTGGACACCGTGGAGCTGAACTTCAATAACTACGCCGTCCCCGCAGACAATCTGATTGGAGAACAGGAGGGCGTCGGCTTCGGGCACGTGATGAGCGGGCTGGAGACGGGCCGCATCAACGTGGCGGCGCGGGCCGTCGGGGTGGCGCAGGCCGCCTTCAACGCTGCGATCCGGTACGCCCAGCAACGCGAGTCCTTCGGCAAGCCAATCGCCGAGCACCAAGCCATCCAGCTGAAGCTGGCGGACATGGCTACGAAGATCCAGGCCTCCCGGCTGCTGGTCTACGACGCCGCGGCCAAGAAGGACCAAGGCGGGCGCATCGACCTGGAGTCGGGGATGGCCAAGCTGTTCGCCAGCGAGGTCTGCGGCGAGGTTACAATGGAGGCCATGCGCATCCACGGCGGCTACGGGTTCATCAAGGAATCGCCGGTCGAGCGTTACTACCGCGACGCGCCGCTGATGATCATCGGCGAGGGCACCAACGAGGTGATGCGGCTGGTGATTGCAAAGCAGCTGCTGCGAAGGCCAGAGTACCAGATTTAAATGATGGGCTTTATCCATTAGAATAGCGCAATCGGCAAGCCCCGGGTCAGGCGGGCTGTGATGCCGTTGGTCCTGAGCTGGTCAAACGACAGGTAAGGAGACTCCGTTAGTGGTTCGACAGACTTACCACCAACGGAGTCTCGGCTTTCTGAAACAGGCTAAATCAATGCGAAATGGGGTGAGGGACAGCGTATGAAGCCCGCAAAATTCGACTACTTCGCTCCGGCCACCCTTGACGAGGCCCTGGAACTGCTGGCGCAGCATGGCCCGGACGCCAAGGTGCTGGCCGGCGGGCAGAGCCTGATGCCAATGATGAACCTGCGGCTGGTGCGTCCTGCGGTCGTCGTCGACATCAACCGGGTAGGGGGATTGTCTGGAATTTCTGCCGCCGACGGCACCGTAACCATTGGCGCCCTCACCCGGCAGCGGGACTTGGAGCGATCCGGTGCCGTCAGGGACGCTTTCCCGATGATGACGGTTGCGATCTCGCATATCGGGCATTTCCAGATACGCAACCGGGGCACCATCGGCGGCAGCCTGGCCCACGCCGACCCGGCCGCCGAATTGCCGGCGCTCTGCACCGCGCTGGATGCCGAGTTCGTGGTTGCCGGGAGCGGCGGGACTCAGATCGTCCCCGCCGCCGAGTTCGCCGTCGCCCCGCTCATGACGTCGCTGGCCCCGGAGCAACTGCTGACCGAGGTGCGGGTGCCGTTGCTGGAGGGCGACGGCTGGCGCTGGGGGTTCCGGGAGGTGAGCCGCCGCGAGGGGGACTTCGCGCTGGTGGGATCCGTCGCGATGCTGCGGACAGACGGCGACGGCGTGTGCCGGGAGGCGCGCATCACCATGTTCGCCGTGGGAGACGGACCGGCCCGGATGCCTGACGCCGAGCAGTCGCTGGTGGGCCGCGTGGTGGACGCCGAAGCCCGGGCCGAGGCGGCGGCGCTGGTCTCCGAGGCGGTGACTCCGGGTTCCGACATCCACGCATCGGCCGAATACCGCAAGGAAGTGAGCGCAGTGATGGCGCGCCGGGCGCTGGAGGACGCCTGCGCGAGCTAGTTCCGTGTCGCTCGTCCCGCTGAGGGAGAGTTATGGTTGCAAGCAGCCCGCGGCGGACTATGGATTCCCGCTTCCGCGGGAATGACGGAAGGGGCGGGAAGGGCTGGGTGTACCTCTCGGTCTAACAGGTTATGGGAGATTGGGCAACATGACGCAGTTGATCGACATCAAGATGACAGTGAATGGCAGGGAGTACACCGGGCGGGTGGAGCCCAGGCTCACCCTGGCAGACTTCATCCGGCAAGAGCTGGACCTGACGGGGACGCACCTAGGGTGTGAGCACGGGGTCTGCGGCGCCTGCACCATCCTGGTGGACGGCGAGGCGGTGCGCTCGTGCCTGCTGCTGGCAGTGCAGGCGGACGGCGCGACGCTGATGACCGTCGAGGGGCTGGCCAATGGCGAGGAGTTACACCCGCTGCAGGCTCAGTTCCAAGAGAACCACGCGCTGCAGTGCGGGTTCTGCACCCCAGGCTTCCTGATGACCGCATACGCCTTCCTGCGGGACAACCCGAACCCGACCGAAGCCGAAGTCCGTACCGGCATCAGCGGCAACATCTGCCGCTGCACCGGGTACGCGCCGATAGTGCAGGCAATCGTAAAGACGGGGACGGTCTAATTCAGTTTGACGCAAGACGACAGGAAATCTAAAAATGACCACCAAGACCAAGCCGACAACTGCCGACGAACTCTTGCGGCTCCCTCGGGGAGAAGGGAAGCGGTATGAACTTTTCCGGGGAGTGCTGGTAGAAAAGATGCCCACTGGAGACCCGCACGGTGATGTAACGATCCTGACTTCCTATTTTCTGACTCAATATACATTCGAAAGCGGACACGGAGTTACACGCACAGGCGAACCCGGCTACCGGCTGGAGCGAGACCCGGACACGGTTCGCGCCCCGGACGTGGCCTGGATCGCTCCGGGCCGCATCCCTGCTGGTACGCAAGGCTATCCGGAACTGGCTCCCGACCTAGCGGTGGAAGTCAAGTCGCCGGGGAACTCCAACGCCGAAATGGCTGCCAAGGCGGCGATGTGGCTTTGCTATGGCTCGCGTCAATCGTGGGTGCTCAACCCCGAAAACACCACCGTCACCATCCACCGGCCCAACGCTGAACCTGTAACCCTCACCGAGGACGATGTCTTCGACGGAGGCGACCTGCTTCCCGGCTTCTCCATCCCGGTGTGGCGTTTCTTTCGCAGGCAGCGGTAACCAGATTGGCGTCCCTTTCGGAGGCAGCGAACCTCAACCTCACCTTCTTCCTAGTGAATCGGCACAAGAATGGAGCGCGCTATGGTTACTCATGAGGAAGTGGCCCGCCCGGAGCTGGCTCGAATGGTGCGAGGCCGAGGGCAGTTCCTGGACGACGTGAAGCTGCCCGGGATGTGCTACGCGGTCTTTGTGCGCAGCGAGTACGCTCATGCCAACATCGTGTCCATAGATACGACGGAGGCGATGGAAGTGCCGGGGGCCATCGGCGTGATCACCCCGGATGAGGTGCTGCCTCACGTGAACCCGGTGCGTCCCGCTGCGCCCGGCTCCAGCGATTACGCGCGGCCCTACGACCGGTTCCCCGTGCCGCCGGGCAAGGTGACGTTCGTCGGGGACGCCATCGTTGCGGTGGCCGCCGAGACGCCCCACGCGGCGCAGGACATGGCCGAGGCGGTGGTGGTGGAGTATGAACTTCTGCCGGTTCTCGCAGATGTGGAGCAGGCGATGGCGCCCGATGCCCCGGTCATCCACGCCGGGATGGACGACAACATCGTGTTCCACCGCGAGTTCGGGGACGGCGACGTCGAAGGAGCTTTTGGCCGGGCCAGCCTCGTACTGCAAAAGACATTCAATTTCCCACGCCAAACCGGCGTTCCACTAGAGGCGCGAGGCGCCATCGCCAGCTATGACAGCGGGCAGGACCGGCTGACGGTGTGGGCCTCTTGCCGGTCACCGCACCTAGTGCGCACCACCATATCGAATGTGATGCGCTTGCCGCAGCACGCCGTACGGGTAATCTCCGGGGACGTGGGGGGAGAGTTCGGCATCAAGGGCGCGGCTTACCCAGAATCCATCATCCTCGCCTTCCTCTCCCGCAAGGTGGACCGTCCGGTGAAATGGGTGGAGGACCGGATGGAGAGCCTGCTGGCATGCGGCCATGCCCACGAGATGGCGATCGACGTGTCGGTGGCTGCCGGCAACGACGGCCGGATCCTGGGCATCCGCTCGCGGGTGCTGGTCGACCAAGGGGCGCACACGCTGGGGCCGACGTCGGCGGGGCTGGAGCCGATGACCGCGGGGCAGTCCATCGTCGGACCATACAGGATCGACAACTTCAGTTGCGACGCGTATGGCGTGATGACCAACAAGTGTCCTGGGGCGGCCTACCGGGGCGTGGGAACAGTGCAGGGCGTGTTCGTCATCGAACGGGTCATGGATATGGTGGCCGCCGAGCTGGGACTGGACCCGGCCGACGTTCGGATGACAAACTTCATCCAGCCGCAAGACCAGCCTTTCAACACATCGGCGGACCGCCTGTACGACAGCGGCGACTATCCCGATACCCTGGCGAGGCTGCTGGAGGTATCCAACTACCAAAAACTGCGCGAAGAGCAGGCGCAGGCGCGAGACCGAGGCGAGCAGGTAGGGATCGGAATCTGCTGCTTCGTCGAGCATTCGAGCACCGGGTCGCAGGACTATCACAAGCGGGGAGTCTTCGGAATGCCCGCGTTTGACTCAGCAACCATCCGGGTGGACGCGGGCGGCAACGTGATGGCGGCGGTCAGCGCAAAGTCGACGGGCCAGAGTCACGACAGCGTGTTTGCCAGCCTGGTGGCGCGGGAACTGGGCGTTCCGTACGAGACGGTCAAGATCCTCCAGGGCGACACCGACGCCACTCCCTTCGGGGCCGGGACTGGCGTCAGCCGCAGCGCGGTCAGCACCGGCGGGGCTATCCGCCTGGCGGTTCAGGACATACGGCGCAAGGCGATGGAAATCGCCCGCTTTTTCCTGGAGACGGAGAACGAGGAGCTGCAGATCGCTGACGGGCAGATCTTCGCCGCGGACGATCCGTCGCGGAGCATATCCTTTGCCGCAGTGGCGGCGGCAGCCCATGACTCCTCTCGCGTCGTTTGGCTACCGGAGAACATCGAACGGGGGTTGCAGTCCACGCGCACCTTTGACCCGCCGCACCAGACCTTCGGGCACGGGGCGCATCTTGCGGTTACGCGGGTAGACACAGAGACCGGGATGGTCAATGTGGAGCAGTATTTCTGCGTGGAGGACTGCGGCACCATAATCGATCACGTCATCGTGGACGGACAGGTGATCGGGGCTGTGGCCCTTGGCATTGGCAACGCGCTGCACGAGGAGCTGGTCTACGACGAAGGAGGCCAGCTCCTCACTGGCACGCTCATGGACTACCTGGTGCCGACGGCACCGGACGTTCCGGTCATACAGACCACGCACACTGAAACGCCCTCGCCGTTCACCCTGGGCGGGGTGAAAGGGGTAGGGGAGGCAGGAACCGTGGGGGCATACACCGCCGTGGGGAACTCGGTGGCGGACGCGCTGCTACCGCTGGGCGTGGAGTTAACGCACCCACCGGTGGGCCCGCGCAGGGTGTGGGAGATGATCAGGGAGGCGGGGAATCCTAATTAGCCCTTTTTGCGTCCTCGAGTTCTTCAGCTTGTATGCCATTTGGTGGGTCAGGCGTTTGGCACCTCTCGGCACAGAACATAAGATATTCGTCAATCGAATCCCTGAAAGCGGACTGGAGTTCCGCAGCCGATTTGCCTTGGAAGGTTATGACATCGCGCGTTCCCACGACCTCGCCATGAAAGATGCCAGACTCGTCATCGAAAACGGACTTTCCGTGATACCCCTTGTATTCGATCATAGTTGATCCTCTGTAATTCCTGCCCTAGCCAGAAATCTCCGGACTGATTCGACGGTGCCTTTGTCAGTATCATTCCGAGGATGCGGACGGTGAAAGATGGCCCTAACCTGGTTCAGTTCGACTGCCAACCTTGAACCCGCCCGTTCCTCAGTGTAGGCTCCACAAGCAAGAAATAGCGTTTCAATGTCGTTCCATCGAATGCCCGCCTGCGTAGGGTGCCGGTATACCGCTTGAAGCGTCCTCCGGTGCCGTCTTCTCAGCATATACTATAGGTTAGATGCTCCAATGCGTAGCTGCAAGGGCCAACTCACCACAGAGAACATAGAGGCTACTGGGAGTACATGCTGAAGCCTCCTGTGTCCTCTGCTGTTTGGAGGGAAAGATGACTGCTAAATACATCGGCGCTCCAATCCGGCGGAAGGAGGACCGGCGGTTCCTGACCGGGCGGGGGCAGTTCGTGGATGACGTGAAGCTGCCCAACCCGCTCCACGCCGCCCTCGTGCGGAGTCCCCATGCCCACGCCCGCATCGTCTCCATCGACACCGGCCCGGCGCGAGAGATGCCTGGGGTGGCGGACGTGCTTACGTTCGAGGACATTGCGGCCACACTGGAGCCTCGGCCCATCCCTGTGCGGTTGCGGGCGTACAGCGACCTGATGCGTTTTCTGCAGTACCCGCTGGCCCACGGCAAGGTGCATTACGTGGGAGACCCGGTGGCGATTGTGTTGGCCGAAAGCCGTTACCTTGCCGAGGACGCTGCCGAGGCAGTGGAGGTCGTGTACGAACCTCTGCGGGCACTGGTGGATGTCAAGGAATCGCTGAAGGGAGAGACGATTATCCACGAGGCGCAGGGCACCAACGTCGCCTTCGAATTCACGTCGTCTATTGGTGACCCTGACGCCGCCTTCCGCGATGCCGACTATGTGCGGAAGGAGGAGTTCCGCTGCCACCGGCACACGGCGAACCCGATGGAGACGCGGGGCTTGGCGGCGTCGTACGACCCGGGACGGGAGCAGTTGACGGTGTGGGGCGAGACCAAAGTGCCGCACTACAACCGCGGGGTGCTGTCGTCGCTGCTACAGATGCCGGAACATCGCATCCACTTCGTGGAGCCAGACGTGGGTGGCGGATTCGGAGTGAGGGGCGAGTTCTACCCGGAAAATTTCCTGGTCCCATTCGCCGCCATGAAGACGGGACGGCCAGTGAAGTGGACGGAGGACCGGGCGGAGCATCTCATATCGGCCAACCATTCCCGCGAGCACGTGTGCGAGCTGGAGCTGGCCGTCCGCAGCGACGGCACGATCCTGGGGATGCGCGCCCGGGTGCTGGGAGCACTGGGCGGCTACGTGCGGACCCACGGTGCGTCAGTGCCGACTTCCACCACCGCGCTGCTGCCTGGGCCGTATTACATTCCCAACTACCAATGGGACGTAAAGTGTGTGCTGACCAACAAGGTGGGGATGGGAACATTCAGCGCGCCGGGCCGATACGAGTCTTGCTTCTTCCGGGAGCGGATGTTGGACCTGGTGGCCGCCGACCTTGAGATGGACCCTACGGAATTCCGGTTTAAGAACCTGATCACTCCCGAAATGATGCCCTACGAGCTGGGCCGGACGCGGCCCGAGTCGTACTCCATCATCTATGACAGTGGGGATTACCCGGCACTGCTGCGGCAGGCACTGGAGGATATCGACTACGAATCGCTCAAGCCGAACATTGGACGCCTGGTCGAGGGCAAGTACCATGGCGTCGGGACAGCGTGCTTCGTCAAGAGCACCGGAACGGGCGATCCGGGCGAGGGCGCGCGCATCGTGATCAGCAACGCCGGCGGACCATTCCAGGGCCCGCTGCCCGGTGAGCGAGGGATGGGACAGTATCCGGGAGAGGGAGAGACCCCTCCCCAGGCGGAGGTGGCGATCTATCTGGGCATCTCAACAATGGGCCAGGGCCATGAGACCATCTTTGCCCAAATCTGCGCCGATGGGCTGGGAGTGCCACTGGAAAACATAACCGTCTACCACGGCAGCACCGACCTGACGCCCTTCGGTGGCGGCACCTACGCCAGCCGGGGGACTACGCTGGCAGGCAACGCGGTGTACGGCGCCGCCCAGAAGCTACGCGACCGAGTGCTGGCGGTGTCCGCGGGATACCTGGACGTGGACCCGTCGGAGCTGGCGCTGACCGGCGGACTGGTCCACCGCGCGGACGAATCCGACGCTACGGGCATAACCCTGGCGCTGGCCGAGGTTCTGCGGCTGGCGGCTCCGGCCAGCCGGTACAACCTGGGCGAGGCGGGACTGGAGGCGAGCGACTACTTCCAGTCGCCGCAGGAGCTGTACCCGTGCGGCGCCCACGCGGTGCACGTGGCGGTGGATGCTGAAACGGGCGAAATCGACATCCTGCGGTATGTCATCGCCGAGGACGTGGGCCACGTGATCAACCCATTGCTGCTGCAGGGGCAGATAACCGGCGCGGCCGCCCAAGGCGTGGGAGCGACGATCCTAGAGGACCTGGTGTACGACGAGGAGGGTCAACTCTTGGCAGGTACGTTCATGGATTACCTGCTGCCCACGGCCACCGACATTCCAAACTTCGAGACGAAGGTGCTGGACCTGGCTCCGTCGCCACTGAACCCGCTGGGCGTGAAGGGCGGTGGCGAGATCGGAATCGTCGCGACGGGGGCTGCCTTGGCCAACGCAGTTTCGCAGGCGCTGGCGCCGCTGGGGGTACAGATTCGCGACCTACCGCTCAGCCCGGACCGCATCCGGCGGCTGGTGCGGGAGGGGGTCCCCATTGATAAAATGTAGGGTGTGGTTGGGAATAATCCATTATTCGACGTAATCGAGAGCGCAACGTTCATACGATGGGTCAGGATACTGCGAGACCAAACCGCCATCCTTCGAATTAACACTCGAATAGAAAACGCGGCATTGGGGCGATTCGGTGACACCAGATCCATAGGCGGCCAACTTTCGGAAATGCGAATAGACTACGGCCCCGGTTACCGTCTTTATTTGCTTCGAGAAGAAAATTCCACCATCGTTTTTCTATGCGGAGGGGACAAGGACAGCCAGCGGTGCGACATACCGCGCGCCCACCAACTATATCGAGAATGGAGGGCTAGGAGTGGCTGAAAGATTCATTCGATGGGACCCTGTGAATTACCTGCATACAGAAGATGACATTCGCGGTTACTTCGTTGCCGCCATAGAGGAGGACGAAGGAGACGGGCGTTTGATTCTGGCTGTTCTTAAAAATATCGCCCGGGCAATGGATGAAAAGGGGCTGGCAGAGGCATTCGCTATATCCAGCAAGGAACTGTGCGACACGATATCGGCGGACGGTTTTCCTTGTCCTTTGCGACAGTCTTCGGCATCGCCCGTAGTCTGGGGATGAACCTGACGGCGGTGCCTGCCGGGGATCCCCCCGAGGAGATTTGTTACAGGACTGTCAGCAGTGTAGTGGCGCAAGGCGAGATACTGGAACTGTTGACCGTTGAGCCTGACCTTTGCTACGACGACATCTCAGACCGGCTTCGAATCGAATTCGAGATGGGGGTGGACATCTGCCTGAAGCTGGAGGATGGGGGGGCGATCAAGGCCAACGCACAATGAGCCCGCACGGGGGGACAACGAGACTCTGAAATCGCGACAAGGCAACAGGGGCGGGAGTCATTCTCGCCCCTGTTGCGTGCTCGTTGTTACGTCTTTGGGTGAACTAACGGCCCTGCCAGTTGGGCTTGCGCTTTTCGGCGAAGGCCCGGGGGCCCTCCTTGCTGTCCTCGGTGGTGAGCAGCTGGTCGTACATGTGATAGGTGAGGGATGAGATGTCCTGGGTGGACATGTTCAGTCCGCGATAAGCCAGTTCCTTGAAGTACTGTACGGCCAACGGGGCGTTCTCGGCGATCTGCTGCGCCATGCCCATGGCCTCCTCCATCAGGTCCTCGGCGGGGACGACCTTGTTCAGGAAGCCGATGTCGTAGGCCCGCTGGGCGGTGATGGGAGCGGCGGTGAACACCAGCTCCAGCACCGCCGAGAGGGGGATCATCTTAGGCAGGATGGTGCCAAAGGGGGGCAGGAGACTCCACTTCGTCTCGGTTATCCCCAGCCTGGCATCCTCGGAGGCGATTCGGAGGTCGCACATCTGGGCGATGGACCATCCGCCGGCCAAGGCGAATCCGTTGACGGCGGCGATCATGGGCTTCCAGGTCTGGGGCCACATGTAGGGCCGGTCGGGGCTCATGCTGTGGGAGGCGCGAGCCTGCACTCCCTCGGCGTTGTCCTCGGCGCGCTCCTTGAGGTCGCGGCCTGCACAGAAAGCCCGGCCGGCTCCGGTTACGATGGCAACGAAGGCCTGCGGATCGCTGTCGAACTCGGTGATGGCGTCGGCCAATTCCTGCCGCAGCTGGCGGTTGATGGCGTTCAGGGCATCGGGGCGATTGAGAGTAATGACGGCTACATTTTCCCGCTTTTCGTATAGGACTGTATCAGCCAAATCGGTCTGCTCCCTCTGTTAGTCTGGTGATCTCAGGACCGGGTGGGATACGGACTCGGGACGGAGGAAAAGCTCAGGTCGTGCTCGACATAGTGGCCAAGGAACGTGCCGCCAACCACGTGGAGGTGGCCGTGGCTCTGGCTCTGCAGTCCGTCGCGGCCGAAGTTGGACAGTACCCTGAAGCCGTTGGGAGAATACATCGCCCCCATGTCCACCGCCAGCTTGCCCAGCCTCGGCAGCAGGTCACTATCCCACAGGCCAATCTGAGAAAGATGTTCCTTGGGCATGACCAAGAGCATCAAGGGCACCCAGTCCAACTTGTTGACGATCACGATAATGTCGTTGTCCAGATACCGCACCCGGGCCGGGGATTTGCCGGCGACTATGTGGCAGAAAACGCAGTTGGGGTTAGTATTCAATTGCCAGCTTCCAGGCACCAATTTAACGCCGGGCACCAATTTAACGCCGGATCAGCTTAGCGCCGAAATTCGCAATGAATATAGTCGCGGGCCGTGGGGTTGTCAACGCGGGTGATGAGCGCCCGCCGGGTCAGTGGCTCCAGTCAGTTCATCCCAGGCGGTGTCGGCAAAGGCGGAGGATCCACAGATACGCGGGCAGGATACGGCGCACTAGGCGGACCGTCACGTACTCCCACTTTCGAGGAATGCTGCATCACCGCGAACCATGGATGGCCAAGAAGTTCAGCCTATGTCGAATGGGCCTCTTTATCAAGCCGCCAAAACTATTCCACAAGACATATAATTCCCGTTCTCACGGGGATGACGGGATTATACCCGGGTCTCCTTTCGGGGGAATGGCAGAGGCGTGCCGACATCCTACCGGGCAGCGGCGCAGCTTTGGGGCGGATTTTCCGGCTTAGTTGGTTATGGTATTATTTGCGGCGGAGGACGCTATGTTCGGATTGGGCGTTTTGACGGTCAGCACGTCGGGTGCGCAGGGCAACCGCGAGGATACGAGCGGCGAGGCCATCAGCGAGATGCTGACGGCCGCCGGGTTCGAGGTGGTGCGCTCAGAGATCGTGCCCGACGACCACGGCACCATCGCGGGCAAATTGGCGGAGTGGGCCGACTCGCCTGACGTGAACCTGATCGTTTCCACCGGAGGCACCGGGCTGGGACGGCACGACGTGACTCCCGAGGCCTGTCTGTCGATCCTGGAAAAGGAAGTTCCTGGCCTCGCCGAGACGATGCGGGCCAAGACCCTCCAGTTCACCCCTATGGCCATGATCAGCCGTTCGGTGGCCGGGATTCGGAATAACACGCTGATCATCACCCTCCCCGGCAGCACGAAAGGTGTCCGGGAGTGCCTGGAGGTGGTGCAGCCGGTCCTCCACCACGCCATCGAACTGCTGCAGCGGGAAACGGTGAGCGAGCACCCGCGCTAACGAAATCGCCTTCCCGGCGCATGGCACACAGCTTGACGCCCTGGGAAGGCAAGTATTGTGGGAACGGAACCTCGCGAAGGCGCGAAAAGACTCTTTATTCGGAATGGCAAGGATGAGCGACGAGTCCAGCAACGAGAATGTGATCTACTGGCCCAGGGTCAAAGAACTTCTCGACGGTGTCATGGCAAAATGGGTGGAGCGCTGGGGACGTGACCCCCTCCCGGGAATCCACGCCTATTACTGGGAAACACCAGAGCAACTGCAGGCGTCTGTGCTTTCCGGCATTCGGGCCATCGAGCCGGGGGTTCCCGGCAAGGACACACAGCTGGTCCGGTCGCTGGCCCGCAGCGTCGGTACCTCGGGGCGGATGCCCCTGCGAGGGCCGTTCATGCCGCGGGAGAATGTCCAGGAGATCATCACCTGGATCGACAACGGGATGCCCCTAGGCCCGGACTGTCGTAGCTGACTCACTTGTATATTTCTACCTCAACGGGTCCGGGTCCAGATAACCGTGCGCTGGCTCTAAAGAAAATCCAAAAGAGCACAATTGCGTCCTGCTTGCCCCCGGAATGTATGAGGGTCAGTGGCACCCGTTTGGGTTGGAAATATCGGAACTCAATCTTGACTTGTCAAACAGGCCGTGGCTGGACGGTAAGGAGCACCAGACATTCCAAGGCTATAGCACAATAACGAAGAATGTCGGTAAATAGGACAACGAAAAGGGGCGCACAAGTGTGCGCCCCTGAGTTTCTGCCGGTGAATCCGCCGGTCTAGCGGAGGACGGGCTCGTCTTCCTTGATGTAGACCTGGATACGGCCGCGGGTGTGGTCGATGACCGCGATACGGCCCTGCTCGTCCACGCGGACGCCACAGGGATGGGCGAAGTGCTGCTCATAGGTGGGGTCGTTGGAGTAAGCTATGTTCCGCTGCCGGATCATGTCCGGGTTGGAATTCAGCTTGTCCTTGCCCCACTTGGAGAGGGCGGCGTCGCCGCGGAACAAGGTGATGAACCGGCCGTCAGGAGCAAAGACCTGCACCCGGTTGTTCATCCAGTCAGCGACGTAGATGTCGCCATCTGCGTCAACGCCCACGCCATTGGGGCGGTTGAACTGCCCGACGCCATCGCCGCTCTGGCCGATGGACTGCTGCCACTCGCCATCGTGGCTAAAGACCTGAATGCGGTCGTTGCGCCAGTCGGCGATGTAGATGTTGTCTTTCTTGTCGAGGGCGATGCCCCAAGGCAGGTTGAACTCGCCGGGACCGCTTCCCTCAGAGCCGAAGCTGCTGATGAACTGGCCGTCGAGGCTGAACCTCTGGACCCGGTTGTTCTTGCTGTCGACCACTATCATGTGGCCGTGGGAGTCAATGGCCAAGCCGGCTGGGCCGTTGAGCTCGCCGGCGCCGGAGCCGGACACGCCCCACTTGCTGACATACTCGCCGTCGGCCGTGAACTTGGTGATGCGGTTGAGCCACTCGTCGGCTACGTAGACGTTGTCAGCGCTGTCCAGTGCTACGGCGGTGGGCCAGACCATCTGGCCGTTGCCCTCGCCGTACTCGCTGAAGGCCGAAATGTAATCCTCGTCCAGGGTGACCACGGTCATGTGGACCCCATCGGGACGGTTCTCGTAGGAACGGTTGACCACATAGACATCACCGTTGGAAGCGATAGCCATGTCCACCGGGTTGCGGAAGCCGGTGCCGGCGAATTCGTTCCGGCCGACGGAATGGCTATGGTAAAACGTCCGGTCTTTCAGACCGAAGAAATGTGTTGCCATATCCTTACCTCATCGTGCTTTGGGTGGGAAGGCGTCGATGGCGGCGCCCTCCCGTTGGATTCGATGGCGGAAGCGGTCTAGGTGTTGAAGAACTTGACGCGCTCGAAGTTGCCGTTGACGATGGGCTCCGCCTCTAGGCCGAACCAGTCTTCGAGGATGGTGGAGTAGACGGAGCGGAAGTCCAGGTTGAACTTCAAGTTGCCGCCCATTTCCTGTTCAGCCGGGACCAGGGACGGGTAGGCGCCGTAGACGCCGCCCTTGACGTGCTCGCCGACGGCAAAGGCAACGCTGGCAGCGCCGTGGTCGGTGCCGGAGCCGTTGTCGGCCACGCGACGGCCGAACTCGCTGAACAGCAACAGCGTTACGTTGTCGCTGGCGTCGTGGTCGCGCAGGTCGGTAAAGAAGGTGTCGACGGTGTTGGAGACGTCGGTCCACAGGGCGGCGTTGGCCTGCGCCTGGTTGGCGTGGGAGTCAAAGCCGTTGTAGGGCGACGTGGTGTACAGGACGCGGGTGCCGAAGTTGGCCAGGTGGGTCTGGGCGATGTTCTTCATGTAGCCGCCAATGACGGTATTGGAGTACTCAACATTGGAGGTGTACATGTCGGGGGCGGTGGCCAGGATGTCGGCCCCCTTCAGGGCGTCGGTGCCGGTGGAGTGGATGTAGTCCAACACCGCGCCGGAACCTATGGCGGGGGAGTACATGCGGCCGAAGACGTCCAGAGCGCTGTTGCGCTGGTCTTCGCCGTCGATGCCGGTGAGCAGGCCGTAGGTCTCGAGGTTGCCGACGGAGGCGACGGGGACGCCTTCCATCACCAGGGCGCGGGGCAGTCCGCGTCCGAAGTTAACGGAGGTCAGCACGTTCTCGGCGGTGGGGTCCATCAGCTTGGCGGCGCGGCCCAGCCAGCCCTCGGTGCCGATGATTTCGGGCTCGCAGGTGTGCCAGATGTCCATGCTGCGGAAGTGAGAGTAGCTGGGGGTTGGGTAGCCAATGCCCACGAACACGGCCAACTGACCCGCTTCCCAGAACTTCATCAGGGGAGCCATGGTGGGGTGGAATCCCAACTCGTCGTTGATGGGCAGGATTTGGTCTTCCGGCACACCGATGGTGGGGCGGTAGTCCCGGTAGAGGCTGCTGTTGCGGGGGATGACGGTGTTCAGGCCGTCGTTGCCCCCCGACAGTGAGAGAACTGCCAGGACGGGGTCTTTCGCAGTCGAAACCATTTGTCACTCCTTCTAGCGCTGTGATTGGCGTATGTGTCCTGCCTGGCTGTCCAACCGCCGTCCTTCGCAGGCTCAGGACAAGCGGTTGGACCAATTTGAAACGGGTTTACTCGAACTGGAACTCGGCCGTGGCGGCGATCATCTGGAACATCTCGCCGGTGCGGCGGGTGAAGGTGGCGCGCTCGTCGTCGCTGCCGTGGTTGAGGTTGCCCTCCTGGGCAGCGTGAGCCACCAGCTGGCCGTGGGTGTCGGAAGTGACCTGCACCGGGCCGGTCATATCGAGACAGCCGTCGACGAACTGCTCGGGGGTCAGGGTGTCGCCGCGGGCCATTAGGCGGTTGACGAGGCCGCGTACGCCATCAAGCTCGGTGTTGCCGAGCAGTTCGGCGGCGAAGTTGATGCGCTCGACCAGCGTGCCGCTATCGATCCACTCGCGGCCGGTGTGCCAGCCTTCGACCGTGGGAGGGTTCATCAGGTCCTGGCCCATGTACTTGGGCTCCTGGGACAACTCGAACAGGCCGGGCTTGATATCCTTGTGCTCGCCGACCATGCGGAGCAGGCTGACAACCATCTCTGCGGGGTTCTTGACCTTCTGATAGCGGACCGACTCGTCCTTGAAGAAGTCGGAGGTGAACAGGGTCTCGAGCATGGCCCTGATGGAGTAGTTGTTGTCGAAGTAGGCCTTCTCGAGAGCCTTGATGGCCTCGATGTCCCGCGGCGGGGTCAGGCGCCAGGCGGGGATCTGCGGCTCGTCGGCCACGAAGTAGTTGTACAGGTGGCGGGCGAGGAAGCGAGCCGTTGCAGGCTGCTTGCAGATGATGTCGATGATGTCGTCGCCGTTCCAGGGACCGGTCTCGCCCAGGAAGGTCTTTTCGCTGTTGTCGTGGTCTGCGGGGTCGAAGCGGAAGACCCAGGGGCTGCGGCCATGGGGGAACGGGGGATACGACGGGGCCACGTTCCAGCCGGTAAAGGCGCGGGCGCAGACCTTAACGTCGTCCTCGCTATAGTTGAAGCCCTCGTCCATGCCGACGCCGAGGGAGAAGAGCTCGAGGAGCTCACGGCCGTAGTTCTCGTTGAGGTTGGCCTTATGGGACTCGGTGTTGTCGAGGTAGTACATCATGCCGGGGTTGGTGGACAGACGGACCAGCAGGTCGCGGAAGCTGCCCATGCCGTGCTCCCGGAACATGTTGACCATGATCCCCATTTCCTGGCCGCTGTCGATCTTGCTGTGGCCGGCGCAGAAGATCATATGCCAGAAGAGACCGACTTTTTCCTGGAGCTGGTTGGGGTTGTTGATCATCTTGTATACCCAGAGCTGGGTATTGACTTCGATGGCGCCCGGCTCGTAATACGACGGGTTGTAGCGCATCAGGATGTCGTCGTCGATACCGCCGACGGGGTTCAGCAGTTCCTGCACTACGTTGTCGTAGCCCATCGCTGCCTTGGCTTCGATCTCATCCCGACTCGCTCCGAAACCGGCGCGGCGCATAAGGTGAGCTACCAATGCAATGTCCTGGTCAGCCATTTGCTCCTCCTTTCTAACTTCTCGTTTTTCCTTGAGCTCTAGATACCAGGCACTCAAATTCGGCCATTTTGCCCGGTTACAGCAGGATGCACCCCACTCTGACGCAACTTGCCAGCTTGGGATGCAACCCTTATGTAACATTCATTACAAGAAAGGAATATATGGCAATCAGGGAATCATGTCAACCATTCCGGGCCTTGGCAGAGTCAATTCGCCAGTATCTGCAGATGAGTATTGTACTATACGAAGGCCCTGAGTTCAGCTACCGTTCCCGGCGCCGCAGGTTTTTTAGTTCTCCCTCTCCCGAGGGAGAGGGCTGGGGTGAGGGCCAAATGCCGGGGATACGCTATTCACCATCCACCTCGTCCGTGTCTGCTAAAGGACAAGTCGCGTCGGGCGAGTTAACTCTGCGCACTAGGTGAAAACGCAGCACTTCGGGGACGCAGACTCTGGACGTGGCGCCCGTACAATGTGAATCGAAAAATGTGTGTCATCAGGGCAAACGCATTCTAAAATCTAGTGCGATTAGAGGTTAGAATTCTTTGGCCTTTGGAACCAAGCACCTGGGAAATCGTGCCAAAATCGGTTAATCCAAGGGCAATGAACCATGAGGCTGACCCTAAATTCCCTTATTCAATTTAGAATGCGTTTGCCCTATGTGTGTCATCTTTTCACTTGACACTGTTATGGGGCATTGCTAACATCGGTTTCCATACATCGGCTGCCGATGTTAATTGCCGTGTTATTGATGACTAATCGGGGAAGGCAGTGTAGAGGCTCGGACCATGGCGTCAGACTCCGCTTACGCCTCTCCTACCACCGGGCCGGGACTCCCGGGTATGTTCACCCGGTACAAGTCCTCGATCGAGATCGAGTTGGGCCGGGCTGTCCCGGAAACCAGGGGAACAGACGTCCATCTGCTGCAGGGATATCACTTGGGCTGGATCGACCGGACCGGCAGCCCTGCCGTCGGCGGCTCGAACCAAGGGAAGGCCCTGCGTCCCACTCTGTGTCTCTTTGCCTGCGAGGCCCTCAGTTCGTCCTACGCTCGCGCCCTTCCCGCAGCGGCGGCACTGGAGCTGATCCACAACTTCTCCCTGCTCCACGACGACATCCAGGACCAGGATCTGGAGCGGCGGCACCAGCCCACGGCCTGGAGCCTCTGGGGCGCGCCCCGGGCGCTGGTGGCCGGCGATGCGATGCACTCCACGGGCGACTTGGCCGCGTTGAGGGTTGAAGAGGAGGGCGTTCCTCCCGAAGTGGTCCTGAGGGTGTCCCAGATCCTGACCGACAGCTACCTGGCGATGATCGAGGGGCAGTGCCTCGATCTCCAGTTCGAGAGCCGTTCCGACATCGTCACCGAAGAATACCTGCACATGATTGCCTGCAAGACCGGCGCGCTCATCCGCTGCGGGTTGGAGACCGGCGCACTGCTGGCCGATGGGAGCGAACCCACAGTTCGCGCGTTTGCCAGCTTTGGCGATGGCCTGGGGCGGGCCTTCCAGATCCGGGACGACTACCTCGGGATCTGGGGCGACGAGGCCACCCTGGGCAAGGCGACGGGCAACGACATACGGCGCCGCAAGAAGTCCTACCCCGTGGTGTTCGCGCTGGAAAGAGCGGCGGGGGCGGCGCTGGAAGACCTGCGGCGCATCTACGGCCAGGCGGAGCTGGAGGAGGATGACGTCGAGCGGGTGCTGGCGATCCTTGATGAAGTGGGTGCCCAGGACCACTCGCAGGCAGTGACCGAGGAGGCCGCCAACCGGGCGCTGGACGCCTTGGCCCCGGTGGCGCTGCCCGGCTGGGCGCAGGCGGAGGCCGAAGATCTGGTGGATTTCCTGGCCCGGAGGGAGTATTAGGAGGCCGGGAGAGATTACAATCAGCATGCGCGGCAGCCATGCCCCTGTTTGTGTATTGGACATGACTGCCGAATGCCAAATTCGACATCCGGAAAGGAAGGCAGATGACCACGACGACAAAGCGCGCCAAACGGCCCTTGGAGCTGTCCGTCCGCCTGGCCGGTTACATCCTGAAGCAGAAGGCACGGGGCAGGAGCAAGTTCCCGCTGGTGACCATGTTGGAGCCCCTGGAAATGTGCAACCTCGCGTGCATCGGCTGCGGACGAATCCGCGAGTACAAGGCGGTGCTGGACAAGATGATGCCCGTGGACGAGGCGATCGGTGCTGTCAAGGAGTCCGGAGCGCCCATTGTGTCCATCGCGGGAGGCGAGCCGACCATACACCCACGCATCCACGAGATTATCAACCGGCTGGTGGAAGAGAAATACTTCGTTTACTGCTGCACCAACGGCCTGCTCCTGGAGCGGGTAATGGACAAGGTGCCTCCCTCCAAATACCTCTGCTGGGTGGTGCACCTGGACGGAATGGAGGATAAGCACGACGAGTCGGTGGCTCGGTCCGGTGTGTTCAAGAAGGCGGTGTCAGCCATCGAAGAAGCCTTGGAGAGGGGCTACCGGGTCTGCACCAATACCACCGTGTTCCGGGGCAGCGACGTCGAGGACCTGACCGAAATGTTCCGGATGGTCAGCGGCATTGGTGTCGAGGGCTCCATGCTCTCGCCGGGATACGACTTCGTCGACGCGCCGGACCAGGAGATCTTCCTGACACGGCAGGAGTCTCACGAGATATTCCGGCAGATCCTGGACCCGGAAAAGTCGGAGGGGGCGAAGTTCTACAACAACCCGCTCTACCTGAACTTCCTGAAGGGCGATCGGGAGTACCAGTGCACGGCGTGGTCCAACCCCACCTACACGGTGATGGGCTGGCGCAAGCCGTGCTATCCGCTGGCCGACGAGCACGTGGAGCACGTGTCGGAGCTGTTTGACAAGGACCTGTGGGAAAACTACGGCGTGGGCAAAGACCCCCGCTGTTCCAACTGCATGATGCACTGCGGCTTCGAATCGGCCACCATTTTCAACGCGGTGCAGTCCCCGCGTGACTGGGCCACCCTGATCAAATCGGGGGCAGCTCACAAGGGTGGAATCACCGCTGCCTAGACGCAATTGCCTTACGTCTCCACTGCCTATTCACGCTACGGGAATATTCAATGCAGGGGAGTAAGGGGAAGAACGGGGAAGAACGAGGAAGAAGTTGCTCTACGTCGTCGCCAGCATGGAACGGGAAGTGACCGGGCTGCAGCAGGAGCTGGAGGCCCTAGGCGGATCGCGCGGCATCGGCTTTCCGGTCGAGTGCCACTTGGTGGGTGTCGGGCCGAGGCGTGCTGGCAAAAACATGGCGAGGGTCCTGGAAATGGGTAAAAGGCGTCCCAAGGGAGTGCTGATGCTGGGTGTTGCCGGGGCGGTGGACCCGGGAACGGAGACGGGCGAGATTGTCCTGGCCGACCGGTACGTTGTGGACTCGGCGGTTGTGGACTCGGCGATGGAACCTGCGCCGCCCATCGGCCCCGATCCCCAGATGCTGGGTGTTGCCGAGGGGGCTCACGCCAAACTGCGCATGCCCGTGAGGCGAGGCGACTCGCTCACGGTGGACCACCTGATAGCCGAGGGCTGGGAACGTCAGGGGCTGCGGGAGAAGTTCGGCGTGGGCAGCGTCAACATGGAGGACCACGCCGTCGCCGCTGCCTGCGGGGCCGTCGGCGTACCCTTCCTGTCGGTACGGGTGATCCTGGATAGAGCGGAGCAAACGCTGCCCGGGTACCTGCCAGGATTATCCCGCAAGCGCAATGCCGTCTTGACGCAGGTGATGATGAGACCATGGCGCATTCCCACCCTGCTGAAGCTCAATTCGCAGATGGATCTGTGCCAGTCGGTACTGACCCGGTTTGGCATGACTTACCTTGAAATGGAGGCCGCAAGGCGAAGGAGCGCCAGGGAACAGCTGGCCAGCGAGGCCATCTACTAGGAGCAATCCCCCATGGAGACGGAGAGTAAAGGGAGCTGATGAGAGTCTTCGTGACCGGGGCCACGGGCTTCATAGGAGGAAACTTGGCCCGTGAACTCTGGGAACGCGGATATGAGGTGCGGGCCTTGGCCCGGCCCGGCAGCAACACATTAACAATGGAAAGCACCGGGATCGAGCGCGTCGAGGGCGACATCCTTGACCGGGACTCGCTGGGCCGTGCGATGACGGGCTGCGAGGCGGTCTTCCACTGCGCGGCCGCGTACACCTTCTGGTCACGGGACCCGCAGGGGGTGCGCCGGGCTAACGTGGAGGGCACGGTTAACGTGCTGGAATGCGCCAGGGATGCAGGTGTTGGGCGCATCGTCTATACCAGCACCGTCTCGACCGTCGGAATTCCCAAGGACGGGTCGCTTGGCGACGAGACCACTAAGCTGTCTTCGCGCACCCTGCACGGGCACTACAAGCAGTCGAAGTTCGAAGCGGAGGAGGAAGCGCTGCGGTTGGCCGCTCAGGGAGCACCGGTGGTGGTGGTGAACCCCACGGCTCCAGTCGGACCGTGGGACGTGAAGCCAACGCCGACGGGAAAGATGATCCTGGACTTTCTCAGGCGCCGGGTGCCGGCCTACCTGGCCACCGGGCTCAACCTGGTGGACGTGGCCGATGTGAGCGCCGGCCACATACTGGCCCTGGAGCGGGGCCGCGACGGAGAAAGATACATCCTGGGCAACAGGAACGTGACACTGAAGGAATTGTTCGAAATGCTCGGCGAAATCACCGGCCTGCCTGCGCCGCGGGTGCGCCTTCCCTACTGGCTGGTGGTGGGCGCCGGTTACGTCGAGCAGGCCGTATCTGCAGGGTTGTTGCGGAGGGAGCCTCTGATTCCCGTCGAGGGAGTGTTGGCATCGAGAAAGCCCGCGTGGGTGAGCAGCCAGCGGGCGATCACGGAGCTCGGTCTGCCGCAGAGCCCGGTGGAGCGGGCATTACAGCGGGCGGCTGAATGGTTCGAATCACACGGATACCTGGATAATAGCAAGGAAGGGATTAGGCGCTGATGGCAGAATCTGTACATCCATCGCCGAGCGGCGTGGCCAAACGAGCGGGACTGACGGAAAAGGTCAAGAAGGCTATCAGCCATTGTCACAACTACTTCCGGGGCGCCCAGCATCCGGACGGCTACTGGTGGGGAGAGTTGGAATCCAACCCGACCATGGAGGCCGAATACCTGATGCTGAGCCATTTCCTGGGCCGGAGGAACCCGGACCGCTGGCGGAAAGTGGCGAATTACATTCTGACCAAGCAGCAGTCAGACGGCTCCTGGGGACAGTATTTCGAGGCTCCGGGAGATGTCAGCACCAGCGTCGAGTGCTATTTCGCGCTCAAGCTGGCCGGCCATAACGCCGACTCGCCACAGATGACCAAAGCCCGCGAATTCATCCTGAACAAGGGCGGTGTGCCCAAAACGAGGGTTTTCACGAAAATCTGGCTGGCCCTGTTCGGGCAGTGGGAGTGGAGTGGAACGCCCAACCTGCCGCCGGAACTGATCCTGCTGCCATCCTGGGCGCCCTTCAACATCTACGAATTCTCCAGCTGGGCGCGCGCGACCATCGTGCCGATGAGCATCATCCTGACCGAGCGGCCATTCTGCCCTGTACCTGACTCGGCCGGAATCGACGAGCTGTATCCCGACGGCAAAGAGGCTACGGACTTTTCGCTCTCCGTGCCCGATGACTGGATATCGCGGGGGCTGTTCACGCTGGACCGGTTGATGAACCTGTACCGGAAAGTTCCCATGCAGCCGCTGCGGGGGTTTGCCAGGCGCCGGGCGCTGCAGTGGATCCTGGAGCACCAGGAGGCGGACGGCGCGTGGGGAGGTATTCAGCCGCCGTGGGTGTATTCGCTGATCGCCCTGCATCACGCGGGCGATGACGAATTTGCGGATGCCCTGGACAAGGGGTTCGACGGGTTCGATTCCTTCGCCATCGAGGATGAGGAAACCTGTACGGTGCAAGCATGCGTATCTCCCGTATGGGACACCTGCCTGGCGCAGGTGGCGCTGCTGGAATCGGGCGTGGCTCCCAACGACCCCATGGTACGGAGGTCAACCAACTGGCTGGTGGACAACCAGATCCTGGAGGAAGGCGACTGGCAGGTGCGAGCCAAGGGCACGCCCCCCGGCGGCTGGGCCTTCGAGTTCCACAACGAGAAATATCCGGATATCGATGACTCGTCTGAGGTCATCATCGCCCTGGCCCTGGCAAAACTCGACGACGAGGACGACGAGAGGCGGCAGGAGGCGATCCGCCGCGGCGTTGAGTGGATCGAGGGAATGCAGTCAAGGAGCGGGGGCTGGGCGGCCTTCGACAAGGACAACGACCGGCATTACGTGACGAAGCTGCCCTTTTCCGACTTTGGAGAGACGCTTGACCCGCCGAGTGCCGACGTCACCGCTCACATACTGGAGATGTACGGGCGCCTGGGTTACTCGCCGTCGCACCCGCCGGTGCAGCGCGGCAACACCTACCTGCGGCAGGAGCAGGAGGCAGACGGATCATGGTTCGGCCGTTGGGGAGTCAACTACATCTACGGAACCGGGGCGGCGCTCCCGGCCTTTGAGGCCATTGGCGAGGATATGGGCCAGCCATACATCCGCCGGGCGGTGGACTGGCTGCAGGCCCACCAGAATGAGGACGGTGGTTGGGGGGAATGCTGCGGATCGTACGTTGACGATTCCCTGCGGGGCGTCGGGCCCTCCACCGCCTCTCAGACGGCGTGGGCGCTTCTTGCCCTGATCGCCGCCGGGGAGGCCGGCTCCGACGCCTGCCTGAAGGGCGTGCAACACCTGCTCGATATACAACAGTCAGATGGCAGCTGGGACGAACCCTATTTCACCGGCACCGGATTCCCGGGGTACGGCATAGGCCGACGCCAGAGCGGTATGCCGAAACCCGGAGAGTCGGGTTACCAGGGCCTGGATATGCCGGCCGGATTTATGATCAATTACCACCTGTACCGGAATTACTGGCCCCTGCTGGCGCTGGGACGCTTCGCCCGGGCCATCGCCAACGCCAACCAGGGTGGGCGGCACGACGCGAATGGTGCAACCTGCCCCAACCCCGCATATCAGGGTGCGGTTAAAGGACGCGAAGCATGAAGAGCAAATCGTTCTGTCTCAGTGTCAAGACCAAGGAGGCCCCGGAGTTCATCGATATCACCGACTGGGTTTCCGGCTGTGTCGCTCAATCCCAGGTCAGTGACGGGTTCGCCGTAGTCTATTCCAAGCACACCACGGCGGCGGTGAAGATCAACGAGAACGAACCGCTACTCCTGGAGGACATGGCTGCGTTTCTCGAAGGGGTCGCCCCGCGGCACGCCCCGTACCGGCACAACGACTTCGACATTCGCACGGTCAACATGAATCCCGAAGAATCGCCCAACGGCCACGCCCACCTGCAGCACCTGCTGCTGGGGACCAGCGAGACCGTGCCGATAATCAACGGAGAGATGCAGTTCGGCACATACCAGAGCATCTTTTTCATCGAGCTTGACCACCCGCGCAACCGGGAGGTCATGGTCCAGGTGGTGGGCGAGTAGACCCCTCATCTCAGGACGGGGTGCGACACTTGATGGACCTGTACCGGAACCCGCCTCAACAGCCGGGCTGATATGGCGGCATCGACTTCAGAACTTGAGTCGGCCTACGCCGACTGTCAGAAGCTGACGCGGCGGGAAGCCAAGAACTTCTACTACGCGTTCGTGACCCTGCCGCAGGAGAAGCGCAGGGCCATTTACGCCGCCTATGCCTTCTGCCGCCACTGCGACGACTCGGTGGATGAGGCGGCTCTTCCTGAGGACAAGCTGTCGGCGCTGGCGGAACTGCAAACAAGCCTGGAGCAGGCCTACCTGGGCCGCGCACCCACACCGATGTTCCTGGCGCTCGCCGACGCAGCCGACAGGTACGATATCCCGGAAGACTATTTTCGCCAAATCATCCTGGGCGTCGAGAGCGACCTGGTCAAGACACGCTACCAGGACTTCGATGAGCTCCGGCAGTACTGCTACCGGGTTGCGTCTGTGGTCGGCTTGGTGTGCCTTCAGATCTTCCAGTACCGGGACGAGGCCGCCCGCGACTACGCAGTGGACCTAGGGCTCGCCATGCAGTTGACCAATATCATGCGCGACCTCCGCGAGGACTGGGACATGGGCCGGGTCTATCTCCCCCAGGACGAGATGGCGCAATTCGGCTACACTGAAGAGCAGCTGGGCGCCGGAATCCGGAACGATGCCCTCGTGGAGTTGCTGCGCTTCCAGGGTCAGCGGGCCCGTGAGTACTTCCGCAGCGGCTTCCGGCTCCTGCCATACCTGTCGCGCCGCAGCAGGGCCTGTCCGGCCGTGCTGGGCGCAATTTACTCGCGGCTCCTCGACCGGATCGAAGCATCCGGATACGACGTGCTGGGAGAGCAACGCATCGCGCTGTCGACGGGGGAGAAGGCCAGGATAACGGCAAGGGCCTGGCTGACCAGCACCCTTTCGCTGCCCTGGCCTCGATGACACAGCAGTCCGGCGCCGGGTTGAACCGGATGAACCCGATGAACCGGCAACTCAGGGGCCTCGACTGTCGCAACCCGCATTGTTCCCGCTTGCAAGCATCTCCTCGGCACGCGCGGGCTGGCGCTAATACTTTATGACATTCCAGCGAAAGGTTGTGGCGATAACCGGTTCGTCCGGGCACCTTGGCGCCCGGCTGCTGGAGCACCTGGAAGACGTTCCGGGGCTGGGCAAGCTGGTGGGATTCGATGTCAAGCCATTGCGGGCCCCGGTGCACAACATTGCCGTATATCGTAAGGACGTACGCGAATCCATGGCCGAGGAGCTGGACCGGCACCGGGTTACGACCCTGGTGCACTTGGCCTTCGAGTGGGGGACCGGTCTCAGGCGCCGCCAGGCCGCCGCCATCAGCGAGCTAAACGGGAAGATGGTGGAGGAGGTAATTGATTCCGCGGTCAGGTCCGGTGTCCAGCACATCATTTACGTCAGTTCCCACACCGTCTACGGCGCGAGGCCGGAACTGCCGATGCCGGTGAACGAAGAGTGGCCGCCAAACCCCTCCACCGGATTTTCCTATGCCCAAGACAACCTCAGGGCGGAACAGGCCCTGTCTGAACTGGCAGAAAAATCCCCGAATATCAAGGTGACCATACTGCGAAGCTGTCCTGCCTTGGGGACCATGACCTCGATGGGACTGCTGCGGGAACTGTATTTTCCCGGCTGGATGGGAATGTCTGATCAAAACCCGCCCCTCCAGTTCGTAAGCGACGGCGACCTGGCCAGGATCTTGTGCATGGCCATCACGGAGGAGTTGCCAGGACTCTACAATGTTGCCGGGGACGGTGTGGTCTTCCTGAGGGAATTGGCCCAAGAAATGTCCACCAGGCAAGTCCTTATGCCGGCAATCCTTGCCAATCCGCTCAAGAGGCTCACAGGCGGCGGGTTCGTGTCGTACAGCCACCAATTGGACCGTTGGCCGTTGATAATGAGCACAGGAAAGCTGAAACGCGTAACGGGATACCATTTCCGTCATTCGGCGCTTGATGCCGTTACGTCCCTGGTCAACTACAACGAGCACTTCCTGGAACGGCTCCCCAAGCTGTCGATGGTCCGCTGAGCAGCCGTAGTCCAGATTCCCGCCCGGAGGGCCGCCATCATCAACGCTGACAACATCAACGCTGACAAATCTGGGCTGCGATTCATAATCGATACCGACCCAGGCGTTGACGATGCCATCGCAATCCTGCTGGCGCTGGCCGCGCCGGGCGTTGAAGTGGCAGGGCTGACTACGGTGGGAGGCAACGTGCCGAGGGCGCGCGCCACTCGTAATGCTCTGGCATTGTTGCAAGCGGCAGGGCGGCCTGACATTCCGGTGGCATCGGGAGCAGCCCGCCCCCGGCGGGGAAGCTTCCGGCCATCGGTGGCATTTCACGGCCCCGGCGGACTGTCTGCACGATTGCCGGAACCGAGGCAGCCTCCGGTACGGCAGACTGCCGTCGAGTTTTTGCTCGACCTGCTCACCTCGGAGTCCGGCAATATTGGAGTGGTGGCCCTCGGTCCGTTGACCAATCTGTCCCGGCTGGAGGACCGGCATCCCGGCGCGCTCTCGCAAGCGTCCCACACGGTCATCATGGGCGGCGCGGTGGAAACCCGGGGAAACGTTACCCCAAAGGCAGAGTTCAACTTCCACAGCGATCCCTTGGCCGCCGCGCAGGTGCTCGCCCTGGGCATTCCCATCAGCATGGCCGACCTGGCAGCCTGCCGACGGGTGGGAATCAGCCGGGAGCAGGCAGCCGGGCTGCGAGCCGAGACGCCGCTGGGCACCCTGGCGCTCCGGATCCTGCAGGGCTGGTTCCGCCGGGACACGCAGCGAGAGAGGTTCGAGTTCTATGATCCGCTGGCGATGGCCTTGGCGCTGGAACCCGGCGTGGCCAGGATGCGGCAGGTTGCGATCAGAGTGGGGACGGAGCAGGGGGAGCATTGGGGCGCATCCACGGTATCCGGCGAAACGGGGCAGGTTTTGTTAGCCGACACCGTCGACTCAGGACGCTTTTTCGCGCTGGTCAGCGAGTTGCTGGGCTGGCAGGGCCTGTAGCAGCGAAATCCGTTGTTGGTTAACAGATTCCACTGCTTGTCTGTGCTAGAATGCGGTTTTTCCGTAGCCGTGTACGTACCTGCAGAAAGCCCTTCGCTGTACCCCGTCGCTGTACCATAGACGTCCGGAACAAATTTACAGGCCCGGAGCAAATTTACAGGCAAGGAATAAACGGAAATGTCGAAGCTTCTCTACGTAATGGCGCTGGTTGCCTTGGTGGCCGTCCTGGCGTGCGGTGGCGAGGACGCCACGCAGGCGCCCGCCGACACTTCGGCCCAGCAGCCTACCACGGCGCCCGAGCCGACGGCTGAACCACGGCCCACTGACACGCCGACGCCCACCCCTACGCCGGAGCCAATGGCCATTCCGGTGCCTACGCCGTCGCCAGAGCCCACACCGACAACGCCAACGACGCCAACGGAGGCATCAGCGGTGGTTTCGGGAACGGGTGCTATCACCCCGCTGCGGCTGGAGGACCCCGTGGCGATTGCTGGCGAGCTTTCAGGGGGTGAATTGAACTGTCTGGCGGGGGTTGCCGATATCACGCGCCTGATGCAGATCTTTTCGGCGCCCGAGACGGCGTCACAGGATGAACTGGCTCAGCTGTTCGGCTGTTTCGAGGATGAGACGGTGCTGAGGATGTTCGTCACGACAATCGTCGGTTTGGAGGAGCCCCTGAGCGAGGAATCCTCGGCATGTGTCCGTGCAGGTATGGATGGGAATGACGCACGTGCGGTGATGATGGCTGGGTCAGCGGGTGATGCACAGGCCGCGATGATGGGGTCCATGTCCGCGTTCTTCCTGATACTCACCTGCTTCAACGATGAGGAATTTGCGGAGGCCGCTCCTGCTCTTGACGTGAACCCGGAGGACCGGGAAGGCCTGCTGTGTCTCGTGGATGAGCTTGGCGGCTCCGAGAAGTTTGCGGCGGCCCTTTCCGGAGAGGACGAGGACGCTTTCCTTGCGATGATGGGCGCGGCTATGGGTTGCGGGCTGGAGACGGGGGATGGCCCGGTGCCGGTCCCTGTTCCTACCGCCGCGCCGCTCCCTACGCCGGAGTCAATGACGACCCCTGCTCCTACCGCCGCGCCGCTCCGTACGCCGGAGTTGATGCCGACACCGGCAAGATCGACGGACCAGGCAATGGACAGTAGTCCCATCGCTCCACTGCCACTGGACAATCCTATGGCGATGGCCCCCGAGCTCTCGAGAGCCGAGTTGGCATGCCTGACGGGTGTAGCAGACTTCGGGAAACTGATGCAAGTATTTTCGGCGCCCGAGATGGCTGACCAGGAACTGCAGGCGCAGATACTGGGTTGTCTCGAGGATGAAACGGTGCTGCGAATGTTCGTGACCGGGATGTTAGGCAATGCTGAGCCGCTCAGCGAGGAAAGTTCGATGTGCATACGCGGCGGGACGGCGGCCCTTGACCTCCGGTCGATGATGTCGGCAGGGCAGGAGGCTGACGAAGCTGCGATGATAGGCAGCAAGTTAGCCATGTATCTGACCATATCCTGCCTGACCGACAAAGACTTTGAGGCTGTTGGCCCAGCCATGAACATGACCGCGGAGGACCGTGAGAGCCTTGACTGCGCTATGGAGCAGGTGGGTGGCCTGGCATTCATGGCTGCGGTGCTTGGGTCAGGGAATGAAGCAGGCATAATGTCTTTCCTTGGTGCGGCAAATGCTTGTGGTCTGCCTATGGAAGGCGGTCCGTAAGGCCAGCGTCTCGGGTCAAAAGTGTTGGCCGACTAATGCTGCTCATAGCTAAATGAGGGCCTGAGCGTATGTGACAAAAGGCTCAAGTTGACTATGAGCAGATTGGGGTGGCATCATTTTTTCCTGCGAAAAACAAGAGAACGCCCCCACCCTAACCCTCCCCCGGAGGGAGAGGGGATAAGTCACATACCCTCTGAATGAATCGAGCAATATCAAGGCCGCTGGTGTTTCGGCCAAATCAACACCAGCGGCCTTTTCGTTGCCTTCCGAATTCCTCTCCAGGTCACACAGCCACGGCGAGGCTAGACCGGCACGGATCGCGCGGCAGCTTCGGATCGAAGAATGGGGATGAGCTGCCTGCCGTAATCGGCGGTGTCCAGCAATGGATCAAAGCCGCGGATCAGGACCGTGGTGCAGCCAGCGTCGTAGTAGGCCAGCAGCGACTCCGCCACCTGCTCGGCGGTTCCGACGAGGGCGGTGGTGCTTCCCGCTGCTCCGGTGGCAGCGGCGATAGGCATCCAGAGGCGCTGGTCGTGGATCTCACCCTGGGAGGCGAAGTCCAGAAGGCGGCGAGATCCCACGGACTGCAGCCGGGCCGGACGGCCAGGACCTACGGAGTCGCCCACCGAGCCGCGAACGCGCTCAAGGATTCCGTGGGCGCGCTCCCAGGCCTCGCCCTCGGTGTCGCCGAGGATGGGGCGGACCGACAGGCTGAACCGCAACTCGCGGCCGTAGCGGGCGGCGCGGGCTCGAATATCGGCAATCTGCTCCCTGATGGCCGCGATGGGTTCGCCCCAGAGGGCGTACACGTCGGCATGGCGCGCTCCGACCTCCATGGCTGACTCGGACGCTCCGCCGAAGTAGAGAGGGACGTGGGGGCGCTGCTTGGTACGGACCTGGCTGTGGGCTTGTTCCAGGTGGTAGAACTCGCCCTTGTAGTCGAAGGGCTCGTACTCTGTCCAGATGCGGCGCACGATCTCCATCCACTCGCCGGTACGCCGGTATCGGGAGTCGTGGTCGAGCCAGTCGCCGTCGCGCCGCTGCTCCTCGTCGCTGCCGCCGGAAATGACGTGCAGCGCGATGCGGCCGCCACTCAGCTGGTCGAGGGTGGCAGCGTGCCGGGCTGCCAGTGTGGGAGCCATGAACCCGGCGCGGTGGGCGATGAGATAGCCCAGCCTCTCGGTGCGGGTGGCCGCGTAGCCGGCGACAGCAAAGCTGTCGGCGGTGGCCGACGAGTAGCCGATCAGCACCTTGTCGAAGCCGCTCTCCTCGTGGGCCAAGGAAAATTCGGCGATGTAGTCGGGATCGATGCCCGCCGGTATCTCGTCGGCAGGGTTGATGCCGCCGCCGAACAGGCTGACCGTAACGCCGCGGGAGGAGTCCCGCTCGCGGTTGACGCCGATCATGCCTATTACTTCGATGTTGGACATTCCTCTTCCTCGCAGCGGACTGGTTCTATTGTTGACCAAGTATAGCGGGGCAACCAAGAACCTCTGGCTTCCCGCTTCCGCGGCGATGACAGGTTCGCCGGGGGGATGACCGAGGTGCGGACAATCTCAGGAGGCGCGGGCACGGAACCGGGGCAGCAGAAGCGTGGAGTAGCAGTGGCTCAGCCCGGTCAAAACCGGAATGACCAAGGCGTAGCCAGCTTCGCCCGGGGTGTAGCCCACCGTAAAGACAGCCACCCAAGTCAGCACCGGAATGCCGACCAGGAACGTCGCCAGCGGCACGATTGATCTTCTCGTGTGGTAGAGGAGCACAAGCGAGAGCGCTCCCGAGGGCAAGCATATGATCGGGAATGTGGCAATCAGCACCCCAACGGACACCGCGGCACCCCGCCCGCCACGGAAACGAAGGTAGACCGGCCATACGTGCCCCAGCAATGCGCAGACACCGGCCAGCATTTCGATCCCGGCGTCGTTGGCGATCATGGCCACGATTATCACCGCCACGGCGCCCTTGATGATGTCCAGCACGCCGCAAGCCAGCCCCGCCCGGGGTCCGATTTCCCGGAACACATTGGCTGCGCCGCTGTTGTTGTCACCGATGCCACGAATGTCGCGGCCCAGGGCGAAACGGGCGAACAGGTAGGCCGTCGGGATCGCACCTATCAGGTAGGCCAGCAGGCCCAAACCAAGCCAGCGGGCGATTTCGATCAGAGTTTCCACAAGCGCCGGTGGCCGTCTCCTCTATGCGGCAGGGGCAGGTCAAGCCGCCTGCCCTTGTCAGTATGAAACGTGCGCCGTTTGTTCCAGCCGCAAACGCAATTCAGGCGTTGAGTCCTGAGGACGGGATCCCGTCCTCAGGACATCAATCTGGGTTGACTCAGGCGTCATAGTTTTTCTGCATTCACTGCAAGCGCTCTCTTAGGGGCCTATCGCAGACGTCGAGCCAGTCGTCGAGGGTCATATCCCCGTTTTCAGGATGATAGGCGGTGTTCCTTCAGGTTGATCGAGGAAGGGCCTCTATAAGGCCGAAGGTCTGGTGGCCAAGCCACCGGAAGAGCTCCAGGGTGTCCGCTATGTCCTGGTCGTGATAGAGCAGGTCACTGGGAACCCCGCCTCTGGCAACTCACCGGCGGCAATCCGGAAAATGCCCTACGCCGCGACTCCGTTGGGGACGGCGGCGGTGCACCAGTGCAGGTACTTGGGGTTGCGGCCGAATACGATATCGAAGTACATCCGCTTCAGCTGCGTCGATACCGGCCCCGGGTTGCCGTCGGCGATGGGGCGGCTGTCCAGCGAGATCACGGGCGTGAGGTGGGCTGCCGTGCCGCTGAGAAACACCTCGTCAGCCAGGTACAGCTCGGTGCGGTCGATACGGCGCTCGACGACCTCTATCCCCAGCTCCTCGCGGGCCAGCTCCATCACGGTGTCGCGGGTGATTCCGGGCAGTGGGTTGTCCTCGAGGATGGGAGTTACCAGCTTGCCCTTGCGCATCATGAACAGGTTCTCACCGGAGCCCTCGGAGACGTGTCCGTCCTGGTTCAGCAAAATCGCCTCATCGAAACCGGCCAGCACCGACTCGGTCTTGGCGAGGATGCTGTTCAGGTAGTTTGCCGAGGTCTTGATCTGCGTCGGAGTCATCTGGTCTTCGAGGCGCCGCCAAGAGGAGGTACAGCAGCGCAGATTCTCGGTGCCGAGGTAGTTGCCGAAGGGAATTACGATCAGCGTGAAGTCGCTGTCGATCTCGTGTAGCTTCAGGTTGGCGACCAGCTCAGCGCTCTTGTAGGCCAGCGGCCGGATGTAGACGTCGGAGCGGTTGCCGTTTTTCTCCACGAGCTCGACAGTGATGTTGCAGAGGTCGTCGACGCTGTAGGGGATATCCAGCATCAGCATCCGGCAGCCGAGGTGCAGCCGCTCGTAGTGCTCGCGGAGCCGGAAGATATAGGCCGTCTCGTGCTCTGCGTTCCAGTTGCCGCGAATGCCCTCGAAGACGGCGGTGCCGTAGTGGAGGGCATGGGTCATCACACTCACACGGGCATCCTCCAAGGGCACCACCTCGCCCCGGAAGAAGGCGAATTGGGGTAGGGGAGCACTGTTGCCGGATGCCGCGCGGTTGGTCATTTCAAATGTCCTTGGGTCAGATTCAGGCGTTGATTATATTGGAAATCGCAAATCTGTGACAACCTTGTATTTGTGCGGGTGATGTCTCTGTTTGAAATTAACATCATCAGTCATTCTCCCCTATACGCCGTCATTGCCGCTAAACCGTCATTCCTGCGAAAGCAGGAATCCAGAGCCCCCATACTCCATCGCATCACAATTATTCCCGTCCCCGTCCGTCACTCCGCCCCTGCGCAAGGAGTGCCGTTCTGCTTGCTGGCGATGATGTAGACGCAGGGCGTTTTTACGGGGGTTCTGGATTCCTGCTTTCGCAGGAATGACGGTTTTGAATTTCTTAGAGGTTGTGTGACAAAAGGCTCATGTCGACAATGAGCAGCTAAAGGTGGCATCATTTTTTCCTGCGAAAAACAAGGGACCGCCCCCACCCTAACCCTCCCCCGGAGGGACAGGTGATAAGTCACACACCCTCTAAGAGCCTATCCTAATAACCCGGCGGCTCGGAGAGCGATAAGGGCACAGGCGAAATGAAGCAGGGCGATGTAATTGCTAGGAGACTTGTCCCAGCGGACCAGAATGCGCCGGAAGCGGTTCATCCAGCTGTGGGTGCGTTCCACCACCCAGCGCCGGGCCTTGTAGCCTGCCTCCTTTTTGATGGCCTGGGCCTCCTCACCCCGGCTGCGGATGTGGGCCGTAAAGCCAAACTCCTCCAGGGTCTGGCGCACCTCGTCAAAGTCGTAGCCTTTGTCCAGGCACAGACCCTGGGGATGCTCTGGGCTGGGTGCTGGACGTGGCACGGGGAGGCTGTCCACCGTGGCCCGCAACAGTTTCATATCGTGGCGGTTGGCCCCGTCCACTGCCAGCCCCACCGGAATGCCCCCGGCTTCGGTCAACAGACTGCGTTTGACCCCGCTCTTACCCCGGTCCGTGGGGTTGGGGCCGGTTTTTTCCCCCGCCTAAGGGGGATTTGGTCAAGGCCCCGTCCATACTCAGCCAACTCCAGTCCAGACCTTTCAAATCGTCATAGCGTTCCAGCCCGGTCCGCCATAGCTCCAGGAACACCCCGGCGGCGACCCATTGCTGAAAGCGCAGGTGGGCGGTAGAGCCGGAGCAAATGCCTGTGGCGTCCAGGGCTTTCCACTGGCAGCCGGTGCGCAGCACGTAGAATATACCGTTGGCGCAGGTCCGGTCCGGAACCCGGGGCCGGCCTCCGCCCAAGGGATGGGTATTCACCCGCTGGGGAAGGAGTGGATTCAGTGCCTCCCACAGCTCGTCTGACACCTGGAAGGAGCCGGTGGTGGGGTTGGTTCGAGTGGCTGGGCCGACGCGGGGCGGTCGAGGCGGCTTGGGTTCTTTCGCTTTCTTCATTCCCCAAGTCTAGCCGCTCCTCTGCCTCCTTCCCCATTCACTACTCATACGGGTTTCACCCATTTTTAGGACAGGCTCTTAGCCGCGATGGACCTGCATCGCATGGAGAGTCGCACAGCAAATTTCCGCGAGTGGTATTATTGAGTGCGACTTCTGCCGATTCGACGTTCGAGTCAAGGAAACGGTGAAGGGAAATGAGAGCTGAAGGGCCTGCGCGGCGTCCGATTTTCTATGGCTGGTACGTCGTAGCGGCGTCGGTGTTCGTCGGCTTTGCTGCCGTTGGCGCGCGCAACGGCTTCGGCGCCTTCGTTACGCCAATGAGCGAGGAATTCGAGTGGAACAGGCTCACTATTTCCTTTGCGGCAGGGTTAGGAATTTTGCTGAATGGCTTCATTCAGCCCTTTATGGGTCAGCTTTTCGACCGCACCGGCGGTCGAAAGCTCATCCTGCTGTCGGTGCTTACCTTGGGTCTGGTGACCATATCTTTGTACTGGACTTTCAATTTCCTCTTCTTCGTCTTCGTATTCGGCGTCCTGGCTTCGGTGGCGCAGAGTGGGTTGTCCCTGACCAACACATCCGCACTGCTGGCCCGGTGGTTCGTCAGATTGAGGGGCACTGTCATCGGCATCAACTCCACGGCGCTGTCGCTGGGCGGTCTGGTGATTGTGCCTCTCGCCGTCTACCTGATGGACGCCGCCGGCTGGCGCATCGCCTGGATTGGATTGGGCAGCGTGGTGCTGCTGTCCCTGCCCCTGACCTGGCTGTTCATCCGCGAGAATCCGGCGCAGATGAACCTGCGTCCCGACGGCGATGATGAGCCGTCGGAAGAAGCCGGGGCCCGTCGCCCGGATCGCATTCCAGGGCCGCTGGAGGCGGCATCGTGGCGGGACTCCCTGCGGTCGTGGCCCTTCTGGCAGATGTCGGGCGCCTATTTTGTTTGCGGGGCGACTACCTTCGTCCTGTCGATTCATTTCATCCCCTATGCCGAGGATCGTGGGATGGAACGTGGCACCGCAGCACTGATTTTCGCAGTAATGAGCGGCCTGAACATCGTGGGCGCCACGTCTGCGGGTTTCTTGTCCGACAAAATTGGCGGTACCAAGAACTGGCTGACCCTGGTCTACACCATGCGCGGACTAGCCTATCTGCTGCTGTTGGTTACCCCTTTGATTCCCGGTATGTCCACTGCGGGGCTGTGGATATTCGCCTGCATCGCCGGCTTCTCCTGGATCGCCACGTTGCCGCTGACATCATCGCTTACTGTCGAGGTATACGGACTGCGAGCAATGGGCACCATATCCGGTATCACATTCATGTTCCACCAGATAGGCGGGTTTGTGAGCGTGACGCTGGCCGGGTGGCTTTATGATGTGACCGGCTCGTACACGCTGCCCTTCGCCATCATCAGCTCGCTGCTGGGCTTGGCCGCGATTTCGGCATTCTCCATCCGGGAGCGCAAGTACTCGGCGCGTTACCAGCAGCCGGCTGCTCAGACAGTTTGGGTAACCGATGCCTGATCTTTCGCACCTCATCAGCTTTTCACTGCTGCACCAGGGAGATGCGGCAGACCCGGAGCTGATTCACTTTCTCAAGGAACAGATGGACGAGATTCTGGGTCTCGGTCCGTGGGTGATGGTGGGAGCAACAGCGGCGATCGTCATCGCCATCCCACTAGCTATTGGAATTTTCTATTACTATCAGCAGCATCGTCACGGCTCGCCATTGCCCTGAAGCCCGTGCGGGGAGACAGGAAGTGGAGTAACAGTTCAGAATTGAGGGGATCCGAAGGTCTGAAGGGCGAAAATCGGGGGCGAATCCCCGTTGCTGACGCTCAGGCTGACGGCTATCAAACGGCTTTCGGCCAATTCGACCCACCAAGTCGAAACAGTTACGAAGCGGACGCCGCACTTGTCAGCGGGCGGTGGATTGGGTAGACTAGCGGTCGCTTCCACCGCAGTGATGCTTGTCCCCCGCAACAGATCGCAATGGCGGGGGCTCCGCCGGTGCGTAGACAGCAGGCAACCCGGCATTCCGGTTGCAGACTTGGTTCCAAGACCTAGTTCCAACGGCATTTTCTTGAGGAGGGTGTTTTCAGACCGCTATGTTTGACAAACAGTCGCTAGACCATCTATTCGACGAACTCCGAGACCAGTATGAGCTCGAACCCGATTGGGAGGAGATCCAGCGGGACGCTCACCTCGGCGTGGCCAGGCTGGACGGCGGCGTCGAAATCGGCAACTTAGACCCCCGCGTGTCCGAGCTGGTGCTTCGTTACAACCCCGGCTAGGTCATAAACAAAAAGTGCGTTCAAAGCACTGAACACGGCGAGCGGCCCCGTCAGGCGGGCCGCTCGTTTTCATTTCCCGGCATAGCCCGCTGCCATGGGCGTGGTGATTCAATAACGTTTTGGTATGATTGGCCCTGTTCTATGGAATCGCCAGTAGCACAGGCAACCCACCCTTCCGTTGCGCCCGACGCCCGGCGCCGCCTGCCGTCCCTGCAATTGTCGCTGACGGTGCTGGCAATGGCCGCCGGGTTGGCCGTGTTCCTGGTCTGGGGCTGGGATTGGGGTAAACCACCGGCAGTGTCCTCGGGACTGCAGCCAACTTTCCGGTACGTTAACAGCGGGTGGATCTCTCCCAATGACTGGCAGGAATTCGGGCCTTTTTCCAACGAGCTGCGGGCTGCCGTAATCGTCAACCAGGATGAATTGGATGCGTTTCAGGGCAGCTTTGTCAGCAAGATAAACCGGGGAACCATCACATCCCTGGGGAGAATTGATTTCGACACGTCGGTGTTGCTGGCTGGCTACTACATCTGGCGGCCGGTGAAGGGAGACCCGCTCTCGGTTACCGACGTTGTGATCCAGGGCGAACGTGCGTCAGTGCTGATGGACCTGAACGAGGACGCCCAAGGGCGGGAGTACGGGTACCTGTATGCCCCGATGGTAGTGGTGGCCGTGGAACGTTCCCTGTTTCCGATGGGCAAACAAGTGGAGTTCGTCTTCGAACTGGAGGGGCACCCCCGCGTCACCCTGACCGCCACACCCAACTAGTAGCCCAACTACTTTGAAATGATGACATGAAAAGCATGCATCTTGGCGGAGAGCAGCATTGGTCAACAATCGCCGGGTGCTTACACCAATATCGGATACTCCTCATTTCAAAGATTTCGTACTACTAGTAGTCCGTCACCCTAAAATTGGTGGACGAGTCACCTGGCCCCGTCATTCGGGCCTTGGGCTGGAATCCAGGAGCCCTGGCGTTGTTTACGTTGGCCTGTTCCAGCCCTTCTGGATTCCGGCTCAAGGCCGAATGACGGCCGGCGGCAGGAGTGACGGCCGGGGGCTGAAATTCAGAGTTTCCTTACCGTTCGGGCGCTGAGGGTCTTCCCCCCACCCTGACCCTCCCACGGGGGTTCTGGATCCCTGCTTTCGCAGGAATGACGGCCGGGGGCAGGGATAACGGGCTGGTTGGTTCGCCGTCTTTTGAGATAGTCTCTTACTCCTCTCAGCAGTTGCCCATTTCTACCAACTGACCTTCCCGCCATGCCATGCGGCCAGCCCGGACGGTGGCGAAGGTGTCGAGGCGCATTGAGCCTCGCTGCAGGTTCCCCACCGAGTCCATCCAGACGAAAGCGCCCTCCCGCTGGTCGAACACCGCGGCGTCCCCGCACATTCCGGGAGCCAGCGAGCCGATGCTGTCCTCCAGTCCCAGCACCTGGGCCGGCGTGCTCGTGGACGCAGCTATGGAGTCGCCCAGAGGCATCCCCATGGCGTGCAGCTTGCTGACCAGGTCGTTCATCAGATAGACGGTGCGTTCCGGCGGCGGGACATGGATGTCGGTGCTGATGGTGTGCGGCGCGAGGCCCTGCTCCAGCGCGGCCCGGGTGACCTCCACGTCGCAGTGGACGCCCGCGTGGGCCAGGTCCATGATGACGCCCCGGTCGACAGCGGCCTTCACCTCCGGGCGTATCTTCAGGTTACGGTCCAGCATATTCTCCGGGTGGCCGTTGAACGCGTGGGTGGAGATGTCTCCGGGGCCGAGGAATTCCAGCACGTCGGGCAGCGGTATGGGTGTGCCGCTGACGTGCACCATCAGGCGGGTGCCGGACTTGTCGGCCACCTCACGCGCCGCCCTCATTGCCTCGTGGGCGTTCCAGTAGGCGACGGCGTTGACGTGCATCCTGACCTTGACGCCGTAGCAGAACCCTGGGTTCTGCTTGATGTGGTCGGCAGTCTGGTCGACATCGATCACCCGCAAATCGTGCAACGCACCGCCCAGAACCCGGTTGACCGCCAGGCCGACGGCGCCGACGTGGAGGAAAGCCAGCAGCCGCGTACGGTGGGCCGGAAACACGTAATCCCGCATGGCCTGGTAGTTCAGGAACCCGGCGCTGCCCGCGTCGACTCCTGTGGTGGTGCCGGACGACATGCAGATCTCGTCGGGGTTTACCGACGTGGGGTTGCCGCCATGGTAGAAGTGGCCGTGCAGGTCAATCAGTCCGGGCGTCACCAACTTGCCGGAGACGTCCACACTGGCGGCGGCCTCGGCGGCGTCGATACGCTCGGCGACGGCGGCCACCAGGCCGTCCTTGAAAGCGACATCACGGCGGTCGTGGATTCCCTGGGCTGGGTCCAGCAGGGTGCCGCCGGTGAGCAGCAGGTCGTAGGCGGGTGCGGCGGTAGTCATCGGCAATACCTCGTTGGTTTGGGTGGCAGGGGGTCTGAGAGGTCATCCAGAATACGTTGGCAGTGAGCCTGGCGAACCACGATCGAGCGCTCTCCACGGGCTCAGGACTGACGGTGTGCCCGGTTAAGGAGCCTTACGCTTCCCCCGGGCAAAATACGCGCAAATACTGTAACCCTCGACCGCTGGATGAAACGGCGATCGATTACCCTGACCCTGGAGTTCCGTCCCCGGTGGCGGGAGTGTCCCCCAGGCCCTGTATCTGGAGGATCTGCGGCTCGACGTATTCCATGCGGCGCATTCTGGGATACACCTGCACCTTGGGGTTTCCCATATCCGAGTCAGTTATCTCGTTGGACTCATCCAAGGGCAAAAATCCGTAGGACTCTATGGCCCGGGCCACCAAGCCTTCGACCAGTTGCGGCGAGCGACCTTCGAGCCGTCCCAACTGGTAGGCCAGGGTGACGGCGAGTTGGCCGCGGGAGATTTGCTCGAAAGCGTCGCGGGCTGTCAGGTCCTCTGGTATGCCGCCGCACTGCTCAAGAAAGTCGTCCAGCACCTGGCCAATGATGTCCGACAGCCCGCCCAGCTCGATCTCGTACATGAAGCCAGTGAGCTTGTCGGTCAGGTCCTCCACGCCGTCGGCAGGAAGAATGCCGTAATGCTCGTGAGGTTCGTGTACGTGGTCGTGCTGGCCGTGTTCCGGCTCGGGCTCGCTGTCGGGATGGCGCGCCTCGGTCATTAAACGCCTCGCTAATCGTCGTCGTCCGGATCAGGATCTGCCGGAGCGGGACGCCGGTCGGCATAGACTGAACCGGGCAGGATTGCGTTGGAGCGGCTGCGGCTATCCGAGCCAGGGCGCGGCATGTTCAGCAGCGATTCCTTGAGGCCATTTATCTCCCCCTCTCCCGCCGAGAGCCCGATGACCAGGCCAATGACCCCGGCATTGCGCAGGGCTTCCAGGGTATCGCCGTCGGGAGCGCTGGACACCTCGGCCAAGACGTTCTTGCCCACGCGGCCGCTCACCTTGGCCAAGCCTGTCAGGTCCTGGAGCGTCCAAGCGGCCGGGTTCCCGGGGAGGGAAACCAGCACGGCATCCACTGGCAGGGGGTTGACGTCGCGCAATTCTTCGGGTGATGAGCTGGAATCTACGATCAGCACGCGTGCCGCGTCTTTCGATGTGACCGCTCCCAGGGCGGTGCCGGACAGGGAGAATACCAGCACATCGGCGCCGGCCTCCCGCCAGGATGCGGCATCCGCGGCCGTGAGCTCATCGGCACGCACGCCCCATGTGACACCGGAGAAAGCCTCTCCTATTTCACTGGCTTGCGCCGCCGCAGAACCAGAAACGATCACTGCGTCGGGGGCCAGGCCACCGGCCTCTGCTGCCCCGTCCTTGCCTCCATCGGCAGTCACAACCAGGGCAAGGCCGGGCTGCTTGGGAGGGCGCGTCGTGCCGAAGCCCAAGCGGGGCGCCGCTCCCTCTCGAATCTCATCAAGCCGTTCCAGAAATTTGCTACTCATTCCCGCAATATCCCACCGGTCCATCAGACTGCGCGGCCCTTGGCGGCGCGTCGCCTGATTATACTCTATTGCGAACCGCGGATGAGCAAGCGGTATCCTGATTGGGATGGCAAACGCGCTTTGGATACTCGTGAGGCTGCAATGGTCATTCCGCGGTAACTGATTTTCGCCGGAAAGAGATCATATCCTGGGTACGTCAGAATTTTGCTGGCGCCTCACCCAAGCAATGCAGGTATGCACCCCACTGCCATGACTTTGTGCCTTGGCGAACCCATGGCCCTCTGGCGCATTTCCGCACCCTCGCCCGGTACGGAAATCGGGAAACGATATGCGACGGCCCCAGCGGTGGTCCAGGCGAAAATCTCAGCCCCTCCGCCAAGTCCTGAGAATACGCCATCATTAACTGCGCGGTCGCGGCTATTCAGCCGCAGCCTGGGCGCAACTGCTTGGCGGAAAGACCCACCATCAGAGCGCTTACGATGGCTGCGCCGAGACACAGGTAGGCTATCCCCCCGTAGCCCGAGGTGGCCAGGAGGGCACTGGAAACCGCGGCGCCCAACACCCCTCCCAACTGGTTGGTCATGCCCATGAGGCCAACTCCCGTGGCCGTTGATTCTCCCGAATGCTCGGTGCTGGCGGCGACCAGCGCGGGGAAATTGACGCTCAGCACGCCTGTTCCCACCGTTGCCACGGCCACTGCCACCCAGAGTTGGAGCTCGACAGCGAAGAACAGAAACCCGCAGGCGCCTCCCAAGCCACAGGTGGCGGCAATGAGGACAGCGCGGTACCTCTTCCCCGCCACAATTCCGCCCGCGTAGCTTCCTGCCACCTGGCCAATTGCCGTTACTGCGAGCGGAAGGGCCACGAACCCCACGCTGACGTCGTAGGTATGGATCAAGTAGGCGGCAAAGAAGCTGACCATAGCCCAGAAGATGATGCGGTGGGCGAGGTTGACCGTCAGGGCCACCTGGAAGAAACGCAGGACGATAAGGGACCAATACCTGGAGAAAATGACGAATTCGCGCACCCTTTCCCTGCTGTCTCTCGGAAACCACAGCCAGTTGGCAACAAGCCCCAACACCGGCAGCAGGCCTGAAACGATAAAAGAAATGCGCCATCCGCCCCACTCAGCTATGAGGGCGACCATTGGGAGACTGACCGCCGATGTCAGCGAGCCAACGGCCAGCAAGGCGCTGACGGCTCGAGCCCGCCTTTCTGGGGAGATGACATCGGAAATCGCGCCCACCATGTTGGGAGGCAATGTTCCTGCGCCCAAGCCAGTCACCACCCGGAGCACCAGCAACACCTCGAAATTGGGCCCGAACGCAGACCCCAGTACGGATACAGCAAGTAGCAGCAACCCCAACAGAGCAACGGGGCGGCGGCCCAAGGAATCGGACAGCGGGCCCACCAAAACGACCGAGACACCCCACGCCGCAAACGTTGCCGTTGCCAGCTGCCCAGCGACCGCAACCGATATATCCAGATCAGTCGATACCTCCACCAGGAGAGCGGAGACCATCAGAAGCGCGTTCATTGCGCCGAAGACGGCCAGGGAAAGCACCGCAAGGAACAACGCTTTGTTTACTTCTCTTCCGCTCGCCTGTATCACTTGAGTATCGATTTCGCTTTTCCTCTTTTCGACGAAGTAGCAGACGTCGCCCTTGGCCAATATCGGTTGATGGTGCCGGTCTACGCCCGCTCCATATATCCCTAGACTCGAAATCGCCGATGCGCAATATATACAGCAAGTAAGAATATGTCAAAAGGTAAGCAACAAACCAAAAAGCAGCCGTGGGCCATTTTAGCGCCAAGCCTCAAGTTGGGGTGATGTTTGCCCCTTTTTTCCGCGGTGGCATATAATCCCTTTCTGGTTCCGGCGGGAATATCTCGCAAGCCGTCCTTGGAATCTGTTGTCGCGATTTACTCTGTTCTCTGGAAAAACGGTCATGCTCCTGGCATTAGACATAGGCAATACCATGGTGACAATCGGCGTATTCGGCGACTCCGGCTTGGTCACTACCATGCGGGCGGCGACGGATTCCCGTCGTTCAGCCGACGAGTACGGCCTGCTGCTGACCAGTCTGCTGCAGCTCAACGGCGTGCAACGGGAGGAGGTGACCGAGGTGTCGATGTGCAGCGTCGTGCCCCCGCTGACAGGGGTGTTCGAGGAGGTGGCCACCAATTATTTTGGAGTGCCCCCGCTCACGGTCACCGGGGCCGTTCGAACCGGACTGCAGATCGCCTACGACAATCCGCGCGACGTGGGAGCGGACCGCATCGCCGATGCGGTGGCAGCCAAGCAACTGTACGGTTACCCTGCCATCATCGTAGATTTCGGCACCGCCACCGTATTTGACGTCATATCGCCGGAAGGCGTGTACCTGGGTGGGGCCATTGCGCCCGGCATAAGTGTGGCCGCCGAGGCCCTGTTCCTCAACACCTCTCAACTCCGCCGTATCGAGCTTACGCCGCCGCCATCGGCCATAGGCCAGAACACCACGGCAGCGCTCCAGGCCGGGCTGGTCCTGGGATATGCCGAACTGGTCAAGGGACTGGTTGGCCGCATCAAAGGGGAGCTTGGAGGCGCGGCAACGGTTGTTGCCACGGGTGGGCTGGCCGATGTCATTTCGCGAGAGACAGGCGTATTCGACCATATCAATCCCAACCTGACCCTCATCGGCCTGCAGTACATCTACGAATTGAACAAGAACCCGGATTAAACACAGAGCGCACAGAGAACACAGAGAGTATAAGAGAAAATATAAAAATCTCTGTGTTCTCTGTGCGCTCTGTGTTTGATTTAATAGATGGGGATGGTAGCGTGTTAAGCGGCAAGCGCGTGGTATTGGGCGTAACCGGCAGCATTGCCTGTTACAAGGCCCTTGACCTGGCCAGCAAATTGACGCAGGCGGGCGCCTTGGTGGACACCATCTTGACTCGCGGGGCCACGCAGTTCGTGACACCGCTGGCCTTCCGCAGCCTCACCCATCGCCCGGTAGTAACAGATGCCTTTGACGCCTACTCCGAGTACGCCGTCGAGCACGTGGAACTCGCGCGGCTGGCCGACGTCATTGTTGTGGCGCCGGCCACCGTCCACACCATCGCCAAGCTGGCGATAGGCCTGGCTGACGACCCTCTGACCACTACCGTGGTGGCTTCCAGGGCCTCGCTTATGGTAGCGCCGGCAATGGACGCCGACATGTTCGAGCACCCGGCAACGCAGGAGAACTTGGAGCGGCTGCGGCAGCGAGGCGCGGTCATAGCGGGCCCGGGACAGGGAAGGCTGGCCTCTGGGCTGACCGGTTGGGGCCGCTTGTTGGAAACGCCTGAGTTGCTGGGCTACATCGCATACACCCTCGGCCGCGAAGGGGACCTGAAGGGCCGCACCATCGTGGTAAGCGCCGGTGGCACGGCGGAGCCGATAGACCCAGTGCGGGTCATCACCAACCACTCCTCGGGGAAGATGGGCTATGCAGTGGCCGAGGCCGCCCGCGACCGCGGCGCAAGAGTGGTGCTAGTGTCCGCAGCCAAGGGCTTGCCCAACCCGCCCCTGGTGGAGGTGGTGCCAGTCAGCACGGCGCAACAGATGTGCGACGCGGTGCTGGCCCGTACAGGGGAGGCGGACGCGCTGATCATGGCAGCGGCCGTCGCCGACTACCGTCCCCTTTTCGCCGCCGACCAGAAAATCAAAAAGACAGAGGACGACTTGTCCATTCCACTCGCCAGGACCATCGACATCTTGGCAACGGCGCGGGGCGATTTCGTTCGCGTGGGATTCGCCGCTGAGAGCGAGAACCTGGTCGAAAACGCCAGCGCCAAGGTGGCGTCCAAGTCCCTGGACCTCATCGCTGCCAACGACATCACCAGCGTGGGCAGCGGATTCGGCACCGACACCAACCTCGTAACGCTCATCGACCGCGACATGAACGTCGAGGAGCTGCCCCTGCTGACCAAGTACGAGGTCGGCAACCACATTCTGGACCGGGTGGCCCGCCTGCTCCGGCGCTAGTGCGCCGCGACATTCTCAACCCAATGAAGGGGAAACATGGAAGCCACTACCAAGGCACAGCATCCCATCCTCTGCGGAGCCGAAGTCGGTATCGTCGCGGTCGGGCGAAACGCCATCGGCATCGTCGCGGCGGGCCTCTTCAACTCCTTCGGAATCGCGGCCCTGAGCCTGCTGAATGCTATGGGCCTAGTCAGTTTCGGGCCCGTCAACTCTATGGGATTGGTGGCGATTGGCGGCGTAAACGCCATGGGATTGGTGGCCATCGGAGGGGTTAACGCTGTGGGCGTCGTGGCAATCGCCGGCCTCAACGCCACCGGCGTAATCGCCATCGGAGGCTGGAAGAGCAACAGCGCGCTGCCGTTGTCATAGCCCCGCATTGTCGAGTTCGGTCCATAATTGAACTCGCGCAAGGGACGGTCCCCAGCTAATCCCCGACGCCCACTTTGGCGTTCTCCTCCAACTCCCGGCGAGCTTTGGCAAGATCGTAGTTGGCTTGGCGACGCATCCAAAAGACAGCGTCGCTCCACCCGATTCGTTCCAAGGCCAAGGCGATCGTGGGCGAGATTCCACAGCGCCGGTTAATTAGACGCGAAGCGGTGGTCCGGCTCACGCCCAACTTGTCCGCGAATTCACCGATACTCCAGCCTACATCCTCAACACAGTCGCGAATGGTGTCTCCCGGGTGGCTCGGATTTCTCGCAGTCACAGACTCCCCCTAGTGGTAGTCTTCCAGGTCAACATCCACGGCTTGCCCTTCAGAAAATCGAAAGGTAATGCGCCAGTTAGCGCTAACTCGAACACTCCAAATCCCCCGGCGATTGCCAGTCAACTGATGCAGTCGATAGGTCGGCAATTCCATCTGTTCAGTCCGGAGGGCAGCTTCCAAGTCATCCAAAATCTGGGAAATCCGGTCTATATGGGCTGGGTTGAGACGGCTGGCGTCGTTCCGCTCCCAGAATCTGCGCAGCCCCGTGTGCCTGAACTCCATACAACCATTGCATCACGCGGCGTGGCACAACACGAGCGCCGCACCACGCCGATTGGCTGGATGAACTGTAGGGCCGCGAGCATATTTATATTCGTTTGACCAAGATCGACGGCCAATTTACCCCGACACGGTTTCCTTGAACCGGCGGATGGCGTCAATGTGCTGGTCGGGGCCCTTGAGACCGGCTCGCATGGTGTTGACCGACAGGTGGGTGGCGCCAACCTCGTTCCACGCCTCGGCCAGCTTGCCCCAGCTGTCCTGGTCGTCGGTTGCGATGCCGACGCGTCCCTCGATGCCGATGTCCGCCGGGTTGCGCCCGGCGTTGACCGCTATCTGGCGCATCTCGGCAATACGCTCGGCACCCTCGCTGTCCGGTCCGAACTGGGGGAACCAGCCGTCCCCCATACGGCCGATACGCCGCACCACCTGGGGCGCACCGCCGCCGAACCAGACGGGGATGGGACGCTGCACCGGCAGGGGATTGATGCCAGCGTGGGTTATGTCGTGGTAGCGTCCGTGGAAGTCCACGACCTCCTGGGTCCAGAGCAAGCGCATGACCTCGATCTGCTCAGCGGAGCGGCGTCCCCGGTTGTCGAAGCTTTCGCTGAGGCCTTCGTACTCAACCTCGTTCCAGCCGACGCCGATGCCGAGGCGCAGGCGGCCGCCGGTCAACACGTCCACCTCGGCAGCCTGCTTGGCAACCAGTGCGGTCTGCCGCTGGCCCAGGATCAAGACGCCCGTAACGAACTCCAGCTTCTGGGTGATGGCTCCCAGGTACCCGAAGAGGACGAAGGGTTCGTGGAACATGTCCACCGAGCTGTAAGGCCGCTCCCACGAATCGCGTTTGCTGGCGTCAGCTCCCAGCACGTGGTCGAACACCAGCAGGTGTTCGTAGCCCAAATCCTCGGCGGCCTGGGCAAAGTCGCGTACCCCGGCCGGATCGGCCCCAATTTCGGTCTGTGGAAAGATTGCTCCCAGTTGCATCGTTGCCTCCTGATCTAGTTAGAAATTGTATTGGCACAATCATGCTCGGGATGTTCCAGTTGCCTGAAATCTATGGCGAGTCTCCCTCGCCTCCGTTACCGTTCTGGTGGCGGAGTCCGGCGATTTCGGCTTCGAGATCCGCCACAGTTTGCTGAAGGGCGCTTATGGCTTCGCTCTGGTCCTGGACATCGACCTGATTTCTGCCGTGGTTCAAGGCTGCAATAAGAACGGCCATTATTTCCTGGTGGCGGCGCGCTTCCTCCAGGCGACGCTCCTCTTCTCGCGCACGTTCTTCCCGGCGCCGCTCCTCTTGCCGTTCCTCTTGACGGCGCAGTTCTTCCCGGCGCTGTTCTTCTTGAAGACGCAGTTCTTCCCGGCGCTGTTCAAGGTTTTCCTGATGACGCCGCTCGGCGCTGGATTCATTATCCTGCCGGTCCAACCGGCGGGCTCTAACGTCGAAAATACCAGACAGCAATTGTGGTACTCCCAATACCGCGAGCATGATGCCGATATATGCTCCAGGTTGCAGGTATTTGATGGTTATCCATTCCGCCACACCGCTCATTATACTGCAATGGGGCTGCCGGTTATGGCCTGAACGGCCGCACCGTCATTTACTTCGCGCTTCTTGCAGCGAACATGGCTACGGCGTATTCTGGATAGAGGCAGGTTGGGAGGGAGCGATGGACGACCTAGTGATCCAGACCGACGGGCTGACCAAGCGGTATGGTCGGGTGCTGGCGGTGGATGCACTGTCGCTGAACATTTCTCGAGGCCGCATCTTCGGGTTATTGGGCCCCAACGGCTCCGGCAAGACCACGTTGATGAGTATGCTGATGGGGCTGGTGCGGCCCACTGCCGGCAATTTCGCGCTCTTCGGGTCGCCGCCGGAGAGGGGCGGTCTCGACCGGCAGTTGCACCGCATAGGCGCACTTATCGAGACGCCCACCTTCTACCCCTACTTGTCGGGGCGAAACAACTTGGCCTACTTCCAGGGCATTTCCGGGCGCGGCGGCCCCCAAGAGCTGGACCTCCTGCTGGAGCAGGTGGGACTTGGCGGGCGGGCCGGCGACAAGTTCCAGACCTACTCGTTGGGTATGAAGCAGCGGCTGGGCATCGCCTACGCACTGCTGGGAGACCCGGAACTTCTGGTGCTGGACGAGCCGACCAACGGCATGGACCCCGCAGGTATGGCCGAGATTCGGGAACTGATACGCGGACTGGGGAGCGAGAACCGGACCGTCATCCTGTCCAGTCACCTGCTGCACGAGGTGGAACTGGTCTGCGACAGCGTGGGGATCCTGTCCCACGGGCGGCTCATCGCCCAAGGCGACGTGGCCGAGTTGCTGCAGCAGCAGGGCAAGCCACAGGTGCGTCTTCGCACCACCGATAACGCCAAAGCTCACCAGATATTGAACGCGCTGGCCTGGGTGGATGGAGTGAGCGGCGACAACGGCTTTCTGATCGCCGAAGTGGATGCTGCCCGCTCTTGGGAAATTACGGCCGCGCTGAGCCGCAACGAGGTCTACGTCGCCGAGATGACGCCCTCCCAGATGTCGCTGGAACAGTACTTCCTGGACGTTACCGACGAATCCGCCGGCGGCAGCGAGGTGGCCTGATGGCGATGGCTATGCAGGTGGCCCTGCTTACCCGCTGGGAGTGGTTCAAGCTGCGTCGACGATGGGTGCCGTGGATTCTGCTGGGCTTCGTGCTGGCGATGGAACAACTCGTTTTTTGGCTGTCGGTCACGTTGGGTGATGACCTGTCCTATCAGTCCCCAATCGAAAACATTGCCAATGGTTTGGGGGTCTCCACCCTCTTCGCCCCCTTTGTAACGGTTGTCTTGGCTGCGGTGGTTGTGGGTGGCGAATACGGCTGGGGAACGCTGCGCCCAGTGCTGAGCAAGGGGGCCGGACGCTGGCAGTTCCTGGCATCCAAAGTCTCAGTGGTGATGCTGGTTGCCGTCGTGATGCTTCTCGCAATCTCCGTTACGGTGACCATAAGCGGCTTCATCGCCGAGGCCGTTCTAACGCCCTCGGAATCCGCAGAAGGCTACGGCGATCTTTCGTGGGTCGACGTGTTGGCCCTGTTCGGAAGGATGGTATACGGATTCCTGCCCTACATCACGCTGGCCCTGTTCGTCGTAGTGCTTACCGGCTCAAACGGTATTGGCATCGGGCTGTCTTTGGGCTACTACATCGCAGAGACGATTATCTTGGTGCCCATCCTGACCATATTCGAATGGTCCGATAAGGTATTGGCCTTTCTGCTTAGCCCCAACCTCACTGCCTGGCAGCGCCTTGACCCGGATGCCGAAGGCAATATAGCCACCATCAGCGGCATCTCCGATATGGCCCACGGATTCATCATTGTGACTATCTACACCGCTGTGCTGGCCGCTGCGGCCATCGCCATCTTCCTGCGCCGGGACATCACCGGGGCCAAGGGCGGGTAGAGAGCAGCAATCGCAAGTTGCAGGGGCGGATTTGCGACACGCCCCTGCAATCATCAACTTTGGCATCAACCTTGGGAGAGCAGCCGAATAGCGGTCAACCCTTCCGGGCCCAAAAGACGCAGTGGCGCATGGGCTTGTTGTCGTCGAAATATAGCATGCCGCCCATCTTCCCGCCGGACCCCTCCTTGACAAGACGCAGGCCGAGTGCGGCCAAGGCCTGCAGCAGTTCATGTTCATCATACAGGGCGAAGCTGCGGGCCACTCCCGCGCTGCCGTAGGCTCCGTCGATCGCCGTCTCGACGCCACGGCCCGGCTTGAACATCAACTGCAACACGCCGCCGGGCCGCAGTACCCGAGAAACTCGGGCAACACGCTGGCGAATACTATTTCGCGCGGAATGTGCTGAATGACAGCGTTGCACAGCACGATCTCAAAGCTGGAGTCGTCGAAGGGCAACGGTTCCTGAATGTCGGCTACCCAGAGACGGTCTGCGAACTCAGGATGCAAGCTGCGGGCGACCTGGATGTTCTCTGCCACCGCGTCCAGCCCGAACATCTCGAATCCCAGTTGGGCGAGGTACCACATCTCCAATGCACCGGCGCCGCATCCAGCATCCAACCCTCGGCCCAAGGGCGCCAACTCCGCCAGCCGCCGGTACAGGTCACGGTCTTCTCGAAATGCCGGGTGAGAGCAGTTGGCAAACACCTGACGCAACGCGGCGTATTCGGATGCGCGATCCCGGTAGAACTCCAGGGAAAACTGGCCGTAATGGGGTGTATTGTTCGTCATGGCAAAGCATTAGCCCCCGGTCAACTGCGGTTGGCGGGGGCCGAGTCTGTCCTGGATCGAATACCGGTGCTAGCTGCCGTTCTTGCGGAACGCCGGGATGACCTCTTTGCCGTACAGCTCGATGGACTCCATCACCTTGTCGTGGGGGATGGTCTCGGTCTGCATTATGAGCATGACCTGGTCTACCCCGATGTCCTCGTAGGTCTTGATGGTCTTGATGCAGCTCTCCGGGTTGCCGGCGATTATCACGCCGCGGTCGGCGAGGGTGCTGGCGTCGAGCTGGGCCACAGCCGCCCGCGCCGCGCCTGGGCCGCTGTCCAGCGAGATGCCGGCCTCGGCGGCCTGGGCTTGGTGTTCCTCATCCGACTGGCGGAGCCAGCGTCCGAAGTCGGCCTTCAGGTGTTCCGGCACACCGCCCCAGGCCTCCAGTAGCTCCTCATAGGCATTGATACGGCCAGCGATGTATGGCTTGTCCGGGCCGAAGAAGGTCTTCATCGACTCGGCGCACAGCTCCTTCGCTTCCTCGTCGTCCTTGGCGCAGAACGAATGGACGTTGTTGCCCCAGAAGTCGTTTATCTCGGCGCCTACGGGATCGGCGTCCTTGATGGCGTCGCGGTATACCTTGACGTGATTGGCCAGCACGTCCACCGCGTAGGAGGCCGACGACAGCACGCCGATGCCCCTCTGGGCAGCCAGGCGGAAGCTCTCGGTCTGGGTGCAGGCCAGATACATCCTGGGGTGGGGCTTTTGGTAAGGTTGTGGCAGAACCCGGCGGGGCGGCACGTTCCAGAAGTTGCCCTCCCAGGAGAACTCGCCGGAGGTCTGCCAGATCTGGGGGATCATCCTGATGGCCTCGTCCCAGCGGTCGCGGGTCTCGCGAGGATCGATGCCCTGGCCCAGCTGCTCGTAGGCGTTGGAGCGGCCGGTACCGAACTCCACGCGGCCGTGGGTGAGCTGGTCGACCATCGCGGCCCGCTCGGCGATACGGACGGGATGGTGGTTGGGCAAGATGGACACTCCGAAGCCGATGCGGATGTTCTTGGTGCGCTGCGACAGCGCGCCGAACATCACCTCGGGGCATGGCGATCCTGAGAAACCATATAGGAAGTGGTGCTCGACGAACCAAAGGTTGTCGAACCCGACCTGGTCGGCCAACTCGCACTGTTCCAGGGTTTCCTGGTAAAGCGAGTGCCAGTCAATTTCGTCATCATAGGGACGCTGCATTTCGTACAAAAGGCCAAACTGCATGAACTGACTCCTTGTTGTTTTCCATTCAAATGCGAATCTGGCGCAAGTATACCTTATGTCCCGCGGGGCGGGTAACTTGGCCTCCACAGGGGGCCGGGATATGCTTGAGTCACTATCCTTGAGTCACTAACAGGGAACACTGCGAGGCCAGCATGACCGACACTAACGCTCAGCCCGACTGGCGCAGGCCGCTGACCACCGAACTAGACCTGTCCCCTTTGCCCGTGCCGCTGCGCTGGGCGGAAGAAGGCCAGGTAGTCCGGCTGCACAATTCGAGAATCTCGCTGGACATCATCATTTCCCGCTACAAAAGGGGCTACACGCCGGAATTGATTGCCGATTCTTACCCGTGGTTAGAGCTTTCGGACATTTACCTGATTATTGCCTTCTATTTGCGCAACAAAAAGACAGTTCACGGGTACCTTTGCGAAAGGGAAGAAAGGGCTGACGAAATCTCAACGAGGGCATTCGCCGACGGGTTAATGTCAGAGGAAGACTGGCAGGCTTGGTGCGACAGCCGGCCAGAACGCCTCCGCCGAGCCAGCGGCCAAGGATGATATTTCTGGCAGATGAAAACCTGGAGACCGAATTATTGGTACAACTGCGAAGGCATTCACCGGAGATTGATGTCATTGACGTCAGGGACGTTGGATTGGTTCAAACTCCCGATGAAGAAATTCTCCAGTGGGCAGCGGACAACGGGCCTGTTGTAATAACCCACGATGTAAACACCATGCGGGGGATTGCCGACGACAGGGTAAGAGCAGGATTGCCTATGTCGGGAGCCATAATAGTTTTGGACCACATCTCATTTGGCACGGCGATCGGGTTCATTGTTCGATGCGCAGAAGGTCAGTCAGGCGATTTAGAGGGTCGAACCGTTTTCGCCAATGACCTGCAATGAACCTGACCACACGCAACACCATGTCTCGCGGCGCAAGATCCCCGCAATAACGCTGGCCCTCACCCCGTGAAAATATCAAGGGGCAGGAAGGCCGATACTACGAAGTTGGGCACGTCCACCACCTCGCTGACCTTCAGATCCACGGCCACGCTGCAGATGCAGTAAGCCTGCTCCCGGCTCCAGCCCCGCTCCATGAGCAGGTGAATCATGTTGAGCAGGGCCTGGCGAGAGGCCAGGGTGCCGTTCTCCGACTCGTTGCGGCCGTCGGCGATGCACATCCCGGTTGCGGCCAGGAAACGGCGCGGTGCTGCCATCTCAGGGCTGGTGAAGTAGTCGTCGCGCTCGAAGTACGGGAAGTTTATTCCCCGGCTGACTGCCTCTCCCCTCCGCACCCGGAAGCTGACGTGCAGGGTGCAGTCCATCTCGACGGCGGTGCCGCAGCACTCCGAGTCGCCCTGAGCGTAGTGGGCGTCGCCGGCTGAAAAGAGCGCGCCCTCGGTGAACACTGGCAGCATGAGACGGGTGCCGGCGGTCAGTTGCTTGATGTCCACGTTGCCGCCGTGCTCTCGCGGCGGAATGGTGCGCAGGCCCTCGGAGGCGAAAGGCTCCTGGGCCGGCACCGCCCCTTCTGGGGTCGGCCCGACCACCGCTCCGCCTCTTCTAAGGAGTTCGTCCTCTCTCAACAGGATCTCCTGCCTCAGAGCGCGCGACGGGGCCACGCCGATGGTTCCCATGAACGACGCCTCGGGGACCCGAACACCTGGCAGCTGCTCCGACTGGGCGAATCCGTCCCGCATTTCCCAGTGGACGATGTAGGGCTCTGTGTACAGGTCCCGCAGGAAGCCGAATCCGGGGAGGATTGTCGTGAAACCCCAGGAAGCCGGCTCGATGCTCAGAATGTTGATCTCAAGGAGGTCCCCAGGCTCTGCCCCGTTGACGTAGACCGGGCCGGTCAAGGGATGGACCAGGCCCAGGTTGGTAAGCAATAAATCCGGAGCCTGGGTGTTGGGCGTAATCTGTCCATCGAAGGCATTGCGGGTCTGCATCACCACTTCCTCGCCCTCGTCAGCGCGCACCGCGGGCGGGATGTCGGGATGCCAGCGATTGTGCCCTTTTTCCGGCTCGCCGCCGCACTGCTTCGAGTAATCCAGCAGAATCTCTTTCACTGGGGGCCTCCTAACTGCGGAATATCCCCGCGATCTTCGAATCGAGGGCCGACCCTGAGACAGGGCGACCTTTTCGTTGGCCGATTATATCTCACATCAGAGGCCCCACAAGAGAGTGACAATGCCGAAACCACGCTGGTATTCTGGAAACAATTTTGCGGCGTATAGTTCCCACGGCCAGGTAGACTCAGAACCTGGCATTCCAGGTTCTACCTATTTTGCAGCCGCATTCGAGTGGTCACACTTGCTTGGGGCGCCCTGCCGGAGTCATGCGAGGTATGTATATGAGAATCTTATTGCTACTGGCTGCCCTCTTGTTGAGCAGCCTACTGGTGGCATGTGGCGCTGATCCTGAGACTACTTCCGAACCTGGCCTGAACCCTGGGGCCACACCGACAGTTGCACCCGCCGCCCAAGAGGGGTCGGCCACGGAGACCGTGGACCAGGAGCGGTCCCCCTCTCCCGCCGGCGCCACCACGGAGCCAGTGCCCGGAGAGACCATGGTGCCAAATCCCAGGGCGGAGGCTGCCGAGACCCCGGGTCCTGGGCCTACGCGGCTGGGAGCCCCGGGTCATTCGCGCTCCGACACTGAGCACGAAGGGGATCCAGTGGACGGCGGTGTGCTCAAGGTCCTGGGCACCGACCCGCCAACGCTCGACCCTCACCAGACAGGGGATGTAACCTCATCTCGCTACATCCTTGAGGTATTCGGCGGACTGCTTACCATTGATTACAACCTGGCTATTGTTCCCGACCTGGCCGAGGAATGGACGGTGGACTCGGACGGAATGGGCTATATCATCACCCTCAATCCCGACGCCAAGTTTCACGACGGAAGGTCCGTTACCGCGGAAGACTTCAAGTGGTCCATTGAACGGGCTGCCGACCCGGCCACTGAGGCTCCGGCCGCCGATGTCTTTCTGGGCGACATCATTGGCGCTTCCCAGAAGCTTAACGGAGAGGCGGATTCGGTCTCAGGTGTTTCGGTCATTGACGGCTCCACCATCCGGATAGATATTGACGCCCCGAAACCATACCTGCTGTCCAAGCTGACCTATCCCACCACATTTGTCGTGGACAGGGACAACGTCGAAACCGGAAGGGACTGGATCAAGTCGCCCAATGGAACCGGACCGTTCATGCTGGCCGAATACGAACCGGGGGTGCTGATGCGCCTGGAGCGGTTCCCCGACTATCACCTCGGACCAGCCCACCTCGATGCCATCGAGTTCAATCTCGCTGGAGGCGACGGCCTCCTGATGTACGAAAACGACGAGGTCCATTACGGAGGAGTGGGCGTGTCTCTGCTGGAGGCACTGGAGGATCCAACCCAGTCGCTGAGCACAGAGTTGCACCGGGGTCCGGCCGAATTCGACGTGTCCTATTTCGGCATGAACTATGAAGAGCCTCCATTTGACGACGTAAAGGTGCGACAAGCACTGAACTACGCCATAAACCGGGAAGAACTCGCGGACGTGCTCTTGAATAACACGGTCACGCCGGCCAGGGGGATCCTGCCTCCGGGCTTTCCTGCTTACAACCCGGACCTTGACGGATATGAGTACGACCCAGACAGGGCCCGGATGTTGTTGTCGGAGTCCAAGTACGGCAGCGACACTGCCGATATGCCCCCCATTGTCTTGACCATTCCCGGGTCCTTTGGCGCTCCGATAAGCCCGGTGATCGAGGTAATCCTTGCCTCGTGGGAGCAGGAACTGGGCATCACGATGGACCTGCAGCAGACCGAGTGGGCGACCTACCTGGAAGACCTGCGCGACCGACGCTTCCAGATCTTCGGCGGATTGGGTTGGGTGGCCGATTACCTTGACCCGGAGAATTTCCTCGACGGGCTGTTCCATAGCCAGAGTACCAACAATCATACCGGCTACCGGAATCTGGAGCTCGACGCCCTGCTGGAACGTGCGCGCGTGGAACGGGGCCAGGACGCGAGGTTCGCCCTCTATCAGCAGGCCGAGCAAATGTTAGTCGACGCAGCACCGTGGGTTCCTCTGTGGCACTCAAACGGAGAAAGCTACCTGATCAAGCCCTACATCAAGGGATTCCCTTTGTCGCCACTGGTGATCTCGAGGTTTCGATACGTTTACTTCGTAGAGTAGGCGACGACCAAGGGGCAGGGTCTTTTAGTTCGCCCTCTCCCTGAAGGGAGAGGGCTGGGGTGAGGGTGAAATGCCGGGATTAAACAATGGCCGCTCACCATAGGGAACGCCCCCACCCTGACCCTCCCCCGGAGGGAGAGGGAACAATTGAAAGCAACTGGACAAGGGGGCGGGTTCGATACCTGCCGCCCCGTGGTATTGTTGAGGTTGGCCGGGGCGGTGAGTCCGGGTGCTTCATCCGGGTCATTTCTTCCAACGGATCATTTTTTTTAGCCGGAAGGAGTCCAGTTCTAGATGCAGGTCTATCTTGTGGACGGCACCTACGAGCTCTTTCGAGCTTACTTTGCGATGCCCAAGCTGGAATCCCGGGATGAACAGCCTGTAGGTGCGGTGCGCGGTTTGATCCAGACCATGCTCAGCCTGTTGCGGGAGAACCAGGTTACACATATCGGCTGCGCATTCGACAGCGTCATCCCCTCCTTCCGAAACGAAATGTTCTCCGGCTACAAGACCGGGGAGGGGACTCCCGAGGACCTGCTGGCCCAATTCGCGTTGGCCGAACGGGCGGTGGCGGCCTTGGGCATTAGCGTGTGGCCTATGATCGAATTCGAGGCCGACGATGCCATCGCGACCGCCGTCGTCCAGCTTAGCCGCGACCCTGCCGTGGAACGCATCGTCATCTGCTCCCCCGACAAGGACCTGAGACAGCTTGTCGAGGGACAGCGAATAGTATGCTTGGACCGGCGCCGCAATGAGGTAGTGGACGAGACGGGGGTGTCTGTCAAGTTCGGCGTCGCCCCGCAGTCCATACCGGACCTGCTTGCCCTGACTGGTGACTCTGCCGACGGAATCCCCGGCCTGCCTCGCTGGGGAGCGAAGACATCCGCAACCGTGCTCTCCCGGTACGGTCATATCGAAGATATTCCCACCGATGTCCCGTGGGACGTGCAGGTCCGGGGAATGGCAGCACTCCAGGACATCCTGTCGAATGAATTCGAAAACGCGCTACTGTACCGCGATCTGGCCACCCTCCGCAGCGAGGTGCCCATACAGGCCAGCCCGCTGAACGTACGCTGGGACGGAGTCCGCCGCAGTAAATACGAGGCCCTGTGCGAGGAGTTGGGTTTCGGTCGACTGGCATCGCTGCCTCACCGCTGGGCTTGGGACTCCTAGCGCACCTTATCCATCGTCTATAATCTCCTCCTGACTACCAGCTCTTCCTAGGATGGGCGCAGATGTCTACACAGAAAACGCTGTTGACCGCCGACGAATTCTTCCGCCTTTACAGTCACAAGGACGGCAAGTACGAACTGGTGGACGGAGAGGTGGTGGAAATGGCCCCGGTCAACGAAGAGCATGGAGAGGTCGCTGGCAATATAAATGGGGCCTTTTACGTCTATTCCCGTCAGTCCAAGAGCGGGCGGGCCAGCGTGGAAACAGGCTATCAATTGTGGACTGATCCAGATACCGTCCGGGGTCCTGACGTCTCCTTTTCCTTGGCAAGGCGGCCCGGAGGACGAGCTAGGAGCACAGGTTTTGTGACGGGCGCTCCTGACATCGCCGTCGAGGTCGTCTCGCCCTCCAACACTGCCGCTGAAATAGAACGCAAAGTTGCGGAATACCTGGCTGCTGGGTCGCAGCGCATCTGGGTCGTCTACACCTCCACTCGCACCGTAGCAGTCCACCGCGCCGACGGCACCACGATCAACTACGCCGACGATGATGTCATCACCGACGAGGAACTGCTCCCCGGATTTACACTTCCCCTGTCCGAAATATTCGATTAGGTATGGAACGGGCGCAGATGTCTACACAGAAAACGCTGTTGACCGCCGACGAATTCTTCCGCCTCTACAGTCACAAGGACGGCAGGTACGAACTGGTGGACGGGGAGGTGGTGGAAATGGCCCCGGTCAACGAGCAGCACGGTAACTCGGCCTTTAATATCAGCGGTGCTTTCTACATCTATTCTCGTCGGATGGGGACTGGCCGCGGCGGAGTCGAAACTGGCTATCGTGTCCGACAGAACCCTGACACGGTTCGTGGTCCCGACGTCTCTTTCAATCTGCGTGCTCGTCAGGAGGGGGAATCGGCAAGTGCCGGTTTTGTGACGGGTGCTCCTGACATCGCCGTCGAGGTAGTCTCGCCCTCCAACACCGCTGCTGAAATGGAACGCAAAGTTGCGGAATACCTGGCTGCCGGGGCGCAGCGTGTCTGGGTCGCCTACACCTCCACCCGCACCGTAGTAGTCCACCGTGCCGACGGTTCGACCATCACTTACACCGGCGATGACGTGATTACCGACGAGGAACTGCTTCCCGAATTCTCACTGCCATTGTCTGACGTCTTCCGGTAATGGCGAGCTTCAAGGCGACCAGTCTCCACATCCCCCTCACCGTCAACTGATGCTATAATGCCCGGAATCACCGCCATCGGCACTCGAGGCTACCTGGCGGGCAAAGCCGATGAAAGGGAGAGAACCATGCACATCGGATACTTTACCGAGCGGCCCTACCAGGACCCGGACTCGGGATATTTCGGCGCCACCGGCAAGCCCATCATGGACTTGACCGTCAGCAACGAGATTTACGACCCGAAGCTTGGCGCGCATCTGTATAACCGCTATCTCGATGAGAAGATCTACGCAGAGGAAATGGGCTTCGACGGCCTGATGCTCAACGAGCACCACGGCACCCCCTTCTGCATGGGCGGCGCCATGAACGTCGAGGCGTCCATCTTGGCCCGCATCACCAAGCGCGCCAAGATCGTGCTGCTGGGCAACATCATCCCCATCTGGGACGACCCGCTGTGGCTGGTGGAACAGCTTTCGATGATCGACATGATCTCTCACGGGCGTCTGGTTTCCGGCTGGGTGCGCGGCACCGGACGCGAGAGCGTGGCGCACAACGCGCCGCCGACCTATAACTGGGAGCGATTTCAGGAAGCCCATGAGTTCATCGTCAAGGCGTGGACCACACCCGGCCCCTTCCGCTGGGAGGGCAAGCATTTCCAATTCCGGCACGTCAACCCGTGGGCGCGGCCCTACCAGAAGCCCCACCCGCAAGTCTGGTTGCCGGGCGTCATCAGCCGCGACTCGCTGATGTGGGCCGCAGAAAAGCGCATCCCCTACATCATGCTGTCCACCGAACTGGAGCCGACGAAGGCGGCTTTCCAGCTCTACCACGACACCGCCGCCGAGCTGGGTTACGAGTCCGGCCCGCAGAACCTCGGCTACCTGTGGAAGGTACACGTAGACGAGACCGAGGAGCTGGCCGAGCAGGCCGGCCGCAAGTTCGTGCAGGGGCCGAGTAACCCATTCCTGGCTGGCAACGAGGGCACGACAAACCCGGCGCTGGTCAGCCTGCCGGGCCTCACTTCCCGTCGGCGGGTACTTCCGACTCAGGGCAGCGCCACCGCGGCGCGGGGCGGTCCCGCAGGCGTGCTGGGCCGGGCCTACGAGCAGCAGATCGCCGACTACACCATAATCTGCGGCACTCCCAAGACGGTCATTCCCAAGATCCGCCACGTGCTGGAGTACCTGCGCCCCGGCAGCGTCTTCTTCTGGGACGGCGACGGCGCTATGACCCACGACGACGCCATGCGCAGCCTGCGGCTGATGGGCGAGGAAGTGATTCCGGCGGTCAAGGAAATCGCCAAGGAACTGGAACTCCCCAGCTCCTTTGAGGTTAACCCAGCGACCGGCAAGCCCTATCCGGAGGAATCTCCCGACGTCGTGGCCACCGCCAGCGCCGAGGGCGGCCACAGCGCCGACTAACCGGGGGTATCTCCCCCACCAGCGACGAAGAGTCGCTGCAGCAAACCAAGCAGGGGCGGGTTAGCAAACCCGCCCCCATTAGTTCATTAGGTTTCCATCTGGAGGAATCAAAAGAGGAAAGAGTTACGGAACGACGATCCGCCCAGAAAGTATTGTCGGACGATAAGCCCAGACTCTCGAATCGACTTGGCTGGGAAAGAGTATTATGGATGCTAAAGGAGTCTGGCGTACTTTAGATTCAAATACAAACTGGCATGATTGGGAATGGATCGGGGGTTCAGGTGGAGGTTATTCGTTTGAATACCAAGAGTCGGACATGGATGCCGTACCCAAATGGGCGAAACAGATATTGCAAGGTCTGGACGACGGAGACCGCTTTGTAACAGCAGCTTATGACCAAGAGTTTTTTGAACTCATAGGAAAAAAATACATTTACAGATTGGTGCCAGGCCATGCGGGTCAAGGAAATGCGGCAGTTGACATCCTGCGTCGCGAGAAAGTCCCAAAAGTTGACGTCCCGCGTGGCAAAAGTACCGCTAAGGGCGCTTGGCGTCTTTGGAACTCCAAACTGAGCCCCGGTGGTGTGAGGCGTGAGTGGAGGCGAAAGGGATGGCAACAAATTGGCCAGGTCCAGTGGCATCCGGCGGGCTTCAAAAGCCTCTTAAACTGGCTTCCCGGTGGCCGAGTCAATAGCAAACTGGTTCCAAAATGGGTCCATGGTGAGTTCAGCAAGCGGTTAAATGATGAAGGTGCGCCAATTTCCCATGCACAGTCGCCCCTTTATTACGAACTAAAAGGAAAGAGGTACTCGTACAGGATCGTGCCTACCTTTATTGAAACAGACATAGTGGTAGCCGATGTTTTCAGCAGTTTCAGGAAATCGTTGGCCTGATTGTTAAACCCTGATCCTCCTATTCACCAGTCTTACACTTGGTTTTTCAATCTATTTCGGGGATACACTCTTAATGGCTCAACAACTCACAGCAGACGTCGCCGTCATCGGCGGGGGGCCGGCAGGCAGCGCTGCGGCCACAATGCTGGCCCGGCAGGGCTGGCGGGTCGTGCTGCTGGAGCGCGAGCGTTTTCCTCGCGAGCATGTCGGCGAGTCGCTGCTGCCCGCCTCGATGCCCGTCCTGGAAGAGCTGGGCGCGATGGAGGCGGTCCAGTCGGCAGGTTTCCTGCCCAAGTACGGCGCGACCATGGTCTGGGGACGGGACCCCGAGCCATGGAGCTGGCACTTTAGGGAAACCAGCGTTCAGTACCCGCACGCCTACCAGGTATGGCGCCCCACCTTCGACCATATCCTGCTGGAGAACGCCCGAGCCCTCGGCGTCGATGTTCGGGAGGGCTGCCGGGTCGGCACGGTGGAATGGTCCGATTCACAGCCTGACGCCGTCGTCCACTATACTTCGGATACCGACGGTCAACGGAAACTGCTAACCCGATTCGTGGTCGACGCCAGCGGGCAGGCGGCGTTGCTGGCCCAGCAGTCCGGGACGCGCCTCTGGGACTCCTTCTTTCAGAATCTCGCGGTGTACGCCTATTTCGAGGGAGGAGATCCCCTGCCGTCGCCGGACGAAAATAACATCCTCATAGAGGCCTTCGAGCACGGCTGGTTCTGGACCATCCCTCTGCACACTGGCTGGAGCAGCGTGGGTGCAGTGGTGGACAACCTCACCGGCCAGCAGGGCATCCAGAGGCTTGGTGCGCGGCAATTCCTCTTTGATCAGCTGGATCAGAGTCCCCACACCAAAGCGATGCTGCGGAACGCCCGATGGGTATCCGGTCCCAACGTGGTGCGCGACTGGTCGTACTCGTCAGAGCGAACCACCGGGCCGGGATTCGTGATGACCGGCGACTCGGCCTGTTTTGTGGACCCGCTGTTTTCGTCCGGCGTGCACCTGGCGCTGATGTCAGGGGTAATGGCCGCCGCCTACACCGCGACCGCCCTGAAGGCCGCTGAGGGTGGCGACGAACAGCTGCGCGACATGTCCGGGAACGTCTACCAAGAGCTGTATTACAAGGAATACAACCAATTCCGGGAGATGGCCAGGCTGTTCTATGCCAGTAACCTCACCTCCGACTCGTACTTCTGGGAGGCCCGGCGCATCACGGGCGAGAACGAGTACACTCCCCGGCAGAGCTTCATCCAGGCAGTCGCCGGCCAACCGCCCCGCGGCTACGAGCGGGTGGTGCTGGACCGGGGTGAGGCACCGGCAGACTTCACCGCCAGCGTCCGCGCCGTGGAGGGAGAGCGGACGCGACGCATTCAGCGCATCGCCGGCCTGCGCTCCGACCCACAGCGCAACCAGATCCTGAACGCGGTCCCGCAACTCGCAGACGGGGTGCGCGTCGCCCGCACGCCGGTGCTGGGCGAGGGCGAGTTCGTCTGGGGATACAGCCTGAGCGCCGTGTCGCAGCCCGAGGGCATGCCCTGCAGCGAGCTGGTCGCCGCCCTGGTATCCCTGGCCGACGGACGTGCCACCGTTGCTGCGCTGGTGGACCGGCTGGGGCCCGGCATGGAACAGCCTGCCCGCGCCCAGCTGGAGGCGGGGGTATCCCGCACCATCGAGATTCTCTACATAGACGGAACCATCCAGCAGCTCGCTTCACCATAACCGCACCCCAAGGGTCCAGGATCTCCACCTCTGAGACCGCCCCGGTTATGCGCCCGGCCGCAGCGCGGATCGACGCAACACGCCGGAATGCGTAGTAAGATAGCCCCTGCACAAAATCAACTCCAATAGGAGGCTGCCAATGACCACGCGCCAGATTCCCACCGAGGAACAGGTGATCGAGTGGATTGATACCCTCAGCAACTGGGGGCGCTGGGGTGACGACGACCAGCTGGGCACCGTTAACCTGATCACCGACGCCAAGCGGGCGCAGGCCGCTGCGCTGGTCAGGGAAGGGATCAGCGTGACCTGCTCGCGCCTCATCGTGCCCGAGGGTGCTCCCGACGTCACCTCCATCCCGCCGCTGCACTATATGCTCCGGGCGGGCGACAGCTGTCCCGACGAGGGACCCGGTGGTACGTCCGATTTCATCGGGTTTTCTTTCCACGGCCTGACCATCACCCACCTGGACAGCCTCTGCCACCAGGTCTGGAACGGCAAGATGTATAACGGACGCCCGGCGTCCGAAATAAACTCCGAGACCAAGGCCAACAGCCTGGACATCGACAAGGTCCAGAACGGCATCGTGACCCGTGGCGTGCTGCTGGATATCACCAAGGTCAAGGGCAAGCCGTGGCTGGAGGCCGGGGAGTTCGTTTACACCGACGACCTCGAGGCCGCCGAGGAGGCCCAAGGCGTGCGGCTGGAGGAAGGTGACGCGCTGATGCTGCGACTCGGATGGTACAAGCGCCGCCTGGAACTTGGCCCGCCCGCCGCTGGGCGCCCCGGCCTGCACGCCGAGACGCTGCCGTGGCTCAAGGAGCGCGGCGTTGCCTTAGTCGGCGGCGACGCGTCCCAGGACGCCGAGCCCAGCGGCTATCCCGGCGTCGGGCTGCCGATACACAAGGTTGGCATCGTAGGCATGGGTCTCTGGCTCATCGACGCCGGCAACTGCGAGGAGCTGGCGGCGGTGTGCGAACGCCTGGGTCGCTACGAGTTCATGTTCAACGTGGCGCCGCTACGCTTCAAGAATGCCACAGGCTCCCCCGTGAACCCGCTGGCCATCTTTTAATCGAGGTAAGACATGTCAACTCAAGCCAACACTCTGGAAGGCAGGATCGCCATCGTCACCGGCGCGGCCAGCCCCATCGGCATGGGCCGTTCCATCACCACCGGGCTAGTGCGGGCCGGGGCGCGGGTGGCGATGCTGGACGTCAATGAGGACTGGCTGAACCAATCGGCCAACGATATGCGCGAGATCGGCGGAGATGACGCAGTGCTACCAATCGTTGCCGACGTCACCAGCCCCGAGTCCGTTCAGAACGCAATCCAGCGAACCATCGGCGAGATGGGCGGTCTGCACATCCTGGTCAACAACGCCGGCATCAACGCACGCACTGGCGGGTTCGGGGCACGAGCCGCAGGAAGCCAGAACGATTTCTGGACCCTACCGCCCGACGCCTGGCTTCGGGTGATCGACGTCAACCTGAGCGGACCGTTCCTGATGTCCCACGCCGTGGCGCCCCACATGATCGAGCAGGGTTTCGGGCGCATCATCGGTGTCACCACCAGCATGGACACCATGTGGCGCAAGGGCGGCGCGCCCTACGGCCCGTCCAAGGCAGGGCACGAGGCACTGGTGGCGATCATGGCGCAGGACCTGGAAGACACCGGGGTCACCGCCAACGTGCTGACGCCCGGCGGCGCCACGGCCACCAACATGGTGATACCACCCGATGGGGCCACCACCGAAGCGCTCATCCAGCCGGAAGCAATGCAGTCGCCGGCAGTGTGGATCGCCTCCGACGATGCCAGCCACTGGAATGGGCGGCGCATAATCGCCTACTACTGGGACGACTCCCTGCCCCTCGAGGAGCGGCTGGAGAAGTGCAGCGCCCCCGCCGCCTGGCCGCAACTGGGCCTGCAGGCCGTCCACCCCGACTGGTACGGCCGGGGTTAGGGGGCAGCAGGTCATAAGGAAACGCTGACAGCGCCGCGTTGACACCATTCGCCAATATCGGCAAAATGCGAATCGTCAAGGCATCGCAAATTTCGGGGGAGGTGATATGACGAGCGGCGTTGCCCTACGTTATGTCCAAGACGCTCACTCAATGCTCGACGCGCCCTATGCGCCTTCGCAAGCGGCGCGTCGAGAAAGCGCGTTGAGGTGCGCCGACTTGTTTTGTGGAATTGGTGGTTTTCATATCGCAGCAGCGAACCTTGGACTAAATGTAGTATTCGCCTGCGACATCGATGGCGAGGCGCGCAAAACTTACAAACACAATTTTGGCACGTGGCCATATGGGGATATTGTCGCAATTCCATCCTCAGACATTCCTGACCATGACATTTTGCTCGCTGGATTCCCTTGCCAGCCATTTTCTATCATCGGCAACAAGCTAGGAACCGATGACCCTCGCGGAACTCTTTACAAGGAGATTCTAAGAATAGCGCAAGACAAGAAACCGAAAGGAATTGTCTTGGAAAATGTGAAACAGCTCGCTACGGCTCAACACGGCACTATTCTGGACGACATAATTCAACCCTTGCAGGAGATGGGTTACACAACGGATTGGCGGATACTCAATGCGCTTGATCTGGGGTTACCTCAAAAGCGGGAGCGGACTATCATAGTCGCTGCGCTGGAGCCGTTCGAGGAATTTCCATGGCCATCGGGTAAGCTCGCTATAAAGCCATTGTCAGAGATTCTTGAAGAGACTCCTGATCCCAAGCATTTTGTTTCTGACCGTATCCGCGCCAAGCGCTACGCCACCCATCAGCCAACTGCTACACCATCCATTTGGCACGAAAACAAAGGAGGTCATATTTCCAGCTACGAATGGTCTTGTGCCTTGCGAGCGGGGGCTTCCTACAACTACCTGCTGGTTGACGGAGAGCGCCGTCTAACACCCCGCGAGATGTTGCGGTTGCAGGGCTTCCCGGATAGCTTTGAGATCGTTTGCAACGATTCTCAAACAAAGAAACAGACCGGAAATGCTGTCCCTGTTCCGATGGCGCAGGCGGCGATACAGGGGGTGCTTGATGTCCTCGGAGAATTCACTGAACAATCCCAGGTTGCGTGGGCGTGGAAGACAGAGAAGTGGACCATACCCGTTAGGTCAATTTCCTAACAACGTCCTCATCAATATAGGACGTCAACTTGTGCATAAAGCAGCAGTTGGACAGAAGGATATTGATGGAGACGATTTTGGTGATATTTTCGCGGCTGCCGTAGAAGGTCAACATCGAGCAAGCCCCCTCGGTCTTGCTGATGTTATCAAAGATACCTGCGCATGGTCTGTCAAAACAGTACAGGGGAACCCTAATCGCACAGGGCAAGCAATCAGAACAATCTCTGGAAGAAATTCTCCAGATTATTCCGTTGGAATAGCAAATCCTCGCGAAAATCCTGCGGCCACAGGGCAAGCTGTTCTTGCGATTTGGAATGCCCGCGTAGATGAAGCATTAAAAGAATATAATCAGTTGCGTGTCACTGTTTTGGTGCGTAATTTCCAAAGGCGTAATTTCCTACTATTTGAGGAGGATGCGCAACGATATAGTCATTTGGATTTTACTTGGTCATTCAACAAGAATGGAAATCTCGTAGCACATAACCGTAGCACTGATAAAGCGCTTCGATTCACGTGGCAGCCGCACGGCAGCCAATTCACTATCCATCGTGTAGTTCCAACGTCCGCTAAACATTTTTCAATCAACCGCGAAATTCCTGAAGTGGACCCAGATACCGTTCTAGCTACAATTGAATTCAATCCTTCCTGGATAACGATTCATGGACAAGGTTGACGCAGCGACCCGTAGCCGCATTATGGCGAGCGTTCGGTCAACAAACACCAAGCCGGAAATGCGAGTGCGTACAACTGCTCACCGGATGGGTTACCGTTACCGTCTACATCGCAAAGACTTACCAGGTAAACCAGACTTGGTATTTCCGTCTCGCCGGATGGTCCTGTTCGTTCACGGGTGTTTCTGGCATGGCCACGCGTGTAAACGAGGCGACCGTATGCCCGCGACTAATGTTGATTACTGGCGCGAAAAGATTGCTCGGAACCAGCGTCGAGACGCGGCCAACCAGTCGGCGTTGCGGGAATTGGGTTGGACGTCCGTAGTGGTGTGGGAATGCCAGACGTTAGACGAAAGGCTTTCTTACCTTCTAAAATCCATCCTGAACTAGGCCCTGGGAATTTGCCTCTTCGAATTGAGCCGAATAGAACTGTCGATTGGCAAAACGGTTTCCCTCAAACTCATCACATCGGTCAGATTTGACTTTCCGCATGCCCTGCGTTTGGCCTAATTTATGGTTGACAACATCCCTTCACATAACGTAAACTAGAACAAATCATCCATTGAGGAGGTTATTATTATGGCCGACCGCAGAGCAGGGAGAAATATACCGCATGTACCTAGTAAAGGTGGGGCGCAACCCAGATCTCGCAACGTTGACGGGTCTTGGCGTAAGAAACGCTCCGACGCGAATAAACCCAAGAAAAAGTAGCTACTTCATCTAGGTAAAATGTAAGGCAGGGTACCGACTTATTGCGGTAGCCTGCCTTATTTTTTGTACGCCCCGGCCTTACCTCCCGGCCTTGATGAACTCTGCGATTCGCTCTCCGATCATCATCGTGGTGACGTTGGTGTTGGCGCGGATGCAGTCGGGCATTATGGAGGCATCGGCTACGCGCAGGCCCTCAAGGCCGTGCACCCTGCCATACTGGCTGACCACGGCCATTGGGTCGGCGGCGGGACCCATTTTTGCCGTGCAGGATACGTGCTGTGAGGTGGTAACCTCGCGGAACAGGTACTCGTCCAGCGCCTCGTCGGTTGCCAGCTCGGCGTCGGTGGGCTCGATGCGCTCCTGGATGATGTCCCTGAAGGCGTCGCTCTCGCCCAGCTTCACGCACAGGCGGACGGTCTCCCGCAGCCGCTCCAGGTCGAAGGGGTCTTGCAGGTAGCGGTAGTCCAGGAAGGGCTGCTGGGCGGGATCGGGTGAGTTGAGGCGCAGTTCGCCGGCGCCCGCCGCCAGCTGGATGCCGCTGGTCAGGCGGATGCCCACCGGCTCCATGCGGTCGCCGCCCCGGTTGATGCGCTCGGTGGCGAACGACTGCATGGACATCTTCATGTCGTTGCGCAGTTCGGAACCCTCCGCCGTGTAGCGTAGGGTTACCTGCATCCGGGGAGCCAGGCCATCCAGCGGGATCTCCGGTTTGGTGCGCCAGGTCACCCAGACCAGCGGATGGTCGCGCAGGTTCTGACCCACGCCGGGCAGGTCGGCCACGACGGGGATGCCGAACTCCTGCAGATGCGCCGCCGGGCCCACGCCGGACAGCAACAGAATGTGGGGCGAGCCGATGGCGCCGGAACTGAGGATGATCTCGTCTCCCTCTACTGTGAAAATCTCGCCGCCGCTCTCCACCATCGCGCCCACGGCCCGGTTGCCCTCGAACAGGATCTTCTGCACATGGCAGTCGGCGCGAATGGTCAGGTTCAGCCGGTGACGCGTCTGGTCCAGGTAACCCAGGGCCGTGCTCATCCGCACGCCGCCGGGGTTGTTGAAGGGAGTGGGGCCGACGCCGGTGGAATCGGGGTTGTTGTGGTCGGGACTTTCGGGGAACCCGGCCTCACGGCAGGCTTGGTAGAACGCGGTCTGCGCCGGGTGCCATGTCTCCTGCTTGAAGCGGTGGCAGACGATAGGGCCGTCGGTGCCGTGGAAATCGTCGGAAAAGTCGGTGTCAGTCTCCAGCTTGCGGAAGTAGGGCAGGCAGTCGGTGTAGCGCCACTCGCTGTTGCCCATCTCGGCCCACGAGTCATAGTCCTCGGGCACGCCGCGCAGGAAGACCTGGCCGTTGATGGCGCTGGAGCCGCCGGTAACCTTGCCGCGCGGCACCATCATCGGCGGGGCGCTCTCCGTAGCCTTGCCGATGAACTGCCAGTTGTGGTCGCTGACCATGATGTCGACCTCGGTGGAATAGCCGAATTTCACCTCCTCCGGCAGGCGTTCGAAGTCGGGATAGTCGGGCCCTGCCTCCAGCAGCAGCACCGAGACATTTGGGTCCTCGGTTAACCGGGTGGCGATGATGGAGCCGGCGGAACCGGCCCCGATCACGATGTAGTCGTATTTCATTCTTCGCTCCTTTGAGTAACGAATTAAACACAGAGCGCACAGAGAACACAGAGTTATTTATTGATTCTCTATATCCTCTGTGGTCTCTGTGTTAAATTAACCCCCCGCTTAAATCAGGGCGTCGGGCGTCTGGATGCCGTCCAGGTCGGCGTCGGTAGCCGGGTTGTCGAGGGTCATGCCCAGGTCGGTGGTCATGTAATGGTAGACCTGCTTGAGATGGTGGGTGCTGTGGCTGAGTACAATGTTCAGCAGCTCCAGCACAGTGACCTCGCCGCCGTAATGGGCCGGCACCTCGCGCTCGAAGCCCCCGGCGTTGCCGCTGTTCAGGAAGGCGATGATGTCTCGCCGGACCTTCAGCCCGTACCCGGCAATCTGTGGAGCAGTGGTGACTCCCTTGAGCCGCTCGTCCTGGGCCTGCATGTCGTCCCAGCTCATGCTGCCCACGTCGTGCGACAGGTAGGCAATCTCGGGGAACGCCAGGATGTGCACCACGGTGTCGCGCAGGCTCCAGGGGCGCCATGGCACGATGGTGTCCAGCTGCTCCTGGCTGAACTGGTTGTTGGCCCGCACCGCCGCGCTCAGTATCGCGTCGTATTTCTCGGCCAGCCAAGTGGTCTTGCCCGACAGGTCGACGGAAACTTCCAGTTTCAGGGCCGGGATCAGCTTCCTGGGGTAGTAGCCGATGATGACCTCGTTGTCGTCTATGATCGTAACCGGCAGCGACTTGATGCCACGGCTGCGGAGATGCTCCACCGCGGCGGGCTCGCTCAGCAGGTCGTGATGTTCGTATTCGATTCCGTTGGACTTGAGGAACTCTTCCAGAGTCCGGCAACTGAATCAACCAGGCTGGGTATAGACCTGAACGTCCATGGCCATACCGCTCTCTCCTTCATTTCGAGTGTTGCCGGTATCCTACCACGCAGCAGGCGGGAACGGCAGATGGCAGCCTTTTTTTGCTACAATCACCCTTGGCTAAAATCCGTTCCAAATTCGCGGACAATGTCCAGCGTGAGGCACGCCATGACCACCAAACGGGCCAAGCAATCTCATCCGATGGACGAACGGGGCCGCATTGTGCCCCTTCCCGATCCGCCCAGGAAACTCGACCGTATGCAGCAGTTCACCCATGTTTCCAATGTCAACCTGACTCTGAACGCATATTACCGCGGCCAGGGCCGCACCGACGTTCTGGTGAATGGCGAGGGCTACCTCTGCACCAGTCCTGGAACCCGCAGCAATCTGGTCGTCCCCGATTGCGTCGTGGCCTTTGGTGTCGACCCGGAAGCCATATCGAACCGCAATGGCTACGTCATCCAGGAAGTGGGAAAACCACCCGACCTCGTGCTTGAAGTGGGGTCGGCCAGCACGGGACGGAATGACTACGTCCGCAAACCCGGAATCTACGCCGGTTACGGCATTGCCGAATACTGGCGATTCGACGCCACCGGAGGCCAACACCACAGAGTTCCGCTGGCGGGAGACCGCTTGGTGGAGGGTGAATACCTCCCCGTCGAATTGTCCACCACTGAGGACGGGATAATCTGGGGCTACAGCCAAGTCTTGGGGCTGAGCTTGTGCTGGGACCACGGGCGTTTGCGCTTTTACGACCCAGTAGCGGGCCAGTATTTGCTGGACTATTCAGAGATGTGGGCCCAACGCGACGCCGCGGTTGGGTTGCTCTCCTCCGCCGAGGCCCGCGCCGACACAGCGTCCCAACGCGCCGACGCCGAGACCCAGCGCGCCGAAGTGGCGGAGGCCGAATTGAGAAGGCTCCGGGAGAGACTGGAAGGTTAGGCAACAGACTGGAATTGCGGATATTCGATAATGCCGTCGGGCAGGAGACGGCTCAAGGGAGGAAAGGAATGGCTTCATTTTGGGAAACGATACAAGTAGACGGCGAGGATATGCACGTATACGCCAGCGTTCCCAGCGGCAGGGGCGGGGGGCCGTTCCCGGCAGTGATCGTGAGCCAACACGGAGGCGGCGTGGATCAGTTCATTCGTGATATGGCCGATAAACTGGCCGAGGCAGGAATTGCCGCTGTCGCGCCCAACCTGTTTCACCGCTTTACCGAGGAGCAGCTGGACAACCGTACCGGGCGCATCCAGCACCTGAGCGACCCGGAGATCGTCGCCGACATCGGCGCAACGGTCGACTGGCTGCGGGCGCATCCAGCCATACAGGGGGACAACATCGGCATCACCGGCTTCTGCATGGGCGGCCGCGTCGCCTGGCTCGGCGCCGCCACCAACCGGCACATCAGGGCATGCGTTCCCTACTACGGCGGCAACATCTTCGTTACCTGGGGCGCCGGAGAGCAGACCCCTTTCGAGCAGGCTTCGGGACTGACCTGCCCCGTCCTCTTTCACTTCGGCGAAATCGACGAGAACCCGTCTCCGGCGGACCGGGACAGGCTGGATGCCGAGCTGAGCCGGCTAGGCGTGGAGCACCAGTTCCACACCTACCCGGGCGCCGATCACGCCTTTATGGACTACACCGGACTGCGCCACCAGCAGGAGGCGTCGGAGGCGTCTTGGCCCCGGACGGTGGAGTTCTTCACGGCCCACCTGATGGGCTAGGGTGCGTTCGTCTGAGCACACACGCGGAAGAGGTGCGTTATGCCCTTACCCCTCCGACTATTGCTGGGATTCTGCGTTCTGGCGTTGATTCTCGGAGGGCTGCTGGCGGCCTGCGGCTCGGATACGCCGCAGGCCCCTCCCGCTGCTGACCAGCCTACCGCCGTCGTAACGCCGACAGACGAACCGACGACCGTTTCATCGCCAACCCCAAAGGCAACTCCCAAGCCAACACCAACGCCCGCCGCAAAGCCCACACCTACACTTGCGCCCAGGCCAGCTGCAACGCCGAAACCTAAGCCACAGCCTAGGGCAACGCCGACAGCTTCGCCTACGCCACAGCCATCGCCTACGCCACAGCCATCGCCTACGCCACAGCCCACGCCGACGGCAACACCAGCGCCAACGGCTACTCCTTCGCCGACACCGACGGCAACACCGACGCCGACGCCGACAGCACAGCCAACGCCAACTCCAACTCCAACTCCAACTCCAGTTTCGACACCAACTCCCGAACCAACCGCCACTCCCACGTCCACACCTACCCCTGAACCAACCGCAACACCGACGCCACAGCCTACGGCAACACCAGAGTCGATTCCCTCGCCGCTGTCATACATCGAGTGGGACATTGGGGATGAAGTTTCGGAGGATGAAGTGCAGTTGGCTTTGGATGGATTCCGGTTGATGTCCGAATTGGGACAGTCGCTAGACTTACCCAACTCCATACCCCGCGAGGTCATCGTCTACATTTACAGAGACTTGGAGAGGCTGGCTTCCAAATACGACAAGTTAACTGATTGGGGAATCGACAAATCAACGGAACACTGGCGGGAAGGAGGAGCGGAGGCTGGCCCAGGGTGGATAATGTTTGGGGTGTGGCCTACTGAGTCTTCCAAACCAGAAAGCTGGATGAAATATGCCGCTGCACACGAGTTCGCTCACGCCTTCTATCAGGAGAGACTGCTGAGATCGTTGGAAGACCCATCAGGAATTGTGAGGTATAAGGAGAATTACACAGATCCACGATGGTTCGGAGAAGGTATGGCGGACCTTTATACGAATTTAGCATTAGCCGGGCCCGGGGTCACACCTTATCATCAGATACGGTCCGGGAAAGTTAGCAGGACAATAAGCCTTGACATCCCGCTTAGCGCTGTTGAGACCTGGCCTGATTGGGACGATAGAGAGACGATTTCATGCATTTACAACTGCGGGTTCGTCGCCGTTGAACTACTGGCATCGTACGTCGGACTGGGAAGGCTAGTGGATTTCTACACCATGATGCAGCCTGGAACCGATTGGCGGCAGACGTTCGAAAAAGCCTACGGAATGACCGACTGCGAGTTCTACGAGCTGTTCGAAGAACACCGCGTCGCTGGATTCCCGGACCCCAAGGACGGGAAAGTCGCTAGGGACGCCAGCCTCCCGGGCAACCGGCCTGCGTCACCGGACCGGCAGGCGTTGGTCGCGCTCTTCAATGCGACACGCGGCCTCAATTGGAAGGAGAGCGAAGGCTGGCTGACCAACACGCCCATCAGCGAATGGCACGGCGTAACTGCCGACTGCGACGGGCGCGTCGTCGAGCTATCCCTCGGAGGGAACCAGCTAAGCGGGGAGATACCGGCGGAGTTGGGCAACCTCCAAAGCCTTCAGGGGCTTAATCTGGAATCGAACCACCTAAGCGGACGAATCCCGGCAGAGTTGGGCAACCTCACCAACCTGCAACTGCTGTTACTCGGAGGGAACCAGCTAAGCGGGGAGATGCCAGCGGAGTTGGGCAAACTTCAAAGCCTTCGGGGGCTTAATCTGGAAGGGAACCAGCTAAGCGGGGAGATACCGGCAGAGTTTGGCAACCTCACCAACCTGCAATGGGCGGCACTCGGCTGGAATCAGCTAAGCGGGGAGATACCGGTGGAGTTGGGCAACCTCACCAGGCTGGATATGCTTAATCTGAACAACAACCGGTTGACCGGGTGCGTGCCAAGCAGCCTGCAAGGCCAGTTTGACCCCGCTTATGATCCCGGAATGCCCTTTTGCTGAGGCGCGCCGGTCCCGGTTCCCTCTCGTGCCGCCGTAGCGTCCGCCAGGTGGCCGCGCTAAAATGTCGGTAACAGTCCTGGCCCACTCCCCCAGTTGCGGGCCGGGTCGAGGGCAAAGGAGAGAGCTATGAAGTACGACTACATCATCCTGGGCGCCGGGTCCGCCGGGTGTACTCTGGCCAGCCGGTTGTCGGAGGACCCGACGAAGAGCGTTCTGTTGCTGGAGGCCGGGCCGGACTACCCCGAATTCGAGCAATACCCGGACGACCTCAAGTTCGGCTACGATCAGACGGCCTCGGCCATCGACGCGCCGCATAACTGGTCCTTCCAGGGCAACACCACTCCGCTTCAGACCGAGCCCATGCCGGTGCCCCGAGGGCGGGTTGTGGGAGGCTCCAGCGCCATCAACGGCCAGGTGCTGCTGCGCGGTGTGCCGGAGGACTACGATGCCTGGGCCGCCCTGGGCAACGACCAGTGGGGCTTCACCAGCGTCTTGCCCTACCTGCGCAAGCTGGAAAGCGACATGGACTTCGGGGCCGACGACTTCCACAACGACGACGGGTTCATCCCGGTACGCCGGTTCGCCAAGGAGACCTGGCTGCCGGCCCAGCAGGCCTTCTACAACGCCGCCCGCACCGTCGGTTTCCCGGACGACCCGGACATGAACCACCCAGAGTCGGGCGGAGTCGGTCCCATCCCGATGAACAACCCCAACGGCGTTCGGATGAGCACCTCCCTGACTTTCCTGAGCGCCGCCCGCCACCGCCTGAACCTGACGGTCAAGGCCAACGTAATCGTCCACCGCGTGCTCTTCGCCCCCGGTTCCAACGGAAAGCCGCGGGCCATCGGAGCCGAGGTGGAGAGCGGCGACGAGAGGTTCACTGTAGAGGGCGGGGAAATCATCCTCTGCTCCGGCGCCATAGCCTCCCCGCAGATCCTGATGCTGTCGGGGGTCGGGCCTGCGACGACGCTGGAAAAGTTTGGCATCCCTGTGGTGCAGGACACACCCGGGATCGGCCAGAACCTGCGCGACCATCCCAACATCCGCGTGCCCATCGAGGTAAAGGAGGACTTCCCGCTCAACCCCCAGGACCCTCGCACCCAGGTGGCGCTGCGCTACACCGCCACCGGCTCCAACCTGCGCAACGACATACAGATCATGGCCTCGTCCTTCTCGTCGCCCATTTCCGGCGACCCGTTGGAGGCCGAGGGCATCCGGTTCACCTGCATCCTCGAGATGGCGTACGGCAAGGGCCACCTGACCATTACGTCCACCGACCCGAACGTGCAGCCCGAGCTGAACTACAACTACTTCGCCGACGATCCCCGCGACCTGGCCCGGATGCGGGAGGCGGTGAGGCTGTGCGTGGGATTCCTGGATCACCCCGACTATGCCGACATCGTCAAGGGGCTGCTGGAACCGACGCCCGCCGACATGGAGTCGGACGAAGCGCTCAACAACTGGCTAATGCGCAACGTGAGCACCTCACAGCACATCTCCGGCACCTGCAAGATGGGCCGGGATGATGACCCGATGGCGGTGGTGGACCAGCAATGCCGCGTCAAGGGCCTCGAGAACCTGCGCGTAATCGACGCCTCTGTGATGCCGGACTGCATTCGCGCCAACACCAACTGCACCACCATCATGATTGCCGAGAGGATGTCGGACATTATCAAGGGCGAATAGGAAGCACATTCCCGCTACATATTCAAGCCAGGTTTTTCGTGTCGGGTTAAGGTATTCGGCACCCCCGGTTACAGGGCCGTCTCTGTTTATTGACCCCCTCCTTTGCTAAAGTGGCAAGGAGGGGGTTGCGTTTTGAACGACCCCAGCTCCGGGGAGGTGGCCAAATGACAACCACGACATCAGCTCTGCCCGCGAAGCTGCCTCCGGGACCGCGCGGCCTGCCGGTGTTCGGGTCGCTGCTGGAGATACGCACCGACACACACCTGTCGATACACCGCCTGGTCAGGCGCTATGGCGACATCTGTCTCCTTCGCTTTGGCAGCGTGCCAACCGTGATAATCAGCGAGCCGGGCCTGCTGCGCGATGCCTTCGGCAAGACCCAGCTGGCCGACCGCTGGGTCAGCGAGATCATGGACATACTCAGCGGGCAGAAGGACCTGGTGCTGGCCCCCTACGGCGAGCACTGGAGGCAGATGCAGCGGTTCGCCAACCGGGAGTTGCTCAGTGCCCGCAACATCGACACCGTCCGGGAGCGGTACATCGAAAGGGTCGTCGACGGTCTTGTGGAGCGGATGGCAGGAGCGGGGGATCGCCGCGAATTGGTTTTCCCGATGCAACTGACCATGCAGAGCAATTCAGACCTGATGTTCCGGGCGCTGTTTGGGAGGGACGAGGACGAGTCGGCGGAGTTCCTGGAGCAGAGAGACAGGTTGCTGGCCTACATCAGCTGGCTTTTTGCCAGCGCGACGGCCACCAACCTCGTGGACTACATTCCTTGGCTCCGGTTCCTGCCCAACAACAGCGTCAAGGAGGCCAGCCGACAGGCACAAGTCAGCTCCGAAGTGATAAACGCCCTCGTGGGCGCGGCACGAGGGCGCCCCGGGGTGGACCTGTCGGCGCCCACCTGCCTGGTAGAGGTGATGCTGGCCAAGGAGGACACCGGCGAGATCAGCAGCGCCATGACCAAGGACCTGTGCGCCGATTTGATCATCGCGGGCACCGATACCTCCGCGCAGACGGTCAACTGGTTCCTGCTGCTACTGGCCAACCGGCCGGAGATTCAGGCCAGGGTACACGAGGAACTGGACAGGGTGATCGGAAGGGACGCCGTTCCGACCGTGGAAGACAGGACGCGGCTGCCCTACGTATTCGCCTGCCTGGCCGAGTCCATGCGCTATCGAACCATCGGGCCGCTGGGTCTGCCGCACAAGGCCTCGGAGGATACCGAAATTGGCGGTTATCTAATCCCTGCAGGGACACAGGTGCTGGGCAACATCTACTCCATACACCACGACCCGCGCTACTGGGACTCGCCCGACGAGTTTATCCCGGAGCGTTTTCTGCCATTGGCGGACGGGTCGATGGCGCCCGCAATGACCAGCCAGGCTTACCTGCCCTTCGGCACCGGCCATCGCAGCTGCCCCGGCCGCCGCTTCGCCGAGACGACTGTCTGGCTCCACATCACGCGGATGCTGCACCGCCTCCACCTGGAAACGCCCGACGGCAAGCCTCTGTCCGAAGACGAAAGATTCGGCCTGGCAATATCCCCCAAGCCCTACTCGCTGAAAATCACACGGCGGCGGTAAGGGGATAGTCTCTCTCTTTGAAATTGACATCTGTTGAGTGCCGTGGCTAGGAGGTTGTGTGACTTATCCCCTCTCCCTCCGGGGGAGGGTTAGGGTGGGGGCGTTCCCTTGTTTTTCGCAGGAACAGATGATGCCACCCTTATCTGCTCATTGTCGACATTAGCCTTTTGTCACACAGCCACTAAGAAATTCAAAACCGTCATTCCTGCGAAAGCAGGAATCCAGAACCCCCGTGAAAACGCCCTGCGTCTACATCATCGCCAGCAAGCAGAACGGCACTCCTTGCGGAGCGGCGGGATGACGGACGGGGGCAGGCATGACTGTTATGCGACGGGGTACGGGGGCTCTGGATTCCTGCTTTCGCAGGAATGACGGCCTAGCGGGAATTACGGAGAACGGCCCGCCAGACTTGGTCAGGAAACAATTCTCCAGCGCTGCTCTGGCTATCCCAGCTGTTCCAGTGCCCGGCGGTCAAGCATCATCTTGACTGGGCTGATGGGGCGGAAGGTCCGGGAGATCCGAACGTCGCCGGCCAGGCTGAGCAGGGTGTAGGCGTCGTAGGGTTCCATGCCCTTCTCGCGCACCAGGAAATCGACCATACTGCGCACGGCCCCTTTCATTGCCGGGCCCAGTTCCTCGCCGTAGTACAGGACCACGAAGTAATCAGGGGTCATGGCCTGCGGGTTCTCGATTCCCATGCCCTTTTCGACGGTGACACGGATGTGGCTGTCGGCGGCGCACTCGGCCCCGGTGCCGCCCACCGCTCCGTCACCCACCACGGCGTGGCAATCGCCCATGGCCAGCAGGCCGCCCTCGACGAACACGGGCAGGAAAAGCGTGCTGCCTTCGACCAGTTCCTTGATGTCGATGTCGCCTCCGTAGGGACCGCTGTCGCTGGCAGTCTGCTGCGGATAGGTGGGCGTGGTGGCCACCAGCCCCATGGACGGGTTCAGGGGCAGCCTGACGCCGCTGGGCAGGACAACGTGTCCGTCCTCGATGGTCATGATCGTGGGATAGGCCCGGTCGAACTCCTGCTCCAGGAAGCCGCGTCCCGGAGAGACCATGTGGGCCGCACCCTCATCGGACCGGGGCGTAACGCTGATGAAGTCAACGCGCAGGGCGTCGCCCGGCTCAGCGCCATTGATGTAGATGGGGCCGATGGCAGGGCCCTTGAGCTGCTTTTCGTCCAATGCCCTGGGATCGCGGATACCCTCGAAGGCGTCCCAGGTTTCGACGATCAACTCCTCGCCGGAGTCTATGGTGATGGCCGGCGGGTTGGCAGGATCAAGCACGTAGATCTTGTGGTCGCGGGTGAGACGTTTCATGGCTTCCTCCTCCCTACTCTCGCTGAAACTTGCCTCAGTAGTCTTTCAGCAACTCGAGGCGATAGCTAACGCCCTCGTCGGGGTCGAGCTCCACCACGCACACTGCGCCCAGCTCCGGTGCGCCGATGGGCCCGTACGGGCAACCCGAGTAGACGGCCGTGGTATCAGCGCGGGAGACATCGGCGTGGCGGTCCCAATGCCCCAGGGCCAGGTAGTGGCAGCCGGAGGAGGCCACGTCGTCAGGGTAGATGGGAGAGGAACGCTGGTCCCGGTCGTCTTCAAAGTGAAAGTGCCCATGAGCCATGCCCACAAGCCAGTGCCCATCCGTCGGCTCGGGCATACCGTCCAGGGGGCGGAAATTCGGCGTGTGAGAAAGCATCGCCCGGCCCCAAAACTCCAGCCCAAGCTCGGGAAAGGCCAGCGTTTCGCCCCCCGGCTCGCGGATTACCCGGAGGTTGGGCGGAGCTTCATCGAAGGGCGGGCGGCTGTACACCGAGGTCTGGTGGGCCGGATCGTGGTTGCCCGGCAACACGATGACGGGTGTTTCCAGCCGGGCTATCTCCGCCACGAACCGCTCAAGGACCTCGTCGGAAACGCGCTCGTTGTCGAACACATCGCCTGCCAGAAGCAGCGCGTCGCCGTCCAGCCGCTCCACCGCGTCCACCACTGACGCCAGCACCTCCTCCGCCCTGGGATGTCCCGTGGGATCACCAAGATGAATGTCGGATGTGTGGATGAGGCGGAGTTTGCGAGCGGGATTCAGCGGATTAGTTTGACGCAATGGTATGTTTCTCCTTATTATGGTTTAACCTTATTAAGGCTGGTATAGTCTATGAACATCACGCTAAGCATTGATGATGTTGTTGTGAAAAAGGTGCGTAAGATCGCCATCGACAAAAATACCACGCTAACGGCAATGGTCCGGGACTACCTGATCTCGGTGGCCAACGCTGATACTGTTGCGCGCAAAGAAGCCGCTGTCAAGCTAAGGGAAACCATCGACCGGATAAGCAGGCCTATGGGGCCTCGACATTGGACAAGGGATGAACTCTACAACCGATTTGATACAAAATACGAATGACAAGTTTTTCATAGACTCAAATCTCCTGGTCTATTCGTGCGACAGTTCCGAGCCGCAGAAGCAGCCTCTGGCAAGAGAACTAGTCGCGAGCCTTGTGGAAAATGGAAACGCCGTTTTGTCCGTCCAGGTGCTGGGCGAGTTTTTCACCGTTGTAACTGGCCGCATCCCAAATCCGCTGTCCGTGGAGGAAGCGGAGACAGTGATTGACCTGATTTGCACATTACCCGTGATGGAAATTGATACAGCGATTGTCCGACGGGCGATCGCCACGCACAGGCGGTATGGGATAAGTTACTGGGACTCCTTGATTGTTGCAGCTGCGGAGAGGGCGGGATGCGCAACCATTCTGTCTGAAGACCTGAACCCCGGCCAGTCCTATCACGGCATACTCGTCATTAATCCCTTTTGAAACCCCACCGGTAGCAACCATATATCGAGCACGGCAGCCCGCCCGACTAATTGCCGATGACCCCCTTGTCGCGCAGGCCGGCAATTTGTTCGGGAGTAAAGCCCTGCTCCTCCAGCACCTCGTCGTTGTGCTGTCCAAGCAGGGGCGGCGGGCGCCGGATCGAGGAAGGAGAGTCGGTAAGCTTCAGCGGCGAGCCGGGAGTCTTCAGTTCCGGGACGTTTGGGTGCTCCATCTCGGCGATCATGTTGCGGGCCAGCACCTGCGGGTTGGTGACCACCTCGGACACCTTGTTTATGGGGCCACAGGGGACGCCTGCATCGTTGATCACCTTGACCCAGTGGTCCGTGCTCTTGTGCTTGAACACCTCCATCAGGATGTCTACGCATTCCTTACGGTGAGCCACCCGGTCGGTGTTGGTGCCGAATCGCGGGTCCTCCAGCAGTTCCTCCCGGCCGATGACCCGGCACGTCCGCTCCCATAGTCCCTGGTTGGCACAGCCAAGGATGAAGTAACCGTCGGAGGAGGCGAAGCTCTGGTAGGGAACCAGGCTGGGGTGGCCGGAGCCCATGCGCTCCGGATCCTCCCCGGTGCCCAGATAGCGAGTGGCGTGGTAACTCAGGGCAGCGACCTGTCCGTCCAGCAGCGAGGCCTCCACCCACTGCCCCTTGCCCGTCTGGTCACGTTGGCGCAGGGCGGTGACGACGGTGCCGTAGGCCATCATCCCGGCGAACAGGTCGACGAGAGAGAACCCCACCCGTAGCGGCAGCCCGTCGGGTTCGCCGGTCAGGTGCATCAGGCCGCTGTAGGCCTGGATGATCAGGTCGTATCCCGGCATGTCTGCCATGGGGCCAGTGCGCCCGTAGCCAGAAATGGAGCAGTAGACGATCCGGGGGTTGATGGCTTTCACGTCGTCGTAGCCCAGCCCCATCCGCTCAAGTGTGCCGGCGCGAAAGCTTTCGATCATCACGTCCGCATCGGCAGCCATGCGCCGCACCAGGTCTACACCCTCGGTCTCCTTGAGGTTGACCGTAATGCTGCGCTTGTTGCGGTTGAAGGTAACGAACTGGGTGCTCTCGCTGTTCCAGAACGGCGTCCACTGGCGCGTCTCATCTCCCGCCGATGGCTCCTCGATCTTCACCACGTCGGCGCCCATGTCCCCCAGCAGCATGGTGCAGAAGGGGCCGGCCAGGGTCCGGGTCAGGTCGACTACCTTGATGTCATCCAGCGCGCCAGCCATGCGTCAGTTCTCCGTTGAGGGGCAGTTTGTAAAACGTTTCACAACCTGCCGATTATAGCACGGTGGCCCGCCGAATCCGGAGATTGACCACCGGGGCCGGTGATGCTAGGTTGAGTCATCGTATGGCTGGAGAATGCAGTCGATGAGCGCCAGCGACGCGCCGGGAATCGTGGTGTTGGGCGGCATCAACATGGACCTCGTCACCTACTCCGAGCGGTTCCCGAGCCCAGGAGAAACGGTCGTCGGACACCGGTTCCTGACCTACGCCGGTGGCAAGGGAGCCAATCAGGCAGTAGCCGCGGCACGCATGTGTGGCCGGACGGCCATGGTTGGCCAGGTCGGTGACGATATTTTCGGCCCGCAGCTGCTGGACGGGTTGAGGGGCGCGGGTGTCGACGTATCGCACGTCGCCGTCGCAGAGGGCGAGACCTCGGGCATCGCTGTCATCAGCATTGACGGGTCGGCGCAGAACCGCATCGTGCAGGTGCTGGGAGCCAACTCCACCTGCGGCCCAGTGCAGGCTGATGCCGTGGCCGACGCCCTCACCCACGCCAAAGTGCTGATGCTGCAGCTGGAAGTTCCGGTGGAGGTGTCGTTGGCCGCGGCAAGAGCAGCGAGGGCCGCTGACAAGACAGTAATCCTGGATCCGGGGCCGGTGCGGCCATTCCCCGACGAACTGCTGTCGCTGGCCAATGTAGTAACGCCCAACGAGACCGAGGCGGAAGCACTGGTGGGCTTTCCGGTGGACGGGCTTGAGGCAGGGGAGCGGGCGGCAGCGGCCCTCCTCGGGCGTGGGGCCGGCGCGGCGGTCGTCAAGGTGGGGGCGCAGGGGGCCATCTACGCCGGTCCCGCCATGTCCGGTTTCCAGCCCGCGTTCCCCGTTGAAGCAGTGGACACTGTGGCCGCCGGGGACGCGTTCAACGGGGCACTGGCCGTCTGCCTCGCCGAGGGGATGGAACTGGGACGCGCAGTGCGGGTAGCCTGTGCGGCAGGGGCCCTGGCCGTAACCACAACCGGGGCGCAGGACTCCATGCCAACCAGGGCGGCGGTGGAGGCGCTGCTGGCTTCGCAATAGCGACGCTCTATGGACTCGATCTCCGCCGCCAGAGTCGAAGTATCACAAATGCGCCGCCGATGGCAATCCATACCAGGACGAGCAGTCCGAAAGCCCACCAGTACGGCGCCAACGTAATTTCCAGCGCGATGCCCATAACGGCCATCCCCGTCAGGAGTGCCGACAGGGACGCGGACGACGCTGCCAGGATTCGTACCGCCGTTCCGCCCGCGGCACGGGATAGCGCCTGCCCTGTAGCAACAAGGCCCAGGGCGAGAATAGTGAGTATGGCCGTGGCCTTCCAGAAGGCGTCGGGGTCCGGTATTCCCCACAGGCCCAGCACCATCAAGGCCAGCGCGACGGCTCCCGCACCCATTGCCAGTGGGCGGAACCACGGGCCCGGTCCGGAGCGGGGCATAGCTGTGGCGGCAACCATTGTCAGAAAGAAACCGGCAACCAGCAGCGCCGTCAGCAGCAGCATGCCACGGATCTTGGTATACTCCTGCGTGCCAGTCATGATGGCCACGACTGCCAATGCCGCAAGCAACGAGAGCAGGCAGCCAGCGGCATGGACTTGGGGACGGCGGGTCCACTCGGGGAGTTTCATGCCGGTGACCAGTGGACTGAATTTTCACGATCGCTCACACAAGGAATTATAGTTGCGGCCCGTACGGGCCGCAGGAACGGCTTGACCACGACAGGCGACAAGTTCTGCGCTTCATGCGCCACCCCCCTGGAGCAACGCGATGTCTTCGGCCAGCAGCTGCCCGCCTGCCCCCAGTGCGGGCGAGTGGTGTTCTACGATCCGAAGGTCGCTGCCGTCTGTGTCGTTGCCCGCGGCGGCAGGGTGCTGATGATCCGCCGGGGGACGGACCCGGGCTACGGCCTGTGGAGCCTGCCCGGCGGGTTCGTCGACCGCGGAGAGGTTGTGGAGTCTGCGGCCGCCCGCGAGACCTGGGAGGAGACGGGGCTGGAGGTTTCCGTCGACCGGCTGATCGGCCTATTCTCCCTGCCGGGCGACCCGGTCATCGTCGCTGCGTTCACTGCCTACGAGACCGGGGGCACCCTGGCGCCGGGACCTGAGGCGCTGGAGACCGCCTTCCTTTCTCTCGACGACCTCCCTGAACTGGCCTTTACTCGAGATACCGAGATTCTGGCGCGATGGAAGGCTCATTTCCCTTCCCCTCGGGCAAAGGATTAGGGTTAAGGGGGCACCTATTGTTGTCAAAGCTGGCGCGGTCTGCCATCGACCTCATATTTCCCATTAACTGCACCGGATGCGGCCGAGAGGGCGGAATAATCTGCAATGACTGTGCCGGAGGCCTGCCCCTCTTGAGGCCTCCCTACTGCCGCATCTGCGCTGCCCCGGGCGCCGATGGGCTGTGCACTTGGTGCAGCCAGTATCCGAGAGGTTTCGAATCGTTGCGTGCCCCGTATCAGTTCGAGGGCGCGATCCGTGAGGCCGTGCACGCGCTGAAGTACCGGGGCATGCGGGCCGCCGCAGAGACCCTGGGTGGCCTGATGACCGAGTACCTGCAGCAAAATCCAGTCCAGTGCAATGTACTCGTGCCGGTGCCGCTGCATTCCAGCCGATTGCGCAGCCGGGGCTACAACCAGTCAGCACTGCTGGCCCGTGAAATTGGAAGGCGGCTTGATATCCCGGTGCAGGAGGACCTGCTGGAGAGGTTAATCAACGCCGGGCCACAGGTGGAGTCGCAGACGAGGGAGGAGCGCCGCAGCAACGTGGCTGGCAATTTCGCCTGCAAGTCCGACGCCACAGGCCAGGCGGTTCTCCTAATCGACGACGTGGCAACAACGGCGAGCACCCTGTCGGAGTGCGCTCAGTCGTTGAAAGAGGCCGGAGCGTCCAGGACCTATGCGCTCACGTTGGCGAGAGACGGGTAGGGAACCGGCACTCTGAGGGTTATCGCACTTGGCGATTTCGCCCTCATCGCAACCGTTTTCCTCGAGGGAGCAGGGATTTCAGGGTACTCCGCCATCTGCGACCGCACTCTTGGAATTGACAAGGTGGGGCGTGTCTGCTGAAATTGTCCTATCACTGGGCAGAATGAAATATATGGAGGAGAGCGTTATGGCAGGCAAGACAATGATCTACATCGGCGCAGAGGCCGACGGGCTGTACCGGAAGGAAGCAGGAGACTCCCGCTGGGAAAAGCTGGCCAAGGGAATGCCTCCCTCTCCACAGGTTCGCGAAATCGTGGTGCATCCCAACGACCCCAGTACCATCTTCGTCGGCACGCAGCGCGGTATCTACCGCTCCAATGACGGCGGCGACAGCTTCGAGCGCATGAACATGACCGAGGGCCGGATCGTCTGGTCCATCAAGTTCCACCCCCACGACCCCAACACCATGTTCCTGGGCACAGAAGGCTCGGAGGTATTCAAGAGCACTGACGGCGGCGAGAACTGGCAGTACCTCTCTACCGTTGCCAACCCCGACGCGGTGCAGATGGCCTTCGCCACCCGCATCCTGGGCATCGGCATCGAGAGCGGCGACACCAACCAGATGTACGCGGCTCTGGAAGTCGGCGGGGCAGCCCACAGCTCCGACGGCGGCAAGACTTGGACCGTCGTCAACAGCGTCTTCGACGGCGACGTTGACCTGATGGACCTGCACGGCGTAACCGTGGGCACCAACGAGCAGGTGTTCATATCCAACCGCACCGGCGTCTGGCGCACCCGCGACCGGGGGCAGACCTGGGACGACCTCCAGTTCGAGAACTTTTCCAACATCCGCTACTCCCGCGGCGTAGAGGTCGCGCCCAACGACCCCAGCACCCTGTACGCGTGCGTCGGCCTGAACTTCGGCAGCGAGGAGGGCGGCGTGCTGCGCTCCACCGATGCCGGCGAGAACTGGAGCCGGTTCGACCAGGGCGTCCGGCCCGCCAGCACCACCTTCGGCATCGCCGTCAATGACCGCGACCCGCAGACGGTGTACTTCTGCACCCGCAAGGGCGAGGTCTATGGCACCCACGACGGCGGCGCAAGCTGGCAGGGCCACGACCTCCCGGAGATGGCCGCCAGCGTCAAGGCCATCGCCTGCGCATCCGTTTAGGCCCCGAACGCAGGTCCAGGCATCGGATAGCCCCCTCCCCCCGGGAGGGGGCGGCCCATAAAGTTCTCCCTGCTTCCGGGCGGGGACAAGGGTGAGGGCGTACAAATGACGACCGCATCCAGGCAGGATATGGTGGCCGCGGCAAAGGCGCTGCGGCCACAAATAGTTGCGGCCCGGGCCGAGATCGACAAGTCTCGGCGCCTTCCGCCGGACCTGGTTTCGGCGATGGACGATGACGGGCTGTTCCGCACCTATATGCCCAGTTCCCTCGGTGGCCACGAATTGGATCCGCTCTCTGCGTTCCGAGTGGTCGAGGAGGTCTCCATTGCCGACGGGTCGGCCGGCTGGTGCTGTTTCATTGCCGGTTCCATCGGCCTCTTTTCCGGCTGGCTGGAAACGTCGGTGGCCCGCGAGATGTTCGGCACCCCGCCCACTCTGCGGGGGGCGGGCTCCTTCCGCCCCTTGGGGACGGCCCGGATGGTCGATGGGGGCTACGTGGCTACCGGGCAGTGGGACTTCGCCAGCGGCTGCCTCCACGCCAACTGGCTCTTCCTGAACTGCGTGGTGACCGACGAAAACGGCCCCCGCCACGGCGAGGATGGCCTGCCGCAATTGTGCATGATGTCCGTACCCATCGAATCGGCCAAGGTCATCGACAACTGGTCAGTCGTCGGGCTGCAGGGCACAGGCAGCAACGACGTGGCGATATCCGAACTGTTTGTGCCGCAGAACCGCACTTTTGCCCTCACGGACCAGCCCTACGACAACGCTCCGGTGTGTACTTTCAGGTCGGCCATGGCCGTCACATTCACGCCCCTAGCCGGCAACACGCTGGGCATGGCGCGAGGGGCCATGGACGCATTCCTGGAGCTGGCAGGCGCCAAGGCCACGACCATGAACACGAACCTGCTCAGGGATCGCCCACCGGTCCAACAGGTTGTGGGGCAGGCTGAGGCCATCATCAGCGGCGCGAGGGCCTACGTGCTGGGTGCCGCAGGCACCATGTGGGAGGCCGTGCAGTCAGGGAAACAGGACCTAGGCGACGAGGTACTGCAGACCAGGCTGGCCGTAACCCACGCCGTTCACGAATCGGTGCGCGCCATCGACATGCTGTACCACGCCTCCGGGACCAACGCTGTCCGCAGCAGCAACCTGCTGGAGCGCTACTTCCGCGATGTCCACGCCGCAATGATGCACGCAGGCGGCCTCCTCGCCAACTTCGAGCAGGGCGGCCGCGTTGCCATGGGTCTGCCGGCAGGCGCGCCCGGGTGGTAGCAAGGAGAATAGATACGGCGCGCGAGTGATAGGCACTCTTTCCAATTTGGAGGTCCACTGCGCCCCTGCATCTCAGGGACGCCGGATTACGACCAACTAGACTCGTCATTTGTATGTTGCGTATGCGGCACAGACCGGCCAATCTGTGTTGCAGGCGTGAGGGGCGCGCCGCCCGTCATTGGGCGAGCCGGGGTTGTTTGCCCTGACTGCGCCGAGCGGGAGTGGACACCTCTCACGCCACGCCAAGGCCCTCCGAACGGATACCGGGGCGCAAGGCCCGCATAGCAAGTGGGGAGGACCTCAGCGAATGATACTTGCAACAGGAGGCAGCAACAATGACAAGCACCACCACAGCGGCCGTCGTGGGCATTGACGTGGGCAAAACCCGCCTGGACGCATCCTCCGGCGGAAGGGAGGTCCACCCCTTCCCCAACGATGACCCAGGCATCGCCGCCCTGCTGGCCTGACTGACGGCCCAGCCCGTGGCCCTCGTCGTCTGTGAACCCACCGGCGGCTACGAGGACCCTTGGTCCATCGACTGGCCCAGGCTGGCCTGCCGGTGCATCTGGCCCATCCCAACAAGGTCCGCGCCTTCGCCCAGGCCAGTGGACGCCAGGCCAAGACCGACCGTCTGGACGCCCAGGTCCTCTCCCAGTACGGGCAGGCCTTTGCTCTCCAGGAATCTCCGCCTCCGGATCCCCAGCGGGAGGAACTGCAGTCCTTGCTCCGCCGCCAGCTGGTCAACCAGAGGGTCCAAGAACGCAACCGTCTCGACCGGGCCTGGAACCCAGCAACCCGGGCCTCCACCCAGCGCCACATCGACTGGCTGGATGAGGAAATCGCACGCCTCGACCGGGACTACCAGGACACCTTGGAGTCCAGTGAACACCTGTGCCAGCAGGCCATTCTGTACCGCAGCGTCCCCGGCGTCGGTCCCCTCACCGCTGCCACTCTGGTGGCTGACTTGCCCGAGTTGGGCTATGGCGACAGCAAGGGATTGTGCGCACTCGCCGGGCTGGCTCCCTGGGCCCGGGACAGCGGACAGCAACGCGGGCATCGCGCCATCAGAGGTGGACGGCCCACAGTCCGCCGTGCCTTGTATATGTCGGCCCTCTCCATCGTGCGTACCGAGGGCCAACTGCGCCAGTTCTACCGGGGTCTGCGCCAGCGCGGCAAGCCTGGCAAAGTGGCCCTCGTAGCGGTCATGCGCAAGCTCCTGACCCAACTCCACGCCATCGCCCAACGCGGCACTCCTTGGACACCAAATCACACACCGGCCCTCTGAACCCGAAATCCAGCCAAACCCTTGACATCCAACACGGATACTCCCGCGGAAGCCGGAATCCGAAGTCCCTTACCGTCTGGAATGTGGGCGCACCCAGGCAACCCTGGATTCCCGCTTCCGCGGGGATGACGGTGTATCAACTCTATTTGGCTGGGTGCGCATCCAAATGCGATTGCCCGCCCCTGCATCCCACGTGTACGAACTGGCGGGACGCAACTACCGCTTCATCATCTCTGCGAACGGACAGGGCACTACGGGAATCCTGTTTTTCCGCAAGGCAAGGAAAACGCAGCAACGGTTTCTCGGTATGGCGCGCACAACCCTGGCGGCACTCTAATCCCGAACGATTTCGCCCTATTCCGGTTGTGCCGGACCGCTGGGCGGGGGTATGCGAAAGATAATCCCTCCGTCCGGCGCGTGGGAATGCGAAACAAAGGCGTCGGTCAATCGCCGGATTTCCGCCAGAGTCTCGGCGTGTTGGGCGCCGGAGCGTTCCCGCAATTCCCTATATTGATCGTCGATGCGTTCCCGCAATTCCCTATACTGATCGTCGGTGCGTTCCCGTAATTCCCTATACTGATCGTCGGTGCGTTCCCGCGTTTCCCTATATTGATCGTCGGAGCGTTCCCGCCCAGACTTCATCTCGGCTTCCAGTCGCCCCAGACGCAGATACACCGGACCAACCAGGCCCAGGACCGAAATCAAGGCAACCGCCACCGAGGCAAAAGCGGCAATCGTAGGGGCATCCATAGTTACTTCACTCTGTACCGGTGTTCCCTTGCCTACATTATAACCAGCCCCTACGGACGAACCCAAGTCTCCGACCAGGCGAGACAGGCGGTGCTGCTCTGCTTGTCGCCTCGCATCTCCAGCGCCACAGCACCCTCGGCCTGCTCCCCGTTAACCGTGATACGGCCGGCGCGGGCCGGGATAAAGCAGCTGTAGACACCGTGCGGCCGACCGGGGGCGCTTCCGGCCGGAACGGTGAGCATGAACGGCTCCACGAAGTCGAACCATGTCAACGCGATCTGGACATCGTCGTTCTCGATGGTCTCAGTCCAGAAGGTATAGGTGTCGCCTTTTTTGTCGAACTCGGCTTCCACGACCGGGATGGACTGGTCGGCGAATTCAGGGAAGAGGAGACTCTCGATCTCCTCCTGCAACCAGCGGGCGAGTGCTATGTTGTCGGCATAAATCCGGACACCGTCTACCAAGTCACTCTTCATGAACAGCACGTGTCCGGCCCCACCCGGAGAATAGAGAACCCTCCAATGACTGGTCCGGGTTGTTTGTTCCTCTCCCTCAACCAAGCGAATGAAGGAATTTTCTCCAGTGAGTCTGATGCTGTTCGGGTCAACAGGATTTGCCGAGGTCATATTACGGGCCTCCTCTGTCTGTCAGTTTTGTCAAGGCGGTACTTGCTCCCTGGGAAAACAATCTTGGGGAAGAATTCACCCGTGAACCACCTCCCGCGAAGTCCTGCCTTTGATACATAAAGGGTGGATGATGCCCCAAGTGCAAAATTCGTTGCCACCAGCAAAATCCCGGCCCACAGGAAGTTGGAATAGACCAAGAACAATGCGCTGGCGGTGAGCATCAGGGTGAAAATGAACCCGGTGGCCATTCCCCTGAAGCCCTGTCGGCACAGGTTCTTGAAGTGATTCAGTTCGGCCTCCGAGTCGCTTTTCAATCGGGCAGCCGCTCTTCCCATTATCCTGTTCACGGCTCCGGGAACAATGCTTTCATAGTGGATTATTACCTCCTCCGTTGGCAGGGGTCCAAGCACTCTGTCGGCAACGACGGATACGCGTCGCGGGATGAACGGCACTTGCCGGAGTCTGTCGGCCTCCTCGATCTCGAAGTCCGCAATGGAATCTCGCACGTACTGGTCTACGATCCGCTCGTTCCTGTCTGGGTCATCATCCACCACAAATATTTCTCTCGATTTGCGACGAAGGGAAAGAAAAATAGCCCACCAGTCAAAGATCCGCACCAAGCCCTCGAAAAAAGCTGACAGCGGAGTGGCGCGGCTGCTGTAAATCAGATGCATCGGAAGGACGCCCACTGGCCTGATGAATGTCCGCTAGCGAGACGCGTCTATTGTAATCAGAATCGGGCATATGGCAACGCCGCCGCTTTCGCGGCGGCGTTGCTACCAGCACGGGGAAGAGTGCCTAGTCCTCTTTGGAGGGGAACCAGTCTTGTTTCCAGGGGAAATCTCCCTCCGCGGAGTCGAACGCCGGGAGACCCTGCTCAATCCGTTCCCGATAAGGGCTGGTGATAGGCTCGCGGTAAGGGTAAATGCCGCCCTCGTAGACCTCTGGCCCCTTCTTGAAGTGCTTTGCCTCTTCCATTGTCTCGATGAACGGGGCGTTCATGTCGTAGAGCTGGTCCACGGTCCTGGGCCGGGGGCCGGCCTTGGAGACGTGGCCGTACAGATCCCGCCCGATTATGCGCTCGGCGGTCCAGACGCAGTCGATGAGCTTGTCAATATCCACGCCGGTGTCGATACCCATGTCATCCATCATGTGGAGCAGGTCCTCGGTAGGAGCCATGCCGGTGGCGCGGCCATTACCGCAGTAGGGGCAGCCGCCGAATCCGCCGATGGTGCCGTCCAGCTCCAGGGTGTCGTCTGGCCCGAGGGTTCGCATGGCGGCGTAGGCAGAGGCGATGGCCATGTTGCGGCCGTTGTGCAGGTGCAGGCGGATGTGGTCAATCTCCGGCCAGCGCTCCTTGACCCGATACAGGCTCTCCTCCACCTTGGCCGGGGTGCAGTGGCTCATCGGATCGCCCATGGACACGCTGCGGACGTTGATGCCCACCTCATCCCACATCGAATGTTCCTTTTCCAGCAGTGTCATCAGGCTGTCGACGGGGAATTCGCCGAGGAAGTTGGAGCCCCAGCTGGCGTTGCAGCCGATGCCCGCTTCTTTAACATTCAGCTCCTGGGCCTGGGCCACGATCTGGGGCCACCGCTCCATTTCCTGCATCTGGGAGCGGTTCGCGTTGCGGCGGGTGAAGATGTCGCACATGTGGCAGGAGAGCCGCGGGTAAGAGTCGCGCTCGATGGTCAGGGGCGGGGAATAGGCGCGGGCGCGCTCCACGCCGCGGGAGTTCAGAGCCAGGGCGGTGTAGGTGACGCCGGGCTTGGGCGTGAACCGGGTAACTATCTCGTCGATACGCTCCATCTGCGGGGTCCACTTGGGACTCACGAAGGAGCCGACGACTATGTTCTTCAGGCCAGTGTCGGAAAGCTGGTCGAGGAGCTCAATCTTGTCGTCAACGGTGATGTTGGCGTCCTCGATCTGCATCCCCTCGCGCATTCCTTCTTCTTTATAGGTCACCTTCGGATAGCTGGGCATCTGTGCCTCCTCATTGGGCGGGTGTTGTGAGCTCCAACCAGTGCCAGACGAGCGGTGCATAAGCCGCCAGATTGCAGCGATTGTAGGGTTGGGCCTGTGTGGCTGTCAATCGTGGAGGCGCAAGGGCCGGGCAATCGCGTCTTAACTTTATTCGCATCTGGCAACCCACTACTGCCGTAAAATTCACCGTCATTCCCGCCAAAGCGGGAATCTATCCGATCTTGAGGCAGCAATGTCAGCAAAAGCAAAGACCCTCTGGATTCCCGCTTTCGCGGGAATGACGATGGATAAGCAGGATTGACGGTGTATAAACCCTGTATGCCTGGGTGCGCATCCAAATGCGATTGCCCTGCCCGCGGTCCCGATATGGTTGCCCCTTCCGTACGGAATTCACAGTGGACTGACCATTTTGGGGAACTTCTCACCGGCCAATTGCAGACACACCCCGTGCGCATGCTGTTTCTCCAGGTTGACACTGTTCGTTGACCGCTAATATAATTCCGCCAACACTTTCGGTTCCTGCCCTGTAAAGTAACTGCCGAGTTTAACAATTCAAGATTCCTGGGCACGTAGGGGAGCTCGGTTGAGCCGGGCTGAGAGGGTGGCCGGATGCCACCGACCCTTGCGAACCTGATCTGGGTAATGCCAGCGTAGGGAAGCGGTGTAGTAGCGCATATCTTTTGTGGGCCGCCAGCTTATTTCCGCTGGCGGCTCTACTGTTTTCAGCCCCGGATCCCTTCACAACGACTTTATCTTCGGGAGGAGCGACATGGTCCAGACGGAATACACCAGCCAGTTCCAGGGGAAGTCCAGCTTCCCGGCCAGCCAGAAGGTTTACAAGGAAGGTTCGCAGCCATCCATAAGGGTGCCCTTCCGCGAAGTTGCCCTTACTCCCACCACGGGACGCTTCGGCCAGGAGGACAATGCGCCCCTGGGCATTTATGACACCAGCGGCCCATACTCCGACCCAGGCGCCTTCCTCGACCTGGGCCAGGGCCTGCCCGCCCTGCGCCGCGAGTGGATCATGGCCCGCGGAGACGTGGAGGAATACGAGGGTTACGGTGTTCCGCTCCGCGGCAAGAACGTTGCCCAGCCTTTCCCGGGTCTGACCCGCAGGCCGCTGCGCGGCAAGGCTGGCACGGCCCCCACGCAGATGCGCTACGCCCGAGAGGGCGTTGTCACCCCCGAGATGGAATTCATCGGCATCCGCGAGGGCATCGACCCCGAATATGTAAGGGATGAGGTGGCCCGCGGGCGCGCCATCATCCCGTCCAACATCAACCATCCCGAGTCCGAGCCGATGATTATCGGACGGAACTTCCTGGTCAAGGTCAACGCCAACATCGGCAATTCCGCGGTCACCTCTTCCATCGAAGAGGAGGTGGAAAAGATGCTGTGGGCTACCAAGTGGGGTGCCGACACGGTGATGGACCTGTCTACTGGCCGCGACATTCACACCACCCGCGAGTGGATTCTGCGCAACTCGCCCGTCCCCATCGGCACCGTACCCATCTACCAGGCCTTGGAGAAAGTGGGCGATGACCCCTCCGAACTGACCTGGGAGCTGTACCGCGACACGTTGATAGAGCAGGCCGAGCAGGGCGTGGACTACTTCACAATCCACGCCGGCGTACTGCTGCGCTACGTGCCGATGACCGCCAACCGCATCACCGGCATCGTCTCCCGCGGCGGCTCGATCATGGCCGGCTGGTGCCTGGCCCACCACGAGGAGAACTTCCTGTACGTCCACTTCGAAGAAATCTGCGAAATCATGCGGGCCTATGACATCTCCTTCTCGCTGGGCGACGGCCTCCGCCCCGGCTGTATCGCCGACGCCAACGACGAGGCGCAGTTCAGTGAGCTGCAGACCCTGGGCGAGCTGACCAAGATCGCCTGGGAGCACGACGTGCAGGTGATGATCGAGGGGCCGGGCCATGTTCCGATGCACAAGATCAAGGAGAACATGGACAAGCAGCTGGAAGTGTGCCACGAGGCTCCCTTCTACACCCTCGGCCCGTTGGTAACCGACATCGCGCCGGCCTACGACCACATCACCTCGGGCATCGGCGCTGCCATGATCGGGATGTACGGCACTGCAATGCTGTGCTACGTTACTCCCAAAGAGCACTTGGGCCTGCCGCACCGCGAGGACGTGAAGACCGGCGTCATCACCTACAAGATCGCCGCCCACGCCGCCGACGTGGCCAAGGGCCATCCCATGGCCCAGCAATGGGACGACGAGCTGTCGAAGGCCCGGTTCGAGTTCCGCTGGGAGGACCAGTTCAACCTGGCCCTGGACCCGGACACCGCCCGCGACTACCACGACGAGACGCTGCCGGCCCAGGGCGCAAAGGTGGCCCACTTCTGCTCCATGTGCGGCCCCAAGTTCTGCGCGATGAAGATCACCCAGGACGTCCGTGAGTACGCCAGAGACCGCGGCCTCACGGTGGAGACAGCATTCGATGCCGGTATGGATGAGAAGTCCAAGGAGTTCCGCCAAACAGGAGGCAAGATCTACCAGAAGGCCTAGATTCCAACAAACCGCGTTTGGCAAGAATTCTCAGGGGCGATTTGCAAATCGCCCCTAATTTGTTGAAGATAGAAACGGAACACCTTCGGAGGATTGGCTGATGGCAATCTATTTTCTCCTTGGGAGATTGAGCGGCGAGGGACAGCGGATGCTGCACAGCAACCCTGACCTTGTATCCGACACGGCCGCAACACTGGAAGTGGAGGGAGCGAAGATCCTGGGACAGTACGCGGTGCTGGGCCACTACGACTTCATCACGATGGTGCTGGCGGATGAGAACGAGGCAGTGGCCCGGCTATCGGCGGAGTTCGGGGTCCGCACCGGTCTGCACTTCGAAACGCTATCGGCTGTGGCGGTGGGGTTCCTGGCCGACCAGGACCCAGCTGTGGGAGTGCCCACCGAGGCGTCGGTGCAGATGGGTACCGGCAACGGGGCCGATGGATGACCGGGCTGCGCGCGGGAGCAGGACCAACCGGTGTCAATCGGGGGTCGAACGCGGGCGGAGAAATTGCGCCTCCTCCTCAATTCACAGCACGCAATGTCGCAGTCCAGCCAGGGGCGAAGGGACATTATGACGACGATTAAAAGAAAGTTGCTTACTGCAGAGGATCTTCTCCGCCTTCACAGCAATGGGGTCAAAGGCGAACTAATCAGGGGGGTATTAGCCGAAACCGTGTCAACTGGAGTGGAACACGGCAAAGTAGCCGCCAAATTTACGATCAAAGTAGGGATCTTTGTTGAGCCCAGGAAACTCGGGACCATCGTCACATCTGACTCTGGAGTCCTGATTGGTAGAAATCCAGACATCGTCCGGGAACCCGACATGGCTTTCACGTCGGTGGAGCGGATGCCACTCAACCAAAGAATACGCGGCTATTCTGAAGTGCCGCCGGACTTGGTAGTAGAAATAGCTTCCCCCGGTGATTCAGTAAGGGCCCTGTTTGACAAGGCCCATATGTGGCTCCGCCACGGCGTTAGGATAGTATGGGTGGCAGACCCAGACACGCGAACGGTGGATGTCTATCGGCAGGATGGCCCTACAATTACGCTTACCGAAGAGGACACGCTGGACGGTGCGCCGGTGCTCCCCGGTTTCACCCTGTCGGTTCGCGAGGTCTTCGAGTAGGAACGGTCTCTGTTTCTGAAAAGAGCTCCGGGCAAATTAATTCGGCCTAACGAACTCGCCCAGTTGGGCGAGTTCCGCATTCCTGAGACTGCGTTATAATTAGTGGTGGCTCCCGCTGGGGATCTCCGGGCGGGCGCTCCTGTTTCCCAACCCTTGCGCTGATGGTCATTGCCGATGTTCAGTCCTGTTTCCAGTCGTGTCAGCTTTCCCGAACTGGATGCCCGTATCCTGGAGCACTGGAAGGAGCGGGATGTTTTCCGTCGCGCCGGTACCGAACGGGAAGGCGCTCCCAAGTTCATGCTCTACGACGGACCGCCCACGGCCAACGGCAGTCCCGGCATTCACCACGTACTGGCGCGCATCTTCAAGGACGTCATCTGCCGTTACCGCACCATGAAGGGCTATCAGGTGCTGCGCAAGGGTGGTTGGGACACCCACGGACTGCCGGTGGAGCTGGGGATCGAGCAGGAACTTGGCCTCACCAGCAAGCGCGACATCGAAGAGTACGGCATCGAGGAGTTCAACCAGAAGTGCCGCGAAAGCGTCTTCCGCTACGTCAGAGAGTGGGAGGAGATGACCGACCGCATCGGCTTCTGGGTGGACATGGACGACCCCTACGTCACGCTGGAGAACGACTACATCGAGACGGGCTGGTGGATCCTGAAAACGCTGTGGGACCGCGGTCTGCTCTACCAAGGGATGCGCGGCACCCCGCACTGCCCCCGCTGCGTCACCAGCCTGAGCTCCCACGAACTGGCCCTCGGCTACCAGGAAGACACCCCCGACCCGTCGGTGTTCGTCAAGTTTAGGGTCGAGTCGGCCGGATCTCGCTCATCTATCCCGGAAGCACTGAACGGTGGCGAAACACCGGCGTACCTCTTGGCCTGGACCACCACTCCATGGACGCTTCCGGGCAACACCGCCCTGGCGGTGGACCCAGAGTCCGAGTATTCCGTGGTCGAACTGGAGGGCGACAAAGGGAGCGAACGCCTCGCTCTTGCCACCGCCCTGCTGGAGGACAACATCCGGCAAGAGCACTCAGTGGTCGGTACGTTGCCGGGTAGCGATCTTGTTGGCTTGTGCTACACACCGCTGTATTCGCCGGAGAAGTTCGGTACAAGAATCAGCCGGTTTGATGCGGGCATCCTGGCCTCAGACACCGAAGGCGGTGAATTCGCACCAACGGTGGTCGCCGCCGACTTTGTCTCGATGGAGGACGGCACCGGCATCGTGCACATCGCGCCGGCCTTTGGCGACGAAGACCTGGGTTTGGGCCGGGAGAAGGGGCTGAGCTTCGTGCAGCCAGTGGATTTGCAGGGCATCGTCACCGGCGACTATCCCTTTGCAGGGAAGTTCGTCAAGGACGCCGACCCCGAAATCATGGACGACCTCAAGGAACGCGGCCTGCTACATCACCGTGCCATCTACCACCACACTTACCCCTTCTGCTGGCGCTGCGACACGCCGCTGCTGTACTACGCCAAGAGCTCGTGGTACATCCGGACGTCGGCGCTGAAGAATGACCTGGTTGAAGGGAACAGCCGGATCAACTGGTATCCCGACCACATCAAGGAGGGGCGCTTCGGCGAGTGGCTGCGCAACAACGTGGACTGGGCCATCTCCCGCGAACGGTACTGGGGAACTCCCATCCCCATCTGGCAGTGCGGCGACTGCGACAACCAGGTTTGCGTCGGCGGGCGCGATGAGCTCAAGGAACGACTGGGGGCAAACGCCAGCGTCGTGGACAGCCTGGACCTGCACCGCCCCTACGTGGACGAAATCACCTTGCCCTGCGACCAGTGCAACGGCGCGATGTCGCGCATCCCGGAGGTGATGGACTGCTGGTTCGACTCCGGGGCGATGCCCTTCGCGCAGTCCCACTACCCCTTCGAAAATCCCGACATGGAGAGGGAGGGGCTATTCCCCGCCGACTACATCTGCGAGGCCGTCGACCAGACCCGGGGCTGGTTCTACAGCCTGCACGCGCTGTCCACGCTTTTGAAGGGCGAGCCGTCCTACAAGAACGTCATCTGCCTGGGCCTGATCCTGGACGAGCGCGGCCGCAAGATGAGCAAGCGGGTGGGCAACGTGGTAGAGCCGCTGCCGGTACTGGACGAGCACGGGGCCGACGCCCTGCGCTGGTACCTGTTCACCGCGTCCCAGCCCGGAGAGGCCCGCCGCTTCTCGTCGCGGCTGGTCAACCAGACGCTGCGGCAGGTGCTCCTCACTCTATGGAACATCTACTCTTTCTTCACAGGCTACGCCGCCATCGACAAGTTTGATCCTTCGCAGAGGCCCACCGACTGGAAGCCGGAAAACGAGCTGGACCGCTGGGTGCTCTCGGAACTCAACGAACTGGTCGCCGAAGTCGACCGCTGCATGGAAAACTACGACCCCACCAACGCAGGGCGACGCATCCAAGAGTTCGTCGACCGGCTGTCGAACTGGTACGTACGGCGCAGCCGTCGCCGTTTCTGGCGCAGCGAGGAGGGCGACGCCGACAAGCAGTCAGGCTACGTGACCCTGCACACCTGCTTGGTCACCGTGGCCAAGCTGATGGCTCCGCTGGCGCCATTCGTGTCCGAGGAGATCTACCAGAACCTCGTATGCTCCGTCGACCCCAACGCCCCTGACAGCGTTCACCTGGCCGACTACCCCGTTGCCGACGAGTCGCTGGTGGACGAGAACCTGATGGAGGCCACTCGGCTGGCCATGCGCATCTCCAGCATGGGCCGCGCCGCCCGGTCCAAGTCAGGCATCAAGGTGCGCCAACCGCTGGCATCCGCCGCCGTGCGGACTCGGAGCGCTTCCGAGCGGTCCTACGTCGAGCAAGTGCGACCCCAGATACTCGACGAGCTGAACATTAAGAACATCGAGCTTCTTGACGACGATTCGGACCTTTTCCGGCAGGCGCAGGAGCAGGCGGGCGGCGAGCTGGAGGCCGTGGTGTCCGTCGGCCACTACACCGCGTCCCTGGAGGGTGGCTACCTGGTGGCCGTGAACGGCGAAATCACGCCCGAACTGGCCGAGGAGGGACTGGCCCGCGAGCTGGTGCACCGCATCCAGGGCCTGCGCCGCTCCGCAAACTTTGAGGTTACAGACCACATTGAGACGTGGTACAACGGCCCCAACGAACTGGCCCAAGTGATGCGCGGCAACTTCTCGGATTACATCCGCGAGGAAACGCTCAGCGACCATGTGGAGATCGGCCCTCCGCCGGAGGACTCCAAGTCTGAGACCGCAAAGATAGATGGCCAAGAAATAACCTTGGCAGTGCGCCGTGTTTAGGCATTTTGCGTCCTCGGGTCTGCGCATCATCCCCTCTCCCTCTGGGAGAGGGTCAGGGTGAGGGGATAACCCTTGCCAGAACTTCCAGAAGTAGAAAGCGTGCGGCGCAGCCTGTTACGTTCCGGCCTCGCCGGGCGGACCATCACCCGCGCCGACATCGGCTGGGCCAACACGGTCAAGCACCCTTCCGCGGAGGAACTGGCGGCCTCGGTTGAGGGCCGGACGGTGGAAGATGTGGGGCGCCGCGCCAAGTACCTGCTGTTCCTGCTGGCCGGCCAGCCCCCGGCAACGCTCGTAGCCCACCTTGGCATGACCGGCAACCTCGTGGTGCAGCCCAAGGAACAAGAGCCGCATGCGATGACCCGCCACGTCTTCGCGCTGGACGACGGCCGGGAACTGCGCTTCGTAGACGGGCGAAAATTCGGCAAGCTGTGGCTGACCGACGATCCCGGAAATATATTGCCGCCCCTCGGTCCAGAGCCGCAGGGCGACGAATTCACAACCGAGTGGCTGTCTGACTCGCTGGCCAGCCGAAGCGCACCCGTCAAGGCGCTGCTTTTGGAGCAGTCAATCGCGGCGGGCATGGGCAACATCTATGCCGACGAGGCCCTGTTCCTCTCCGGGATTCGCCCCGACCGCCCTGCGTCGAAACTGTCAGCAGACGAGGTTGTGCGCCTGCGGCAGGGGATCATTGACTGCATCAACGCCGGGTTCGCCGTCTATGACCGCGCCCGCGAACTCCTTTGGCCCGAACCGCCTGAGCCGATGGGCACCTGGAGTCACCCCCGCGACGCCGCCACACCCTGCCCCAACTGCGGCGGCGAGATGACCTCCACCCGCATCCGCGCCCGCGGCACCTGGTACTGCCCCGCCTGCCAGGTTTAGAAAAAACAGTTAGACCGTCACCCAAACAGGTCTGAGCGAGTGCCGGTGCGAAGCAGGGTTGAAGCCGGGTTAAAGAATCTTCGTCTTGTTTCCAGATGAGCAGCCAATCATTTTCGACGTGGCATTCCCATTGACCTGCCCGGTTGCCGGACAATCGGTGCAAGCGATTGTGCTGCTCCAAGGTTTGTATCGCCACAAGTCGGTCTACAATTGCCTGCAACTTGTCTATATCTCTGCCGCGCCTCCTTAATCTCCTGACATCTCTATGAAACTGTCTCGATATCTCAAGACGCAATGGGCTAGTCAAGTTTTCGCAAAAATTCCGAAAAGGATACGTACTCCGTCAAACCTTCTCTCCTGCTGGCCTCCTCAATCGCCGCAATGGTCTCGGGGTTGGGAATGTGTGGGGAGAACGGGTCGCTGCAGTAACCAGTAACCCGCTCGTAAAACTGCGTGATTGCTTCGTCCACCGACAGTCCCATCTCAGAGAAGACCGCTTCGGCCTTCTTTTTCAATTCCGGTTCGACGTGGATGCGAACTATCGCCATATCAGCCATTAACGGCCTCCGTGATGTATCGAAATCACTATGCAACCTCTGTTCTAACCCCTTACAGCGCCGTACCGTAGATGTGGGTGGGAACCACGATAATGGCCGAGCGGCGATCGGTCGCCATGGCGGCGTCGTACTCGTCCCAGTTCGAGTGCTCCTCGCCGGCGGCAGCGCGGTAGACGTCGCGAAGGGCCAGCCGCAGCTCCCCGGCATCTGTGACGCCCGGCGACAGGATGCGGGCCTGGCCCTCCAGCACGACGAACGGCCGCCATTCGTCGGCGGAGATCATCAGTGAGCAGTCGGGGTTGCGGCGCAGGTTGTGCAGCTTGGCGCGGTCCTCGGTGGTGGTGAAGGCCACGCCGTCGGCATAGGCGCCGCAGGTCACGATGCTCATCTGGGCCGCTCCATTACGGCGGAAGGCGGTCAGCACGCCCTGGTGATTGTTGGTGCAGAACTCGCGAACGTTATCGGGCAGCATATTTATCTCTCCTGGTGAAGTGCCGGGTGTGCCCTCACCCCAACCCTTTGCCTCGGAGGAGGGAATCAGGGGAGGCCGACTCATTTCGAATAGGGCGTCAGAATTCAACCTCGTACATGTGGTAGCGAGTCCTGTACATGTCCAGCGACTCGTACACCCTCTGGGCGGTGGTGTTTTCCTGCTCGACGTAGAGGCGCAGGCCGCAGGCCCCGCCGGCCGCCCGGGCCGCCTCGGCCACGTGGCGGTGCAGTGCGCTGTACACGCCCCGGCGGCGGAACTCAGGGCGAACGTAGACGCTCTGAATCCACCACCACAGGCCGTTGCGCCAGTCGCTCCACTCGAAGGTGACCATCAGCTGCCCAGCAGGTTGCCCGTCAATCTCGGCCACCAAGTAGAAGCCGAGGGAGTCATCGGCCAGCACCGCCCCCACACCAGGCCCCACAACGTCATCGGCCAGCGCCATCCCCTCGGTCTCCAGCGCCATGGCGACGTTGGAGTCGACGATGAAAGCAACGTCGGCGGCAACGGCTCGGCGTATGTTCATCGCGTCCATAATGGCATCAGCAAGATGTTGCCGTATGGTTCGCCATAATCAGCCGAAGTGGAGAGAAGTTCATGTTGGAAGCGGACAAAAGCAGCCACGCTACCCGTCCCGCCGACGCTCTAGCTCCGCTTCCAGCAGGCGTATGCGTTCCTCGGCGGCTAGGCGTGCTTGGCGCTCGGCCTGACGCTCGGACTCGGCAGCCTGCCGCTCGGACTCGGCCTCCTCACGCCTGGCCCGCTCCTCCTCTGGCGTGGGCAGGAACTCCTTGGTAACGTGGTCGCGCAGCCGGAACTCGCCCTCGTACCAACACAACTCCAGGTCCAGGACCTCGCTGTACCCCCACAGCAGGCCGTCGGTGTCGCGGTTTATCGGGAGCGAACGGTATCGTCCCTCAACCAGCGTGTCGCCCGCCAGGGCTGCGTCGTGGAAACGCCAGTATTCCCGCACTCCGAAGCCGGCATACGCCTCACGCTTCACTGTATAGTCCCGCCGTCCGGTGCTGCGCGACGCCACTTCCAGCAGAAAATCCGGCGGCTTGCCCACTTCCCCTATCACGTAGCCGTTGCGTTCTACTATTCCCCGGGCGTTAACCCCGAAGGCCACCACGCAGTCGGGCGCAAGCTGCTCCGACGCGTTTCCCGCCTCACGGCGCAGGTATCCACCGCCGGCGATCAGCACGTCATCACGGTGGGCAAGGCTCAGCCCTAATATGCTGCGGAAGTCGTATATCCGCTGGTCCTGCTGCATGTCCGGCTCCCGCGGGGGCGGGTCGGGCAGCGGCTCCAAGTGGGCATAGTCTGCGATTAGCGGACGTAGTTGAGAAGCCATAACCGGACTCGCGTGCCAGGCAGATTTGTGCTCCCCGTATGATAACTACGGCGCTTGCGATTAAGCAATCTGCGGATCTTTGAAAGGAGTATAATCGGGTCAGAACGGGCGCGCACGAAAGGGCACCGGCGGATGAAGCAATGTTTGAGAACCTGACGGAACGGTTGACCGGCATCTTCAACCGGCTGTCCAGCAAGGGGCGGCTGACCGACAAGGACATAGACGAGGCCCTGTCGCTGGTGCGGCGGTCGTTGCTGGAGGCCGACGTCAATTTCCGCGTGGCCCGGGACTTTGTGGCGCGGATCAAGGAACGGGCCCAGGGCGCCGAGGTTCTGGAGAGCCTCACGCCGGGGCAGCAGGTGGTCAAGATCGTCCAGGAGGAGCTGACGGAGTTGCTGGGCGGCGGTTTCTCTGGTTCTGGCCGCACTGGCATCACGCTCTCCAGCCACGCCGTTTCTCCGCTGCTGCTGGTGGGCCTGCAGGGCTCGGGCAAGACCACCACCGCAGCGAAGCTGGCCCTTGAGCAACGCAAGCAGGGCCACCGCTCGCTGCTCATCGCCGCCGACCTGCGCCGTCCTGCCGCCATCCAGCAATTGGAGACACTGGGCAAGCAGCTCGATATCCCGGTCTATTCCGAAGACCCCGCGGCGTCCAACGCTGTCCGGGTTGCCCGCAATGGGCTGGCCCGGGCCGCCGAGCTGGGCGTCAACTGGGCCATCGTGGACACCGGGGGCCGCCTTCAGATCGACGACGAGCTCATGGGGGAACTGGAGGAGATCAGGGACGCTGTCAATCCCCACGAAACGCTGCTGGTCGTCGACGCCATGACCGGCCAGGACGCGGTAAACACCGCTGAGGGCTTTCATCAGCGGGTGGGTCTCACCGGGCTGATCATGAGCAAGATGGACGGCGACGCCCGGGGTGGCGCGGCACTGTCGATCACCCGTGTTACCGGCGTGCCCATCAAGTACATGGGCGTGGGCGAGCGCCCCGACGGGCTGGAGGTTTTCCACGCAGACCGCCTGGCCTCCCGCATCCTGGCCATGGGCGACGTGCTGACCCTGATCGAGCGGGCGCAGGATGCCGTCGACGAGAAGAAGGCCAAGGAGATGGAGCGGAAGATCCGCCAGGCCAGCTTCGACCTGAACGACTTCCTGGACCAGCTTCAGAGCGTCAAAAAGATGGGCTCGATGGACCAGTTACTCGAAATGATCCCCGGCATGGGGAGTTCTACCAAGAAGATGATGGCCGGTGATCTCGACGAGACCAGGCTTGGCCGCATTGAGGCCATAATCCACTCGATGACCTCCGAGGAGCGCCAGCGTCCGGAAATCATCAACGGCAGCCGCCGCCGCCGAATATCGCGCGGCAGCGGCACCACGCCCCAGGACATCAACCAGTTGCTGAACCAGTTCAAGCAGACCCAGAAGCTGGTCCGCCAGATGTCTCGCTCCCGCAACCCCGCCAACCTGATGAAAATGTTCAGCCGGTAATGGTGGCGGGGAGACTTCCCTACACCATCCCCGAGCGCATGGCGGCGAACACGTAGGCGGTGGCATAACTCCGCCAGGGGCGCCAGCGCTCCGCCAGCTGCTCCACCCCGGCATCGGTCACGGGCTCACCGTCCTGGAACAGGCGGGATACGCCCCGTCGAAGGGCCAGGTCGCCCAGCGGCAGCGCGTCGGGACGGGCCAGCCCCCGCACCAGCGCCCACTGCGCCGTCCACGCGCCCACCCCCCTCAGCTGCACCAGCCGACGGACGAAATCGCTGTCAGGCAGGCCAGCCAGGTCAGCCCACTCCGGTTGCAGTGCAGCAGCGGCGATGCCGTGAACGTACTCCGCCTTGCGCTGCGTGAGCTTGAGCGTGCGCAACTCGCCGGGCGTCGACGCTGCGATGGTCGCAGGACTGGGAAAGGCGTGGTAGGTCACATCGTCAAACTCTGCACGGGCGCCGAATCGCTCTATCAGCAGCATGCGCATCACGCGGGCCACGCTGGCCGAGATTTGCTGCCCCAGGATGGCCAGTGTCAGCGCCTCGAAAAGCGTGGCGGTGCGAGGCAGGTGCAAGCCCCGGAACGCATCGACCAGACGGGCCATCGGCGGGTCTTCGTCTGCCAATTCGTAAAAGGGGGCGAGGTCCTGCTGTGTACCCAGCATCCACTGCACTTGCTCCTTGGCCCGTTCGGCGTCGGTATCGGTGAGCGCATTTCCCCACAGCTCCATCTCCAGCTCCGGGGAGTCCACGCTTCCCGTGGAGCGCACCGAGGCCAAGGCCAGCCCGCCGTCCAGGTCCAGCAGCCGCCGGTAGACGCCATCGGCCACTGTGTCCGCTCCGCTGCGAGCCTGGAAGTAAGTGTGGTACCCCGCCGTCAGTTCGAAATCAAATGGCGGCGTTGGATGCAACCGGATTGATATCGTCTGCATTATCTCCACCCCGCTAGTAGTCCCACTTTGTTCAATTGATGACTGCCGAAGACTTTATCGTCATTCCGGACTTTATCGTCATTCCGGCCACTATATCGTCATTCCGGCCTTGAGCCGGAATCCGGAAGGGCTGGTAATAGGCCAACGTAAACAGCGCTAGGGTTTCTGGATTCCGGCTCAAGGCCGGAATGACGGGGCCCAGTTACTCGTCCAACAATTCTAGGGTGACGGACTACTGGACCATGCTTCGATTCGAAGGGGAGGTCAGCGGCGCAGAGCCGAGGACGGTGTAGCGCGCGCCGGACGGGTGGAGTTCGCTCTGCATCACGTCGACCTGTTCGACCCGCCAAGACACTGGAGCCGGTGGCGCGAATCCCGATACGACAGCCCCGATCCGGCCCAGTTGCGCGTCAGAGACACTGCGGCGCGGTCGGCCCAGGGTGATGTGGGGACGGAACGGCCGCTGTTCGGGCGGGTATCCCAGGCCATTGATGGCTTCCTCGGCGCCCTGTTGCAGGTCTGAAAGCGCGTTCATGTCGCCGTCTATACCCGCCCACAAGACTCGTGGTTTGCGCCGGTTGGGGAACACTCCCAAGCCGTCCAGTCCCAAAGAAAACGGCGTGTATCCATCGGCAACACGGTGTACGCACTCCAGCAATGGAGAGACGTTAGACAGCGGGATGTTGCCAAGGAACTTGAGCGTCAGGTGCATCCCATCGGGGTTGGCCCACTGGATTCCGTCCGGGACTTCACGCCTGATACGAGCGACGTCGTCTAACAACTGCTCCCGGGCCTCGGCTGACAGTCCCACGGCAACAAACACGCGGACTGTGCCAGCGCGGGTGTTCATTAGGACTCCCGAGGGGATTGCAAGGCGCGCGTCAGCGTGGACCGGGCAGCGACGAGATCGATATACGACCTCACCATGCAATCGAGACCGCTGTTTTCTGTGTAGTCGGCCGGAACCACGCTGTTGACGCGCCCCTCACTTCGGTACTGTTCGGCCTGGTGACGGTCACCTTCTGCATAGACCGCGATGGACATTCCTCCCAGGTCTTTCACCAACCGGAAGCAGGGCACATCGGTTTCACCGTCCCCGATATAGACCATGTTCTCGAACGGCACGGGACGCTCGCTCTGGGGAACGAACTTGTTGATAAGGGAGCTGTCCTTCCAGTCGTGCGCACCCTTGTTGATGCGAAAGAGGTACTGCGTCTTGGTGGTGAAATTGATGGCAACAGCAGGCCAGACAGCGAAGCCCATCGCATCATAGAGGAACTTGGATGCATATATCCTGGTGAACCGGCCGGCTATAGATGTCCCTTCAATGATTTCGGAGTTCCCCGAAGAAATAACGTAGTGCTCAACGGATACGCTTTTCTGGCTGCCGTACTCATCCATGCGGGTGAACCAGTCCTCAACCCCAGGAAAGAAATCGATTTCGCGGCTCTTGGCGATCAGGTCCTCCCGCTTTACCGGCATGCCTGCCGCACGGGCCTTTTCCAGCATCACATACATGTAGGCCAGTATGTCGTCGGCGTGATGCTCTTCCGCCACCGCGTCAACCTCTCTCCAGAAGTCAGCGGGGGTCATACCAATATCGGGTATGAACTGGTGCTCCTGCATATTGCCGGGGGCCAGCGTGCCGTCGAAATCGTAGATCAGTGCCAGAGGTATGGTCCGTGCGGCCATTGGTTGCTCCTGCGGGGATGTTGCGGGCATACGTTATGTCAAAAATGGCGGGCCTTAACTACGTCCTTTCACCCAGCGCGGCGGCCACCTTTCCGTACCACATCGCGATGTCCTCGACCGAATACCTGGCGTTGGCAGGACTGGGGTTCGGCACCACGAAGACCGCGCTGAATCCAATCGGTATAGGCTGTAAGCCCAGTTCGGGTGACGCCTTCTCACCCTCGGCGTATCGCAGGTACGACTTGTATGCCATCAGGCCGTGGAAGCAGATCAGCCGGGGTTGGCACTTCAGCAGCTTGTCCCGCAGCAGCGGCGCAGACCGGCGGAAGTCGGCGGCTTTCAGCGCGCTGCCCTGCGGTGTGGGGCGCTTCGCCACGTCGGTGAATCCGATGCCGTGCTCCAGCAGCAGCGAGTCGTCGGCAGGCGTGCACTCCCGGCCCAGTGCAGCGGGCAGCAGCGCCGAGCGGTTGAAGGCGGGCCAGAACCGGTTGCGCGGGTTGGCGAAATAATGGCCCTCCCTCGCGGAGTACTCCGACGGGTTCAGCCCGACGAACACCACGGCCAAGCCCGGCGCCAGCAGGTCGGGCAACGTGCGCAGTTCCGGGGAACCGGTTGACTCTGGCATACCGGCGTCATCCTCCCCAGAGCCCGAACAGGCGGGCAGCGTTTTCCCCGAGGATTAGACGCCGATCATCCTCGGTCAAAGGTTCGTCGGCCAACTCGGCCAGCGAACGGGACGGGCGCATCAGCGGGTAGTCGGTGGCGAACAGCATGCGATCAGCCCCCACCAGCGACACCACGTTCGGGTAGATGGCAGGACGGTACAGGAAGGGCGACGCCGCCGAATCAAAGTAGACGTTGGACAGGGCCGCGCCAACCTCGGGCATCAACGAGTAGAAAGGCAGCCCTCCTCCCCAGTGGGCGCAGATGATGGTGTTTGCTGGAAAGTCCTGGACGAATTGCCACAACTTGTCCGGCGTGGTCGCACCCTTGCCGGGATACCCGTGGCCCACCGGTTCGGAACAGTGAAGCAGGACTGGCATCGACAGGTCGAGGGCCAGGTCCATCAGCGGCGCCATCAATGCCGTGTCGGTGATGTCGACCCGCTGCGTGTCCGGATGCAGCTCGCCGATGCCGCGCAATCCGGCAACGGAACAACGCCGGGCCTCGTCGAGTGCCGCCTTTCCCCACGCAGGATTCACCGATGCCAACCCAGTCAGCCGGCCGGGGTACCTGGAGATGGCGTCGATAATGTAGTCGTTGGCCTCGACTGCGACATGGTAATCGGTCCAGCCCATACCCATGACCACCGAATGGTCAACCCCGTCGCGATCCATGGCCTCGAGCAGTTTGGGAGCATCAGCGATTCGGGCCGAAGGGCTGGCCAGGATTTCGGCGAAGGTGACGTCGCGGGCTGCCAGCTCCCCCCGGCGCGTGGGAAAGGACGGCGGCAGGATGTGGCAATGGGCGTCTACTATCATCTTTTACGCAGAAGCCGGGGGCGCAGAGGCCGGGAAAGAAACTCCCACGACCCTGGTCTTGGTCCACTAGTGGTCGCGGCCGTTGTCACTGAATTCGTTGTCACTGTAGACGGCAGTCTCCCGGCCCTGGAAAACGTGCACCACGAAGTTGTTCCGGACTATTCCGACGGCATCTGCAATGTCTTCGTCAACGGCGTCCATGATCTCCTGGATGACCTGCTGGGTCAGGCTTTCGTCGACGGCCAGCGAGACATGGACCATCTCAGTGGTGAAGTGGATGTCGACCCGTCCGACGGTGCGGTCAAACTCGACGATGTTGTATGCCTCGGAATACGGGGTGCGGACTTCTCGCTCGAACGTGAAATCGGCCATGATCAGACAGGCTCACTTTCGCGGATTTTGCTCAAGGCCTAACTTGGCCGTTTCCCATTATGACCCACTTGTACGAGGTGAGTTCCCTCAGCCCCATGGGACCGCGGGCGTGCATTTTCTGGGTGCTGATGCCCACCTCAGCTCCCAGGCCGAACTGGGCTCCGTCGGTGAACTGGGTGCTGGCGTTGACGTAGACTGCAGCTGCGTCCACCTCGTCGAGAAACCGCATGGCGGCGGAGTAGTCCTCTGTGATGATGGCCTCTGAGTGGCCCGAGCCGTAGGTCTCGATGTGTTCCAGCGCCTCGTCCATGGAGTCCACCACCTTGACAGCGGCGGTGAGGGAAAGGAACTCGCGGCCCCAGTCGTCCTCCTGGGCGGGTTGGATCTGTCCGCTGGCTCCCGGGCCCAGTATGGTCAGGGCGCGGCTGTCGCAGTGGAGCTCCACGCCCGAGGCGGTCAACCCGGCAGCGATTCGGGACAACCCATCGACGGCGACGGCTGAATGGACCAGCAGCGTGTCAAGGGCATTGCAGATCGTTGGACGACGCACCTTTGCGTTCAGCGTCACGTTGGCGGCCATGTCCAGGTCAGCGGCGCGGTCAACGTAGGTGTGGCACACGCCGACGCCCCCTGTCACCGCCGGCATGGTTGCGTTCTCCCCAACGAAGCGGACCAGTCCCTCGCCGCCCCGCGGCACGATCAGGTCGATGTACTGATTCATCCTCAGCATCGCGTCCACCAGGTCTCGGTCAGGGTTGTCCACGAACTGTACGGCCCCCTCCGGCGCGCCTGCCTCTGCCAATGCCAGACGTATCATGCGTATCAGCTCGGAGTTCGAACGCAGGGCCTCTTTGCCGCCGCGCAGGATGCAGGCGTTGCCCGACTTGAAGCACAGTCCGAATATGTCCACGGTGACGTTTGGGCGGCTTTCGTAGATGCTGGCGATCACCCCGAGGGGAACGCGGCGCCTGCCAGCCATCAGGCCGTTGGGTAGAGTGGCCATCTCGATGGATTCGCCCACCGGGTCGGGCAGCGAGGCCACATTGCGCTGTTCTGCTGCTGTACCGCGGAGGCGGTTCTCCGTCAACAATAACCGGTCGATCATCGCCTCGCTCAGCCCATTGGCGCGAGCCTCGGCGCAGTCCTCGGCGTTCGCCTGCAGCAGCGCGTCACTGTCCGTCTCCAGGAGGTCGGCCAGGTTGTGCAGCGTCTGGTTCTTGACTCCTGAGGACAGCCTGGCCACCTTCCGCGCCGCGCTGCGGGCGGCCTGGCCGAGGCCTAACAAGTCTTCAACGGTTCTGGTGGTCATGTCGCTCTCGAGTAGTTGGTTGGGAACCGAATCCCTGCTTGGCTATCTGAGACTTTCCCACCCTTCCCTGCTGATGCCTACGTGACGAAGAATCATGGAAAGCAGGCCGCGGCTGATGTCTCCACGATGGGGATTCGGAATTCTCACACCCAAGTTGGCCCTTTATAATGTTTTGTATTTAGCCATCAATTCCCCGTAGGTAATGACGACGCCATTCAGTTCTCCTCCATAGCATTCGCTTCCGTTACTGTGGATGCCTTTACAGGAGAACGAGGTTGTTTCGGTGGACGACTTCCTCGCCGTAGCGGTAGCCAAGTGTTTCCTCGATCATGCCGGAACGCAGGCCGCGTATGCGTTCGATATCCGCAGCGCTGTAGTTGGCGATGCCGCAGGCGATGTGACGGCCGGAGCTGTCTGTAATATAAACGGTGTCGCCCCTGGCAAAGTCGCCGTCTGCCCGGCGCACACCCGCCGGCAAAAGGCTCCGGTTGTGTTCCCGAAGGGCCGCGACTGCACCGTCATCGACCATCACTTGACCCCTCTGCGAGATGCCGCTGAGCATCCAACGCTTCCGGGCCTCCAGCTTTTCCTCAGCGGGCTGGAAGAAAGTCCCAACCGGTTCTCCATGGGCAGCCCGAACGGCCACGCCCTCGCCCCGTCCGTCGGCCATGATCATGGGAATTCCGGAGGTAGTGACCAGCCGGGCCGCCTCCAGTTTCGTCGGCATGCCGCCTCGCGCCCAAGGATGCAGGTGAGAGCCGGCCATGGCCTCGACGCGCTGGTCAATCCGCTCGACTGTCGGAATGAGGGTCGCCGAGGGGTCTACCCGTGGATCCGCCGTGTAAAGGCCGTCAATGTCGGTCAGGATCAGCAGCAGGTCTGCGTCCACCAGGTTCGCCACCAACGCCGACAGCCGGTCGTTGTCTCCGAACACCGCACCGATTTCATCCACGGCCACCACGTCGTTCTCATTGAGGAGCGGCACCACCCCGAGCTCCAGAAGGCCGTAGAGGGTGTTGCGTACGTTGAGGTAGGATTGGCGGTTGGATAGATCGCCGATGGTGAGCAAGGCCTGGGCCACGATGACACCGTGTTTTGCGAACTGTTCCTGGTAAATGTGCATCAGCCGACCCTGTCCCACCGCGGCGGACACCTGACGGGAGCGGATATCCCGGGACTCCGGTCCGCGTCGGCCAAGGGCCGCCCGGCCTGCAGCGATGGCGCCGGATGTGACCAACATCACCTCGGCACCCTGCTCACGCAGACGGCAGATCTGGCGAACCATGCTGCCTAGAACCTCCAGGTTGACACCATCGGTGTCGGCGCCGCCTCCCGAAAGTATCGCTGTTCCTGCCTTCATCACGATGCGACGGTACAGCAGGGAGGGCGTGGCGTCGGCAGGCGCCACGGAGTAAGAATCAGGAGAACGGGAAGTTTGACTGGTTAAGGACATGCAAGTAGCGCACCGGGGACAGAATCAGCAAAGAGGTGAACGAGTCCGGCCCGTCCAGTTCCACTTTTCGATTATACACCGCCGGCCAAAGTATCTGTGCTGTGGGTGCGGCCCAGGTCTGTTATCATTCTCAAAAGGCAGCCAACTATTTCCGCTACAGGCGTGAGGCGATTCATGACCCCCAAAGCCTCGAAGAAAGCCGCTCAGTTCTTGCCGTACCGCAGGATATTGCCCAAGGGCTACGTTTGCCCCGGACCCGAGTACCTCAGAGAAGATATGCTTCAAGCCGAGCGCGTTGCCGAGTCAGATCAGATCCTGCGCGCCCACTTTGCCCATCAGCCTCATACGCTGCTGGACTCCGGAGGGTTCGTATTCTACGACCCGAACGACCTTGTTCGAAACAAGGTGCGTCCGGACGTTTACGTTGTGTTTGGCGTCGATGCCGAGTCCATCCGGGAGCGGGACGGATATGTTATCCACGAGGCGGGCAAGCCTCCGGACTTCGCTCTCGAGGTGGCCTCCATCAGCACGCGGCGAAGGGACATGGGGCCGAAGCGGGTCCTGTATGCCAGGATCGGAATCGAAGAGTACTGGCGCTTTGATCCCACGGGCGGGGATCATTACGGCTACACACTGGCGGGCGACACGCTGGTCGACGGCACCTACCAACCGATTGAACTGACCCTCGAGCAGGACGGGATTTTGTGGGGATACAGCCCGGTGCTGGACCTGTGCCTTTGCGCCAGGGATGGCCGCCTGATGTACTACGACCGCAAAACCGGAGAATACCTGAACAACATCGCCGAGGAACGCGCTGCCAGGCTGGCTGCCGAAGCCGAGGTGGAGAGGCTGCGGGAGGAACTCCACCGCTTGAGAGGCGCTTAGTTTCACTGCAGGGCGCGGAATGTCTGAAGCTCTCACCCTTGAAACGGGAATCGGCTTGGATTAGGCTGAATATGCGGACATCAACTTCCAGGGAATCAGTCGTCGGGAGGGCTCACCATGGCTGACGTTGGAACCTCGTTCTCCTGCGCCAAGTGCCGCAACACCCAGTACGAAACCGAAGAGATTCGCACCACCGGCAAGTATTCCCGCTTTTTTGACATTCAGAACAAGAAATTCACTGCCGTCTCGTGTACCCAGTGCGGATACACCGAGATCTTTAAGGGCGACTCCTCTAGGCTGAGCAACTTCCTGGACCTGCTGGCCAGCGGTTAAAATTCCCTTACCCAAATCGATCACTCTAGGTCGATCACTCTAGACAGTTCTGCCAGTTGAACGATTCGTCGCATTAGAGTAACTGTTACGGACAGGCGCACCTCACAGGGGGTTGGTCCCGTTGCCAACCCCTCAATTGGCTTGCTCGCTGCTTTTTACCGGGAGTACGACCATCGAGAAGGGTCCGTTCATCCCCAACACACCGATAGCTTTATACACTGGAAAGGTTCATGTCTCTTACCGGCATCCTGAAAGTCCTGGAAGGACATACCGAATTCTGTCGAGGGCTGGAGCAGGCAAGTTCTGGGGAGGTGCCAACGGTCACCGTGCGGCAGGGTGCGCGGGCGACGTTCATCGCAACTCTGGCCCGCCGCTCCACCGGACCGTTGCTGGTAGTCACGCCGCGTCCGGAGGACGCCCGCCGTCTGCACGACCAGTTGCTGAGCTGGCTGGGTGAGGACTCGCCGGTGCACCTGCTGCCCGAACCGGAGGTGCTGCCCTTCGAGCGGTTGGCCGTCGACGGAAATACAAGCAACCAGCGCCTGGCAGCCCTCGCCGCTTTGGCTTCAGCCCGGGAGGAGGACGCGCCTGGCCCTCCTCTGAACGGCGATAATTGCGTCCCTCTGGTGGTGGTCTGCTCCGTTGGCTCGGCGCTGCTCTACACCGCTCCTCCGGACCTGATGGCCGGGCGGCTGCCATCGTCCGATGGGCCCAGCATCTGGCGGGTTGGCGACCGGATGCGGCTGGATGCGGTGCTCTCCCAGTGGGTGCAACTTGGCTACCGGCACGAGCCTGTGGTGGACTCGCCCGGTTCTTTCAGCCACCGCGGAGGCATCCTGGACATCTACCCGCCCGACTGTGAATTGCCGCTCCGCATCGAGCTGTTCGACGACGAGATAGATACCATCCGGCGCTTCGATCCCCTGACGCAGCGGTCGGTGGGCTCTGCCGGAGAGGTGCGGCCCATCCCTGCCCGTGAGCAGCTGCCCGACATGGTCGGGGGAGATGTCCTGTCCGCTCGAGCCGCAGCCCTGGACCTGTCCAACTGCAACGAACTCGTCCGGGAGCGCATAGAGGAGGAGCTGCAGTCGCTGACTGGACGGGGCGGTCCGGAGTCCAACCTCGAAACGCTGTCCTTTTACAGCGGGCTGGTGAATCACTCGCCACTGTTGGACTACCTGGGTTCTGGTGGAACAGTTCTGCTGGAACGAGCCGGTCGCGTGGAAGCCGAAGCATCGGAGCTGGAGGAGCGGTTCGACCGGATGCGCTCGGCGCGGGAGGAACGGGGCGAGCTTCCGGCAAACTTCCCATCGCCCTGCATGAGCTGGAATGAGTTCGCCGCTCTCCTGGGCAATCACCGGGTGCTGGAATTGCAGACCTGGGTCGGTGAGGAGGATGACCAGGTTTTCCTGCCCTCCACGCCCTACTACGGTCAGTTGGAACAACTCGCGGCCGACATCAAGCAGCGCCAGGGTGAGGCGGCAGCGACCGTGGCAGTCACGCAGCACGCCCGCCGGGTTGCCGAGATCCTGGAGCAACACGGAGTCAGCGCCCTGGTGGTGGACGCTCTTGACGATCCTCCGGCTCCGGGCGAGGTCTGCATTCTTCCAGGCTCACTGCGCAATGGCTGGGCTATCGAATTGCCAAACAATCGGGATTCCCAAAGAGGGCAGGGCGGACGAGGCAACCGAAAGCCATCCCACGAGTTGCTGACCCGGCTCGACCTCCTGACCGATGCGGAGTTGTTCGGCACGGTCAAGGAACGTCGGCAGCGCAGACCCCGCCGCGCCGAACGGGGGCCGGACATCACCCTGGCCGACCTGGAACCGGGCGTGTTCGTGGTGCATATCGACCACGGCGTGGCCCGGTTCGCTGGGACAACGCACATGAGCGAGGGCGGGGATGAGCGTGAGTACCTTGTGCTGGAGTACGCCGACAGCGACAGGCTGTACGTGCCCACTGACCATTTGAACCGGGTCAGCACCTACGTGGGCGCGCAGGAACACGCGCCGACGCTCACTCGTCTCGGAGCGGCCGACTGGGCCCGCATCAAGCAGCGGGTGAAGGGCGCGGCGCGGGAGATGGCCCAGGAGCTGATCCGGATCAACGCCGCGAGAGAGATCGCGGAAGGCCACGAGTTTGCTCCTGACACCTCTTGGCAGCGAGAACTGGAGGACTCCTTCCCATACATCGAGACTCCAGACCAGGCCGAGGCCATCCAGGATGTAAAGTCCGACATGGAACGCTCTCGTCCCATGGACCGGCTCATCTGCGGCGACGTGGGCTACGGCAAGACGGAGGTGGCGCTGAGGGCTGCCTTCAAAACGGTCAGCGACGGGATGCAGGTGGGCATACTGGTGCCCACCACAGTGCTGGCGCAACAGCATTACGCCACCTTCACCGAACGGCTCAGCCCCTTCCCCGTACGCGTCGAGGTGCTCAGCCGCTTCCGCAGCCCCAAGGAGCAGCAGCAGGTGGTCGAGGGGCTTAAAAAGGGCGAAGTCGATATCGTCATAGGTACCCACCGACTGTTGCAGAAAGACGTGCAATTCAAGAACCTCGGCCTGGCCGTGGTGGACGAGGAGCAGCGCTTCGGGGTGAGCCACAAGGAACGGCTGAAGCAGCTTCGCCGCCAGGTGGACGTGCTGACCCTGAGCGCCACGCCCATCCCGCGGACGCTGAACATGGCGCTGTCGGGCCTGCGCGATCTGTCGTCGATGTCGTCGGCTCCCGAGGCGCGCCTGCCGGTCAAGACCTTCGTCTCGGAGTACTCGGAGGACGTGGTCAAGGAGGCCATCCTGCGGGAGATCGAGCGCGGAGGCCAGGTCTTCTACCTGCATAACCGCGTGAGGAGCATCCACCAGACGGCCGCTGACATCCGAGAGATGATCCCGGCGGCCCGCGTCGTGATCGGCCACGGTCAGATGGCAGAGTCGGAGCTGGAGGACGTGATGGTGGACTTCGCCAACGGCGAGGCCGACGTGCTGGTCTGCACGACCATCATCGAGTCGGGCCTGGATATGCCCAACGTCAACACGCTGATAGTAGAGCGGGCCGACCGCTTCGGTCTGGCCCAGCTGTACCAGCTGCGGGGCCGTGTCGGCCGTGGGCAGCACCGGGCCTACGCCTATCTACTGGCTCCCCGGGGGCGGCGCATCACCGAGGCCGCGGAGATGCGCCTGCAGGCCATCCTGGAGGCGTCGGACCTGGGCGCCGGGTTTCGCATCGCCATGCGCGATCTGGAGATTCGTGGCGCCGGCAACATCCTGGGGGCCGACCAGAGCGGCCACATCCAGGATGTCGGCCTGGATCTCTACACGCAACTACTGCAGGAGGCCATCCGCGAGCTGGAACGCGAGGGAGCGCATTCCAACCTCACCAAGCAGGTGGCTGCCGGCGAGGACCCTCCCCGCATCGAACTGCCCCTGAACGCCGGCATCCCCGAGGACTACATTGGGCACCTGCCGACGCGACTGTCGGTGTACCAGCGGCTGGCCAGGCTGACCGAACGCCGTGAGCTGCCCGAAATACGGGAGGAGCTGCGCGACCGTTTCGGGCCTTTACCAGAGGAGGTGGAGAACCTGCTCACTGTTTCGGAGATCCGTGCCATCGCGGGGGCGGCCGGCGCAGAGTCAGTGATCCGCAACAGCGAATCCATCGTAATAGTATTGAGGAACGCGGTTGGCGGGGCCAAGGCGCCACTGCAGCGCGCTCTTGGACCATCGGCCCAGGTCGGGAACGCCCAGATCCAGATACCCCTGCGGCCCCTGGGCGACCAGTGGCTTTCCCGCCTGACCCGCACCCTGGAGCGGCTGCAGGTATTCACCGACAATATGCGCCAGCTTGCCACGGACGCAGCGGCGGGGTGAACGCGACGGGAATCTACGTCTCCGAATCGCTTGGGGCGAACGTGTAGGAAGTGTTGTTTTGAGGATGAGAAAAACAATAATCAGGTTCCCCAAGACGGCAATGCTGCTCGCAGTGGGAATCGTGCTGACGTTGGCTCTGCTGATGGCCTGCAGCGGCGATTCGGGCGATGCCACCAACAGCGGCGAGGAAGACGGCGGCGACAGGGAGATGGCAGCCGACTTCCTCATCACGGTGTCGCAGGGCCAAGACATCCTGGGCGGCGACCGGGTGGCCATGGCATCGCTGGTGGGAGAGAGGCCCGTGGTGCTCAACTTCTGGGCAGCGGAATGTCCGCCCTGCCGCGCCGAACTGCCCGAGTTCCAGGAGTTCCACGAGGAATACGGCGACCGCCTGCTGGTGCTGGGGGTGGACCTCGGGAAGTTCACCAACCAGGGCACTCCCGACCAAGGACGCGAGCTACTGGCCGAACTGGGAGTCCACATCCCCGCGGGTTATACGGAGGACTCACAGGTACTCCCGAACTACGGCGTCCTTGGACTCCCTACAACCGTCTTCATAAACGCCGACGGCTCCATCCACGACAAGTGGACAGGGGCCCTGAACAAAGGGACGCTCATCGAGAAGGCTGAGGAAATGCTGGGCGGTTAGCCGGCACAAGGCATGATTGCTGCGTCATTAAAAAAACTGAGGAGCCATGCCAATGAACGCCCTTGACGAACAAGCTAAGGCAATCATAAGGGGCTTCATGAACGATGCAAAGGTGTTGCGACACACGCCCTCAGCCCATGCATCTTCTACCCGCTCTGGGCTTCCTTGGCGTGGCCACCTGGCGAAGTCCACTGCCGCTTCGGTCCCTGCGTTTGACCCCGCTCTTAAGGGGTTGGAGGAATTGGCCATATCGGCTCCGAGAGTGATCCACTGGGCCGGTCCCAGAACCTGCCCATAGACCTTATGTATCTGCCGCCCCTCGAAGAACCAACAGAAGAGCACACTTTCACCCCTGAGTCCGACGAGAGCCGAGACAGCTGGCTGTCGGCAACCGAGTCCGTGATCGCGGTGGTGCACCAGTCCAAGGACTCTCTCGGGGAAAACGCCGACTTTCCGCAACTGCTACGAAGGGTCATTCTGGCGGTCTTGGATGACAACGTCGTACAGGCTTGCCTGACGGACTTGGAAGGCGAGGTGAACTCATGGCGAGCTCTATTGACGCCAAGCCAATAGAACTGCGTGCTGCACGTTGGGCAGCACGCAGAACCCGGTCTACAACCCACGCTTCCAGAGTAGGACTTCGTTTTTGGACTCCAGACGGACTTGAAAAATGAGTTTTACACACGTCTCACATCGGTCTTGCCCTGTGCGCTCCCCATTCTCCGTGCTAGAATAAATGTATCGGGGTGTAGCGCAGTGGCTAGCGCGCTACGTTCGGGACGTAGAGGCCGGTGGTTCGAATCCACTCACCCCGACCATTTCTGGCCCGAAGGTTCCCCTACGGTGGCGCAACTCCATCCCTCTCCCACCGGGGAGAGGGCTTTTTGTTGTGCTATCATTTGCCCGGCTCTCAACACTGACAAGAATCCGCAAATATGTAAGGAGGCCCGCTTATGCCGTTCGGAGGCAACGACTGGCTCGCCTTGACCCCCGAGGATGCCCTGGATCCCGAATTGCCCATCTGCGATCCGCACCATCACTTCTGGGACTTTCGCACCGAGCGCATCCCGTACCAGCGCTACCTGCTCCACGAGCTGGCTGACGACGTAAACGGCGGCCACAACGTGCGCTCCACGGTGTTCGTCGAGGCCCGGTCGATGTATCGGCCCAGCGGCCCGGTGGAGCTGCGGCCGACAGGGGAGGTCGAGTTCGTGCAGGGTCTGGCCGCGGCCAGCGACACCGGCCTGTACGGCCCCACCAAGGCGGCGGCGGCCATCGTCGGCCACGCCAACCTGAACCTGGGAGAAAACGTGCGCCCGGTCCTGGAGGGGCTGCAGGCGGCCAGCCCCAACCGCTTTCGCGGCATTAGGCACTCCGTAACCTGGGACCCTAACCCGGAGGTGGAGAACACTGCGGCCCACAAGGCCGAAAGCCAGCTGAGCAGCGACAACTTCCGCACGGGGGCCCGCGTGCTGGCCGACATGGGGTTCTCGCTGGAAGGCTGGATGTTCTTTCCCCAGATGCACGAACTGGCCGAATTCGCCCGCGCCGTGCCCAACCTCACCATCATACTGAACCACATCGGCGGGCTTCTGCGCGATGGGCCCTATGCGGGCCGCGATGACGAGGTCTTTGATGTCTGGCGCAAGGGCATAGCGGCCGCCGCATCCTGCCCCAATGTGGTGATCAAGCTGGGCGGAATCGGGATGCCGCGCACCGGATTCGACTGGCACACCCGGACCAAGCCCATCGGCTCCGAGGAGCTCGCTGCCGACATGAAGCCGCTCATCGACTATTGCATCGACCAGTTCGGGCCCGCCCGCTGCATGTTCGAGAGCAACTTCCCGGTGGACAAGGTGTCGTATTCGTACACGGTGATGTACAACGCCTTCAAGCGGCTGACCACGCAGTACTCGGCTTCGGAAAGGGCCGACATGTTTCACGACGTCGCCGCCCGAGTCTACCGGGTCGAGTACTGAGGCGGGAGACCTGCGGCTGGCGCCACGGAAGGTCCAGGCTGGGAATGAGTCAAGTTTTGGCCGCCCTTTTCAAGCGCGGCGGTTAATGGTAACTTAACCCCGTACTTTTCCGTTCGGCACGGGCAGAGGGCGCTTTATCTGACGGCCCCCGATCTCTTGCGGGGGCCGTTCTCTGTGAAATCCCCGTCTTGGTCCCCGGTGGCCAGCGGACTCAATTCCTCGTCTCCGGTCTTGTCCGGTTGACTTAGGTTGTGCCCCTTTGGTTATTGCCGTAGCGTTCATCCTGATGACCGTTTTCTTTATGGCGGGCCTCTACGTGGCTGGCGCGCTGGGATCCCTTGCCCTGGTTCTGATGGAATTCTTCGCCACGGCGCCGCTGTCCAACATCATGTCCAACCGGGTCTGGGAGACCTATACCAGGTTCCTCCTGGTTGCCATTCCTCTGTTCATCCTGATGGGCGAACTGGTACTGCGCAGCGGCATAGCGGACCGTATGTACCGTGCACTGGACAAGTGGGTTGCACCCATTCCCGGCGGGTTGCTGCACACCAACATCGTGTCCTGCGCCATCTTCGCAGCATGCTCTGGCTCCAGCATCTCCACTGCCGCCACCATCAGCAGGGTGGCGTTGCCCACATTCCACACCCGCGGCTACAACGAACGGCTGGTGGTGGGTTCACTGGCTGCCGGCGGCACCCTCGGCATCCTGATACCACCCAGCGTCCTGCTGCTCATCTACGGCCTAAGCACAGGCACCTCGATCGGACGCCTGTTCCTGGCAGGGTTCATTCCCGGGGCCATCATGGCTTTGACGTTCATGGCTTTCATCGCATTCGCGGCCGTGGTTTGGCCGAGAGTGGCGCCGCGTACGGAGGGAGAAACCTTTCTGAGCCGACGCGGTTGGGTCGAACGAATCGGGGGTTCGATCGCCGTGGGGCCCGTGGTGATCCTGGTGCTCGCCGTATTGGGTTCTATCTATGGTGGAATCGCCACTCCCAGCGAGGCGGCGGCCATCGGGGTATATGGCGCTTTCGTGCTGGCATTCCTTTACAACTCGAAGAGCCTTTGGCTCCCGGTGTTTGCCGGCCTGCTCCGCATTACCGGGCTGATCGGCGTTTACGAGTTTGTGCGTCTCGTCCTGGGAGCGGTCGTGGGCGTGATCGTTGTTCACCTGTTCGTCCAGACGGTGTACCTGGTGTTCATCCCCAATCAGTCGCTCTTCGTCTCTCAAGAGATTGGCGAGACCCTATTCCTGCTCGAGGTGCTGATACTTCCTCTGACAGGGTGGGTGTTCATACTATCCGAAGTGTCGCGAGAGGAGTTGAACGACTCCAGGATGCCCTCGTCGGCCCAGTTCAACGCCATCATGCAGGCCAACGCGTCAATGATCCAGGAAGTGTTCCTGTCTACCATGCGCACCACCTGCATGATCATGTTCATCCTGATGGCGGCATTCACCCTCCAGTTTGCCTTTGCCTACCTGCGAATCTCCCACGCTCTTGCTGACCTGGTGGTGAGCCTCGACCTGTCGCAAATGGAACTGGTGGGCATCCTGATCGTCTTCTACCTGTTGCTGGGTACATTCATGGAAAGCTATTCCATGCTGGCCACCACGCTGCCCATTCTCATCGAGACGCTGTTCCGCTCGGGCATAGACATGCTGTGGTTCGGGATCATAATGATCATCCTGCTGGAGGCGGCTCAGATCAGCCCGCCGCAGGGTCTGTCGCTCTACGTGCTGCACGGAGCCCGGCGGGAGACAGCCGCTGTGCGCGGTGTTACGGAAGAGGAGACGATAAACGACGTCTACATAGGGGTGTTACCATTCATGGGCTGTATGGCCGTGGTGATTGGCATCCTCATGCTGTTCCCCGAACTGGTGACCTGGCTGCCCGACCAGGCCAAGGGAGCGCGATAAAGACCTTGACCGTTTGTTGCGCCCCACCCGCATGCGTCCGGTGCTGGTCTGCACCCGGAATCGGGATTGAGACAGCAGGATCGAATGAATTCCGTCATAGAGTCGTTGATCAGTGGTTTGATTAGTACTCTTGGAGCATCTGTTTCTGAAATATCTGGTACTTTTGATTCTATGAATCGCCGGACATTAGAATGGCCTGTGGTATTGGACAATTTCCAAATTGTGTCCAGCTGGAGGATTCTGGCATGCGATTCAAGAAATTGAAAGAAAGTCGCAGTGTGACAGTTCGGCAAATCTCGGCGATGATCGCCGTTGTTGTCCTGATTCTGGGAATGTCTGCGTGCGGGAGCGACGAGACCAGTGGCACCGGCACCGCGGTGGAGCCTTCCCCCACAGCGACATCGGCTCCCGCTGCGGAGACGCCCTCCCCAGCCATAACCGAGGCGCCCGAGCCTACTGCGGTTCCGCCAACACCCGAGCCGGGGAGGGCCGGACCGGCCGCCAAAGCCGGACCGGCATCAACTCCAGTGGCGCCAACCGACGAACCCGATGAGACTCCGGCCCCCGAAGCCACCGAGACCCCAACTGTCTCGGACGAGGAGAAACTGGCCACATACGCTGCGGAGCACGCCAACGGCCCCGGCGCCATCTTCGTTGGCGATCCGACGCAACTGATCGGCCCGCCACCCCATGAGGGGCTGCTGTTCCAGTTTCCCCCGGAACAGTACAATCTGCTGGCCGGCGCCGCAATCGTGGGAACGCCTGAGTTGCAAATACCGGGCCACTTGTTCATCTACAGCAGCGACTATTACCAAGGCTTGATCCGGAAAGCCAACCTTACCGATCCAACCGAACTGGTTTCGTCCGGAGAGGAAATCAGGATCCAGCACGTATGCCTCGACCGGCAACTGCCGCCGTGCGTCTTAATCCAAGCCTACCTGGCCCCCAATATCGCCCGGCGCACCAACGGGCAGGTCGAGATTTCGGTGATATCACTGGCCGAGTTGCAGATTGACGGCCAAGCGACGCTGACCCAGGTGGGCGACGGTACCCTGGACATGGTCAACATCTTCACCGGCTACGTGGCGGGAGCAGTTCCGGCCCTTGAGATACAGTCCCTCTGGGGATCTGCGCCTGACTGGGAGACATCGTACTTCACCCTCACCGACCTGGCAGAGGATGTCGACCGGCTGGTCGAAGAGGAAACCGATGGCAGCCGGGTGTTCAACCGCAACTGGTTCGCTGGTTCAGACCAGTGGATTTATGGCGGCGAACCACTACAGACTATTGAGGATTTCGACGGCCTCAAGATTCGCGTCAACTCGGCCTCCATGTCAGACTTCGTTGGCGGGATGGGAGGAGAGCCGGTCTTCCTTTCCATCGCAGAGTTGTACACTTCGCTGGATCGGGGTATCGTTGATGCTGCCGTCTATGGAGTGCTCCTGGCTCCTTCGGCGAAGCTGTACGAGGTCTCCGGCTACATGGCGGGTCCACTGGTCGGATTCGGCTACACCAATAACGTGATTAACAAAGACATCTGGAACAACATACCGGACGACCTGCAGCGAATAATGATAGAGGAGGGGGCCAAGGCCGAGTTGGAGGGACTGCGACTGGCCCCGTTCCAGAATGTTGCCGCGGTCGCCATCAACCAGCAGCTTGGTGTGCAGCCGGTGCCCTTCTCGCCGGAGATACAGCAGCATATTCAGGAGGTCGTGCTGCCGGAGCACGTCATCCCCAGGTGGCTGCGCCGGCTCGGTTACCCTGGCGCCAACGAGGATATTGTGGCCATCTTCAACGAGAAGCAAAGCCCCTACACGGGACTCTGGATCAACGAGGATGGAACCATCAGCCGGGTCGAGATCACCAAGGGACCCAGGTCCAGCCAATAGAGAGGTATCACCACACACATCGGCGCCCGCTGAGAACCGGCAGGCAACGTACCGGTTCCTGTCAAATAACGCCCCCAATGTGGGCGAATTCTAGGAGGTTTCCCTCAGGATGATCCACTACAGGTTAATAGTAGGAACCCTTTTAATCCTTTCCATGTTGCTGGTGGCCGGACTGATGGCTTGTGGCGAGGCGGCAACGTCGGAGCCGGAGGCTACAGCACCACCCGTGGCCACCGAGGCGGCGTCCACAGGTGAGGAAACTTCGAGCGAGTCTGAAACGCAAACTGCAAGCGAGACCGCCGCCGAGAGCCAGACCGAGACGCCGGCGTCTGGGAGCAGCCAGACGACCACCACAACCACCACGCCCACTGGAACAACGAGCACTTCTTCCGAGGAGCCTACGGAAGAGCCTGTGTCGGGAACGGATGGCGACGCGATGATGTTTGACCGGGAGGTCAGCGCCGCCCTGCAGCAGTACGCTGATGCGCAAGCCGGTGGTCCCGGCGCCGTCTATGTCGGTGACATCAACCAAATGATCGGGCCGGCCCCGTTGAAGCCTTCGGGAGACCCCGATACCGACCTGGGCGACTCTGAGGGCAACGTGCCGCTCACGGCCCTTCAGGACCACCTGTGGCTCTACAACAGCGACTACTACTGGTCGCTAATTGAGAGGGCCAGCCTGGATAATCCCACTCAGCTCACCTCCAGTGGTGAGAGTATCAAGGTGCAGCACGCCTGCATCAACCGCGCCCTGCTGCCGTGCAAGATCATTGAGCAGTTCTGGGCACCGAGCCTGGAGGCCCGCACCAACGGTCAGCTGCTACTGGAAGTCAGCTCGTTCCCGGAGCTTGGTCTGGCCGGACCGGATACCTTACAGCTGGTTTCCGACGGAACTCTGTCGATGGCCAACATTTACACCGGCTACGTGGCCGGAGCGCTGCCCGCCATCGAGGTGCAGTCCCTCTGGGGCCTATATCCAGACTGGGAAACCATGTACTACTCGCTGACAGACATGCATCCACTGCTGGAAGAGATGGTAGCCGGCGAGACCGGGGGTGGCATCATCGTAAACCACAACTGGTACTCCGGAAACGACCAGTTCTTCTTCAGCAATACGCCCCTGCGGACACTGGAAGACTTCGAAGGCCTGAAGACTCGAAGCCACGCCGCCGCACTATCGGACTGGATCAACGGCATGGGCGCCGAGGCCCAGTTCCTGGCTTTCGCCGAGGTCTACACGGCACTGGAGCGCGGCATCCTTGACGCCGGCGTAACCGGTTCCACCCCCGGCCACGGCCAGCGCTGGTACGAAGTGACTGAGTACCTTAATGGCCCGCTCAAGAGCCTGCTGTCAACCAACAACATCGTGAATGCCGATGTGTGGAACGACATTCCCGCTGATTTGCAACAAATATTCATCGAGGAAGGGGCCAAGTCCGAGCTTGAGCAGCTGCGGCTAACCTCCATTCAGAACGTGACCGGCGTGCAGAAGAACATCGACGCCGGCATGGAGCTGGTGGAGTTCACTCCGGAACTGGCGGACTACAGCCTTAACGTCGCGGTTAAGCAACACGTTATTCCGGGCTGGCTGCGCCGCTTGCACTACCCCGGCGAAGGCGACGAAGCCGTGGCGATTTTCAACGAACACGTCGGTCCATACGTCGGCGTGAGCATCGGTGAAGACGGCTCCGTGGACGACGCGGCCACAACCAAGGGTCCGCACGCCCAGTAGAAGCCCTTAGCCAGTACACGCAAGCGCCCCTCCCGTTGCCAACGAGGGGCGCTCCTCTTTTGGACCAGCCACGGGCCCTGCCAGGAATGGAGTTTGGGTTATGCCGGCGCTCAATCGGGGCGACTTGCCCGGCGGAGATTGCATCCCGCGGCGCCAGCGGCCTTCCCATCCCTTCACGGGGCCTCTCCCCCTGCACCCGTGTTTTCCCACGCGGGCGAGGCCGATTCTCCCACACCGCAATCGGGACAGCCATGATTCCAACAACAGGGGATTGCGCTGGCCGAAAATTCGTGTATTATTGCCAGACGTAAATATGGGTACTGCGTCCGCGCAAGGACGTGGCATAGGCATCACAAACTCATCAAAGCTGCAGGATCGCAATTATGGCGTTGACAATGCCAAAAATAATATGGGGCCTACTTATCGGTTGGGCAGTGTACCTTGTGGGGCTAATGCTCCTCCTGGACATTATTCCCGTAAGGGAAAATGGGTTAGGGGTTCCCATAGAAGTAACGGTGATCTTTAGCCTGTTGTTCATCGCTTTCTTCGTGTGGCTGCCGTTGTCTGCGTGGACACTGGGTGCGCGCGACGCGTTGCTGCTCACAAGAACAGTCAGCCAGATCTTCGACAAGCTTTATTTCACCTTGGGGTATGTCTGCGGCCTTGAGTTGCTGATGTTGGGGTTCTTCATCACGTACCAGGTGGTCGCACGTAAGCTGGACTGGGTCCAGGCTCCCGGCACTGACGTGATGAGCGGTTACGTTCTGGCGATGGCGGCGACTTGGGCCTTTTCGTACTCGCTAAGGTCCGGAGCCCACGTGCGGATTGACGTGCTCCTTCCCTACATGGGACAGAAGACCAGGTCTACGGCCGACTGGCTTGCCTTGGCTGCAGTGCTATTTCTTGGCTGGGTTACGATGTGGAAGATGTGGGGAACGGTGATCAACAACTATGAGCGCGGAGTTGTGACGAACGACTACCCGCTCACCCCGCTCTTCATTCCCAAGATCGTTGTGTCCATTGGTTTTACCCTTCTTTGCGTTACCGCCGTCCAAATGATGTATATGATGGTGGCGGAATCCCTGCTCACCAATATCAATCGTCTGCGGGGCGGCGAGGAAATCAAGTCAATCGAGACCCAGGTAATCATCGAGCAGGAAGCTGCCGGTGCCGCTGACTAGCAAGCAGCTGGAGTTGCTCCAATCTACCCCGCCCGTAGCGGCATGAGAGGTTAAGCTGTGGCAATTGGCGTCGCATTTGGATTGATGGGGGCTTTCTTCCTGGGGGGCATGTACGTGGCTGCCGCGCTAGGCGCCCTGTCTCTCATCATGATGCACTTTTTCTCCGATGCTCCCCTGTGGAACATCATGTCGAACAAGGCTTGGGAGGGTAACACCAGCTTCATCCTGGTTGCCGTGCCGCTGTTCATCCTGATGGGTGAACTGATGAACCGGAGCGGCATGGGCGAGCGCATGTACGCGGGAATCACCCGATGGATCTGGTGGCTACCCGGCGGGCTAATTCACACCAACATCGTGTCCTGCGCCATATTCGCCGCTTGCTCCGGCTCTAGCGTGGCAACTTCCGCCACCATCAGCAGGGTCTCGCTGCCCAGCTTCCGGAGGCGCGGCTACTCGGAGCGCATGGTGATTGGCTCCTTGGCGGCTGGCGGCACCCTTGGGATATTGATCCCTCCCAGCATCAGCCTCATCATCTACGGCGTGCTGGTGGAGGAATCCATCGGGCGCCTCTACATGGCCGGGTTCGTCCCGGGTATGGTGCTGACCGCCACCTTCATGTTAATGATCCTTGGCCTTGCTCTTGTCTGGCGCGGTCTGGCCCCCAGGGAACACGGCGACAGCTTCTTCACCTTCGAGGGCTGGCTTAACCGCCTTATCGGCTCGATAGCACTAATACCGATCATCGCGCTGATTATCGTGGTAATCGGCTCCATCTACGGTGGTATAGCCACGCCGTCGGAGGCGGCGGCCTTCGGTGTGTACGGCGCTTTCGTATTGGCCTTCATCCTGAACATCGAAGAGATTCTGATGCCGATGTTCGGCGGCATGATGCGGGCCTTGGGCCTCATAAACATCTCAAAGTTGGTCAAGTGGGTGCTGAGCTTGCTGGTAGGAGTCCTTCTGGCCCACCTGATCCTGCAAATAGCGTGGGCCCTCAGAGGGTTCGACCTGGGCGACCCCACCATTCCCTTGGCCGGCATAGTCGGTGAGAACATCTTCCTGATCGAGGTTGTAATCGTCCCTTGGACCGGCTGGGTGCCGTTCCTCGTGAGCGCGCCCGAGGAACGGCTACGCAACGCCAGGTTCCCCGATACTGCATTGCAGAGACAGATCTTCAGCCGAAACTTCAACATTGTTCAGGATGCATTCCTGTCCACAGTGCGCACCACGGGGATGATCTTCCTGATAATTTTGGCCGCGTTTACAATGTCCTTCGCCTTTGCCCGTCTCGGTATCTCGCAACAAATCGCTGAGGCCATCTCAGGTCTGGGCCTGAACGACTGGCAGTTGGTGCTGGTGCTTGTCGTGTTCTACCTCGTGCTGGGCACCTTCATGGAAAGCTTCGCCATGATGGTGACCACGGTGCCAATTCTTGTGCCTACTCTGGAGGGTGCTCAGGTCGACCTTGTGTGGTTCGGAGTGATCATGGTGCTTCTGGTGGAAGCTGCCCTAATCAGCCCGCCCGAAGGAATCAACTTATATGTGCTCCACGGTGTGCGTCTGGACGTGGACAGGGAGCAGGCCGAAGCCGCCAACGAGGTGTTGCAAGAAAGCACCATCGCGGATGTATGGATCGGAGTGCTGCCCTTCATGGGCTGCATGGCAGTAACCACTGCCCTTGTGCTGATCTTCCCACCGATCGCGCTGTGGCTACCGAATGCCATCTTCGGCGCAAGGATGTAGCCACAGCCGACGACAGCGACCGGCTATAGACTGCGAAGCGAAGCCCCGGACATGGATCCGGGGCTTCCGCTTTCCGCCGATGAGGAACACTCTGCCGCTTGGGCCGCTCACGGCCAACCCTCCGTGTTCCAACAGCCGGACCCGGTTTGCGTTTGCAGAATGATTGCCGGTTCGAGCATGTCGGTTCAGAGTGAAGGGCAATTCTCCCTGAAGGGCATCAAACTATGACCACTTACGTGTTCAAAGCTGAAGTGTACGAGGAAGATGACGGGCGTTGGAGTTCCAGGATAGGCTTGTTGCCGGGTTGCGCCGCTTGGGGATACAGCAGAGAGCAAGCACTGGAGGCACTGCAGAGCGGAGCAACCCTCTACGTCGAAGACAAGCTCGCGTGCGGCGAAGAGATTCCTGAGGAGGAATTCACAGTCTCCGGCGGACTGACGGTGGAAATTACCATAACTGCAGTCAGCGTGTGACGCTCCCGCACGGTCTCGCTCACCTTCTGCGGAACGTAAAGACCCGAGAGTTGGTCCGAGCCCTGGAGCGAGATGGCTTCGCATATCGAACGGGAAGAGGTTCGGCGAGAATATATCGGCACCCGGACGGCAGGAGGGTGGTTATTCATTACCATCGGTCGAATGACACACTGACGCCAAGAACTTTGGGAGACGTCATCTTCGGGGCGAAAGGGGCCGAGGAAGACGCGCGGAGGCTGGGCCTCATCTGAACGCAAGACAGGGGCGGGATAGTCTTCCGCCCCTGTCTTGCGTTCTGCTGTTCCGGTTGCGGATTAGCGGTTGCTGTCGGTGACCTCAAAGTGCTTGACCCAGAATTCGCCGCGGTAAAGGTTCTCGACCTCCTGGGCCATGTTGCGGCGCAGGTCGCTGCGCTCGTAATGGAGCAAAGCCTCCTCGCTGTCCCAGACACTGACACTCACGCCCTCATCCGGGTCCTCGGTACTACGCAGCAGCAGCCGTTTCCGGAGGCCATCGACGGCAGCGGTTGAATCCAACACCTGGCTGCGGTAATACTGCTCATACTGGTCCCAGGAGCCGAGCCGCAACTTGCCCCATGCCGTCATCAGGTATCCCCCGTCCGCGCTTCCATCGCCGGCGGACGACACGATTTCAAAATGCTTGATCCAGGTCTCGCCGCGTGGGTAGGCCATAGGGTAGAAAAAGTCCTCTGCCTCGTTTGCCAGCTGACGACGCGCCTCGCTGGTCTCGTAATCTCGAAGTTCCTGCAGAGACGACCAGACGCTCCAGAAGCCCATCTCGTCGGGATCGGAGGCCCCCCTCCAGAGCTGCCGTTCCTGGAGCCCCGGCATCCCCATGGTGAACGGTATCACCTTGTCCACATAGAACTCTCTCAGTGTATTCCAGGCTCCCGGACGAGTTCTGCCCCATGCCAGTTGTACGTACATTTCTCGTGCCTTCAAGAGGTTCGCCGGTTTCCGGCCCACGGCTTGGGATTCTATAGCAGAATCACCCGTTCGTCGATAAGTTGGACCGCAAGCACACCGTGAAAAGCCTTGTGGTCCGGGCCTGCCCGTTCAACCCGCGATGGCCTTCGCTCCGGCTGGAATGAGTAGTATTTGACGCCGGCACAGGGAATCGCATACGTCCATTCCAGGTATCCCGTCTCCTGCCGCGGTTCCTCGGGCAACGGGATCGACTCGACCGTAATCTCCGTTCTGGGCTCCAGAATAGTAACCATTACGCACCTCCAAACTCCTGTACAGAGATGTCGCCCGGCCTGGCGAGCGATTCAACGGCCCGCCAGGCCAGACAGTCGCCAACAGTTGCTGTCCGGGTTGGGCCTGCTCCCAGTTGCAGTCTAGCCCTCTTCCTCCCCCTCTCGGCCGTCGTTCTCCATTTCCCGGCTGACGCTCACACCCAGCGCAATCAAAGTCAGGCTGTAACGGTTCGCGAACAACTGGGCGGTGGCTGCATAGATGCCCCGTCCTATCGCTGCATCCTGAGTGCACAGGTCGAGCAGGGGCGCCCGGGGAACTTGCAGTAGCGTCATATCGGTAAGGGCCGAGCCTGCGGTAATAAGTGTGCCCTCACCCAACAGGACCGCCTGCGGGAAGGACTCACCGGGGCCAGCTACCCTGACGGCAATCTCCCCGACATCAGCGTGGGCGGTCAACTGGGCTTCGCCCTCCTGGATGATGAACAGGTTCTGCCCGGCTTCACCTCCGGCCCCCAGGGTGTCACCCTCCTTAACTTGAACAATGCGGCCCAGCGCCACCACTGCAGAGACCTGCTCCCTGGACAGCCTGATGAACATGTCTATCGAGCTGTAGTCGAAGTCCTGCCCCCCTTCCGGATCCCACTCTTGGGTTCCGGTTGCCAGATCCTCGGGCCTGAACACCCGGACGGGCATCACCGCACGCCGCTCGACCTCGCGGGCTACGCTGCCCTTGACCAGCCGGGCCAAACCCTTGCGGTCGTGAGTGAACATCGAAATAAGATCGATGGAGTTTCGATTGGCATAGGACACGATCGCAGCCGGAACGGAATCGTTCACGACCACAGCAGTCCCCGCGTCTACCGAGGCCTGCCTCAGGCGACCGGAGATCCGGTTGAGATAAGCCAAGGCCCTGCTGCGGTCATCCTCCTCCTGCTGCGAACCCAGGATCACCAGCTCTCCCATGGACCTGGTGCGCCCCGGGGGTATGACGGTCAACAGGGTTGCCTTTCCATCGGCGTCCACCAGATCGGGAACCATGTCGAGTATTCCCTCCGATTCCGCCGAGCGATCCAGTGGCACGAGCACGTTTTGGTACATCGGATATCTCCTAGTTTGAAAGCTGCCAGTCCTAGTTTGAAAAGTGCCAGTCCTCCCTGTGTTTTTCTTACAGGGCTTATCTTACAGGGACTGAAGTTATATCCAAAAATGAGATAACTAACATTCTATGTAAGCATTTGACAGCGGTCAACAATGTGCGAACAATCACAAATTTGTGCCTGCAATTTTGTGACCTGCCGGGCAGTCAGAAGACGGACGGGGAGAGGGTATGAGGTCTGGGCCTAGATTTTTCCAACCAGACCCTGCAGAAACGCTCGCGTCCGTGTGGCGGAGTTCTTCGACCCGTCCACAGGAAAGATCGTGGCGAGCAGATCGGTGGCGCCGATCTCTGCAAGTTGCCTGATCTGGTCCTCAACGGCTGCCTCATCGCCCACAATAGCGATTCCCCCTGGGCTTTCCACACCCTCACGCTCCAGCATTGCCCGGTAGCTGGGTAGGGCGGCGTAGTGCTGGAAGATGCGGTCGGCCCGGGCTCGCGCCCGATCGGGGTGATCGGTGACTGCTATCGGCATCCCCATGCAGACACGAGGCGCAGGGTTCCCGGCAGCCTCTGCGGCATCGTTGAGGCGTGGAACCACGTGATCCCGCAGGGTGTTGGGGCCGGTCATCCAGGTGACTGTGCCATCGGCCAGGCGGCCGGCGATCTCCAGCATCCTTGGGCCCAGGGCCGCCAGCACCACAGGGCAACTGACCATGTCTGCATCGGGAATTTGCAACTCGCCTGCGACATGGAATTCCCTCCCGTGAAAGTCCACGCCACTTTCATTCAGTAGCGGTCGCAACACCGACAGGTATTCCTCCATGTGCCGCGCCGGATGAGCGTATGACAGGCCGAGCCAGTCCTCTATCGTCGACCGGTGCGAAACGCCAATGCCCAGGGTCAGCCGACCGCCAACGGACACCTGCGCTGTGAGGGCTTGTTGCGCCAGTGCCACGGGATGACGGGGGAAAGTCGGTACAACCGCGGTTCCCAGCTCGATGCGGTGGGTCTGCATGCCAGCCATGGCGATCACGGTCAGCATGTCAGCCCCGAAGTGCTGGGGCAGCCAATAGCTGTCGAACCCGTCCTCTTCAGCTTCCGAGATCCGGTGCAGCCTTTCCGCCACATCCCGCATGAAATCCAGCGCACCTACAAACAGACCGATACGCATGGCCCCGGCTCCTTGGTCGACGAAAGTGAGTCTGCCCAGCCATTTGCGCTCAGGGCAGGTGATTTAGTCTAGCACAACCGTCGTTTACCGGGCCTTTGGCATGGTTGCCTGCCCAGGGCCGCCCTTCTGGACGGAGAGGGAAATTCCATCTGCGGAGGAATGAACTTTCGCTCCGCCAAGGCCAACCATGGAGGAACCTCGCAGCGGCCCTGTCTTACCACTATCCGGATTGACGGGAGTTTGCGCCGATAGTAGGCTACGGACGGATTGGACGCTGCTCACTCTCCCCGGGGTCGATCGCGGCCACGGGAAGACAAATCTGTGGAGGCTTGCAACAAAATGAGTTATCAGGGAATGATGGCTGAAACGGTCTTGATGAAGGGACACGAGGGAGACATGATCGACGCCTACCTGGCCCGTCCGTTGGGGGGCGGCCCGCACGGCGGCGTGGTATTGATTCATCACATGCCTGGTTGGGACGACGCATCGAAGGAAATGGCCCGAAAGCTGGCCTACCACGGGTTCGTCACCATCTCCCCCAACCTGCACTTACGCGAAGGCCAGGCCACTCCCCAAGAGAACAGCACCAGCATCCGCGAGAAGGGCGGGATGCCCGACGTCCGCACCATGGGGGACGTGGAGGGAGCGATGGCCTACCTGCGGACGCTGCCCTATCTGAACGGAAAGGTCGGTGTGATCGGTTTCTGCTCCGGTGGGAGGCAGACGTATCTGGCCGCATGCACCCTCAAGGGCGTGGACGCCGCGGTGAACTGCTGGGGCGGCGGCGTGACCCAGGGCAACGACCAGTTGACCCCGGCCATGCCCGCGTGGCCGGTGGACTTCACGGCCGGGTTGAACTGCTCAATGCTGGGCCTGTTCGGCAACGATGACCCGCGCCCATCCCCTGCCGATGTGGACGAGACCGAGGAAGCACTGAAGAAACACGGCAAGGACTACGAGTTTCACCGCTACGATGACGCCGGCCACGGCTTCTTCGCCGTAGACCGGCCCAGTTACCGGGTAGAAGCCGCCAACGACGGATGGGAGAGGGTGCTGGGCTTTTTTGGCAAGCACCTGGGCTAGTCAAATCACAGTTCAGGGGCGCGCTTTCGTGTGCCTCTGAACAATTTCTCCAAGGTTCACCCCAGGGCAACCCCATTTTAACTTTCCTCGCATTTAGCCACCCACTATTGCCGGAAACTCCCCGTCATTCCAGCTAAAGCTGGAATGACGAATAGGGGCAGGGATGACGGGCGCAGCCAAGGTGGTCTCGATTGAAATGCGATTGACCCAGGGTTCACCCGTTAACTTTTGACTTATTTCACCTTGGCCCTCTCCCCGAGTGAGAGGGTATTTTTTGGAATCGTTTTGCTCCTAGCTGCCCGCCTTCAGCGAATTCTGCCCTTCTACTATGGCTGGGTAGTGGTTGGCGCCTCCGGAACGGCAGTGTTCGCCCGAATGGCGCCAGCCATCACTACTCTTACCATCTTCATATACCCAATGTCGCAGGAACTGGGCTGGTCACGCACACTGATTTCCGGGGCAGTGAGCGCTGGGGCGCTGGGGGCCATGGTGCTGTCTCCGGCCATCGGCTGGGCCATTGACCGATTCGGCGCGCGCCCGGTGCTGGTGGCTGGCGTGTTGACGGTCGGAGCCGCCATGATCTCCTTGGCCTGGGCCACCATTCCCGTCACTTTCTACTTGGCCTACGCTGCCGGGCGCGTGGTATTCCACACCGCCGCACCCAATGGCGCAGGCACCGTCACGTCCCGGTGGTTTGTCCGGATGAGAGGGCGCGCCATCGGCGTGATCTATCTTTTCGGGGCGATCGGCGGTGTGGTTTTCACCCTGTCTGCGGCCGTCATCATCGACAGAATGGGCGTCGCGACTGCCTGGATTTCACTGGGGGCGATATGCCTCGGCGTGGCGTTGCTGCCCAATCTCTTGCTGGTGGCCGAGCGACCGGAACAAATGGGCCTTCGGCCTGACGGGGATGCCCAGACTGGAAACCTTGGGCACGAGCGGAACTCGCCCCTCCCTGGACCGGGCGACGACTCTTGGTCAATGCGGGAGGCGACCCGCACCCTGGCTTTCTGGATCCTTGTGCTGATGGGGTTTGCAACCTTCTTTGTCCACGCCGGGATCAACGTGCATATCGCGGCCTATCTGCGGGACCAGGGCCTTTCGCTCACCAACGCCGCCACAGTGGTGGCGGCGAGTTGGGTTGTATCGGCGTTGGGCAGCGTAGGGTGGGGCTGGCTGATGGAAAGGGTCCCGGCCCGTATCATGTATTCGGTCATGCTCGCGCTACTGAGCGGGGCGGTGCTCTTGCTGTTCTTGACGAGCGGCATTGTGGGGGCGCTTGCAGCCGCCGTGCTCATTGGAATGGTGGCAGCCGGCGGCAACATCATCCCCGCCGTGGTGTACGCCGATTACTTCGGCCGGGCGTCTTTGGGTAAAATCCGAGGCGTGGGAGAAATGGGTGTGCTGGTCGGCCAGTCGACCGGACCGCTGCTGGCGGGCGTGGTATTTGACCTTCGCGGCAGTTACGCGCTGATCTTCATCGTCTATGCCACGGTCGCCGCCTCCGCCAGTGCCATGGTGCTCTACGCACGCCGCCCGGTGCGGGCCGGGGCGGTATAATAGAAGGGTTTCCTCCCTTTCTGGGGGATGGCCAAGGTGGGGATGCCCCCCAGGGCAATCGCGTCTTGATTTCAGCGACTCAGAAGATTGGGTCGTAGTAGCCGAAATTGCCGATTTACAGGGCGGGTTTTTCGTTTTCCCGGTCATTTCCGGTCATTTCCGGTCATTTCGGCAATTCCGGGCTGGTCGCTGGTTCAAGGCAGGCCCAACCGGATGTCTGGCGGGTTGTGATTGAGGTCCGTTATAGACATAGAATTTATCCTAGAGAGGGGGCGCCAGGCTTGGCAAGGGGCGAATGACAGCAAAATGCGGCTCCAGCTTTTAAGACGCGATTGCCCTGGGGATGCCCCCAGGGTTTGCGCATAGACGAAAATATGTGCTAATATCCTCGCGCACTTGAAATCAATATCGACGGAATAGCTTGCTCCTATGACACAGTTGAACATGGCCAACCGGACACTGGCTATCATGGACAACTACCTCTTCCTGCGCTCGCTGAACAATGAGTGCATTGACCTGATTGCCATAGATCCACCCTTTGCCGCCAATGAGACTTTTACCAGCAGGCCCCGTCCGCCTATCAGTAAGGGCGAGTTTGGCGAAGAGGTGGCGCTGGCGAAGTCTCACGGCGTTGCCCACAACGAAGGCATCGGAGAGAGCCGGGTTCAGGACTTCTGGAACTGGGACGATGATGTCCACCCGGAATGGAAGATGCGGATACAGGACGATTATCCGAAAGTCCATGCGGTTATAGAGGCGGTGGAAGCCTGCGCCACGGAGAACGAAGCGGCCTACATCTGCTTTATGGCGGTGCGGCTGATTGAGTTGCCGCCGGGTTCTGAAGCCCACTGGCAGCATTTATATCCACTGCGACGACCGGGCCAACAGCTACTTGCGGATGCTACTGGACGCCGTGTTTGGCTTTGAGAACTTCCGCAATCAAATCGTTTGGCGGCGGGCCACTTCCCATAATGACCCGTCACGCTACGGCCGCATTCTCGACCATATCCTCTATTACTCGAAGAGCGCCGAATATACTTGGAACGGAGATGAAATAACGTCGCCCAAATCCGCAGAGGAAATCCGGTCGTCCTATCCATCCAAAGATGAGCGTGGGGATTACCGGGCCGCCGACCTTACCGGCCCCTTGCATAGCGCGAAGCAGGGAAGCCCCAGCACTATGCCGTGGAAGAGGTATGACATTTATTCGATGGGGCGTTGCTGGTCGGTGCCCAAGACCGGCAAATACGCTGAATATATCGAGCGCAACTTCATTCCCGGATACCGGGGCATCGAAGACATCCATGAGCGTCTGGATGCTTTGGACAAGGCCGGTCTGATTCATCATCCCAAGAAAGGGCGATGGCCCGGCCTGAAGCGGTATGCCGACGGGGATACCGACAACCCGCCCCAAAACCTTATTCTCGAACCTATGGGGTTCACCAACTACAGCGCTCAGGGCGGGGAATATACCGGCTATGCTACGCAGAAGCCGCTGGAGCTTTATGAACGCATTATCAAGGCGTTCAGCGACAAGGGCGACGTGGTGCTGGACATATTCGCAGGGTGCGCCACCACCGCCGTGGCCGCCGAGCGGCTGGGCCGCAAGTGGGTTGCCTGCGATATGGCCTATCGAAGCTGGACAATGCTCAAGCGCCGTTTCCTGCAAAACGGCTGGAAAACCGCCGGAACCACCAACGCCAGCTATGATGCCATGTCGAAGGTGAAAACCGTTCTGTCGGGCGCAAGAGTCAGGCAGTTCAAGACCAGAACTATCGGCCCCAAAGAACTGCCAAAACGCGCCGACACCGACCCGGTGGCGCCGCACGTGCTGGAACAGGCGCGGCGAGGCGGGCGGCAGTCTACGCAGTCGTCTACATGGTCGGGGCAAATCAGCAAAGATGACGCCAAGGAACTGCTAATCAAGAAGTTCGGGCCGGTGTGCTGGGGTTGCGGGTATAAGCCGCTGCGTCCCAACGGAAGTTTGGACGCGACGCTGCTGGAAGTGGACCACATACGCGCCCGCCGGGCCGCCGAAGGCACTGAGGGAGACGATGAGCTGTACAATCTGGCCCTGCTGCACCGCACCTGCAACGGGGTCAAGCGCAACAAGCTGACGCTGGAGCAGTTGCGGCTGTACAACGCCGACAATGGACTGCTCTACGTGAACACCACCGGCGAGCTGATAGACCTGTTCGATGCTACGCGCTACGCGGCGCAGGAAATCAGCCGCCACGCTGCCAAGCACGGGCTGCAAGGGGCACTTCTGGAAGCATAGTGCTGGTCATAGGGTATCCTCTCCCAGAAGGAGAGGTATCTTCGGGAATTGAAATGACGCAACCGGCCCAGCGTGAAATGCTGCTGGTCGCCTTTATGCAGGCGTCCAACTGCTCCAACTACACCGGCTCGTGGCGGCACCCCGAGACCTCGCCCGACTTCCTCGACCTGCACTACTACCAGGATATTGCCCGGACGCTGGAGGCGGCCAAGTTTCACATGGCGTTCATCGACGACCGGTTGGCCATGCCCAGCCGGTACGGAGATTCATACGAGGAGGCGGTGGAGCACGGGGTGCGCGTCGTAAAGCTGGACCTGGTACCCGTGATCACTGCGATGGGGTTGGCCACATCGCGCCTTGGGTTGGGAGCGACGTACTCGACGACCTACTACTCGGCCTTTCACGTGGCCCGCGTGTTCGCTTCGCTGGACCATTTCACGGCAGGCCGGACGGCCTGGAACGTCGTCACCTCGCTGAACGATTCTGAGGCCCACAACTTCGGCGTGTCCGAACACCTGGAGCACGACGACCGGTACGACGTGGCCGACGAGTTTATGGAGGCGGCCACCGCCCTCTGGGACTCTTGGCAGGACGACGCTGTCATCGCTGACCGTAATACCGAACGGTTCGCCGATCCGGCCAAGGTCAGACGGGCCGATTACGAGGGGCAGCACATAAGAGCCCGGGGTCCGCTGACCGTTCCCCGCCCGCCGCAGGGGCACCCGGTGATCATCCAGGCCGGGCAGAGCGAGCGGGGACGGCGGTTCGCCGCGCGCTGGGGTGAGTTGCTGTTCGTGATCTTCCCGACGCCCGAGGGCAGCAGAGCCTACAGGGAAGACCTGCGTACCAGAGCCGTCGCCGCAGGTCGCGATCCCGACGCGGTGAAAGTTGCGCCGGCGGTGTACGCGGTGGTTGGCGAGACAGAGCAGGAGGCGGCCGACAAGCTGGCATTCATCGAGGGGCTGGCCCGCCCCGTGGACTCCCTGGCGCTGCTGTCTGAGGTGTTCAACTACGACTTTGCCCAGCATCCTCCGGACCAGCCGCTGTCAGACGACGTGATGGCGTCGATGACCGGGCTGCGGGGCTTCCTGGACCGTGTGATTCAACTGAGTGGGAACCCCAATCCGTCACTGAACGACTTCATCAAGTGGTCGGGGCGGGGCACTCTGCGGGAGTTTCCTGTGTTCAGCGGCACGCCCACGCAGGTGGCCGACCAGATGGAGGTTTGGTTCGCATCGGAGTCATGCGATGGCTTCGTGCTGGCCGCCACGCACATGCCGGGTGCCTACGAGGACTTCGCGCGTCTGGTCGTTCCGGAACTGCAGCGGAGGGGACTGTTCCGGCAGGACTACTCGCCGGGAACCCTGCGCGACAACCTTGGGCTGATGAGACCGGTGCGGTCGTAGTTTGAATCAAGTGTTTGGATGTGATCCCCAGTTTGCCCTTGAATTAGCGATGCAACCCCCGGCGAGTGAGATTGAGGCCCGGCTCTCCAAATTCCCGTTCGTTGGCATCGCTCGGACTGGGGGCTATAATTGCGGCAGCGGGAAAAGAGCCGAGAGGAGAGTAAAGCGATATGCCTTTGCCTGAACGCATGAAGTTCGGAATATTCATGGGCCCCTTTCACCGGGTTGGTGAGAACCCCACACTGGCCCTGGACCGGGACCTGGAGCTGGTACAGTGGCTGGACCACCTGGGATTCGACGAGGCCTGGATCGGTGAGCACCACAGCGCCGGATGGGAGACCATCTCCTCCCCGGAGATTTTCATAGCGGTAGCCGCCGACCGCACCAAGCACATAAAGCTGGGCACGGGCGTGATCAGCATCCCCTACCACCACCCGTTCAACATCGCCAACCGCATGGTGCAACTGGACCACATGACCCACGGCCGTGTGATGCTCGGCGTCGGCCCGGGCGCGCTTCCTGGCGACGCCTACATGCTGGGCATCGACGCCACGGTGCAGCGCCAGCGGATGGATGAGGGATTCGGAATGGTGTTGCGGCTCATGACCGAGACCGAGCCCATAACCTACGAGAGCGATTGGTTCTCCCTGCGGGAGGCAATGCTGCAGCTCCGCCCCTACACCAAGCCGCACATGCCCATCGCCGTGGCCTCGGTGCAGTCGCCGTCTGGCGTGGCGCTGGCCGGCAAGTACGGTGCCTCCGTGCTGACCATCACCGTGCCCCGGGACCCAGGCGCCCCCGACTCCGACCTGAAGGCCCTGTGGGATATCTGCGAGACATCGGCTGCCGAGCACGGCCAGACCGTCGACCGCGACGACTGGCGGCTGGTGTTGCCGGTTCACTTGGCTGAGACCAAGAAAGAGGCGATGAAGCAAGCCCGCGTTGGTGCCGGTCGCTACCAGCGGGAGTACTTTGAGCACACCATGGGCCGCGACGCCATCGTGGACGGGCCGCTGGAGGACATCATCGAGGTGATGGACGAGAGGGGCACCTGGATCATCGGCACCCCCGACGACTGCATCGAAGGCATCAGGAAGCTCGAGGAGCGCAGCGGCGGCTTCGGTGGATTCATGGTGCAGGCAATCGACTGGGCGAAACGTGAACATGTCCTGCATAGCTACGAGCTGATGGCACGCTACGTGATGCCCGCCTTCCAGGGCACCACGGCCAGCACCGCCGGTTCAAACCAATGGGCGTACGAACGCCGCGATGTGCTCAAGGCAGGGCGCGCCGCCGCCATTGATCGGGCCAAGGCCGACTATGTCGGCCGCGCTGGCTAGATCCGCCGACCGCGTCAGGTTTTCAGACACCTACGGGGCGCACAGCTGTGCGCCCCAATAAGTATTGGAAATCCTCAGCCCCGTTCCCTTGGTCTGTGTAACTGAAAATCAAATCTATTGAGCCGGAATGAACTATGAAAGCAGTCTGGTATGAGCAGAACGGCCCTGCTGAAATCATGCAGATTGGCGAGATGTCCGACCCGGAGCCAGGGCCCGGCGAGGTCCGGATTCGCGTGGTCTCGTCTGGAGTGAACCCGTCGGACTGGAAACGGCGGGCCGGCGCGACGGCACGCATCGGCTTCCCCCGCGTCATCCCCCATCAGGACGGCGCGGGCGTGATCGACCGGGCCGGGCCGGGAGTGCCGGAGTGCCGGGTCGGAGAGCGGGTGTGGCTCTTCGAGTCCCAGTTCGGGCGGCCCTTCGGCTCGGCTGCAGAGTATACCGTGCAGCCATCGGGACACGCGGTGCGGATGCCCGACTCCGTAAGCTTCGCGCAGGGGGCCTGCCTGGGCGTTCCGGCCATGACCGCTCACCGTTGCCTGTTCGCCGACGGATCTCTGGAAGGAAAAGTCGTGCTGGTGCCGGGCGGCGCCGGGGCTGTGGGCCACTACGCAGTGCAGCAGGCCAAGCTGGCCGGAGCCACTGTGATCAGCACCGTCAGCTCCGACTACAAGGCTGGCATCGCCACCGCCGCGGGTGCCGGCCACACCATCAACTACCGCACCGAAGACGTCGCGGCCCGCGTCATGGACATCACCGGCGGGGAGGGAGTCGACCACATCGTCGAGGTGGACTTCGCCGCCAACTTCCCGGTGACCAGCGAAGTGCTGAAGTCCTCCGGCGTGGTTGCCATCTACGCTGCCGGTGCAGGGCAGCAGCCAGCGGTGCCGCTGCAGTTCCGCCGCAGCAACACCGTGGTGCGCAACGTGTTGGTCTACGACATGCCGGATCCGGCCAAGGAGGCGGCAATCGCTGACGTCACGGGCTGGCTGGAGTCCGGCGCGCTCACGCACCTGGTCGGGCCCCACTTCCCCCTGGAGCAGACGGTACAGGCGCACCGGGCCGTCGAGGGAGGCGCCATCGGCAATGTGATCGTAGACGTGGGCGAGGCGTAGCCCCTTTTGCCCAGGACAGCGTTTGGGAATGGCAACAAGGATAGGCACTGAATGGCGAAGAACGGTTTCAGGGTCATGGACTCGGACATGCATATTGTGGAGCCTGTGGATTTGTGGGAACGCTACATTGATCCCGCCTTCCGGAACCGGGCGCCTCAGGGTACGAGCCGTCACCCGCGGGACCTGGGCGTGCGGGTGGGTGAAAATATCTTTCCACTGCCCAACCGCAGCTACTCAAACGCCATACAGCCCCTGATGACCAGCCAGCAGGACGTCTACGCCGAATCGGAGCAGCGGGGCTGGGACAGTGCCTCGCAACTGGCCGCCATGGACAACGAGGGCATCGACGTGGCGGTGCTGTTCCCCAGCCGCGGACTGTTCACCCTCGGCGACAGCGACCTTGAACCTGCACTTGCCACGGCCATTTCCCGCGCCTACAACGACTGGCTGGCCGACTTCTGCAACGGCGGCCCGGGGCGCCTTTTCGGCGCGGCGATGATTCCTCCCCAGGATATCGAGGGGGCCGTGGCCGAGGCGCGGCGGGCAGTGGACGAGCTGGGATTCAAGACGGTCTTCGTGCGGCCCAACCCGGTGGCCGGTCGCAACTGGCACAATCCCTACTACGACCCGCTGTGGGCCGAGGTCCAGAGCCTCGGCGTGCCCCTCAGCTTCCACGAGGGCGGGCGGGTGAACCTGCCCCAACCGGGAGACAACTTCACTACCCACATGCTCTACCACACCTGCACCCATCCGATGGGCATGATGCTGGCCCTGGTCGACGTGGTGGGCGGTGGAGTGCTGGAACGCTTCCCAGAACTGACCGTGGCGTTCCTGGAGGGCAACTGCTCGTGGGCTCCCTGGCTTCTGTGGCGGCTGGACGAGCACTACGAGATGTCGGCCTCCTATGACCACCCCGAACTGAAGATGGAGCCCAGCGAGTACTTCCGCCGCCAGTGTTACCTGTCGGTGGAGTGCGACGAGGAGCCAGCGGAGATCATATCCCGGTTCGGACTGGAGGACAACGTGGTGTTCTCAACCGACTACCCTCACGCCGATTCCAAGTACCCACGGTCGGTGGACCGGTTCCTGGAGTTGCCGCTCTCCGACGACGCCAAGCGGAAGTTCCTGTGGGACAACTGCTCCAGGCTGTACGGGTTCGAGGGTTAAGTGCGTTCCACTTTGAATTTTCTGGAATTCACAAATTGCCTGCCAAATTCCTTACCCCGTCTCGAAACACCTGGAAACTCTTTGACTTGTTTTTGTCTATATCCATGTGAGGCGCAATTTCTCGGACCCAGTCGCATTTTGCCATCCCAGCCGCTGGATAACCCAACTTCTTGAGCAATTTCGACCCGCCGGAATGCACGGCATCGGCCAGGACTTCCCATGTCCCGCAGACGCTATCTTGGGGATAGCCGTTCAGCACTGCATCTTTTGCGGTGGGATAGGCCGACTTTACTGCGGCTCGATCTCCCAGAAGCCATGCCTCACCTTCTTCGATAGCTATCCTGAATAAGGTTGTGGGACAAGGGTTGCAGGCATTCAGCACATTGAGCAATTCCTGCTTAAACAATATGCAATCCCTAGCGTCGGAATCCGCTACTACGATTACCGCCGAGGAATCAGAAAGGCTTCTTCCGTAAGCCCGCAACACTCTCGGCAAATTGTTCAGAAGAAGCCGATTAGCCGGATTCGGTACGCCCTGCAAGTTCCTGGGCAGGCGGCCAATCCCTTTATACCGACGTATTGTCCAAGAATGAGCCGCACCGTTTGTGCCAAGAATTTTCTCTAGGACAAAGGCCAGCGAAATGGCCCCTGACCTATCTTCCACCAAGATTTCAAAATTCACTCGAATACGCCTCGTCCAGATAATCGCTGTACCAAAGGCCACCGAGGGGTAACCCTTCCTCAACCATTTCCCTTACGATTTTGTCGTCGCTAGCCCGGCTAATGGTGGAAAAGCCGTCCTCCCGTTTATCCAGAACCCAGGTTTCTTCTGGAGTTAGCGCATCGACAAAATAGGGTTGATGGGTTGTTACAAAAATCTGGGGCGCGTTCCTCCTGCCTGTAGCGTGAGCGCGAAACTCATTGGCCAAGACCTCCAATAGCTTATGATAAAGGCCGTTCTCCGGCTCCTCGATGCAAATAAATGGGGAGGGTTCGGGATCTTCCAGCATTAACAGGTAGGCAAAAACCTTCAAGGTGCCGTCGGACATCTGCTGCGAAAAAAAGGGGTCTTGAAAACCCCGGTCGTTGAAGCGAAGTAGCAACCTGCCATCCGGACTCTGTTCGGTATCAATCCTGTGAATGCCCGGAACCCTGCTGGCAATTGTCGTTAGGATGTTTCTAAATCTGCCTGGATATTCGCGCTCCATGAACTGAACCACGTTGCCAAGATTGTCTCCGTGGATGCTGAGGCGCTTCTGGGGGCCGGACAGCGGCAGACTCCGCGCCGCGTCCGGTGTGAAGTAACTTAAGTACCACCCTTCGATAAACTCGCGAAAATCGGAAATCCTAGGGTGTTGTTTCAACGCCCCAAGAGTTGATATGCCTAGTCGACGTATATCTTGAAGTTCGATATATTCGGTTTCCGTACTTTCTTCCGCTCTTGATTCGCTTAAAATTCGTTGAAGCAGCTCCGAAAAGTCGAACGTCGCTATGCCGCTTTCATTAATCTGTTGTCCTTGCGCCTCCCCCTTCCAAGCTATCCCTTTGCCATCGTTCATTATCAAAAAAGAAAAGGGCCAACCATGAGATTGCCCACGGCGCCGCTGGCGCAGACGCTCCCGAGCCACGTAGGGCCTCCCTAATCCGTCTGTATCAATGGCAAGTTTATAGGTAATAGGCCGAGCCTGTGATTCTTCACGATAATAGACTTCAAACTCGATAGGGGCATTATTTCCCTGCGAGCAAATTCTTCGAAAACCGCCTCTACCCCGCGTGTCGCAAGCTTCCTCAACCCCGAGCTTCAAACAATCCGCCAGAAAACCAAAAGCATCAAACAGGGAACTTTTCCCTACTCCATTCTTGCCAATGACCGCGGTCATTGGAGTCAACGGAGCCACTCCCGGTGTGTTCCAGAGCTTTCCGAGCGTTATGTCCTTTAGCACTCGAAAATTTTTGATTCGGATTCCCTCGATCCTTGCCATCAGGTCAAATACCTCTTTGCTTAATCCAGCGGCAAAAGCATATCAACTCTATCCGAAGAGCGAAATGAGTGTAACCCAATCCCCTCCCCCTGAGGGAGAGGGGATTTGTCGGGCGCAGCCCGGCGGTCAGTTGCCGGCCTTTATGAAGTCGGCTACTCGCTCGGCGATCATCATCGTGGTTACGTTGGTGTTTGCCCGCACTACATCGGGCATTACGGATGCATCGGCGATGCGCAGGTTTGAGACGCCCCGGACGCGCAGGCGCTGGTCTACCACGGCCATGCTATCGTCTCCGACGCCCATCTTGCAGGTCCCGGATATGTGGTAGGACGTGCTCACGTTGCGCTTCAGCCAGCCGTTCAGCGTCTCGTCGGACTCCAGGTCGGAAGGCGACGGCGAGAGTACCTCCTCAATGTAGGGCGCGTACTCGGGGCCCTGCAGCAAACTCATGCACAGCCGCACAGCCTCACGAAGCCGTTCCAGGTCCCAAGGTTCCTCGAGGTAGTGATAGTCCATCTGCGGCGCCGCGTTGGGGTCAGCGGAGGTCAGCCACAGTTCGCCTTTACCCGCCGCCAGGTACAGTCCGCAGTTGACCGTATGGGCCGGGTTATTGTCCCGCACCACAGTGTTCAGCGAGGCTGGCGAAAGGATCATATCGTTGGGCGTATCGGAACCTGCGGCGGTGAAGCGGAGACGGAGGGCCCGCATGGCGATGGGGTCTTCGGGAACGCCGTCCTTGACCCGGAACCGCACCGTAACATTTGGATGGTCCCGCATGTTCTGTCCCACGCCGGGCAGATCAACTGACACCGGGATGCCCAAAGAAACCAGCTGGTCGGCGGGGCCCATTCCGGAGAGCAGCAGAAGCTGCGGAGAGGCCACCGCCCCGGCACAGAGTATGATCTCGCCGCCCTCCATCACGAACGTCTGGCCGCCGCTCTCAACCTCGATGCCGACAGCGCGCTTGCCGTCAGGGCCATTCTCCAGCACCACGCGGTTGGCCTGAACGTTGGCGCGGATGGTGAGATTCAGGCGGTGGCGTACCGCATCGATGTAGGCCAGGGCCATGCTCATGCGCACGCCGTCGATGTTGTTCTCGGCGCGCAGGCTGACGCCAGTGGCCTCCGGGTGATTGACATCGGGATGGAAGGGATACCCAGCAGCCGTGGCGGCCTGGAAGAAAGCATTCTGCAACGGCGGCCAGGTTTCCCGGTGATGATGCCGGACCGGGACCGGACCGTCGGTGCCGTGGAAATCGTCATGAAAGTCGGCGTCGTTTTCCAGCTTGCGAAAGTAGGGGAGGCAGTCGATGTAGGACCAGCCCTCGTTACCCCACGACGCCCAGGTATCGAAGTCCTCGGGCGCGCCGCGGATGAAGGTCTGGCCGTTGATGGCGCTGGAGCCGCCCAGCACCTTGCCGCGGGGGACCGGCATGAGCTCGGCCTGCTCCGGTGTGGCGGTGCCGGCGAAGGACCAGTTGTAGGGCGAGCCGGCGGCGCGCGCCTCCAGGTTTACCTTGCCCCAACCGAGCTTTAGCATGTCGGGCAGTTGCCCGAAGTCGGGAAAGTCAGGCCCTGCCTCCAGAAGCAGTACCGAGTGGTCCGGGTCCTCGGACAGCCGCGCGGCTACGATGCAGCCGGCGGTGCCGCCGCCGACAACGATGTGGTCATATTTCATGGGTAACAACCTCCGTGGATTTGCGATATTGTACACAGTTGTACACAGATTGTTCCAAATGTCCCGCACATCCGGCCCGCTCGACCGGCGGGCCCGCACAATCGGCCCGCACAACCGGGCAATCGCGTTTTAATCAAAACAGCTTTGCCGGTGCCCGTCATTCCGGCGAAAGCCGGAATCCAGAGCCCCCGTGAAAACGCCCTGCGTCTACATCATCGCCAGCAAGCAGAACGGCACCCTTTGGGGGGAGGGGCGGGATGACGGACGAGGGCAGGAATGACTGTTATTCGACGGCCCACGGGGGCTCTGGATTCCTGCTTTCGCAGGAATGACGGCGTATAGATGAGGATGGCGGATGATGTTAATTTCCAAAAGGGACAGTACCCGTTGTCGCTGGTTGACCGCGGCATGGGCCACTGCTAGAATGCGGCCACCTTGTCCGGGTTGGCCGGACGGTGGTCAGCCAACAGTTGCGAGGCTGCCGTGCAGCCAAAACCCGCATTCTTGGGGGAGGACATGGCCAGGAAACTAAGCGTATCGGTCGACCACAATCTGTGCGTTGGCAACCAGATGTGCATCTCCATCGCCACCAAGGCTCTCACTCTGAATGACGACCGGCAAGCCATTCCCGCCGACGTGGACGCCGACACCGAAGAGGTAATCCTCGAGGCAGCCGAGCAGTGCCCAATGGCCGCCATCAGCGTGATGGACGCCGCAACCGGCGAGCAGCTCTTCCCGTAACCCCCGTAGCGGTCCAGAACCACCTGCCCTCCTTTGTAAGCGAAAGGGGGGCTTTCTCTTGGGACAGGTTATACTCTTATGTCATATCCAAGCGCACAGGCAGGAGCCGCAGAAATGGAGCACCTGTTTTATGCCGGAGATAATCTCGAGGGGCTGTCGCTGATTGACGGGGCGGGCGTCAAGGTTGAACTGGTATACATCGACCCGCCCTTCGCCACCAACAACGAGTTCCTGATCGACTCGGACCGCGCCAACACCGTCAGCGCCTCGGGGGAGCTGGCCTACGCAGACACGGTGCGCGGCGACGAGTACCTGGAACAGCTACGGCTCCGGCTCGAGGCCATTCGCCGGGTGATGACAGACGACGGCTCCATCTACGTGCATATCGACGTGAAGATGGAGCATCACGTCCGCCTGCTGATGGACGAGGTCTTCGGCGCCCGCAACTTCCGCAACAGCATCACGCGCATCAAGTGCAACCCCAAGAACTTCGCCCGCTACTCCTACGGGAACATCAAGGACGCGATACTCTTCTACTCGGTAAATCCCCACCGGATCAGGTGGCATCCGCAGGGGGAGCCGCTAACCGACGAGGACGCAGTGTCCCGCTACCCGCTGGTGGACGACGAGGGCCGACGCTACGCCACCACGCCCCTGCACGCGCCGGGCATCACCCGCAACGGCCCCACGGGCGGCCCGTGGCGGGGAATGCAACCGCCGCCGGGACGCCACTGGCGCTACCCGCCGGATAGGCTGGACGAGCTGGATGCCCAAGGGCTCATCGCCTGGAGTTCGACCGGCAACCCACGCAAGATAATCTATGCCGACCGGTCCACCGGCAAGCTGCCGCAAGACGTCTGGGTCTACAAGGACCCGCAGCGGCCCAGCTATCCGACGCAGAAGAACGCGGCCATGCTGGAGCGGATCATTGGCACGTCGTCGGAGCCGGGAGACACGGTGCTGGACTGCTACGCGGGCAGCGGCAGTACCCTGCTAGAGGCGGCGCGGCTGGGCCGCCGGTTCATCGGCATGGACGACGCACCGGGGGCGCGGGAGGTCTCGGAGAGGCGGTTGGCCGAAGCTGGGATTGAGTGGCGGGAGATTCAGGCGCCTGCTGTGCCGCTGGAAGCAGCGAATTGGCGGCATCACTGACGGTGAAGCTGGCACTATTTTACCGCTGTAGATTCCCGCCTGCGGGGGGATGACGGGGCAGCCGCGGGAATGTCGATCTGGCCGTGCGTACGACGGGACGGCAAGAAAGTGCTGGCATGACCATCGCGGCATCGGCCCGGCCGCTGGGGTGCTGGCACGACGGTCACGGCGTCGGGGCAGCCGCCGGGGTGCAGCGCCAGCACTGACAAGAGGACCTAAAGGCCAATGAGGAGATACCATGTCGAACGTTGGCATCTGCCTGCTTATGACGGAGCACGACTTTGACATCGTGGGGCTGGCGCGCAGGGTGGAAGAACTGGGCTTCGGGTCGCTCTGGGCGCCGGAGCACGGCGTGGTGCCGGCAGATTTCAGCGTCGGGTCGGCAGGGGCTGCGGCCGGAGCGCCCAGCGCGTATTCCGACGGACGGATCAACCAGATCATCGACCCGCTGGTCTACCTTGCCGCCGCGGCGTCGGCCACCAAGTCGGTGAGGCTGGGGACGGGCATCTGCCTGGTGCCGGAGAGGAACCCGATCAGGCTGGCGAAGGAGGTGGCCACACTGGACCTGGTATCGGGCGGCAGGTTCGTCTTCGGCATTGGCGCCGGCTGGCTGCAGGGTGAGGCGGAGGTGCTGGGAGCAGACTTCCCCCGGCGGTGGGGGCAGACGAGAGAGTACATCAACGCCATGAAGGAACTGTGGACCAACCCCGTGGCGGAGTTCCACGGAAAGTGGGTGGATTTCCCGCCGATCATCTGCAACCCCAAGCCGGTCCAGCGGCCCCATCCGCCGGTGATGATTGGCGGCGAACTGCGGCGGGCGGCGCAGAGGGTGGCGGATTACGGCGACGGCTGGCTGCCCCGCGCCCGCACGACCTCGGAATACCACGACCCCGCGCGGCTGCCGGAAGCACGGAGGCATATCGAGGACCTGTTCCGGGCCAAGGGACGCAACCCGTCGCAACTGAACATCACCATGTGGGACGCGCCGACGGACAGGGAGCAGAACCGGCGGTTCCTCGACGCCGGCGCCGATCACGTCGTCCACTTGCTGACCACCCGCGATGAGCGGTCGACACTGGAGGCCCTGGATAGGATAGCGGAGGCGGTGCTCTAGCTCAGATTGCGCAGGTGCCGGGCGAACTCGAAGCGGTTCTCCAGAAGGCCGATGTCCATGGCGAAGGACGCGGGGCCGACGGCATCAACCTTGGAATGGATGACCGACAGCCCCTGGCGCTCGGTTGCGGCGGCATAGGCCTCCTCGATGGCCTCCACGGTGTCGGCCCTCGATACATGTTCCACACCGGCTTCGCGGGCCACTCCGGCCAGGTCGGTGCCCGTGCCGGTGGCCGAGGGGAACCCTCCCACCGACAGCAGGCTCTCGTTGTCGAATACGATGTGGGTCAGGTTAGGCGGGCTGTAGCGGGCCATGGTGCTGAGCGTCCCAAGGTTCATCAGCAGGGAGGCGTCGCCGTCCAGCACGGTGACCTGCTGATGGGGCAGGGAAAGGGCCAGCCCAAGGCCCATGGACGAGGCCAGACCCATCCCGTGTTCGAGGTAGAAGAAGTTGGGGCGGTGCCCACAGTTGTACAGCTCTACGGCCACCGCGCCCATGATGGTCACGACAACCTGGTCCCTCAACTTGGGGTAGATGGCCCGGAGAGCGTCCTCCCGCAGCATGTTCAGTCCTCCCACCCCGAGGCCATAGGTATGTAGCATTTCCGGTGAGGAACGACAGGCCGCAGCATGTTCAGTCCTCCCACATCAGTTCGCGGGTAAGCAGCAGGGCCACGGGGCGCAGCGAGCTCTCCGCCAGCGTCTGGGCCTGCCGGATGTCGCGGGCCACCAGTGCTGGATCGGACATCTTGCGGTACATGATGCCGAGGGCGTCCAGGACGCGCTCGGTGACCAGGCCACCCTCGGTCTGCCACGGGTCGCGCTCGCCCATCTCGCCCCGGTAGCTGATCAGCATCAGCAGGGGGATGCGGTAGAGCTGGGCCAGCGACACGATACCATTGATGGAGGTCAGCAGGCCGTGGTTCTGCATCAGCATTGCCGACTTGCGGCCGGCCAGGTGGGCACCGGCGGATATGCCCACGCCCTCCTCCTCCTTGTTCAGCCGCACCAGCGTGACTTCCGGGTCGTCGTCGGCCATGCCGACAAGATGGACCAGCCAAGTCTCCGGAAGCGCCGAGATAATGCTGACGCCAGCGTCCTTCAGGGCATCGTAAATGACCCCGGAATTGGCGGAGGAAACGGGCAAGGCGGCACCACCATGGGTGGGGATTCGAGTCGGAAGGGAGTCGCGGGCTATTCTAGGGTTCGGGGCGACGACGGTCAAACGGGCTATGTTAGGCGCAGGGTTTTTTAGTTCTCCCTCTCCCTTCGGGAGAGGGCTGGGGTGAGGTCGAAATGCCAGGGCTATACGGTGGCCGCTCACGAGAGGGAACGCCCCCACCCTAACCCTCCCCCGGAGGGAGAGGGAACAAATGAAAGAACTTGATGCTAGGCGTCGCGACCTCGACTGGCCGGGGGCATGAAGTCGTCGACTGCCAGCACAACGTCGGGGAAAGCTCGCGGGCTGATGCTGTCGCCAGCGCGGTAGGTGCGGACGCTGGCGTATTCCGAGCCGGAGGGGTCGGCGTAGCCGGTCACTTCCCGCACTCGAATATTAGCGACCCATACTTCCGGGACACCGGCAGCGGCGTACCTCGCCAGCTTTGCGCCAAGGTCATACATGAGAGAACTTTCGGCTACCTCAATTACAAGATGAATATCGGACGGGAAGTATGCAGATATTTCGTTCGGGGGGCGCAACCTCAGCACGGCTATGTCTGGTTGGGGCGCACTGCGATTGTTCAAACGGATGGAACCCTGCACCCTTACTATGGCCAGGCCGGCCAGAGCCGGCGCCAGCAGCATAGTAAGCCAATCGGTGCCATATTCGTGGTAATTGCCTATGGGAGCCATAACAATTATCTTCCCGTCTATCAATTCCAGTCGGTCCTCCTTGTGCAGGATGCCGGCCCTTACCATGTCAACGTATTCGTCCACGTTGAAGGCGCGGGCGCCGGCCAATACGTCGGCCTGCTCGCCGTCGGCTATGATGCCGACAGAAACCAGGGCGTCGCATTCCTCGCGGGTGAACGGCCGCATCGGGGGAAGCTGGGTTTTCGTTGTGGTCATTTCGGCCTCCGGGAAGATACCTTGCAATGCTTGGAATTATGGCTTGGAATTATGAAAATACCCCTCACACGGTAACCCATTGTAACGTAGAGGGATGGAGTATACTTTCCCAACCTCGCCGGGGAGAAGAGAGTTGGACGGGCAGGTCTGGGATGCCGTAGAGACCATATCACGGGATGAAATGGCCGCCTTGCAGGTGGAGCGATTGCGTAGCTGCATAGCGCACGTATCCGTCAATGTGCAGCTCTACCGCGGGAGGCTGGGCGCGGCCGACATCGGGCCGGGAGATATCCGTTCGCTGGACGACCTGGCCCGGCTGCCGTTTACGGTCAAGCAGGACCTGCGCGATAACTACCCCTACGGATTGTTCGCCGTCCCGATGAGCGAGGTGGTGCGCTTGCACGCCTCCAGCGGGACCACCGGCAAGATGACGGTGGTCGGATACACCGCCAACGACATCGCCTTGTGGGCGGACCTCGTAGCCCGGGCCCTCAGCATCGCTGGCGCCGACAGGCGCGACGTCGTACATGTGGCGTACGGATACGGGTTGTTCACCGGCGGACTGGGGCTGCACTTCGGTGCGGAGCGGCTCGGAGCGACGGTCGTGCCGGTGTCAGCAGGCAACACGCGGCGGCAGGTCGAGCTGGCGCAGGACTTCGGCGCGACCGTGCTGTGCTGCACGCCGTCGTACTCGCTGCTCATCGCCGAGCACGCGGCAGGAGTGGGCGCGGACCTCAGCAGGATGCGGCTGGGTGTCTTCGGCGCTGAGCCGTGGTCGGAAGAGATGCGCGCTGAGATCGAGGCGCGCCTGGGCATCATGGCCCTAGACATATACGGCCTGTCGGAAGTGATGGGGCCGGCGGTGGCCATGGAGTGCCCGGCCAAGCAGGGGATGCACTTGGCCGAAGACCATTTTCTCCCGGAGGTCGTAGACCCTGCGAGCGGCGCACTTTTATTCGACGGAGAAACGGGCGAACTGGTCCTCACGTGCATCACCAAGGAGGCCCTGCCGTTGCTGCGATACCGCACAGGCGACCTGACACGGCTACAGCGGGGCCAATGTGCTTGCGGGCGTACCACCGTTCGGATGAGCAAGCCGCTGGGCCGCACCGACGATATGCTCATCATTCGCGGCGTAAACGTCTTTCCTTCCCAGATCGAGTCGGCGCTGCTTCAGACCGAGGGACTGGAGCCGCACTACGAGTTGCACCTGGAGCGCGGGGAGTCGCGCATGGACGAGCTGACAGTGCGGGTGGAGGCATCGGGGGCCATGTTCGAGGACGGCGAGGCATCGGCCGCTGCCGGACGCGCGCTGACCGCGACGCTTCAGAGTGCGCTGGGCCTGGCCTGTCGCGTCGAGATCATGGCGCCAAGACAATTGCCACGCAGCGAGGGCAAGGCCGTTCGAGTCGTCGACAACCGGGGGATATAGTTCCTGACCCGCCGGAAACGGCCGTAGCAGGGAGTACCCGCACCGTGCAATAGAGCCAAGCGATGCGGGTCGGGAAGGCATGCAATGAAACTCGAAACAATGATCTACGAGAGCGACGGCGAACTGATCCGCCTTACCTTGAACCGGCCCCAGGCACTGAACGCCGTCAACTACCAGGGAGTGCTGGAGCTGCAAGAAGCGGCGCAGGCGATCCACGATGACCCGACGGCGCGGGCGGTCATCATCCGGGGCGCGGGGCGGGCGTTTTGCGCCGGCATCGACCTGAAGGAGCTGGCCGCCGGTGAGACTCCCCAGGCATACTTCTACCACTGGGACCGGGCCATGCGGCTGCTGGAGCTGTCTGAAAAGCTGGTGCTCTGCGCCATTCAGGGCTACGCGCTGGGCGGCGGCCTGCAACTGCCGCTGGCCTGCGATATCCGCATCGCTACTGCAGACGCCCTGCTCGGTCTGCCCGCCGCCAAGGAGGGTTTCATACCAGGCCTGGGGACGTACCGCCTGCCCAGGTACATTGGCCTGGGCCGCGCCAAGCGGATGGCGCTGTCGGGCGAGAACGTGCACGGCAACGAGGCCCTGCGAATCGGGCTGGTGGACTACGTCGTTGATGCCAGGAGTTTCGACGCCGAAGTGGAGGCCCTGGTGCAGCGCTATCTGTCCATTAGTTCGGAAGGCGCGCGCCAGACCAAGATAATGCTGTCGGCCTGCCAGGACTACCCTCACGGGCAGTTTTTCGAGGAGTACCTCCGCCGCCAGGCCATCGCCATGGCGTCGCCGGATCATCCTGAGGCGCTGTCCGCTGTCCGCGAGGGTCGCGAGCCAGACTACCGGCGGGTGTAAATCCCTGCTGAAAGGCCCCGTCATTCCTGCGAATGCAGGAATCCAGAGCCCAAGGCCCGCACCAGCGCATGACCGTAATTCCTGCGCAAAACCGTCATCCAGAGTCTCTTACCGTTTGGGCACTTAGGGTCTTCACCCCCACCTGTCCCTACCACGGGGTCCTGGATTACTGCTTTCGCAGGAATGACGGCGGGGAGCGGGAATGAGGGTCAGGGGCAGGAATGACGGGAACTCTGTGGGTTGTAGTGGAAAACTGAAAGGCCCTGGCCCCAAGGTTTATTAGTTCTCCGTCTCCCTCCGGGAGAGGGCTGGGGTGAGGGCGAAATGCCGGGACTATACGACGGCCGCTCACGAAAGGGAACGCCCCCACCCTAACCCTCCCCCGGGAGGGAGAGGGAACAAATGAAAGGCTCTGGATCAATCCCCCGTTGAGCTTTGACTGAGAGATTCGTTTGTTACAATGATATTGAGAATTAGGCAACAGATTGGACGGCTATGGCATCGGTAGATACGGATATCTTGGCATCCGCGCAAATCGGCCAGCGCATCGACTTCGCCACCTCGCCGGAGCAGTACCGGCACTGGCGGCTGGAGGTTGACGGCCCCATCGCCCGGCTGATCATGCGGGTGCAGGAGGACGCCGCGCTGTATCCCGGCTACGAGCTGAAGCTGAATTCCTACGACCTCGGCGTGGATATCGAGCTGTACGACGCCGTGCAACGCATCCGGTTCGAGCACCCCGAGGTGGGCGCCGTAGTGGTGACGTCGGGGCACGATCGGGTGTTCTGCGCCGGGGCAAACATCCGGATGCTGGCGCAGGCGGAACATGGGCTGAAGGTGAACTTCTGCAAGTTCACCAACGAGACGCGAAACGGCATCGAGGATGCCAGCGCGCACTCGGGACAGCGCTACATCTGCGCGGTCAACGGTCCGGCGGCGGGAGGTGGGTACGAACTGGCTTTGGCTTGTGACCACATAATCCTGATCGACGACGGGTCGAGCACCGTGGCCCTGCCGGAGCTGCCCCTGCTGGCGGTGCTGCCCGGCACCGGCGGCCTGACCCGGCTGGTGGACAAACGCCGGGTGCGACGCGACCACGCGGATTTCCTCTGCACGGCCTCGGAGGGCGTGCGCGGCCCTCGCGCCCTGGAGTGGCGGCTGGTGGACGAGCTGGCACCCCGTTCCCGGTTCGATGATGTGGTGGCGGAGCGGGCCGCGGACTTCGCAAAGGAGGGGCTCCGGCCAGTTGCCGGAGATGGCATCGAGCTGACTCCGCTGTCGCGGGAGTTCACCGGCAACGGAGTCTCCTACGAACACCTTGCGATCGAGATTGATCGCGATCTGAGCACAGCATTCTTCGATATACGCGGACCGGACGGGCCACCTCCCGGGGATGCCAAGGGTATCCGCGCACTGGGCGACCGTTTCTGGCCGCTGGCGCTGACACGGGAGCTTGACGACGCCATCCTGCACCTGCGGACCAACGAGGGAGACACGGGGACGTGGGTGTTCCGCACCAAGGGCGACCCTGACCTGGTGCAGGCGTACGACGAATTTCTGCAGTCCGCCGCCGGGCACTGGCTGGCCCAGGAAATCACGCTGTACCTCAAGCGCACACTCAAGCGGGTGGACGTCAGCTCAAGGTCTCTGGTGGCCCTCGTGGAGCCGGGGAGCTGCTTCACCGGCACGCTGCTGGAACTTGTTCTGGCCGCCGACCGCTGCTATATGCTGGACGGCGTGCTTGATGACGACGAGGAGCCACCGGCATTGCGGCTGACCGGTATGAACTTTGGACCGCTGCCCATGGTAAACGGCCTGACCCGGAGCGAGGGGCGGTTCCTCGACCCCGACGAGCTGGAGGAGCACGTGGGCCGTGACCTTGACGCCGCTGCGGCCCACGAGATGGGGTTGGTTACGTTCATTCCTGACGACATCGACTGGGAGGACGAGGTGCGTCTTGCGCTGGAGGAGCGGGCCAGCTTCTCGCCGGATGCGCTGACGGGGATGGAGGCCAACCTGCGCTTCGGCGGCCCGGAGACGCTGGAGAGCAAGATCTTCGGTCGGCTGAGCGCGTGGCAGAACTGGATATTCCAGCGCCCCAACGCCTCGGGCAGTCAAGGGGCGTTGCAGGCCTACGGCACGGGCGCGCGGGCGGAGTTCGACAGGCGCCGGGCGTAATCACCGGTTCCTGCTCACTCGGAGAGAGTGGCGCGCAATCCCCAGTTCCCTCTCCCTGGGGAGAGGGTCAGCGAAAGGGGTTACCATGAGCATCAACTACACTGACCGCATTCCCAACAACGTGGGCCTGTCGGACAACCGGCGGTTGCAGCGTGCGCTGGAGTCGTGGCAGCCCAACTACATGAGGTGGTGGAACGAGATGGGGCCGGACGGTTCCACCAACTTCGACGTCTACCTGCGCACCGCCATCAGCGTGGAGGCCGACGGGTGGGCCAACTTCGGCTTCGTCAAGATGCCGGAATACCGGTGGGGCATTTTCCTGACCAAACCGGACCAGGACCGGGTAATTTCCTTCGGCGACCACCGGGGGGAGCCGGTATGGGAAGAGGTGCCGGGCGAGTACCGGGCGCCGCTGCGGCGGCTCATAGTGACGCAGGGCGACACGGAACCGGCGTCGGTAGAGCAGCAGCGGCGACTGGGGTTGACCTGCCCGTCGCTGTACGACCTGCGCAACCTGTTCCAGATCAACGTGGAGGAGGGACGCCACCTTTGGGCCATGGTCTACCTGCTCCACGCCTACTTCGGGCGCGACGGCCGCGAGGAGGCCGAGGCGATGCTGGAGAGGCACTCCGGTGACGCCGACCGGCCGCGCATCTTGGGGGCGTTCAACGAGGCTACGCCCAACTGGCTGTCGTACCTGATGTTCACCTTCTTCACCGACCGGGACGGCAAGTACCAGCTGGCGGCACTGGCCGAGTCGGGCTTTGACCCGCTTTCGCGCACCTGCCGCTTCATGCTCACCGAGGAGGCCCACCACATGTTCGTCGGCGAGACGGGCGTGACGCGCGTGGTACAGCGCTCCGCCGAGGTGATGCGGGAGCTGGGCACCGACGACCCCGAGCAACTGAGGGCGGCGGGCGTAATTGATCTTCCCACAGTGCAGAGGTACATCAACTTCCATTACAGCGTGTCGGTCGATCTGTTCGGGCAGGAGATTTCCACCAACGCCGCGAACTATTACACGGCAGGACTGAAGGGCCGCTACCTTGAGTCGAGGCTGGACGATGACCACCGGCTGACCGAAGACCTGTGGCCGGTGCACACGGTGCGGGACGGGCGCATCGGCATGGAGCAAATGTCGGCGCTTGGGGCGGTCAACGAGCGGCTGCGCGACGACTACATCAAGGACTGCCAGCGTGGGCTGGAGCGGTGGAACCGGGCGTTGGAGACCATGGGCGTGGACTTCCGCCTGGAGCTGCCCCACCGGTGCTTCAACCGGCGAATCGGGAACGCCGCCGGGGTGCATGTGTCCCCGGACGGGCAGGTGATCAGCGAGGAGGAGTGGTCGGCAAGCGTGTCGCAGTGGCTGCCCACCGGCGAGGACATGGCCTACGTGGACTCCCTGATGCGGCGGGTGATCGACCCGGGCAAAATCGCGGGCTGGATCGCGCCTCCGGTGCGGGGCATCGACGGCAAGCCGTGGGACTTCGAGTATGTGCGGTTCGGGTGATCGGCGAATAGCCTGCCCCGGGAGAAACGTCATGCAGCAGCACACCGTCGTTGTTGACTCCAGTGTCAGTCCGTCGGGTATCAGCTATTCGGAAGTGTTCAACGTGGCCGTGCCGTTCATCGACCGGCATCCGGGCGAGGTGCGTGGCGGCAAGGCGGCCATCGTGTTCGACGATACCGGCGAGACGGTCAGCTACGGGCAGCTGGCGGAGCGGGTGAACCGCTGCGGCAACCTGTTGCGTACGCTGGCGTGGGAGCCGGAGGGCCGCGTGCTGATGGTGGTCAAGGACTGCCCGGAGTTCTTCTACGTGTTCTGGGGCGCCATCAAGGCCGGGATGGTCCCGGTGCCCCTGAACACGCTGCTGCGATCTGCGGACTACCGGCACATCATCGAGGACTCCGCATGCGCCGGTCTGGTGTACTCGCCAGAATACCGGGGGGAGATTAAGCGAGCGCTGGCCGGAGCGGAGCATCAGCCAACCTTCACCCTCTGCACCGAGGGGCCCAGCTCGGTGTCCGATATGCTGGAGGAGGCGTCGGCAATTCTCGAGCCCGCGGCAACATCGGCCGATTCCGAGTGTTTCTGGCTGTATTCATCGGGCTCCACGGGGCGGCCCAAGGGCGCGGTGCACCGCCACCGCGACATCGTGACCACCTGCGTCCACTATGCAACCGACACACTGGGCGTGGTGGAGGACGACGTATGCTTCTCGGCGGCCAAGCTGTTCTTCGCCTACGGCTTGGGAAACGGCATGAACTTCCCGCTGTGGGCCGGGGCGACGGCGGTGCTGAGCGGGCAGCGGCCCACTCCGGAGATGACCTTCGACATCATCGATAATCACCAGCCGACCCTCTACTTTGGCGTACCCACGCTGTATGCGGCCCAGTTGCGGGCGCTGGACGAGGCGCCCGGCGTGCGTCTTACTCGCCTGGACCTTTCGTCGCTGCGTTGCTGTGTGTCGGCGGGAGAGGCGCTGCCTGCCGACATCTTCCGGCGCTGGCAGGAGCGCACCGGCACGCTGATACTGGACGGCATCGGCTCCACCGAGGCACTGCACATTTTCATATCGAACACCGAAGACGACTACCGGCCCGGAACCAGCGGCCGGGTGGTGCCCGGCTACGAGGCACGAATCGTGGACGAGGCGGGCGATCCGGTTCCGGCAGGGGAGACGGGGCGGCTGTTCATCCGGGGGGACTCCACGGCTACGCACTACTGGCACAATGCCGAACGCACAGCGGAAACGATGGTGGAGGGCTGGCTGAACACCGGCGACACCTACCTGCAGGATCCGGAGGGCTACTATGTCTACTGCGGGCGCAGCGACGACATGCTCAAGGTGGGGGGGATCTGGTGTTCGCCGGTGGAAATCGAGGGCCGCCTCATTGAGCACCCCAGGGTGCTGGAGGCGGCGGTTGTGGGCCGTGCCGACGCCGACGAGCTGATCAAGCCCGAGGCCTTCGTGGTGCTGAAAGACGCCGACGACGCCAGTGCCTCACTGGCCGACGAGTTGCTGGAACACTGCAGGAGCGGACTGGCGCGCTACAAGTACCCGCGCTGGATCAACTTCGTCGAGGACTTGCCCAAGACCGCCACAGGCAAAGTGCAGCGCTACATGCTGCGAGTGTAGTCCGCTCCTGCAATGGCGATTGCGCCGAATGCCGGTTAGCGGTATGCTGGCCGAAAACATGGGAGGAAAGCGACATGGCGAAAATAGCACGAGTTGGCCACGTGGTGCTGAACGTAAGGGACACCAGGGAGGCCATCGACTGGTATACCGATGCGCTGGGCATGGAACTAATGAACCACGACCAGGGCATGGATATGGCTTTTCTGTCCTTCGGGGTGTCGGACCACGACATCGCCCTCATAAAGGCGCCCGAAGGGGTCGACACAGGCAGCCCGGGTCTCTCTCACACCGCTCTGCAACTGGAGGGCGGAGAGCCGGAGCTACAACAGATGTACGGACGGGTGAAAGAGGCCGGGTATCCCATCGACTTCACCGCCGATCACGGGCTGACCAAGAGCTTCTACTGCTTCGACCCCAGCGGCAACCGCATCGAAATTTTCTTCCAGCACCTCCACGACGAGGAGGCACGCGAATTCATGCGCCAGACTGGCGCGGTGCTTGATCCATACGAACTGGAGGCCTCGCCTGCCGACTAGCGGCGATGCAGCAAGGCGGATGCAGGGGCGCTGGGGAATATCCCAGCGCCCCTTTCGTAAATTCTCTCAGCGGGAGTGCACCCGATGACAAGCGTTCAGGGCAGCGAGCTACCCTTCCTCACCGTTGCTGAATTGGGCCGCCTGATCCGGGCGAGGGAGGTCTCCCCGGTCGAGGCCACCGAGGCCTATCTGGAGCGCATCGACCGGATCGACGGGCGGGTGAACTCCTACATCACCGTGTGCCACGAAGAGGCCCGGCAGGCGGCCCGAGAGGCGGAGCAGGCCATCGCCGGCGGGCAGTACCGTGGGCCGCTGCACGGAATCCCGGTGGCCGTCAAGGACCAGTTCGACACCGCCGGCATCCGCACCACCTACGGCTCGGCCTTGGAGTGGGACCACGTGCCGAACGAGGACGCCGTGGTGGTGGCGAAGCTGAAGGAGGCCGGGGCCGTCCTGCTTGGCAAGCTGAACCTGTCTGAGTTCGCCTTGGGCGAGAGCTTTCATCACCCAGGCGGACAGCCACGCAACCCGTGGGACCTGGCCCGCAACCCCGGCATCTCCAGCAGCGGCTCCGCGGCGGCCACGGCCGCGTTCCTGTGCGCCTCGGCCCTGGCCGAGGACACCGGGGGCTCGACTCGAATCCCGGCGGCGTGGAGCGGCCTGACCGGCTTGAGGCCCACGTGGGGGCTGGTCAGCCGTCGCGGTGTGGCAGGCGTGTCGTGGTCGATGGACACCGTGGGTCCAATCTCAAGATCGGCCGAGGACTGCGCACTCACGTTCCAGGCCATAGCAGGCCACGATCCGCATGACCCTTACTCGTGGAGTGGACCTGTCCCCGACTACGTTCAGGAGATACAGGGCGGCATCGACGGGCTGCGTGTCGGCGTGCTTCGCGAGAAGGTGGCCGAGGGCGGCCTGGCCCCGGACGTACGCCAGGTGATCGAGTCGGCCGTGGCCCAACTGGGCGAAATGGGGGCGACGGCGCGCGAGATCTCCATCCCCATCGTGGAAAACGCTGGGGCCGTCTCCAAGTGCATCACCGACTTGGACGGCGCCTCGGTACACTACGATCGCCTTAAGACCAGGATCGACGAGTACGATCACAACACCCGGGTGCGTCTGCTGACCGCGATTCTCACCCCGGCGCAGGCCTACAATAAGGCTCAGAAGGTGCGGACACTGATCCGCCAAGCCGTACTGGAGGCGCTAGAGGAAGTGGACGTAATCGTGCTGCCTACCTCGCCGACAGGGGCGCCGCTGTTGCCAACGGAAGCGGGCATCAAGAGCCAGGAGGACGCACGGAGCCGTATCTCGGGAGTGCGCAACTTCACCGGGGCGTTCAACGTGGCGAACCTGCCGGCCCTGTCTATTCCCTGCGGCTTCTCGGAGGACAATCTGCCGCTGTCTCTGCAACTGGTGGGGAAACCGATGGCCGACGGCCTGCTGATGCGGGTGGCCCACGCCTACCAGCAGGTGACGGACTGGCACCAGCGCCGCCCGCCGCTGGGGGATTAAGGGGGCTATTGGATGGCACGGTACTATTAGCCGAGAAGTCTCGCTATTTGTCGGCTGCCGTGAACAACGTGGGCTATTTCAACTTGGTCGGCTCTTGGAAAGTAGAAAACTATATAACGGGTGTTCGGCACTGGGAAACTGTGCATGCCCAGAGGGTAGCCGGGTTTGGTTACGCCGATAAGGGGTCGCTCAGCCAAGAGATCGAATATGTCGTACAGACTGGCCAGTTGCCTGTCTGCAAGTCTCTCTCCTTCGCTCCTGACGTAATACGCCCATATTTCTGACAGCTCTATTTCTGCGCTGTCACTGAGAAAGTAGGGTGCCACTAGCCGACAAATGCCTCTTTGCGAGCTGCCTCGCGTTCCATACGTTCCCTGGCTCTTCGCTTTACGTTTTCAATCAGCAGGTGCCGCGTTCCCTTCGTATACTCCGTATAACGCCCATTTCGCAAGTCGTCTACGCCTTCCATCACCTTGGCGCGGATGTCGGCCAGCTCGGCGGCGATTGCCGGGTCGCTGTCGGCCAGATCGCGCTCTTCCAGCAGCGCTAGGGCGCGGGCAATAACGGCGTCCGCCGAAGGATAACGGCCAGAGTCCACCAACTCCCTGATATGCGCCAAGTCCTTTTCACTAATCGATATGTCCATAACCTGACCTTTCCCCTTTGGCGGTCAATGCTACTCCATCACGCCATCGGTAAGCAACGCGACCTGGGCCCCTTGTGCCTGTGCATAGGATAGCCCACAATCAGCCCAACCTACCTTGGGGAGTTCCGGGATATGGATAGCCTGATTGCCCGTGCGCTGGATACGGCGGCGGTGCGGGGCGCGTCGTATGCAGACGCGCGGATGGTTGATACGGCGCAGGAGCGCTACTCGGTACGCACCGGGGTGGTGGACGTGATCAGTTCAGACGAATCGCTGGGTATCGGCGTGCGCGTGGTCGTGGACGGGGCCTGGGGATTCGCTTCGACGAACACGATGACGCCAGACTCAGTGGACCAGACCGCCGCGCTCGCCGTCGAGATCGCCAGGGCGTCGGCAACGTCGGGAGGGCCAAGGGTGGAGCTGGGGCCACCCGTCGCCAGCCGTGGCGTATACACCACGCCAGTGGAGGTCGACCCGTTCAGCGTTGCGCCCGAGGAGAAGCTGGCCCTGCTGCTGGACGTTGACGAACGGATGGCGCGAGTGGAGGGTATCTCGGCACGCACGTGCAACCTGATCTTCATCCGTGAGCGGAAGTCTTTCGCCAGCAGCGAGGGCGCCGACCTGGAACAGACCATCTACGAGGCGGGTGGAGGGATCCAGGCAACGGCCGTGGGGAACGGCGAGGTGCAGCGCCGCTCCTACCCGCAGGCAATGGGGCGGCAGCAGGGATGCAGCGGGTGGGAGTACGTGCGGGACTTCGATCTGGCAGGTAACGCCGAGCGGGTCGCCAGCGAGGCCGTGGCCCTGCTCACCGCCGACCGCTGTCCTTCGGACGTCACGACCACGCTGATCATCGGCGGCTCGCAAGTGGGCCTGCAGATCCACGAGTCCTGCGGCCATGCCATCGAGCTGGATCGCGTGATGGGATCCGAGGCGGCATACGCCGGGACGTCATTCCTGACCACCGACAAGCTGCGCAACTTCCGTTACGGCTCGGAGCAGGTGAACATCACCGCCGACAGCATCCGGCTGCCGGGACTGGGCTCCTTCGGCTGGGACGACGAGGGGGTGCCGGCCCAATCGACGCCAATCGTCGAGGCAGGCCGCTTCGTCGGTTACCTGATGTCGCGGGAGACCGCCGCTACGCTGGGGCTGGAGTCCAACGGGACCATGCGGGCGTCCTCGTGGAACCGTCTGCCCCTGATCCGCATGACCAACGTCAGCCTGGAGCCCGGCGAGTGGGAGCTGGACGATCTGATTGCCGACACCGATGACGGCATCTACGTGGACATGAACCGCTCGTGGTCCATCGATGACCGCCGCTACAACTTCCAGTTTGGCACCGAGGTGGGCTACGAGATCAAGAACGGCAAGCTGGGGCGGCTGTTGCGGAATTGCACCTACACCGGCATCACGCCGGAGTTCTGGAACTCTTGCGATGCAGTGTGCAACGCCAATCACTGGAACATGTGGGGAACGCCCAACTGCGGCAAGGGGCAGCCTGGCCAGATCGGCCACACCGGCCACGGCGCCGCCCCGGCCCGGTTCCGCAACGTGCGCGTGGGGGTGATGCGATGATCGGCGAGGACGCAGCACTGAACCTGCTGGAACGGGCTCTTTCTCTCTCGACGGCGGAGCACGCCGACGTATACCTGAGCAGCCAGGACTTGGGGCTGACCCGTTTCGCGGGCAACGCCATTCATCAGAACGTGTCCCACAGCAATGTAACGCTGAACATCCGGGCAGTGGAGGGAGAACGGGTGGGGCGGGCCACGACCAACGATACGTCGGACCAGGGCATCCGGAGGGCCATGGAGGCGGCGAAACGCAATGCCCTGTTGATGCCGGAGGACCCGGCCTTTCCCGGGTTACCGAAGCCGCAACCCTCGCCGCAAGTGGCAAGCTGGGATGAATCGGCCGCGGCCTGCTCGCCGCTGACGCGGGCGCAGATGGTGGGCGAGGTCTGTCGGCAGGGAGCCGCTGAGGGTCTCGACACTGCCGGTGCCTACCGCACAGGCGTACAAGAGATTGCCGTTGTCAGCAGCCGGGGCGTCCGGGCCTATCACGCCGGTACGTTCGCTGGGCTGATCATCACCACCCGCAGCGACACCTCGGCGGGATGGGCCAAGGGAGGCTCGTGGCGGCTGGACGAGATCGACTACTCAGCCCTGGCCCGCGAGGCGGTGGACAAGGCGCTGCGGGCGCGCAACCCGCAGCCGGTAACGCCCGGGGAGTACACCGTGGTGCTGGACCACTACGCCGTTGACGATATCCTCGAGGCTCTCTCCCTCTACGGCATGGGGGCGCAGGCGGTGCAGGAGGGCCGCAGCTGGATGTGCGACCTGCAGGGGTCAAGGGCGATGAGCGAATCGGTGTCCATCTGGGACGATGGTGGGTCGCTGGACGGGTGGCCCATGCCTTTCGATGTGGAGGGAGTGCCGCGCCGCCGCGTTGAGCTGGTCGAGAACGGCGTGGTCAACGGACCGGTGCACAACACCTACACGGCAGCCCAGGATGGAGTGCCGTCGACCGGACACCAGCAGTATTTTACGGGGCCACCAATCGCATCCAACCTGTTCATGAGCCCCGGCGACCGGTCAGTGGAGGAGCTCATTTCGTCGACCGCGCGGGGGCTGTACATCACCCGGTTTTTCTACACCCGCCTTTCTCACAACCGGGGCTGCGTGATGACCGGCATGACCCGTGACGGCACGTTCCTCATCGAGGACGGCGAGCTGCGCCACCCGGTCAAGGACCTGCGTTTCACCCAGTCGTACGTGGACGCACTGAACGGCGTGCAGGGAGTGGGCAACGAGGCCAACCTGGTGCTGAACGAGGTAGGGTTTGCCACCTGCGTCCCGGCCCTCAAGCTCGCCAGCTTCAACTTCACGGGCGTAACCGTGTAAACTAATGTCATCCCCTTTGGCAAGCAAATCTGTCCGGTACGGTGAACCGCATGGAAGTGACTTTCGACATCAGCGACGAGATCGTAGAGCGTCTGCGGCTGGAATCCGACCGGTGTGGCAAGACAATGTCGGACTTGGTAGAGTCGGCCCTGCAAACCAGTTATCCTGAAAGCGCAGCCAAAGCTGATTCCCCCGATCCTACCCGGAAGCCGTTGCAGCCGCTGCCAACTTTTTGGTCTGAATTTTTGATTGATATAAATAACAAAGAGGAGCTTTACCGTGTGCTGGATGACGCTGAAGACTCTCATCTGAGGAGGCTCTACGGATACCGGCCCGAAGGTGCATCGGAAGAGAAGGAGTAATTCCTTTGACCTTCGATACGGTTGTCCTCATCCACGCCGTAAACGAAAATTCCGAATTTCATGCCGTCTGTTCTCGCCGTATTCAGGATGCACGTGATGGCCCAACAGCGGCATTTCTCACTTGGAACATCTGCTATGAATTTCTGCGGGTTACCACTCACCCAAACATCATGCGTCCACCGCTGACTTCCAGGGCTGCCTTGCGGTTCATAACGGATTTGCTCAACTCGCCCGGATTTCAAATTCTCTGCCCCACCAGCCGCCACGCAGAGGTGTTGGAGCAAACGCTGGAGGAACTGCCGTGGGTTCGCAGCAACCGCTTCTTTGACCTGCATACTGCGATATAGATGCGGGAAAACGACGTCAGCGGAATCTGTACTTTCGACAGAGGCTTTCGCGCTTTCCCGTTTCTCAATGTGATAGACCCGCTGGCTTGAAGGGCGGTTAGCCCGCGTTGGCCTCGACCGCCGAAAGGAATTGCAGTACTCGCTTGGCGTACTTTTCCGGTTCGTCGGCGTGGGGTTTGCATTCGCCCCACTGGCTGTTGGGCACGAGACAGTGGGCCATCTCGGCCACGGCTCTGGGGTGCACGTCGTTGTAGCCGGGCATGATCATGGTCGGGACGCGAATGCTACGCAGCATCTCCTTGGTGCTGCCCAGCGTGGGGAACGGTCCGCCAAACAGGGCGTAGATCGTGTCCCGCATGACCTGGATAAACTCTTCGGTGTCCATCGCCTCCAGTTCCTTGCGATATTCGGCGTCGGTCTGGGCGACCTCCGGGCTGTAGGGAGCGAAGCGGTCGTCGGCGTCAAAGGCGTCGATCACCGCGCCGACGCCGTCGGCCGCCGCGATCTCCATGCTCTTGAACAGCTTGGAGGTCAGGTAGCCGTCGCAGATGACTCCGCCGGCGATGTTGGACGGGAAGATGGCCCTCACTCGATCGGGGCGACGGTAGGCGCAGCCGAAGGAGATGGCGGCGCCGAAGGACCCCCCGCCCAGGATGCTCTGCTCAATGCCCAGAGCGTCCATCAGGCCGAACACGTCGTCGCACACCATGTCCCAGGTCTGGACCACCAGCGGGCTACGGGACTGGCCACCGAACCGCCGGTCATAGACGATCACCCGGTGCTCCTGCGACAGGGCATCCACCACCGGCCCGTAGCTGCTGGCAACGCCCTGCAGCCCACCCGGAGACAGAATGACCGGAGGGCCGCTGCCGGATTCCTCGTAGTAAAGCTCCGCGCCGTTCACCTTCGCTGTTGCCATTCTCAGGCCTCCTTGCCCCGGGATCGGTTGACGCAGATTATAGGGGCGTGGCCGAATGTCGGCAAAGGTTGACCGGGCTGGCATGCGCAACTACGATGCCGAAATCACGCAGCCGAGTTCGAGGCGAAATCATGGCAAGTCGCCAGTACACTCAAATTGTCCACGAAGCGGAGCAGAGGCTGCTCGAGTTTCTGCGCACATTCGAAGCGATCCAGAACGATATGCGGATCGAGCGGCTGGTCGAGTTCCAGGCACTGCTACGAAAGGTGGCGCCGGACGGCTTCGAGGAATTGGCTGGCAGGCTTTCGCAGGCCGAACCACCGGAGGATCTGCGCCAGTTTCACGATGCCATTGTCGTCGGCGCCAGGCACTGCGGCAACGCCCGCGAGGCCTTCCTGGGCGCCGACGAACGCAACTACTCGCTGACGTCCATGGATGTGCGGCGGTCGCTGTGCCGCGGGCTGCAGGTGCTGTACGGGGTGCGGGCGCACACGCCAGCCCTGGCGGAGTACTGGTCGCAGGCCGAGGTGCCGGCGGAGCGGGCTGCAATGGAGACCCTCTCACCCGACGCCGACGTTCCCGTTGGGATGATGCACCGAAGGCGTTCCGCTCCGCTGGCCGACTACTCTCTCTACGTACCGGAGAGCTACAGCCAGAGCCGGAACTGGCCGCTGATCGTCTGTCTGCACGGGGCCTACGGGCGCGGCGACCACTTCATCTGGTCTTGGCTGCGGCCCGCCAAAAGCCGGGGCTACATGGTGCTGGCACCCAAGTCCCTGGATGTAACATGGTCGATCCTGCAACCGGAACGGGATACCCGGTCGGTGGCCGCGATGTTGGAGGAGGTGTGCGGGGGGTATTCTGTTGACCGGAGCCGAGTGTACCTGTCGGGCCTCTCCGACGGCGGGACGTTCACCTACCTGCTCGGCCTCGGCCGATCGGAGATCTTCGCTGGCATGGCGCCCATCGCGGGAGACTTCCACGGTATGATGGACGACATGCTCCGGCGCAAACAGGGGATCGACCTGCCCATCCACATCGTTCACGGCGCCCAAGACCACATCTTTCCCGTCGCAACGATACGCAGTGGGCATGCACTGCTGACCCGGCTAGGCTACGACGCGCAATACGAGGAGCTTCCGGAATGGGGTCACTCGTATTGTTCGTACGTCAACGAACGACTAGTGATGCCCTGGTTCGAGGGGTTGGAGGAGGCCTCCTCACCCTCTCTCTGAATGAGAAGGAATCCTGTTTTGACAGCACATTGCAGTGCTGTTTAAATTCAAGCTCAACTAAACGAAATTTGAGGCGGGTAAATTATGAAAGCGGCAGTATTGCGTGAGGTGAACCGGCCCCTGGAAATCGAGGATATTGATATCGCGTCTCCCGGCCCGCGCGAGGTGCTGATACGCACCGGGGCCTCAGGGGTGTGCCACAGCGACCTGCACTTCGTCGAGGGCCTGTACGCGACGCCGATGCCGATCATCCTGGGCCACGAGGCCGCCGGCACCATCGAGGCGGTGGGCGAGCTGGTAGACTACGTCAAGCCCGGCGACCGGGTCATCACCTGCCTGTCGGTCTTTTGCGGAACCTGCGAGCGGTGCACCGAGGGGCGGACGGTGCTGTGTTCCCGCACGGGTCTGAACCGCGCACCCAATCAGACTCCGCGCCTGAGCCAGAACGGCGAGGCGGTGGCCCAGTTCGCCAACTTGTCTTCGTATGCCGAACAGATGCTGGTGCACGAGAACGCCGTGGTCAAGATTGACCGCGACGTGCCCTTCGAGCAACTGGCCCTCATCGGCTGCGGCGCCACCACCGGCCTCGGCGCCGCGTTGAATACCGCCGCCGTGCGTCCCGGCAGCACGGTGGCGGTCATCGGCTGCGGCGGCGTGGGCCTCAACGCCATCCAGGGCGCGGCGCTGGCCGGAGCGCTGCGCATCATCGCCATCGACGCGGTGGAGACCAAGTTGACGCTGGCCCAGGAGTTTGGCGCCACCGATGTCATCGACGCTTCGGGCGGCGACGTGGTGAGCAAGGTCCGCGATCTGACCAACGGAGGCGTGGACTACTCATTCGAGGCCATCGGCAAGAAGGAGACGGCGGAGCAGGCCTTCCACATGCTGCGGGCGGGCGGCACCGCCACCATCATCGGCATGATCCCGCAGGGCACCAAGATCGAGCTGGACGGACCGTCATTCCTGCGGGAGAAGCGAATCCAGGGCAGCAGCATGGGCTCCAACCACTTCCGCACCGACATGCCGCAGTACGTGGAGTTCTACCTGCAGGGCCGCCTCAAGCTGGACGAACTGGTTTCCCGCCGCCTGCACCTCGAGGACATCAACGACGCATTCGAGTACATGAAGGAAGGCAGCGTGGCCCGAAGTGTGATCACGTTCTAGTACCTGAGCCGAAGAGGGAGAGGGAACACTTCCCTCTTCGGCTAGCGTTAGTAAGGGTCCGTTAGGGGCGATAGACTGACGCGCCCACAATTTCTTCCAATTCGTCTGGCGGAACAATGATGAATTTCATCATATTGCCGGCTTCATCCTGACCCACCACTTCCCGTGCCTCGCCAGTGTGGAATCTAAAGTTTCCCTCCATTTCGGACGGCCAATTGTATCGGTCGAACAATCCCGGGGCCTCAATGCTGTGATGCCCCTCATCAAGTGCATGAAGCACCAACAACACTACGGCATTCTCTGGAAGGTAGATTTGGTCGGAGAATCGTTTAGCGCCCGGAATTTCCCCAATCCAAGAATCTACGTAAGAGAAATTCCAAACTGCGGCTTTCTCGGCCAGCACCACAATGTGAAAGTCCGGCAATGGTGACGGCGAGGGGGAAGGTTCGGGGGTAGGATGAGTTCCGGCAACAGAGTCCGGCAGCACTCTTTGAATGAACTCATCCTGGGACACGACAAACACCCAAATGGGGTTGCCGGACTCGTCAAGCCCCATTACCTCCCTTTCGCTCCCAGTGTCAAAATAGATATATGACGTTCCGCCTACAGGCCAAGCTGATAAAGTAAATACTCCCGGCACTGAAACGCTGTGGTGTTCACCGTCCCTGGAGCCATGATGAAGCTCAACGGTCAAATCGGCGGGCAGAAACACCCCGGTGTAAAATTTGCCGCTGTCAGGCAGCTCAGGAAAAGAGAATTCCCAGCTTGTGCCTGTCTCTGTGGACACCGCCTCCATCAATACGACCAAGTCGGGCGATATCCATGGGGATAGTGTTGGCGGGGGGATGGGTCGAGCAGTAGGCGCAGGCGCGGCGGTCGGTGCGGGGACTGCGGAATATGGCGGATCGGTTGCCAGCAAACGCACTAACTGCGCCCAACCAGCCGGGACCGCATATAGCTCGTCATTCGCGAGAGCATATATTTCGTTTCCGCCAAGTGAAGGGTTGCCCAAATGAACCCTAGCCGCCACCTCGTGAAGAGTACTAACTACTACCAGCTCCGTTTCCGGCGGGTCCAGTCCGAGCGACGCCCTATCCCAGTCTTCCGACGAGACCAGGGTACCCCTAGGAGAGCTTACAAGGAGGAGCGTTCCAGCCCATTTTGACACGTCGACCGGAACATCAGGGTAGTTTTGAATCACCCAATTGTAGCTGCCCGGTTTTCGGACATAGACCGTTTGTTGACCGGCGTGTATGACAACTATGCGGCTAATGGATTCCGGATCGATTTCGTAGAGCCATTGGGATATGCCAGGAACTTTCAGTCCCCGGAGCCATTGTTCACCGAGTGGGCCACAACTTCGAACCACGCCTAGCAGGTCTTCCGGCGGGGTCTCACCTGGCAGGAACCAGTATAACTCAACCAAACTGGCAAAGCCCACATTATCGACAAGGCACTGAATCTGTTCGACCTGGCTAACGGCACCACCGAGGAGGACCGTCGCCTCCTCTTCGTTCAGGCACAACCCAAGCAGCCACTGCACGAACATACCTTTGAGAGCGGCATTGGTCTCCACAATAGAAGAACGGTCCGAAGACAGATGACCAGAACCTACCTTCAAGAGGCGCTGGGAAAGGCATGCCGATGTTTCAGCACTCAATTGAACGCCATCTGGCGGGGATTCGCCTAAATATGCCCGAATGAGCGTGTTAAAGCTAAGGCAATTGTAGAGCGCCGCCATTTCTTCTGAGCTGAAGTCTCTCTCCTCAGGCTCTAATAGCCGCTCCTGTCCAATATTGGTAATCAGACAAGCGAGTTCGTCTTCGGGTAGTTGAGGCAGCCAAGACTCTCTGTCGTTCGAAGTTACTATCGGGTCGAGAGAGACTTTTGGTTGAAGGGGACTGGTTGGTGTCACACCGAGCGTCATTGGGGGAGCAGGCCGGGTAGCCTGTGCTGCTGTGGGAGTAGCCTGTGCCGCAGGCCGGGTAGCCTGTGCCGCTGTGGGAGTAGCCTGTGCCGCTGAGGGAGTAGCGGTTTGAGCGTCGTCAGTGGTTGCGGGCGCAGTGCCTTCACACCCCAGCAGCGCAAAGGCCATCAGGAGCATCAGCAAAAGCCCGGCCTGCGGCCATTGCTTCAAGGCCCAGCCTGAGAACGGTCGGATAATCAACAGCGGGCTGAACCGGCGGCGCCGCCGCCTTTGACAGTCTTGAAACGCACATTCAGCAAATTAAATCTCTATGTCAACGTGTTCCAGTCTCGGAGTCTATACTGGTAAGTGCTTTCATCTTCGATTTGCGAAAATTCTTGTCGAATCAAGACTAACCGGCACAACAGTCGTTGGCGAAGTCACAGCACAATCCACAGAGTGTCAATTGTATGTCCATACCGTTTGACCGGGATGAATGCCGTACATAGCCGCTGATTCCGCTTTTCGCCCTTAATGCAGTTCCACACCTCCACGCCGACGCCAACCGGGCGCTGCTGGACTGGCGGGTGGTGTGCGACTTGCTGAGCTTCGATGAGGATGTCTACCACACCGTCCGCCGGCTGGCGGCCAAGTGGTGCGCCGAGCCGTCGGTGCACGGAGGCAAGCGCCGCCCGGCGGGGGCGCGGTACGTGGAGTAGCGTGGGATATTGGCGCTGACACTCTGGCATGATGTGCTTGACAAGTATCTCAAACGCTTGGTAGGTTGACAGTGTAAATCCGCGGTGTGGCCGGGGAACGCTTGTCCAGTTTTGTCAGGAGGGGCGCCGGACATAGCCGCGGGTTTTCACTTCAGAATACAAATTGCCGTGCGGCAAGGGAGGTAGAGTAGAATAGGAGCAGCACCGGAAAGAGGGAAAGCGAAATGAAACTAAGGGGCATTGTCAAAGGCCAGACCATCGAATTTGATAGTCCCATCGGGTTGCCAGAAGGCCAGTGCGTCGAAATAGACATTCGGCCGGTTGAGAGTACCGAAACAAGTCGCTCAAGGGATGGCAAAGATGTTTGTGCCTCCGCCAGCTCTGATACCGGAGGCACCGCCGCCACTCAGAGCAGAGCGTCTATGATCTTCCCAGCCATACCGGCTGGGGGAAACCCAGTCACCAACGAGAAGGTGAACGATCTGCGCGAACAGTTGGGAATTTAGCCTTTGCCTTCACTGCTCGACGTGAATGTCCTCATTGCACTATTGGACCGGAATCACAGGAGGCATACGGCGGTGTCTGAATGGTTTGATGCCAACTATTTGGACGGTTGGATGACTTGCCCTATAACGCAAAACGGCTGCATACGGGTACTGTCTCAACCCAATTACCCCACCCTCTCAGTTTAAGTGAAGCTTTAGGGAGACTGCGTACCTCCATCTCCGATAGCTACCACAGCTTTATCATTGACGACATCAGCCTTCTCGACGGCGCGTTAGTAAACGTGGAGCGGCTTTCGGGACATCGGCAGTTGTCTGACGTTTACCTGTTGGCCCTTGCCGTTGCGCACGACGCTCGGCTAATAACCCTCGATACTCGTATCCCCCTGGGCGCCGCCATCGGGGCGAATGAAGACCACTTGGTCATAATATGACCTTGATCTAGTACTTCCATTCCGGGGCGCGCTTCTGGAGGAACGCGGTGATGCCCTCGTAGGCGTCTTCCTTCAGAAGGTTGTCGACCATCACCTTCTGGGCGATTTCGTAGGCGGCGGGGCGGTCCAGCTCGATCTGCCGGTAGAAGGCGGGTTTGCCCAAGGCAAGGGTCTGGGCGCTGGCGGAGGCTATCTGGCGAGCCAGGGCTGCGACATTCGCGTCAAGCTCCTCGTCGGGGACCACTCGGTTGATCAGCCCGATCTCCAGCGCCTCGGACGCTGGAACGGGCGTGCCCGTCAGCAGCATCTCCATGGCCTTCTTGGTGGTGGCGACGGAACGGGCCAAGGCCACGCCGGGAGTGGTGCAGAACAGGCCGATCTGCACGCCGGGGGTGGCGAAGGCGGCTGACTCGGCGGCGACGGCCAGGTCGCAGGTGGCGACAAGCTGGCAGCCGGCGGCGGTGGCCAGGCCCTGCACTTGCGCGATGACGGGCTTGGGCAGCAGGCGGATGGCCTCCATCACCTCGGTGCAAAGCGCGAACACCGCGGTATAGGCCTCGGCGTCGCGGTCGATCATCTCGTTCAGGTCGTGGCCAGAGCTGAATACCGGGCCCTCCGATCGCAGCACCACCACGCGAATCGAGTCGTCGTCTTCGAATTCACGGAACAGCTCCTTGAGTTCGCCCAGCAACTCCGTGGACAGGGCGTTGCGGCGCCCAGGATTGTTCAGGGTGAGGAAGGCCACTCCATCCTGCAATTCGTATCGTACGAGCTGTCCGATCATTGCTGTCTCCTTGGCTTCAGCGGTCCCAATGGGCGCCACTGGTGATTGTTCGAGTTTATCAAACCTGCGATTGCCGCGCTACGGGAAGGGTATACCCGCACGGGTTTTCGCATCCGGCGATCCCGGCACGGTTGTCGACGGCAAAGTCCTGTGGAGGGACCACGGCAACGATGGGCAGCACACGTCGGCTGGGCCCCCTCTGTGGCCTAGGCGCGCACCGAACCTGCGAGCACTGCAGGCCAGACCTAATCTCCAATTCTGTCGCCTGTAACAATACCTTCCAGTATGAAATTCACGGCTCATGACAGCGGCGGCGGCGCCGGCGGCATCGGCCAACGGGTCTAGTAGTCCCACTTTATTGAATTGACGACTGACGACGACTCAATCGTCATTCCGGCCTTGAGACAGAATCCAGTAGGCCTGGAAAAAGGCCAACATAAACAGCGACACGGTTCCTGGATTCCGTCTCAAGGCCGGAATGACGGGGCGCGGTGACTCGTCCATCAATTCTAGGGTGACCGACTACCCGTCACCTTCCTAAGAAACGGCCGATTCCCCTGCGCTGTCCGCCTTCGTCCTTGGACCGTTCGTTCGTGGACTGTTCTTCGACCAGGTTGAAGAGCTCCAACACTGACGCTACCTCGGTATAGAGCGGGTGGCTGTACAATTGCTGCCACGACAGATCGGAAGCCCAGCGGCCGCCGCTCCAGTCGTCGCCGGCTGCCTCAGAGGCGTAGCGGGTCAGCAGCAACCGCCACGGCAACGCCATCTGCGTCAAGTCCAGGCCGGAGGCGACGCCGGCTGCGAAATCCGCCGCATCTGGCAGAATGGCTGCAGGGAATACACCGTATTCCAGCAGTGCAATGCTGGGCCGGAAAGGTTCGGACGGGTACAGGCCGGGCGAATTGCCCTGCGCTGCCTCCAGTACCTTTCGCTGCAGGTCGAACAGCGGGGGTGGCGCCTGGAATTCCAGGACCACGCCGTTCATGGAATGTTCTGACACAATGCCGGAGCGGCTCAGTGTGTATGGCTTTTCCCTGCTGGTTTCGTTGGCGATGCTCTCGACCTGCATCGCCAGGGTGGTGAGCCGGTCATCGGCGCAGGGAAAGAAGGGAGTGAGCGCCATGCGCAGCATCTGCATCTCGGCGGCCCAGGACGAATACTGACCGCACACGATCTGCCGCGTTTGGTAGATCTTCGCTGTATATGAAGGCTGCAACACCAGGTCGATCCCGTAACGGATGGACATTCCCGCCTCCGTGCGGTGACTCGGGTTCTCATTTCTGTGGATTCAGCCCACCCGTGTGGGGGGAAGACTCCAATGCCGTTAGGTCAGGATCGCGACCAGTTCCGGGAGATTCGCAGTCTCTATCTCTGGACGATCATCGGTGAAAGGAGCGTACGGTATGCCGTGCCGGTCAATGTAGGCACCCTGCATACCCGCGGCGCGGGCGGCCCGGATGTCCCATGAATGCGCGGCCACGTGCAGGATGCCGGAGGTGTCTACGGACAGCAATTCGGCCGCTTTATGGTACACGCGCCGGTCGGGCTTGTAGCAACCGGCCTGCTCCACGGAGATGGTGCGGTGAACCGGTATGTCGAGGGTAGAGACGATGTGCTCAAGCACCGCAAGATCGCCGTTTGAGAGCACAGAGAGAGTGTAGCGGTCAAGCATCACGCCAAGGGATTCGACCACATCGGGAAAGAGTGCTGGCTTGGCGCGGGCGGTGAGCAGTTCTTCGATATCATCGCGGCTGTGCTTGATCCCCGCGCGGGAGAACATCTGCGAGAGGGTCATCCGTCGGAGCTGCTCGAAGGGCGTTCTCGGCCCACCCAGGAAAGTGTCCACCATTCCCTCGTGCAGGTACCACCACTCCCAGGCCCGCACCAAATCAGCGGCATCCAGCGTGGAGCCTCGATTGCTGAGAAAACCCGCGAAGGCAGGTTCAAATGTCGCCTCGAGATCCAGGAGAGTGCCATACAGATCAAAGGTAATGGCCCGGATACCTTGAGGGTCAAATGAAGGCATAACGAATCTCTGTCAGTTCATGGCAAGAAGGTGGTCATATGTGTGGTGAATTATAGCAGTTACCGACAGATCGAACGCCATCAATGCCGGGGTTATCCGTTTTAATCAAACCAGCCTTGCCAGTGCCCGTCATTCCTGCTTTCGGTAGTGTCCCTCTTTGAAATTGACATCTGTTGCGTGCCGTTGCCAAGAAATTCAAAACCGTCATTCCGGCGAAAGCCGGAATCCAGAGCCCCCGTGACAACACCCTGCGTTTACATCATCGCCAGTAACCAGAACGGCACCCTTTGCCGAGGGGCGGGATGGCGGACGGGAGGAATGACTGTTATGCAACGGGGTAAGGGGGTCTGGATTCCTGCCTTTGCAGGAATAACGGACAGCGTATAGATGAATAACGGATGATGCTAATTTCAAAGAGGGACAGTAAGCCGCGTTCGCGGGAATCCAGGATTGCCGGAGTGGGCCCACATTCCAGATGGGCACTTTGGATTCCCGCTTTCGCGGGAATGACGAATCCAACGGGAATGACGGGTCCTATTGGTCCAAATGCGATTGCCCTGTCCCTGACCCTCGAGGTTGCACGGAATGGAATCCTCGGGTTGCCGGATGCCGCAACGGGCGAGCACGGTCCAGCCATCTTGTGCCGGTGAGGACACCCTCGCACTGTCGGATTGCGGCTTACGACATCGCCTGGCGCTCATTCCTCCATTCGCCATTGCATATGCCGGACAAAGGCGGGCTCTGGATGTCTCCCTCCAGTCAGTGCGGTCCCCAGGGCGCTTTGCACGCTGGGCCAACGTCTCACCATTTGAACTGCCCGGAGCCTTTTCCCGGAGCCTGTTCCAAGTACGCTTACTTCGAATGGCAAGGGACCCGCGAAGGGTGTAATGAAGATCATGTTTACCGGGACACAGCCAGGGTAGCCAGCATCCTGGCCACCAGCCGGCCGTCTGCCAGGGCATCGGCGCGGCAGACAGTGATGCTGCGGCCGGGCCTCACCACCTCGGCGCGGACAACAACCGAGTTCGAAAATACCGGAGCCAGAAAGTTCAGCTTGTATTCGGCGGTTGTAATATGGTCGCCGGCTGAGGCCAGGGTCAAGGCGGCCAGCACACAGGCATCGTCCATCAGGGCGGCGATGCAGTGGCGGTGAATTGCCCCGGTCACAGTGAGAAGTCCGGAGTTCGACGGCAGGCAGATATCCACCACACCGGGTGAGAGCGACGTGAGTTCGCCGCCCCATCGCGAGGCGGCGGACTCATTTTGGAACACGTCGGCTACCCTTTCAGCGTAGGCGGGGTCGCGGGGTTGGAACTGGGACATCGGAAGATGTGCTCTACAAGTGATTCTTCGCCTTCGGGTCTCACACTCAGACAGACCTCCTCCCTTTTGGAAGAGGAGCCGGTTAGGTGAAAAATCGGGCTATAGGCCGACGGCATCCTTGAAGCGGCCCATCATCTCTATGTGGTCCCCGGTGGTCTTGAGGCCGGCGCGACGGTTCTCGATCGAGAGATGGGACGCTCCCATCTGTCGCCAGGCGGCTACTTCCTCAGCCCAGTCCTTGGGAGAGGCGCCGGCGGTCTTCAGACGGCCGTCCAAGCCCAGTTCCGAGGGCTCGCGGCCATATTCGGCCATGTAACCATGAACTTTCTCCTGCAGAGCGTAGCCGGACTCATCGGGGCTAAAGTTGGGACACCAGCCGTCAGCGATGCGAGCTACGCGGCGCAGCGCGACGTCGGGCGGGACCGGCGCGGCAGGACTGCCGACGCCCAGCCAGACCGGTATAGGCTGCTGCACCGGCAGGGGGTTGATACCGGCATGGGTAATGTCGTGCCACTTGCCGTGGAAGTCCACTGACTTCTTGGTCCACAGGTGGCGCATGACCTCGATCTGCTCCACGCTGCGGGCGCCCCGATCTTGGAAGTTCATGCCCAGGGCCTCGTACTCCACGAAATTCCAGCCGACGCCGATACCGAGGCGCAACCTGCCGCCGCAGAGGACGTCGATCTCGGCGGCCTGCTTGGCCACCAGCACCGTCTGACGCTGCGGCAGAATCAGGATGCCGGACATCAGTCCCATTCCGGGGACCACGGCCGCCAGGTACCCCATGGTGGTCAGCGACTCATGCACCACCGACTCGTGGTTGTACATGCCGAATAGCGGGTGGTCGTAGGCACTGGCGTCTGCACCCAGCACATGGTCGGCGATGAACAGGTAAGAGTAGCCCATATCCTGGGCCGCCTGCGCAAAATCACGGATGGCCACCACGTCGGGTTCGGTCTCGGTCTGTGGGAAGATTACTCCGATTTCCATGGACGCTCCGGTGTGTTGAGATGGGGTTATAAAATATCCTGCTTTGGGATATTCGTGAGAGACAGCGTATTCTAACACCTAGCGAGTATGAATACGACTCCTCCAGAAGCCTACGAGAGATTTCGGCGGTTGCTTATAGAGGCCCGCCGGAAGAGTGGTCAGACACAGACCGAAGTCGCCGCTCGATTGGGTGTTTCCCAATCATTCGTGTCCAAATATGAACTTGGCGAGCGTCGGCTAGATGTAATCGAGCTCCTGCGCATCACCCACATCTTAAACGCCGATGTTCACGACCTTGTAAAACGAATTACCACCAGAGAAGATTCTTACTTTCCTATAAGTATACTGTATGAATTGGGGCTGACTGTAAGCGAGCTAACCGAACTGATACATGAAAATCCCAGCCTAAGAGGTATGGTCGTCGGATATGCCGCTGAACGAAAACTTCAGGACTACCTGCAATCCCGTGATGACATCACCTATATCGGGAAGCCGGATGATCACGACCGTAAAAATAAAGGTGACCACGTAATCCAATACCAAGGTCATCAGTTCATTATTGAGATTAAATCCCTCCAGAGCAGGATGGTCACCAAAGATGGCGAAATTTGGCGCGGGAAAGCCCAAGTTGACGCCAGTGACCGTCGGACGGTAATTTTGGCCGACGGTAGCACCCTTGAGACAACGCTACTGACGATTGGTGAATTTGACGTGCTGGCGGTCAACTGCTTTGCCTTTGGCCAAGGGTGGAACTTTGTGTTTGCCAAGAACGAGGATTTGCCGCGTAGCCGCTATCGAAATTACACGGATGAAGCTCGCAGCCAGCTAATTGCCAGCCTTGTGTCCGTTTCTTGGCCTCCTGAACCACCGTTTACCGATAATCTCCTGACAGTGCTTAATGATCTGATAGCGACAATAGCAACTGAAGGCTAACCTCGCTTGCCTTCTTTAACGAACACCAGAAAATAAGAATGGTTTTTCCTCGCGTGAACCTGTTTCTTCAATCTGGAAACAGCTGGTTTGTTGGAGCGCACGACCACGAACATGTCTTTGGCGTAAAATCCTAGCGACTCGTAATCGTTGATTATCTCCACGTGGGTGAGGCGCTGGCGGTTTGCGCTTACTTCGTCTTGGCACTTTACGATGAGAACACCATTTCGTCTAAGAACCCGAAACGCCTCGCTTCCGGCTTCCCGGTATAGCTCCGTGACAGCATCGTGCCACTTGGCATTTTCCGGCTTTTCATGGCCGTCGGCGTAATGTTCTCGGAAGGCGGAATAATTGCCACCGCCTGCTTTCTGGGTTGCATAGTTCCTGAAAAACCCTTCCATATATGGCGGATCCAGTACTACGCAGTCAATCTCGCCATCGTGGTACGGCAACTCCCGACAATCCACTCCCATAGATATGTCCGTAGCCCGAACATCGTAGATTCCTTGGCGGACTTTCTGCCAAAAAACGCCTTTACCCCAAGTTACGTCGGCTACGATTGCCCCCTCGGGGACGTGCAGCCGCAGGATTTGGGGGAAAACTTCGGCGTTTCCACCTACGTGGGCAGATAGGGTGACATCGCTTGTAGCAATGCCACCCTGCACCCGCCGGCTGTCCCGGTTTTCATTGGGCAGCGCCATATGAAACTGGTTCCCTGCTCTGGCCGTCCCTTCATTCATCAGCAATTTTCCGCTATCTCACTACCGTCCAAGCTTTCATGAAATCCGGCACTAATGTCCCCTGCTTCATACGAGAGGACATTGAGATAGTGTTCGATGTCCTCCTCTTCGAGGAACCTCTTGATGGCCTTCGGGTCGGGGTCGTCAATTAGAAACTTGGGCGGCTTTGGTTGGGACAGGGCCGCCTCGATTTTCAGTTCGACCTCAGCGCCTTCCTCCAAATCGAGCGGCTCGAGAGGGGTCAGCACTCCGTTGGCGTACCTGGCGCGCACTTGTATGGTCATCGTTCGCCTCCTGCTCCCATTCTACCCCAGCAGGCGGGACTTCTGCGTTTCGAACTCCTCACGAGTCAGGTAGCCATGCTCCAGAAGTCGTGCGAGGCGTTCTAGGTCGCCAACGACCTGGGAGCCGACGGCAGCAGGGTCCTGGGCCACCGAGCGGTCCACCCTGCGGACGTCGGTCACGCCGCAGAGGCCCATGGCCACGCCCAGCTCCTGCCGCAGGATCTCGATGCAATGGCGGACGCCATCCTCTCCGCCCACGGACAGGCCCCAGAAGATGGGGCGGCCCACAAAGGTGGCCCGGGCGCCAAGCGCCAGCGCCTTCAGGACGTCCGCTCCCTTTCGGACGCCGCCGTCGAAGTAGACCTCCAGGCGGTCGCCCACCACGTCAGCAATGGCGGGCAGCATGTCGATAGAGCCTTCGGTGCCCTGCAGGGCGTGCCCGCCGTGGTTGGACACCACCAGCGCCTCGGCACCGTTCTCGACGCAGAGGCGGGCATCCTCAGCTGTCTGGATGCCCTTGACCACCAGGGGCATGGAGGTAATCGAGCGCAGCCATTCCAGGTCGCGCCAGTTGAGGGCGTGTTCGAAGCTCTCTGCGAAGTTGCCCCTGTTGGGAAGGTTCGGCAGCTCGATGCCGTCAAAGTTCTTTAGGATCCGTTCCTGGTCCAAGACGTAGGCGTAGCGGTGCTCGCGCTCGCGGGAGTTGGCCCCCAGGTTGTCCACTGTCAGCATCATCGCGGTGTAGCCGGCGTTTTCGGCGCGTCGAACCAGGATTTCGGTCAGTTCGCGGTCCTGGAAGAAGTAAAGCTGAAACCACAATGGATTTTCTGCAACTTCGGCCACCTCCTCGATGCTGTAGCTGGAGGCGGTGCTGAGGCCCATGATAGTGTCGGCAGCGGCGGCGGCGCGGGCCGAGGCCAGCTCGCCGGCCGGATGGGCCCTCTGATGTGTGCCCGTGGGAGCCAGCATCACCGGCAGGCTGATCCGCTGGCCCAGCACCTCGGTGGACATGTCGATCTTGCTGACATCCACCAGCACGCGGGGACGCAGTTTGACCGTCTCCATGGCCCGGACGTTGGCGGTGTTTGTAGTCCAGTCTGGGGCGTCCAGGTCGCCGAAAAGCCGGTCGAACAGGGCCTTGGGCATGGTCTCCTTGGCGCGGGCCTCGTAGTCGCCTATGGTGAGCATTGGGTTCTGCGTGGTCATGAGTCTCTCCTGACAACTGGTGAATATAGGTCACAGAATTGTTCTCCGATCCGGCCCGTTCAGGGCGGCGGAGATACGCGCTTTTTGATAATGAGATAACTAGCCAGAGATATTACTGCCAATATCGGCAGCAAGACCACCCAGCCAAAAATTATCCTGTCAGCGATGAAGTCGAGAAACATGTATATGAGAAATGCCCCGGTCAAGACGGGCACCATCATGACCAGGATTGCCGCCACTGTCCCGACCTGCATCGCAAGGCCGGCAGCCTCAGGTATTGTCCCTTTCTCTTCCTCCGGCTTTGTTCCGGCCACCTCACCCCGGGAAGCGGGTGCGAAAAAAGACTGCTCCCTTCTGATTCTCACCACCAGGAAAGCAAAAAGAAGTCCTCCGAATACAAGTGCGTATTCCCAGTAGTCGGAGAGGAAAAAGAGAAAGAAAAACAGGCAGGCCATGGCGCCAGCTACAGTCATTAGCAGCATCAGGGCCGCGACTGGCAGTACCGACCTGATGGCTTGGCTGTTGAACCTGATAAGCCGCTTGGCGCGAATGAATTCCACGGCACCAAGCGTGGCGACGCCGCACAGGACGATCCCAACCCAGATGGCAATTTCGAGCATCGTTGCGTGCCTGGTGCGCGCTTGGTCGCCAGGACCCCTTGCAGTCCCTGTCTAGGCCCCGAAAAGGCCTGCGTGGCGCCGCGTAAAAAGGGATTTTACCAGCCGCGATTACCTGAAACGAAGCGCATGACGCATTCGGGACTAAATGCAACACTGAATGCGTCAATTCGTCGAAATTCTTGCAGAATCAGCGCCAGAGTGTGTGATTATCCGTCAACGGCTTTTTGCTGACGGCATAGAGTCGAGGCGCGAACAACGAGTCCGGCGTCCAGTCGGACCCGGCTGGACAACGGCCACGACAGACTTTAGCAGCGGCAATGGTGGCCAACGGAGGCCGGTCCCGCGGGCCACGGGTCCCTTCAGAGGCGCCTGAAGGCGCAAGGCTACAGGGCGTGGAGCGCTGGGACGACCTCCCGGCCCACGAGGTCAATGTGCTCCAGAACCTCAGTCTGGGACATCTCGGGGTAGAAAAGCCTGATCGCCACATCGGTGAAGCCCATCTGATGGTATAAGGCAATCTGCTCAATGCACTCCCCGGGATCGCCCACGAGGAAGGTATCGTCCATCAGCGTCTCCAGGTCTCCGGTAACCTTGCGCGTCAACTCGCCGTCGCTGCCGTGGAGGCCGTGCTGAGCATAGACCTCGTATTTCTTGGCGAAGTTGGCCTGGGCACGGGACAGCGCCTCCTCGTGGGTGGGAGCGCAGAAGAACTCGCGGACGATGACCATGTCCTCGGGCTTCTCGTGGCCATTCTCCTCCAAGGTGCGGTGGTAGAGGTCGATCTGGCGGCGAATTGACTCGTTTGACTGCGCTGGGCCGACGTAGAGGATCTCGCCCTCGCGCGCCACACGTCGCACGGCCGGGTCGCTCATGGCCGCCTGCCATACCTTCGGGTGAGGCTGCTGATAGGGGCGGGCGGTGGGACGGGCGCCGGTCACATTGTAGTACCGGCCGTGATGAGTAACTTCGTCCTCGCTCCACAAGCGTCGCATCAGACCCATGGCCTCGGTGCAGCGGGCGCCACGCTCCGACATGCGGGTACCGAAGGCTTCGCACTCCTCGGGGCGGTACCCCAAGCCGATACCCAGGATGAACCGTCCTTCGGCGATATGGTCCAGCGTCGCCGCCTGCTCGGCTACGTCCACCGGGTTCAGCAGGGGCAGGAGCAGCACCGATGTCGCCAGCTTCATCTCCCCAGGCTCCGCGGCCAGCCGCGCCAGGACCGGCCACGGCTGGAAGTGCTGGAAAGGGTCGATCAGGTAGTGGTGCGCCCAGCAGTAGATGTCGAATCCGGCGTCGCGTGACGCCCGGAACTGCGCCAAGTGGTTCTGCCACTGTTGCTGGTGATCGATGGAGTCCCGCTGCACGACCTGGCCTACCTGGTAACCTACGCGCATGGTGCGCCTCCGCGTTTCGGTCCGCCTGACCCCAGGATTCCCGCTTAACCGGGAATGACGGGGCCGCGGGCAAGTGTGACGTGGATGTGGAAGCGAGCGAATTGCCAGTGAGGCCCCCCACCCTGACCCTCTCCCCTGAGGGAGAGGGGATTTATTCGCCTACGTGGCGGTACTTCACGAGGCGGTGGCCTTCGAGATTCTGGTTGACGTAGATATCGCCGTGGGAGTCGACCCACACGGCGTGGGCGCCCTGGCCGTGCCCGACCTCCACTGGGCTGCCCCAGCGGGCGAGAATATCGCCGTCCATGTCCAGGATGGACATGAAGCCGTCCAGCTCGGGAACGAACAGCACTTCATCGGAGTCGATGTATATGTCGCATGGGCGCGCGAGGCCCAGCCACTGCTCAAGGAAGTTGCCGCCACCGTCGAAAATCTGGATGCGATTGTTTTCACGGTCAGCGACGAACACGCGACCGTCGGTGTGGACCCAAACGCCGTGGGGGACGTGGAACTCTCCTGGGTCCGTCTTGCCGGGCTGCCCCCAAGACTCGATGAGCTGTCCGTCGTTGGTGAAGCGATGGACGCGGGCGTTGCCGTAGCCATCAGAGATGTACAGGTCACCGTTAGGCGCGATGGCCACGTCGCTGGGGCTGTTGAAAGGCCCGGCGGCGCGTTCCACGGGGTCGCTGTAGCGGCCCGACCAGCCGGTATTGGAGGGCTTGTCCCACTCTCCCATGGTCATCAGCAGGTTGCCCTTGGGGTCGTACTTCAACACCACGTGGCTGTTCTTCACCGGCATGAACAGGTTTTCGTCATCGTCAATGTACATCCCATGAGCGTCGGGCAGCTGTCCTTCGCCCCACGAGGTGAGGAAGTTGCCGTCGCGGTCGAGGACGATCAGGGGGTGTTCGCCCCGGTTGAAGAGATACACCCGGTCCTGGGAGTCGGTGACCATGGCCGTTTGCCCCAGCACCCAGCCCTCGGGCAGCTTCTCCCAGTTGGGGACCAGCTCGTAGGTGTACTTACCCATGCCAACGGTTGCCATGGCGGGCCTCCTGAAATTACGAACTCTATTGGGGACGCCCTCACCCTAACGCTCTCCCAGAGGGAGAGGGAATTAAACGGAGGGCCGGATTAGTACGTCGTTAGCGTTTCGATGACCGCCTGCTCCAGCTGGCTGGCTCGCGCCGCCACCATGTCGGGGGTGAGACCGCCCAGCGGGTGCGGGAAGCCCAGGGGCCGGAAGTCCTTGCGACCGAATGTGTTGGCCTGCCGGAAGGCCGAGTTCAGGAACGGGTCGGTGCAGAGCACCACGGTCGGGACGCCACGGTTCTCCAGAGTCATTGCGTCGTGCACACTGCACGCGGTGCAGGACCCTCAATCCGCGATGGCGGTCACCACGAAATCGCAGTGTGTCGCCAACTGGTCAATTATGTCGTCGGCGGCAGGGCGAGAGTAGACGTACTTGTCCACCGCCAAGGAGTCGCCCAGCTCCATGTCCCGGTCCATCAGCTCACGGACGTTGTGCAGCAGCAGGGCGGCGTTGGCCTTGCGGTTGCCCAGGAACCCGCCAATCTTGCCGTGCAGCGTGTCCAGCCGGGGGGCGGGCCGCCAGCGGTTGGAGGCGTCGGGGTCGATGGGCCTCATCAGGCCCATCAGTCTCAGTCGTTCGTCTACGTTGGTAACGGTCATCTTCTCCTCCCGTTTCACCCCCCACCAGCCCCACCCCTGAGGGGAGGGGACTTTCGCCGGGCGAGGGAATCGTTTGGGGGTTCCAAAACTGTTTGAAATCGTCAGTTACACACCCTCAATCTTCCGGGTTACGGCGCGGGAGCCCCAGCCGGGCAGGTAGACTGAATGGGGACCGCCGGCGCCCCCTGCAACGAAAATATGAATCCGGTCGGGCGCGCGGACGACCGGCACCATCTGGTCGTCGTCCTCCGCATCGATGAATCGGGGCCAGAAGTGGCCACGCCGGGCGTCGCCCTGGGGCGGGCCGCCGTGCTTCAGCATCCGCACCGGCTTGCGGGCGTGCTCGAACAGGAACTGCCGGATGTCCCGCTTGTTCCAGCCGTCGGCGTGCAGGAACTTGGCGTGCTCGGGGCCGATGACGACCATGGTGTCGCCCATCACGTACATCTGCACATTGCCCAGGGTGCACATCGTGTCGGCCAATACGGTCAGGAAATCGCGGGAGTTGGAAGCGTGGTACATGATGTTGTGCGGCGCCTCGGCGGGGAACACCGTAACCGTGCTGTCGGTGGGGGCGTAGCCCATCTCGACGTGCATGGGCTGCCAGGGGTTTGCGGGCTCGTCCTCGGCGACGCAGAAAGTGTAGGCGCCGGGATGGCCGAAGGTGGCCTTGTTGGTCTCGCCGGGGATGGCTCCACCCAGGTTGACCAGCGCCAGCTTGACAGCGCGGCCGATGGTGGCGTTGGCCCGCCAGCCGGCGCCAAAGCAGTTGTAGCCGCCGTTGATGTCGAGCTGCTGCACGACCGGGCCGTTGACTATCAGCAACGGCGTGTGGATGCCGGTCGAACACATCACACCCCGCAGGTTGAAGCGCTCGTCCATCATCGCCTCAAGGGCCGTGATGACCACTGGCATGTGCTCCGGAAGGCACCCGGCCATCACGGCGTTAACCGCGATGCGCTCCACGGTGGCCCGTCCGCCCAGCGGCGGCAGCTCGGCGATGAGCTCGTGGCCGTCGCGGCCGGTGTGGATCACAAACCGGCGCACCAGCTCCTCCGACGGCGGCACAACCGGCAGCCCATCGGTCCAGCCAGTCTCGAACATCAACTCAATGGCGTCGGTCAGTTCAGTGGATAACATTGTCAAACGTCGCCTGTAGCAGTCTGCCAGCGAATCCATGCCGGTCGGTTGCGAGTGTACGGCGGGCTAGTGGACGTGTCAACGCGGAGACGCGGCGCTTACCAAATGAGTAAGTTTAGAGCTTCTTGATTTGACGTTTTAGGAGCGCTTCTCCAGAGCGCAGGTCATCTGCGTCCATATCACCGGCAATGAGTAGGTCGAGAAGCCGCGCAAGGTCCGGTTCAATAGTCTCCAGTTGTGGAGGCAACTCCATCCGCGACAGGGGAAACTGTCCGTGTTTCAGAAGAACAGCTCTGGCAACGTGACTTACCGCGAACATCAGCTCTTCCGATGCTGCGTCGACATCCCCAATGTCTAGCAACTCTCTGGCCACACTAATACGCTTCCTCGCATAATCCACCTTAGCGCGCCAGTCGGGCCAATGGGGGTTATTCAGTTCTGCGGCCACCTGCTTTGCCCACCAACCAAGGGGGTCGCGGATTGGTACCCCGAAGCGCAACGCCCAGCCCGGATAGTCGTCGCCGTTCTCAAGCCTCATCAGGAATCTCGAACAACTATCCTGTTGCAGGTCTACTTCGCCCGGACGGTCGAGTCGAATTCGGCTGTCGTCGTTTTGTAGGACGAGGATGTCAATGTTACTGCGTCCGTGCATAGCGCCGCGAGCCCGGGATCCTACAAGGACCACCGTCGCTGAGTCTGCGATCCCCAACCGCGCCAAGGCATCCAGCACCGGCTCAAATTCTTTCTCCGCTGTTTCGTTCATATCAGTGCATCCATCCGTGATTCAATCTCCTCTACGAACTCCTCAAGTTCTGAGGAAAGAGATTCGAGGTCTTTCTCCGCTAGTTCCGGGCCCGGTTCTTCGTAGGCGACGTCCTTTCTCAGACTGTTCAACTCCTCCAGTTCATCGCCAATGTCCCGTGAGATCAACCCATCGGCATAAAAGCTCCGGGCGAGACGAACCTTATCAAAGTGATTCTTGTTCCAACTCCGACCGTGCATTTCTGCAAGCGCCGTCACGCAATTCTCGTAAGCATAGAAGGCCCACATCACGGCGTTTTCGGGGTCGTCCCCATCGATAGCGCTTTGGACCCTCTCCAATTGCTTTTTGCTATGGCCAAGCGACTTTTGACTTCCTCAATGCTCATTGACCACCCCGCTGAAACTGTAAATGGATAGACCAGCCGCGGTCAAGCTCCAGAAACAGCGAGAGCGGGGACGACGCCCTCGGCTATGCCTTTGAAGGCTGGCATTACTTTCTAGCAAACCGCAAAAGTCCTGCAAATACAACGGCCACCTCTTGCTAGGTGGCCGTTGTCCCAAATCCGCCGGAGCGATTGGGGTGGTCCAACAACTCAACACGATCGGGTTATGTTCGCAGAGTCAAGGCTCATCCCCGCTTTAATCAGCAGGCACGGCTGCCTCGACTCTGCCCTTGAAGGCGGGCATTACCTCTTTGGCGAACCACTCGAGTTGCTCAGTGATGACGCTCTGGGGGGTGCCTACGGGGTGGCTGACGCCCACCCGCTCCAGACCGGGATACTGAGCCTCGACGGCTTTGAGCTGCTCGATGACCCGGTCGGGCGGCCCGGCGAGGAAGGCGCCGGACTCCACTGCGCCCTGGATGGTCGGCAGGCCAGCGTTCGGAGCGCGGCGCGGGTCGCTGATGTCGCGGATCTGCTCGTCGGAGAGGCGGCGGCTCAGGCGCAGCGGCCCGAACATCTTGAGGTTCTCCTCGAAGAAGCCCTGGGCCTCCTCCATCGCCTGCTCAACGGTGGGGGCGAGTTGAAAGTGGAAGCCGACGCTGATGTTCGTCCCCGGGAGGGGGTCATCGTGGCCGGCGCGGATCATGGCGTCGCGGTAGCCGTAGATCACGTTGTCCATGGCGCCGCCCTCGGCCACACCGCCACCGATGATCCCCTTGATGTTGTGCTTGACCATGAAGTCCAGCGCCCGCTGGGTGCCGCCCTGGATCGGCTGCCAGCACTCGACGGGCAGCGTGCGCGGGCGAGGCACCAGCGTCAGCTCCTTCAGGGTGTAGCCCCGATAGGGCACCTCTGGCGGCAGCGTAAAGTACTTGCCTTGGTGCGAGAATGACTCCTCGTTGAATGCTTTGAATATGATCTCGACCTGCTCCTCGAACAGCTCGCGGTTGGCGTCCTGGTCCTGCAGGGGGGACCCGAAGCTCTCCACCTCGCGGGTGTGGTAGCCCCGGCCCACGCCGAATGTCACCCGCCCGCCGGTCAGGATGTCGGCCGTGGCGAAGTCCTCGGCCAACCGCAGGGGATGCCACATTGGGGCGATGTTGAAGCCGCAGCCGTACCGAAGGTTCTTGGTCAGGTGGGCCAGGTGGACGTTGAGCATCAGCAGGTTGGGTATGCACTCATAACCTTCAGGCTGGAAGTGGTGCTCAGCCATCCACATGGTGTCGTAGCCGTTCTCGTCCATCGTTTTGGCGATGGCTTCGGATTTCGGGAAGACAGTGGACAGGTGGCCGTTGTCGAATACGCGGTCGTTGACCGCCGTCCCGGCGTAGCCGACCCTGGTCATATCGACGTGGCCGGCGAACAGGCTGTCGAACTTGGTGATCATTTGGGGCCTCCATTAGTTGGGTTATGTAGTTGGATTATGTTACCCGGCGAGGACGCCCTCTCCCTAGCCCTCTCCCTGAGGGAGAGGGGATACAGGGATAGGGGCCCGTTTATTCGTAGGGCTGGAGCTGGATTTCGTGCAGGGCGGGGATGACCTCTTTGCCGAGTAGCTCCACCGAGCGCATCACGTCGGCGTGGTTCATGTCGCCCTCGTTGCCGTAGATGTGCAGGTAGCCGGGGTTCAGGCGCTCGATGATGTTGCTGAGCTTTCGGGTTACAGTGTCGGGACTGCCAACGATTACGTTGTCGACGTCCTGCAGCTCCTGGTAAGACATTCGGCGTCCGAAGCCGCCGGCTCCGGGGAGCTGGCGCTGGATGCGCACGGCCTCCCGGGACTGGTAGCCGGGAGGGTCGTTGTGCTCCGCCGGACCGCGGTTGCGGTGATGCTCCGTCCAGAGGAAGGTCTGGCCGATTTCCTGTGCCTTCTCGTCGGTATCGGCGCAGAACACCCGCAACAGGTAGCCGAAATGCTCGGGCCCAGGGGTAAACCCAACCTCCTTGGCCGTATCGATGTAGACACCCTTCAGCCCTTCGGTGTAGTCCAGCAGCGAGCCGAGGTTCATGTAGGGATGCTGGTGCCGGGCCGCCCATACCACGCTCTCGGCGCTGGAGAGGCCGGGGAACCAGATGGGCGGGTGCGGGTCCTGCACCGGCAGCACCCACGGGTTCACTGCACGATAGTGGTAGAACCGACCCTCGTACCGGAAGGGGCCTGGCTCGGTCCAGCACTTGATGATCAGGTCGTGAGCCTCCTCGAACCGGGCGCGGTTCTCGGCAGGGATGATGCCTCCGGCCAGGCTCTCGACAGCAGTGCCGCGGACGAAGCCGGAGATGATGCGCCCGTTGGAGTAGCAGTCCAGCATCGCGATCTCCTCGGCCATGCGGATGGGGTCGTTGACCGCGATGACGTTTCCGAGGATGGCGATCTTGGTATTCTTGGTGATCTTGGAGATTACCGCCGCGTCCAGGTTGACCGCGGGCTTCATGCACCAGTAGGACGCGTGATGCTCGTTGGACATGATGCCGTCGAAGCCCACCTCGTCGGCCAGGGCGTACTGCTCGTGATACTGGTTATAGAGTTCGTGGGCCTTCTCGGGGTCGAAGAAGGTGTTGGGAAAGCCCAGCCTGCCGGAGTCGAACTGCTCCAGGTCGGCGTCGGTAACGTGGGCGTAGGGCTGCTCGGAAAACCAGAAAACCTCAATGGTGTCTTTCATGCGTCAGTGGCTCCTGCCTCCGGGTTGAAAGATGGAGTAGGGCATAGCGAACCGGCAGGCCCGCCGCCGCGAACCTGCGCCTGCCCGCAATCTACCCACTGGGCGGCAGGGTGTCAAGGACGGTGGAATATGCCATCCGGGGTTTTTCATTTGTTCCCTCTCCCTCCGGGGGAGGGTTAGGGTGGGGGCGTTCCCCTTCGTGAGCGGCCATCGTATAGCCCCGGCATTTCGCCCTCACCCCAGCCCTCTCCCAGAGGGAGAGGGAGAACTAAAAAACCCCGGGACACCTCATCTGGAGTTTTGCAATCGTCTCCAATCCTCGCAGGTCACGACGCAGCCGCTGGTCTCGCGGCCAGGTTGCGACCGTCTTTCCGCCCGAGGCCGAACCAAAAAGTGACCAGCAGCATCAGCCCTGCCGCCACGGTTATTGCCAACGGCCAGCCGATTTCGGCGGCAACGAAGGACAGGGGAAGCGCACCGACATAGTGGAAACCCGGCGTGAGGTGGAAGACCCCCATCACCCGTCCCCGCAGGTCGGAAGGCGTCGAGAGCTGCAGGATGGTGGTCGCCAGCGGCCACACGGTGCCCAGGCTGACCACACCCACCACCAGGAACAGCCCCCATGCCACCCAGAACGAGGTGGACCATCCAAACAACGTTAGCATGACTGCCATGCTTACCAGGCACACCAGCAGCCAGCGGTAGAGCCAAGCCCGGTGCATGAAGGTAATCGCTATGCTGCCCACCAGAGAGCCTATCCCGGAGGCCTGCAGTATCAGGCTGGCACCGGTGGCGCTGCTGCCAAACTGGTCCTTGGCGAAGGCCGGGATCACCTGGAGGTGGGACATACCGAACCCACCGAAGGAGCAGGCCAGCACGATTACCGTCAAGAGAACCGGGGAGTTCTTGATTACGGACAGGCCGTCAATAAAGTTCCGAATCAGAGGCTCGCGGGCTGCTGATACCGATTTGAATGAGCCGCTGATGGGAATGAGTAAGAGGACACTCAGCCCGTAGAAGGCCGCGTTGGCAGCCAGGCCAGAGCCGAGTCCCCACACATCGGCATACTGCGCGATCAAAGGTGGACCGTCGATCAGAACGCCAGCGAGGGGCGGACCAATAATCCGGCCGATGTGGACCCCAGCGTTGAACTGGGCCACTGCGTCCAGCAGGCTGCCCTGCCCCACCAGGTCGTGCAGCATAGTCACCCGTGCGGGCATGTTCAACGCCTGTAGCAGGCCCAGCAGCGCCACCGCCAGATACACATGCCAGAGAGTGACGGCATCCGTCAGGGTCAAGAAGGCCATTACGCCGATCAGTACGCCGACAGCCGCCTGAGTGGCCATCAGCAACAGCTTGCGATCAATCCGGTCGGCTATGACGCCGCCCACGGGCAGCAATAAGGTGTTGGGAATTCCATACAGGGCAACTACGAGGCCCAACTGCTGCTTGGAGGACCCGGTGAGCTCGAGAACAAGCCAGACCAGCACCAGGAACTGCATTCCCTGGGCCATGGATTGGGAGAAGGAACACAGCCAGTACCAGCGAAAGCCAACGAACCGCCACGGGCCCTTGGACCTGGCCCAATATGACGTCCTTGCCGGGGTTGGGGATGCGCTTGCTACCAACGCGGGGCTCTCATTGCTGGTGTCTCCGTCGACCGGTCAGCTCCTTTTCAAACCCGAAGCAGACCGTCCGGCTAATCCGAACCCATGGGGGCCGCCGGGAATTCGCGGACAGTTTACTCCGTCCAGGCGTCCAATGCTCCAATTCCGGCCCTTCAGGCAGGGTCTTTTAGTTCTCCCTCTCCCGAAGGGAGAGGGCGTAATGCCCGGGGCAATACGATGACCGCTCACGAAAGGGAACGCCCCCACCCTAACCCTCCCCCGGAGGGAGAGGGAACAAATGAAAGACCCTGGCCCCTCCGTCTGGGCCTGCAAATGCGGACAGTGCCGTTGGCCCTGAGGTTGTCGGAGGGCCGCCCGCTACTGGCCCGACAAGCTCAACACGAACCGACCAAGCAGGTCGATAGCAAATGTCGAAAACCCAGGCGACTCACGCGGACTCACGCGGACTCACGCGGTTGAAGGATGAATTGCCAACTCCCTGCCTGCCTTGCGGCCCAGGCCGTAGGTTAGCGTTACCAGCAGGCAGATCCCGGCTGCCCCGGTAATCGCCAACGGCCAACCCACTCCGGCGGCGGCCAGGGTCAGGGGCCAGGCCCCCACAAAGTGGAAGCCAGGGACGAAGTTGAGTACGCCCATCACCCGGCCACGCACCTCCGCCGGTGACGACAGTTGCATTATCGTGGTCGCCAGCGGCCATACCCATCCAATGGCCACCACACCCACCAAAAAGGCAAACACCCACGTAACCCAGAACCATCCTTCCCACACCGTCCCCGTCAGATCGTCCAAAGACCCGCTCCATGCAAACAGCGTCAGCAACACGGTGAACGTCACGAGGCAGGCCAATAGCCAGCGGTACAGCCAGGCCCGGTGCATCAGTGTGAGACTCAGGCTGCCAACGAGGGCGCCTATCCCGGACCCCAGCAGCAGTACCCCGAGCTCGAGGGCTCCACTGTCGAGTTGCTCCTTGGCGAAGGCGGGTATCACCTGGAGGTGCGCCATTCCGAAACCGCCAAAGAAGCAGGTCAGCACAAGGACCGTCAACAGAATCGGAGTATCGCGGATCACGGAGAACCCCTCTCCGATGTCGCGCAACAGCGATTGGCCAGGCGTCGCAGAGCGGACAACGGTCCGGCGGACCATGGACAGCAGTAGGACGCTGGCCCCGTAGCAAGCGGCATTGAGCACCAGGACCATGCCGATGCCCCATTGGTCTATCAGGACACCGGCCAGGGGAGGACCGACGATCCGGCCGACGTGCATGGCCGCGTTGAAATTAGCCACCGCACCCAAAAGTCTGCCTTCGCTCACAAGATCGGCGAGCATGGCCAGCCTTGCCGGCGTATTCAACGACTGCATAACGCCCAGCAACGCCGCCGCTAGGTAGACTTGCCAGAGCGACACCTGGCCGGCGATGGTCAGCACCGCCACCGCGGCGATCATCACCCCCACCAGCGTCTGTGTGACCATCAGCAGGAGCTTCCGGTCCACCCGGTCTGCAATGATGCCGCCAACCAACAGCAGGCTGACGAAGGGAACGCCGTAAAGGGACACCATCAGACCGACTTGGGTCAAGCCGCCGATGACGTCCAGAACCAGCCACGCGAGTACAAAGAACTGCATTCCTTGGGACATGGACTGGGCAAGGGACGCGGCCCAGTACCAACGGAACGGAGGAACCTGCCACGGTCCTCGAATCCGGTCCCAGTAGGATGGCGCAGGAGAGGAGGTCGGCGCGTCTGCTACCACGCGTCTGCTACCAAGGGAGGGTTCTCATTGACATTCTGTCCTGTTCAACACATCGCGATGGACGCGCCACGGCAATGACCAAGTCAGTAGTAGTCCCACTATATTGAATTGATGACTGCTGAAGACTATATCGTCATTCCGGCCTTGAGCCGGAATCCAGAGGGGCTGGGAAATGGCCAACGTAAACAGCGCCAAGGTTCCTGGATTCCGGCTCAAGGCCGGAATGATAGGGCCCAGTGACTCGTCCATCAATTCTGGGGTGACGGACTTCTAGTCAGGGATACCCATGCTGACGCTGCGGTAGCTGCCGCCGACGGCCCGGGTCTGGTGTCCCCGGCCGGTCATGTCCTCCGCCAGCAGCACGTCGCCTGCCTGGAACTGCCGGGCTGAGCCGTCGCCGCAGGTCACCGCCATCTGCCCCTCAAGGACGATCAGGTACTGGCGACGGCCGGGATGATGCCAGTCGCTGAAGCTGTCCTCGGCAGAGCGGCGGAACACCAGGTCCTCGCCGGGCTTGGTGGTGACGCGTAGAACGTCGTCGCTGGGCATTCCCAAGTCCTCGAAGTGGGATTGGCCGTCGTCGCCGGTGTAGATGCGTACCAGCATTATGATTCCTCGTTCCAGATTGACCCGTCCACAATGGCCGGGCCTTTGCGCAAGGGCAAGTATAATCCACGGCACAAGCAACGGTTGGACAATTCCACAACGCTCGTTACACCAATAAGAGAGCCGAAAATTCCGATCAGCAAGAGGGAAATTCATGAATCGACTGGAAGGCAGGACTGCCCTGGTAACCGGATCAGGACGAAACATCGGGCGGGCCATCGCCCTGAAGCTGGCGCGCGAGGGGGCCAACTTGGTGGTCAACGCCCGCAGCAATCAAGAGGAGGCGGAGTCAGTGGCCGAGGAAGTCCGCGGCCTGGGAGTGGAGGCGCTGGCGATGCTGGCCGACGTTGCCGACCGCGAGCAGGTTGAAGCGATGTTCGCCGCCGCCGCCGAGCGGTTCGGGCAGGTGGATGTGCTGGTCAGCAACGCCGCCATCCGCCCGCACAAGCCGTTTACCGAGTTGACGCTGGACGACTGGGAGCGAGTGCGCAGCGTGGTGCTGGACGGGGCGTTCTACTGCGCCCGCAACGCCATACCGGCGATGCAGGCCAACGGCTTCGGGCGCATCGTGTTCCTCACCGGCGACGGCGCCTGGAACGGCTCGGCGGAACGCTCCCACGTCTCCGCGGCCAAGATGGGCGTCGTGGGCTTGGCCCGGGGACTGGCGTCGGAGTTCGCGCCCCACAACATCCGGGTCAACGTGGTCTCTCCGGGCCGCATCAACACCAGCCGCGACCTGTCCTGGTATCCCCAACAGAACATGGCCGACACGTCCGAGATACCTTTGGCTCGCTTGGGCCACGTCGACGACATCGCCGCGGCGTGTGTGTTCTTCGCCACCGACGACTGCGGGTTTGTGACCGGGCAAACGCTGCACGTGAATGGGGGAACGGCGTATTTCTAAGGATACGGATTTGCAGCTGGGCTCAAATATTACGGAGGAAGTTTGCGATCGATATAAACACTTGAGAGGACCAGTCCCATGCGCCTGCCTCGGCAGCCTCACCGAGACGGAGGCCCGGTTGCCGTCTGGCAACTTCGCCGCTTTGCGTCGTGTAAATTGGCCCAGCCGCTAGAAGTGAGTGTAGCCGTGCTTTGGCTATATTGTTAGCTGCTATGGGAGGCTCCACGTTGTCGAGGCAGTCGAAATAGATCCTCGCACATGCCAGATCCCTCGTACCTTCAACGGAACTAAGGCACACATTCTCAAGTTCCCCGGTGTTCTCATCTGGGGGGATGATGAGCACGGAAATTCGCAAGCCAGCCTGTTCTACCGGTGTGATAGGAGCAACAGGCGCTGGCAGATCGGCCCTCCGTAGAGAACCGACCACGCTGTCAAAGGCACTATTAGCGTCGAAATCTGCGTCCCGTACGATTCCTAATATGTGGGTCTGTGTGAATATTGAGACGCCCGGCAAGATTCACCAAACGATTGCCTAAGTTTGGCTTACCGCCGTAAGTCTCAACCGCGATCTCAGTTTCTCCTAGATGTTGAATTAGCGCCTCGAAAAATCGCTTATCGTCGTTGCCTTCCACTAACAGTAGCTTCATCGAAGTCTAATGCGTGCTCCCCAAGGTCATCACCGCACTTCCAGTCCATAATCAATGGCATAATCAAACGCGTCTTTGTCGTCGTGGGCGACGCTCTCGATTTGCCCGCTTTTTCGGTTTCGTTGCAGGCGAATGTAGGCCAGTTCATTGCCGAGTTCGCTCTCTTTGAACGCCGCATGGGCAGCCATAATACACTCATAGCTGTGGGTGGTGGCAAACACCTGCACGTTGAACTCTTGAGCAAGCGAGTGTATGTGTTTCCAGACAGCCTTAAGCTTGCTGTGGTGCAGGCCGTTTTCAACCTCGTCTATCAATATTCTTCCATTGCGGGCTTGGTGAAAGGCCAAAGCCATCGACAAGAGCCGTCCAACGCCGTCACCCAGAAATCCCACTGGCACCGGACGGCTCAAGCCGACGTCGGCGTACACCATAGTCACCGGCTGAGCCGATATGGTGGTCAGTCTCTTGATGTTGGGAGCAACCTGTCTGAGACAGTTCACAATCAGATCTGAATGCCCCGCCAGCTCCACCTCGCCAAAACGCGCCACATCTTCCTCGGGCCCGCTTCTTTGCCGGGCGCCGATGAATACGGAAAGAGGCCTATCGGGCAAAGTGGCGTTCTGCGAAAAGAACCCTTGACCCGCTATCGGAGGTAATCCTGGCAGCAGACTAGGCGGTGGCATTTCCGAACGAACCGTCCGCCCGGTGGAGACGAAATTTCGCCCGTCCTCGTCGGCGTAGTCAAACACTATCTCCGTCGTTGACATCGTAGAAAAGTCATTTTCGTGGGCACCTGGAGTCGGTGAGGGGACGGATCCAGTGGACGGAAATCTGGCCAAGGAACTGTCTGCAAACCGAGATGTAATGTTCAATGTCCGGCCAGCATCGCCCCAATCGCCTTTCGCGGACAGAGTGATTTTTCGTCCGACGTCAAAATCGTAGAAGATGTCGTGTAATAACCGGCGTGGGTTTGGACCGGGTATGCCGCGAAACGCCGAAATTCTCAGGGCCAGCTCCGGTACGTTGGGGCCGGAATGCAGCCAAAGCGCTTCCAACAGGGCAGTGTTGCCGACGTTGTTATCGCCGGCAATCAGGTTGACCCGGGCCAGCGGCTCGACGGTCAGCTTGTCGAACAGGCGGAAATTCTCGATGCTGAATGAGGTGTACATGACACCTGCTTATTCGGGATGTTTAATCGCTCCAGTCCCTGAAGTCTAATCCCTGAACCGGAAGTCCTTCAGGTTGGGCGATACGTGCACCTTGGCTTCGGTGAGCTCCTGGATATCCTCCGGGTTCCAGCCAGGGGCGTTTTCCAGCAACTCGAAGCCGTCGGGGGTGATGCCGAACAGGCCCAGGTCGGTTACGACCATCTTGACCACGCCGGGAGCGGTGATGGGGAGCTTGCAGCGCTTGAGCAGCCGGGGCTCGCCCTCGCGGGTGTTGTGCTCCAGGGCGATGAAAACGCGCTTGGCACCGGCGGCCAGGTCCATGGCGCCTCCGATGCCGCCGCCCTTGCGGGCCGGAATGCGCCAGTTGGCGAAGTCGCCGTTCTCGGCAACTTCATAGGCGCCCATCACGGTGACGTCAATCATGCCGCCGCGGATCATCATGAACGAGTCGGCGTGATGCACGATGCCCATGCCCGGCAGCGGCGTCACGTGCTGTCCGCCGGCGTTGACGAGGTGCCGGTCCTCGTGGCCCTCGGCGGCCAGTGGGCCATAGCCAACGACGCCGTTTTCTGAGTGGTTGATGATCTCCCTGGAATCGTCGACGTAGTTGGAGCATAGGGTGGGCATTCCCACGCCCAAGTTGACAATCCAGCCATCCTGGAATTCCATCGCCAAGCGGTCGCACATTGCTTGGCGGGTCAGCTTTGGCTTATCGGTCATTTTTAGCTACTCCCTAAACCCTTCATAGCGTGGATTACGCCCTCACCCTCTCCCCTTGGGAGAGGGGATTTATCAGACCTAAAGGCCCGGCTTGGCGCCGGACCATATGCCATCCTCTGGAATCCTGACGATGCGGTCGACGTAGATGCCGGATACGTGGACTTGATCAGGGTCGAGCTCGCCAACCTCCACCACATCGTTCTCAACCTCTACGATGGTGGTCTTGGCAGCCATGGCCATGATGGGGTTGAAGTTCCTCTGGGAAAGGCGGAACTGGAGGTTGCCGAATTTGTCGGCTTTCCAAGCGCGAACCAAGGCGTAATCGGCGTGGAGAGGGTACTCCAGCACGTAGGTGCGGCCGTCGATCTCGCGGTGTTCCTTGCCTTCGGCCAGCTCGGTGCCCACCGACGTCGGCGTGTAGAATCCGCCGATGCCGGCAGCGGCAATGCGGATGCGCTCGGCCAGCGTGCCCTGCGGCACCAGCTCAGCATCCACCAGGCCCTCGTTGTACATACGGACGAAGGGAGTGACCATCGAGGGGTGGGTGGACGCGGTGAAGGCGCAGATCACCTTCTTGACTTGACCGGCTTCGACCAGGGTGCCGACATCGACCAACTCATCTGTAGTGCCGGCATTGTTGGAAATGCAGGTCAGCTCCTTGGCGCCCTGCCGGTTCACTGCGGCCAGCAGGTTGCGAGGAGCGCCGACGCCGGAGAAACCGGGGCACATAATGATGCAGCCGTCGGGGATGTCGGCCACCACCTCGTCCATGGTGGCGTACACCTTGTTATTCATGGGCGCTTAAGCCTCCCGGGTAGTTGCAACAAATAGTAGCGCAGAGCGGCGCGGCGCGCCACCGGCGAGGATGCAGGAATCCTGAAGGCAGGCCTAGTCGTCATCCCGGTCGTCATCCCGGTCGTCATCCCGGTCGTTATCCCGGTCGTCGTTATCCCGGTCGTCGTTATCCCGGTCGTCGTTGCGTTCTACTTGGTGGGCATACAGCGTGTTGCCGGACGAGTCGAAGCAGCCCTCGGCCTCGATGTAATGACCCGCAAGCAACCAGTCTTCGACCCGTGTGGCCGCGCTATAATCAACGGTCACCGGATTTTTCGGTTGGTTCCCACCGAAGTGTTCGTACGCGGTCACGCGCACCGCAAATGCATTTATCACAGTGTCGACTGCAACGACCATGCCTTCAATTTCTGCGCCTTCGTAACAGCCGGAGCGTCCGCCGCCGGTTGGCGTGGGCGACGGAGTGGCTTCCTCCCCCTGTTCCGGTGTACCCCCGGGAGCGGGAGCGGGAGGCGGCGGCGGGAGCGGTATGGCTGGCGAGCCCTTTGCCCAGTTGCTCCATTTCGACCAGCGGATGCTGTCCAGACGAAGCTGCGCGGCAACCACGGTAAACTAGGAATCTTGCCCTATTTCCAGCCCGGTGATAGTTTCCGATCCGGAATCGCCTGCCGAAGGCGTTCAAAAGAGTCCTGCGGAGCCATCGGTTTTGACTAGATATACCAAGTGTTGAGTAGCATGGGCGGCGGGTGTGCAGTTCAGGAGAACGTCGCCGGGGTTGACGCCGGCGACGGCGGTCAACCCCGTTGGGGCGCCCAAGGCCGGGGCGCTGGCTTCAGATCCTGCGCCGGGACCGACGCAAAAGATGAGCCGATGCTGCTGGAGGTTAACCCCAGCAAGAGCGCCCCAATGGCAACCGCCATGGCCGCCGGTATCGTCAGCCGCCAGATGAAGGTCAAGCCGCCCTTGCAGACCCGGAACACCTCATCATCTTCTGCGAAAAAGTTGAATGAACGCGCAGCATGTGACGCTGATATTGTATCAAAGCGGCAAAGTTGTTGACCTGTATGAAGCGCTGCCCCTTGACAACCCGAAGGGTTAGGCGGAAAAATCCAAGTAGCAATCGACCCGGAAAGGAGTCTCTTCATGGTTGCCACCAATCATCGCACCTTTACCTACGTCGGGATGGCCGGCGAGGGTGATTACATCGGCGAGGGCGGGCTGCTCCGCCAAGCCGACGGCGAGAACGGCTGGGAGGACATATCGGCCGGACTGCCGGGGAATCCACAGGTACGGGCTCTCTTGCTCAAGTCCGACAACCCGGCAGTGGTATATGCCGGCACCCAGGACGGCGTTTTCCGAAGCTCCGACCGCGGCGGCAGCTGGGAGCGCTTGGCGGACCCGGCCGGGGACCGGGAGGTATGGTCGCTGGCGGGCCATCCCTCTGATCCGGACACCATTTTTGTCGGCTACGAGCCCTGCACCATCGCCCGCTCCAAGGACGGGGGCGACACGTGGCAGGAGATGGACACCAGCGGAGTCATCTTCCCCCACATCACCACCTACATGCCTCCCCTGGGCAAGCGGGTCATCGGCATTGCTGTCGACCCGGTGGACCCTAACAACATGTATGCCGCCATCGAGGTGGGCGGACTGCTGGCTAGCCGCGACGGCGGCGAGACGTGGCAGCAGTTGATGGACGGGCCGTATCTCCGCAACAATACGCTCGACCTGCATGCGGCGCAGGTTAGCGCCGCCGACCACGAAACAGTTCAGATTGCCACCCAGATAGCCATGTTCCGCGGCCGACAGCAGGGCACTCGCTGGGAACACGTGCAGGTGGATGACATGTTCGTTGGCGGTTCCTACTGCCGCGACCTGGCGGTGGCGCCAGATGACCCCAACACCATCTACCTGGCCTCCGGCGCCGGCGGCGGAGCGGCACCGCCTGACACCGTGCCCGAGGGCGCGCTGTTCCGCAGCCGCGACGTCGGCGAGACGTGGGAGCGCCTGGACCTGGGCGACGTCCCTCCGGGCCGCATGATGCAGGTGGCCATTGATCCGGCGGCTCCCTCTCGCATCAGCTGCGCCTCCTATTCCGGCGAGGTGTACAGCAGCAGCGACGGCGGCCAGACGTGGATGAAGAGCATGCTTCCCGTAGAATCCACCCGCTCGCTCCACATCTATCCCATGGTCTGTGGCTAAACTATTACCCTGGTGAGAGGCAAAGCGCGAGTATCGCCGTTCAGGATACTCGCGCTCTGCTTGCCCTCGATCTTTATTCTCGGTTGCGCTTCCACTCTTTTTACGGGATGCAAAATCGTTACCGGAGGACCGGTTTGTCGACTTCAGCTTTAATCAGGGCCACCTACCGTATCACCCAGGACGTCCTTGAGGAATTGGTCCTGGACAGGAACGAGTTTCCCAGCGATTTCCAGTCACACCAAGTTGTCCGCGAAGGGGAATTGGATAACGAGCGACTGGCCAGCAACGGGTTTTCAGGCAGCACTGCCGAGCGATTCCGGGAAGCCGGGAGGGTAACGGGCCAGATGCGCGAGGTTGGCCCCACCTCGACCATGGCGATGTCCGACGGCTTCGATTTCATGGCCGCCTCCGTGGTGCACCTGTTCGACAGCCCCGAGTCGGTCAGTAGCTGGATGCACGAGATTTTCCTCAAGGACTTTGAGGAACACGTGGGCGACAGCGTGGGTCAGGGTCATCAACTCGTGGCGGCCACCCGGCTGGAAACTAACGGATTCTTCGACGAGTCGGTGGCGCTCCAGGTCCTCCAGGGCGGCCCCAGCGGCCTGATCTCGTCGACGGTGGTGGACTTCCGCCTGGGCAGGCTTCTGGGAGTGGCCTTCGTGGGAACGATAGGAGACCACAGCCGCCCAGAGCTCACGATGCAGATAGGGCAGGCGCTGGAGAGGCGGATGGCCTCGGTGGTGCTGGGGATGTAGGCGCGGCGGCGATGGAAGATTCGTGTATGAACCTTGAGCCGGACCCATCAATCGCCGACGGTTACACAAGCAAGGGCTACATTGCTGGCCTCGTAACCGAAGCATGGGCAACGGCCAATCTCTACTGCATCAACTGCCCTTCCAAGAAATTGACTCGAGAAAGGCCAAATTATCCGGTCCGGGATTTTGCCTGTCCATCATGTAGAGTAACCTACCAGCTTAAGGCCAAGAATGGTCGGCACGGACGTACGGTATCCAACTCAGCATATGAGCAAAAGATTAACGCCATTGACCATGGGAACGTTCCCCACTACGTACTCCCGGACTACAGCAAGGCCAGTTGGAAGGTAACGGGCCTTTTCGTTGTGCCGGGACATCTGATCGGTCGCGGAGTCATCCAGCGCCTCAAGCCACTGGGACCTCACGCCAAGAGAGCGGGCTGGCTATGGTCAAATGTCCTGCTGGGTGAAATCCCCGAAGAGGGTCGCATAAAAATAGTGACCGACGGGGTCATCATCAATCCAGTGGATGTTAGGAGAAACTGGGAGAAAGTCGCCTTTCTTCGAAATAATCCCAAGGCTGCACAAGGGTGGGGAGCGGACGTTTTTGCACGGGTAAAGCGATTGGTTCTAGAGTCTGGAAGCCGGGAATTTACCCTGCAATCGTTCCGTTTACGATTCCAGACAGAGCTTTCCGATCTGCACCCTGAGAACCAGAACACAGGCGCAAAGATCAGGCAGCAAATGCAGGTGTTGCGGGACGGGGGGTGCTTGAGTTTGTCAATAATAGGGGGAGGTACCGGCTTTCAGATTGACCAAAGGGGATGACTGTCCATCCAATTCGATCAACGATCGGTCTCCTGAGATGGATTCCCAAAGAGATAGATGATGTTCGAGAGCTGCGACTGGACCCCGACGCGGTTACTTTATTAGATTGTCGCCGACTTGGAAAGCCTCCAGGGATTTTGGGTGGAATGGGAGGACAGATGGCCTCTAGCCTCACCACAATACTCGATCCAAGTGTAGACCAGCGACGGTAAGTTCCTCCAGTTGGATTTGTCAATCGCGCGCGGAAGACACAAACCCATAGAAGGTGTGTGACAAATCCAATGCGCCCTCAATAAACAGGCTGAGGCAGCTTAAGCTGTCTCCGTGAAAGCGGGGGCACGCCCTCACCCTAACCCTCTACCAGAGCGAGAGGGAACTCGTTACTCGCCCTCTTATGGCCAAGACGGCCTTTCAGTCAATGAGAATTCGATGCGCATTATTCTGCCGTCTTTGCCCTGAACTGTAGTCCCTCAATCTCCCCTACCGGTGGAGGGGCGCTACCCCTCTCGCACCAGCCTTGCGGCCTCGTCGCCCATCTGGGCTGTGCTGGCGGTGCCGCCTAGGTCGGCGGTGACCACCCGCCGTTCCTCTAGGCAGCGGGCCACGGCGGCGTCCACCCGGGCGGCGGATTCGGCCTCGCCCAGGTGCTCCAGCATCATGGCCACTGCGGAGATGGTGGCCAGCGGGTTGGCGATCCCCTTGCCCATGATGTCGAAAGCCGCACCGTGCACCGGCTCGAAGAGCGACGGATGGACCTTGTCGGGATTGATGTTGGCGCTGGGGGCCAGGCCCATGCTTCCAGTCACCACTGCCGCGATGTCTGACAGGATGTCGGCGAACAGGTTGGAGGCCACCACCACGTCGAAGTCCTCGGGCCAGCGCACGAAGTCCATGCAGGCCCGGTCCACCAGCAGCGACTCTGTCTCCACATGGGGGAATTCGGCGGCCACCTCTTCGAAAACCTCGTCCCAGAACACCATGCCGAAAGACTGGGCATTTGACTTGGTAACCGACGTAACCTTCATCCGGCCGTCGCGCCGGACGCAGTGCTTGAAGGCGGCGCGGATGATGCGCTCGGTGCCGCGGCGGGTGAATACGTTGCTCTGGATCACGGTCTCGTGGGGCGTTCCGGCATACAGCCGTCCACCCACCGGCGCGTACTCACCCTCGGTGTTCTCGCGGAAGATGACCATGTCGATGTCGCCTGCATTCTTGCCGGCCAATGGGGAGGTCACGCCGGGGTAGAGGTAGGCCGGGCGCACGCAGATGCCCTGGTCGAAGCCGCGGCGCATGGGCAGGAGCAGGCCGTGCAGGGTGATGTGGTCGGGTATGTTGGGGTCGCCCACGGCGCCGAAGAGGATCGCATCGAATCCTGACAGCAACTCCAGACCGTCCTCGGGCATCAGGCGGCCTGTTTCCCGGTAGTAGTCGCTGCCCCAAGGGAATTCGGTGAACTGGAAGGATGGGCCGCCTGATGACGCCAGCGACTCCAGTACCTTGCGCCCCTCGGCTATCACCTCTGGCCCCACGCCATCGCCGGCAATTATTGCCAGTTTGTACTCCGCCATCGTTCCGCCGTCCTTTCTTTGCTAACAGTTGAATACCAGGTGAATGCAATGCCTGGTTATTACCCGATTATTACCAGGTTAATACCCGGAGGGTGCAAATTCGTTGGGGTGCGTTCTCATTCGTCCCCAATCAAGCTTTGTTAACCGTGCGGTCAATTAACGGTTTGGACTCCGCCGCCCAGCATCCGGAAGTGGTAGACCGTTTCGGCGTCGGGGAATGCCTGCCTGGCCTTGATGTAAGTCGATTTGCCCCGTCGCTGCGTTGCGTCCAGCAGCACGCCGGACACACCCGCACCGTGGCCGCCGTTAACGCCCACGGCGCCGACATCCCTGGCGAAGGTGACCAGCTCCTCCAGCCTGGGGCGCGACTCGATCTGGCTGCCTGCTTCCGCCGCCACCGTGGCGCCTTGGCCGACCAGGGCAGGGCTCTTTTCGGCTATTCCGCGGCGGATCAGTCCCAATGCCTCATCGGTGCGGCGGTCGACCGCCTTCCAGCGTCGCGTCCTGTCGTCCAGGCTGGACCCTGACATGCCGCCGAAGTCGAGTGCGACAATCTCCATTGGAGGCGGGGCGCCCAGGCTCTCGCGCACCATGCCGGCGCGATGATCGAAGAGTGCGATGCCCGGCATCATCGCCCCGCCGGTCGGCTCAATGGAAAGAGCGATCTGAGCGATGTCATAGGGGCTGAGTTCCTCTCCCAGGGCGAGAGCGGTGGCGGCAATGGCGGCTGCCAGGTCGGCAGTGCTGCTGCCCAGTCCCCGTCCCCGGGGTATGGGACTGCTTACCTGGACCTCGGCACGCAGCTTGGCCCTTCGCAGGTGAGCCAGGGTCCTGCGGACGGCGGCCACTGTCTTTTCAAAGTCCCGGGGAGCCTCCACTCCCGGTCCGTCGCCGCTCACCTCCACGCGGACCCTGGAGTAGAAATCGACGGGACAAGTTACTGAGAACGGCATGTCTCCCAGGACGCCCTGGGCCAGGACGCCGCACACGCCGGGAGCCCTGACCGTGGCCGAGCCCATGGGACTGGGTACTGCCGCAGAGCCTGGGGTTGCATCGGTGCCGTCGGACAAGGAATTCACTCCGGTTGTTACTGATAATTACGGGGCATGGGCAACCCAGCGGGCAGGCAGGTCAGGAAAGATGAGAGCCGTCGTTGAACAACCGCAGGACCGCGTTGTCGTGATATGTGTCCACTATCGTAAGGGTGCAGTTGCCGAATACGAATCGCCAGTTGGCGTCCAGCGGCATGCCGAGCAGGGCCATCATGGCAGCGCGCAGCGACCCGCCGTGACCCACGACGAGCACCGTGCCGTCCAGGTGCCGCTCCTTTATCTCGCTGATGGCGCTGGTCATGCGGGCGCTGACCTGCCGGGTGGACTCACCGCCTTCGGGGGCATAGTCCAGGTCCTTGGCAACGTAGCCAGGGTACTCAGCGGAATAGCGAGCGCGGAGTTCCGCGTCGGTCAGCCCCTCAAAGACGCCCTTGTGGTACTCGCGCAACCCCGGGGTGGGATGCAACGGAACGTCGCGGTCCTGAAGAATGACCGAGGCCGTATCGGAGGCCCGGCAAAGGTCACTGGCATACGCGGCATCGAACCGGACGGGGCCGAGGCGGTGGGCCAGTTTCCTGGCTTGCTCGATCCCCTTTTCCGAAAGGCCAACGTCGGTGTGCCCCTGGATGCGTCCCTCCCGGTTCCAGACCGTTTCCCCGTGGCGGACTATAAAGAGTTGACCCATCGTTCTCTGCGGACATCAAAATTCCATGGCGGTTTCGGCGATATTTTATCACGCAGGCGAGGACCTAGACGGTACCGCTACCCGTAGAAAAGGTTAAATTTATTGTCGCGTCCTTCAACGTGTTTGCGTACTGTCATTTTGAGTGGATCGAAGCATCCCACTTACAAAAAGCCGACCCTTCGTTGCGCCCAGGGTGCCAGTTTACTGGTCTCCCGCGAGGGCGAAGCGCCTCAATCTATCAGCCGATAGTCACGGCAAACCGATGCCCGTACGGGGCCTTGGCGCTTTGCGAATCCGCTATTTCGGCAAAAGACACGGGTCAAAAGCCCATTTCATCTTTGGCTAAAACTTGATTCTACTCTATATTGACAGAAGCCCATCTCATTCCTACAATATTTAGACATTATGGATGGTAACTCTAACCTGTCCCTGTCTGAAATGTGAGGTGAGGAAATGCCTCCACGCAAATCCCGAGCAAAGAAAGCCCAAGAGGCGGAGGCCACTATGCCCGTTCTGACCGCTTACTGCACCAAATTGCGCAAAAAGGTGGAGATGGACCAGATTGAGCTGGTAACCATGAAAAACGGCCGTCCCGCTGCAAAGGGCGTGGCCAAAGAGGATCCCAGCCTGTCCGTCTTCCGGATCCTGAGCAAGGCGGAGGCCGAGGAACTGGCAAAGGCGCTTTCGTAAGAGCCTCTCCGCCCGTTCCGGCGACGCGACCACCGAGCCAGATTACGGACGGTGGTTCAAAGCAAGTTCCTGGCAAGTTCCTGGGTGGTATCGGCCTGCCGTATAGCAGCGCGTTCCGTTATCTGCGCCGCAGAGTTTGATCGGCCACCATTTGGAGCGGGATTACCATTACGTGATAACTCCCTCAACGGCCGGGGGCCCCTCCCCTCCGGCCGTTGTGCTTGCTTGTACCCGGAGCGGGCAGGACAATTGCAAAGTAACGCCGCCCAGTGGCGTCTGCTCATCCTGAACTTGTCGAAGGGCGCTCGTTCATGTCACCGATGGTTCGACAGGCTCACCATTAACTCCGGGTTGCCGCCTGCGTTCAACTCACTTCATACCCGTTTCGAACGGAGGGCTCACGGAGCGTCGCCTAACTGACGCTCCGTGCGCGCGACGGCGCTCCTCAGCCGGTGGTTCTGGTACGCAGCCCACAAGATCATCGCCGGCGGTACCACCACAACGGAGGCTATCAGCGCGAATGTTATGGTGATGGCGGTGACGACGCCGAACTGCTGGAACGGCGTCAGGGACGAGAAAATCAGCACCCCAAAACCGAGGGCAGTGGTCAGCGCCGAGCCGAGCAGCGCTGAGCCGGTCGTCCCGAGAGTGCGCCTGGCGGCGGCCTCAGGGTCTTGTGTGTGGGCGAATTCCTCCTCGTAGCGGTGCGTTATGTGGATCGTGTAGTCCACTCCAATTCCAATGGACAGAGCCGTGATCAGTGAGGTTATTACGTTGTACGGAATTCCGAGCAGCGTCATCGCTCCAAGAACCCAGACCAGCACCAGCACGATGGGACCGACGGCGATGAAGCCGAGCGCCGGACGCCCCTCAGTGATCCAGAAGAAGAAACAGAGGATGATCAGCGCGGCGAGGATGGTCGTGGTAATCGAAGCCGTCTGGCTCTCGGTCATTGCGTTGACGACCTCGAGGGCAACGACCTCGTCGGACGTCGCGGTTATCTCTTCGTCCTTGCCGAACCACAGACCCTGTATGTCGTCGACCATGCGTTCGGCCTGATCCTGGTCTCCAGTGAGCGCTTCGAACTGGATCAGCAGCGTGTCCGGGCCGTTGGGATCGTCGACCGCGACCCGCATGAATCCATCGGGGTCCAGCTCTTTCAAACGGTCGATAATAGCCTGTATCTGAGGGGGGTCAATTCGAAACTCGTCCGCGTCGATGTACATTTCGAGCAGCTGAGCATCGTATTTGTCGCCCGGCGTGCCCTCGTCCGTGATCCAGTCGAACAGCAGCAGACCGAGAGAAGCCTGGATTTCACTGACCACCCCCTCGGGCCGACGCAGGTCGTCGGAGAAGGCCAAGCTGAAATCGAAGATGTTACGAACGGTGCGGTCGTTAGTAATCTCGGCTTCGATCAGGACAGTCACTAGGTCGGTGGAGCCACCAAACGCCGCGTCGAGCGTGTCGATGTTCTTGATCGCATCGCCGCCGGACGGCAGGAAGTCGCGGGCGTCGAACTCCGTTTCGATTTGGGCGGCTGCTATGCCCAAAAGCAGGGTTACAATACTGATGACCACCAGGAACGGGGCCGGCCTACGAGCGAGCAGGCCACCCAGAGACTCAAGTGCCGAGCCGACCCCGGGTATCGCGCCGGAGATCGGACGCGCCGGTGAAAGCGAGCCGCGCGACTCGCGCCAGCGGTCGAGCAGCGCCCGGGATGACGCGGTGAGCGTCAGCATGACAATCAGCCCTGCGCCCACGCCGATACCTGCGACGACGCCGAAGTCGCCGTTGGCCGGGATTGGGGATGTGAGGTTGGTCAGGAACGAGACTATGGTGGTAATGGCAGCGAGAGAAAGCGGGATGATAACCGCCCGCAGCCCCAGGCGGACCGCGGTTCTGACCTCATGGCCCTCGTTACGCTGTTCACGGTAAAGCCCCACCGTTTGAATCGCGTAATCGACCACCAAGCCTATAAGTATAATCGGCACCATGGTGGTCAGCGTGTTCGGCGCGCCGATCACTCCAATGCCGTTGGGGCCGAGCCAGCCCTGCGCGCCCAGCACCCACACGATGGTGAGAACGAGCCCGACCAACGAGAGCGCCAGATCGAATAGGGAGCGCGTGAATACCATCAGCAGCAGCGCGATCACCGCTAGTGCGATGACCATCAGAACCACCATTTCCCCACCGGTGGCCGCGTCGGTCTCTTCCAACAGCGTGGCCGGAGACAGGCTACTTCCCTTGAGCGGCCCGGAAGCCGTTTGGGCGATATCGCGGATGGCAAGCTCGGCGGCTTCGAGAGCATCCGCGTCGTCTTCGACGTTGCCATCTCCATCGACGTCATCGAGCAGCCGGATGGTCGAGATCGCGACTTGGTCGTCGTTAGCATCGGAGCCGACCAGCTGGTCCATCCTTACCTGCGCGACCGCTTGATCAATCTGCTGTTGGGAAAGCGAGGCGAAGTCGTTCGTCCCCAGCGCAGCGCCGATCAGCACAGTGGGGCCGATGACCGGATTGGCAGGCGCCAGGAACGGCGCGACCCGGGAGTCGGTCGTCGCCCGGTTCAGTACCCGGTCTATCTCGGCGAGGCCGTCCGGTGACAGCGCATTCCCTTGGAAGATTAGTGTCGCTGTTATGAAGTTCGTTGAGCCTCCAAACAGCACTTCTATTTTGTCCTTAGCGGTGGCTACCCTGCTGTCATCGGGTAGGAACACGGTGTCATCAGCCCGAGGCGCTAGCCGAGTGGTTCCGGCGCCTAGAGCGATAGTGATGACAAGCAGCACGACAAGCGTGGCGATAGGCCGGGCGGTAACCAACCGACTCAGTACATTAAGCACCCGCGACATGTCCGTACATCTCCTCTCTCACCTCATTGTGGGAAGCGTGTGCTCAAACGCACATATTCCAGTTGCCGAAGAGGGAGGCCAGGGTCATCTTGGTGTCGGTGCCCCGGCCTGAGCGGGTGCCGCCGCTGATTTTGCGGCTGATTACCAGCGGCCGCAGGCTGCGCTCTGCAGCGTTGTTGTCCGAGGGCACGCCGGAGGCAGCCACGAAAACGAAGAGTTCCTTGATGTGCCTCTCGATACGTCGGCACAGGTTGCCTTGGGCGGCTGCCGGGTCCTGGGCGTAGAGACGGCACTGGGCCAGCAGTTTCCGCTCCAATTGCTGCTGGACCCGCTGCCGTTGCCGTGCTTGGGGATGGGCGAAGCTCTTGGCCCGCAGGTAAACGCCGTGAACTGCCGCCGCCCACCGGGCCAATTGCCGGTCTTTGGGGTAGAGGGCCCTCAGGTCGTGAATGTCCCGCAGCAGGTGCACCCAGCACCGCTGCTTCAGTCACGGGTAGTGATGATAAGCGGCATAGAAGTCGCTGACCAACACCCCACTGAAGGACTCATCCAGCACCTCGTCCACCACCTCCTTGTTCCTCCTGCGGCGCAGGAAGTACCGCCCGGCGGGAGTGCTGAAAGTCCAGACGTAGCCGTTGACCCCATCCTCCCGCCAGCCGGTCTCGTCGGCGTGGACCACCGGGCTGCCCCGGATGCGCTCCAGAATCCGGTCCACCGCCGGTTGGGCCTGCCGGGCCACTTGGTGGATGGCCCGGACGATGGCGCCGACGCAAAGGCGCAACTGGTGGACGGTCTGCAGATACCACTGGATGGTGCGGAAGGGCAGCATCCCCTCCTCCCGCAGGGCCGCCATCAGGCTGAGCAGGTTGACTGCCCAACCGCTGTTTCCCCAGAGCCACCTCGCCCAAGTCCACCTTGGGCACCCGGCGTTGCTCACACACTGGGCAAGTCCTGGCGATGAAGACATGTCCGGTTACTTGGACCGGAACCACCGGCAGGTCGATGACCTCCCGGGTGCGCTGGGTCCAGCCCCCGGACAGCCGGGTTCCGCAATCAGGACAACTCTCCACGGCGTGGGCCACCCGGTGGGTGGGAGTCATGCGCTGGCGGGCGAAACCGTGGGGCCGGGGCTTCCTGGTCTGTTTTTCCCTGGGGGGCCGCTGGCCCGTTTGAGGCTTGATGCCGGGCATCCCTTTGGGGCCGCCCGGTTTGGCCTTTCCCTCCAGCGTTTCAATCCGCCGCTGCAACTGGGCGATGACGGTCTGCTGCTCTTGAACGACAGCCTGCAACTGGGCAATCAGGGCCAGCAGGTCCTCCCGCGGCATGGCGCTCAGGTCAATGTCGGCATCCATGCCTCTGATTTAACGCCTCTGATTTAACATAACCGCGAAACTGTCCCCCTTTGCTCTTTCGGCAACTTTCGGCCAATTCGCCTCATCAACTCTGAACTGTTACGGAGCGGGGTCAGGACTTGACCGGGGACATCCGCTGTGATTGACTAGTCCGGGCCATGCGCCCCGCGTACTGGAACGGGCTGGGAGTGGGAAATTTAACGAAGCCCAAAATAGTTGAATTCCCGCGTCTGACTTATGTATTATGTCTGGTAGTTTTCGGGGCAGTGCGGCGACGCGCTGCGACTGCCCTGCTTGAGTCTGGATTCACGGACTCTGAGTTGTGTGTCCTGGCCGGTGGCAAGCAAGCCGGTTCTGAGATGACAACAAGTTTTGGGGAGCCATTTATTTGGGAGCTTTTTGGATGAGCTTGATTCAACGAAACGTTATCCCAATTCTTGTCCTGCTTGCCGTGATCGGAGTGGGCGTGACCATATTCGCAGTCACCATCCCCTTCGCCTCCGGTCAGGAAACAGACACCTGCGACCCGGGCATCGGAATCAGCATTGCCACCACCAACGCGTCCGGCCAGACCGTTGCCGTGGTGAACCACGGGGACGATATCTACTACTCCGTCAAACTTTTCAAAGAGGCAACTCTCTGTGATTTTGGTGGCGGAACCCTGACAATCACTCTGCCCGGTCCCACAGGCGCCTACACTGACGGTAGGGTTGAGATACCTCTTACCGAAATCGTTACCCTGGAAAATTCCTTCAACAGCCAGCGAATCCAATACATCGTCAACCAGAATGACGGCGTCCAGGCCAACGCAGACGATATCGGAAGCGTTGAGCTCACGGTGCGTGTGGTCTACGACGGTGGGAGCTCCTTCGAAGCGGACGGCAGCGAACTCCCCAACGAGGTGGACGCCACAGCCACCAGCATTCTTCGTATTGAGGCGCCTTCCGTAGAGATCGAGATTTCTCCCAGTGTCGAAGATCCGAACAACCCTGACACCCAGTCTGTCCTCCAGGACCAGACAGCCTACTTCGACGTGGTCATCAGAAACACAGGCGGCTTCGAGTTGTCAAACATCTCAGTCGCATCCCTGGAGGACGCCGGAGCCGGCGAGATGCGGGTCGCGGACTGCGAAAGGGCCGCCAACGAATTTGGCTCCTTGGCCGTCGGCGCTTCCACCTCTACCTACCAGTGCGGCACCACGACTGAGGCCACCTTCGTACAGAGGGTCGAGGTAACGGCCTACGGCACCGCCCTATCCACTTCCGGCGAAACGGCGCAGCTTGAGGTAACGGACGACGACACTACTGTCGTTTTCTTTGGCACGGTGCAAATCGGAATTGCAATCGTAAATCTGCCTGGTTTTGACATAGTGAGGTACACAGGTGCAGCAGGCGATGACGAGGGCGCATTTACGATAACGCCCGCGACTCCTTCGGCATCAGATTTGGAAAACGTCTCAATCTCCGTAAATATCTTTGAGGGAGACGTAACCGGATACCCAGAGGATTTGGCGGGGTACACCCTCAGGGCTGCCAACGACTGTGAACGAAACCTTGGTACAGTAGCTGCAGGGACAACGTCTGCTGATCAGGAATATGACTGCACAGGAAAGATGTACCAGGGTCTGAACTCCATCTGGGCCACGATTGAAGGCACCATACCAGGCACGACAACTTTGCTTAGAGAGAGAGCCTTTACCCAGGTGGAGACCATCATTCCAGGGTTGAGCATCACGCTAACTCCCGTTGACCAGATAATTCGCAACGGCAACTCGACAAGCCTAACCGTGACGGTTATAAACGACGGACTATCTGACCTGACCGGCGTGGAGGTCGTCGACCCGAACCCCAACAACGACGACGGCCTGGCCGTAGGCGCCTGCGTAACCAGCCCTGGCGGCGAGCAGATCTCATTGGCGAACATCGGGGACCTCAGCGCTGGGGATTCTATTGCAATTGAATGCTCGACCGGCCCTCTAACCGAGGAGACGAGGTACGAGGCAGTCGCCATAGGCACCGCACGGGATAACACCACCGAGCCGTCGGGCGTTGCCGCTGCTATCGTCAGGATCCTGTCGCCCAGCTCCGATGTCAGCGTTTCCCTGCTCGAGGGCGGCTCCATGGTGGTGCAGCTGGTGGTGCAGACGGTGGTCGTAACCGAAACCAATGACGGCGACTCGGATCTGACCAATGTCTACGTAAACCTGGATGCCGCGGGATTAGGCCCAAACCTCACTGGCAAGAGGCTGACTCGCGAATCTCCGGAATTCGTCGGGAGCCACGGTGGGAACGCCAACGACGATGACGTGCTGAACCCCGGCGAGACCTGGGAGTGGCGTGTGGTGGTGGTTGGCGTGGCCGGAAATGTGGTCCTGCTCGCACCGGATGCCGCGAGCATAGACGTTACGGCCAGCGGATACGGAACAGACGCCCTGGGCGGTGAGATAAACCCGGTCACCGACGCTGACGAGATCGAGACCCAGTCGTTCCCGTTCGCAATCAACTAGACCATTCCAACGGATGACTGATTGATGGCCGGAGGCAATGCCTCCGGCCATCGCTACTTGAGGCCAAGAGCCTGCAGGACGATTGCAAAGTCTTTTTCTATTCGCTCCCTCTTCTATTCGTTCATGGTGAACTTACCGAACCATCGGTGGGTGGAACCGGCATCCTTCGACAAGCTCAGGATCAGCAGAAACCAATGGGCGGCAGCACTTTGCAATGGTCCTGCAAGAGCATGTCCCGCTGGCAGGGCCGGGGCCATGCTGGTATCATTTGGCGGAATCAACCAAACGGGTCTGCGGCCGGCAGGCTGGGATCCACACCACCGCGGGAGGCCCCATGGCCGAGAATGAACCCATCGTCTTCCTCAACAGCCAACTCGTACCAGAGTCGCAGGCAGGAATTCCCATACGCGACCGCGGATTCATATACGGCGACGCCGTGTTCGACGCCGCCCGCACGTTCAACGGCGTCCCCTTCAAGCTGACCGAGCACGTGCGGAGGCTGTACAACTCCCTGCGCTACGTGCGCATCGATCCCGGCATCGGAATGGACGAAATGGAAATGTGGTCGCGCCGCGTGGTCGAACACAACCACCCGCTGCTCCCCAACGGGCAGGATATGTGGGTGATGCAGCGCGTAACCCGTGGCGTCGAGGGCGATGACGCTTCCCCAACAGTGCTCATCGAGAGCCACGCCATCCCCTTCGCCTCCAGGGCGCCGCTGTATCGCGACGGAGCGCGGGTCACAACGCCCTCGGTGCCCAGGGTGCCTCCGCGGTTCATGAGCCCGAGGGCCAAGACCCACAACTACCTCAACCTCGTGCTGGGCGACCTGGAGGCGCAGGGCACCGACCCCGGCTCCTGGGCCGTGCTGCTGGACGAAGCAGGGAACCTGACCGAGGGCCGGGGCTCCAACATTTTCCTGGTCAAGGACGGCACCGTGGCCACTCCCAAGGGCCAGTACGTGCTGGAGGGCATCACCCGTGGTACCGTGCTGGACCTTGCCGACGGACTGGGGCTGGAGACCGCCGAATGCGACCTGGACCTGTTCGACGCCTACACGGCTGACGAGGCCTTCCTCACCTCCACCAGCCTGTGCATCTGCCCAGTGTCGGCGTTCAACGGGTCGGTAATCGGCAATGGGCGGCCTCCAGGACCGGTGACCCGCCGCCTGATGCAAGCTTTTGCCGACCTGGCAGGAATGGACTTCGAGGAACAGTACCTGGCGCATCTGCGGGAGTGAGAGCCGGATGAGAGTCTCGTTCCTATCTCCTGGCCTCTAACTCCTTAACATCAGGGAGGGAATATGGCAGACCTGCTACCTGGAATCGTTGAGTCCGGCGCTGAGGCGCAACAACTGTCCACCGGCTTCGGGTTTACCGAAGGCCCGCTGTGGCATCCCGACGGCTACTGGCTCTTCGTGGACATCCGCGCCTCGTTGGTGCACCGTATGACGCCGGACGGAAATACCGGGGTTTTCCGCGACAACAGCGGCGGCTCCAACGGCCTGACGTTTGACCTGGCAGGCAACCTGATCCTGTGCGAGGGCGACAACCGGCAGCTTGGGCGGCGCAACACCGACGGCTCCTACACGGCCATCGCCACTCATATCGACGGGAAGCGGATCAACCGCCCCAACGACGTGGTGGGCCGGTCCGACGGTTCGCTCTATTTCACCGACCCCAGCGGCCGCCTGACCCAGGATGAGAGGGAGCTGGATTTCAGCGGCATACACCGGGTCTCGCTCACTGGCCAGCACAGCATCGCCACCCGCGACACCGAGTATCCCAACGGCATCGCCCTCTCCCCAGACGAGAGTTTGCTGTACGTGGCCATCACCCGTCTGGACGACGGCTGCATCGGAGAGAAGGAACGCGGAGAAGTCTGCGAGCACCAGTTCATCCGCGCCTTCGATGTGGCTGCCGACGGATCATTGAGCAACAGCCGCGTGTTCGCCACCATGTACTCGGCCGAGGACGGTGTGCCCGACGGGATGAAGGTGGACGTCGAAGGACGGGTATACTGCACCGGCTCGGGCGGCTGCTGGGTGTTTGACAGTGAGGGCAACCAGGTGGGCATCATCCAGCTGCCCGAGATCCCGGCCAACTGCGCCTGGGGCGGCGAGGACAACCGTACCATGCTGTTCACGGCCCGCACCTCGGTCTACTCACTGAGAATGACCACCCCCGGGACGGCCGTTCCGCGCGGGTAGCGTTCCCCGTCCCGAGTCCCGCATTTCATTCGGGGGCGCACCGCGGTGCGCCCCTGTTGCAATTGCATCGAGCCGGCCAAAGTAAATCTGTACTCGACTGGAAATTGTTATGAAGGAATACGAGGCCATAGTCATAGGAGCAGGTGGCATGGGGAGCGCGGCCCTGTATCACTTGGCGCGGCGGGGCTGGCGGGTCCTGGGCCTGGAGCAGTTCGACGTTCCCCACGAGATGGGCTCGTCCCACGGCTATTCCCGGATGATCCGCTACACCCTGCAGGAGCACCCCTCCTACGTGCCGCTGGTGCGCCGGGCCTACGAGCTCTGGCACCAGCTGGAGAACGCGGCGCGGGAACGATTGCTGGTAACGACAGGCTCCATCCGCGCGGGACACGCAGAGAGCGAGTTTTTCCAGGGCGCCGTGGCGGCCTGTGAGCAACACCACATTCCTTACGAGATACTTACCGGACCCGAAACCAGCCGCCGGTTTCCGGGATACCGTTTCGATCACGACATTTCCGCCGTCTACCAGGCCGACGGCGGCTTCCTGCTCCCGGAGCGGTGCATCGTTAACCACGTGAACGCCGCGCTGGAGGCCGGCGCAGAGGTGCACGGGCGGGAGCGCGTCGTGGACTGGGAGCCATCGGGCGAGGGGGTCGTCGTCAGGACCAGCCAGGCAAGTTACCGGGCAAAGCGGCTGGTGGTGACCGCCGGGGCCTGGGCCGCCAAGGTCGCACCCGCACTGGCGAGGTACGCCGTGGCCGAGCGGCAGGTGCTGGGCTGGTTCCAGCCGGAGCGGCCGGAGCACTTCCGCACCGACACATTTCCTGTCTTCGGGGTCAACGTGGAGGAGGGACGCTTCTACGGCTTCCCAGTATTCGGCGTGCCGGGATTCAAGGTGGGACGCACCCATCACCGGGAGCAGGCCGTTGACCCTGACCAGCTGGACCGGGACATTTACGACGAGGATGAGGCCGTGCTGCGCCGCTTCATCGAACGTTACTTCCCGACCGCTGCGGGGCCGGTCATGTCGCTCAAGGCCTGCATGTTTACCAACTCACCAGACGGGCACTTCATCATCGATCTGCACCCTGACCACCCACAGGTCTCGCTGGCTGCAGGATTTTCGGGCCACGGCTTCAAGTTCGCCAGCGTGGTCGGCGAAATCATGGCAGACCTGGCCATGTTCGGCGAGACCACCCACGACCTGTCGCTGTTCCGCCTGGGCCGCTTCGACGCTACCTGACCGGCAGCATCAGACCGCTGTACATTGCAAAGCGCGGGATGAACGTACCAGGCGGGCCACCGGAATCAAGCGTCTGTCACTCCCTGCCGGTACCGTCCCTCTTTGAAACTAACATCATCCGTCATTCCCGCTACACCGTCATTCCTGCGAAAGCAGGAATCCAGAGCCCCCGTACCCCGTCGCATAACAGTCATTCCTGCCCCGTCCGTCATCCCGCCCCTCGGCAAGGGGTGCCGTTCTGCTTGCTGGCGATGATGTAGACGCAGGGCGCTTTCACTGGGGCTCTGGATTCCGGCTTTCGGCGGAATGACGGTATTGAATTTCTTGGCTACGGCACTCGACAGATGTCAATTTCAAAGAGAGACTCTACCCCCGCAGCGGCGTTTTCTCGCCTGGCCCGGCCTGTGTTAGACTATTTTGGCAAGTCAGCCAAATCAGCGTGGGAGCACGATGGACTTTCTTTCCGTTGACCACCAGCCGGACCGCAAGCTGCGCACGCTGCTGATTGCTTTCAGCGGATGGGCAGACGCCGCCGAGGGCGCCACCAGTGCGGTAAAGTTTTTGAAACGCAAGCTGGAGGCACGGAAATTCGCCGAATTCGACCCGGAGGAGTTCTACGATTTTACCCAGACCCGCCCCACTACCACCCGCACCCGCGATGGCAGGCGGCACATCCACTGGCCGGCCAACGAGTTTCACCAGCTCGAGAATCCCGACACCGGCGACGGCATTATGGTGTTCACCGGAGTCGAACCCAACCTGCGATGGCGCAGCTACTCGCAGGGCGTGGCCCGGTTGGCTGCGGAGCACGGCGTCGAGACCGTGGTACACGTTGGGGCACTTCTGGACGCCGTACCTCACACCCGACCGGTCAAGCTGAGCGGCACGGCGACTCGGCCAGACCTGTCGGAGTTCCTGGAGGGGCGCGAAATTCGTTCCTCCAACTACCAGGGACCCACGGGCATCAGCTCGTCAGTGATGGACGCCTGCGTAAAGCAGGGACTGGGCTATTCCTCCGTCTGGGGCCACACCCCTCATTACCTGCAGGCCGCGCCCAACTACCGTGTCGCGTATTCTCTTCTTCAGACTCTCACCCGCCTGTTGCACCTGCCGCTCGAATTGGAGGAACTGCGCGGCGCCGCCGCAAAGTTCGACGAGGAGGTCGCCAAGGCAGTTCAGGCTGACGAGCAGATTGGGTCGTACGTCACCAAGCTTGAGGGCCAGTACGACGAGAGCTTGGCCTCCAGCTCCATTCTCGACCCCGAAGACCTGGTCCGGGACGTGGAACGTTTTCTCCGCGGCGAGCGGTAGACCCTGAATTTCCCCTTGTGATCTCTTAACCTGCCGAACAGCCCGCAAATCTGCGCATAAAACTCTGCTCATTCGACGCATTCCCATACCGCAGCGCTCTTCCCGGGAATTTCGTTTTGTGAATTCTGGAACAATCATCCTCCGCAATTCGTACGAATGGGACGTAATGTTGTTTGTAATTGCTTCGAATTTTACAAAATAATTTCGAATATCTGCGAATTTTTTTGCCTTGATACTCCTTGACAAACCACATTACATCCATATAATCCGTTCGGTTTGCATGGTGTCTGCGCCCAATGAAATGGGGCGTTGATCAGGCTCATACAACGCCATGTGTGAAATGGCTCTTGGCATTACTCTAGCTTTAAAGGAGTGGTAGTGAACACTAAAAGGAAGACCATTTTGCGGCTCTGGTTGCCTATCTTGATAATCGCGGCCCTGACCCTGATTGTGGCCTGCGGTACATCGGCAACCGCGACGCCCGAGCCGACGACGGCAGTGGCTATGCCCACCCCGGTCGCTGAGCCCGCCGATGCGGATGAAGACAGCGTCATCAACTACGGTGTAAAGGAAACTGGTGTCTTTGAAGGACACCCGAGGTTCATGTCCAGTCCGCGCGTCCAGTATTCCGCTGTTTCCTTCGGCGAGTCGATGGTCGCGATCCAGGAGGACCTCTCGCCTGCTCCTCTGCTGGCTACGGAATGGAGCATCTCAGAGAACGGCCAGATCTGGACTTTCAAGGTCAGGGACGACGTGCAGTTCCACAAGGGTTACGGCAACATGACCATCCACGACATCCTATGGAACTACAAGGAATGGCACGAGGGCTCCCTGAACGCCCGCGCCGGAATCATTGGCGACTTCTGGGTGGGCAAGGCCGGCGGGTCCCAGAAGGTCGTCGACGATTACACCGTCGAGATCGATACCGGAGAGCCGTGGCTCCGGGAGCGCGCTTTCGAGTTCATGCGCCACCTGGGCGGCGTCAGCACGACGATCGTCAGCATGGAGCAGACCCTGCAGCTGTATGAAGCTCGCGGGGGCGACAGGAACTCCATATACCGGGAAGATGACCCGGCTACAGAGGACGACGAGAGCGCTCTTGTTACGGAAGAGTACGAGGCTGCGGCCAAAGAGGCCAGCAAGGACATCGCCGCCACCGGACCGTGGGCAATTGAGTCCCACGACGAGGGAAGGGTCTGGCGGTTCGATGCGGTGGAAAACCACTGGCGGCAGACTCCCTACTTTGACCGGTTCATCATGGAATCGATCCCCGAGGAAGCTACCCGGGTAGCCGGTTTCCAGACGGGAAAGCTCGATATCATGGAAATGGCCTTCGACTCGCTGCCCGCCGTGGAGCAGGTGGAAGGGACCCAGATCGTTGCCTGGCCCAACGCGGGACAGGCCGGCTTGAACATCTATGGTCAGACCTACGGCGTGGACAAGGACGGAAATCCCTACGCGGACCTGGACTGCGAAAACGCTTGGGTCTCCTGCGACGAGGACCCCACTTCCGAGGAATGGCAGAACGCAGTCAAGGTCAAGAAAGCCATGGCCATCGCCGTCAACCGTGAAGAGATAGTGGAAACGCTCCTCTCAGGCTACGGGCAGCCCCTGTACCTGAGGGACTGGATGGGCCACGAATCCAAGGCAGACCCTCGCTGGACTCACGAGTTCGACCCTGATATGGCCAGGCAGCTCTTGGAGGAGGCCGGCTATGGCCCCGACAACAAGTTCACCATCACCTTGGTCCCTGCCATCCGTGGGGCACCGGCCGAGGTCGAGGCCTGCGAGGCCGTGGCTGGCTATTGGGAGGAAGTGGGTATCAACGTCGACCTCCAGCGCACCCCGTATGCCACCATCCGGCCGGAGCTGATCACGCGCAAATTCCAGGGCGCGACCTGCCACACCGTCAGCCAGCGCCTGACCCCGGCCATTGGTGCCTCCAACTATGTTGCGAAATCCACTTTCAGCTACGGAACGGAACACCCGTGGATGGAAGAGAACATCACCGACCTGCTCGGCGAGACCAACCCAAATCTAGTGGCCGAGAAAGAGCGGACCGTGTACGGCTGGATGTATGACAACGTCATGGCCTTCGCCCTGTACGCCCACGACGGTGTTTGGCCCGTAGGCAAGCGCCTTGACCCTGATTGGACGCCCATCGACTTCAGCGAGGTACGTTCGCCGTCCGGGTTCGAGTACATCAGGCCCAGGCAATAAGAACACCGGGATCTCCAGGCGAGTAAGACGCACGGGGACCCCGGAGGCCCGGCAGACCGCCCGAACCCGTAATTTAAGCGGCCTGCCGGGCCGGTGGTGTAAGTGGGGTGGCAAATCCACCCGTTCCCAGGCTACGTAAGGACAACGCGTTCCCTATCGAGTAGAATTCCCTTAATCATCTTCGTTCGCAGAAGATCTGGGGCCAGGCGTGCCAGACGCACCCGGCCCCTGCCTGCGATTCAGTGCGTTATGCAGAAGTATCTGGTCCGTCGGCTGGCCCTCGCTATTGTTACCCTTCTTGCCGTCTCCCTCATTATTTTCATAATGAGCCGGGCTTCGGGTGATCCACGCCACATCATGCTGGACGATTACTCGACCGAAGAGGACTGGAGGCGGATGGGCGAGGTTCTCGGCCTGAACGAGCCCTATTACAAGCAGTATTTCATCTTCCTGGGCGATGCCGTCCGGGCGGACTTCGGGCAGTCGGTAAAGGAGGGGCGGCCGGTAACGGACGTGATCCTGGAAAGGCTGCCGGCCACCCTTTACCTGGGGTTGACAGCGTTCATTGTCTCCCTCCTTGTGGGTATTCCCCTGGGCATTCTCTCAGCCATCAAGCGGGGCACCCTGATTGACCAGGTGGGCAAGATGGTAGCCATGCTGGGGCAGTCGGCTCCGCCCTTCTGGCTGGGCATTATGCTCATCATATTCTTTGCCGTATCCATCGAGCTTTTTCCTCCCTATGGCCGGGACGACTGGAACAGCATCGTATTGCCGGCTGTAACGCTGGGGTGGTACTACGCAGCGGCCAACCTGCGGCTGGTGCGGTCGGCGATGCTGGATGTTCTCGACTCTGAGTACATTAAGCTGGCCCGGGCCAAGGGAGTGCCTTACTGGGGCGTTGTGCTGCGCCACGCCTTCCGGAATGCCTTGATTCCGCCCCTGACCTTCGCCGGGGTGACGCTTGGGGCCCTGGTTACGGGATCGCTGGTTGTGGAAACCGTGTTCGCATGGCCAGGACTTGGCAAGCTCGCGATCGATGCGCTGTTCGCCTTCGATTATCCGCTGCTCCAAGGCGTGGTGATTGTCTTCACCCTGCTATACGTCGTAGCCGCTTTTTCGGTGGACGTGCTTTACGCCTACATTGACCCCCGTATCCGTTATTCCTAGACAGGTGAGGGTGAACGCCTAATGGCTGCCGACGCAACCACCATTCTCAGTCCCACAAGAGCCAGAGGGCTGGGACTGGGCAGTGCCTACCGGATATTCCGGCGCTGGCCGGTGATCCCTGTATTCATTCTGACGCTGGTTCTGTTCGCTGGCATTGCCGCTCCTTTGGTTGCGCCCCACGATCCGAATGTCCAGTCGCTTCCCGAAAGGAAACAGCCACCCTTCTGGTACGGCGCCAAGATCGAGACAGCAGAGTTCACAGTGGTTGAGCGGGTGCTGCCTGGGCAGACAGACCAAATATCGCTGGCCGAAGCCCGTGGTCAGAATCCTGATGTCCAGGTGGGCGATGTAGGCCAGTTCGAGAAACTCAAGAGACCCGCAGGCAACAGCAAGTACCTGCTGGGCACTGACCAGCTCGGGCGGGACATATTTTCCCGCATCATCTACGGAGCGCGGATATCCCTGATCGTTGCTGCGGTGACGCTGGGAGTTGGCGGGTCCATTGGCGTGTTGCTGGGACTGCTGGCTGGCTGGTACGGCGGAATTGTGGATGAAGCGATCATGCGGTTCGTAGACATCCTGCTGGCCGTTCCGCTGGTACTGATAGCGCTGGTGCTGGTGACCACCTTGGGGGGAGCGTCTTTAGGCATCATAGTAGCGGTGCTCACCATATTCATCTGGCCGCGCTTCGCCCGCCAGCTGCGCGGCGAGGTTCTACAGCTGAAGAACATGGACTTCGTCGCACTGGCCAGGGTTGCCGGAGCGTCAACTCCACGCATCCTGTTCATCCATTTATTCCCGGGCACGATCAACACCCTGATCGTAGTGGCAACCCTCCAGGTGGGTATCGTGATCCTGCTGGAAGCAACTCTGAGCTTCCTCGGCGCCGGCGTCCCGCCTCCCACGGCCGCGTGGGGAGTGATGGTCGCCGACGGCCGCGACCACCTGGCAGGCGGGTTCTCGGATGGATCTTGGTGGATCTCCACCTTCCCGGGAGTTGCCATCGTGCTAACCGTGATGTCGCTGAACCTGTTCGGCGACTGGCTGCGCGACAAGCTGGACCCCCGTTTGCGGCAAATAGAGTGAACCACCCTCCCCATGCTCTATCGCAGTCCATGGGCCATCCGTAATTCCCGCGGTGGTAGGTGGCCGGCACCGCGTCCAGTCAAGAGTTCAACCATACCACCAGTTTCGGGCGTCAACTCCACCGCCGAAAACGATACGAGCCCTGGTCGCCAGGGCCTCTTGATTGTAGAAATGACTGTGGGCAGTGTTGAATAATTGGGGTCAGAGTTTGGGGAGTGTGCCGGACGGTTGCGTGGGAGGAGAGCGTTGGGGATTGGGGACCCGGACTGGTGGATGCCCTGAGTGAGATCGAGGATCCCAGGAGACCCAAGGGAGTGCGCCATCCCTTGGCGGCAGTTCTGGCCCTGTCGGTATGCGCCATGCTCAGCGGCGCCAGGCGCATTTACGCGATCGCCCAGTGGGGCCGGAAACACCCCCAGTTTGCCCAGACGCTGGGATTCAGCCCGGAGCGGACCCAGTGCGCGGCCACCTTGTATCACGTGTTTCGTCGCAAAGACGTTGACGTTTTCGAGACGGCTTGGGCCGCTGGCCCAGGAATGCCTGGGATAGGGCGAGGTCGCCATTGCCATTGACGGCAGGGTCCTGCGAGGGATACACGGCGGGGAATTGCCCGGGGTAAGGCTGTGGCGGCTTATGCAGGAGAGAGTGGCCCGGCCCGCGTCGCCCAGGGCGCGGCGGAGACCAAGGACAGCCCCGCCGCGGGGCTTTTCTGGCCATCCGGCCTGCTTGACCCTGTGTCTGGAAGGCATCCCGGCCTTCGTCAACCACCGACGGTCGACGCTGCGGCAGCTGTTGTATCCGGACATTGTTTTACGAATATCGTAGTGTCTCGATTAGAGTCCACAAAAACGGACATTGCTACGGTAATCGCATTACATTGCCAATATTTGTCCAATTTTATTAAAGTATTGCCCCACAATCAGGTTATTTGAATGAGCGTTATAGCAGTAATCGTTTCACTCTGTCACGAAATACGTACAAGATAATCCTTTTTTAAATGCAGATTGACATATCCATACAACTTTGCTAATGTTTTGCTTTCCATCCAGATTCCACGGAGGCTTTAGTTTAGTACCAACCGTCGCGGACACCCCCAAGACTTTGGCACACTAAGCAAGGAGAAGTGAAGTCATGTCTAGAGGACTGTTGTCAACACCCAGTTTATTGCTACTAATGTTGACTGGGCTACTACTGGTAACGGCTGTGTCCTGCGGCGGGAGCGCTACGGCGGTCCCTGATGCGACTGCTGGTCCGACGACTGGCATAGCCGCGCCGACTGCCGCGGATCAGCCGGCTGCCAGCGAGGGGGCCGGGCCTCATGGCACGCTGAACGTGGGATTCAGAGAGCTGGGGCCCTACACGGGTCACGCCAGGCTGGCCAGCTACCCTCAGTGGGCGATTATCCAGCTTGGCGCCCTTGAGGGGCTGATGACCCGGGATGCCAATAGGAATTACCAGGCGGAGTTGGCCGAGAGTTGGAGCGTCTCCGAAGACAACAAGGTATGGACTTTCAAGATCCGGGAGGGGGTGCCGTTCCACAAGGACTATGGCGATGTGGTCGCAGAGGACGTTGTCTACTCCCTCGCACAGTGTGCGGCTGAGGGCTCCACCTGTGGCACTGCAGGCAGTGTAAGAAGGGTCTTTTTTCACGATGAGGGTTATACGAAGGTCGTAGATGACCGTACGGTTGAGGTTAATACCGTCATACCTGCTTGGGACATCTTTGTGTACATAGCGGGGCCCGGGGCATCAGCCACGTGGGTTTTCAGCAAGAAGCAGGTTGATGCAGAGGGTGAGGAGGCGATGAACCGCAATGGGGCCGGTACAGGGCCCTGGGAAATCATGGAACACCGTACCGGTGAGTTCTGGAAGTTCCAGGCAGTGGAGAACCACTGGCGAAAGACTCCGTATTTTGAGGAGATGATTTTCTGGGAAATACCCGAAGAGTCCTCCCGGTTGGCTGGCTTCCAGGCAGGCACATTGGATACTGCCACGAGTACCGCGCTGGACTCACTCCCCGTTTTGGCTGAGATACCCGGCATGAAGTTCATGCGGCAGGAGCTGGCCACTGAAGCGCATATTGGCCTATATGGCTCCTACTATGTGGAAATGGAAGAGGCCGCGGGATGGGATCCCGAGGCACCTTGGGTATCTCCCAATCCGGACCCCGATTCACCGGAGTGGGAGCGGGCGCGGAAGGTGCGCGAGGCGATGGGCATCGCCATTGACCGGGACGCCTTGGTCAATGAGCTGTTCCAGGGCAATGCAGAGCCCGCGGCTATGTGGTGGTGGTTAGGCCAGGACGAACATCATCTCCCTGGCTGGGAGTGGGAGTACAACCCGGAACGGGCTAGGGAGCTCCTGGCCGAGGCAGGCTACGCCGAAGGCTTCAACTTGGACCTAACACCCTCCATCCGTAACGCACCCGGTGAGGTGGAGGCGTGCGAGGCCATCGCTTCAATGTGGGAAGACGTAGGAATCCACGCCAAGTTGAACAGGTTGCCATTCTCCACTCTCGTGACGGGACAGTTTGCCCGGGCGAACAAAGGTGTAACCTGCCACAACGCCCACCCCTACCCCGATCCCATGAATGGGTATCTCTGCTGTCATGTAAGCTCGGCGAGGTGGAGCGGCGGCGTAAGTCACCCGAGAATCGACGAGTTGGTAGAGGAGGCTATCAACACCTTCGACGCGGATGCGCGCATGAAAGTCAACCTGGAACTGGGTAAGTGGATGTGGGACAACACGATGGACATTGGGCTGTACAACGTCCACATTGTGTATCCTGTTGGTCCCAGGATTGATGACTGGTCAGAGCATCTGACGACCGCCGACTCGAGGATGATCACCGGCCTTGAATGGACACCTCACCGGGAGTAGGCAAAGGAGCGGTCAGGAAACCCTCTCTTTAATACGAAAGTCTCACTCTGAGGCGCCAGCGCGAAGGATCTGGAGTGGGGTTCTAATCTCAAATCTCCAGATCCTTGATTTAGAGTGCGTGAGTCGTAATGGTAGGACCAGTATTGAAACTGGATAGCGTTCAACCTCTCCTGATTTTTATAGCGCGTGCCGGGCTTGGGGTTGCGTTAGCGTTCGCGTTCAGCATGGCGGCGGTCGGGGTTGCATGGGGGATTTACGTCTTTGCAGGCGCAACCTCGCAGATAACGTTGTTAGCGCTCTTCACATCGGCAGCCGGCATAGGCGCCGGCATAGGCGCCTTTCCCGCCTGGCTGAAGGTCAATTACAACACTCGTTCCAGCATGATTGGTAATGTCTCCCTGGCGATTCTTGCCGGTGTGGGAGGAGCTTGGGGTGGATACTGGTATTCCGCGAACCAGGTTGTTGAATGCTGCGCCAAACCAGACATCGCACCTTTCACCCTTGTCGCGCTTGGAGCGACTGTAATAGCCAGTGGGGTGGGATTGGTCCTTGGCATTGCCCGGGGGAAAATGACGAAAAAACCGGCAACCGCAACGCGACGAATTTGAGATATTCTTGGCCCTTAGTGATAAAGTTTGGAGGAGGCTTGGCGACCAGTGGGACTGCCACGCTCGATTGAACGAAGGTCCCCCGAGTTGCGCGAGTTCCCAGGCAGGTCTGCGTCCCTCTGGCCGGTAGTAATTAGTTCGGTAGTAATTTTACGCAAGTCGTAGAAGATCCTTGCAATCGTAGTGGGGTTTTATGCAAAGGTTCCTGGTGCGTCGGCTCCTTATAACAGTGGTCACGCTGCTGGCGGTAAGCCTTGTCATCTTTATTATGGCCAGGGCATCCGGAGACCCCAGGACTCTGATGCTGGACGAGCTCTCTACGGAGGATCAGTGGGAAGAGTTGGGAGAATTGCTGGGACTGGACCGACCTTATTATCAACAATATGGAATATTTATCAAAGATATGGTAACGGGAGACTTCGGCCAGTCGATTAAAGAGCACCGACCGGCCATCAATGTGATCGGGGAGCGCGTACTCGCCACCCTCGAGCTTGGGGCTGCCGCCTTTTTGTTCTCCGTGGTGATTGGAATACCACTTGGGATTCTTTCCTCGGTGAAACGTGGGAGCATGCTGGACCAATTCGGCAAGGTGGTGGCCTTGGTCGGGCAGTCGGCGCCTCCTTTCTGGATTGGAATCATGTTCATCTTTTTCTTCGCCGTAAAGTTGGGCTGGGCACCTCCGTCTGGGCGCCACGACTGGAACAGCATCTTCCTTCCGGCTGTCACCCTGGGGTGGTTCTTCGTGGCATCTCAACTAAGACTGATCCGTTCGGCCATGCTGGACGTGCTGGACTCGGAGTACATCAAGCTAGCCCGGGCCAAGGGTGTTGCGCCAAGGTCTGTAATTTGGAAACACGCCCTGCGCAACGCGATGATTCCTCCCCTGACCTTCGCCGGCGTGACCATGGGCAGCCTGGTGGCAGGGTCTCTGACCACCGAGGTCGTGTTCGCCTGGCCCGGCCTAGGCCAGTTGGCAGTCCAGGCTCTATGGGCGTATGACTATCCCCTACTTCAGGGGATTGTAGTGGTTTTCACCTTGATATACGTAGCAGCCTCTTTCTTTGTGGACGTCCTTTACGCCTACATCGATCCCAGGATCCGTTATGGTTAGACTATAGGAGCGGGACGAAATGGCCACAGATACCGGTAGTCTCGTCTTAACCTCGCGTCCGACGATTCAACGTGTCAGGCAAACGTTAAATCTTCTGCGCCGCTGGCCTGTTATACCGATATTCTTGCTTTCGCTGGTGTTGGTAACGGGCATTTTGGCTCCTTGGATATCGCCCCATAGCGCCACGCTCGGGAAACTAGAAGACAGAAATTTGCCACCCGTATGGCTCGGACCCGAGACTAAGGTCAAGATAGTAGTGGAGCAACCTGCCCTCGGACAGATTGGCAACGAGATCGCATTGGAGGACGCCCAGCAGATAAAGGAAGATGTCCGTTTGGGTGATACCATAGAGGTGGAAACCAGAGAGGGAGGAAGCAGCAAGTTCCTGCTGGGCACAGACCACTTGGGCCGCGACCTCTTAACTCGGATCATCCATGGCGCTCGCATTTCTATAATAGTAGGGGCGGTAACTCTGGGAGTTGGGGGCACCGTAGGTGTCATCCTGGGCATGATGGCTGGCTGGTACGGCGGTTGGGTAGATGAACTGCTCATGAGGCTGGTTGACATGATACTGGCCTTGCCTCTTATCCTGGTGGCACTGGTCGCGGTGGTGGCGCTGGGTCAGTCCTTGGGCATCATTGTGGCGGTACTGGCGCTGTGGATATGGCCGCGCTTCGCGCGGATGACACGGGGTGAAGTGCTGCAACTCAAGACGATGGACTACGTGGCTCTGGCGCGAGTGTCGGGCGCCTCTACTCTACGCATACTATTCGTACACCTTTTCCCGGGTACCATCAATACTCTGATAGTGGTCGCCACGTTGCAGGTGGGCATAGTAATCCTGGTGGAGGCTGTCTTGAGTTTCCTTGGTGCAGGGGTACCACCACCCACACCCGCATGGGGCTCCATGGTGTCTGACGGCAGGGATAGGCTGGCCGACGCTTGGTGGATCGCAACGATGCCAGGGATAGCCATTTTGCTAACGGTGATGTCGCTGAACCTGTTCGGCGACTGGCTGCGCGACAAGCTGGACCCGCGTTTGCGGCAAATAGAGTGAACCACCCTCCCCAAACAGTGAGTCAACGAGCGATATGACGACAGAAGTGGCAACCGAACGCGATGTGGTGCTGCGGGTGGACGACCTGCGCACCCACTTCCAGACCCGCTGGGGCACAGTCAAGGCGGTCGATGGCATCAGCTTCGACCTCAGGCGGGGCGAAACGCTGGGCATCGTCGGCGAGTCGGGATCCGGCAAGTCGGTGACCATGCTCTCGCTGATGCGGCTGATCCCCATGCCCCCGGGGCGCATCGTTTCTGGCACCATCGAGCTTGACGGCCAGGACATCCTGCAGCTGTCTGAATCAGAGATGAACAGGGTGCGGGGCAGCAAGATCGCCCTCATCATCCAGGACCCGATGACCTCGCTGAACCCGGTGTTCACCATCGGCAACCAGGTGTCAGAGGCCATCAAGATTCACCAGGACATTCCGAGACGCTCCGTGATGGAACAGGCTCTCTCGGTATTGCGAAAGGTGAACATACCTGCGGCCGAGACGCGGATGCGCGACTACCCCCATCAGATGAGCGGCGGAATGCGCCAGCGCGTGGTGGGCGCCATCGGCATTTCCTGCCAGCCGGAGGTGCTGATCGCCGATGAACCAACCACCTCGCTGGACGTCACCATCCAGGCGCAGTACCTCGCCCTGCTGAAAGAGCTGCAACAGGAATCCAACTTGGGGCTCATCTTCATCACCCACGACTTCGGCATCGTTGCCAAGATGTGCGACCGCGTCGCCGTGATGTATGCCGGGCGCATCGTAGAGCAAGGCAGCGTCCGGGATATCTTCAATAATCCCTCCCATCCATACACGGAGGCGCTGCTGGCCTCGGTGCCAAAGATGGAAGAGGACGTGGAGCGGCTGTATTCCATCGAGGGCCAGCCGCCCACTCTGCACGATCTGCCTCCCGGCTGCCCCTTTGCGCCCCGGTGCCAGTACGTTATGGACCGGTGCCGGGAGGAATACCCTACCCGAATCACGGTAGGTGAAGGCCACGACGCCTCTTGCTGGCGGTTGAGCTGATATGACGACTGCGAACGTTCCGACCGAAGGGGCAACTCCTAAGGCATCCCATGCAGTGCACGGTGACGGCCAGGCATTGCTGGAGGCCATTGATCTGAAAAAATACTTCCCGGTCACCAAGGGGTTGCTCATCAGCAAGGTCACCGGCCACATCAAGGCGGTGGACGGTGTCTCCTTCGAGTTGTATCCCGGGGAGACCCTGGGGATTGTTGGCGAATCGGGCTGCGGCAAGAGCACGACCGCCAAGATGATGCTGATGCTGGAGGAACCCACAGAGGGCTCCATCCTGTATGAGGGAAAGGATATACAAAGCGCTGATGCCGATACGAGGCGGGAATACCGCCGTTCGGTGCAGGCCGTTTTCCAGGACCCGTGGAGTTCCCTCAACCCAAGAATGCGGGTTCGGGACCTCATAGCAGAGCCGATGGTCATCAACTGGGATATGAGCCGGGGCGAAGTCCGGGACCGGGTGATCAAGCTGCTCACTGACGTGGGGCTAGGTTCCTACCACGCCAACCTGTATCCCCACGAGTTCTCGGGCGGCCAGCGGCAGCGCCTGGCCATTGCCCGCGCTCTGGCCCTCAACCCCAAGGTCATCGTGCTAGACGAGCCCGTTTCCGCGCTGGACGTGTCAATTCGCGCCCAGATTATGAATCTGCTGAGGGACCTGCAGACGGAATACAACGTGAGCTACATGCTCATCGCCCACCACCTGGCGACGGTGCGCTATATGTGCACCTGGGTGGCGGTGATGTACCTGGGACGGATAGTCGAAATGTCACCGGTCAAGGACCTGTTCGAGAACCCGTCCCACCCGTACACGAAGGCGCTGATGTCGGCTGCATTGCCCTCGCATCCTGATACGGTCCAGGAGGAGATTATCCTGACCGGAGAGGTACCGTCGCCCCTCAATCCGCCATCAGGCTGCCACTTTCACACCCGCTGCCCGTTCGTCATGGACCGTTGCAGCCTGGAAGAGCCTGAGGTCAAGGGAGTCTCCCCCGGCCACACGGTCGCCTGCCACCTGTTCTGAAGGTCGCCGGAGGCACAAGGGACGGCGCCTCTACTCCAAGGCCTGTGCCTTTTCAGAGTATTCGAGGAGCCATTATTGGTGGTTTGACCGGCTCACTATCAGCGGCTCCCGGGCATCCGGCCTTCGGCAAGCTCAGGACCAGCAGCTTGGGCGTATGAGAGACCTTGAGCTGGCCCCGCTCCAGCGCCACCTGATTCCAAATTGGCGCCGCCGGTGCTAGAATCTGCCAATGCCGAAGCAGGCACAGACTGAGCAAAAGGCCAAGCGGCGCAGCCCCACAATGTCGGCGGAGCGCATCGCTCGAGCCGTCGCACTGATGGCCCAGGAATACGGTCCCTTTCCTGCGGAGCGGCGGTTGCCTCCCACCGAGGAGATGGTCTTCACCATCCTTTCCCAGCACACCTCTGACGTCAACTCGGGCCGTGCCTTTGCCCGCCTGATGGAGCGGTTCGGGACCCTGGCGGACGTTGCCCAGGGCGATGTCGCGGACATTGAAAGGGCGATAGCCCCCGGCGGACTGGCCAAGGTGAAAGCGCCGCGAATCAAGGAAGTGCTGGAAAAGGTGCTGGAGCTCAACGGCGGCTCACTCGATCTCTCTTTTCTTCGAGAGATGCCCCTGCCAGAGGCGAAGGCGTGGCTTCGGCAGTTGCCGGGCATAGGGCCCAAGTCGGCGGGCATTGTCCTCAACTTTTCCCTGGGCATGCCGGCGATGGCGATCGACACCCACATCTTCCGTGTGTGCCAACGGCTGCGAGCCATCGATGCCAGGACCAACGCCGACAAGGCCCACGACGTGATGGAGGCCAAGGTTCCGCCCGAGGAAGTGTTCAACTTCCACGTGGCGTTCATCAACCATGGGCGGAGGGTGTGCCGGGCTCAACGGCCTCTCTGCGGCGAATGCGTGGTTGGAGACATGTGCCCCTCCCGCAGGGGGCTGATGGCCAAAATGGCGAAATCGGAAAATGGGGCAAGTGCTGAGAGCAGGTCCAAACGTGCTGCGGCCAGCCCGGATGTGCTCCCACACGTTCCCCCTCTGCTGATGGGATCGGAATGAATTGAGCCAGGTACTTGGTACGTAAACAAATGCACGGCCCGCAGGCGATACATTGAATCGCGGTGGGGCCGGCAACAAAAGGAGGGCCAACAAAGTGAAGGTAGGAATAATCAACGTCACAGGTTACTCGGGATCGGAGTTGGCCCGTATCCTGCGTCGCCATCCCGAGGTGGAGATCGCGTCGGTAACCGGACGGAGCGCCGCCGGTCAGAAGCTGGGCGAGGTCTTCCCGCACCTGGAAAGCCTGGACCTGACCATCGAGCCGGAACTCAGTGGCAGCCTCGATCTGGTCTTTTCGGCGTTGCCCCACAAGGCCAGTGCCGAGGCCTGCATCCCGGTGCTGGAGCAGGGTGTCAAGGTGGTGGACATCAGCGCAGACTTCCGGCTGAAGCACGCCGACGAGTACGAGGAATGGTACGGTGTGGAGCACCAGAAGCCGTCGCTCCTGGAAGAGGCCGTCTATGGGCTGACCGAACTGCACCGCGACGAGATTCGGCAAGCCAGGTTGGTGGCCAACCCTGGCTGCTACCCCACCAGCGCCATCCTCGGCTTGGCCCCGGCAGTGGCCGCGGGCATCATCGGCCCAGACATCATCGTGAGCAGCCTGTCGGGTGTGTCAGGCGGCGGACGCAGCCTCACTATGACCAACCACTTCTCTGAGGTGAACGAGAACGCCTTTGCCTATGCGGTGAACGGCCACCGGCACCTGCCGGAGATCACACAGGAGCTGGACCCGCTGGCCGAACAGCCGGTCAGGGTTACATTCCAGGTGCACCTGATCCCAATGACGCGGGGGATCTTCAGTTCCTGCTACGCGCCGCTGGCCAACCCAGGCGAGTGGGCTGGCGACGAGGGAAAGCAGCGGCTGACGGACATCTACCGCGACTACTACGCGGATCATCCCTTCGTGAGAGTGGTGGCGGCTCCTCCGCAGACCAAGCAGACCCTGGGCAACAACATGTGCCTACTGCACCCGGTCATCGACCGGCGCACGGGCCGGCTGATGGTCTTCAGCGTGCTAGACAACCTGGTCAAGGGCGCTGCGGGGCAGGCGGTGCAGAACATGAACCTGATGGCCGGGTTCCCCGAAGACACGTCGCTGGATGAGCTGGCGGTATACCCATAGCGTCCCCCCAGCAGGGTGTGCTAAACTCGCAGAGCAGTGCCCCGGTCGTCTAGCCAGGTTAGGATGCCACCCTTTCAAGGTGGAGATCAGGGGATCGAAGCCCCTCCGGGGTACCACATTTCGAAACGCACAAACCCCGCGGCGATAGCGTCGCGGGGTTTTTATCTTTTTGGCGGGTGAAAGCGACCCTTCATAATATGTCCTGACAGTTCATGCTCTAAATACCGTGATTGCATGGGACATTTTACATGACAGATTCAGTATTGAATAGATCGAAATATAACTATATGATAGATGTAGCATGTAGACAATATTAAGGACAGAATCTATGCCGCGCGCGTTCCAGTCTTCCCATCCATGGATTACCTTCACCTTGTATTTGGAGCAGGCTCCCAGCCGGTTCTGGATGTTGCTGGGCGAAGCCTGCGCGATATGCGAGCAGATAAGGAAGTCGCCACTTTTGCCAGATACCTTTGGGGCGCTTCACCAAATCTATCTTGAACGAGGGGTTCACGCGACTACTGCCATCGAAGGCAATACACTGACGGTCGAACAAATTTCGCGGCGAATCCAGGGATTGCTCAAGTTGCCGCCGTCCAAGGAATACCTCGGTCAAGAAGTGGACAACATCATACAGGCTTGCAATGAAATTCTTGAAGCGATGGCAACAGGAGATGTCCCTCCAATTACCCCCCAACGGATTAAGGAACTTAACCGAGCGGTCCTGTACGGGCTTGAACTGGAACAGGGAGTCATACCAGGGGAGATTCCCACACGACAGGTTGGAGTAGCGGATTATGTGGCAGCGCCACGGGAAGACTGCGAATACCTCCTATCCCGGATGTGCGACTGGCTCCGGGAAATAGAATCCGCCCAAACGCTTGGCAACAGGACTGCCACTGCCATCTTGTGCGCCATCCTGTCTCATTTATACTTGGTCTGGATCCATCCCTTTGGTGACGGAAACGGCAGGACTGCGCGGCTCATTGAGCATCAGATTCTGGCTGCCGCCAGTGTGCCGAGTCCGGCGACGCACCTGTTAAGCAATCACTATAACGAAACGCGAGCGGAGTATTACCGCCAGCTTCGTCTGTCCAATAGGGTCGAAAACGGAGCCATTGGATTCGTAGTGTATTCCCTACAGGGATTCGTGGATGGCCTCCGGGGGCAGATGGCCCACATCCAAGAACAGCAGTTGTCCATCCTCTGGGAGAACTACATCCACGCCCAATTCCACGGCAGCAGCAAGGCAGACATTCGCAGGCGCAATCTAGCGTTGGAGCTATCACGCCTCGACAAACCCACGCCAAGACATGAATTGCGCCTGCTGTCGGCAGCAATAGCGACAGCATACGCTAGAGTAACCGAAAGGACCCTTAGTAGAGACATCGCCGAACTAGAAGAGATAGGGTTGGTGGAACGAACACGGACCGGGATACGGGCCCGTAAAGAAGTCATCTTGGGTTTTTTGCCACCCGCCGGAGATAGTGGCACCAATGACAAGGGGTAAGCAACAGTATATGACCGCAACCTGGCGAGAGTTCGCCGAATCCGACCCTGGGCTGGCAGCGTTGGGCGATGCGCAGTTCGGGCGGACGGGTCTGGCCCTGGTGGGAACGCTACGGCGCGACGGCTGGCCGCGCATCTCGCCGGTAGAGCCGTTCATCGCCGGAGGGCAGCTGTACCTGGGCATGATGCGGCGGTCAGTTAAGGCGCTGGACCTCCTGCGCGATCCCCGCTGTGTCGTACACAGCACGGTGTCTAACAGAGACGGCACCGAGGGTGAGTTCAAGGTCTACGGACGCGCAAGAGAGGTGAACGACCCCGATGAATGGCGGCAGTTCGCCGACGCCGTTTACGCTGCCATCGGCCTGAGGATCGAGGACGTGGAGGGCCATTGCTTCGCCATCGCCATCGAGAGCGTCGTGTTTTCCGTGTTGCGCGGCGAGGAGTTTCACCGGCAGGTATGGAAGGCCCCGGAAGCGTAGAGGACGCAGGCGAATTGGCTGCGTCCTCCGCGAATCCGGGCGGTAGCCGCCTCTAGTCGAAGACGAACACGCACTTGCCCGTGGTGGCCCCGTCGAAGGTCTGGAATGCCTCGATGGCCTGGTCGAGGCTGTAGCGGTGGGTTATCAGCCGGTCCAGCGGCGCCTTGGTATCCACGAAAAAGCGGGCGATCTCTAAAAGTTCTGCCTTGCTGAATGTCCATGAGCCGAAGATGGTCAGAACCTTGAAGATCACGTCCCGGTTGAAGTCGATTTCGGCCGGACCACCCACTCCGACGTAGCAGGCGCGGGCGAAGGGGCGCAGGCAGGAAAGCGTCTGCTGCCGTGCCGTGGGGTTGCCGGACGTCTCCAGCGAGGCGGTGGCGCCCTGTCCGTCAGTGAGGTCGAGGATGGCCTGCACCGCATCGTTGGTGGCGGCGTTGATGGTGTGGTCGGCGCCCAGCTCCGTCGCCAGCCGCAGTCGCTCGTCCATCACGTCGATGGCAATGACGCGGGCGCCCATGGCCTTGGCCGACAGAGTGCCGCTGAGGCCCACGGGCCCCTGTCCGAACACGGCCACGATGTCCTTGCCGGACACATCCATCTTGTTCAGACCGTTCCAGGCCGTGCCGGTTCCGCAGGATATGGCCGCCCCCTCCTCGAAGGAAAGCTCGTCGGGCAGGTGCACCAAGGTGCGCGACGGGCAGATCATGTAGTCGGCGTTGGCGCCGTGGCCGGTGCCGCCCCCGAAAGTGACGTGGCCGTTGGGGCATAGCTGCTCGTAGCCCATGGAGCAGATCTCGCAGACGCCGCAGCCCTCGTAGTGGTGGCACATCACACGATCGCCCAGCCTGAGCCCGGGAGGCGCTCCCGGCCCCAACTCTTCGATGACTCCACAGGGTTCGTGTCCTGTGATCATTTCCGTGGGGCCGGCATCCCGGTAGCGATGCAGATCGGTGCCGCACAGCCCGGAGGCCATGATCCGCAGCACCGCCTCGCCCGGCCCGGCGTGGGGGTCGGGAAACTCTCGTATCTCGGCCTCCCGGTTACCCTTGAATGTGACTCCGCGCATGACTTACTCCTGTTTCATTTTGGGTGGCCAGATGATACCAAAGGGAGGTAAGGCCAGGGAAACGACACCGGGCTATTGCATTTGGATGCGCACACCGGCGGAAAGACGCTGGGAGAACTCAAGCCCTATAATGACGAGACAGCGGAGGGTACAGACCATGACGATGCTGAAACCGCGCTCCGGCATGCAACTGACTGTTAAGGAATTCTTTGCGCTCCCCGAGCCATGGAACAAGCGGAAGATGGAGCTGGACGAGGGAGCGCTGTACATTATGACCAAACCCCGGCTGGTGCACCAATTCTTCCAGGCACGTTTATCCAAACATATGGAGACGTATCTGGACGAATTTGAAGATCCTCCTGCCAACGTGTTCGCAGACGTCATGGCGGCTCTCTCGCTGGAGCGCCGAATCCTTCTAGCACCTGATTTGACCATCGTCATGCAGGGCAATGCAGCGGCATTTCGGGATCAGATGGTTGAGGGCGCGCCGGACATCGCTGTGGAAATCCTCTCATCCGACCGTAACCGCGATCTGGTCCGCAAGCGGCAGCTTTACGCCGAAGCGGGCGTGCCGGAGTATTGGATCATCGATGCAGTCAACGACACCGCCACCATCCTCGAATTGGAGAACGGCGGGTATGTGGAGCGGGCGGTGTTGACCGCAGACGACACGCTGACCACGCCCCTGCCTCCCGGCCTCTCCATCCCGCTGGCCGACGTGTTCCGCCAGCACCGCCGACCGGCGGAGGCTGAGGTTGAGGACTGCTAGCGGACGCTGGTATGGCCGCGACCTTTGGATTATGATATGGACACCCCGCCAGACGGGGGCGGCCCTCCCCTTATCCGCCTTTTGAGATGTATTTCTTGCGCGAGCTGTCCGGCCTGCAGACATCTGTCTCCATTGACGAGCCCTTCGACAGAGATATTGATCCTGCGTGGCTGGAAATCGTTGTTCAATCGGGATTGCTGGCAGCCTTTATAGACGGGGATGTTGCAGTCAGCCTGCTCATCACCGATGACCCGACAGTTCGTGCGCTTAACGCCGAATACCGCGGGCTGGACGAGACCACCGACGTGCTCTCCTTTTCCACCGGCCACCCGGGCCACTGGGAGGGGGATGGCGAGGGACCGCCGGAGCAGTCGGACGCAGCCGATTTCGTGTTGCCGCCGGACATTCCGCAACCCTTGGGCGAAATCATAGTTTCGTGGCCGCAGGCGCAGCGGCAGGCCGGTGAGCACGGCGTCAGCCCGCAGCACGAGCTGGCCCACCTGGTCATACACGGCGCGCTGCATTTGGTGGGATACGACCATCTGGAGCAGGAGGATACCGCGCAGATGGAGGCACTGGAACGCGAGGCCCTGGAGTCGTTGCAACTGGCGGAGCAGGTGTCGCCATGACGTCGCAGGTCTACTACCGCAAGTGGCGTCCCTCCAGCTTCAGCGAACTGGCCGGCCAAGATCACGTGTCCACCACGCTGCGCCAGTCGGTGCGGCTGGGCCGTATTGCCCATTCCTACCTGTTCTGCGGCCCCCGAGGCTGCGGCAAAACAACCACTGCCCGCATCATCGCCAAGGCGGCCAACTGCCTCGATCTCCAGGACGGCGACCCCTGCAACGCCTGCACCGTGTGCCAGGCCATCAACGAAGGCCGGTTCATGGACATCATCGAGCTGGACGCGGCCAGCAACCGGGGCATCGACGAGATACGCGACATCCGCGACAAGGTGAACTTTGCGCCGGTGCAGGGCCGCCGCAAGGTATACATCATCGACGAAGCGCACATGCTCACCGATGCTGCCTCCAACGCCTTTTTGAAGACACTGGAGGAGCCGCCGGCACACGTCATCTTCGTGCTATGCACCACTGAGGCCCATCGAATCCTGCCAACCATCATCTCCCGTTGCCAGCGGCTCGACTTCCGGCGCATCCCGTCCGAGACGGTGTTCGGCCGGCTCTCCGAGATCGCGGAGGCGGAGGGCGTGGCGGTGGAGCCGGCAGCCCTGCGGATCATCGCGCGTTCCGCCGCCGGCAGCCTGCGCGACGCCGAGAACCTTCTGGAGCAACTGGTCGTATCCTGTCCAGACGGAGTGACCGCTCCGCAGGTCGAGAAGCTGCTGGGGATGGGAAGTGACGAGGCTGCACTGGAGCTGGTCAAATTCCTGCTTCTCGGGAATACCACGGCATCGCTTTCGGCAGTGAACCAAGCGGCCTGGGAAGGCAGCGACCTGCGGCAACTTCACCGCCAGACTTCGGACCTGCTCCGCGGCTTCATGCACCTGCAATGGGGCTCCGAGGAGGCCCTCGACCTGCCCGAGCACGTGCGGGCACAGCTCAGGGAGTTGGTCGGCCAGCAACCGCCCTGGCGGATCGTCCACGCGCTAAAGGTCTGGAGCGCGGTGAACATGCGCTACGATGCGCCTTCGACGCTGCCGCTGGAGTTGGCGGTGGTGGAGATCTGCGAAGAATCGGCGGCACCCGCACCTGTGGCTGATGCTCCCCCCGCGGCCCCCGCCCCGGCCCCGGCGCGACGGGCCCCGGCATCGCAGACCGCCAGGCCGGAGCCGTCGCCCCGCGAGACACGACCAGAGCGCCAGCCGCCGCGGGAACGGCCTGCGCCAGCACCGGCAGCATCACGCGACCCGGCCTCCGAACCCGGCAGCGCCAATTCCGGGCGAGCCGGGGGTGAAGCCAGCGACCTTTGGGTACAGTGGAATGACACCGTCAAGGCACTGTCCCGGCACAAGGGCAAGAAGTACAACCTGGGAGCCCTCCTGCGCGACTGCAAGGTCAACAGCATTACGCTGGACGGGCAGACGCTGGTGCTGCCCTTTAGCAACAAGGCCAACCTGGAAAGGATGGAGGAAGAACTGGAGGAGCCGTCCTCCCGCAAACGCCTGTCAGAAGCGCTGGCCGAGTCATTCGGAGACGGTTGCGGTTACAAATTGACCCTGGCCAACGGGCAACAGTCAGGCAGCGGCGCCAATCGATCGGCCCAGCAGAGTCCGTTGGTCCGCGCCGCCTTGGGGATGGGAGCGCGAATTCTCCAGGAAGAAGAGGTTGAAGAATGAACCGCAACATGATGCGGCAGGCCCAGCGTCAACTGGCGCAGCTACAGAAGATCCAGGAGGAGCTGGAAACCCTGACCGTGACAGGAACGGCGGGTGGCGGCGCTGTCAGAGTCTTGATGACCGGGAAGCAGGCCGTGGAGTCGGTTGAGATAGAGCCTGAGGCCGCAGAAGACCTGGAACTGTTGCAGGACATGCTCGTGGGCGCTTTCAACGATGCCGCGACCAAGGCGCAGGAGATGGCCGCCAGCAAAATGAGCGTCATAACCGGAGGCATGAACATCCCTGGCCTGACGTAGGGAACGGGCATGGACTATTGGCCCGCGGGATACCACACTTGACTTTCCAACGGCCCCTCGCCCTAACTTAAAAGAAAGTGTGGCCTGAGAAAGCATTTGGCCGCGGGATAAGGGCCCCTTATGACTCCCGACAATCTTCCTTCCGCATCTCCCTCTCTGGCCCGGCTAGTGCAGGAACTCAACCGCTTGCCCGGAATCGGGCCCAAGAGCGCACAACGGTTGGCCTTCCACATCATCCGCCTGCCCGAGGAGGATGCGTTCGCATTGGCCGAGGCAGTGACCGCCGTAAAGCGGAACACCGTCTACTGCGGAGAGTGCCAGAACCTGGCAGAGTCCACTCCATGCACCATCTGCGCCGACCGCCGCCGGACGCGCTCCATCATCTGCGTGGTCGAGGACCCGATGGACGTGCTGGCCATGGAACGCACGCGCAGTTTCCGTGGACTCTACCACGTACTGCACGGCGTCATCTCTCCGATTAACGGAATCGGGCCGGACCAGTTGAAGCTGAGGGAACTACTGTCGCGCCTAGACAACTCCGAGGTTACCGAACTGGTCGTGGCGACCAATCCGACCATGGAGGGGGAGGCCACCGCAATGTATATCCAGCGCCACCTCGGCCGCGACGATCTGCGGGTAACTCGTCTGGCCCGCGGCCTTCCGGTGGGCGGCTCACTGGAACACACCGACGAGACAACGCTCAGCCGCGCTTTCCAGGGAAGGCAGGAGCTGTAGGCAATGGACTCCTTGAGCGGAGCCGAAAGGGCGCGCACCTACCGCTGCGATGGGCTGACGCTGAGAAAGGCTTCCATAGGCGAAGCTGACCTGGTGGTGACCGTGTTCTCGGCAGATCGGGGCAAAGTGCGGGCCGTGGGCAAGGGCGCCCGGCGGTCGAGCAGCAGGCTCGTCGGCCACCTGGAGCCGCTGACCCTGGCTCGCATGTCCCTCGCCAAGGGAAGGGAACTGGACATTATCACCCAGGCCGAGGTGCTGGACGGATTCGCATCGATCAAGTCGGACCTGACAGCGATGACCAGGGGGCTTTACGTAGCCGAACTGCTGGACGGATTCGGCCCCGAGGACATCCCGTCTCCTGCCCTGTTTCGCCTGGCAGTCAACGTACTGCGTGCCCTGCCTGTTGCGGATGAGCCGGAAACGCCCTTGCGGTACTTCGAATTTCACCTGCTTCGGCTCACAGGAATGATGCCCGAGCTTTACCACTGCGTCGAATGCCGTCGCGAGGTGGAACCCGGTGCCCACCGGTTCAGCACAAACCTCGGCGGTGTGCTCTGTCCCGGCTGCAACCCACACGAGGCTTGGGCGCGCCCTCTTTCTCTGCGGGCGATTAAGGTGCTTCGACTGATGCGCCGTGGCAGCTTGGGCGATGCATGCTCGCTAAACTTCAACCCGCACCTGGCCTCCGAGCTGAAGACCATCCTGTCCGGCGCCGTTCGTTACTGGTTGGGCAAGGAGGTCCGCTCGAACTCGTTCCTGGAACGGCTGCACAGCGAAAGACCGGCCGGAACGGGAGTACCCACCGGCGAATGAGTGTCCCGGTCAGGTCAACCGAGGGTACCAATGCCCTGCCCGAGGCGAGACCTCGAGGAAGCAGTCGACTTGGCAAAGGCCATTTGCGAAGAACGTATCCACTGGCCACTGGAGGTCTCCGGCAGGGAAGTTCATCGTGATTGAGTTCGAAGCGACCTTTTCCGGTGATCCCGCCCGGCGGTTCACGCGGTGTGGCGTAAATGCACGATTTCCGTATGAAAATTCAATGCCGCACAAGGGCGTTAAATAAACCGACGGTGGTATCATGCGCCGCTAAAACCCTTGGAGACTCCGGCCGAGTAACCTGGGTATTCCCCTGCAGGAGTTTCGAGGTGGAATTTCAGGGAGAGGCGTGGCGATGTTTTCCAGGGTGCTGATAGCGAACCGGGGTGAAATTGCCTGCCGCGTCATCCGTACCTGCCGGAGTCTGGGCGTTGGTACGGTGGCGGCCTACTCAGATGTTGACGCCGAATCTCTCCACGTGCAGCAGGCCGATGAGTCGGTCCCGCTGGGGCAGGCCGCTCCCCAACATAGTTACCTGAACATCGAAAAAATCATAGAGGCCGCCCGGCGCACCAGTGCGGACGCCATTCACCCCGGCTACGGATTCCTGTCGGAAAACCCCCGGTTCGCCCGGCAGTGCGAGGATGCGGGAATCACCTTTATCGGCCCCCGTCCCGAGGTGATGGAGCAGATGGGCGACAAGGTTGTGGCCCGCAAACTGGCCAGGAGAGCCGGACTTCCCCTGCTGCCCGGCACCAACGAGGCCGTTCCCAACAAGGATGCTGCCGAAGCGGCATGGAGGCTCGGGTTCCCGCTCATGGTCAAGGCAGCGGAGGGGGGCGGTGGAATAGGCATCCAAGCGGTAATGAACCCCGAGGAACTGGCGCCCCTGATCGATCGGGCCCGCCAAGTGGCCTCCGGGGCCTTTGGCAGCGGCCGGCTGTACTTCGAGCGCTATCTGAAAGATGCATCTCACATCGAGGTGCAACTGATCGGCGACAACCATGGCAACCTGGTCCACCTGTTCGAGCGGGACTGCTCGGCGCAGCGGCGCAACCAGAAGCTCATCGAGGAGACCCCGGCATCGGGAAAGTTGACGCCACAGCTGCGTCGCCGCGTGGCCTCATTGGCCGTCAAGCTGGGGCAGCGTATCGGCTATAACAACGCTGGCACGGTGGAATTCCTGGTTTCAAGGGACGGGAGCATTTACTTCCTCGAGATGAACACCCGGCTGCAGGTGGAGCACGGCGTAACCGAGATGACCACCGGCCTGGACCTGGTCGAGCTGCAGCTCAGGGTGGCCGCCGGAGAGATCCTGCCCATGTCGCAGGACGATATCAGGCAAAATGGCCACGCGATTGAGGCGCGCATCTATCCAGAGGACCCAGAGAACTTTCTGCCGGACGCTGGCGAAATCACCGACCTGCACCTGCCAACCATGGAAGACGTGCGCATCGACAGCGCCCTTTGCGACGGATATACCGTTGGGTTAGACTACGAACCGCTCCTGGCCAAGGTGATGGCATGGGGTCAAGACCGCGAGCGTGCCATCCGCACGCTGCAGCGGGCCCTGCTGGAACTGCGGCTCGTAGGGGTCAAGAACAACGTCCCATTGCTGCGCAGCATGTTGGCGAGTAAGGACTTCACCGGCGCGACCCACCACACCGGGTCGGTGCCTCTTTGGGTTGAGGAGTTGCGCCAAAGGAACCTGGCACATCAGTCGGGCATCCCGGCCCACCTTCACCACGCGAATGCCAGGACCGAAGGCACGGCCAGCACCGGCGGATCCGAAAAGGAGATTGCCGCGGCTATAGGCGTAGCGCTGGCCATGGCTACGCAAGAGCAATCCTCCGTTGAAAAGCCCAACGCGTGGCAGGTACAACGACGCCGCGAGCAATTGTATTCAGGAGGCAAAGGGAGCCGGGGTTGGCGGTAACCAGACTTCGCGTCCGGGTGGGGTTCAACTGGTATAACGTAGAGGTCAGCGACCTCAGCATTTCACCAGTCCAGGTGACGGTGGACGGCGAGACCGTCACCGTGGAGGTAGAGGGCCTGGGCCCCCAGACCCCTCCTCGCCCTCGCCGGGGGCGCACCCAGACTCCTGGGATCGTCGTCCCACCGCCGGCCAGCCGGGTTAATCCCACCAGCGCCGAGGGAAACGTTATCCGCTCCCCCATGCCGGGCCGCGTCATCTCCATCATGGTGCGCCCCGGCGAAAGTGTTTCCGTTGGCCAGGAGGTGTGCGTGGTGGAGGCGATGAAGATGGAGCAGAGCATCCGCTCGCCCCAGAACGGCGTGGTCAAGGAAATCCGGGTCCAGCCCATGGACTCGGTCCGCACCAACGACCCACTGATCGAGCTGGAGTAGGGTGGGCGATGTGCAGGGCAGGTAACAGTTCAGAGTTGAGGGGATCCGAGTGGCTGCCGCAGGATATCCAGGGGGTTAATCCTATTAGTGGACGCTCAAACCAGCCGCCATCAACAGACCCTCAGCCAATTCAACACCCGAAGTCTGAACAGTTACCAGGGCAGATTCGCAGTCAGCGTGACCGGCGAACATTCTGTATAATATGGTTCCCACTCTCAGGATGCCCTAATCGTGGTTTGGGAGGCGGAGTATACCAACGATTTTCTAGAGTGGTGGGACGGATTATCCGGTGGGGAGCGAGACTCGGTTTCAAACTCTGTTGACCTTCTGATAGAAAATGGAGTGCACCTACGATTCCCTAATTCATCGGGGATTCATTCTTCCCGTCACAGCCATATGCGAGAGTTGAGGGTTCAAGGTGGCAGGAGCCCAATTCGGATATTCTATGCGTTCGACCCTCGACGCACCTCAATTTTGTTGATCGGAGGGCACAAGACTGACAGCAACCTGTTCTACCGGCAGTATGTGCCTATCGCAGACCGTCTCTATGACCAGTATCTTGCGGAGTTACGGCAGGAGGGGTTGATCCCATGAGCGGACACCGCCCGTTCTCGGAGCTGCTTAAAGATTTCTCTTCGGAGCGGCTGAAGGCCATCGAAGAGGAGTCTGCTCGCTTGAACGCCGAGTTTCTGGAAGAAAACCCCCAATTGGCCGATCCTGAGTATGCCAAAGAGCGTGCAGACTTGATTTTCGACGCTTGGGACAGAGGAGACTGGATACAAGCAGAAATACTGATAAACGGAGGTTCACGCATGAAGTACGACTACATCGTAGTGGGGGGAGGTTCGGCGGGTTGCACCATTGCCACGCGGATTTCGGAGGACCCGACGAAATCGGTGCTCCTGTTGGAGGCCGGACCGGACTATCCGGACTTTGAGACCCTGCCCGACGACCTCAAGCTGGGCAACAACGTCTGGTTCTCGGCCTACGGCGACCATAGCTGGGCCTATCGGGGCCACATCACCGACGAGCAGCCCGACCTGGAGATTCCCCGTGGCAGGGCCACCGGCGGCTCCAGCGCCATCAACGGCCAGGTGCTGTACCGCGGCGTTCCCGACGACTACAACCGCTGGGCCCAACGGGGCAACGACGAGTGGGGCTTCACCAATTGTATGCCCTACTTCAACAAATTGGAGACGGACCTGGACTTCGGCGGCAGCGACTTCCACGGGTCCGACGGCCCCGTGCCGGTGAGGCGCGCTCCACGCACTGAATGGCTGCCCCACGCCGTCGCCTTTGAAAAGGCGGCCTTGGCCGAGGGGTTTGAAATTTCTGAGGACATGAACGACCCGGAGTCAACCGGCGTATCGCCGCGCGCCCGCAACACGCTCAACTTCAAGGGCAGCGACGGTGTGCGCATGAGCATGGCCCTGAACTACCTGGACATGGCCCGCCATCGCCTTAACTTCACCATCCGCGGCAGTGTTACCTGTCGCCGCATCCTGTTCGAGGGTAAGAGGGCCGTCGGTGTCGAGGCCGAGAGCGGCGGTGAGATCTTCACCGTCGAGGGCAACGAGATCATCCTGTCCAGCGGCGCCGTGGCATCACCCCAGATCCTGATGTTGTCAGGTGTCGGTCCCAAGGACCACCTGGAAAGCTTCGGCATCGCGGTCGTCCACGACTCTCCCGGCGTGGGCAAGAACCTGCGTGACCACCCCTCCGCCGCCGCCATCTACCGGGCCGATGGCGAAAAGCCGGACGTACAGGCGCCGGTGATCCAGGTGGGACTGCGTTACCAGGTGCCGGACAGCCCCTTGGAAAACGACATGCAGCTTTCCCCCATGCTGATGACCAGCGAACACCGCCCAGCCCAGGTGGACATCGACGACGACCTGAACTATGTCGGCATGAGCGCCAGCCTGCAGTTGGCCTTGGGACAGGGAGAGCTGACCCTGCAGGCCAACGACCCGCACGTCCAGCCGTTCATCAACTACAACTACTACCAGGAGGAGGAGGACCTGCGCCGGATGCGCGAGGCAATCCGCCTGGGTGTCCGAATGGCAGAGAACCACGAGTTCTACAAGGACATCATCATCGAGCGGATCATGCCCACAGACGAGGAGCTTGCCGACGACGACGCGCTGAACCTGTGGCTGAAGCGCAACTCCGGCACCTCGCACCACATTTCGGGTACCTGCAAGATGGGGCCGGACAGCGACCCGCTGGCCGTGGTCGACCAGCACCTGCACGTCAAGGGCGTGGAGGGCCTCCGCGTCGCTGATGCCTCCATCATGCCCGACTGCATCCGCGCCAACACCAATGCCACCACCATCATGATCGGCGAGCGCTGCGCCGACTTCATCAAGGACGGCAAGTAGGCGAGACCTGACCCGGGTTTGGGCACCAAGAGCGCAGAGGAGTGGTTCGATTGCCTCCTCTGCGCTCTTATCAATTCAACACGTTTGGAGGGTTCCGATGAGGTACAACTACATCGTGGTCGGCGGCGGCTCGGCGGGCTGTGTCATGGCATCCCGGTTGTCGGATGACCCGGAGGTAACGGTGCTCCTGCTGGAGGCAGGGCCGGACTATCCCGTATTCGAAAGCCTTCCCGACGACCTCAAGCTGGGAAACAACGTCTTTCTCTCGGCCTACGGTCCCCACAGCTGGGCCTACCGGGGCCACATGACCGATGAGATGAGGGACCTGGAGATCCCCCGCGGCAGGGCAACCGGCGGCTCCAGCGCCATCAACGGCCAGGTGCTGCTGCGAGGCATACCGGAGGACTACGACCGCTGGGCCGAGTGGGGCAACGACGAGTGGGGCTTCACGCAGTGCCTGCCCTACTTCAACAAGATGGAGACAGACCTGGACTTCGGCGGCGGCGACTTCCACGGCAACAACGGCCCGGTGCCGGTGCGCCGCTACCCACGCACGGATTGGATGCCTCACGCGATCGCATTTGAGCAGGCCTGCGTGGCTGAGGGTTATCCCATCGAGGAGGACCAGAACCACCCCGAGTCCACCGGCGTGTCGCCCCGAGCCCGTAACACCATCGACGGCGTCCGGATGAGCAACGCCCTGAACTACCTGGACATCGCCCGCCACCGGCTCAACCTGACCATCCGGGGCAACGTGACCGCCCACCGGGTGCTGTTCGATGGCAAGCGCGCCGTGGGCGTGCAGGCCGAGAGCGGTGGCGAGATGTTCATCGTCGAAGGCGACCAGATCATCCTCTGCAGCGGAGCGGTGGCATCGCCGCAACTGCTGATGCTCTCGGGCGTGGGACCGGCGGACCACCTGCAGAGTTTAGGTATCGACGTGGTGCACGACTCACCCGGAGTCGGCAAGAACCTGCGGGACCACCCCTCGGCGGCGGTGCTGTACCGCGCTGTCGGTGACCGGCCCGAGGTGCAGGCCCCGATGACCCAGGTCGGCCTGCGCTACACCGCCACCGGGTCCAGCCTGCGCAACGACATGCAGCTTCAGCCGATGCTGATGACCAGCGAGCACCGACCGGCGCAGGTGGAAATCAGCGACGACGACAACTACGTCGGCATCAACGCCAGCCTCCAGCTCGCGCTGGGACAGGGCGAACTCACCCTGCAGTCGACCGATCCCCACGTGCAGCCCTACATCCACTACAACTACTACCGGGACGCAGAGGACCTGCGGAGGATGCGCGACGGCATCCGCCTGGGCGTCCGGGTTGCCGAGCAGTCCGTTTACCAGGGCATCCTGGAAGAGCGGGTTACGCCCACCGACGAGGAGCTGGCCACCGACGAGGCCCTGGACCAGTGGCTGAGGCGCAACTCCGGCACGTCGCACCACATCTCCGGCACCTGCAAGATGGGGCCGGACGGCGATGCCCTCACGGTCGTTGACCAGTACCTGAGGGTCAAGGGGGTGGAGAACCTTCGCGTGGCCGACGCCTCGGTGATGCCCGACTGCATCCGCGCCAACACCAACGCCACCACCATCATGATCGCTGAAAAGCTTTGCGACTTTTTCAAGGCAGGGAAGTAGGCAACGAGTTACAACGCAGAGGGCGCAGAATAATTATTCTGTATCCTCTGCGTTTTGTTGAGGAATATCGGCGAATTTTGCTTAAGCAAATCCGAGAAATGGAAGAATGCCGCAATGAAATCTCACGTAACCACCATTGCAAATATACTGGAATCCAACACCGAGTACATCCTACCCCAATTCCAGCGCACCTACGCTTGGAGACGCGAAGAACAATGGCTCCCACTCTGGGATGACATACAGAACGTTGCCCAAAACGTCGCCAACGCTCCCAACCCTGAATCCGTCCCTCCTCATTTTATTGGTCCTGTTGTCATGCAATAGCAGCACAGCCAGAACGAAGGTCAAGACAGCTACATCATCGTGGATGGTCAACAACGCCTGACAACCATTACCATCAGTCTCAGAGCCTTCGCCAATGCCAGCCGGGAATGCGGCCTTTGGGATATGGAAGATAAATTCCTGTCCTACCTCCAAAACAATTACGGGCAATAATACTCCCCCAAAGTCCGCCACCTAAACCGCCGGAACTACAACGAACTGAAAGCCGTGCTGGAAATGTTCTCCGCTAGCACAGACATAAACACCAGAATGTCCCAGTGCCACGATTTTTTCCAAGGAAGGGCAGTCGAATACATTCGCAAAGATAGAAACACAGAACAGAACTGTCAAAATCTGCTGGACGTACTCAGAAACAAGCTGGAAACAGCGGTGTTGATCCTAGATCCCAATGAGCAGCCCAACAAGGTCTTCGAGACTCTGAATGCCCGGGCTGAACCCCTCAAGCAGTCCGAATTGATCAAGAACACCATCATGTACGAGGGCAACGTTATCGAGAACGCAGACCGGGCTAACATACTGTGGGGCGATGAAATGGATCACCCCTACTACGGGCGGGAAAATCAGGATGGAGCACGGCTGGACCAGTTCTTTTCGGACTGGCTAACGTCCATAAACAGGAGCTGGATAGCACCCGAACGCGCCTCTACCGAATTCCGACACTATTTGACCGCTGTCAAAAACAGTGGGCAGGACATTGGCTATGTAACCCATAGGATGAAACGAGCCGCAGAAATCTGCCGAAGGGTGCAGGGAAGCGACTTCCCTGAAAGCCATCCATCCACTACCAGGCTGTTGGCCGCCAGAACCGAGTTTTTCATGCCCGTCGTCTTGTGGCTGTGGTCGGAAGAAAGAGAAATTGAACTGGGCAGCGGCAGGCGATCCTGAGAATCATTGAGAGCTACATAGTACGACGCATCTTAACGGGCAACAGTATCGTGTAGAGTATAGCGCGGAACATTACTGGAATACTGAACGCGATGCAGGCCAATCTGAATACCGGCCGGGGCCCTCAGGAAGCCGCCTATAATTGGATAAACGTGAACCAGAACGAGGCAACCCGCTGGCCCAGCGACAACGAGGTCATAGACAAAATAGCCAACCACCCTCACGAGATGAGCGCCACCCGCCGGAACATGGTGCTGCACGCTATCGAGAGCCATCTGCGAATCGACAATGGCCAGCGGCCCTTCAGCAATGGCTTTCAGATCGCCATCCTGATACCGGAAGAGGAAATTGGCCTGACTAACTACCCCATTGAGGGGCGGCTAACGCCCACTCGGCTGGAACGTCGTAGCGGAATCGTTAAACAGTTAGGTAACTTCACCCTGACCAATACCAATCTGACCAAAAAAGAACGGGAAGCAGAATGGGAGGAAAAATAAGAGGCACTGGAAAGGCGCGGAAGAGACGCACTGCTTACTCAAAAGCTGCTGAGTCCGCAACAGCAAACTTTTACAGAGCAGGACATCATAGATCGCAGCAGATGGATGGCCGAGCTGTGCATCGCCGTCTGGCCGAGAGAGCAGGAATAACGCTAATGAAACGCAGCGAATCACGCATCCTGACCACCCACACCGGCAGCCTGCCCCGGCCCGAGGGGCTGGTGGAGATGCTGGGCGCAGTCTCGCGTGGGGAGCCGGTGGACGAGGTGGCACTGGCGGGCGCGGCGCGGGAGGCCACGGCGAACGTGGTGCGGGCCCAGGCCGAGGCCGGGGTAGACGTCATCAACGGCGGCGAGCAGCCCCGCATCAGCTTCTCCACCTACGTGTCACAGCGCATGTCGGGGTTCGGCGGGTCGTGGACCCGGCGCGGGCAGCGCGACCAGTCCGAGTTTCCGTCAGTGCTTCGTCCGCGTGTCGTCAACCTGATGCAGGGCGTCCCAATGTGCGTTGAGCCGCTCTCCTACGACCGTCTGGACGCTGCCGAACGGGAGTGCGACGACCTTGTCAGCGCCGTTGCCGGGACCGGGTTGGCCCACGAAGAAATGTTCATGACCGCCGCCTCGCCGGGCATCATCACCCTGACCATGAAGAACGACCACTACCCGACGTACGAGGACTACGTGTTCGCGGCGGCCGAAGAGATGCGCAAGGAATATGAGCTGATTACCTCCAGGGGTCTGATACTCCAGCTGGACTGCCCCGATCTCGCCATGGAGCGCCACATCACCTACCAGGACGACCCGGTGGAGGTGTTCCAGGAGGTGGTGGAGCTGCACATTGAGGCCATCAACCGCGCCCTGCGCAACATTCCCCGGGCGCAGGTGCGGCTGCACGTGTGCTGGGGCAACAGCGAGGGCCCTCACCACTACGATGTGCCGGTGCGCGACATCCTGCCCATCATCTACGGCGCCAACGTGGGAGCGCTGGTGATGGAGATGGCCAACCCGCGCCACGCCCACGAGTACAAGGTGTACCGCGAGATGCCGCTGCCAGACGATATGCTGCTGGTGGCGGGAGTGATCGACACCAAGACCAACTACGTGGAACACCCCGAGGTGGTGGCGGACCGGCTGCGACAGGCAGTGGAAGCGACGGGAGGCGACCCGACGCGCGTGCTGGCCGGGACCGATTGCGGCTTCGACACGTCGGCCGGCTCCAACCGCGTGGACAAGGGCCTGGTCTGGCTCAAGCTGCGCTCAATGCGAGAGGGCGCCGACATCGCCAGCCGCGAGCTGTTCTAGGGACCGGGACGTTTTTGCTTTATTGTTTTCTCCCAGGGTGGGCCAGATTCCACGCCCTCTCTTCAATAGTCTGCCTTATCCAGTCGTGGGGAGTTATCTCGTCTTCCATCGCCATTAGAGTAACCGTATGGTGCAACCTCGTGCCCAAGCAAAGGTTGATTTCCCCGGAAAACGGCTTGACGGGTTCGATGCCATCTTGCTGGCAGGCGGCAAGGTATTCATCAACCGAGATCTTGAATTCCCGTTTGAGCCCTTCAACGTCGTTTGCCATGAATGTGCAGATCGAATAACTGCCGCTGTTCACGACATGGCCGAAGAGCATGTCGGCGTCGTCATCATAGGATATTGATGCCACGTAGCCCTTATATTCCATTATGGCGCCACTCCGATACGGGTTAGAAAATCCGCGACGGCTCGAATCGTGGGGCGGCCAACTTCAGAGCTGGGGGGCGGGCGATGCACTATCACACTTGCGTTTTTTCCATTCAATAGCATCCTCGAACCGGTCCTTTGCGTTACATTGACTCCTATAGCTCGCATTAGCGACTCAACTTCTGCCCATCGGATGTTAGCAGGTGTGGGATGAGCGAAAATCCTCTTCAGCGCTCTTCTGTACCTTCCTGTCACAAGGATGTATTACCACCAGCTATGGTAAACTTCCGACGAATTCTGCATTGGTCATCGGAGGGGCAGGTTGGCCGACTGGCAGTGGAGGCGACGGGAGGGGACTCGACGCGAGTGCTGGCCGGGACCGATTGCGGCTTCGACACGTCGGCCGGCTCCAACCGCGTGGACAAGGGCTTGGTCTGGCTCAAGCTGCGCTCAATGCGAGAGGGCGCCGACATCGCCAGCCGCGAGCTGTTCTAGGGGCCGGGTGTCGTCCGACCGACGCTGGACGGAGGTGGGAAGCGATTGCCTGTCAGCTTTCCCTCGATGGCCTCGGAGACCCATTCGTCCATATCGAGGCCCTCACTGGCGGCCGCCATCGCCACCCGTTGGTATATCTCCCTGTATAGGGGTAACTCGAACGTTCCAGGAAACGGCTTCGCAGCATCAGTACCGTCCCTTTCGCACCCGGCCAAGTACACCTCTATAGACGTCCGAAACTCACGTTTGAGTCCCTCCACATCGGACGCCATAAAGTTGACTATCGCAAAAGGGGCGGCATTGACTACGTGTCCGTACAGCAGGTCAGTGGAGTCGTCATACCCAATGGTGGCGATGTAGCCCTTGTATTCCATCATGGTATAACTCCTATATCGTTCAGAAACTTGGCAATGTCCAGGACGGCACGCCTGTGCATTTCCGGCCGGGGGTGAGGTCGATGTACTACCAAGCTCACGCGGTCCTTATTCAACCTGACTCTAGAGCCAGATCCCTCGATAATTTGAACACCCAACGCTGTCATTAGTGCCTCCACCTCGGACCATCTGATGTCGGCTGGAGTGGGGTGATCGAAAATCCGCTCGAGGGTACGTCTGTGTCTTCCTGTTACAAAGAAATATTACCATCGCCAGGCCAGCCCGGGCCTCTCACCCCGACACTGTTTGGCCACTTCAGCTTACGCTTTTTGGCGTTTACCGGCTCTATGGTAAACTTCCGGCGAATTCTGCATAGATCATCGGAGGGGCAGGTTGGCCGACAGCTTGATTACTGACGAGGTGCGGGCCCTCATCGGAACGGAGACGGCGCCGGAGCGGAACCGCTTCGCCATCAGCGAGGAGATGGTCTACGACCTGGCCGACGCCACCGAAGACCCGAACCCGCTGTTCGTGGACCGCAAGGCTGCAGAAGCCAGCCGCTTCGGCGGCATCATCTGCCCGCCGCTGGCGACCTGGAAGGACATCGCGCCGCCCATCGGATACTTCGGGGCCGGGCAGGAGTCGCACTTCGAGGTGCCGCTGCCCTTCAACAGCTACGGCCTGAACGGCGGCAGCGACTGGCAGTTTCTGCGTCCGCCATACGTCGGCAGCTGGATCACCCGGCAGTTCAAGATCCTGGACATATTCCAGAAGCAGGGCCGCTCGGGGCCGCTTGTGTTCGTGGAGCGCCTCGAGACACAGACCGACCAGCATGGGCAGGTCATCGTTCTGGCGCGCCGGGTCAGCATCCACCGGGCCCTGGACCAGGATGCCAGCACCCCACAGCAGGGCGCAACGGTGTCCAGCGGCCTGCAGACCGTCAACATCTCTCCGCCGGGACCCGGCCAGGAAGTACCGCGTCCCAGTCCATCTGACCGGCCGCAGCTGTACTTCGAGGACGTCACCGAGGGTATGGAACTTCCGCCGGTGGTCAAGGGGCCAATGACCACGACGCACCTGGTGCGCTGGGCGGCGGCCAACGGCAACTATGCCCGCATTCACTGGGACCTGCCCTTTGCCCAGATGCAGCAGGGACTGGAAAACGTGGTAATCAACGGCTCTCTGAAGAACCAGTACATCGGCCAGCTGATGGTGGACTTCGCCGGAACAGGCGGCTGGCTCCGGCGGTTCTACGTGCAGCACCGGGGGATGGACTACCCAGGCGACGTCCTGACGTCCAAAGGAATCGTCACCGGACTCCGGGATGTGGACGGAGTGGGCCACGTCGACTGCACCGTAACACTGACCAACAGCCGGGGTCTCCAGACCGCGTCCGGCGTTGGCACCGTGGCGCTTCCGCGGCGCGGCCAGGAGTTGCCCCTAGTCTGGCAGCCGGAGAGCTAGGCTTGCTTGACGGACTGCGGGTGCTGGATCTGGGGCCGGGGATTGCCCCATCCTTCTGCGCCAAGCTGCTGGCCGACTACGGGGCCTCGGTCGTCAAGGTCGAACCTCCCGGAGACGGCGACCCGGCAAGGCAAATGGGCCCCTTTGTCGGCGACGACCCGCATCCAGAGATGAGCATTCCTTTCCTTTATGTGAACACGGGGAAGCGGGACGTCACTCTCGACTACTCCTCTGAGTCTGGCCGCAACGTCCTGCACAAGCTGTTGGACGATGCCGACGTGCTGGTGGAGGGATACCCGCCTTCCGAGACTATGAAATCAGCTATCAGCTACGGTGAGTTGTCTCGCACGCATCCCCACTTGGTTGTGACGTCGGTCACCGCATTCGGGCAGGATGGGCCATATCGCGATTTCGAGGCCACCGACATCATCACCTTTGCCATGAGCGGGCTGATGTACCACTCGGGCGACTCGGACAAGGAGCCGTTGCGCAACGCCCTTGACCAGTCGCTATACGTGGCCGGGGCCAACGCGGCGACGGCAACGCTGGTCGCCGTGTTCGCCAGGCTCGCCTCCGGCGAGGGCCAGCACGTCGACGTCTCGGTCGCCGAGTGCCTTGCCGCTCACTTGGTGCAGCCCGTGCCCTATTACAACTTCATGGGCGCGACCAAGGGCCGTCGGCCGGTGCGCGGTTCCGGGTTCGAGGAACTGATGCCTGCCCGCGACGGCTACGTGGTCCCGTCGGTGCAGGGGTCTCAGCCATGGGAGACCGTCGCCGACCTGATCGGACTGGAGGAGCTCCAAGACCCGCGCTTCGCCTCGGGTGCGGGGCGCATAGCCAACGGCGAAGAACTGAAGGTCCTGCTCATCGAGGGTCTGGCCCAGTGGGACCGGCTGCCGCTGTTCCTCGCTTCGGGGGAACGGCGCCTGGTGTTCGGAATGGCCCAGGATGCGGGGGACATGGTCGCCTGCCCACACCTTGCGGCGCGCAGCTTCTATCACGACGTTGAACATCCAGTGGCAGGACCGGCGTCATATCCGGGCATGGCCGCCGCGCTGTCGGAACGGCCGCCGCGGGCGCCAGCCCCGGCGCCGCTGCTGGGGCAGCACAACGCCGAGATCTATGGCGGTGAGCTCGGTTACAGCAACGAGGAGCTGGCCGCTCTCCGGTACGCAGGGGTGATATGAGCCGCCCGCCGTTGGAGAACATTCGGGTAGTGGATCTGAGCCGCGTGTTTGCCATGCCCTTCGCCGGGGCGAACCTGGCAGACCTGGGTGCCGAGGTGATCAAGATCGACACCTGCCAGGCCCAGTTCATGGAGACCACCCGCACCATTACCGGGCCGTTCCCCGGTAACCAGCCAGGCGAGCTGTGGTGGGAGCAGGGCGGCACTTTCCAGACCCTGAACCGGGGAAAACGCAGCCTGACCCTCGACCTGCGCTCCGAAGAAGCCCAGGCCCTCCTGAAAGAGCTGGTGTCGGTCAGCGACATCGTGCTGGAAAACTTCACGCCCCGGGTGATGGCGCGATTCGGTCTTGACTACGCCTCGCTGCGAGCGGTGAAACCCGACCTGATCATGGTGTCTAACACCGGCTACGGGCACAGCGGGCCGTGGAGCAACTTCGGTGCCATGGCATCGGCCCTCGAGCCGGTCCATGGCACCGGTGCCTTCATGGGGTACCTGGATGATGACGGGTCGGGCAAACTGCAGCCCGGTGGCGTGCCCAACAAAGTGGGCAACTCCTACACCGACTTTCTGGCAACCTGGACGGCGCTCCTTTCAGTCATGGCCGCCCTGTTGCACCGCGCCAAGACCGGTAGGGGAACGTGGATCGACCTTGCCATGTACCAGGCCGGGGCAGCTTTCATCGGCGCTGGGCTGCTGGCCTATTCTTTCAACGGAGAACGCACGCTACGCATCGGCAACCGGCACAGTTCGATGGCGCCCCACGGCTGCTACCCCTGCCTGGGCGAGGACCAGTGGGTTGCCATCGCGGTTCGGGACGACGAGGACTGGCTGGCCTTCTGCCAGGCCTTGGCGAGTGAGACGCACGGGGGCGTTCCGGAACTGGCCGGCAACTCCCGTTTCGCCACGTCGCGGCAGCGGCTGGACCACCAGGACGAGCTTGACGCCATTGTGGCCAAGTGGACCAGTGGCCGCACATCTTACGCGGTGATGGAAACGCTACAGGGCGCAGGCGTCCCCGCAGGGCCAATACTGACAGCGGGCCAAGCACTCAAAGACCCTCACTTCCGTTCCCGGGGGTTCTTCGAGAAAGTAAACCATCCGGGCGAGACGGAACTGGGCGAGAAGGAATACATCGGGAGGGGCTGGAAATTCTCGGGGAGCCGGGCGGAGATCGCCGGACCGGCACCCCTTCTGGGAGAGGCCAACGCGTACGTTCTGGGCCGGTTGCTGGGACTTCCCCAGGACCGGGTGGATGCGCTCACGGAGGCGGAAGTCATCGGCAACGAGCCTATCGGTGGCCAGGCCCCCTCCCAGGTGCCGCTGGAAACCCAGGCGGAGTTGGGATGGATCGCGGGCTACGTTACTGACTACGGCGGGTAGGCGGACTCCCGGCCGACAGGCTCGAAATGTTCGCCCCGTTGCCAGGAAACTCCGGATGCGGCCTCCCAGTCCCACTGGCGCATCTGCTGGATGCTCTGCGCACTTTCCTCATTGATGCAGCCCCTAGGCAAAGAATCCGGCCCGCGTTTTCCCTTCCGGCCACATGGTCATCCCGAACATCTCCGGCACTGTCCGGCACTGGGACGAACCCTGGACGCAACCTGGGAGGTTCCTAGTCCGGGCAGGGGTCTTTACGTTCGATTCTCAGCGGGTAGTTGTATCCCTCCTGGTAGTCGAAGCCCTCGATGGTGTCATAGGACAGCTCACCATTGACCACCGGCCTCCTCATAGATACCACTCTCCCGCACTCCTCGAGAGCGGATCCGCCGGTCGCCAGCAGAGTGACGCTTTCCCCCGGCTAGCGACATGCCAGGCTGTGCCCCCTGTGGGCACCCTTCGCGATACAGAGGGCGCCGTATGGGAGCGGTCGAGCCGCTGACGACGGTTCAGCACGGGAGGAACAGCCCGGGGCGATCAGGTCAGGGCAGACACGCACCTCGCCGGGTCTGATTCAGACAGGACGGGCGGGCGGTGGCCGGTGTGGATATAGTCGGCGATCAGCTTTCCTGCCATCGGGCCTCGGCCGAAGCCGGAGGAGGCCAGGCCGCTGACGATGTACAGGTTCTCCCGCTGGGGTATCTGGCCGATAACCGGCCTGCCGTCGAGGGAGAATGGCATCAGGCCGGCCCACGTACGGCTGATGGAAAGGCCGCCAAGGAACGGGAGGATTTCCCGGGCGTGACCAAAGTTGACCTCTATGCCACTGGCATCAATCGACTTGTCGTAGCCGGTCAACTCCAGGGGAGTAAGACGCACTCGGTCGCCGCCGAACATGACCTCCCCATCTCTGGTCTGGCGGCCGTACAGGTGCCTCGTGACCCGGCGGGAGTGGCTGTGCGTAAGCTCCGGGGGCGTGTCGGAATCGTTGCCTGGGTGGGCACTCCAGTGCGTGTACGATTCCGCCCCCGAAAGCGAGTGAAACACCCTGGGCGGCAACGGTTCCGTGGCCCACATCTGTCCACGGACCGGGACAACCGGTAAGCGCAGACCCAACATCTGGCCTAAGGGCCCGCACCACGCGCCGGCCGCCAGCACCAACCGCGTGGCTGTGTGCGTCTCTCCTGGGCAGACGACGCGGTAGCCGCCGTCCGCAAGAGATGTGATGGCAGTGACCTCAGTGCCGGTAAGCACGTTCGCACCCTCACGACGGGCGGCGTCTGCAAACGCCTGCGTGGCCTTGGTGGGGTCGGCCTGGCCCCGCAGGGGGAAATGCACGGCCCCTGCCAGTTCCGGGTTCATCTCCGGCTCGATGGCCCGGACCTCGCCGGGAGAGAGCAGCTCGACCGTGTAGCCTCTGGACTTGAGGGACAGCACGTTGTCCCGCGAGTACCCGTACTGCTCGGCGGTCTGGATGGCCTGCAGTGCCCCGGAAGCTCTGAACTCGATGTCGTAGCCCATGTCCAGTTGCAGACTTCGGAAAATCTGCAGGCTTCCCATGGTCAGGTAGGACTCGAGGTTGGGAACATGGCCCCAGCCATACGCACCGATGCCGCCGGCATTCACCCCGGATGCCTCGGACGCAACCTCTCCCCGTTCCAGCAGCGTCACCCTGCGTCCATGTCTGGCCAGGAAGTAGGCCGTGGACGCCCCGGCAATCCCGCCGCCAATGATGACAACCTCGGAATCGGCCATGTTCCCTTCTCCTTAGGCGAGTAAGACGCACCAGGTTTCAGACACTATATGTCGGCTGCGTAACCGCGAGCAACAGCGCCGCAGTCCGGCAGACGCAATCCCCGGGCAGTCGACAGGGTCTCGCCAATTTCAGCCGTCGCCTGCGGACGAAGGCGAGACCGAGGGCGTGTGAATTCCACCGGCAAACCGGGCGCATCAGTCTGTATGCGCCTCGGTCAGTGATACTCAAATTCGCTCGCATATACCGGTGGCTACAGTACCAATAGCCAAGGTGGATTGGTATCAGGGGTAATTGCCATTTCCTGGCCCTGCCCTCCTTCCTCACAACATTCTTCCCGGGTATTGCCGTTTGCTCTGGGAGACCGGATTCGACAGATTATGCGATGTGTCATACACTGCTGACGGCATGGGCCGTCTGGTTATGAACGTGCGGGACATTGACCGCTCGGTGACTTCCTTGTCTGCGTGATGGGCCTATCCGCCATGGAGCGCAGCCCAAGCGGTGCCGTATTTCTGACGGCCAACGCCCAGAAGTCTCACGACCTGGCCAGCCGCGCCATCGACATGGCCGCCGCCAGCGCTGAGCACTACATTCGCTAGGAAAGGAAAACGATAGACCTGAAAACGAAACTCTCTGTGACCCTGGTCTAAGTTTTGGGATTGCTCCTCGTTTTTCCTCAACGTCGATATACGTGGCGGCCGATGCTCCGGGCGAAGCCGCGGCCTTCGGTATGATTGACGGTGTGGAAACTGCTATCGGCGTAGGATCCGTCCTTGCCCAGGCGACACTTCGAGACTCGAAGTGTGTTGTCAATGCACCAGTGACGGTCGGTGCGCGAGTACCAAACGGAAGTGCTGGGTCGGTCATCATTTGGGTTTTCGATGAAGAGTGTCGGGCTGTCATTCAAGAAATTCGACCGGGTCAAGTAGGTGACAAAGGACGAGTTGAAGGCGGACAGTCTGAATCGCCTCACCAGGGTTCGCATGGTGCCAATGTCTCGAGCTCTATAGAAACCAGAACAGGCTGGGTAAGTTACTACATTGGCGAACAGTTTGATCTGGCCGCTACGAAGGTCCATACAGAGATGGGGTACGAGGATTATGGAGACTCTGTAGGAGGCGGCCATGCTACTTACGCCCAATGTTGGGCTTCACTGTTTCCTTTATGGAACATAGAGGACTGTTACGCCGTCTACTATTCGTACGGACTGGATTACGTCCGGATCGAAATCACGGGTGAATTCAGTCATTCTATTAATATCGACTACACTCAATATGCGCAACGGTACGGCATGTCGAACGGCTACTCGCACACTTGCACATTGACTGAGGGATCTCTACCTCCACTGTGGGAAGAAATCTGCTACGGTGGGGTGATCGACTAGCCGTGACCAAGGTAAGCATTGGAGAGTGGCTGCTCGCGCTAGGCGGCACCCTAGCCGTTTCAGTAAGCGTCACTCTACTCATTTGGCTGGCAATCGGACCGGGGGTCTCGATAAACCCTCTTTCCGCGGTCACGTTGGTTCTGGGGGTGGCTGGAGGGATTATTCCCCTTGTCTGTCCAAGTAGTCTTCGTTTACTGGTCGCAGCGAACTTTATCCTTTTGCTCGCGGCGGCTCCGACGGTGTTCGGAGTGGTTTGGCTGCTGTATGTTCCTCCCATAGTACTTGTGGCTATCGGGACAGCTTTGAAGATCCTCCACAGGTATTTCGGTCATGGACGTTTAAGTGGATCGTCCGGATGACCATGGTACCGGCTAGGCCGATGGTGTCCTGCGCCACGTATGCGCAGACTGGGACAATGCCCACCTGCCTCCGTCTCCACTCGGAGTGCCTCGACGAGGCGACTGGGCGAGACGCGCCAGCTTGGACCCATGGTAAACATGACCGTGACCCCAGCCAGAACGCAGGGGCCTGCCCCGGCACTGGGTCAACACACAGCTGAGGTCCTGGCCCGCCTCGGAGGAGATGCCAACAGGCGTCCCAATGGCGCCAAAGACCCGATGCCGAAGCACCCCCTGGAAGGGATAACGCTCCTGGATCTGGGGACGGTCATCAATGGCCCCTTGGGTTGCGCCCTGGTGGCCGAGCTCGGCCACCAGGGTAATCCGCATCGAGGCACCCGGAGGCGATTGGGGCAGGCAGCGCCTGCCTTTTTCGGCACACCGGACCATGGTCGGCTCCGAGGACATTTGCCTGGACCTCAAAACCCCCGAGGGCCAGGAGATCATGGGCAAGCTGGCGGTGCGGGGCTGGCCGCCGTTCATTGGGCGCCATTGCCCCATCGGAGAGGCGGAAGACCGCCTCTGGCAGCGGGTATGTTCCGGCGTTGACGCTGAAGGTGGCCGGTGCTAGATTGAGGTCGCGTTGCGAGGGATTTGGCGAGCCGAGGAGAGGCGCGATGGATTTTGGACTGTTCAACACCTGGAACGCCCTGTATGAGAGCGACATGGTTCCCTGGCACCCCGATTACGTGGGCGGCAAGCTCATGGAGGAGGAGGCCTACTTCAAGAACTACGAGGAAATAGACGCCGTCGAAGAGATGGGCTGGGACTACATCTGGCTTGGCGGCGGGCATTTTTCCAAGCAGGCCAGCATGGACCCCCAGGTGCTTATGCTGGCCGCCGTAATCGCCGAGCGCACCGAGCGCATCAAGATCGGGTCCTCCATCCACCGCCCGGTGATGAGGCAGCCCGGCGAGACGCTGTCGGCGGCGGCCCTGCCTCACGAGCGCTACGGCTTCGACAACCTGTTGATGGAAGACCCGATCCAGACCGCGGAGCAGGTGGCAATCGTCGACCAGGTCAGCAGGGGCCGGTTCATCTACGGCGCCGGGGGACGCACCCGTGGCTCGGCCACGCGCCGCGAGCAGTTCTTCGAGTACCTCGAGGTCATGAAACAGCTCTGGACGGAGGACCAATTCTCCGGATTCGAGGGCAAGTACTACAACTACCCGGCCTTCTACGAGTCGTACTTGGCCATCCCGAAGCCCTACCAGAAGCCCTACCCGCCCATGCTGTTGCCCGTGGACAGCCAGGAGAGCTTCGTGCCCATGGGCGAGCAGGGCTACCGCATCGCCATCGGCGCGGGCAGCTCGCCCCACAACCCCCGGGGCTCCGCGGTGCTGAAGGAGGACGTCCAGGCATACCGCAGGGCGTGGATTGACGCGGGCCACCTGGGCGACCCTACTACGGTGGTGCGCATTCCGACGCTGGTGGCCGACACCAGGGCGGAGGCCGACCGCCAGACCGAAAACCTGATGGACCTGGCCCGCCGCTACTACTCCGGCCGGGTGGCCATCGGCAGCACCGACGCCGGCGCCGCAAGCCCCGAGGCCACCGAGGAAGTCAACCTGTTCGGTACGCCGGAGGAGGTGTGCGACAAGATCGAGATGCTCCGCGACGACTTCAGCACTGATGAGATCATGTTCGAGGTCAACTGGACCTCATCGGTGCCAAGGGACGTGGTGATGAACACAATGAGGTGTCTCACCGACAAGGTGATTCCCAAGTTCAAATAGGCCCGGACATATCCGGCTCTGGCCTTCTGGAAAAATGCGCCGTAATTGAAACGCCCAGGGATGGCTGGATCAGCCCTTGGGCGTTTTATTTGCGGGTGTCTGGGGTACAATTTCGCCACTCGATCATCTAACCGGACGGCCGTCCGCCAGTATTTCCAGGCAGTATTTCCAGCGCTGAACGGTCTCGGAGGCATTTCTGACGACGGCGGCCAGCAGGAATCCTCGCTATGAGGTGGACGAGAGCCCGCCTCTTCTGCCTACGGCCGGGTATGGCGCGCAGTTCAGCCTGATCGCTTCTGCCACCCTGCTGTTCACGCCGGTGATCGTTGCCCGGGAGTCCGGGCTGGGCGACTCCTATCTGCTCTGGATGGTATTCGCCTCCCTGGTGGTCGTGGGAATATCCACGCTGATCCAGGTGCGGCGAATCGGGCCCGTCGGGGCCAATGCCCTGCTGCCAATGTTCACTGCCGCGGTCTCCATACCGTTCTGCATCACCGCTGTGGTGGACGGTGGCCCCGGGACGCTGATGAGCTTGGTCTTCGCAACAGCGGTGATCCAGCTGGTCATCTCCAAGTGGGTGGTTATCCTGCGGCGCATCGTCACCCCGACCGTGAGCGGCATAGTGATCATGATCCTGTCCGTCACTCTCGCCTCCGTGGTGTTCGCCCTGCTGGACGGGTCGGCCCGGGAGGAGCCGGTGGCGGCTCCCCTGACGGCACTGATCACGCTGGCCGTCGTGGCTGGACTCAGCTTGCGCCGTGCGGCCATTCTGCGCCTGTGGGGACCGGTCATCGGGATCGTGGCCGGCTGCATTGCCGCCGCCGCACTGGGTATCCTCGACCTCCGCCTGGTGGCCGCGGCCCCTTGGGTGGGAGTGCCCACGGACCTGCCAGACCTGTCGCCGGAATTCGGGATCCCCTTCTGGACTCTTCTGCCGTCATTCCTGTTCCTGGCAATAATATTTTCCATTCACTCCAACGGGGAGACCATCGCCCAGCAGCGGATGGCGTGGCGGGACAACCGCACGGTGGACTTCCGGCAGGTACAGGGCGGCATGTTTGGCGCCGGCATCAGCAACATTCTGGCCGGCTTGGCCGGGGCAGTGCCCAACATCATCAATTCCGGCATCATCTCGTTCAGCCAGACAACCGGCGTGGCCGCGAGGCGCGTCGGGTACTGCATCGCCCTCATCTTCATAGTGGTGGCCTTTCTGCCCAAGGTGTCGGGGCTGATCGCCTCCATACCGGCACCAGTGATGACGGGTTACCTGATGCTGGTCACAGGGACCCTGCTGGTGGACGGTGCCAGGCTGGTCATCCAGAACGAGCCGAACCGGCAGAAGGTGGTGGTTGCCGGAATCTGTTTCTGGATCGGCGCTGCCTTCCATTTCGATCTCTTCCATCTCCATTATTTCGGCGCGGTGTGGGAAACGCTGTTCAAGAGCGCGATTACCACCGGAGGGCTGGCGGCCGTGATCATGGTCCTATACCTGGAGCTCACCAGTCCCAGGCGGATGCGATTCCAGTCGCGCCTGCACATCGATTCCCTGCCGGATCTGAACGAATTCATGGCTCGGTTCGCCGCCAAAAGGGGCTGGAACGAGGCCATGAGGGACCGGCTAAGCGCTGTGGCGGAGGAAACGCTGCTGACCCTGACCCCCCTGAACCAGAGCCTAGACGGCGATGAGGACACGGAGGACGGTACAGGTAGGACACTGATCGTGCTCGCCGCCAGCGACGGCGCCGTCGCGGACCTGGAGTTCATAGGTGGCGGCAATGAGACCAACCTGGAAGACCGCATCCGGCAACTGCAGCAGCACGACACGCAGGACCCGGTGGAGGAGGAACTCTCGCTTCGGTTGCTGCGGAGCTTCGCCCAATCAGTACGTCACCAGCAGTACCACGATACAGACATCATCACCGTCCGCGTCGGACAGCCTGATGGCTGAAACTGACGAATATCGTTAAATGCCACTTCGAATCAATCTGGTTGGCATTCACTCCTGCAAACCCAAAGGCCCGATAGCGAATTGTGTATCGGTTCCGCCGGACACAGGGCCTTTTAGTTCTCCCTCTCCCGCCGGGAGAGGACTGGGGTTAGGGCCTCCCTTTCCCTCTCCCGCCGGGAGAGGGAACAAATTAAGGACCCTGCGCCGGGCATAATTCGTTTGACGCCGGTATGGCGCGAAGCCTAAAATGCGACCATACATGTAGTATTGCGCCCAAGGGAGGGACTTTATGTTGGAAACAAAGACCGACATTGAATTGATGGCCCACCTCTTGCGGCGGGCCGGGTTTGGTTCCGCACGGGACGAGCTGGCATCTTACGCGGCCAAAGGGTACGAAGCTGCCGTAGAGGAGCTGCTGAGCCCGGGTGCGGAGGGGCGAATCAGCGACTACCTCGTGCGCCGCTTCCATCCCGAACTGTCGGGAATGATGGGCCCCCAGGCCCCCGGCGAGAACTGGCTGTACCGGTTGGCCACCACGACCACGCCCTTGCCGGAGAAGATGACCCTGTTCTGGCACAGCATTTTCGCCACCGGCTACAACAAGGTCAGCCACGGTAAGGCGCTGTCCGACCAGACCAGGATGTTCCGCCGCCACGCCATGGGCAGCTTCCGCACCATGCTGTTGGAGTTGTCAAGGGACCCGGCCATGATCATCTGGCTGGACAACCAGGACAACCACAAGGGCGCCATCAACGAGAACTACGGCCGCGAGCTGCTGGAATTGTTCTCCATGGGCGTGGGCAACTACACCGAGGAGGACATCAAGGAGTGCGCCCGCGCCTTCACCGGCTGGACTATCGCCAACCGGCAGTACATGGAGATGCGCTCCCAGCGGGACTCCGACTGGCCTTATGGCCGGATCTCCTGGCACTTCGAATTCCATCCCGAGGACCACGACTACGGTGATAAGACTTTCCTCGGAGAGACGGGCAACTTCAACGGCGATGACATCGTCGACATCATCTGCAGGCAGCCCGCCACCGCGCGGTTCATCGCCCGGCACCTCTACAGCTTCTTCGTGTCCGACGAGCCGCCGGTCCCCGAGTGGCCCTACACGCCGCCGCGAGATCCGGAGGCCATCGAGACGCTGGTTCAGGCCTACTTCGACCACGGCTACAACATCGGCCCCATGCTGCGGGTGCTGTTCAACTCCGACTTCTTCAAGTCGGAGGACATCCGCTACACCAAGGTCAAGAGCCCCGTGGAGCTGGTGGCCGGGGTGCTGCGGCTGACCGGGGAGTTCGACCGGCCGCGATACGAGATCATAGAGCGCTACAACCAGGCCTCTTTCATGGGACAGATGCTCAACAACCCGCCCAGCGTGGAGGGATGGCACCAGGGCACCGATTGGCTGGACAGCGGTACACTGGTGGAACGCATCAACTTCGCCAGCCAACAGGTCGGAGACACGGAAAAGCCGGGCATCCGGGCCATGATCGGCCGCATCAGCGGCGAGCTGAGCGAGACCACCTCCCCCGAGCGCCTGGTTGACGCGTGCCTGGATGAGGTAGGGTCCCTTGAGGTGGACGAGTCCACCCGCCGGACGCTGGTGGAGTTCTGCGCCCAAGGCAGTGCCGGCGCCAACACCGACCGCCAGCACATCGCCGACGTGCTGCAGATGGTTGCGGCTACGCAGGAGTTCCAGCGGTCGTAGACAGGCCCCCTCTCCCAAAGGGAGCAAAACCGGCTCCTCTTACCCTTGGGAAGGGGTTGGGGCGATAGCGTACCCCTATCCAGCAGAAAATCAGGACGGTTCTCTCCCGGTGACCACTCAGACCGTCAAACCACGACAGGATCAATCGAGGACGATGCCGGAGCCATACGGCCCCATCGTGTTACGGCTGGGCGCTGTCGGGCAACTGACCGATGACCTGCTCCTGGAGTTGGGCTCGTTGAACGACACGCTTCGCCTGGAGCGCAACGCCGAAGGAGAATTGGAGATCTTGCCCCCTACCATCCCTATCACCGGTAACCAGGAGCTCAACATCGGCGCTGATCTGACGGTTTGGGCCAGGGACGACGGCACTGGTGTTGCCTTCGGCCCTACCACAGGCTTCACACTGCCCAACGGTGCGGTGCGGTCTCCCGATGCCTCGTGGATCCTCAAGAGCCGCCTGGCGGCATTGAACGGCGAACAGCGGCAGGGGTTCTGGCGCATCGCTCCCGACGTCGTAGTCGAGTTGCGCTCCAGTTCCGACACCTTGAGAGGCCTCCAACGAAAGCTGGAAGAGTACATTGAAAATGGCGTCCGGCTCGGCTGGCTGATAGACCCACTGGACACCCGGCAACGGGTGTACATCTACCGCCCCGGAGCAGATGTCGAGATAATGGAGGGTCCGGAATCCGTCTCGGGTGAGCCGGAACTCCCGGGTTTCGTACTAGATCTGAAACCGGTCTGGGAGCCGGCCCTCTGAGCTTTTGAGCACATATCAAGGACGGTTACTGCAAAAATACCAAGGCCGAGGTGCGGCGATGACTACAGCACAGAAAACCAGGGTCCTGGAATACTCCCATACCATGGGCATGACGGTCATGGAGGGCAAGGGGTTCTACTACCCGGTGGATACCGCCGTGGGCAGGGACGACCGTCTCTACGTTATTAGCCGCAGCAAGGAAGAGGTCACCCGCGGCATCCGCGTGACCCTATGCGATGCGGACAGCGGCTACTATGGAAACTTCGGCGGCTACGGACACGATGGCGGCAGATTTGTCTGGCCTGCCTGCGGCGCAGTGGACAGCCAGGGCCGCTACTTCATCAGCGACGAAAAGCTGAACCGCGTGACTGCGTACGATGACGGAGGGAACTACCTGTTCCATTGGGGACAGTCCGGTTCAGGCGAGGGCGAACTGGACTCCCCGTCCGGTCTGGCCACCGATAGCCAGGACAACGTGTACGTTGCGGATACCTTCAACAACCGGGTGCAGAAATTCACCGCGGACGGCAGTTTTCTGCTGTCCATCAGCGGCGAAGGCGAGAGGGGGGTGAGCCTGCCGTGGGGCCTGGCCTGCGACGCGCAGGACAACGTGTACGTCGCCGATTTCGGAAACGACGCTGTCAAGAAATATTCAGCCGACGGCGAGTTCGTGGCCGCATTCGGATCGTCCGGCAGGGGCGAGGGCCAGTTCACCCGGCCGGCCTCGGTGGCCGTCGCCAGCGACGGCTACATCTACGTCGCCGACTGGGGCAACGAGCGGGTGCAGGTGCTGGACGCCGATGGGAACTTCGTACAACTGCTGCGCGGCGAGGGCACCATCTCGGAGTGGGCCGCCAACTTCCTCAGCATCAACAGGGAGGAGGCCGCCGCCCGCGCCACCGCCGACCTCGACATGGACATCGAATATGTCATCGACGACCCCCACGAGGAATCGTCCCACATAGAAAAGTATTTCTGGTGCCCCTCTTCGGTCACACTGGACAGCCAGGGGCGCCTGTACGTAACCGAGACCAACCGGCACCGTATCCAGATCTATCAGAGGTGCCAGTAAGGCGTTCCAAGGGTTCTCCCACATATAGAAGCAATCATTTGCATCAAATAACGCAACCCGGCAGGAGCAGGACAATGGTATCCACGAGGAAGGAGCGCACGCTGGTCGTCATCGAACTCAACGGCGGCAACGACGCGCTGAATACGGTCGTCCCCTACAACAACAGCCTGTATTACGACCACCGGCCCGGGATCGGAATCGCACAGCAGGATGTTTTACCGATCAATGGCGAATACGGCTTCAACCCCAACATGCCCGCCGTCAAGGACCTTTGGGACCGGGGAGAGTTGGCCATCATAAACGGCATCGGGTATCCCCAGCCAAACCGGTCGCACTTCCGCTCGCGGGACATCTGGTACACCGCCGAGCCCGATACCATTGGCACCGAGGGCTGGCTGGGCGCCGCCCTCCGTGACCTCGACGCCAAGGGTGAGAACGTGCTGACCGGCGTCAACTTCGGGCGCGGCCTGACCCGGGCGCTGGTCTCCAAGGGGGTGCCGGTGGCCTCGGTGGGCAATCTCGAGACCTACGGCCTGTTGCCGGACATAGACGACGAGAACGTGCGGCACCATGCCCTTGACGCCTTGGGCCGGATGTACGGCCCGGCCGGCGGCAAAGACATGGTGGCCCAGGCGCTGAGCGAGAACGGCGCGCAGGCCCTGATGGGGGCCGACATACTGCGCACCGCGCCGGAACTCTACTCCTCGAGCGTGGAGTACGCCGACACGCCCGTCTCACAGAGTCTCCGGAACGCAGCCCAAGTGATGAGCGCGGGCCTCGGCACCCGCATCCTCTACGCCCAGCACGGCAGCTTTGACACCCACAGCGACGAGCTCCGGGCCCACGGCAAACTGTGGCAGGACGCCTCCTCGGCCATTGCCTGCTTCACCGATGACCTGAAGGAGCAGGGCCTGTGGGAGGATACGCTGGTGCTGCTCTGGTCCGAGTTCGGGCGCCGTGTCAAAGACAACGGCACCGGCTGCGACCACGGCTCAGGCGGGGTTGCCTTCGTCTTCGGCGGCTCCGTGCAGGGCGGCCTGTTCGGCCAGTATCCGTCGCTTCGCGATGCCGACCTGTCCGAGGGCGACATGGCCTACACCACCGATTTCCGCTGCACCTACGCCACCATCCTTGACCGCTGGCTGGGCCTGGACCCCGACCCCATCGTCCACGGACAGTTCGAGCAGTTCGACTTCGTCGCCCGCTGATTCCCTCACGCCGGGAATGCAAAGACCGCCGGGGCATTCGCATGCTCCCGGCGGTCTTACTTGGGTGAGTATGACGGGACCCAGCAGTCCCACTTTATTGAATCGATGACTGCCGAAGACCTTATCGTCATTCCGGCCTTGCGCCGGAATCCACAAGGGCTGGAAAAAGGCCAACGTAATCAGCGCCAGGGATCCTGGATTCCGGCTCAAGGCCGGAATGACTGGGCCCGGTGGCTCGTCCATTAATTCTAGGGTGACGGGACCCAGCAATTACTGAAGAGTGAGCAAATAGCTGAACGTTCCCTCATTCCCGCGAAAGCGGCAATCCAGGACCTCGGTGAGCGATTGGCGAATTTTCAGCAATTTTAGTGCGATTTGAGAGAGTTTCTTAGTTATCGGTTCCCGCATTGGTAGAGCGGGCGTGGCTCAGCCGGGGAGCAGGCCTTCGCCGGTGAACAGTTCCTTGGCCTCCTGCAGGGTGAGATCCGGCTCAGGGAGGATCAGGTCCGATTCCACCAGCTCATCCAGCGGGAGGGGTGTCCCGCTCTCCCGAACCAGGTCCAGCATCTGCTTCAGCAGCATCTCGTACCGGCCCAGGTCGCCAGCTTCCACCGCCTCCACCAGTGCATTGTCAATGTCATTCAACTGGTCGATGAAGGAGCCCGGGAGGTTGTACTGGCCCTCGGAACTGATGCGGATGATCATTGGCCGCTCCCGCTGCGCCGGGCCTTCAGGGCGGCCAGTTCATCCTCCGCGCTGCTGCTGACCGACATCTTCTCCAGCTCGCGGGTGATGTCGTCCTTGCCGTCACCGGCAAAATCGCCCAGCACCCCGACTTCAACCAGCTCGTCGATGGCGCTGGCGCGGGCCCGCATGTTGCTGGTCTTGGCCTCGGCGCGCTCGACGGCCAGGCCCACGTCGCCCATCTCCTCGGAGATGCCCGAGAGAGCCGACCCAATGCGAACCTGGGCCTGCGCCGCAGTGTACTGGGCCTTGATGACCTCTTTCTTGTTCTTGAAGGCGGCCACCTTGGCCGAAAGCCGCGCCTCGGCCTGGGTCAGCTTCTCCTGCTCCACTTCCATGCCGGCGGTCTGCTCGTCCAGCCCCTGCAGCTCCAGCACTGCCGTGTGCTTGCGCTCCAAGGCCATGAGGGCCAGGTCCTCGCGGCCGGAGTCCACCGCCTGCTCTGCCTGGCGCTCCAGGCGGGTAACGTTCTCCCGCACCTTGTCGGCCTGTTGCTGTATCTGGCGCTTGGCGGCCACCATCTCAACCACGCCGCGCTTGACGTTGCGAAGCATCTCAAGCTGCTTTTCGTAGGAGTAATCCAGTGTTTCCCGCGGGTCCTCCGCATTGTCCAGGATGCGGTTCATCTTCGACTTCACGATAGTGGACATGCGTGAGAGCATCCCCATGATGCGTCCCTCCTATAATTACTTGGCTGTCTACGGTGCCTGGAGGGAATATGGCAGCGTCAGAATCTGCCGCTGCCTGTATTTCCTCTGTTGAACATGCCGACGACTCCGACAACGATGGCGACAATTCCAACGACAATCAAAATTATTCCGCCGACACGGAGCACCCAGTCGAACCATCCAGCGAACATGGCAATGCCCAGCAACAAAGCGACGATACCGATTATCAGCAGCATCCCGGAGCTCATTAGCGGCGCCTCAACGTACAGAGTCGGTGGCGGGTTTCAGCCGGGCTTAAACCCAAGTTAAAACCGAGTGTAAATCAGCCTCTAGCATAACCCGTCCACGCGCCTTGCCGCAACCAATTGGGCGGCCGGGCCAGGCTTTTTCATTTGTTCCCTCTCCCTCCGGGGGATGGTTAGGGTGGGGGCGTTCCCTTTCGTGAGGGCCATGGTATAGCCCCGGCATTTCGCCCTCACCCCATCCCTCTCCCTGAGGGAGAGGGCGAACTAAAAAACTGGGCGTCCGGGCAGACGCGGATTGACCTGCATCCACAGCCTGAGTACACTCACTTCGCACACGGCACGGGCTGCATGGGAGGGAATATGCTGCGTTCGCTGTTCGGACGGGGCAAGAAGAAAAGAGAACCCGTCGGTCCGGCCCCGGACGAGAGCATCCGGTCGGCCCGGGTGGGCGACGTGCTCACCCTCTCCGGATACTCCGTGGAGTACGACGAGCGTCTCTTCTTCATCGAACGCATTCATCGCTACTCCAGTCCGTCAGATACGTGGTACGAGTTGCTGTGCGCCGACGGTGATACGCGGCTGTGGGTCGACTGGACCGATGGCCGGGAGTTGTCGCTAACCGTTACCGAGGACACCGGGCCGATGGGACTGACCGGCACCGGACTCACCGAGGACGACCTCATCCAACTGGATGAGGAACATTCCATAGATAACTACGTCACCATCGACGGGGACAACTATTACTACCGCAACAGTGCCCAGGTGCTCTTCTTCCAGGACAACCGGGGGCCGGGCGACGCCTTCTACCAGTGGGATTTCATTAAGGAACAGGGAGACTCGGCGCTGACCATCACCAAGTGGGAAGGCCGGCCCTTCGAGGTGGTGTTCAGCGAGGGCATATCCACCGAGAGCGTCAACCTCTACCAGGGTCAACGCCATGGCTAGGAAACAACCCTGGAATGTATCACCGCGCGCCCATTAACCTCCGGCCCATCCAAAGTCAACACGAGTCAACACGAGCGTAGCACAGGGAACGCTGAAATCGAGGAAAGATGATCGACGCATTTATCGATTCGCTGCAGGCTTTCCCGCGGGGGCTGGTCTACGTGGCAGTGGGGTTGATTATCCTGTTCCTGGCCAAGTTTGTCAGGGACTTTGTTACCCACCACAGCATTGACCATGAAGTTACGGAGAGGGGCAACGTGGCCGTGGGCCTGCGGCTCAGCGGTTACTATTTCGCCGTTATTCTGGTGCTTCTGGGCGCCCTGTATCAGCCATTTTCCGGGGGCGCGACGGCGGAGGGGTTTGGGTTCGACCGCGATTACGCCTTTGAAGTGCTGCGGGTGTTCCTGTATTCCTTGGCCGGAATCGTGGCTCTGAATCTAGTGCGGGTGCTGTTCGACCGGGTGGTGCTCTACCAGTTCCACGTGGAGCAGGAAGTTGTTCATGACCAGAACGTGGGCGCCGGCGCCGCCGAGTTCGGGATGTATCTGGCCACCGCCCTATTCACCGCCGGGGCCGTGGCCGGCGAGACAACGGGCGGTGAGGTCGAGGCGGCGCTGGTGTCGCTGGCCTTTTTCGGCATGGGGCTGGTTCTGCTGGTGGTGTTCGCCCTGTTTTACGAGTTCACCACGCCCTTCAAGATCCATGACGAAATCGAAAACGGCAACTGGGCAGTGGGCGTCGCCTTCGGCGGCAACCTGATAGCCATCGGTCTGGTGGCCTTGAAGGCCGTGTTTGGGCCGTTCGCAGGCTGGGGCGAGAGCATCGCGGCATTCCTGACCTACGGGGTACTGGGATTTGTGCTGCTCTATGCGGTGCGGGTGATTATAGACTTGGCGCTCCTCCACACCGTGCGGGTTTCCCAAGCGCTGGCTCCTGGGCGCAACATGGCCGTCGCCTTCGTGGAAAGCTCGGTGGTCATAAGCTCGGCCGTGGTGTTGTTCATGGCCATTTAGGAGATGGCCGTCAAGCCGGAGTGCCTCTCCCTTGAGGTAGAGGGTCAGGGTGAGAGTGTACCCCCTCCGGCCCGCCGCAGCAGGTCCCGGTCCGACGCCTCCCGCCGGTCCCGCTCCTGCTGCTCCTCCAACCAGGCGTAGCCGTGCTCGATGGCCAAGGCCATGGTCTCGGCGTCCACACCGTGGCGGTTGACCACCGGCTCCAGGATGCCTTCGAACAACTCATCGGTCTCGATGGCTTCCATCCAGTCCCGCAGCCGGGAATCCAGGGTGCCGTCATACAGGCGGAGGAGGAACACGGTGCGGACGGGCTCCAGCCCTTCGGTCAGTAACGCCTCGACCCGCAGGTCCACGCCCCTGCCAGTGTTGAACTCCACCGCCTCACGCTCAGGGTCGGCCAGAGTGTCCTGGTAGTGATCGTAAAGGTCGATGTACGACTCGGTCTCGGCCAGGAGCCTGGCGATTAACCGCCTGCCCTCGGGGGTGATGGCGTATACGCTCGTTTCGTCCTCCTCGCTCGTTTCATCCCCCTGCGGATCAGGCGATTCCTCGCTTTGGGGCACCCGCGGAGTGATGAGCCCCTGGAAATCCAAGTCCTCAAGAGCCCGCCTTAAGGCAGGCCCGGCGTACCCGGACGCCGGGGCGGCGAGGCTGACTTCGTGCTTGTCCAGGAAGTAGAGGACGAACAGAGAACGCATCCAGCCTAGCAATGCATCAGGGCTGGCCCAGAATCCCTGCCGGACCGCGTACTCGAGGGCGCGATATTCCTGCACCAGGTGAAGAGACAGAAGCGGGGGGCCCTCAGCGTGCTGGAGGAACTGGCGGACAGGCGTGTCCAGATCGACCCGTTCGCCCTGCGCCGACACGGACAGGGCACAGCGAAAGTCACGCCATTCCTGGCAGACGGCGAGGAACACGGTGTAGATTTCGGGCAGGTCCGGGTTGACGCGAAGGTCGAACCGCTCTGCGATCTGCCGCCTGTGTTCCTCGTCCAGGGGGAATACCCTGTCCAGCAGCTGCGACACCGAAACGCCGAGGAAATCCCAAGGCAACTCCACCAGCAGGCAGTCGTCGGGGGCCAGTCCGGCCAGCGAGACCTGCAGGGCAAAGGACCCGTCCCGCCCCTCGATGCCTAGGACCTCCGCCGCAGCCGCATCGCGCCGCCGCCGCCGCCAAAGCCGCCCGAGGAGGAGGAGGACCGCACTGAACTGGAGCGGGAGATGGTGTTGCTGGTGCGGAAGGAACCGCTTGTCCGCTGGGTGGACTGGTAGGATGTACGATTGGAACTGATGTTGCCGCGGCTCGACTGATAGCGGGAGCCGGCAAAGGAAGACTGGTTGGCGTTGTAGCTGGCGTTGCGCCGCACCTGCCCGCCGTATGACGAGGAGTTGCGGTAGGTGGTGCGCTGGTTTCGGATATTCGACCCGCGTGAGGGCGGCGTGCTGTAGTAGTAACCGCCAAACCGTGGAGTCATGGCCGAGATCAGCAGGTAGGTGAACAGGAAATTGCCCGGTCCCCAAGAACTGTTATAGTACCCGTTGCCGTGGTAGCCCTGCATCTCGTGGTCGCCGCTGGCGCCCTGGACGATGGAGAATAGCTGGTCGTCTTGTGTATCGTTGATGGTGTTGTCGCCGTTGAGGTCCTCCCAGCCCTCGAGGGTGAGAGTCTCTCCGTCCTGCTTGGCGCGGATCAGCACCAGCCCATCGCCTTCGTAGATCTCGTTGACTCGCTTTTCGAAATCAGTCGCGCTCTCGGAGTTCTTGAAGGCCGCCTGCACATCGTCCAGGTTGATGCGGCCCGCGGCGCCGTCGGTGGCTGCCCAGTCCTCGTATGAGGGCTCGCCGCAGGCAGCGATCAGCGGTGCGGCCGCTACGATGCCCCCCAGGGACAGGGCGGTGCCAAGCTTCATCTTTCGCCAAGCCATGACGCTTTCCTCCTAGTCGCTGCTGGCCGGTTCCGACCCTGACATTGTAACCGCCAAGTCCAGCGGCCGTCATTCCCACGCATGAGCCGGGCCCATGGCTATCGCATTCAGACCAATCAGGCCTGTAATTGTCATTCTCGCGGGGATCCACAGTACCCTTCCGCCTGGAATGCGATTCTGGCATGGAATTGCCTTGGAAAAAGCCAGGGCCTTTCGTTTGTTCCCTCTCCTTCCGGGGGAGGGTTAGGGTGGGGGCGTTCCCTTTCGTGAGCGGCCATCGTATAGCCTCAGCATTTCGCCCTCCCTCCAGACCTCTCCCGAAGGGAGAGGGAGAACTAAAAAGCCCTGTGGGTAAAGCAATAATCACTTGACCCTGGCAATTGACCCTGGTGCACGGCGGCAGGGAGAGGAAGCCCTCACCCGGTGCCCGCAGAGGAGGAACAGTTCCGGGCCAGCAAAGACTCCGTCTCGCTGCTGACAGTCACCGGCGGGGACGGCGGCTCCGGCGCTGCGGCCACGGGCAGGGTGCACAGGCGGGACAGGTACTCCTCATCCACAATCACCCAGAAGCGATGCCATTCCCCGTTGCAGCGACGAATGTGAGAGGCCACTGCCGACTTCTGGTTTCGCCCACCCAGGAGCTCCACGGCCACCGAGTCCCGCAGGGCGGCGATGTGCCCAGGCCAAAGATCGGCGCAGACCTGCAGGTAAAGCAGGCGGGCCAGTTCGGGAAAGGCGTCATCTCCGACGCGTACGGCCTTCCCGTCCAGCCGTTCGGAAACAAGCTGGGCAACCTCGTCAGGCAGCAGGGAAAGGTCACAGCCATACAGTGCCGCGCAGTCCACGGCGTAGTCGCGTTGCAACTCCTCCTGCAGACGCTCAAAGCGTAGCGGGTAATCTTCGTCCACGTCGCTCCCGATGCGCCTGGCGACGAGGCGAGACGCCACGCGCACCGGGACGTCACGAGTCAATTCCAGCATTGACGCCGGATTCTCTGACGCAGTCAGAATGACTTCCTGTCGCCGCTGGTGGTAGAGATGCGTCTGCCGGTCGAACTCGGCTGCGAAGTCCTGCATCAGGGCGCGCTGGGCCTCGCCCTCCCGGTCGGCGGCATCCTGCAGCATCTGAATGCGGCGGGACACCCCTGGGCCCGAGTAGCACTGGCGCCCAGTGGCATCCACGCGGCGGCAATCCGCAAGTCTCAGAATCTCCGCGGAATCCAGGTTGACCAACCTGTCCTCCAGCGACAGAAAAGTCTGGGCCAAGCCGAACTGGCCCTGCCGACCGCTCCTGCCATCGAGCTGCAGCGTGATCCGGCTGGAGTCGTGGACCTCCGTGCCGATGACGTACAGGCCGAGGGCAAAGTCCACGGTGGCCCGCCCGGCGCGCTTCCCGACCGTGTCACGCCGCCGGACCTGCAGGCCACACTCCCCGGTGATGCGATCGACTTGGATATTGGCAGTCTTGGCGAGCTCAGACTCGAGTACCCCAGCTTGCCCGGAGGCGGGACAGGACACCTCGACAACTCCAATGCCGTGGGACTCATCGGTCAGCATTCTGCATATTTGAGCGGCGCACTGCTGTGCGATCCGGGCGTCGAGATCAGGCTCCACAAGGATGTCGGTTCCCCGCCCGGCCATGTGAGTGGCGACGGTCACCGCGCCGAATGACCCGGCTTCGCGGACGATGCTGGCCTCGACGTGGGTAGCGACCGCATTGAGCACCCGGTGGGGCACTCCTCGATCTCCCAGCAGGCCGCTCAATTCCTCCGACTGCTCCACGGTACGGGTTCCCACCAGCGCCGGCTGGCCCCTGCTGCGGCAGGATTCGACCTCGTCCACCACCGCCGCCAGCTTGTCCTCGCGAGTGAGGTACACAACCGGCGGACGGTTTGCCCGCCCGGGCGGATGGACCGGCGGTACCACGGCCACTTCCAACCCGTACTTGCGCCGAAACTCCCCGGCAGCGGTTAGGGCGGTGCCCGTGATCCCGGACAGATGCCAGTAACGGCCCACGAACCCGGAAACGGATATCTGGGCCAGTGTTTCCCGCTCCGGCTGCACAGTGACGCCCTCCCTGGCCTCGACCGCCGCCTGCAGGCCATGCTGGTAGATGCTGTCGGGCTTGGGACGCCCGGTGTGCGGGTCTACCAGCACGATGCTATCGTCGTCCACCAGGTAGTCAACGTCGCGCTGCAGCAGCAGGTGGGCGCGCAGGGCCTGCGAGACCTGGTTGGCCAGGCCGTACCGGCGCGCCTCTCGCCGGGCCGCTGTCAAGGATCGTGTAAGCCGTCCGGCCTGGTTCGGGCTGTTGCCGGGCGCCGTTTGAGGGCCCTCGAATACCGGGCCCTCAAATACAGGGCCCAGGCGCTGCTCCAGGTATTTCCGGCCCCGTTCTGTCAGGGTGCTCACGTTTTTCCCCGGGTGGATGGCGTAGTACAGATCGTCCGTCAGATTCGTTTGGTCGTCTTCGGCGAGCGCCCAGGCCTGTCTGCGCAGCCGTGGCTGGGCGGCGAACTCCTGTAGCAACGCAGGATTTTCGGGATCAGACAGCAGCAGCTTGGCCGCCGACAGCCGGACGTCAGGGGCCCGTCCGGCCTGGGGGGTCAGTCCTCCGGCAATCTCCCCGGCCAGCCCACGCTGGCGTTCCACCATTTCGGCAACAGCGACGTTGACCCGGGCCGCTGCGCGGGTCCCGGCCACCGGGTTGCCCGAAATGATCAGGGGCATGAAGGCCTCGTCGATCAGGGCGTGGTCAGCCTCGTCGACGATGGCCACATCGAGGGGCTGCTGCACCCGGTCGGCCGCTGCATTCTTCAGGTTGTCCCTAAGGTGGTCGAAACCGAACTCGCGCATGGAGCCGTAGACGATGTCGCGCCGGTAAACGAGACGTCGTTCCGGCTCCTCCATGTAGCCCGGGACCGCACCGGAACTGATGCCGAGGGAGCGGTACACCGGCTCTAGGAGCGCCTCGTCCCTCTCCGCCAGGTAGTCGTTGGCCGTGATGACCTGGACGCGCCGGCCGAGCGCGGCGTGGAGAGCGGCGGCGATGGCTATGGCCACTGTCTTTCCCTCACCGGCGTCCATCTGCACCACCCGGCCGCGGAACAGGTGGATCGCGGCCAACAGCTGCTCGCCGGTGGCCCAAAAGCGCAGGCTGCCTTCGGCGTCCTGGCTGCGGGCCGCGTCGTAGAAGCCGGCCGACAGCATGACGTCGCCGGGGCTACGGTATCGAAGCTGGCGCTTCACATCCGCCACGGTTGCGGCAATGGCCGTTGCACCCTGGCCGGAGGCTCCTGACGGGCCAGCATCATCCGGGCCAGCATCATCCGGGCCAGCATTATCCAGGCCAGCATTATCTAGGATGCGCCAGACGCCCAGCCGCCGGTCGATGGCCTCCGCAAAGATGCCGAAGCACTCGGGCAACAGGGCATCGGCTGTCGGCTCACCCGCCCGGGAGCGCAGCCGTTGCAGGGCGAGGCCCAGGTCTGCGTCGGAACAGGACCTGAGGTCGTGGCCGCGAATGCGGGCGAGCAACACGGTGGGTGATGGCCGACGGCGTCTCATGGGGAGAGTTTATACCTCGGGCGGCGGCAGATACAGTTGCCGGCGGCGCGCCCTCCCCCTCGACCCCTTCCTTCAAGGGAGAGGGCGAGGGAGAAGAAATCAGGTCCGCAGCCGGATGACGACCAGGCCAGCCTCGTGGCCCGGGCCGTCACTGGTGTCGAGGCGGTGCAGCAGGTGATCCCGGGCCGCCAGGATTCGGCAGGCGACCTCGGGCTCCTGTTCCGCGAATGCCTCGCCAAGCTCCGTTTCCAGGGTCCAGTCCCCGGATATGGAGCACCGGAGCTGCCCGCGGCGGCAGATCTGCAGGAACTCTTCGCGATCCCGCTGGAACTCCGGCTCGCTGCAGTATGCGATGGGCGCGACGTAGAAGTCGGCGGACAGGTACAGGCCGAGCTCGTTATCGAACACCTGTATCAGATCGGAGAAAGGAATCCAGCCTTCCAGCGCGAAGAACAGATTCTCCGGAATGTCCTGGGGAACCCGGTGGTAGTAGAAACTCTCCTCGGACTCGACCATCCTCACGGGCAGAAACTGCTTATCCTCGCACCGCAGCAGGCGGTCTGCGTCGGGGCCCAGCAGGAACAGGAACGGCACGTTGCCGTTGGTGGCATCCACCAGCAGCGGCACACCGTCCACCCAGTAGAGCAGCGCGGTGTGCTGCCAGTAGCGCATGTACCGCTTGGCGAATCGGGGGTCGTAGGTCCAGAGGATGTCGCGCAGCTTGTCTGCCGGAAACGGCCCTGGGGCGTCCTGACCCGCCAGCACGTACTCGGACTCGAAGCCGTAGTGGTCGGTCAGGAACTTGAGGGCCTGCACCTTTTCCGAGCAGATGGCCCCTCCTCCGTCCAGTACGTTGTCGATGGTCTCGTCGCCGGACTTGTAGACCAACCTCCGACGGGTGAAGCGCGAGTAGTTCTCGAACGGGCTGTGCCAGATACGTCGAGCCAGAGATTCCAGGAACCTCAGCCTCTCCCCTGTTGAGTGCAGGCCGAGGATACTGTCAGCCTCCCGCTCCCCATGGCCCTCGGCCAGGGTGTCTCGCACGAAGGCCGCGTAACGTTCCGGCGCGCGGTTCCATTTGCGAGAGTGGAAGCCTCGCCAGTTGCGGTCGTAGCCGCACCCGATGCGGTCCACGGCGATGTCCACCAGCGCGACCTCCTGCCCCATCGCCCGCGCCGGGTGCGTGGCGGGCACGTCCGCCAGCTCGATGGGACGCGCGCCATCGGCGAAGGCGATGCCAGGAAACATGTCCATCAGCCGCCCTGCGTCATCGCTGGCGTACACCAGGTCCTGGATGGCATACAGTGAGTCTGCGGACGACTGGGTTATCCGCGCCTCCGCAAGCAAACGGTCCGGGTGCGTCTTACTCGCCTGGGAGGCGTACTTCAGGTAGCGATCCAGCAGTTCGCCCAGCGTCAGTCCAGCGTCCTCCGCATTCAGGAGCACGGAGCATTCGCGGGTGGCTACGGTGTCCCGGATCTGAAGGATGCAGGGGACGCGCAACGTTTCCTGCGGCAAGGATTCACCCTCACCCTAACCCTCTCCCATAGGGAGAGGAGACTTTGGGGGGCAGCGAGCAGGGTCCGCGTCTCTCACGGCAGCAGTCCCCAGCGGGCAGCGAAGTCCGCGTAGGCCGGACTGCTCTGCAGGACCAGATCCCCACCGGCAGTCAGAGCATAGACGGACGGCAGGGCAACGCCGTTGAACATGCTGGCCTTGGTCAAGGTGTAGGAGCCGGCGTTGCTGAACACCACCCTGTCGCCGAGGGCCAGCGGCTCCGGAAAGCGGTAGGCGCCGAACAGGTCGCCCGCCAGGCAGGTGCAGCCTGCCAACAGGTACTCGTGGGCCGCGCCATCGTCGTGTCCCACCACGTCGGGCGGGAGGCCGTACTCGAACACCTCGGCCATGTGGTTCACCGAGGTGTCGAGCACCGCCACTGCCACACCGCCGGATTCGAACAGGTCCAGCACGGTGGCGACGAAGTATCCGGCCGCGCGGATAAGTCCGGAGCCGGGCTCGATGAAAACCTGCAGGCCGAAGTCAGAGCGCAGGGAATCGACTGTCAGGTACAGGTCTTCGAGGCTCGCGCCCGGCTCGCCCTCCTCCTCGAACAGGTAGCCGCCGCCCAGGTTAAGCCACTCGAGCCGCCGCAGCAGCCCGGGCACCCGGTCCCGCAGCCGGTCCACGGTGGCCCGCAGCTCGGAGAAGTCCGGCGAGTCGCAGTTGGAATGGAACAGGATGCCGCGCATACCCTCGAGGCGAGCCGGATTGTCGCGGAGCGCGGCGGCCAGGTTATCCAGCGGCACGCCCAGCTTTGAGTAGGGACGGCAGGGGTCGTAGCGGCAGTCGTCGGCGAAGGAGAGCTGTGGGTTCACCCTCAGGCCACAGTTGGCCTTGTCCGCCATCCGATGGGCGTACATCTCCCACTGGTTTAGGGAATTGAAAGCCGCGTAATCGCACAGCGAGCCGATTTCGTCCATTTCATCGCCACGTAGCCCCGGCGTGGTGATGTGAACCAAGCCGCCCTCGCCCAGCACGCTCCGGGCCAGCCGCGCCTCGAACAGGGAGCTGACCGAGAAGCCGTCCAGCCGTGGCGCCATCTCGCGCAGCGCTGGGACGAAGGAAAAAGACTTCATGGCGAACAGCACACTGCACCCGCCATTCTTCCGCAGGGGCGTTGTGTAGTCGAGGAGGCGGTGGATGGCCCTCTCGTCATAGACAAAGGCAGGCGTGCATATCGCCTCCAGGCCATCGGGGTAACAGGCAGGATTGTCCAGGCATACGGTTCGCATTGGGTGATTCTAGCACAGCACAACCGAATCTTCGGGCCAGGACGGTTCCCTCTCAAGGCAATCGCGTTCTAATCAAGACAGCTTTGCCGGTGCCCGTCATTGCCGCTTTGCCGGGAATCCAGGGTTGCCGGGGTGCGCCCACATTCCCGACGGTGAAGGACTTTGGATTCCCGCTTTCGCGGGCATGACGGGGAATTTTCTGGCAATAGTGGGTTGCTAGATGCGAAGAAGGTCAAAACGCGATTGCCCTGGGTTCCCTCTCCCTCCGGGGGAGTGTTTGGGTGGCGGCGACTCTCGATGTCGGAGGAGTTGCTGTTGCACACCTCTTCACCCTCACCCCTACGCTCTCCCTCAAGGGAGACGGGGAAGCAACACCCCCAACCCTAGCCCTCCCCCTGCAGGGGGAGGGAACTCTTCTGTACCGGCACCGGCGACAGGGGGCGGCGGACGGAGGCCGGGTTGACGCCCGCCCTCAGCGCGGCCATCACGCCCGCCGCCTCCCAGTAGTTGGCAACGCGGTGGAACTGTCCTTGGCGCCATGGAAGGGCCGACAGGTCGTTGCGCATAAGGTTGGCGTTCTCCTCCACCTCGATGACCGGGATGCCCTGCTCCAGAGCAGCCAGCGTCGGCAGCCCCAGGCAGCCCTGGGGCAGCACCAGGCAGGACACGTCGCGCGCGGTCAGGACGTGGGGCTCGCGCATGGCCTCCCGGCCGGTGATGATGCGCGGGCTCCTCTGCAACCCCTTGAGCACCGACTGGAGGAATGTCATGGACACCGCCTCGGCGGCCATGCGGGGATCGACCACGCCAAGGTCAAGGTCCAGCACCTCCTGCGACTCCAGCATGGGCGAGTGGGCCGACGGCACGTTGTACCGGCTGGAGATGGCGTGGGTCAGCATTGCCTCCACACCGCCCCAGGGATTGACCATGCCGCCATCGCTGGCGAAGTAATCGGCGTGGTACTGGAAGGGCATGGAGATCACCGACGACAGGGCAACGGCGTCGAACTCACCCCGCCGCGAGTCCAGCACGTTGAACAACCGCTCCATTTCCTCTACGCGGCCGGCGGCGCGGGTGGAGCCAGTGTAGACCGAGCGCATCACCAGTGGGGGGTAGAGGGCGACCACGCCGGGGCAGAGCAGGCCGTAAGAGGCGTGGGCCGCGTTCACCGCGTTGACCGCCAGCTCGGTGAACAGCGGGTGGGGATGGGATTCGACAACCGCCAGGACCCGGTTGGCCCTCACCGGCTGGAGGCCTGCCGTTCCCATCAACAGGCGGCAGACCACGCTGCCCTCGACGTACAGGGCGTTGGCGGGCATTTCGTTGATGTCGGCGGCATTGACCACGTTGGGGTGGGTTATCAGCGTGTCGCAGACCGAGCCCAGCAGCCGGGCCACCGGCGTGGCGTCGCCCGCGTGGCCGCCGATGGCCGCGCCGATGCCGGTGGGCACCAGCAGCACGGAGTTAAACTCCGCCGTGTTTTCTGACAGGCGGGGCCGGAATTCGGCGATACCACCCGGCGGGAGGCCTTTCCGCGAGACTGAGGGCGATCCGTCGTCCTCCGCCAAGGCCGTCACTTCGCAGAGATAGCCTCGCTCGTGGGACTCCGTAACTACCAGCCGCAGGGGAGTTCGGCCCGTCGGCAGCCGCTCCGCCATCTGCTGCGTCAGCCACTCCAGCAATCCTGTGCCGGCGGGGGCGAGGGGAATGTCCAGTTCAGTTTCGCTGAGGTACACCGGGTTATTCTCTCTCGTGGATTGAATGCTCTGCCGCATTGGCGTACTGCCGCAGGCCCACTGCCCAATGGTTCAAGATGCCCGCTCTCGGGGGAATTACGGCATGGAAAGTCGCGTCCCTACATATTAGCGGAGAAATCTATGGCAGGGCGATGTAAAATACGACTGCATATTGAAACAAAGGCGGAATGACTGCTATGCCCGAGCATCGATTGCTGGCCTGCTTTGCTCACCCGGACGACGAGGCGTTCCCGGTCGGGGGGGCACTGGCGGCCCACACCCGCCGCGGCGTCGATGTGCGGCTGATCACCACCACCCTGGGCGAGGAGGGCGAGATCCGGCAGGAGGGGTCGGCGACGCGCGATACGCTGGGGCAGATCCGCAAGGTCGAACTCTCATGCGCGGTGCGGGCCCTCCGGCTGGGCAGCAACGACGTGTGGGGCTACCGGGACTCGGGTATGCAGGGCTGGGACTCCAACGACCATCCCAGGGCGTTCATCAATGCCGGCACCGAGGAGGTGGTGGAGCGCCTCGTGCTGGAGATGCGCCGGTTCCGCCCCCAGGTGGTGCTGACCTTCGGACCGGACGGGCTGTACGGCCACCCCGACCACATCGCCATCTGCAGCCACACCACCGAAGCCTTTGGCCTAGCCGCCGACCCCACCGCCTTCCCGCAGCAGTTGTCCGGCGGACTGGAGCCGCACCGGCCGCAACGGCTGTTCTACAGCGTACGCCCGCGCGGCTTCCGGCGCCAGTGGGCCGAGGCGCTGCGCGGCGAGGGCATCGACTGGCCTTGGCCCTCCCAGGAACAGGAGCTGCAGGGCGTCCCCGAGGACGAGGTGCACCTTGAGTTGGACGTTGCCGACAACGGCGACATGGAATCCAAAATCGCCTGCATCCTATGCCACCGCACCCAAGTGGCCCCCGACTGGCCCTACCACCGTGTGCCGCGCCACGTGACCGCCCGCATCCTGGGCCGCGAGTTCTACGTTCGCGCGCACCCTCCGGTCAGGGAGAGCGAGACGATCGGCAGTGACTTCTTCGAGGAGTTGTAAAGGCGGTAACTCCCTCTCCCGCTGAGAGAGGGAACTATTCAGGGTTCGGAGTTGATTACCCCGCCAGCACGACCTTTTCCTCGCCGGCGGCGGGGCGCTGGATGATCTCGACGCTGACCTCATCGGGTGCGACGATGAAGGCCACGGCGGAACCGGAGGGCATGACCCACGGCTCGCAGTTGAAGTGGACGTCGTTTGACTTCAGAGTAGCCGAAAGGGTCATGATGTCGTCGGTCTGGAATCCCAGGTGGTCCAGGCCGTACCGGGGCTCGGTGGAGCCGGCCACCGGGTCCTCGCCCTGGGCCCGGCCGGAGATGGTCATTAGGTAGGCACCGTTCAGCGACAGCTCGATGGACTTGGTGTTGGACAGCGGCCGTTCCGCCACGATCGCGGCCCCAAAGTTGTCGCAGTAGAACTTGGCCGCGTCATCGGGATCGGCGCTTCGGAAGTGCAGGTGGTTGTAGAAGACGTTCACTGGTTCCCTCCTCTATCGATTCGAGTGCGGCAATAGTTTAACCCAAAAGGCCAAGCATGGGGGTATTCATCCGTAGGGGCGGCAGGGAAAACGCAGTATAAAATCGAGTGCGATTAGAGGTCAGAATTCTTCGGCTATTGGCACCAAGCAACCGGGGAATTGTGCCAAAATTGGTTAATCCAACGGCAATGATACACGAGACTGACCCCAAAATTCCCTGATTCAATTTAGAATACGTTTGCCCTGGTAGGGGCGGGTTGAAACCCGTCCCTACACCAATAGCGCCTGAATCCTACCCCAGAAAGTCCGCCGTCCACTGCTGGTAGCTGGCGCGGCGGGTGAACTGGGCCATCTGCTCGTCGCTGGCCAGGCTGTCCCGCAGGTCGGCAGGCGGAACTCCGTCGCGCAGGGCCTTCAGCGTGTCGTAGACCGCCTTGACCGCCGCCGAGAAGGGCAGATGCCCTTGCAGGGCGACGCGAACTCCGTTGGCGCCCAGCCATTCCTTGTCCTGCAACTCGCCGGTGGTCCCGCCCAGCAGCAGAGGCACCGACAGCTCGGCAGCCACCGCCGCCACCTCGTCGCGGGTGGAGGCGCCGGCCAGGAAGATGGCGTCCACGCCCGCCTGCTCGTAGGCCTTGACCCTGGCGATGGTGTCCTCCAAGCCGGTGACGCGCAGGGATCCGGTTCGCCCAGCGATGGCCAGGGCCGGGTCGGAGCGGCCTGCCAGTGCCGCCTTCATCTTGCCCACCCCCTCCTCCAGGGACAGGAGTTGCACTCCGCCCGCGCCGAAGCTGCGGGGCAGCACGGTATCCTCGATGGTCAGGGCGGATACCCCGGCGGTCTCCAGCTCCTCAACGGTGCGCATCACGTTCAGGGCGTTGCCGTAGCCGTGGTCGGCGTCGACCATCAGCGACAGGTCGCCAGCGCGGCAGATGCGGTGTATCTGCTGGGCAAACTCGGTCAGGGTCAGCACCACCAGGTCCGGCGCCCCCAGCACGGTGAAGGAGGCGATGGACCCGGCGAACATTCCCACCTCGAATCCCAGATCCTCGGCAATCCGCGCCGATATCGGGTCGAACACCGACCCAGGGTGCACGCATTTGTCCCCGGCCAGGATCCCGCGATATCGCGCCCGCCGCGTCGTGAAGTCCATATCAACACCCCTGTCGTCTATTCTCAGTCGTATAATGCGGCCAAAGCCGGGCCAATTCTAGCACGGGGGCAGCGCAATGGCAGAGACAACAATCGTGGGCGTGGATTTCAGCGGGGCGGAGGTCGAGGGGAAGACTTGGATTACGGAAGGGAAATTTGACGGAGAAAAGCTGGCGATCGAGAAGTGCGAATCTATCAGCCGCCAAGACTTGGAGCAGTGTCTAATGAAGCTGTCAGGTGGATCTGTGGCAGCTATGGATTTTCCCTTCGCGCTTCCTTGGGACATCGCGAAGTTGTGGCGACCTTCTGCGTCCGAGATGCCCGCTTTGTGGGAGGCGGCGGCGGAAGTGAGTGAACTGAAAAATTTTTATAAACTAGTCGCGCAATTTGCGACGGCAGTCGATACTGAACTATTGCGGGTTGGCGACCTCTGCTTTACAAACGCCCAGCCCTGCCTCCATAAGGGCCGCCCCAACATGGTTCCCATGACTTTCAAGGGGATGCAAATGCTGCACCGGCTCTGGAAATCAAGCCGTTTTCGCGTCCCTCCCCTAGTTGACTCTCCCGATTTGCCAGTTCTGTTGGAAGTGATGCCTGGCGCTGTCCTGCGGAACCTTTGCTTGCCATCCTCCCGCTATAAGGACGGAACTAAAGAGCAACAACAGGAAAGGCGCGGTAATCGAGAGAAGATTATGAGTTCATTGCTGAGCGGCTATGCAGGTGTTCATCTGCGAGTTCCCGAACACATTATCGAGAACTGTATCGAACGCCGGGATGGCGATGGGTTGGATTCCCTAGTTGCCGCAATCGCCGCCGCTAGGTGGGCATCGTGCGAAGCTGACTTTTGCGTTCCATCCGGAGAAATCGTGAATAGTCTGAAACGCAACCCAAAGAATAATCGACAGGCTTCTGTCAGTGCAAGAGGCATGACCAAACTTGCCGCCGCCCAGCTCGAAGGCTGGATTTACGCCCCCAAGAAATGACCTCGGCGTCCTCTGCGCTCTCGGCGTTGAATTCCTGACACCCGCCGGTTGCCACGCGCCGCGCCGACGTTTAAGCTACGCCGCAGCAACCATAACCAGAGGAGCCGCCTGGTAACCATCGACCACATATCCGCCATCTTCGCCGACGCCCGCGCCGTCCACGCCGACGCGCTACGGCTGCTTGAACTTGGCGATGTCCGCGACGCGGCCGAAAAGGCTTGGTGCGCCACCAAACGGGCCACCGACGCGCTGATCCTTGCCCGGACGGGTGTTGAGCCCGTGATAAGCTCCGACACAACCAGGGGGCTGGTTAGGTTGGAAGCAGAAGACAGATCCGTCAGCTCTTTGGTAAGGCGCTATTTCTCCAGGCAGGGCCATCTCCATGGAGCCTGCTTTTACCTGGGTGCATGTGAACCCCTGGACGAGGTGGAACGGCGCATACGGCAGACTGCCGATTACATCAGGGACGCTGAAGACTTGGCGGAGCAACCGCCCTAACCCTCTCCCAGAGGGAGAGGGAAACCTCGAGGAGACTAAATCATGGGCATCTACCGTCTGTATTCCGGCGACGACGGGCAATCGCACCTGGAGGAGCTGGAGATCGCCGACCACCCGGAACTCTCCGGTGGCATCGCTGTCTCCACCATCACCTTCCGCGAGTGGCAGCCGGGGCACTTCATCGACTGGCACCCAGCGCCGCGGCGGCAGTACATCATCTCGCTGTCGGGCCACATCGAGATCGAGCTGGGCGACAGCACCAAGCACACCTTCAACCCCGGCGACGCCCGGCTGGTGGAAGACACCACCGGCCAGGGACACATCACCCGCGTCCCGGGCGACACAACCAGCGTCAGCGCGGTCATTCCCCTGGCCTAGTTTTTAACCACAGAGAACACAGAGGCCACAGATATATATCAAAATTTTCTGAGCTCTCAGCGGCCTCTGTGGTGAATAAAAGGAGTTTGATATGGGAATCTACCGGATGTACACCGGGGACGATGGCCAGACCCACATCGAGGAGCAGAGCCTGGCCGGCCACCCCGAGCTGGCCAACCCCAGGGACGTGACCGGCATCACCTTCTCCGAGCGGGACTCGGGCCACTTCATCGACTGGCACCCGGCGCCGCGCCGCCAGTATGTCATCTGCATCCAAGGCGGCATTGAGATCGGACTGGGCGACGGCTCGCTACACCAGTTCGGCCCCGGCGACGCACGGCTGGTGGAGGACACCACCGGCCAGGGCCACACCACCCGCAGCATCGGCGGGGGCAGGTGCATAACGGCCACCATCCCCTTGGCCGACCAGTAGGGGCAGGGGCGCGGGCGGTAGGTGCGTCACCTCCACCATGTTACTGACCTGCTGGCAGCGGCAATGGCAGGATCAAATGTTCGAAATGCCCGCGGGCGCCCGCAATTCTCGCTTGCAACCGCCATTCCTGCTTGCAACCGTCATTCTCAGGGAAGCGGGAATCCAGTGCAGGCGACAGTCCTTGGAACGCCAACAACCTTTACAGGAGGACCGAAATGAACATAGTCCGCGTCTATTCCGGCGACGACGGCGAGTCCCACTTCCAGGTGGTCGCTTCCGAAGAGTTCGCCGAGATCGCCAAGCGCAAGGGCGGCGGAGACGTGCAGCTGAACACCCGCCCCTCGCCTTCATTCTCCGACTACCATACTGCACCGCGCCGCCAGTACGTGGTGAGCCTGAGCGGGCTGTCAGAGTTCGAGTGCGCCGACGGCACCAAGTACCAGATGGGGCCCGGGGACATCCTGATCGCCGAGGACCTGAGCGGCCATGGCCACATCGCCCGGGGCCTGGGCGACGACCCCCGCGTCCTGCTGGCCGTGCCCTTGGCCGATTAGTGATTTTCGCCCCGTAGAGCCCAGACTGGCGTTGCACTGCGTCATTTCCGCGAAAGCTGGATACCAGGGTATAGAGTCAGCCAGTCCCGTCCTTCCTCAACACGCGGGTGGCCTCCCGCCTCCGCGGGAATGGCGGATTGCATTGATTACTTCCTCACAAGACGATGAACTCAGGACAGGGAGAGAGACACATGAAAGTTATCCGCGTGTTCGCCGGCGACGACGGCGAGTCCCACTTCGAGGAGGTCTCCGTCGAGGAGATGGCCGGGATAGTGAACCGTGTGGGCCCCGGAGACATCAACATTAACCGCCGGGAGGCACCCAATTTCTCCGACTACCACATCGCTCCCCGACGACAGTACGTGGTCAACCTGGAGGGCATCGCCGAGTTCGAGTGCGCCGACGGATCCAAGGTGCAACTGGAGCCGGGCGACATCCTGGTGGCTGAGGACCTGTCCGGACACGGCCACATCGCCCGCTCCCCCTACGCCGGGATGCGGACCTCCCTCGCCATCCCCCTAGCCGAGCCGGACTAGCCAGAGAGGAGCAGTCTCTGCATCGGTCCCCTCTCCCGCTGGGAGACGATTAGGGTGAGGGTATATACCGCCAGACCTGCAGGATTCCCGCTTCCCAACGGGATACCCACGGCATACTCTCGGAAAAGGCAGAGGCACAAGGCAGTACCCCTTGGAACCAGACGCCCGGTCTCCCAGCAGCGCTGGGCAGCGTTCAGCCGCCGCCGCGCAACAGGGCGGCCAAGTGGAGCAGGCCCTGTTGCCTGCGAGCAGTGTTTACTACCGGCCGCCATTCCTCCGAGAGCAGTTGCTCGGCCATCTCGCGGTCCACCTCGTTGCCCTGCAGCTTGGGGTAACGGCGAAAGAGCTGCAGGTACTGCGAGTCCTCGGCGCCGTCCTCGCTGTGCAACAGCGGCAGTACGGAGTTGACCGCTAGGTCCCGTGCGCGGCCCGCGCCTATCGGTGCAGCGCTGCCTTCGCGTCCCTCGACGGTCAGGGCCGTGATCAATTGCTTGGGAGACCCGCAGGAATCGGCCAAGCCCGCCAGTAGCCCGCGCTCGAGAAATCTCGCCACCAGTTCCGCAACGCCCGCAATACGGGCCGCCGGATGATTGGCGGGCCGTACGCGAAACAGGTGCCACTCCCTGCGTTCCATCTGTGGCCCAAGTCCTGGCGGAAAGAGCGGCGGGACAGCTGCCGAACCGTCTGCCAGGCCGGAGATGGCCAGCATCCAGTGGCGCAGCACCATCGGGCGTTGCTGCGAAAGCACCGGGAGCGCAGACTGGCGCAACGCCGCGAAGGGCGCCGCCTGGGCCAGCCTGACAAAAGGCTGCTGGTTGTGCCGGTAGCCCAGACCCTCCAGCAGGGCCTCGTACATCGTCTGTTGCGGCCCCTGTTCGGCAGCGAACCTCCCCAGCGTCTCCGCCTTGCGCCGGAACCTCGCGTCACCCGCCCGGTCCAGGAGTTCCCCTGCCTCCGCTTGGGTGCCGGGCCGAGAGTAGCCGCGAAGGGCCAGCATGCCCCACAGCCGGGAGGTTACTTCGAGTTCTCCCGGTCCCCCGGGATCGTCGTGGTCCGCTCCGTCCAGCAGTCCCTCGAGAGATATTACCGCGGCCGAAGCTCCGCTGTGCAGCTCAGTCTCCGCACCGCCGACTTCGAGGGCGGCGTGGATCACAACGCCGCTGTAATTGGGGTCGTTTCCGTGACCATGGGCATCCCAGTCCCGCTGGCGCAGGTGTATCTCCACGTCACCCCGGACCAACCCCATTCCCTCGACATCCAGCAGGGCATCGCGGAAGTCCGGTCCGGCGGCGGTCCCCGATCGGCCGGGATACAGCACACGGACCTGCGCGCCCGCACCCGTACGGAAGTCCGCCTGCCGGGCGGCGCGCCGCTTCCACAGCTTCCAGAGCAACCGCTCCGGCATCTCTGCGCACTTGCCCTTGCGCGGTTCGCCGATACTGCGAGGCGGCGTGGCCGTACCTCCGCCGACGTAAGTGGTGCTCATTCTGACTCGATTCCTGCTGACCTACCCTGGGATGTCGTCGTAGTAGTGCTCCTCGGAGATGACCCGTCCTTGACGGAACTGCTCGACCTGCTCCTCGCTGTACCCCAAGATCCCGGACAGCACCTCCTCGTTGTGCTCCCCAACCTGCGGCGTCGTACCGATATTCACCGGCGTCCGCGAGAAATGCCAGTAGTCCCCGGACACCGCTATCTCCCCTGCCAGAAAGTCCGGCACCTCCACCATCGCCCGCCGCTCCCACGGGTGCGGGTCCTCCGCCGCCTGCGGTATCGTGTTTACCGGCGCCGCCACCACGTCGTGCTCCGTGAAGTGCGCGATCGCCTGCTCCATGGTCCTCTCCGCCAACAGCTCCCGGATCGCCTGGTTCACCAACTCCGCGTTGTTTAGCCTCTCGTGCCTCGTGTTGAAGCGCGGGTCCTCCAGCCAGTCGGGTTTGCCCAGCGCGTTGCACACCCGGTGCCAGTGGTGCTGGTCCCCGGCCGATATCAGCACCCAGCCCTCCCGGCAGGGGTAGATGCCCGACGGCGGCGCCGTGCTCTCGCCGCGCTTGGGCGCTATCTTGGTCCCGTGGTAGGCCGTTATGGGTATCTCGGTCATCGAATAGCCCGTGTCCGCCAGGCAGACGTCCATGCTCTGCCCCTCGCCCGAGACCTCCCGCTCGTGCAGCGCCGCCAGCGTGCCTATCGCCGCGTGCAGCGCCGTGATCCGGTCGATGATCGGCACGCCAGTCCGGATCGGCGGCATCCCCTCCTCGCCGGTCACCATGGTTATCCCTGACATGGTCTGGCCGATGGGATCGTAGCCGATGTTGTCCCGGTAGGGCCCGAACTGCCCGTAGGCCGAGACGTTGACCATGATGATGCGGGGATTGAGCTCCTTAAGCGTCTCGTAGCCGAAACCCATCCTCTCGATGGTGCCCGGCCGGAAGTTCTGCACCACCACGTCCGAGACCTTGACCAGCTCCCTCAGCACCTCCTTGCCCTCCTCCTTGCGCAGGTCGATGGAGAGCGACTTCTTGCCCGAGTTGTACTGCACCCAGTAGGAGGACTGCTTCCTGACCCAAGGGCCGTGGTAGCGGGTCTCCTCACCGCCCAGCCGCTCCACCTTGATCACCTCGGCGCCCATGCGGGCCAGGACCTGGGCGCAGCGGGGCCCGGCTTGGTGGCGGCCCAGGTCGATCACTCTGACGTTCTCCAAGGGATGGTTAAGACCTGCCATTGCCCTCTCCTCTCCCGGCGCTCGCCCCGGGAATGCTCTCGCCTTTCCGGCATTCTACGGCCCAGCAACACTATCGGCAAGGCAGCAACAACATGTATGTAATTCGTAATACTACTGTAAGATTCGGAGCTGTATCATCGCAAATCGCTTTATAAATCGAAACCGGCAAACGGTGGAAGGAGGACAGACATGTTCAAGCTGCGCGGATGCCCGAAGTGCCACGGGGACCTCTATCTCGGCGAGGACATCTACGGCGCATACCTGAGCTGCGTGCAGTGCGGGAGGTATTATGCGGTGGCAGAGCCGGCCGGCCGGGCCGGGGACCGGGAGGCGGCCGCCCCTGCCGCTGGGCCGCCTGTAGCGGCCGGCCTGGAGCTGGCCGCGTAGCATTGGGGGAGGATCAGTCTATAAGATTTCAAAACTTTTTCGAAATTGCAGCCAAAATTGTTGACTGTCTACTCCCTTGAAGGATAGCTTGTGCTGGACGGGGCCCCGGGCCGGATTTTGGCCAGCCCGGTTGTTGGCCACCCGTCCAGCACTATTTTCTTTTGTGCGACGTGGGCTAGAGGAGGTGAAGCAATGGTCCTGGAACAGAAAGAGGGCGCGGTGGCGCTGGAGGAGGCGCCGGTCTGCCGCCATCACTGGGTGATCGAGCCGGCCAACGGCCGGTACAGCCGGGGCAAGTGCCGCAACTGCGACGAGGTACGCGCCTTCGAGAACTCGATCTACAGTTCGGGCGACGACGAAGAGTAAATCAAACGGGGCCGGACAATCATCGGGGGCAGGCTGCCAGCCTGCCCCTAATTGCGTCACCGCCACGGGCGTACCGTCGGCGACGGACCCATTCCCATGGGTCCGGTTTCCAGCTAGAGAATGGCGACGGGATTGACCGGGGAGCCGGTGCCGCCCACCACTCGCAACGGGTTCACCGTGAGCATGAATTCGTAGCGGCCCTCCCCGGCGCAGGCCTCGGCCAGGGGCTGCAACAGCGCGTTGTCCAGGAGGCCGATGCCGTAGGCGAATATGGAGCCATGCACCGCCCAGCTGAGCTCGTAGCCGTTGGGAGTGTGGTCCATCATGTCCCATCCCAGCAGACAGGTGTCGGACTCGCGGATGAACCTCAGGCAACTCATGTGGAGGCCGGGACGCTCCAAGGGGTTGCTGCCCCAGATCGCGTTGCCATCTGCGTTCCAGGCCTCGCGTCCCCCGTAGACCAGCAGCGCGTCGCCCGGGCGCATCTCCACGCCCTGCTCCTTGGCGATGTCCTCGAGTTCCCAGCCGTGGATGGGAGTATCCATCGTGACGTAGGCCCCGCCCCGGTGCTTGGGAACGTCCAGGAGCACGCCCCTGGTGATGAGGCCCTCCTTCCAGTGGTGCACCGCCCCCCACTGGGCCCCGTCCATGGTGATCTCCTGCTCGGGATCGCGCCCGTTCCACATGCCGTTCTCGTCCCACACGTGGCACAGGGCATCCAGGTGGGTGGTGGCCGTGCCATGGTAGGAGATGCCGTAGTAGTCGGCAGAGAACCCGGCGGTGGGACTGCGGTAGACCTTCTTCATGTAGTGGATGGCCGGAGTCGGGTTGTTGGGAGCTGGAATTGAAGGGAATTCACGGCTGAGAGACACAGCCTGTCCCGTCTTGACCATCCCGGCGGCCTCGATGCGTTTCTGGGGGGTGATCATGTTGACGGCGCCCAGCTGATCGTCGTCTCCCCAGCGGCCCCAGTTGCGGTCGTCCTTGAGGTATGCCAGCACCTCTTCCTTGGTGGGGATCCTGCGTTCCATAACATTCTCCTCGTTCGTTATACCGGGGTTTATTAAACACAGAGTGCACAGAGACCGCAGAGACTATTTAGTAATATACAAACCCAAAATCTCTGTGTGCTCTGTGTTTAATCCGTCTTGGTGGCGGCCTCGGCCAAGCAGCCGAAGAAGCGGTCCATCATGTTGCGGGCCACGCTCTCCATCATCCGCTGTCCCACCCGGGCCAGGAGACCCCCGGCCTGGCCGTCGCCGTCGACACTGATGGTGGTCATGCCGGTCTCCTCGCTCAGGGTGACGAAGGCTTCACCGTTGATGAATCCGGGCGTCCCGCTGGCCGACACAACCATCCGGTAGGACTCAAATGGGTTCCAGTCCCTGATGGAGACCTTGGCGCTGAAGTTGCCCCTGACCGGCCCCAGGGAGGCGCTGATGAATGCCTCGTAGTTGCCGCCACCCACGTCGTCCAAGCGCTGGCAGCCAGGTATGCAACCTTTCAGAGACTCCGGTTCGGTGATCGCGCCCCACACCGTCTCGCGGGTGGCCATGATCTGGTAGCTGCCTGTGAGTTTCACGATGATCGGTCCTTAGGCCGAGGATATTCGGTCCCGGGTGATACCCTCTCCCCTGCCGTCTCCGAGTGAGAGGGGGATTGGGGCGGCCTTGGTTAGAGCCGCTCGTCGGCCAGCAGGAGCAGCTCCAGCAGGACCTGGGTGCCGTTGGCGCAGTCCTCGGGGGAGGAGTATTCCTCGATAGCATGGCTGATGCCGCCGACGCTGGGGACGAAGACCATGGCCATTGGCGCGATGGTGGCGATGGCCTGGGCGTCGTGGCCCGCGCCGCTGGGCACGCTCTCCCAGGTGAACCCGGCCCGTTCGGCGGCCTCGCCCACCCAGTCCTGCATCCCCTGCGTGATGGGCACGGCGTCGGTGAAGCGGTGGCGGTTGATGGTGATCTGCACGCCGTCCTGCTCCTCGGACTGGAGGGCCAGCCGGGTGAGCTCCCGCTCGGCGGCCTCCAGCGCGGCCATGTCCAGGTCGCGAATCTCCACGCCCACGGTGGCGCGGCCCGGCACCACATTCACGGCGTTGGGCAACACGTCCAAGGCGCCTGCGGTGGCGACGCGGCAGATTTCATCTTCCGCGGCCATCCGCTGCACCTGCACCACCAGCTTGGCTGCGGCCACCAGGGCGTCGCGCCGTTCGCCCATGGGCGTGGTGCCGGCGTGGTTGGACATTCCCGAGATGTCCAGCTCGAAGACGCCGCGTCCGGTGATGCCGGTCACCACACCGATGGGCGTGCCGGAGCGGTACAGGTAGGGACCCTGCTCGATGTGCAGCTCGAAATACGCAGCGAGATCTCCGGCTTTGCGGGCGGACTCGTCCACCCGCGACAGGTCGCCGCCGATGTCGCCCATGCGCTCGGCCAGCGTGACTCCCTCGCCGTCGACGGCCATCAGGTCCTCCGGCTCCAGCATCCCGGCCATGGCGCGGCTGCCGATCAGCCAGCGGTGAAAACGGGTGCCCTCCTCGTTGGTGAACACGATGGCCTCGATGGGATGACGGGTGACGCGGCCATTCTCGGCCAGCGTCTTGATCACTTCTATCGCCCCCATCACGCCCAGGGCGCCGTCGTACTTGCCGCCCCGGGGCACGGTGTCGGTGTGGGAGCCGACGGCAATGGGGGACAGGGAATCGTCGGACCCGGCGCGGCGTCCAATGATATTTCCCGCGGCATCGATGCGCGTCTCAAGTCCCGCTTCGCGCATTAGGTCCATGGTGTACTCGCGGCTGGCCACGTCGGCAGGCGAGAAAGCCAGGCGGTCCATGCCCTCCGGGGTCTCGCCGAACTTGCCCAGCTGGTGGAGGGTCTGGTTGAGGCGCGCTGCGTTTATTGCCATTCCAGGCATGAGGGCACATCTCCTGTACCTGTTCTTGAATTTCGATCCGTTACAGGCGATGGGAGCCTATACTGGCAGGTAATCCAATCGCCGCCGGATTTCTTCCAAGACGGTTTCCAGCGATTTCTGGCCGGCTTCCAATGTATTCAGGCTGGCTTCCAGCGATTTCTGGCCGACTTCCAACGTATTCAGGCTGGCTTCCAGCGTGTTTTGGCCGGCCTCCAGCGATCTCTGGCCGGCCTCCAGGGTGTTTTGGCCGACCTCCAGCGATCTCTGGCCAGCCTCCAGGGTGTTTTGGCCGGCCTCCAGTCTTGCCAGCCGGTCATTGATTTTGATCAGCGTGTTAATTCCCCATAGCATCATCGCTATTCCGCCAACGATGAGGGCGCTCAGTACCGCGCCGATGATAGTAACCGTAGGGCCGTCTATGGTCACTGGGATAACTCCTGTTGGATTCACGCCTTTCGGCGGCGCCTGGGACGGATCTCCTTGAGCATGTCCTCAAGAGCCTGGCGGTCTATGCCCAGGCTGACGGCAGCGTCGACGTCGCGCTGTATTCGGTCGTGCTGTCCCAGCATGGCATTGGCGGTGGCCCGGTTGACGTAGGCCACGGCGAAACCCGGATCCAGCTTGAGGGCCTGGTTCAAGTCCCTGATGGCCAGGTCCAAGGCGCCGCTGGCCAGATAGGCATCGGCCCGGTTGTTGTAAGGAATCGGGAATCGTTTTTCCGCTTGAATGGCTTGCGTAAAGTCGGATATGGCCGCGTTAAGCCGCCCTGCCGACCGGTGGGCGGTTCCCCTGTCGCTCAAGTATCCGGCCACACGGGGTTTGAGCCTTAGAACCCGTATAAACTGGAGCGCCCAATTTGGTCGGCCCTCTCCGGCCTGGGCGGTCATGATGGCTCGGGAGAGGTCTTGCACGGCCAAGTCATGCTCACCCATCGAGTTGTAGACGTTGCCTCTTAAATTGTATGCCAACGCCAAATAAGGATTTATCCGGATGGCCTCTCTGGCGTCTGCCATTGCCGGTTCCAGCTTATCCAGATGGAGGTTGGCGGAGCCGCGATTGCAGTAGGCCATGGCCCTCGACGGATCCAGCCGCAGCGCCTCTGTATAGGCTTGAATCGCTTGCTCCAGGTTTCCCGACTTCTGTTGCTTTACGCCTTCGCGGTACCAACCGTTGGCAGCAGAGTCGCTCATTTGCTTCCTCCTTTCCGAACCTGCTGCCTTTCCGAACCTGCTGCTCTCCAATACCGTCCGGGCAACGAAGGTCTAATTGCCCGTCCTTTCCATGGTTTCAAAAATTTGCTGCTCCAGGTAGTCCCGGTCAGCGCCCAAGGCCACGGCGCTCTCCAAATCTTCCTGGGCCCGCTCATGCCTGCCGGTGAGAGTATACACAATGCTGCGGCTGATCCGGGCGTTGATATGTGACGGCGTGTTCCGGATGGCCATGGTGAAGTCGTCGATGGCCCGCTCCGGGGCGCCGATGGCCAGGAACAACATCCCGCGATGGTAGAAGGCCTTGGAACCGCTCCGGTTCATGGTCACGGCACGGTTGAAGTACCACAGGGCGCGCGTGGGCTGGCCCCAGCGGGCATAGATCATGGCCCACTGGTAGTAGAAGTCGCTGATCAGCATCCGCAGGATGGTGAAGCCCTGTCCAAGTAGTCGCAACAAAGTCATAGCCATCCAATTAAACCACAAGACGAGGCCGGCGGGACAGGCGACACTGACGAATTAGGTTTCCCGGTATGAATTTCCCGGTATGATAGACTGAAAATAGAGATCGACTGGCTGCGCTGGACTCGTTACGCGCCCAGCATCCAGCGCTTTCACTACCCCATTTCAACAATTGGCAGGGCCTATTCGATGGACAGGGTTTTCATCTATTGGGACAATTCAAACATCTTTATAGAGGCTCAAAGGCTGGCCGAGGAACGTAACAACGGCCCTGATGCCCGTTACCGGGTGCGTGTCCACTTCGACAACCTGCTGCGCCTGGCCCATGCCGACCGCCCGGTAGAAAATGCCTTTGCCGTCGGCTCAGTCCCGCCGGAGATGCGGCAGTTGTGGAACCGGATGGAAAGCCGCGGCATCAAGGTCGAATTGTTCGATCGCGGCGAGTCAAGGCGCGGTGAACAGGAAATGCCTGATCGCCTGTTACAACTGCGAATGCTTCAGGATGCGCTGGACTATAATGGAAATCCGGGAATCGTGGTCTTGCTGACCGGAGATGGCGCGGGATATGCCGAGGGCGCGGGATTTCAAAGCGAGCTAGAGCGAATGCACCGTCGAGGCTGGCGGGTGGAAATTCTGTCCTGGGCCCACTCATGTAACCAAAGAATGCGCCGCTGGGTTGAGCAAAACGGCGTTTTTGTTGCCCTTGACGATTTCTACGGCTCCGTTACGTTCCTCGAGCCATCACGTCCCGGTCAACGGCTGGCTGAATCGCGCGATCCTTCGCCGCTGGACTTGGCGCAACGCCCAATCGCGTGATTGTGCGTTTTACTGCCCGCCGCTTGCCCCCTCTCGTCCAGCGGATATAATGGCCCGCAACAGAGCGGGCTCCCGCTGTAGAACTGACAGGAGGTATACGCCATGGGCGCTACCGAGACCATCGCACGCTGGGTCGTCAACACCAACTACGAAGACATTCCTCCCGACGCAATCCGGGTCGCCAACGAGTCCTGCTTCGACCTGCTGGGTGTGATCCTGGCCGGGTCGGTGCAGCCGGTGGGCCAGATCATCCAGAAGTACGTCAGCGACCAGGGCGCCGTGCCCGAGGCCACCGTCCTGTCCGGCGGGAGCCAGACCACCCTGGCCAATGCCGCCCTGGCCAACGGCACCATGGGCCACGCGCTGGACTACGACGACTTCGGCGGCTTCGGACACCCAACCGTCGCCATCTTCCCTGCACTGCTGGCCATCGGCGAGCAGACCGGCGCCACCGGCCGCGACCTGCTGGAGGCCTACGTCGTCGGCTGCGAGGTGGGGCTGGCCCTGCAGCACACCACCAAGTACAAGCAGATGGACCGGGGGTTCCACAGTACCGCCGTCATCGGCCGCCTGGCCTGCGCCGCCGCCTGCGCCAAGCTGCTCGAGCTGGACGAGGAGCAGACGGTCACCGCGCTGGGCATCGCAGGCTCCATGGCCTCGGGCCTGATCCACAACTTCGGCACCATGACCAAGCCGCTGCACGCCGGCCTCACCGGTCGCGACGGCATCACCGCGGTCCAGCTGGCCCAAGCCGGGCTGACTGCCGGCGACCAGGTGGTGGAGCACCCCTTCGGGTTCGCCAACACCGTCCTCGGCCCCGGCATCTACGACCTGGACGAGATGGCCAACAACCTGGGGCAGCCATTCCGCACCCAGGACGCGCTGATCATCAAGAAGTACCCCTGCTGCGGCGGCAACCACGCCATGCTGGACAGCCTGTTCAGCCTGATGCGCGACAACGACTTCACCGTCGAAGACGTGGCCAACGCCGAGGTCGACCAGTCCTACTATTCGGTGGTCATGCTCTATCAGGAGCCCGAGGACGATCTCAAGGGCAAGTTCAGTGCCAAGTACAACGTGGCCGCCGCCTTGGTGGACGGAGAGGTCAAGATCGACACCTTCGCCCAGGAGAAGATCGACGACCCGGCGATGGGCGAGGTCATGGACAAAGTCCGCCTGCGGGTGATGGCCAAGTCGGAGGAGCTGCTGACCAACTCAGAGGACGGCCTGAAGGTGAAGATCACCCTGAAGGACGGGCGCGTCTTGGAGCACACCACCGGGCGGGCCGACATTCTCGGCAGCCAGAAGAACCCGTGGGGCTTTGACAGCATCAGGGCCAAGTTCGAGGAGAATGTGGCCTTGGTGCTCCGGGACGATGACGTCAACCGGGCTGTGCAGGCCTGGTCCGACATCCCCGAGGTCAACAACGTCGCCGAGCTGGTGCGCAGCACCCTGCTGGCAACGAGGGCGTAAGACTCTTCCAGCTCGGAGTGACCAATGGGGCCGCTCCCTGAATCGGGGAGCGGCCTTTTGTTTTGCGCCGTGAATTGACAAGCGTGAATTGACAAGAATGGCTATACAAACTAGAATCGCAAATCCTGTCGAGACAATAGTCCTCATATTTGACGGTTTCTCAGGTATAAACTGTCATCTATGGCTGTGAATTGAGAGGAGAAATTTAATCATCTGGGGGATATTGATATGCCTGGAATCAAGAGTGACAGATTCCGCTTTTTCGCTCTGCTGGTCGCACTGGTGGCCGTGGTGTCGCTGACTCCCATGTTGCTGGCGCAGGATGGCAATATCAGATGCGCCGACGATCGATTGGTTAACTCCATTGACGAATGCCTGCCGACCGTGGACGACGGTAACGGTGACGCCATGGGCGACGCCATGGGCGACGGCGAGGCCATGGGCGACGGCGAGGCCATGGGCGACGGCGAGGCCATGGGCGACGGCGAGGCCATGGGCGACGGCGAGGCCATGGGCGACGGCGACGAAGCCGACTGGTGGCCTTCCCGCTGGGGCGCAGAGGATCGAGCCGGGGCTTCCAACTGGATAACTGCCAGCAAGGTGATGGAGGCCGCCAACCTGATCGAAACCGGAGAGATCTACGAGCTGGGCCGCCCGTACACGCACGGGATGCCACTGTTCGGGCAGAGGACCTATTCGCTCACCATTCCCGGCGCGCCTACCGGAGGGCCCTTCCCCGGGGGACTCGTCTACCACGACGAATTCATCGTTGGAGAGCTTGGCCAGGTCGGAACCCAGTTCGACGGCCTCGGCCACGTCGGCTACATCCACAACGGCGTGGAGAGGTTCTACAACGGGCTCACCGAGGACGAGATAATGGGAGGCTACGGCCTGCGAGAATTGGGCGTGGAATTGATTAAACCCATCTTTGCCCGGGGAATCCTGATCGACATCGCCGGCTACAAGGGTGGGATGCTGGACGCCGGCACTGTCGTTACCATGGAGGACGTCAATGGCGCCCTAGCAGCCCAAGGGATGTCTGAGGATGACATCACCGATGGCGACGTCGTGCTGTTCCACTACGGATGGGGAGACCTCTGGGGTGTGGATGACGACACGTACAACGGCGGAGCCCCAGGAATAGGCATGGAGGTCGGCAAGTGGCTTTCCGGCCAGAACATCACCCTGGTCGGCGCTGATACCTGGCCAGTGGAGGTGGTGCCCAGCGAAGCCGCTGATGACGCCTTCGCCGTGCATAAGCACCTGCTCACCGAGAACGGGATACTGATTCACGAGAACCTGAACCTGTCCGCGCTGGCCGACGACGAAGTGTACATATTCGCCTACATCTTCGTTCGCGTCCCCTTCAGTGGAGGAACTGGCTCGCCGGGCAGTCCCATCGCGGTCAAGTAGCGACTCCAAGGCACCGCTCTTGGCCCGGCAGATACCTGCCAAAGCCACAAAAAGGCCCCGGACGCAAATCCGGGGCCTTGCCTTTCTTGCGGGTTTCTTTTCTTTCACAAGAGTATTGACACTAATCGACCGTGGTGAGTCAGTATTGGCCCTGTCAGTCCAAACTGAAAGAGTGGGAGGAGCGATGCCTGTCTGGTGCCGTCTGTGCAACAGGAATGTGGTTCCCAGAAAAGAGTTCAATTGGCTGCCTTTTTGTTCTGCGGGGGATTATTTTATCTCGCTTATTACCTATTCATGAAGAGGGCTGAATGTCCTGTATGTAAGTCGGATAGCAACTTTGAGGCTGCTAGACCGGATTGATAAATGGCCCAGCAGAATCAGGCCGGACGGTCTTTCAGTGCCGGAGGAGCCCGTTGGGAATTCGTTCTTTCCCATCATTTGGAGGACCAATACGACCATACTTTCAGAATTGGAAAGATCAGGGTTTGCGGCAGGTGCTCTGGAATAGTGGTTGGGGCAGCGGCTTCTCTCCTAAACTGGCCTGACCAGCCCGGTATAGTTTCGCTTGTACCACTGTGGGGCGCCCTGCTGCGCCTTCCGGCGATGTTCGGATATGTCGCCGGCAAGCTTGGGGACTTTCACGTCGACCTTAAACAACGAGCTGTAACCGGGATTCTTCAAGGCGCCGCCGTAGGTTTCGCAATAGACGGATCGCTCGGACATCGGTTCCTTGAAGCTGCCCGGCAGCTGGGCTGGATCGCCGTGCTGCTGGTCATCGTTCTCAGCCCGCTGGTTGCGAAAGGAAAATTGAGACCCATGATGGAACGGATCGAGCAGGGAGTTCGAAAATAGTAGAATACGACAAGGCCCCGGACCAACGTCCGGGGCCTTGCCTTTCTCAAGGGTCGACCCGGTGGGGCGATGGAGGATGGCGACGCCGAGCCGGTGAGGAACGCAGACGGCTGAAATCGATTTCGCTCACATGGTTATTGAAACCGGTATTCCATCAACGAGGCCGCCCCCCTCAGTAGATGGGGGTGGTGTTCCCTCCTGATGGAAGTCCTCGATAATCATTTCGAGGACTTCCCTACAGGTAGTACACCGCCTCATCTCGAGAGGGTCCCCAGGTGGACGCACCGATACTGGCCCAATCCGGGAAGAAGACGTGCCATCCTTCGCCGTCCGGCTCCAGTTCAACCTGAAATGTGTAGCTCTTCACACTTCAACCCTCCCTAGTGCGGTCACCGAAATCGCGCTGCCCTACGGCTCGACGCGGATGTTGTCGCCGACCTTGATGGCGCCGCCGTTGATCACCGTGCAGAGCATGCCGCGGCGGTGGTTCAGCTCAGCCTGCAGGCCTTGGCTAATAGCGTCCATCTTGCCGCAGGGCTCGCACTCGCCGACGATCTCCATGGTCACCTCGTCGCCGATGAAGACCACGTTGCCGGCCTGGGTCTGGGACAGGTCCAGCCCGGTCACGGTGATGTTCTCCTTGATCTGGCCCGGCGCCAGCCCAAACTGGCCCAGGGTCTCGTTGTCCATTATCAGCACCTGGCGCATGTTGCCCTGGCGGCAGCTTCGGTCCCCCTCCAGGCCCATTCCGGTGATCGCGGTGGCCTCCGCGACCGGGTCGGACGGCGTTTCCTTCACGCGGGCGATGTGCAGATTGGTGATGTTTCCGTGCTGCATGGCGGCTCTCCTTTCGTCTTCGCCAGTCCGCTCGGGCGGACCGGGTGCGTCTTACTCGCCGGGGCATTGTTGTTTGAGTCTCGGGGCGTGTGCTAATCTGAAATGAGGGAGCGGCCCAATGGCGTATCCCTTTCGTGACTGCGATTATATGGGCTGGGGCGGCGTCGCGCCACCGGGTGCGTCTTACTCGCCTGGGAGCTGTACGGCACGCCGGTTCAGGAATCGAAACCAACTGTTATACGGAGAGACGGCAGATGCCCTACGAGTTCATCAAGACGGAAAACCGCGACGGCGTACTGGTTCTGACCATGCATGACCCGCCCACGCGCAACGCGCTGGGGCCCGAGATGGCGGCGGAGGTCCGGGCCGAGCTGGACCGGTTCGAGAACGACCCCGAATGCCGGGTGCTGCTGATGACGGGCACCGAGCCCTCCTTCTGCTCCGGCGCCAACGTTCGGAACTTCAACCGGAGCATACAGGAGCGGGAGGGAGCCGGAGAGGAACCCGAACCCCTGCCGTGGGGCAAGATGGAATCCCGCTACGCCAGCCGCGACGACCGGGCGGAGTATGCCGGCGGCGCCGCGCTGGTGCCGCTGCGCCTCCACAAGCTGCAGAAGCCGTCCATCGCCGCGGTCAACGGCCACGCCATGGGCGTCGGCATGGGGGTGGCGCTGGCCTGCGACATCCGTATCGCCGCCGAGGGCGCCATCTTCTCCGAGGCCTTCTCCCGGATGGGCCTGATCCCGGGCGACGGCTCCTGCTGGCAGCTGCCCCGCCTCATCGGCATGAGCAACACCCTGCTGCTCCAGTACACCGGCGACCGCATCGACGGCAACGAGGCCTACCGGCTGGGCATAGCCAGCAAGGTGGTGCCCGACGGAGAGCTGATGGACGCGGCCATGGACCTGGCCACCCGCTTGGCCAAGGGCCCGACCCAGTCGCACGCGTTGATCAAGTACCTGGTGCACCGCAGCATGGACCTGGACTTCGAGGAGGCCCTTGACCTGGCCCACGTGGCCCAGACCCAGGCGCGCAAGACCGAGGACCACAAGGAGGCGGTGCAGGCATTCCTCGAGAAGCGTCCGGCAGTCTTCAAGGGCCGATAGCTGCGGTCCATAGTCCATAGAGGCAGGGCCGGAGCAGAAGCAAGGCCGGAGCTTATAATACAGGCATATACATCGCCGGACAGCCGAAGGCCATCGACCAGAGACCGGCCCCCGGCAGGGAGTTCCGCCATGACAACTTTGCGTCCCATCAGGAGCCCACACTCCGAAGACTCGCGCTCCGACGACTGGTACGCCAGTATAGTAACGCTTCCATTCGACCTGGAGCCTCCCATAGACGTGATGTATCAAGAGGAGCATGTAAGGGCAATCAGCCACTCCTTGCGGGGCCATTTCCACGGGTCGGACACCTTAGTGGAGCGCAGCACCAACGGCACACTGGTCAGCGTCGAGTGCACCATCTGCTACGACCCGTCCGATCTGAGGGTGCATCTGACGGCCGACCTGGCAATCGCATTCGGCGTTGACATACGTTACGCCCGCCAGAGAAACGCCTATGTAATCTCGGAAATGGGCAAGCCCCCGGAATTCGTGCTGGAAGCGGCATCTCCCAGCACGGCGGATGAAGACACGGGGCGAAAGAGGCGCATCTACGCACAAATTGGCGTCCAGGAATACTGGTGCTACGACAAGTCAGGCGGGGACCTTTACGGCCAGGCCCTGTCCGGAGACCGCTTGATGAACGGCGTCTACCAACCCATCGAGATAATTACCGAGCCGGACGGTGAGATGTGGGGGTATAGCGCAATCCTGGGCCTGAGCTTCTGTTACACCAGAAATATGCTGCTGGCCTACAACCGCGAAACCGGCCAGTATCTCCTGACCGACACGGAGGAACACGCCGCCTACCGCGAAGTGCAGGATGCCCTTGATGCGCAGCGCAGCGAATTGGAGGCGGCGCAGGCCAGGGTGCGGGAACTGGAGGAACAACTGCACCGCCGTGAACCAGGGGAGGGCTCCCAGGGTTAACGTTCGGCACACCTGCCGGAATTGACACCAAATGACGCGCGGGGGAGGAAGAAATGAGCACGACAAAGCAGCGCTCGGGCGTTGATTCCTCCCGTGACCTGCTGGCCACGGCCGAGGGACTGCTGCCGGAGATACTTGCTGCCGCCGACAGCATCGATGAGGCGCGGCGGGTGCCCGGCTGGCTGGCGGACAAGCTGGCGGCAGCGGGGTTCTTCCACCTGCTGACCGGGCCTGAACACGGCGGCCTTGGCGCCGACCCGGTGACTGCGGCCAAGGTCATCGAGACGCTGTCCACCGCCAGCCCCTCGGTGGGCTGGGTGACCATGATCCTCGCCGCTGCCTCCTTCTGGGCGGTGCGTATGGTGCCGGAAGAGGTGAGGGGGGAGATCTTCGCCGAGGTCGGGCCGGGTGGAATCCAGCCGACGGTCATCGCCGGGACGCTGGTGCCCCACGGCCGGGCCGTCCGGGTCGAGGGCGGCTGGCGGCTCAGCGGGCAGTGGCCCTTCGCCAGCGGCTGCCATCACGCCACGTGGATGCCCACCGCCAGCTGGCTGCATGACGAACAAGGCACCGTCAAGGACGAAAATGGCATACCTCAGTGGCGGGTATTCCATCTCCCGGCTTCCGAATGCGTCATCCTCGATACGTGGTACACCTCCGGTCTGCAGGGAACGGGCAGCACCGACTACACCATGGAAGGCGTGTTCGTGGCCGATAACCACGTAAAGCGCCACTCCCTGCTGGAGCCGTCCCTGCTCCCCGGCCGGTGCTACGCCTACCCTGCCTTCAACGTCCCCATGCTCTCGGCGGTTGCCTTGGGCGCCGCCAGAGGAGCGGTGGACTCGCTGGTGGAACTCTTCGGCGGCAAGATGGACCGCCGGAACCAGCGTCCGGTGGCAGGCGCTTTCGACAAGCAGGCCGACCTGGGCATCGCCGAGGCAACGGCCAGCTCGGCCCGCGCCTACCTGTACGACACCACGACCCGTGCGTGGGAGCTGATCATGGCCGGCGAGGAGCTGCCCAGAGAGCTCCGGGCCGGGATGCGCTTGGCCTGCACCCATGCGGTTGCGGCATCGGTACAGGCAGTGGACCGGGCCCACTCGGCCGCGGGGGCCAGCTCCATCTACTCGGCCTCGCCCTTGGACCGCTACTTCCGCGACGTCCACAGCGTCGCGGCCCACGCGTTCGTGCGCCAGACGACCATGGCCGACGGCGGGCAGTTGCTGCTGGGCCAAGAGCCGTCCTTCCGGGTTTTCTAGCGTTGTTTTCTAGCGTTGTTTTCCAGCGTTAGAGGGCGCGCCCGGGAATCACCATATCGCCGGCCGGGTCCCGTCGTTCCCGCTTTCGTGGGAATCCAGGGGCCTCAAGTTCAATCTGATCATATCGAATCGAGGCAGCGTGGATTGGCGCCCTCGCGGGAATGGCGAATGGCGGTTACGGGGCCTTCGGAATTCTGGACGCGAATGCCCGGTCCCAGGCCACGCTGGGCGGCAATTCGCGAAATGGGACGAAATGCCCCTTGACGAGACTGGACGGGCTGTCTATAATTCCTGCTTGCAAGAGGTGAGGCATCCAGATTGATGGTAACGATCGCCTGACATAGGCAACAACCCTCTAAGGGATACCTGAACGGCGGTTTGGGGTGAGCCCGGACCGTTTTTTCTTGCCCGCACCTTAAAAAGAGAATACGCGACCTGAAAAAATCCTGCTAATACTTCAGGTGTGTCCGGACGTTACCGTATCGTGCCGGGCGCAAAATACTCCGGGGCGCGGCCACCCTGGCCGATGCACCCGGAAGGTTTGAAGTTCCTTGCGTGGGTCAAGTTATTAAGAGCTTACGGTGGATGCCTTGGGACCAAGGGCCGATGAAGGGCGCGGCAAGGCTGCGTTAAGCCTCGGTGAGCCGTCTAGCGGGCATAGCCGGGGATACCCGAATGGGGAAACCTTGGCCGGTGTTGAGTCGGCCAACCCGATTTATCGGGAGGTAAGTGGGGGAACTGAAACATCTAAGTACCCCGAGGAAAATAAATCAACCGAGATTCCCCTAGTAGTGGCGAACGAACGGGGAACAGCCCAAACCGGTGCGACCTAACGGCGTGAGGGCCTATGTCGCATCGGGGTTGTAGGGACCGCCTGGGACCGCCTCACAAGGTCCGGGGGAGTTACAAATCCTGTCTCTAGTCGAAGGCACCTGGGAAGGACCGCCATAGAGGGTGAAAGCCCCGTAGGCGAAAGAGACCGGACTCCCGGCGCGTTACCTGAGTACCACGGGGCACGGGAAACCTTGTGGGAATCCGGGGGGACCACCCTCCAAGGCTAAATACCCTTGGTCACCGATAGCGTACCAGTACCGTGAGGGAAAGGTGAAAAGAACCCCTAGCGGGGAGTGAAATAGATCTGAAACCGTAAGCTTACAGAAGGTCGTAGCCCCGATTCGTCGGGGTGGCGGCGTGCCTATTGAAGAATGATCCGGGGACTTAATGTATGGAGCGAGGTTAAGGAACTGTAGTTCCGGAGCCGCAGCGAAAGCGAGTCTGAATAGGGCGATTAGTTCCATGTATTAGACCCGAAACCGGGTGAGCTACCCATGGCCAGGTTGAAGGTTCGATAACACGGACTGGAGGACCGAACTCGTGGCTAGTACAAAAGCTTGGGATGAGCTGTGGGTAGAGGTGAAATGCCAACCGAACCCGGAGATAGCTGGTTCTCCCCGAAATGCATTTAGGTGCAGCCTCGGGTTAGGTGGACGGAGGTAGGGCACTGAATGGGCTAGGGGGCGTGAGCTTACCAAACCCAATCAAACCACCAATGCCGTTTATCCGATGCCCGGGAGTGAGACAGTCACAGATAAGTGCGATTGTCGAAAGGGAAACAGCCCAGACCACCGGCTAAGGCCCCCAAGTGCAGACTAAGTGGGAAAGGAAGTTGGGTTCCCCAGACAACCAGGAGGTTGGCTTAGAAGCAGCCACCCTTTAAAGAGTGCGTAATAGCTCACTGGTCGAGGGGTCCGGCGCCGAAAATGTAACGGGGCTTAAGTCTGCCGCCGAAGCCGTGGATGTTCAGGATTCAAGGACAATGGACCAGCCGGAACCGGAAAGCCGCAAGGCGAGCCGGTGATGGCCGCTCTGGAGTCTTTGGAGACGTCCTGGGCGTGGTAGGGGAGCGTTCCTCGGGCGTTGAAGGTGAGTCGTGAGGCTTGCTGGAGCGCGGGGAAGTGAGAATCCCGGAATGAGTAGCGTAAATCAGGGTGAAAATCCCTGACGCCGAAAGCCCAAGGTTTCCTACGCAACGTTTATCGGCGTAGGGTTAGTCGGTCCTAAGCCGTAGGCAAGCGCCGAAGGCGATGGACAGCAGGTTAATATTCCTGCACCGCCATTTTTTCGCTTTAAAACCAAGGAGGGATGCGGGAGGCTAGGCAGGGCATGCCCATTGGACATGGTGTGTCCTTTTCCGTAGGCGAGCCGGGGCAGGCAAATCCACTCCGGCGCAAAGCTGAGGGTTGAGGAGATCGGACCTAAGGGTTACGAAATCCTGTTGAAGCCAAACCGACCAGAAAAGCTTCGTGGTTATGGAACTGTGGCGACCGTACCGCAAACCGCCACTGGTGGGCTGGGATAAAAGTCCCGAGGCGTTCGAGATAACCTCCGTTAAGGAACTAGACAAAAGAGCCCTGTAACTTTGGGAGAAAGGGCCCCCCGGGGGGTGAAGCCACTAGCTGGTGGAGCGCTCTGGGGGCGCAGATAAGAAGGCCGGGCGACTGTTTAACAAAAACACAGGTCTGTGCTAAGGGGAAACCCTACGTATACAGGCTGACGCCTGCCCAGTGCCGGAAGGTTAAGGGGAGCGGTGCAAGCTGCGAACTGAAGCCCCGGTGAACGGCGGCCGTAACTCTAACGGTCCTAAGGTAGCGAAGTCCCTTGTCGGGTAAGTTCCGACCCGCATGAATGGTTGAACGACTTGGCCATTGTCTCGACGGAGGGCTCGGTGAAATTACGGTGCCCGTGAAGACGCGGGCGACCTGCGGCAGGACAAAAAGACCCCGTGGAGCTTTACTGCAGCCTGGTATTGGGCTGGGAGCTGTCATGTGTAGGATAGGTGGGAGGCTGAGAAGCCCCGACGCCAGTCGGGGTGGAGCCAACGTTGAAATACCACCCTTGTCAGTTTTTGGTTCTAACCTGCATTGCGGGGACAATGCCTGGTGGGCAGTTTAACTGGGGCGGTTGCCTCCTAAAAGGTAACGGAGGCGCCCAAAGGTCCCCTCAGGACGGATGGAAATCGTCCATAGAACGCATTGGCATAAGGGGGCTTGACTGTAAGACCTACAAGTCGAGCAGGGACGAAAGTCGGGCAAAGTGATCCTACGGCACCGTGTGGAAGGGCCGTGGCTTATCGGATAAAAGCTACCCCGGGGATAACAGGCTTATCTCGCCCAAGAGTTCACATCGACGGCGAGGTTTGGCACCTCGATGTCGGCTCGTCCCATCCTGGGGCTGAAGGCGGTCCCAAGGGTCCGGCTGTTCGCCGGTTAAAGGGGTACGTGAGTTGGGTTCAGAACGTCGTGAGACAGTTCGGTCTCTATCCGCCGCAGGCGCAGGAGGCTTGAGGGAACCTCTTCCTAGTACGAGAGGACCGGAAGGGACAGACCTATGGTGTTCCGGTTGTTCCGCCAGGAGCAGCGCCGGGTAGCCATGTCTGGTATTGATAAGCGCTGAAGGCATCTAAGCGCGAAGCTACCCCCAAGATGAGGCCTCCCTCCCCTATTGAGTTAGGGGGTAAGACTGCAGAGAGACTATCTGCTTGATAGGCCGGATGTGTAAGGTTGGTAACAACTTCAGCAAACCGGTACTAACCAGTCGAGAGGCTTGACCCACGCAATGAACTTCAAACCATTCCGAAGCAACGCAGGATCCCAGGCAATCTCTCAGGTCAGCGTATCCTCTCGCATCATCGCGGGGTGGAGCAGTGGCAGCTCGTCGGGCTCATAACCCGAAGGTCGTTGGTTCGAGTCCAACCCCCGCTACCAATATCAAAATCCGAAGGCCCCGGCTGATTCAGCCGGGGCCTTCGCCAACCAGTTTGGATGCAGGGAGTAACAGGATGGCAAGCAATACAGCGGATTTACCGGAGTGGGTTTGGAATGCCACTCAAATCAGTCCCCAGGATATTCAAGCTTGGATGGGATAAGAGCGATCTAAAATGGGGTTTATTGCCTCAATTTTACACTTGCCTGTATTGCCTTTATTGTTGCGTTCTATATTAATAGTGACAGACCGTGAAGTAGTGAATGTCGAAAAAAAGCTGATTTCCAAGAGAGTTTTTAGAATTCCGAAAAGAGCCATTCTCTCTAACAATCTTGAAATTAAGCCATTGGCGAATGGTCTTGAGATTCGGATTTCTGACCCTGGTGAAGTCAGGGAGCGCAGAGGTGGTGCCTACGAATTGGGCCGCAGTCGGTTCACGGTTGTTGGCCCAGATAAAGCACGTAGTGTTCACGTGAATAATTCTTTAAATTCACTGTGAAAATCAGTGTACAATCCAGAGGCTTGCGAAAAACTAAGTCGCAAGCCTCTCGAATTCTCAACCAAATCCTAAAATTCAATTATGTGAAATCACTCGCAACAGCGGGGGCGCGCCATGTCAATGTCAATCGAGTTGCCGCCGGAAATCGAGGAGCGTCTTGATTATCTGCTTGCGCAAGCCGGATGCAGCAAGGATGATTTCCTGCGCGATATTGTCGAGCGGGTAATTCAAGATATTGAAGACTGCTACGTGGCCCACACAGCTGTAGAGCGTATACGCCGGGGAGAAGAGCGGGTCTACTCATCGGAGGAAATAAAGGCTGTACTTGGCCTGAACTGTTGAGTACAACCGTGTAGCCAAGTCACAGCTACGGCGGCTCGACCGGCAGACCGCCCGGCGTATCACTGCTTATATGGACGGTATCGCCGCACTGGACGATCCACGGCAAAGAGGCCGGGCCTTGAGCGCAGCATTTGTCGGCCACTGCCGCTACCGCGTAGGCGATTACCGCGTCGTCTGCGACATCCAGGATGAGGTTCTGAGTGTGTTGGTGGTCAGCGTGGGAAGACGCGACCAAGTGTACCGTTGACCCTGCTAAACTTGGCAGGCAATGCAAGTGTCATCCACCTACCGCCTTCCCCTCGACAGCCTGCGCCGCCTCTGCAGTTGCGACCAGACCAGTGAACCCACCACCAGTACCGCCGCCACCGCCGCGATGACGAACATCAGGTTGAATCCGCTCTCGCTCCTGGCACGGACATTGAACGTGTGAGTGGCAGGCCCTGCGGGACTGTCGATGTTCAGCGTTACCTCCCAGTCGCCCAAGGCATCCAGCCACAGGTTGCCCTCATACAGCTCGGGATTCTGCGGAGAGTTGACCGCGTCAGTCCCATCGGGTGTGCCTGCCCCTGCCACCAAGACACGCACGGTGGCATCCTCGACGGCATCCCGTGTCTCGGAGTCCAGGATCAGGATGCTGACGTGCAACGGCCCGGCGATGGGGTCGCCGGGCAGCACGCCCACACGCAGCAGGTAAGGGCCCGCCACCTCGTCGATCACCACCAGCCGCACCGACCCGTTGGCCGATGCCGTGCCGACGAAAATCCCCGCCACCAGTAGCAGTGCCGCAAGAAGGAAAATGGGAAGCAGAAACCGCCCGGAATCCCAGGAAGTCGAGGAAGTCATGGTAGCCGCGTTCAACTACACCGGCGGCTGGCCGTTGTCACGGCGGACATCGTTGATGATGTCGCGGACTCTCGACTCCAGCGGCGGATATTCCAGCTCGAACTCGCCCAGCAGGCGGCTGTTATCCACCAGGTAGTTGCCCGATTCCTCTTTCCCGCCGCCGGAGTCGAACGATATGTCCGCGTCGGGCAGGAAGCCGCGCACGATGTCAGCCAGGTCCCCCATGCTGATCGGGATTCCGCCCGTGTTGTAGACCGTGTGGCGGCAGGAGTCGGCGAGAGTAACCCGCACAAATGCCTCGGCCACGTCCTCCACGTGGACCGGCAGGCGCATGAAGTCGCTCTTGGGGAAACGCACTGGCTCCCCGGAGGCGGGCAGTGTAACGCACATCACGTGGTCGGTGGAGCCGCGCACCTTGTCGGGGCCGGTGACGTTGGCCGGGCGGATGCCGGTTATGCTCATGCCGTAAACGCTGCTGAACTGCTGGGCTTGGAACTCGTTGAACCGCTTGTGCATGGCGTACTGGCTGGTGCCGTGCATCGGGTCGTCCTCGTTGACCAGCCTGTCCCCGAAGGCGCTCTGCTGACCGCTGACGGCAACCGAGCTGGCGTAGACCACCCGGTCGACGCCGCAGACCCGGGCCGCCTCGAAGCAGTTGTCCATGCCCAGCACATTCAGCTTCATGGTGAAGTGGGGCGTGTCGTCGCCGCTGCCCAGCAGGTAGGCCAAGTTCATGATGCGGTCGGGCTTGGAGGCCAGCACCGCCTTGACCACATCCTCGAACTCGGTGATGTCGCCGCGCATCACAGACACCAGGTCGCCGAACTCGCCGAAGGACACCGCGTTCGGGTTGATGTCCATCACCGCCACCCGCTCTCCGCGCTCGGCCATCCGGCGCACGGCCCGCCGGCCGATGAATCCGGTGCCGCCCAATACCAGCGTGGTCATTGCCGCCTCCTGAACCTTGTTCCAATATTCTGATGCGCCCTCGATAATCGAGTTTGCCTTGGGGTTTGTCAAGCTGGAGGGGCTTTACCTGGGCATCGCCATCTGACAGAATTTCAAAGCAGTTCGTAAAGGCGTGGAATGTTCAATGGTTGAAGCATCGCTTGAGGGAAAGATAGCCATAGTGACCGGGGCCAGCCGGGGGATCGGCAAGGCCATGGCGCTGGGTCTGGCGGGGGCGGGGGCCTCGGTGGTGGTGGCCGCGCGTACCGCCGAGCCGAGGGCCAATCTGCCCGGAACCATCCACGACACCGTCTCCGAAATCGAGACCGTCGGCGGGCGCGCGCTGGCGGTGGCCTGCAACGTCCGCGAGGAGGACAGCATCCGCGACATGGTGAACCGGACTCTCGACGAGTTTGGCGCCGTCGACGTGCTGATCAACAACGCGGGCATCGGCAGCTACGCTCCCTTCCTGCAGATGACGCTGCGGGAGTGGGACCTGAACATGGCCATCAACCTGCGGGCCCCGTTCATCGCCTGCCAGGCCGCCGTGCCTGTCATGATCGAGCAGGGCGGAGGCAGTATCATCAACGTGTCGTCCCACGCCGCCACCAACATCTTCTCGTCCACTCTCGGCGAGGACCACGACGCTGGCATCGCGCTGGTCGGACAGGCCTACGGCGCATCCAAGGCGGCACTGGAGCGGTTCACCTGGGGCCTGGCCGCCGAACTGGGCCCGCACAACATCGCGGTCAACGCCCTGAAGCCGCTGCGCCCCGTGGCCACCGAGGGGTTCCGCGTCCAGCGCCCGGACGCCGACTTCTCCACCTGGGCCACGCCGGAGGACATGGCCAAGGCCGCCGTCTACCTCGCCGCCCAGGACGCCCGAGGCCTGACCGGCGCGATCATAACAGCCGAAGAGCTGGTGCGCCGCCTGGGGTTGTAAACTAAAGAGGATGCAATCGCAAAGGAGTTTGCGAAATGAATTCTTCGTATACCGCGGTGATCAAGAAGGCTGATGGTTGGTGGATAGGCTGGATTCAAGAGGTTCGGGGCGTGAATGCCCAAGGAGAAACCAAGGGGGAGTTGTTGGAAAACTTGAGAGAAGCGTTGGTGGATATCCTTGACCTAAATTGCGTGTACGCTATCGAGACGGCGGAGGGCGATTACGAGGTGGTCAGCGTACATCTGTGAGGCGACGGAGATAGTTAGCCCACCTGCAGGAGCATGGCTGTGTATTCATCGGGGATGGCGGGAGACATTCCATCTGGGGCAATTTCGTGAGGAATCTTCAGACTGCTATGCCTAGACATTCTGAAATTCAGGACGTTGTTGCTCGCAAGATCTGCAGGGATTTGGAGATTCCCCGGCCCTAGTCTTGAGAAGGAGCGCCCCATGGACTTCGCGTTTAGTCCCGTGCAGCAGGCCCTGAAGGACAGCACCCGGCGGCTGGCCGAGGAGCGGATCGCGCCCATCGCCGGGGAGGCAGACGAATCGTCGCGCGTGCACCAAGGGCTAATGGCCATCTTGGCCGAGTCGGATTTGCTCCGCTACACTGTGCCTGAGGAGTATGGCGGCTTCGGCGTCCGGGTGATGAACCTGTGCATCATCCGCGAGGAGCTGGCCCGGGTCTCAGCGCAGGCCGACACCAACTTCATCATGCAGGGGCTGGGCAGCTACCCAATCACTCTCGGCGGCACCCACGAGCAGAAGTCCCGCTATTTGCCGCCCTTGGCCCGCGGCGAGTCCATTGCTGCCTTCGCCCTCACCGAACCCCACGCCGGTTCCGACGTCATCAGCATGACCACCGGGGCCGTGCCCGACGGCGACGACTGGGTTCTGAACGGGCGCAAGAAGTTCATCAGCCAGGCCGGCGACGCGTCCACCTACACCGTCTTTGCCAAGACCGACCCCGGCCAGGGCAGCCGCAGCTTGTCGGCCTTCATCGTGCAGCGAGGGACGCCGGGCTTCGACGACTCGCAGCGGTTGGAGCTGATGGCGCCCCACCCCATCGGCGAGCCGGCCTTCCAGGACTGCCGCATCCCGCAGGGCAACCTCATCGGTGAGCGGGGCCAGGGGCTGCGGCTGGCCCTGGGCACCCTTGACACCTTCCGCACCACCGTTGCCGCCGCAGCCATCGGTATGGGCCTGGCCGCCTTTGAGGCCGCCCTGGACTACGCCAAGAATCGCAGCATGTTCGGACAGCAGCTCAGCGATTTCCAGGCCACCCAGTTCAAGCTGGCCGATATGGCCGTCTCGCTGGACGCCGCTCGCCTGCTGGCCCACAGAGCGGCCTGGCTCAAGGACTCGGGGCGGGAGACCATCATCAAGGAGGCCTCCTTCGCCAAGCTGTTCGCCACCGAAGCCGCCTCCCGCATCGTCAACGAGGCGGTGCAAATTCACGGCGGCGCCGGGCTGGAGAAGGGTAACCGGGTGGAGCGCCTATACCGTGAGGTCCGCGCCCTGACCATCTACGAGGGCACCTCGGAGATCCAGCGCCAGACCATCGCCCGCCAGTTGCTCAGGGAGTGAGTTCGGGCGGAACCTCGGCCTCGCCTGTTTAAAAACATATAAAGCCGCCGACAATTCCGGCTAACATGGGGGGGCGCACAGCTGTGCGCCCTTCCCTTTGAACCGGCGAAATTCGACCGCCAACCGGAAAAAGGACAACAGGATGGAGCTGACCTACTTCGGACATTGCGCCTTCCGGTGGGAGACGCCCGGCGGCGTTACCGTGATGGCCGATCCGTACCGCAACCGGGCTGGCCGGTACTGGTTCTCACGCCTCTTTCCTGACGTGCACTGCGACCTTGGGCTGATCAGCCACGCCCACTTCGACCACGACGCCGCCGACCGCTTGCCCGAGGCCGCCTCGGTGTTGCGGATGCCCGGGGATTTCAGCGCGGGCGACCTGAAGATCCGGGGCATCGGTGATTTTCACTCCGGCCCGTCGCGGCTGAGCGATTTCCCCAACGTGATGTTCCGGCTGGAGGTTGACGGGGTGAGTTTCCTGCACATCGGCGACAACCGCGCCGACTGGCCGCCGGAGGTCGCGCGTGCTGTCGGCGAGGTGGACGTGCTGATGGTGACGGTGGATGACTCCGTCCACCTGCTGACCTACGACGAGGTGGACGGGCTGGTAGAGCGGCTGGAACCGCGCGTTGTGATCCCCATGCACTACTTCATCCCCGGACTGTCCGCCTCGGGCAACGACCTGCTGCCGCCCGAGGGCTGGCTGCAAGGCCGACAGACGGTGCGCCGCCTCGATTCGCACCACGCCGGTTTTTCCCCAGAGAATCTGCCGGGCAGTACCGAGGTTTGGCTTTTCCAGCCCGCCCCCGAGTCAATGATCGCGCCGGAAACGGACCCGATCGCGGAGTAGGACTTTGGCCCTATCCCCTCGCCCTCCAAGGTGGAGAGGGCATGGAGGGGGCCTGCGGGAAGCCCCGTTCCTTGCCGATAGTGTTGCTGGGCCGTAGAATGCCGGAAAGGCGAGAGCATTCCCGGGGCGAGCGCCGGGAGAGGAGAGGGCAATGGCAGGTCTTAACCATCCCTTGGAGAACGTCAGAGTGATCGACCTGGGCCGCCACCAAGCCGGGCCCCGCTGCGCCCAGGTCCTGGCCCGCATGGGCGCCGAGGTGATCAAGGTGGAGCGGCTGGGCGGTGAGGAGACCCGCTACCACGGCCCTTGGGTCAGGAAGCAGTCCTCCTACTGGGTGCAGTACAACTCGGGCAAGAAGTCCCTCTCCATCGACCTGCGCAAGGAGGAGGGCAAGGAGGTGCTCAGGGAGCTGGTCAAGGTCTCGGACGTGGTGGTGCAGAACTTCCGGCCGGGCACCATCGAGAGGATGGGTTTCGGCTACGAGACGCTTAAGGAGCTCAATCCCCGCATCATCATGGTCAACGTCTCGGCCTACGGGCAGTTCGGGCCCTACCGGGACAACATCGGCTACGACCCCATCGGCCAGACCATGTCAGGGATAACCATGGTGACCGGCGAGGAGGGGATGCCGCCGATCCGGACTGGCGTGCCGATCATCGACCGGATCACGGCGCTGCACGCGGCGATAGGCACGCTGGCGGCGCTGCACGAGCGGGAGGTCTCGGGCGAGGGGCAGAGCATGGACGTCTGCCTGGCGGACACGGGCTATTCGATGACCGAGATACCCATAACGGCCTACCACGGGACCAAGATAGCGCCCAAGCGCGGCGAGAGCACGGCGCCGCCGTCGGGCATCTACCCCTGCCGGGAGGGCTGGGTGCTGATATCGGCCGGGGACCAGCACCACTGGCACCGGGTGTGCAACGCGCTGGGCAAACCCGACTGGCTGGAGGACCCGCGCTTCAACACGAGGCACGAGAGGCTGAACAACGCGGAGTTGGTGAACCAGGCGATCCGGGAGCTGTTGGCGGAGAGGACCATGGAGCAGGCGATCGCGCACTTCACGGAGCACGACGTGGTGGCGGCGCCGGTAAACACGATACCGCAGGCGGCGGAGGACCCGCACCCGTGGGAGCGGCGGGCGATGGTGGAGGTGCCGGACTTTCTGGCAGGGGAGATAGCGGTGTCCGGGGACTACTGGCATTTCTCGCGGACGCCGGTGAATATCGGTACGACGCCGCAGGTTGGGGAGCACAACGAGGAGGTGCTGTCCGGGATCTTGGGGTACAGCGAGGAGCAGGTCGAGCAGTTCCGCCAAGGACGGGTCATCTCCGAGGAGCACTACTACGACGACATCCCAGGGTAGCATCGCCGGATGTTCACAGACCGAGGGACTACGCAGGGGCGGACAGCTATCCGCCCCCGATGTCTTCAAGGAACTGCCCATCAGGGCAATCGCCCTTTGAAGCTCTGCGCCTCGAGGACTCGTCGTCCCCGCGAAAGCGGGAAACAATAGTCCATCACCGTCAGGAATGTGGGCGTACCCACAGGTCGATTGCAAAGTCTTTTTCGATTCGCTCATGGTGAGCCTGTCGGACCACCCGTGTCTTGAACGGGCATCGTTCGACAAGCTCAGGATGTGCAGAAACCAATAGGCGGCGTCACTTTGCAATCGTCTTGGGCGCACCCCGGTAACCCTGGATTCCAGCTTTCAAGGGAATGACGGGCACCAGCTTCGCTGGTTTGATTAAAGCGCGATTGCCCTGATTGCGGGTACTGTCCCTCTTTGAAATTAACATCATCCGTCATTCTCATCTATACGCCGTCTTTCCCGCTACTCCGTCATTCCTGCCCCCGTCCGTCATCCCGCCCCTCCGCAAAGAGTGCCGTTCTGCTTGCTGGCGATGATGTAGACCCAGGGCGTTTTAACGGGGGCTCTGGATTCCGGCTTTCGCCAGAATAACGGTTTTGAATTTCTTGGCTACGGCACTCAACAAATGTCAATTTCAAAGAGGGACGGTACCTGATTGCTGTACCAATTGACCGCAAAACGCCGGTATGCTAATCTCTCATTTGCGCTGTTTACTCCAAATTCAGGTTCTTACAGATTTTTGCAGGTTTTTGGAGCGTTTCCACTTGGCTAATCAGGAATTCTCCAATGGCCACGGTCCGTCAGAAAGCGATTGGCTCTCGCTGAGGGTTGCCCGCAGCCTGTTAGACGTCAGCGACACAACCCTGCGCCAGTGGGCCGACGCCGGACACCTCCGCGTGTACCGGACGCCGGGCGGCCACCGCCGCTTTCTGCGCGAGGATGTGGAGTCGCTGACCCATGCGCCCAGGCCCACTCAGGAACCGGCGGGGCACGACTCGAGGGAGGCCCCGGCCCTGCGACGCATCCGCCGCCGCCTCAGCCAGGACAGCGTTACCCAGCAGCCATGGTTCCAGGCCGTTGAGCCGGAAGGACACGACCGGATGCGCCTTTTCGGGCGGCATTTGCTCTCTCTGCTGATGCAGGAGCCGGGGCCGCGCCGCCGCAGGCTGGAACTGCTGGCCGAGGCGCGAGTGCTCGGCCAGGAGTACGGCACGGAGATGCTGGAGCGCAACGTGGCTCTCACCGACACCGTCGAGGCATTCGTTTTCTTCCGCACCATGGTGCTGGACAGCGCGGATACTGCCTCCTGGTCCAGCATCCTGGAGACCTCAGACAAGGTGCTGGCCGGAGTTTGCTCCTCCTACCAGCGCCGCGGACAATGGCTCTCTCAGTGACCAGCCTGCCTCTCCCAATGAGAGGACGCGACTACAGGCCCAGGCGAGTAAGACGCACGAGGATATGACTATGGATATGTTCGATCGCAAGTTGCTCAACCTGATCCAGGGCCCGTTCCCCATGGTGGAGCAGCCATTCCTGGACCTGGCGCAACAGTTGGAGACCACGGAGGAGGACGTGCTGTCGCGGCTCACCGAGCTGAAGCGGCAGAACGTGCTGCGTCAGATCAGCGCCATTTTTGACACCCGGCGGCTGGGCTACAGGACCACCCTGGTGGCGATGGCCTACGAGCCCGAGAAGCTGCACCGCGCGGCCATGGAGATCAACCGCCATCCCGGCGTCAGCCACAACTACGCCCGGGAGGGATCCTATTACAACCTGTGGTTCACCCTCGCGGTGCCGCCGGAGCACGACCTCGAGGCAACGGCGAACCACATGGGCCGCAAGACCGGAGCGACGGAATCGCGCATCATGCCGACCATCCGCTTCTTCAAGATCGGCGTGAACTTCGACATGGTGAACCAGCAGGGATCGTCCTACAACTTCAACCCCGACGGGTTCGACAAGGCCGGGGCCGACAGCTGGAACAAGCCACAGCCGGTCAGCGAGTGGGAGAAGGAGGCCATCCGCCAGATGCAGGAGGACCTGCCGCTGGTCTCCCGCCCCTTTGACCCCGTTGCCGAACGCCTTGGCATCACCACGGCGGAGCTGTTTGCGCAGGCCGAGAACTTCCAGGAGCGACGAATCATGCGGCGTTACAGCGCGGTGCTCCACCACCGCCGCTCCGGGTTCCGTTCCAACGCCATGATCGTCTGGAAGGTGCCGCCGGAACGCTCAGAGGAGGTCGGATTGATCATGGCGGGCCACCAGGCTGTGACCCACTGCTACGAGCGGCCCACCTTCCCGGACTGGCCCTACACCCACTTCACCATGGTGCACGCCACCACGCCGGAAGGGTGCGAGCAGTACAGCCAGGAGATCTCCGAGGCCACTGGCATCACCGACCGGCTGGCCCTGTACAGCACGAGGGAATATAAGAAGACCCGGGTGCGCTACTTCGTTCCCGACTACGATGAATACCTTGCATCGGAGTCCCTGACCGACCTGGAATTAACGGAACTGGACGACGCGGAATTCGAGGAGATGGCTCCGCTGGCGACATCCGACTAGGGTCCTGCCTGCGACCCCACACTCGCCACTGCCAATGGAAATGGCCTTTTACCTGTTTTTGCGAGGCCTGGAGTGCCATCCGTCATTTCCGACGGGGCAAGAAACTATATGGTAACGCCAAGGGGGCTTGGGGAGGCCAGTACGTCGTGGATCCCCGCTTCCGCGGTAATGACGGTACAAGGACCCATGACCATAGGGGAAACAATAATCAAATGACCGCCTATTACCCTGTGTATCTGAATCTGCGCGGCCGCCGCTGCGTCATCATCGGCGGTGGGACCGTGGCCGAGGGCAAGATCGGCCGGCTACTGGACTCCGGCGCGGATATCTGCGTCGTGAGCCCCGACGCCACGCCCGGCATCCGCCAGTTCGTGTCGGACGGCACTGTCCGGTGGGAACAGCGGGAGTACCGGCCCGGCGATCTGGAGGGCGCCTTCATCGCCATAGCGGCAACCAACGTGCGAGAGGTCAACCGGCGGATATTCGAGGAGGCGGAAGAATGGGGCGTCATGCTCAATGCCGTGGACGACCCGCCGAACTGTAGCTTCATCGCCCCTTCCATCGTCCAGCGCGGACCAGTGACCCTGGCCATTTCCACCGGCGGCGTTTCCCCGGCCCTGGCCCGCAAATTGCGCGAGTCGCTGCAGAACTCAAGGGATTTGGCCTGGGCCGACCTGTCCAGCATCATGGCGGTGGCCCGGTCGCATCTGCGGGAAGTGGGGCTGCTGTCCAGCATTGATCCACAGCGCTGGCAGTGTTGCATCACCCCCGAATTGCTGGCAATGGCGCAGGGAGGCCAGGACGCCGGCGCAGTCGAGGTGCTGCTGACCGGGCTGACAGCCGACGACGGGCGCGGCCTCTGCGACGACGTAACGACCTGTGTCCCAGGAGGATGCCGGGTGCTGCAGATTCAGTCAAATGGCGGGTCAACATCATGACCCTAACCCGCCCGCTGCGCGTCGGCAGCCGGGGCAGCCCCTTGGCGCTGATCCAGGACGATGAGGCCATCTCGCAGCTCAAGGCCCACCATCCGGACCTGGAGTACGAGGTCGTCATCGTACGCACCAGCGGCGACGCCAACCAGACCGCACCGCTGGCTGGAATGGGCCTGGGAGTGTTCGTGAGCCAGATCGAGGAGCGGCTGCTGTCCGGTGAGCTGGACATGGCAATCCACAGTCTCAAGGACTTGCCCACCAAGCTCCCTGAGGGGCTGACCCTGGGAGCGGTGCTGAAACGCCGTGATCCTCGCGACGCGCTGGTAAACCGCTGGGAGTGCCCACTGGACGAGCTTCCCCAAGGGGCGCGCATCGGAACCAGCAGCCCGCGCCGGGCAGCACAGTTGCGCCGCTATGCCCCGGGCGTAGAGGTTGTGCCCATACGCGGCAACGTGGAAACACGGCTGCGCAAGGCCGAGGGCGGGGAGGCCGACGGGGCGGTGCTGGCTGCCGCCGGACTCTCACGCCTGGGCATGGAGGACCAGGTGGCCGACTACCTCTCTCCGCAGCGGTTCGTGCCGCCGCCAGGACAGGGCGCGCTGGCGGTGGAGGTGCGGGCCGACGACCGCCGGATGCTGGACATTCTTCAGCGCATAGACCACCCGGCGACGCGATTCGAAGTGACCGCCGAACGGGCCTTCCTCGAGACTCTCGGCGGCGGATGCTCGCTTCCCGTGGGCGCCTACGCCCGCTGCATGGGCCACGAACTGCTGATGACCGTGTATATCAGCAACCCCGAGGGCTCCCGCGTTTTCACCGCCAAGGTGGACGGCCTGAAGCACGACCCGAAGCAGCTGGCTGGCGACGCCTACCTGGCCGTGGCTGAACGCGGTGGCGCCGACCTGCTGGCAGGCGCACGCCAGCCGCAGGGCCCGCCTGCCACCGAGAACCTGTAAACGAGTTTCGGACAGAGAAGGAATCGGACGTTGAGCACGCGGAAGGTCAGCGGGCTTAAAGCGCGGAACGGACAACCAGGGGCGTCCCCTGATGTCGCCCCGTTCGACCGCAAGGCACTGGCGGTGGGCCGTGCCGTGCTGGCAGAAACGGGAGCGGAGGACGTCATCCTGTTCGGCTCGCGCGCACGGGGCGATTACCTCGACAACTCCGATATAGACCTGCTGATAATTCACTCCCGTTGGCAGGACGACGATGTCAGAAAAAAGGCTCGTGTCGCTTGGGATATTGCCGAGTCCTTCTATGGGACCAGAATTCCAGTAGATGTGGTCGGTTTCACGCCCGGGGAGTTCCACGACATACGGCACAGCATCAATAGCGTAGCGGCGATAGCATCAGAGGAAGGCTTCACAATGGACGGCCAACCTGCCGGGGATATTTATTCCAACGACGACGAGGACTACTCCAACGAGTGGACCAACACTGGCAACCGCTGTTATCACGCTAGGTCACACCTGCACATGTTGCGCGGTGCCATAGACCTGGGCGCAGCAAACATAATGATAGGTCAACAGGCCCAACAGGCTATGGAACACGCACTGAAAGCCTTGATCTCGGCCAGCGGGCGACGCTACGAGCATCATCACAACCTAGCCAGTTTAGAGCGCGATGCCCGCCGGTTCGACCGCGGGTTCACACATCCGCTGGAATCCGACTTGGCCACTCTCACCGATTACAGCGGACGGCTAAAATACAACGAACCCTATGTTCCTCTGGGCGACCGAAATGAACTATACCGTCAAGTGGAGGGCGACGTTCAACATCTCTTTCAGCGCATTGCTGAACTCACCGGTAGAGACCCTTGGCATGACCAGCGCTAGATGAACCCCATGACCGGCAAGGTATACCTGATCGGCGCTGGCCCCGGCGACCCGGGTCTGCTTACCGTGAAGGGCCGCGAGGCCCTGGAGCGGGCCGACGTTGTCGTCTACGACCGGCTGGCGCATCCGTCGCTGCTGGACTACGCGCCCGTCTCCGCCGAGCGGGTGTTCGCGGGCAAGGCCAGAGGGCGGCAGGAGCTAACGCAGGACGGGATCAACGGCCTGCTGGTGGAGCGAGTGCGGGCCGGGCTGCGCGTGGCGCGGCTCAAAGGCGGCGACCCCTTCGTTTTCGGGCGCGGCGGCGCGGAGGCTTTGGCCTTGGCCCGCAGTGGAATCCCCTTCGAGGTCGTGCCTGGCGTCTCATCGGCCATTGCGGCTCCGGCCTACGCCGGCATCCCGGTCACTCACCGGGGCATCGCCAGCAGCTGGCTGGCGATGCCTACCTGGCCGTGGCCGAACGCGGCGGCGCCGACCTCCTAGAAGGCGCACGCCGGCCGCAGGGCCCGCCTGCCACCGAGAACCTGTAGGTTGCCGCACTCTTACGGGAAGAAAGCAAATTGAGCACGCAGAAGATCAAAGATTCTGAGTCTCAGGAAGCCGATGCAACGGAGTCTCGAGCAATCGCGGCCCACGACCGCAATGCTCTGCTCGTGGGCAGGAAAGTGCTTTCCGCCACGGGTGCAAGGGACGTCATACTGTTTGGCTCCCGCGCCCGCGGCGACTACCGGGATGACTCCGACATCGACCTGCTGGTCATTCTCCCAGGCCTGATGAAGTTCGACCCCGAGAGCAAAGGCATCCGGCACCAATTCGAGCGGACTGCGCATACCTGGTCAGAATCTGTCTACAAGGCTCCGGTCATTGTACAACTCGTCTGGTACAGCGGCGAGGAATTTGACCGTTTCCGGCGCAGCCTGAATCACGTTACGGCCATAGCCTCCAGGGAAGGGATCAGCATGAATGGCAACCCGGCCAGCGATCAATACCCCGATGAAGGCGACTACGCCGAGGAATGGAACGTAACGCTGGACCGGTGCCGCCACGCCAGAATTCATCTGCAAGTACTCAGAGATGTAGTTCAGCTGGGGCATCCCGATCTCGTTGTGGGACAGCAGGCTCAGCAAACAGTGGAACACGCGATCAAGGGATTTATCTCCGCCAACGGGCGAGGCTACCGGCACATACACGACCTGGTAGAACTGGAACGGGACCTGAATCGGGCGGACCGGGAGTTCGGCTACTCTCTCCAGTCTCCCCTGGAAAAACTCAGCCTGTATGCCGGTGGGGACATATATCGTCGCGCCAGAGAAGAGAATCCCTTGGGAGACAGCAACTCCCTCCTGCGTCAGGTAGAGGGCGACATTCAACATCTCTTCCAGCGCATTGCGGAACTCACCAGTAGAGACCCTTGGCAGGACCAGCCCTAGATGAACTCCATGACCGGCAAGGTATACCTGATCGGCGCTGGGCCCGGCGACCCGGGGCTGCTCACCGTGAAGGGCCGCGAGGCGCTGGAGCGGGCCGACGTTGTCGTCTACGACCGGCTGGCGCATCCGTCGCTGCTGGACTACGCGCCCGCCTCCGCCGAGCGGGTGTTCGCGGGCAAGGCCAGAGGGCGGCAGGAGCTAACGCAGGACGGGATCAACGGCCTGCTGGTGGAGCGAGCGCGGGCCGGGCTGCGCGTGGCGCGGCTCAAAGGCGGCGACCCCTTCGTCTTCGGGCGCGGTGGCGAGGAGGCTTTGGAACTGGCCCGTAGCGGAATCCCCTTCGAGGTCGTCCCTGGCGTCTCATCGGCCATTGCGGCTCCGGCCTACGCCGGCATCCCGGTCACCCACCGGGGCATCGCCGCCGGGTTCACCGTAGTCAGCGGCAGCGAGGACCCGTCCAAGCCCGAATCGGCAGTCCGCTGGGCGGATCTGGCACGTTCGCTGGCAGCCCAGGGCGGCACCCTGGTGACTCTCATGGGCTGGGCATCCATTGAAAAGATACTCGAAGCGTTGCAACGGGCCGGGCTGTCCGCCGACACGCCCGTCGCCTTGGTGCAGTGGGGTACCTGGAACCGGCAGCGGACCGTGACCGGTACGCTGGAGAGCGCAGCCGCCAAGGGGCGGGCCGCCGGGCTGGCCGCGCCGGTGGTGGCCGTCATCGGCGAGGTCGTGAGCCTCCGCGATGAGCTGGCCTGGTTCGACAACCGCCCTCTTTTCGGCAAGCGAGTGCTGGTAACCCGCTCCCGGACGCAGGCGTCGCGGATGTGCGAACTCCTGGAGGATGCCGGTGCGGAGCCGGTGGAGTTGCCGGCCATCGCCATCGCGCCGCCGGAGGACTCCGGTCCCTTGGACGACGCGGTGAGGCGACTGTCGGCCTTCGGCTGGGTCATGTTCGCCAGCGTCAATGCCGTGGACGCGGTGTTCGACCGGTTGGACGCCCAGGGCAGGGACGCCCGCGCCTTTGGGGCTGCGCACGTCGGGGCGATCGGCCCGGCCACCGCCGCCGCCCTGGAACGCCGCGGCATCCACCCGGATTTCAAGCCGTCGCGCTCCGTGACGCCGGTGGCCTTGGAGGAGTTGGCGGACCTCGAATGGCGCGGTGTCCCGGTGCTGCTGCCCGCCGCCGACATCGGCAGGGACGAGCTGGCCGACGGCCTGACCCGCCTCGGCGCCAATATCGAGCGGGTGACCGCCTACCGCACCATGACGCCGCGGGATGCCTCCCAGCGGGCCCTTGACGCCTTCGCCGACGGCATCGACATCGTGACTTTCACCAGCTCGTCCACCGTCCGCAACCTGCTGGGACTGCTGGATGAAAACAACGGTCCTGGAAAGGATGCCCTGTCCGGCAGCCTCATCGCCTGCATCGGGCCGGTCACCGCCGCAACGGCTCGCGATATGGGCCTGCGGGTGGACATCGAGGCCGAGGAGCATACCGTCGAAGGACTGGCCCAATCGCTAATCACCCATTTTTCAACCACAGAGAACACAGAGAGATTAGATGATACCCAATGAAGGCTCTGTGCTCTCTGTGTCCTCTGTGGTAAATCAATAAGGAGACTATGATGACCAGCTATCCCGAGACCCGCCTGCGCCGCCTGCGCGGCACCGATCCACTGCGCAACCTGGCCCGAGAGACCCGTCTCTCGCCCAAGGAGTTCATATACCCCATGTTCGTGACGCACGGTAACGGCGTGCGGGAGCCGATAGAACCCATGCCGGGATGCCACCAGGTTTCCCTGGACGTCATGTCCGATGAGGTGGGCGAGGCTGTGGAACTGGGTATCGGCGGGGTGCTGCTCTTCGGCCTGCCCGCGGAGAAGGACCCGCTGGGCACGGAGGGCTACGACCCGGAGGGCATCGTGCAGGAGGCGGTACGCGCCATCAAGCGCGACCATCCGGAAATGCTTGTGTCCACCGACGTGTGCATGTGCGAGTACACCGATCACGGCCATTGCGGCGTGATCGACAACGGCCGGGTGGACAACGATGCCACGCTGGAGCTGCTGGCCCGCACGGCCCTGTCCCACGTCCAGGCCGGTGCCGACCTGCCGGCCCCGTCAGCGATGATGGACGGGCAGGTGTGGGCCATCCGCCAAGCCCTGAACGCCAACGGCTATGACGATACGCCCATCATGGGCTATGCGGCCAAGTACGCCTCGGGCTTTTACGGTCCCTTCCGCGTGGCCGCCGGTTCCACTCCCCAGTTCGGCGACCGCAAGTCCTACCAGCTGGACCCGGCCAACTCGCGCATGGCCATGCGCGAGATCGAGAGCGACATCGCCGAGGGCGCCGACATCGTGATGGTAAAGCCGGCAATGGCCTATATGGACGTGATCCGCGAGGCGCGGGAGCGCTTCAACCACCCCTTGGCGGCCTACAACGTTAGCGGCGAGTACTCCATGGTCAAGGCCGCCGCCCAGCAGGGCTGGATCGACGAGCGCCCGGTCACCACCGAGCTGCTGACCGGCATCAAGCGCGCCGGGGCCGACATCATCATCAGCTACTTCGCCAAGGACGTCGCCCGCTGGATGCAGGAGTAGGGATCGTCACTCCCGGGTTCCCGCCACCCACTTCCTCCGGAGAAACAGGATCTGGGTGAGGGATGTTCCTTGCACCCTAAATGCGATGGGGCGCACTGATGTGCGCCCCATCGCATTCAGATATCCTTCTATTGAGACACCCAGGTCATTTAGACACCCAGGCTATTTGGGAACTATCTCAAAACGCTCAAAATTTACTGAAATTTCGCCAATCGCTTACCGAGGTCCTGGATTCCCGCTCCTGGCTTGAAAGAACCAGGGGGAATGACGGGTTGGTTGGTTCGCCGTCTTTTGAGACAGTTTCTTGGCCGCCCAGGCTGCGGGTTTGGTTCTTCGCCCTATTTTGCGTCCCTGGATCTACTGTTCGAACGTTACTCCGTCGCCGGTACCGAACTGCACCGACTCGCCGGGGTTCACCTTGAACCAGCTGCCGCCGGGCTCCTGCTCCACTGGTTCGGGTTCCAGGCGCTGCACCACCCTCACCCCCACGGCCGACAGCATCTCGTCAATGCGTTTAACCGGGCCGCCTGCGGCCGTGGTCTCCTGGCGAAGGGCCAAGAGTTCGGAGGTCATCTTCAGCGCAAGCTGCACGCCCGACAGGTTCAGGCCCATGTCCTCCACGAAGTGCTTGATCAGCCGCAACCGTGCCACGTCCTCGTCGGAGTAGGTGCGCAGCGCACCCATTCGCAGCGGGACCACGAACCCGGCGCGCTCGTACTTGCGCAGAGTCTGCGGGTGCATGTCCAGCGTGTCTGCCACCACGCTGATCAGGTAGATGCCCCGCGTCTGCTGCGTCGTCATCGTCGGCCTCCCTGCCGGATCGCTTCCAGGATATCTGTTTTATATATCGCGGGAATGATTGTGTCAAATACATATACTTATTTGATACGAATTGACTCATTAGATACTACTGAGTATACATTGTCTTGACACATATCATATCAAATGATATAGTCTAGCTAAATAAAGCACTGAGGTGAACGAGATGGCAGCGATCGAGATTCGGAACGGCAATAGCGCAATGATCGACCGCGAGACCCAGGAGCTTCGCGACAAGGTGACCCAGCAGGTGAACGAGATCCTGGAGGAGGCCAGCCGTCAGAAGAAGGTCCCCAAGACCTACTTGGCCTACCGCATGCCCAGCCCCGGCGTCCGCTACTACTTCTAGAAACAGGGGGACAAGTCCCTCTCCCTTTGAGAGAGGGCCGGGAGCAGGGCAAACCGTGGCACCAACTGGATATAAACGAAAGAGAAAGGAGAAGCCCATGATGCTGCAGCGAAGAAATCATTTCAGCCCCTTCAACGAACTGAGGCAGGTGCACGACAACATGGACCGGATGTGGCGGCGCTTTGGCTCCTTCCACTACGGGGAACACAACGGGTTTGAGACGTGGGCCGCCCCGCTCGACGTGGTAGCCGACGGCGACGACTTCGTCGTCCGGGCCTCACTGCCCGGAGTCTCCCCGGATAACATCCACGTGGCCATCGAGGACAACGTCCTGACCATCCGGGGTGAAACGGCCTCCCACTTCGAACACACCGGCGGTTCCTACCTGATGCGCGAGCGTCGCAGCGGTTCCTTCCACCGCTCCCTGCGCCTGCCTGACACGGTGGACCAGGACAAGGCAGAGCCCCGCTACGAGCACGGCGTGCTGACCATCACCCTGCCCAAGGCCGAGGCCAAGCGGGCAAAGCAGTTCGAGGTCAAAATGGTGGAGGGCCCGGCGCCCCTTGAAGCCAGCTAATCCCCGGACGCTTCCAACCCGAATAAACCGTAGGGGCGCACAGCCGTGCGCCCCTACATTTTTGCCGTCGGCAACCGAGTACTCCGTCACCCTAGAATTGATGGACGAGTCACTGGTCCGCGTCATTCCGGCTCAAGTCCGGAATGACGATAAAGTCTTCGGCAGTCATCAATTCAATAAAGTGGGACTACTAGATTGCCGGAGACCAACATCTTGTTGGAGACTAAGCCCCGTAGCGGGCGACGGCCAGGGGGTCGCTGTATTCCTGGTTCTTGGTGGCCCAGAAGGCGGCGGCGATCTCGTCGCAGGCGGACACCAGGTTCTCGGCGTTCTCCATGCTGACGGTCTGCTTGCACTGTCCGGCCAGTTTCAGGGCCGCGTTAAACTTGCCGGCAATCTCGCCGGCGTCGGTATTGGGCCAAGCATAATCGGCCCAGAGGATGCGGAGCTCCTCCTTGCACTTCTCGGCGTGCTCTTCCTTCACCTGCACGTAGCGGTTGAAGGTGTTGGCGAAGGCCTGGTGGGCGGCCATCTCGGACCCGGGCGCCGGGTGCTCCAGATTCTGCATCCGCAGCACCATCTTCTGCACCGTCTGGGCCGCTATCTTGGCGCTGATGGGATCATAAATACCGCAGGGAATGTCGCAATGGGCCCTGGCTACCCTAGGCTTGAACCACCCGATGGGGTTGAACATCATGCCCCTCCATTTCGAGAAATCTGAGACTGTTGCCCCTTGGCATAGAGGCGCTCGCGTCTATTCGAGCCGCCCAGAAGGTTAATGGAAATCGTTCAGCGGCGCAACCCGCCATTCGCCTCTGCGCCGCCGATCCCCCGCCCGTAAACCGAGGCATGCCGGTCAGCGAATATCTGGCCTCATGCACAAAATTCGTCACGTATTAACAATACCCAGCGCATATCTGCCTTCCATTTCGGCGAGAACCTTCCATTTCGGCGAGAAGATATTATCAGGCAGAACATTCTGCCAAATAGATTGACACTACTCCAAGCAATGCATATTATTGCGGCCTATCAGCCGACCTGATACGCAAATATCCTTTCAAACAATTTCAATTTCCGAGTGAGTTATGAAATATTTTTCAGGATGTCGTGGTTCTCACCTGATTTCCGTACTGCTAGTTCTGGCTCTGGCAGTGCTGGTGGCCTGCGGCAGCGCCGAACCGGCCACCGAGGCCCCCACTGCGGCTACAGCGGCTGCGCCGGCTGAAGGCCCCACTGCACCGCCTATAGCCGTCGGCACTGTCGTAGTGCCTACACGCGGAATAGTGCGCTCATCCGCCGAAAAACCTTGGGCATCGTACGTGTCGCAAGGCAAGTATGGCGGCCTCCTCCGTAATGCCGAGCCGGTGCTGCCCGACCACTGGGACCTCCATCAGTCCTGTTGCAACCCCGGGCCGGCCGCCGCCCGCGACTTGTATAACAATCTGGTGATGTACGACCCCGCGGACCAGAAGACCATAGTCGGCGACTTGGCGCAGAGTTGGGAGTGGGGCACCGATGGACAGAGTGTCACTTTCAGGATCTGGGACAACGCCCAATGGTCTGACGGGCAGCCGGTCACCTCTGATGACGTCGTGTTCAGCCTGGACCGTATGGTCGCCGAAGGCGTATCCCGTCCGCGGGTGAAAAACTTGCGCCCCTACTATGCCGGTTCGGAGGCGATAGACGCCACCACGGTGATAGTAAGAACCCGGTTTCCCAATCCGGCGGCCTTCTTGCCGTTCCTGGCCATAGACTTCATGTCGATTGTGCCCAAGCACGTTCTGGAAGGAAGGGAAGACGCCGAAGAGTTCTTTGACGACCCAGCCAATATCGTCGCCTCCGGCGCTTACCGGTTCGTAAGTCATGATGTTGGGCAGGGCTGGAAATTCGAGAAAAACCCCAACTACTTCAAAGAGGGACTGCCCTTCGTAGACGGAAAACAAACATTCGTAATTAAAGACAAGGACCGGTTCATAACAGCTTTCTTGACCGACCAGGTAGATATTTCTCACCGAGGGGCCGGCGGCGCCATACCTCTTATAGACATGGTTTCCTTCAAAAACGAGTGGGAATCAGAGGGGCGTGGCGTGGTGCAGCCCCCGGGAGCTACTATACAAGGGCTGTTCAATATGAACTGGACTGTTCCGCCCTTTGACGACCCCAAAGTCCGGCGCGCGGTCTTTCTGACTATTGACCGGAAAGAGCTGGCCGATGTTCAACAGCTCGGTTTCGCCAAGATGGGCCAGCCTTTCTTCCCCGGAAGCGACTGGGCCTCCAGTGATGAAGAAGTGGCTACTTGGCCCGGCTTCCGGTACGTAGACGAGAACGGTGAGCTGTACCTAGGCGATCCTATCGGCGTGGACGGGTTGACGAAACATCCAGATGACCTGGCCGAGGCGAAGCGCCTAATGGAAGAGGCCGGGTATGCTGACGGCTTCACCGCCTCCTATCATACTTACACCGTCAACAGGAACATTCCGGTAATCATCAAGCAATCTCTCATGGATACCCTGAACATCGACCTGGACATCACCATCACAGACGTGGCCTCCGTCATCGCGGCCGAGCAGGAAGTGGACTTCAGCCACTTCGTCAGTGTTCACAACGGGCCGAACATCGTAGACCCGGATGACCTGCTATTGGGCGTATATCTGAGCGGGGCGCCCCGAAACCCCATCGATTACGAAGACCCTATGCTCCGGGCGGTTTTCGAGGAGCAGAAAGGTGAATCCGACCTCGAGATGCGAAAGGCCCTTATCAGGGATGCGGAGGCAATCATCCTGAAGGGCGAGCACCACATGATTCAATACTATTGGTATGGCGACCCCATTTGGATTGTGCCAAACCGGGTCAAGAATTACGTGCCACGGCAGACTGTCCAGTACGGAATGGGTACAGAGCATCTCTGGCTGGACCCGTAGCCGCGCCTTGTCCGCATCGCAGAATCCCCCTCGACCGATTTAAGTTGGCAAGGGGGATTCAAGTGATTTGTACTTAGAACCATAACCCGGAATCATTAAACACGTATACGAAAACACGGATACGAGCGTATGACGGGTTACATTTTTCAACGGCTGACCCTGTTTATCCCGACACTGATCCTTGCCTCTTTCTTGGCCTTCGCCATTATGCGGATACTGCCGGGCGATCCGGCTATCGCCATGCTGGGCGGGTCAGATGGAAACTTCACTCAGGAAGACCTGGATGTGGTAAGGGAGAAACTGGGAACTAACCGGCCTCTCCACACTCAGTATGTCACGTGGATGGGCGACCTATTCACTGGAGACCTCAACGAATCTTACTTCCTTCATGTCCCGGTTGCCCAATTGATGAGGGACAAGTTCCCGGTCAGCACCCAGTTGGCTGTAATGGCGCTGCTTCTTTCATACGTGGTCGCCGTCCCCCTGGGTGTACTGTCCGCGGTGAAGCAGGATACATGGATCGACCACGCGGCCAAGATATTCACCATCGCCGGCGTCGCGCTGCCCACATTCTGGGTTGGCATTCTGACGCTGTTCATCCTGGGCAACTACTTCAACTGGGCGCCTCCGCTGGAATACGCCGAATTGTGGGAAAACCCTCTAGTCAACTTGCAGCAAATGATATTCCCGGCCATTGCCCTGGGTTACTTCAACACCGCCTTCGCCGCCCGTCTCACCCGCTCCACTATGCTGGAGGTGATGCACGAGGACTACATACGCACCGCGCGAGCCAAGGGCCTGAAGGAGTTGGCGGTCATCGGGCGGCACGCCATCAAAAACGCCTTCCTCCCGGTGGTAACCATTGTGGGATTCCAGCTGGGTCGCTTGTTCGGTGGCGCGGTGGTCATAGAAGCCATCTTCGTGGTGCCAGGAGTGGGAACCCTGTTGGTGGATAGCGTCCTCCTCCGGGATTACCCCGTGGTGCAGGCAGTCATCCTGATGATTGCCCTGATTGTGTTGGCGCTCAACCTAATAGTTGACCTGCTTTACGGCTGGCTGAACCCCCGAATACGCTACGCCTAACGGATTTTGGAAGTCAGGAGCGCAGATGTTAAGAGGGGTACCTCAAGCATCCACGGATGCAAGGCAACTGTTAAGACTGCCTTGGTATTTCCGCATCTTGTCCGGCGTGGCTGACTTTTCGCGCCGCAAACCGTTGGGGGCCATCGGCGGCCTCATATTGGTTATCTTGGTGCTGATTTCCGTTTTCGCCCCCTTCATTTCACCACAGGACCCGTACCAAATCCGGGCTAACAGCATACTCGCCGGCCCCAGTAGCGAGCTGTGGTTGGGCGGCGACTCCCTAGGGCGCGACGTGCTTAGCCGACTGTTTTATGGCGGGCGGATTTCCCTATACGTCGGGCTGGTGAGCATCGCCGTCGGCATCAGTGCCGGGTCGTTTCTCGGTGCCCTCAGCGCCTACTTCGGCGGCAAGATTGACTTGGTGGTCCAGCGTTTCGTGGACGCCTTCATCGCCTTCCCTGGCATTATCCTTGGCTTGGCGATCATGGCGGTATTGGGATCGTCGGTAAACAACATCATCATCGCCCTGGTCCTGGTGCTGGCCCCCAGCGCCATTCGGACCGTGCGATCCCAGGCATTGGCGGTTAAGGAGATGGACTACGTGCTGGCGGCCAAGGCGCTGGGCGCCGGCGACCTGCGCATCGTCATCCGGCACATAATCCCCAACTGCATGGCAATCTTCATCATCCTGTTCACGCTGAACCTGGGCTACGCCATCATCGTGGAGGCCACGCTGACCTTCCTGGGCGTAGGCGTTCCGCCGGACGTGCCAAGCTGGGGAGGAATGCTGGCCGAGGGCGGCATCGCCTACCTCAAGGACGCCCCATGGCTAGCCATCGCCCCGGGTGTAGCCCTCTCCCTGGCGGTCTTCGGCGTCAACCTGCTGGGCGACGCACTCCGCGACGTGCTGGATCCCCGGCTGCGGGGCACTTAAGGACACCTTGGCCCGCTCCGATCGGTGCGCCACGCTTTTTCCTAAGAGGGAGTTACGCGACACCGTTGTCCGGCGAGAGCATCCCAGCACGAAAGCGGCTTCCCGGATCATTGCCGAGTTGGACCCCTACCTGGCGCCCCTGTATCCCCAGTAAAGCCAGCACGGATACAATATCGAAAAGATGATAGCGCAACCGGCCGGTTGCGGAGGCTTACAGCTCCATACAGACGAGCGGTAGAGTGGCGACTCAGACCGCAGGTACGGGGAAATCAAGCGGATGTATTGTGCGCGACGAGTTTCGAGGACGCGGATTCGGCAAACCGCCGCTCAAGCAGGTCGAGAAACTGGCGATCGAGAAGGGCGCGGCTGGAAACTGGGATCTATCAGCCCGAAGCCATAGCACCGTACGAGAAGAGTGCTTAATATAGAGTCCCGCCTTTCGGGGACCACTGGGACGACCCTCTGAGCCTGTTTCACGAGAAGCGTCCGGGTCGGCTTTGGCCCTAACCCCCGGTGCAGAAGGACAGGCGGCTGTCCGTCTGTATGCCCTCCAGCCCGGCCGGTATGCAACCGGTCAACAGATTGCCCCAGATATACAGGTACTCCAGGCCTTCCAGTTGACCGAGCTCTGCAGGTATTTCGCCGCCTAGCTGATTCTCGCTGAGATTAAGCCATTGCAACTGCGCCAGATTCCCCAGCTCCGGTGGTATTTCGCCGGTCAATAAATTGTTATCCAGGAACATCCCCCACAGACTGTTAACCTGTCGGAGTTCGGGTGGTATCCCCCCGGTCAGCTTGTTGCCGATGACCAATCTCCCGAGACCTGTCAGTTGGCCTAATTCCGGTGGTATTTCTCCGGTCAGTCTCTTGTCATGGGGGAATAGGTCATAAACGCGGGGCGGCGTCCCTCGAAGGGATATACCCTCCCAGAGCCGAATGGGTGTCCCAGCGTCCCAGTTGAGCTGGGCGGTTCCGGCCAGCGTGTCCCTAGCCGCAAGGAGCGCGGCGCAGTCGTTCACAAGGCCCGGGTTACCCTCCGGCTCAGGCACCGCGATGCCGTTGGGGCACATGAAGAGCAGGGTTTGGTCAATATCGATCTCACCATCGGTACTGCTCTCTCTATCAGTACCGATTTCACCACCGCTACTATTCTTATCATCAGAACTCACACGAATATCGCAGACGGGAAGGTCGATATCCATATTGGCGTAACTCATTCCAGCGGGCATGCAGCCAGCAAATGGATTACCTCTCAGTTCCAGCCGCACTAAGCCCTTCAGATTCCCCAGCTCCAGTAGTATCTCGCCCGTCAACTGGTTACCGCCAAGGCTAAAGACCTGCAGGTATTTCAGATTGCCCAGCTCCGATGGAATCTCTCCGGTCAACTGGTTGTCACCTAGCCACAGCTGTGACAGGTACGTCAGATTGCCAAACTCCGGCAGTATTTCCCCAGTCAACCGGTTGCCTTTCAGGCTCATCTGATTCATGTACGCCGGATTGCCCAGCTCCGGCGGTATCTCCCCGCTCAATCGGTTGTTACCGAGGTAGAGAAACTCCAGGAACGGCAGATTGCCCAGTTCCGGCGGTATCTCTCCCGTCAAATGGTTTCGATACAGGGACAGAGTCGACATTTCCGTCAGATTTCCCAACTCCGGCGGTATCTGACCGGTCAGCTCGTTATCGGCCAGAAACAGCCCGACCAGTTGTGTCATCTGTCCAAGTTCTGCCGGTATCTCGCCGGTCAGACGGTTGTTATTGAGATATATTTTTTTGACTTCCGTCAGATTGGCGAGTTCAGGCGGCAGCTCGCCTGTCAACTGATTGTCGTCGAGATAAAGCTCTTGCAGGCGCGTCAGGTTGCCAAGCTCCGATCGTATCCTTCCCTTCAGCTCGTTGTCGCTGAGGTGCAGCCACTCCAGGCCGGTCAACTGGCCCAACTCATCCGGTATCTCGCCCGTTAACTGATTGTTGCTGAGCCCCGGCGCCTTCAGGCCGGTCAGCCGGCCCAACTCATCCGGTATATCGCCCGCCAAGTCCTTGTAGCCGAGGTCTAGGCCCTCAACCTGCTTGGGAGAGCCGCCAACGGTAACTCCCTCCCATTCTATGATGGGGGTATCGCCGTTCCAGTCGAGCCAAGCGCTTCCGGCTAGGGTTTCCTTCACTCCAAGCACAAGCAGCGTGAAACAGTCGTTAACCAACCCCTCGTTATCCTCCGGCTGCGGGACTGACACGCCATTGATACACGGCTCCGGAGAAGGGGGCCCAAGTGTATTATCCATGGGCGTCGCAGCGGGAAACGGTGGAGGTGTGGCCGTGAGCGTAGGCGGCAGTGTGGCCATCGCAGTGGGCGTCGGCATGGGCGTCGCAGCGGGAAACGGTGGAGGTGTGGCCGTGGGCGTAGGCGGCAGTGTGGCCATCGCAGTGGGCGTCGGCATGTGCGTCGCAGCGGGAAACGGTGGAGGTGTGGCCGTGGGCGTAGGCGGTGGCGTAGCTGTAGGCGCCTGCCCTGCATCTCGCGTCGCCCGCTCAGTGGGGACTCTGGCTTGGACGGTAGTTTCTATCGAACTGTCGGCATTCTGGACGGACTGGACTGTTGCAGTCACCGTGGCGGCAGCGTCCGGCGTCGGGCCCGGCGCATCGCCGCGGCAAGCGATCAAAGTGAAAAGGCCGACTAACGGAAAAACAACGAGCGCTGCGTTCTTCAAGTTACTCCCAGGCTCGACCTGCTATTCCCGGGACTCGTTATAAGCGGCAAGATACTGAAATACTTCTGTAGCTCATCGAGGCGCCGCCTTGTGCCTCAACATGGCGCAACCTATAATTGCGCGATAGATTTCAGACAAGATCCTGGTGGCGCGACGCTTTTTCGCCCCGCCGCGCCGTACCCAAATCCATCCCCTACGGAGATGACCCTGTGGCCACCATGAGCAAACCCGCGAAGACCAAGCACCGCAGCGCCGAGATCACCCACGACCCGCAGCGCGCGCCGGCCCGCGCCATGCTGATGGCCATGGGCATCACCCACGAGGACATGGAAAAGCCCTTCGTCGCCATAGCCAACCTGGCCAGCGACGTCACGCCCTGCAACGTGCACCTGGGCCGCTTTGCCCAAGCCGCCAAGGAGGGAGTGCGGGCCGGCGACGGCGTGCCCTTCGAGTTCGGCACCATCACGGTCAGCGACGGCATATCCATGGGCACCGAGGGCATGAAGACCTCGCTGGTCAGCCGCGAGGTCATCGCCGACTCCATCGAGCTGGTCACCTTCGGCGAGCGCATGGACGGCCTGATCACCATCGCCGGCTGCGACAAGAACATGCCCGGCTGCATGATGGCCCTGGCCCGGCTCAACGTTCCGGGAATATTCATGTACGGCGGCTCCATCATGCCCGGCCAGTACAACGGCCGGGACGTGAACATCCAGGACGTTTTCGAGGCAGTGGGCGGTTACGCCAAGGGCGATGTCACCTTTGATGAGTTGCGGGACCTGGAGTGCCGCGCCTGTCCCGGCGAGGGATCATGCGCCGGCCTGTTCACGGCCAACACCATGGCGACTGCCATCGAGGTGCTGGGAATGTCGCTGCCCGGCGATGCCTCCATCCCGGCCATAGACCCGCGCAAGCTGGGAGAGGCCCGGGAGGTGGGACGCACCCTGACGCGCCTGCTGGAGGAGGACGTCCGGCCCCGCGATATCATGACCAAGCAAGCGTTTGAGAACGCCATAACCGTGGGCGTATCCATGGGAGGCTCCACCAACATCGTGCTGCATCTGCTGGCCATGGCACGGGAGGCCGAGGTGCCGCTGACCCTGGAGGATTTCGAGAGGATCAGCGCAGGCACACCCTACATCGCAGACATGAAGCCAGCGGGGCGCTACGTAATGGCCGACCTGGCCCGATATGGCGGCATCGCGCTGGTCATGAAGCGGCTCTTGGCGGCCGGTTTGCTCCACGGCGACGCAATGACGGTGACCGGCAAGACCATGGCCCAGAACCTGGAGGGCGTCTCGGTCGTCGATGACCAGCCGATCATCTCGGAGGTCGACTCCCCCCGCAGCCCGACGGGCGGCCTGGCCATCCTGCGGGGCAACCTTGCCCCGGATGGAGCGGTCATCAAGGTGGCAGGGCACCAGGAGAGGGTCTACCGCGGCCCGGCGCGGGTGTTCGACCAGGAGCCCGCGGCCTTTCAGGCCATCCAGCGCGGCGAAATCAAGGCCGGAGACATCGTGATCATCCGCTACGAGGGCCCCAAGGGCGGCCCAGGGATGCAGGAGATGCTTGGGGTGACCGCTGCCATCGTCGGCCAGGGCCTGGGCGACGACGTGGCGCTGGTAACCGACGGCCGCTTCTCCGGCGCCAGCCACGGCCCGATGGTAGGGCACGTGGCCCCCGAGGCGGCAGTGGGCGGCCCCATCGCGCTGCTGCGGGAGGGCGACGAAGTCACCCTCGATATCCCGGCCCGCCAACTCAACGTCAAGCTTACCGAGGAGGAGCTGACCGACCGCCGCGCCAACTGGCAGCCCCTCCCGCCCAACTACACCACCGGCGCCCTGGCCAAGTACGCCAAGCTCGCGTCGTCGGCATCCGAGGGCGCGGTAACGCGGTAGGGCGCGCAACGCCGTCAGAACCGCAGGATTGAGTACTAACAAAACGTATTGAGACTTGGGAATGCTGAGGGAATATCTAACGCAGGAGCAACTGGACGGTGTGTCCGAAATAGTCGGGCGGACCTTAAGGGGCCATTTCGGTAGCGCCTTCGATTTTGACCCGATAGTGGTCAAGCCTGACATGGATGGGTACGGCGATCCCTATCTGCGGGTGCTTGTCATTTTCGATGGGAAGCAGAAGCTGGTCGACCCCCAGTGGGCGAGTGGTTTAATTGGCCGTATCAAGGAAGATCTGCTTGAACTGGGTGTGCCTCCCTATCCTAGTATTTCCTTCATCAAGAAGTCGGAATGGAAGGTGATTGGGCCTAGGTTTCTACGTGAAGGCACTTGATTACATCACAACAGCCAGACACTTGGCGGAGCGTCCTATCAGAGGAAGACCCTTGGAAACCGACCTTCGGCGTGCCGTCAGCACGGCCTACTATGCTCTCTTTCACTGCTTGGCCGAGTGCTGCGCTGACACTATAGTCGGAGGTCGGAGCGCCAACAGGAGCAGGCTCTCGTGGGTTCGTGTGTACAGGGCGTTAAGCCACGGCGCCGCCAGAGATCGCTGCCACGATCGAACCGAGATAGTCGGATTGTCGCGGGAAATCCTCGACTTCGCAGATACTTTCGTTGAAATGCAGCAGAGGCGCCACCGTGCTGACTATGATCCCGAAGCATACTTCACCAGAACGGAAGTTTTGCAGCAGATAAGCCAAGTAGAAAACGTCATTCTCAGATTTACTAGAGCCCCCATCGTGGAGCGGCGGGCCTTCGCCGTCCACGTCCTGATGAGCGGCAGGAGGAACTGACCGCCCGGTTATCATCGCCCCGGCGCGACCCAAACCCAAACCCAAACCCAAACCCAAACCACGTCAGGAGTGCATACCATGACAACGGACTACGGACCAGAGGCCATCCGGCGGCACCGGGAAAGTCGCGGCAAAGTGAGCATCGCTTCCAAGATGACGGTGGAAACGCTGGAGGACCTGTCCATCGCTTACACCCCTGGCGTGGCGTCGGTGTGCATGGCGATTCACGCTGACCCCGCGGAATCCTATAACCTCACCAACCGGGGCAACACCATCGCCGTCGTAACCGACGGCTCGGCTGTGTTGGGCCTGGGCAACATCGGCGCCGCAGCCGCCATGCCCGTGATGGAGGGCAAGTCTATCCTGTTCAAGGCCCTGGGCGGCGTTGACGCCTACCCCATCTGCGTCGCCTCCCAAGACAGCGAGACCATCATCAACACGGTCCGGGCCATCGCTCCCAGCCTCGGCGGCGTCAACCTCGAGGACATCGCCGCGCCCAAGTGTTTCGGCATCGAAGACGCGCTGCAAGACCTGGGCATCCCGGTGTTCCACGATGACCAGCACGGCACGGCCATAGCGGTCCTGGCTGCTGTAATCAATGCACTGGCAGTCACCGGGCGCAAGATCGAGGATACCTCTTTCGTGTTCGCAGGGGCAGGGGCCGGTGGCATAGCCTCATCCAAGCTGCTGATGGACTACGGCGCCACCAACATCACCCTGGTGGACAGCGTAGGCATAATCCACCGGGGCCGCACCGACCTCACGCCCATCAAGACATCGATGCTGGACACGACCAACCCGGAGAACCGCACCGGCGGCATCGCCGAGGCCCTGCGCGGCGCCAACGTGTTCATCGGCCTGGCCGTGGCCGACATGGTTACGCCCCAGATGATCTCCTCCATGGCCAAGGACGCCATAGTCTTCGCCATGGCCAACCCGATTCCCGAGATCATGCCCGACCTCGCCAGCGCAGCCGGCGCCGCCGTGGTCGGTACCGGCCGCAGCGACTTCCCCAACCAGATCAACAACAGCCTGGTCTTCCCCGGCGTGTTCCGCGGGGCGCTCGACGCCAAGGCCTCACGCATAACAACGAAGATGAAACTGGCGGCCTCCGAGGCGCTGGCGGCCCTGGTACCGGAGCCCACGGCGGAGCGGGTCATCCCGTGGTCCCTCGACCGCGCCGTTCCCGAAGCCGTGGCCCGCGCCTGCGCCGAGGCCTGGGCCGCCGACAACGGGTAGAGCCTGCAAACCTGAGCCAGCCCGCGTCAGCGTCGAAACTCCGCTGGGGGCGGCATGTCCGGGAAAGACGGCGTGCTGTCAAGGGCGGGGATTATCTATACGATGCAGTCCACCCATCTTCGGGAGAGTTCGTTGTGACTATGCTGGCCCCCGGCGATACCTACCTGACCCACGCCTTGGCCGATGGCCGCGCCGAAATCACCGGCGAGGGCCGCAACGAGCGCATCCGCTACATCGCCGCCAACCACTCCGAGCGGTGGAGCGACCCGGAAGAGAAGGTGCGCGCCGAGCTGTGGGCCGAGCTAATCTACAAGTACGAATATCCGCCGGAACGCATCCGCTTTGAGGTGAACGTTCCCCGGCGGACGCCCAATGACTACGCCGACCTGGTGGTCTATAACGACGACGAACTGAAGTCGCCCTACTTCGTATTCGAGTGCAGGCGCTCCGACCTGTCCGACGCCGCCTTTAACCAGTCCATTGAGCAGGCTTGCGGCAACCGGGCCAGCCTGGGCGCGGCCTACTGCGGCGCCGTGGCCGGCCTCACCCGCCGCCTGCTGGATTTCGACCGTTTCCCGCCCGGGGAGCGCGATCGCAACCACCTGCCCGATATTCCCATGCGCTACGGCAACGTCCCGGAATGGGGCTTCCTCAAGAACGTGCCGGGGCGAGACCTGGCCGCCGTACCCCGCGAGGAGTTGCAGGCCGCCATCCGCAAGTGCCATCAAACCCTATGGGAGGGCGGACGCCGCAGCCCCATCGCGGCCTTCGGCGAGTTCTCCAAAATAGTTTTCATCAAACACCTGGACGAGAAAAACCTGGACCGTGAGGACGGCCAACCCTACTATTTCCAGGGCAGACTTGATGATACCGACTCTAATCTAGCCAGACGGATACGCGAACTCTATGAAGATGAGAGGGAACGAGAGCCCGATGTTTTCACCGAGAGCATCAACATTGATGCGCCCATCCTGGCCCAATGCGTGGAGCACCTGGAGGGCATTTCCCTGGACCGCACCGAGTTGGACACCAAGGGAGTGGCCTTTGAGGAATTTATGGGAGGCTTCTTCAAGGGCGACTTCGGGCAATACTTCACGCCCCGCGAACTGATTGCCTTCTGCGTGGAAATGCTTGACCCGGAGCGCAATCACCTTGTCCTCGACCCGGCCTGCGGCTCCGGCGGGTTTCTGCTCTACGCCATGGACCATGTGCGCCGGGAAGCCGGCCGCCGTTTTCCGCACTACGAAACAGACCCGCGCCAGAGCATTGACCATTTCAATTACTGGCACGGTTTCGCCCAGCACAACCTGTTCGGCATCGAAGTCAACGACGAACTGGCCCGCGTCGCCAAGATGAATATGATTATCCACGACGACGGCCACACCAACATTGTCGGCCACGACGCCCTGGACTTCCTGGAAAACCTGGAAGACAAGAACGGCGGGCTGGACCAAGGTAAGTTTGACCTGGTTCTCACCAACCCGCCCTTCGGCGCCGTCATCAAGCGCGTGGAGAAAGGCGACGGCTACCTCGAGCAGTTCGAGTTGCTGCGCTACCTTGGCAAGAATCAGCCGGTCGGCGCCGACCTAACCGGGGATGGCGGCGACGGCGGCGCAAGGCAGGGAGCGCGAGCCGTGAAAGCCCGCGCCAGCATCAAGACTGAAATAGCTTTTCTGGAGCGTATCCACTCCTTCCTGAAGCCGGGAACCGGACGCGCCGCTGTGGTGCTGCCCGACGGCATCCTCACCAACTCTTCGCTGCAAGGGGTCCGCCACTGGCTGCTGGCCCACTTTCAACTGCTGGCCGTGGTCAGCCTGCCCCAGTTCGCCTTCCAGCACTACGACGCCGGCGTCAAGGCCAGCATCGTCTTTCTGCGCCGCTTGCGCGACGGCGAAACGGTAGCCGATGACGCCGCCGTATTTATGGCCCTGACCGAAAACATCGGTTACGACGCCACCGGGCGCAAGACTTTCAACATAACCGTGGAGTCTGAGGAACCTGGCAAGGAAAAGGTCGAAATCCAAAGCTGCGACCTGTTCGACTACCGCGTCTACTACCAATGGAGTGGCACCGACCCCATGAACCCGTGGAGCGAGCGCCGCCGCGAGATAATCCCCGGCACCGGACTAGCGGGCCAGTGGCAGGAGTTCCAGCGGGATCCAAGACCTTTTTTCGTGTAGGCCCCACTGAGCCGGGCAAAGCGCAATGCTTTGCGGTGCGGCGGGGCGACATACAAGTCAGGGCGGACGCCAAGTATTACGCTCTTCGAGAGACTCTTGAATCGCGTTTTCCAATGGAGAATCTCGGCTACTTGATATCGAGTAAGCCAGCTTATGGTTCTGGCTCACGGGCAATACCCCGCACAAGTAGAAGTCAACCGCGATATATCAGAATTACGGATTTCGGAGACGGCGGCATTGAACCGGGACACGAATTTGTAACTGCTGACCCGGTGGAAACAGGTTATGATCTCAGAATAAACGACATCTTATTCGCGCGAAGCGGCGCTACGTCCGGAAAGACATATATACACGAAGACATCAGCGAACCGGCATCTTTTGCAGGGTATTGTATTAGGTTTCAGTTCAACGAATTAAAAGTGTCTCCAAGGTTCATATATTGGTGGACAAAAACAAAAGCCTATGACAGATGGGTTGCAGCTATTCAGCGCCCGTCTGGACAGCCCAACATCAACATGGAGGAATTCAAGAATTGCCTGATACCACTGCCGCCAGTTCAGTTTCAGCATGAACTCGTTGCAGCAATGGACGCCGCCCGCGCCGGGCGCAAGGCGAAGCTGGCCGAGGCCGACGCGCTACTGGCCGGGATGGACGATTTCGTTCTCGACGCCCTGGGCTTGACGGCGCCTCGGGCCGACAGCCGCCGCGTTTTTGCGGTTGGTGGTAAAGCGGCACAGCAACGTTTTGACCCGCACTTCCACTCGCCAGAGTTCGCTCAGATTCAAGAGATGCTTTCTAGAACGCAATGCGAATCATTGGGTAACATTACGACATTTTCCAAAGAAATTTGGCGGCCAGAAAACCATGACCAACCAACCTTTCGTTACATTGAAATCAGCGCAGTTGATCCGAAGACAGGGGAAGCTCACTGGAATGATGTACCGATAACTGAAGCGCCAAGCCGGGCACGAATGAAGATTCGAGCGGACGACATTATCGTCAGTCTAACCCGGCCCCATCACGGTTCCATTGCCCACCTTAGCCCGGAGTTTGATGAGTGTATAGCATCCACAGGTTTTGCGGTTATCCGTGATGTCGCGCAGAACGTTCATCGTGATTACCTATGGTGTGTACTCCGGGCACGATTTTCCCTTAATCAGATGATTCAGAGGGCCAGCGGCGGCAACTATCCGGCTATTACTGAGCCTGAGTTAGAGAACATCATGGTGCCTATCCCTGATATGGAGTTCCAGCAGACCATCGCCGCCGAAATCAACCGCCGCCGCCAGGAAGCCCGCCGCCTGCGCGCCGGGGCGGAAGCGGGGTGGCAGGCAACGCGGCAGTGGTTCGAGGTGGAGCTGCTGGGGGCAATCGCGTCTTGAAGGCCGGAATCTCATTTTATTGTCATTCGCCCCTTGCCAAGCCTGGCGCCCCCTCTCTAGCATAAGTTCTATGTCTATAACGGATGGCAAACAGAACCCGGCTGACATCTCGGCGGGTCTCTTTGAACCAGCGGCCAGTCCGGAATTGCCGCAATGGCAGGATATGACCGGAAATGACCGGAAAAACGAAAAATCAGCCCCTGCAAACCGGCAATGTCGGCTCCTCCGGCCCAACCTGCTGAGCTGCTGAAATCAAGACGCTATTGCCCTGGGCGCTGCTGCGGGGCGGTGGAAGCTGTTAGGGGCGGCCCTGACGCACCGGCCGGCGCAGCGACGCCTCGAATTCCCACGAAAGCAGGAATGACGGGACATCTGAAAACTCCCGGATGCTAAAGGAGAAAACGCTGATGGCCGATGAATCAGTCAAGTTCACCACGTCGGGAGCGGTGGGCATCATCACACTGGACAGTCCCGAAACCCGCAATGCCTTGACACCGGAAATGATCGTCGAGTTGGGCCAGGCCGTGGAGCAATGCGCGTCCTCCAATATCCGGGCCGTACTGCTGACCGGTGCGGGGGGCGCCTTCTGCGCGGGAGCGAATGTCCGCAAGCTGGTGCAGACCCTGGAGGAGAGCGGGCCGGACGGTATCGCGCAGGCAATTCGCGAACTGGCCGACGCGCTGCACGGACAGGTCGTGCTGCCCCTGCGGCGTCTGCCCAAGCCGGTGGTGGCGGGAATCAACGGAGCGGCGGCGGGCGCGGGATTCAGCCTGACCCTGGCCGCAGACTTGCGCGTCGCGGCGCAGAGCGCCCGTTTCCTGATGGCATACGCCAACATCGGCGCTCCCGCCGATGGCGGCTCAACTTGGCTGCTGCCCCGTTTGCTGGGCACGGGACGGGCCATGGAACTCTACCTGGCCAGCCAGCCCATCGGCGCACCGCGAGCGCTGGAACTGGGACTGGTCTCGCAGGTATGCCCAGACGAGGAACTGGACCGCCACGCCCTGGAGACCGCCACCCGCCTCGCCGACGGTCCCACCATAGCCTACGGCCGCGTAAAGGAACTCTACGAGCAATCCTGGAATTCGTCGCTGGAGGATCAGCTAGTGGCCGAGACCGAGGCATTCGCCAGGACCGCCCGCACCCGCGACTTCCAAGAGGGCATCAAGGCTTTCGCCGAGCGCCGCCAGCCCTGGTTCCAGGGAATGTAGGGCCGGACAAGGTGCAAAGAATTTAGACCTGCCAGTATGGAATCTTCGGATTACGAACGACGACTGCTAGCCGCGGAACTGATAATCTCCAATCCACACTCATATTATTTGGAGAGCGCCAGGTACAAGCACACTGAGCCTGAGAGGGAATGGATTCTACGTACTTTGGTTGAACCATATCACGTGGAAGATTTGGGCGACGGCAGGGAGTTATACTGGGGAGCAATCCCGGAAGCCCGAAATTGGCTGCTGGTTATCGTGCAAGACGGGCAACTCTTCAATGCATTTCTCAATCGACAGAAACGAAGACAGTGGGGGCGGCCACCGTGAAAACAGACGACGAGCTAGCTGCAGAGATGGACGGTTCTATCCAAAAAACTCTCCAGCTAAAAGACTTGAATATCTACTATGATGCAACCTCCGATACGCTATCTTTATGGAACGGGTTACCCGCAGGCTTCGGTGAGATGGTAGCCAAGAATCTGATTGCAGAGTCAAATGCAGAAGGCGAGGTCGTAGGAATTACCCTGGAACATGCCGCAGAGTTGCTCCGACCCTACCTATTTTCAGATTCAACAGGCCAACCAGAAAAAGGCTCCAAGCGACACAGAGGTTAAGCGGAACGACACCTTCCCCGCCAGTTAAACTAACGCGCCAGTTAAACTACTGCGCCAGCAATACTAACCCGGCCAGTAAAATTACCGCAGGTGGGCCACTGTAACCCCGTCGCCGCCGGGGCCCTCGCCGTCGCCGGCGGCAGAGACCAGCGGGTGGTCAGAGAGGTACTCGCGGATGGCGCGCCGCAGCGCCCCGGTGCCCTTGCCGTGGATGATCCGCACCATGGACACGCCGTCCAGCGCCGCGTCGTTGAGGGCGGTATCGACCCGGGCTACCGCCTCGTCCACCCGCAGGCCGCGCAGGTCCATGTCCGGGTCAGGCCGCCGCGGGGCCGACGGCCGGCTCTCGGCACGGTCGAGATGCACACCGTGACGTGCGGCGGCGGGATGCCCCTCCGCCGGGCCCTGCAACTGATACACCGGGATCTTCGCGCGCATGGTTCCCAGCAGCACCTCCACCCGCTGCGCCTGCCCTGACCCTGACGGCCTGTCGGGAGGGGTGATGACCTCCACCGGCTGGCTGATGCCACGCACGTATACACGGTCGCCGCTCCTGAGTCGCTCCTGCCAGGGAGTGCGCTTGATCTCAATGGGCTGCCAGTCGGCGGCGTCCAGTTCCTGTTGCACCTCGCGCAAGGCATCCTGGTGCTCCCGGAATTCGTCTTGGGGCCGGATTGGAGACGCACCGCCGCTTACCCCCACTGGGCTGGCGGCAGCCCGGGCCGCCAGTTCCCCGGCGGGCAGGCCGGTAAGAGGCCGCGACAAGGATCGCTCGGCCCGCTGCAGGCGGTCCATCATGTCGCGGGTTCGAAGTTGCAGCTCCCGGCGAGCCTCCTCCACCAGCTCGGTCTTGGTGGCCTCGACCGACCCGAGCTGTTCCTCCAATTCCTTTTGCATCCTTGTAGCGGCCAGTCGCGCCGATTCAGCCTCCTCACGCAACAGCTCGACGGTGTGGCGTTCCTGCTGCAGCTCCCGGAGCAGCGTCTCCGTGGCCTGCTCCACCGGCGAGATTCCGGCGCTCGCGTACTCGATGATCTCGTGCGGCATGCCCAGCCGCGCCGCGATGGTCAGGGCGTAGCTGCGGCCCGGCAGGCCGACGGTGAGCTGGTAGGTCGGAGCCAGGGTCGCCGGATCCAGGTCGACGCTGGCGTTGAGCATGCCGGGATGGTCCTGCACCGTTCGCGCGACGCCTCGCTGGTGGGTCGTTCCCACGAGGAACAGGCCCATCTTCTGAAAGTGCCAAAGTACCGCGCTGGCCAGGGCCGCCCCTTCTTCGGGGTCCGTACTGGTGCCCAGCTCGTCGGCCAGCACCAGTGAGCGAGGCGTGGCCTTACGCATGATGTCGAGCAGGTTGGTGATGTGGGAGCTGAACGTCGACAGCGACTGCTGGATGCTCTGCTGGTCTCCGATATCGGCGTATATGCCGTCGAATCCAGGAAAGCGGGCCTCTTCGGCCGGGATGTGCAGGCCGGCGTGGGCCATCATCGCGAGCAGACCCACAGTCTTCAGCGCCACCGTCTTGCCCCCCGCGTTGGGACCGGTGATGAGCAGCACTCCCTGTTCCGAGTTCAGCGACAGGCTGATGGGCACCACATCGCCCGGGAGCAACGGGTGGCGGGCACGGCTGAGCCGCAGGCGGCGGGGCGCCTCCGTGAGCCCGTCCCCACTTACGCTGCCATCATCATCGTCCTCCGCATCTTCGATGACCGGCGGTGTGGCCCGAAGGGACACCGAGTAGCGGGCCTTGGCCACGTCCAGGTCTAGCCTCGCCACGATGTCTAGCGCCAACAACAGGTCCTCGGCGGTCTCTCCGACGCGGATCGAAAGCTGGCGCAGCACACGCTCCACCTCCCGCTCTTCGGCCAGCCGCGCCTCGCGCCAACGGTTTCCCATGTCCACGGCCGCCATGGGTTCGACGAACACCGTCGCGCCACTGTCGGAGACATCGTGGACGATGCCCGGGACACGGTAGCGCATCTCCGTTTTGATCAGCAGCACCATCCGGCCGTTTCGCTGCGTGATGATCGGTTCCTGAACCACCTCGGAGCGCTGGAAACGCCGCAGGTTGCGCTCCATGATGTCGTTGAGCCGACTCTGGGTCTGACGCGACTCGGAGCGCAGCCTCCCCAGCAGCGGGCTGGCGTAGTCCAGGACCTCGCCCGCCGGGCTGATGGCAGCGCCGATTTCCCTGTCCAGGTGCCCCAGCTCCGGGATGTTGCTGGCCATGCTCGACAGAAGCGGAAGGTTGTCCCTGCTGCCCAGCTCGTCGCGGTCGTAGCGGGCGGCCCGGGCGAAGGCGCGGACGGCGTACAGCTCGTCGCCGCGCAGCAGGCCCCCCAGCAGGGCACGGTGGATCAGTTCGCTGATGTCCTGCTCCGGTCCGAACTCCAAGGAGCCGCCGTCGTCGATGTAGCGGCGGGCCTCCGTGGTCTCCTGCTGGCGGGTGGCCACCTCCAGGAGGTCTTCGGAGGGATGCAGCCCAGTTGCCCTCTCGCGTCCCAGGGCAGTGCGGGCGTACCCCGCCAGCTGCCCCAGCACCTGGTCAAATTCCAGCAGCCGCCCCGCCGTCTCAAAGCCGCCCAGAGCCATGCTTACATCATCCTGAAAATTTCCAATTTTACGGAAGTATTAACCACAGAGAGCACAGAGGAAACAGAGTTTTTTTGATTTAATTCCGTGCGGTCTTTATCTCTGTGTCCTCTGTGCTCTCTGTGGTGAAATAGAGGGTCCACACTCGGCTCTCGGTGAGCATCGCCGCGACTTGGGGCAGGGTATCACGTTTCGGGTCGCGGATGTTCAGACGCCGCTTCAGGGTGATCGGCTGCAATGCGGCGAGCGCCGGGCACTCCTTGAGCAGCCCGTTGAGCGTAAAACGCTCTCCGCCCAGCACCAGGTAGTCCAACCGGACCGCGGACGGCGCAAGGCGAGCGCGGACCTCCTCGCAGACCTTGTCGTACAGCCGCTTGATCTGCCCCTCCCGCACCCTGGCGTAGCGGAGCTGGGATGTCCCGCCCGCGTGGTGCTTTCCCTTCACGTACCGGGAGTCGGTCTTGGCCTCCAGCAGCTCGCCGCCCCGAAAGACGGCCACCGAGAACCGCCCCAGACGCACCAGGACCGCTCCCACGGTGTAATCGGCGTCCAGGATCTGCCGGAGAGGTGCGTCGTCCCAGTCGGTGGCCAGGAATGTTTCGGGCACGGGAAAGGGTGGCGCGACCAGCAGGCCGCGATCACCGGAGCGCAGCCCCACCAACCCGCATCCGTTGCGAAGCGCCACGTCTCCCAGCTCTGCGAGAGGCCGCGCCCAGCCTGTCGCAGCCATGGCCGCGGGATCCGGGCTTTCTCCCGGCGCGAGGTACAGCGACGACGCCCCGCCATCGGTTCCGGCCGCCAAGCCATCAAGCAATTGATGAAGCCGGACGGCGGACACTGTCGCACCTGACAGCCCGTCCTGTTTGCTCGTTGGCGATGCCATACAATCGATTGTAGCATCGCCGCCATGCTCCCCGCCGGGTATAATTCGCCGCAATGCCCTGGTTCCCGCGCCCCGCTGTCGAAACTCCAGGCGGGAATGGAGGTGAGCTTGACCCCAGAGCAACGTGAATCAATCTGGCAGCGGCGTGATGCGGCCCTGCAGAACCTCGACGAGGGCCACGAGGTCTTGCTGAAATCGCTGGAGGGCCTTGAGGCTGAAGAGGCGTTCCTCGGCGCCCGCTGGTCGGTCCGCGACGTGCTGCTCCACCTCGACTCGGAGCGCTACGTGGACGCGCTGGAGAAGATCGCCCGCGGCGAAATGGACATGCTCCCGCCCTTCTCATCTCGTGAAGAGCATTTCCGCCAGGAACTGGAGCGCCAGGAGGCCACCCACCGGCGGCTCCGCGCCCTGCTGACCGAGCTCACGGCAGGGCAACTGGCCAAGCCGGCCACGCCACCCAACCCGGCCAACTCTTTTCCCGGCCTCACCCTGCTGGAGCTGCTGGAAAGGTCGGCAGGCCACGAGGCCAACCATGCCCGGCAGATCGACCTTACCCGCAAGTTCGTTGCCGCTTTCCGCTCCCAGGAGCGCGCCCTAAACATTGCCGCCCTCGGCGATGGCGACCCGTCGTATCTCTCCACCCAGGTCCGCGATATGCTTAACATGGCTGATTACGTCGCCGCCGATACGGATGCCTTGGCCGCCATAGGTCACCTGGTACGCGGCGTGCAACTGGCCATGAACGACAACAATCGCGAGGAGCTGGTGAACCGCGCCGCGCGCGAGTCCCGCGAGGGCCTTTGGGCCATCGTCTGCATCATGGGCGACGCCTCCGACGACGACCCCACGGTGGCAGCGGCCCGCCGGTTTTCCGAGAACATCGCCATCCACACGACCGTGCGATGACGCAGGGTCTCACCCAACCCTCTCGCTCAGGGGTTGGGGTGATGGTGAATTCCTGTGTGTAGACCTCCTGGCTACTCTCCCACCCCCATCCGGGAAGCCGCGGAATCCTGTTCATCCTGTTCATCCTTGTTAATTGAAACACCAGGATCCCTGTACTGCCGGCTCAGACCGTGCGTCTTACCTTTCCATCCCGCTTGTAATACAATCCATCGAAAGCTCCGATTGATTCCGGGTGCAAAACCGGAAGGAGGAACCACAATGGTCCTGGCAGATGTCAACACCCTGGTCGACCTGGAAAAGGGCTTGATCAGCCCCCGCATCTTCAGCGAGGAATCCATCTACCGGGAGGAGCTGGAGCACATCTTCGCCCGCTGCTGGCTCTTCCTCTGCCACGAGACCCAGATTCCCAACCCCGGCGACTTTTTCACCACTTATATGGGCGAGGACCCCGTGCTCGTGACCCGCGACAGGCAGGGCAACGTCAACGCCTTCCTCAACATCTGCCGCCACCGCGGCAACCGGCTGTGCCGCGCCGAAGACGGCAACGCCTCTGCCTTCATCTGCGCCTACCACGGCTGGGCCTACGGCGCCGACGGCAATCTGCAGGCCGTTCCCAACTTGCAGGACGCCTATTACAACGACCTCGACCAGTCCCAGTGGGGCCTCATCCCCGTCGCCCAGCTGGACAGCTACAAGGGCCTGATCTTTGCCACCTTCGACCCGACTGCACCTCCGCTGTTGGACTACCTCGGCCCCATGACCTGGTACCTCGACACACTCTTTGACCGGCGCGAAGGTGGGGCCGAGGTTCTCCGTGGCGTCCACAAGTGGGTCGTCCCCTGCAACTGGAAGCTTCCCGCCGAGAACTTCATCGGCGACGCCTACCACGTCCAGTGGTCCCACCAGTCCTCCATCCGGACCGGATTCGGCGTCACCGCTGGCACTGTCCCCGGCGGCGGACCTGTATCCCCCGGCAACGGCCACGGCATGATCGCCGTCGACGGCCATCACAACAGCGAGCCAATGCAGGTCCTGGTCGACTACGAGGAGGACACCCGAGAGGAGCTGGAGGCCCGCCTGGGCCCCCGCGCCCGGCTGCTGAATCCGGTCGTAGGAACTGTGTTCCCCAACTTCTCCTTGATACGCACCACCTCCCACTCCATCCGTGTCTGGCACCCCAAGGGACCCCACAGCATCGAGATCTGGGCCTGGGCATTCACCGACAGGGCCGCTCCCCCCGAAGTGAAGGAGGCGATTCGCAAGATGTCCACCTGGGGCTTCAGCCCCTCGGGCACCTTCGAGCAGGACGACATGGACAACTGGCAGGAGTGCACACGGACCAGCCGGGGCGTGGTCGCCCGCCGCCAGATGCTCAACTACCAGATGGGTCTCGGCCACGAGACCTGGAACCCGGACTACAGGGCCCTCACCAGCCAGTACCGCTTCAGCGACAGCAACCAACGCCAGTTCTACAAGCGCTGGAGCGAGCTCATGGCCGCCGATAGCTGGGCCGACGTGTAGGGTAGCGACCCTCGATTGCCCCCTCCCTCCGGGATCGGGTCAGCAAAATGGCGTCCTCGCGTCTAGCCTGCGCTGGCCCCCTGTCATGCGCCCTTTACGCGTGTTCCCCGGAATGTCCCGCTTCGGTGGCCCTGCGGGTTATCTTCCCGCCGCGCATGTAATACAATCCACCAACGGCACTGTTGAATTACCGACCCACCCAAAGGGAGGATCAAGAGCATGGTTCTTGCAGACGTCAACACGCTGATCGACTTGGACAGGGGCCTGATCAGCCCACGCATCTTCAGCGAAGAGTCCATATACCAGGAGGAGCTGGAGCAGATCTTCTCCCGCTGCTGGCTCTTCCTCTGCCACGAGACGCAGATACCCAAGCCCGGCGACTTCTTCACCACCTACATGGGTGAGGACCCGGTGCTGGTCACCCGCGACCGTCAGGGTAAGGTCAACGCCTTCCTCAACATCTGCCGCCACCGGGGCAACCGGCTGTGCCGCGCTGACGACGGTAACGCCGGCACCTTCATCTGCGCCTACCACGGCTGGGCCTACAGTGCCGACGGCAAGCTGCAGGCCGTCCCTAATCTTCAGGACGCATACTACAACGAGCTGGACCAGTCCAAGTGGGGACTGATTCCCGTGGCCCAGCTTGACAGTTACAAGGGCCTGATTTTCGCCACCTTCGACCCTGCGGCGCCGCCGCTCCTGGACTATCTAGGCCCCATGACCTGGTACCTGGACACCCTCTTTGACCGCCGCGAGGGCGGGGTCGAGGTCATCGGCGGAGTCCACAAGTGGGTCGTCCCCTGCAACTGGAAGATGCCCGCCGAGAACTTCATCGGCGATGCCTACCACGTCCAGTGGTCCCACCTGTCCCCCATCCGCACCGGGTTCGCCGTCGGCGTGACCGCGTCTCCCGTTCCTGGCGGCGGCCCCGTCTCTCCGGGCAACGGCCATGGCATGATCACCGTCGCCGGCGACCAGACGGGCGCGCCGCTACAGGTCATGAAGGACTACGAGGACGACACCCGCGCTGAGTTGGAGGCCCGCCTCGGTCCCCGGGCCAAGGAGTTGAATCCCGTGGTGGGAACCGTGTTCCCCAACTTCTCCTTCCTGCGGGGAAGCTCCCACTCCTTCCGGGTCTGGCACCCCAAGGGCCCGCACAGCATCGAGATCTGGTCCTGGGCCTTTGCCGACAAGGCCGCTCCGCCCGAGATCAGGGAGGCAATCCGGAAGACCGCCGTCTGGGGTTTCAGCCCCTCCGGCACTTTCGAACAGGACGACATGGACAACTGGCAGGAGTGCACCCTCACCAGTCGTGGCGTGGTCGCCCGCCGCCAGATGCTCAACTACCAGATGGGTCTCGGCCACGAGTCTTACAACGAGAGCTACGAGGCCCTGACCAGCAAGTACCGTTACAGCGACAGTAACCAGCGCCAGTTCTACAAGCGGTGGAGCGACCTCATGGTCACCGACAGCTGGGCCGATCTCTAGAGGGCTGGCCGAACCCAGACCCGTTCATCATGCAATACACCAAGGGTGAACGGGTCTTCCACCGATATGGACAAGGAGTACCCGGCTTTGACCTCTGATGCAAGCGAAATAGCCGACTACGACGCCCAAGCCCGCGAATTTCTGGTCAAGAGCCGCGAATACCTGGCTCAGGGTGACCTGCATCAAGCATCGGAAAAGGGCTGGGGAGCCGCGGCCCACATGGCAAAGGCCGTTGCCGTAGCCCAAGGCTGGAGCTACGACAGCCACGCGGACTTCTCCGAAGTCCTGTACCAAGCAAGGCTCGCGACCGGCAACTCGCAACTGCGTGGCTTGCGTAGTATCGCCAACGACCTTCATCTCAACTATTACAAGCGCAAGCGGCACCTGAATACCGAATCGATTCGCGAAGACCTGGAAAGCATCGTCGAGTTGCTGGAAATTCTGCATCCCCTGACCGGTCTCGATCCCAACTGACGTTCTCCGCAGTTAATCAAAGGCCAGGAGGTTCCCATGGCAATGCAAATGGCCTCACTTGTAGACACCGGAAACGGCGTTATCAACCCCAGTATCTTCAGTGACGAGGAAATCTACGAGCAGGAACTGGAGCAGATCTTTGCTCGCTGCTGGCTCTTTCTCTGCCACGAGACCCAGATTCCCAATCCCGGCGACTTCCTGACGACCTACATGGGGGAGGACCCGGTGCTCGTGGTGCGCGATCGCGCCGGCAAGATAGGCGCCTTCCTCAACATCTGCCGTCACCGCGGGAACCGGCTCTGCCGCGCCGACTCCGGCAACGCCGCTGCATTCATTTGCGCCTACCACGGCTGGGCCTACAGCAATGACGGCTCTTTGCAGGCCGTTCCCAATTTGCAGGATGCCTACTACGGGGAGCTCGACCAGTCCAAGTGGGGCCTGACCCCCGTGGCCCAGCTCGGCAACTACAAGGGGCTGATCTTCGCCAGCTTCGATCCCGGCGCGCCGCCCCTGCTGGACTACCTGGGCGACGCCGCCTGGTACCTCGACGTATTCTTCGACCGGCGCGAGGGCGGCGTCGAAGTCCTCGGCGGGATCCACAAGTGGACCATTCCGGCCAACTGGAAGATGCCTGCCGAGAACTTTTGCGGCGATGGCTACCACACCGGCTGGAGCCACTTGTCTGCGGTGACCACCGGCTTCGGCGGCGATTTCCGCTCCCGCCCTTCCCGCGAGGGCGCCGTCGTGTCGCCAGGCAACGGCCACTGCATCGTCGGCCTCGGCCCTGACGACCCCTCCGACCCTGCGGTGCCGGAGATCCTGGCCTACGAGGAGGAAATTCGCGAGGAAGTCGACAAGCGTTTGGGTGAACGCCTGCGGCTGATCCGCCCCCATGCCGGCACCATATTCCCCAACCTGTCCCTGTTGCGCAGCGTGGCCCGCACCTTTCGCGTCTGGCAGCCGAAGGGGCCCGGCAAGACAGAGATCCAGTCGGCGGTGTACGTCGACAAGGCCGCTCCGCAGTCCGTCAAGGAGGCCTTCCGCATCACCGCCATCCGGGCCTTCGGCCCGTCAGGCGCATTCGAGCAGGACGACATGGACAACTGGGCGGGCTGCAGCATGTCTGGGCGCGGTGTCGTATCGCGGCGCTACCAGTTGAACATCAGCATGGGCCTCGGCCACGCCCACTACGACGAGGACCTCCTCGGCGTGGCCAGCGACTACCGCCTCAGCGAGAACAACCACCGCGCCTTCTACGGCCGCTGGAGCCAGCTGATGGACTCCCAGGGATGGCCCGATGCGTAGAATGAAGTACCGATAGTTCCCTCTCCCACCGGGGGAGGGTTATGGTGAGGTTGAATCCCTCGAAAATAAGTCCCCCTTCCCCCTGGCCGGGAGGGCGGGGTGGGGGTGAACTCCCCGCCTTGATACGTTGCTACCGGAGAAACCACTTATGCGTGACGACACCATCCGAGAGGTCGAGCAGTTCCTGTACCGGGAGGCCCGGCTGCTCGACTCCCGCAAATTCCACGAGTGGCTGGACCTGCTCGCCGACGACATAAAGTACTGGATGCCGCTACGGTCCAACCGTTACCCGGCGCACAGCAAGGCCATATCCATCCTGGACGGATCCCGCTACGAGGAGGGCGAGCTGTCGCGGGAGGATGAGCTGGCAATCCTTGACGAGGACAAGGACTCTCTCACCCGCCGCATCAACCGGCTGGACTCAGGCATGGCCTGGGCCGAGGACCCGCCGTCCCGCACCCGCCATTTCGTTTCCAACATCGAGGTGGAGGCCGGCCCGCGGAACGCAGAGCTGCGTGTTTATTCAAACTTCATCATGTACCGCACCCGCGGAGAGACGGAGGAGGATTTTTACGTCGGTAGCCGCGAGGACGTGCTGCGCCGCGAGGGGGGACAGCTGAAGGTCGCCTACCGGAAGATTGTGCTCGACCAGACCGTCCTCTTGGCCAAGAACGTCAGCAACTTCTTCTGAGGGCGCGGGCTGAGCTGGGGGACATCGCTGGATGCCTTCACGGTGATGCGAATTTCCTTCGCGGGAATGATGGCCTACCGGACTGGCGGAGTTGGCAGCGTAAGAGCATGGTCAATGACCTGAGTGTGCCTCCAAATGGCAAATTGCCCGCGTACCGCGCGTTTGGTACACTAGCGACTGACAGTCCCCACCGCGATGGAAGCCACATTTGCAGGAGAACGCCAGGATGATCTACGAAGTCCGCACCTACACCCTCAAACCCGGTAGCGTGCCAACTTTCGAGGAAAATTTCGCCAAGGCACTGCCGCACCGGCTGCAGTATTCGCCCCTCGCCGCCTTCTGGCACACTGAAATCGGCCCCCTGAACCAGGTGATCCACGTTTGGCCCTACGAAAGCCTGGACGAGCGCACCCGCATCCGTGCCGAGGCCTCCCAAGACCCCAACTGGCCGCCCGCCAACGACCCGGACATGTACGTCAACATGGAGTCGGAGATCTTCATCCCCGCGCCGTTCATGCGGCCGCTGGGAGATGACCAGGATCTGGGCAACGTCTACGAGATGCGCTCCTACACCTACAAGACCGGCTCGATGGGCGAGGTCATCAAGCGCTGGGAGGCCGCAGTCCCTCACCGCGAGGAGTTCTCGCCGCTGGCCGCCGCCTGGCATACCGAGCTGGGCGGATTGAACAAATGGGTGCACATCTGGCCGTACAAGGACATGGATGAGCGCAACCGCATCCGCGAGGAGGCGATCAAGTCGCCTCATTGGCCGCCGCCCACCCGCGAGTTCCTGCTGTCCCAGGAAACCAAGATCATGGTGCCGGCTGCCTTCTCCCCGACCCACTAGGCCAGCCGGCCACAGATGTCATCCTGACCAAAGCGGGGAATTTCGAACGCATTAGTAACGCATCCGTAGGGGCGGGTTTGAAACCCGCCCCTACACCGTCAAACATCCACCATGGATTGAAACCGCCCAATGACCGTCAAAAATCTATGGATAATCGAAACCAGACCCTACGCCGTCAAACATCCGTAGGGGCGGGTTTCAAACCCGCCCCCACACCGTCAAGCATTCACCAAAAATTGAAACCCGCCCGATGACCGTCAAACATCCAGGGATAATCGAAACCCGCCCCCACACCGGCCAACGTCCACCAAGGATTGAAACCGCCCGATGACCGACCTCGACCGGCAATTGGAGGACTTGGTGACCGCCAACCGCATCCTCGCCCGCGAGGATGTGGTGGACGCCTACGGGCACGTCAGCATCCGCCACCTTGGGAACCCGGACCGCTACTTCCTGTCGCGCTCCAGGGCTCCGGAGCTGGTGGAGACCGGCGACCTGATGGAATATACGCTGGAGAACGAGCCGGTGGACCAGCAGGGCCGCGAAATGTACTCCGAGCGTCCCATCCACGGCGGTATCTACCAGGCCCGACCCGACGTGATGGCCGTGGTGCACAACCACTCCCAGCCGGTGGTGCCCTTCGGTGTCACGGGAACGCCGCTGCGGCCCATGTTCCACCTGGCTGCGCTCATCGGAGACGACATACCGGTTTGGGACATCCGCGACAACTTCGGCGACACCAACCTGCTGGTCACGACCAACGCCCAGGGCCGGGATCTGGCCGCCACTCTTGGTTCTCGCCGCGTGGCCCTGATGCGTGGCCACGGCTGCGCGGTGGCCGGCGGATCGCTCAAAGAGGCGGTGATGGCGTCGATTTACCTGCAGGTTAACGCCCGCCTGCTGCTGGAGTCGTTGCGCCTGGGAGATGTGAAATACCTCTCGACCGGCGAGATAGCCGCCATGTCCGCCGGCCAGGTCCAACCTCGCACAATGGCCCGCGCCTGGGAATACTGGGCCACCCGCGCGGGACGCGAACCGTAGCAACAGAAAATTCCCTGTCCCCCGGGGAGAGGGTCGGGGTGAGGGCGTACCCAATAGCATGCTGAACGAAGAACCGGAAATCGTGGAGGAGATCAGGGCCGCCAACCAGCGGTTCTATGACGCCTTTAACGAGCTCAGCATTGAGCGAATGGATGAGGTCTGGGAGAATTCAGACCGGGCCATGTGCGTCCACCCCGGCTGGACGCCCATCATCGGCTGGGAACCCATCCGCGAGAGCTGGGCGCGCATCTTCGACAACGCGAACCTCATGCACTTCAACGTTCGCTATCTGAACATAGTCGTGCAGGACGGCTTCGGCTGCGTAACCTGCGTTGAGGGCATTACCAGCGTGGTACAGGGGAGGGCTGCCAACTTCTCCACCTACGCCACCAACTTCTTCGCCCGCCACGCGGACGGGTGGAGGATGATCGGCCATCACGCCTCCCCCGGTGGTTAGCCTCTCCCTTCCTTTGGAGCTCATCACTCAGACCCTGACCCTGTCTGTCCGGGCGTGCCCTTGTCCTCCGGGTGCGTCCTTGCCATTCCGGGCGTACCGCTTTCGTTCTAGGCGTGCCCTCACTATGCAGAGCGGGCCTTTGTCATTCTAACCGGGGCGAGGACAGGGCAATCGCGCTTTGACTTTCTTCGCATCTAGCAACCCACTATTGCCAGAAAATTCTCCGTCATTCCCGCGAAAGCGGGAATCCAAAGTCCTTCACCGCTTGGAATGTGTGCGCATCCTGGCAACCCTGGATGCCCGCTTTCGCAGGAATTACGGGCACCGGCAAAGCTGTTTTGATTAAAACGCGATTGCCCTGGGGGCGAAGAATCTCACTCTGGAAGGAGCATCATTCGCTCCCTCCGGTGCAGCAGGAGAGTCATCGACGAATTTCGTAGTATTCATTCCAGAAACTCCCCGTACACCCAATTCTCTTGATACAATATATTTAACGTCTACCAGTGATACCGCATTTGCGGGGGACCGAAATGACCGGGGAACCTGTCGCCCTCACCAGGACTGAGAAAAACCTCTGGAACGCCATCGTCTCCGAGGCGCTGGCCAACCTGAAATACAACGCCTACGCGCAGCGGGCCATGCAGGAGGGCCACCCCGAGGTGGCCCAGATCTTCCAGGAGGTCGCCGGCGCCGAGACCGTTCACGGTATCAACCACCTGCGCGTGACCGGCGACATGGCCTCCACCGCCGAGAACCTGCGAGTCATCATCGAGGGGGAGGCCCAAGAGGCCGCCACCATCTACCCAATGATGATCCGGGAAGCCTTGGCGGAGGGCCACCAGGAGGCCGTCGACTCGTTCACCTTGGCCATGGAGCGGGAGCGGCGCCACCTGGAGTCGTTCATCGAGGCCCTCAATGGTCTTGAAGCCAAGCTGGCAGCCCAGGACGGAACCTCGCGGCCGGCAGCGGTTCCTGAAATACCCGTCATGCCCGCCAGAGTGGGGACGGTGTCGCATTCGCCCGTGCCCGATGGCTCATCGGAGGCGGCTGCGGCAGCGGAGCGGGCCTTCGACCGCGAGACCTACAACACCGCCGCTGCAGAGGTTGAACGGGAGATCTGGCGCGTGGCCCGCTTGGGCCGCCTGCGCGAGGTCGTGTTCGGTGCCCAGGACGGGCTGCTCAGCACCGTCGCACTGGTCACCAGCCTGGCCGTCGCTTTCGAGAGCCAGACTACCGTCGTTGTCGCCGGTCTGGCCGGCGCCCTGCCCGGCATGATCTCCATGGCCACCGGCGCCCTCTTAGGCTCCCGTGCCGAGCGCGACGTCCAGCGCGCCGAGATCGAGCGCGAGGCACGGGAACTGGACACCAATCCCGCAGAGGAGCTGGCCGAGCTTGTTGTCCTGTTCCAGCGCGAGGGCATGACCTTCGAGGAAGCGCGGCAGATGGCTGACGAAATCTCCCAGGACCGCGACCTGTGGCTGAGGACGCTGGTGGAGAAGGAACTGGGCATCAGCACCGAGGAGACCGCCAACCCGGTGAAGGACGCCATGGTGATGGGACTGGCCTTCATCACCGGCGCCGCCATCCCGCTCATCCCCCACTTCTTCTTGACCGGAAACACCGCCATCGGGGTGTCGGTTGGAGCCACCTTGGCCGGCCTGTTTACGCTGGGCCTGATCAAGGGCCGGATGGTGGAGCGTTCTCCGTTGCTCCAGGGCCTCGAGATACTCGGCATCGGCACCATCTCGGCCGGCGTGGGCTACGCCCTCGGCGAGCTGATCCCACGGCTGTTCACGTAGTGAACCAGGAGTGTGATGTTCGAGTGGGTCAGGTGCAGCGACACGATTGGAAATGATGGGCGAGGTGAAGATTCCCAACGCTAATGGCTTTGATATGGCAGCCTCTGAGCTTCGTAGTGCTTGCTGTGGCGGTGTATGTCGGGCTGAAGTTTCCCGACGTTGACCAGCGCGTTGGCTTCCTGCTTCACCGTTCCATTATCACCCACGGTCCGCTGCTGCCTCTGATGGCATTTGCATTCGCGCTTGGAAACAGCCCTGTTCAGCGCAGCCTGGGAACGGGAATCGGCATCGGGTTTGCCGTTCACATGGCCTTCGATCTATTCCCTAGGGGCTGGCAAGGGTACGCCCTGATCAGCTTGCCCATATACGGATGGACCCCTCCAGTCTTCTCTTGGATCTGGATTTCTGCGACCATGCTGATCTGTTTCGGCTTCGCTATCAAGTTGTGCCGAAATGCGATTGACGTGGTCATCCTGCTGTTAGCCACTATAGCGGCGTTAGCGTTTGTCGCTCCCGGCGAAAATGCTCTCTGGCGCCCGCTGGCGGTGACAGTCGCTTCCCTCTTGGTCACCTTCTGGATGATTGGACCAGACAAAGAGGCTGCCAAACCAGGGTAAATGGGCGAGTTCACATAAAAGAAAAAACCCGTCCCTCCCGAGCTTGTGCAGGGAGGAACGGGTTTCACCAAGCTATCGGATGTCAGCCTTCCCCCCGCAAGCACCGCAGTTCCTCCTCCAGCCGCCGTATGGTGGCGGCACGCTCACTGAGCTCATTCTCGGCGGCAACCCGCCTTTCGCCTTCGGCGAGCCGCATCTCGCGCTCGGCCTGCACTTCCGCCTGGGCCTGCATCTTATCCCGTTCCTGTTCCTCGAACTCGGTCACGAAATCCCTTAGGTCGTGGTCATAAACCATCAGCCGCTTGTCCTTCACGGCCAGGCTGACTCCCAAAGCCGCGCTGTATCCCATAATGCAGCCTTCCGGGCCGGGGGTGATCTCTATGGGCTGGTACGTTCCGTCTATCAGTATTTCCCCCACCAGAGGCACCGCATACAGCGGGCGCTGGTTAGGGTCAACGAGGTCGGTCGGGTCATAGCGCCAGTATTCCGGCACCCCCATATTTGCGTATATGTCCCGTTTGGTCGTTTCATCGTTCCTTGCCGTTGACGGCGACGCCACTTCCAGCACGAAATCGGGCGGTTTTCCCTGTATCCAAGTCTGGTATATGCCCCTGAAGAGTACTGTTGCCGGGTCAACGCCCACGGCAAAGTAGTAGTCCGGGGCTACCCGGATGTTCAGGTCGCTCGGGTCGTAGCAGACGATGGTATTGCTGCTGTCGAACAGGGGCTGCCCCGAATTTTTGGCTTGGGCGCGGCTGGACAGTACAACCAAAAGGCCCTTGAGCACCGGATATTGAAGCATGGCGTCAGGCATCGGGTCCGGATCGAACGGGTCGTACTCCAGACTCGCGTAATCTATTGGCTCATCTATCTGTTGATGTTGGACGGGCTTGGCAGTGGTCATCTATGGTCTCCCGCTGGCGCGCTGTCCGATGGTGATGTCGTTATGGGGCCGGCAGCCCGATTATACATCGGTGCTGTTCGCCAATGCCCCCAGCCCGATCTAGGTGCGCCCGCGCTGCGGCCAGGAAGTCCGGCGGGTTGTCGCCCTGCACCAGGTGGCCGGCGTTGCTGATGGTCACCGTGGTGCAGTCGGGTAGCTCACGACCCATTCGCTGCAGTGTATCGTCGGAGAAGATGTCGCTCCGGTCTCCGCGGGTCACCAGCGTGGGGCAGTCGATGCGCCGCCAGCACTCCCACAGCTGCTCTGGCGACCAGAGGTTGTCCTGGCGCCCACGCTGACGCATCACCCGGTCGTACTTCCAGGTCCACTTGCCGTCGGCACCCTGCCGGATGCTGTATTTGAGTGCGCCCAGCACCTGGTCGCGGGTGCGGCCGGTGTACTCCTGGATGCGGTCGGCGAACTCCTCAAGGGTGTCCAGGTTGTCGGGCAACTCGCGGAATTGCTGGATCCGTTGGCGCCCCCTCGGCACCGTCTCGGGGCCGGTGTCGACGATGGTCAGCGATCGCAACGCTCCCGGATGCCTGGACGCCCATACGAAGCTGTTGCGTCCACCCATGGAGTGTCCCATCAGATGAAAGCCGTCGCCGCCCAACCCCAGCGCCGGGACAATCCCCTCCAGGTCGCCCACCATCGCGTCCAGCGAGTAATCGCCGTCGGGGGCCCAGTCGGAATCCCCGTGTCCCCGCTGGTCCAGCGCCAGCACGTGGTATTCGGTCGAGAGGGGCAGGCTGATGAAGTCCCAGCTGTGTCCCTGCTGCGATGCGCCGTGCAGCATGAGGACTGTCTGATTGGCTGGATCGCCCCATTCCAGGTAGTGAAAACGCAGGCCGTTGGCGTCCACGAACCGGTCCTCCGGCTCGTTCTCAATGGTAAATGGCACCCCCATGCGCCGAGCTGCATCGTGTAGCGAAAGCCCCAGAGAATGAGACGCCATCATCGCCCTCCGTTGGTTATACAGGCTGAAAAATCAGCCCTTATGATAAACCTGCTGTCAATTTATTCTGAGATCGTTGTACTCCCGTCGCAATCGCGTTTTAACTTTCTTCATATCTATCAACCCACTATTGCCAAAAAATTCCAGTCATTCCCGCGAAAGCGGGAATCCAGAGTCCCTCGCCGTCTGGAATGTGGCGCCCCCCGCAACCATGGATTCCCACTTTCGCTGGAACTACGAGCACCGGCAAGCTGTTTTGATTAAAACTCGATTGCCCCGGTTGTACTCCCCCCACAGGGTCACGGAATTTGCCTAAAAGCAAAACGCCTTTCCCCTGCAGGCCTGCGGGACGGTGAGCGCGCCATTCCGGGGAACTTTGTTGCGGGGAATGAAATCGCGAGAGGGGAAAGACCAGATTCCCGCCTTCGCGGGAATCAAGTCAAATTCAACACACTGGATCTTGCAGGCCACGAGCGTCGGGGAATTCACGTCTGCGCGTCAACCTGGGATGGTCTCCCATGGCCGCGCACAAATTGGGAACCGGCAATTACTGAGGCAGCGGCGGAACAGCAGCCCCAAGGTTGTTATACCTAGCCTTATCCAACGTCCCCGAGTTGGCCCGCCGACTCACTTGAAGCAGGGCATCACCTCGTTGCTGATGAGGCGAAGGGATTTGACCACCTGGTCGGCCGGGATTTGTCCGCCGTAGTTAACTTCCAGCACCACGCCGGTAACGCCCAGGTCTTCCTGGTAGCCCTTGAAGGTGTCAACGATCTCGGCTGGAGTGCCGAAGACCACCCGCTCCTGCAGCACCTGCTCGTAAGGCGCGGCGGCTATGCGCTTCATCCGCTCCGCGATCTCCGGATTTGCCGCGGTCTGGATCAACTCGCTCGCTGCGTACTGGATCGCAGACAGGGCGCTCGACCGGGGTTCCTCCTGGGCTTGCTCGGTGGTCTCAGCGCAGTAGACCGGCACGCGGATGGCGATATCCGGCACTCCGGCAGCCCGCGACCCCGACAGTTTCCTCCGGTAAGCGGCCAGCCGTTCCTTCAGCGCATCGCGAGGAGTGTTGGCGCTGATGAATATGGGGTGCCCCATTTCCCCAACCAGCGGGAAGGTATCCTCTCCAGCCACGGCCACGCGTACCGGCGGGTGTGGCTGCTGAAAGGGCTTGGGAGTCACGGTAACGCCATGGAATGAGTGATACTCGCCCTCGTGGGAAAAGCTATCTTCCCGCCAGGCCTTCATTATGATATCCAGCGCCTCGAGAAACCGCGAGCGGCTCTCGGAGTAAGGGACGTTGTAGCCCTGATAGTACTTGGTCAGGCCGCTACGTCCGATGCCGAAGTCAAACCGGCCCTTGCTAATGTGGTCCACCGTAGCCGCCTCCTCAGCAACCCGCAGGGGATTGGTCAGCGGGAGAACCTGCACGGCGAGCCCGGTGCGGATGCGCTCGGTGCGGGCAGCTATGGCGCTGGCGATGACCATTGGCGACGCCAGCACGGCCCGTTCGGGGCTGAAATGGTGCTCGGCCAGCCAGACGGTGTCGAAGCCCATCTGCTCGGCCTCGGTGACCTGGGCGAAAGACTCATCAAATGCCTCGGCCTGTGAGGCGCCCCTGCGGACGTGGAAGTCTGTAAACATTCCGAAATTCATCGGCAATCTCCGGGTATGCCTGCCGTCTTAAATTCTGGGACCACAGGCGAGTTTATTGGCGCGCAGGCATGCACGTCAATTCGGAGCGGCTTCACCCCAGGTGACCGGGCCTATACCGGCGGGCGGCGCGTGTGCCAGTCGGTGGCCTGCTCATAGGCGTGCCCAGCGCGGAGGACGGTCGTTTCCTCAAAGGGACGCCCGACGATCTGCAGGCTGAACGGCAGTCCATCGGCGCTGAAGCCGCACGGGACGGCGAGGGCAGGGAGATTAGCCAGACTTGCTACGGTGGTGTACATCCAGGGAGTGCGGTTTACGTCCTCCTTGCTGGTGAACTGCTGGTCGGGTGTCAGCGGTTGGGCCGGCACTCCCGTTGTGGGGAACAGCAACAGGTCCAGGTCCTCCAGGGCCTCAAGCATCCGGGCGCGGAGATGGGTCCGCAACCGAATGGCCTTATAATAGTAGGTGGCAGGCAAGACCGCGCTGGTCATGTAACCGATGCGGTTATCGTGCCCCAAGTCACGGGGCCGTTCCAAGAGCAAGTCCCTGTACGTGGTTGGGGCCTCGACACGGATCCCTGCGCTGATGGTGCCAGCATGAGCCGCAATTGGTATCGAAACCTGGCTTACGACCGCGCCCAGTTCGGTCAGAATGTTGCCGGCGTCCACTATGGCCTCGCCCACCTCACGCTCCACTCTGTCTGCGTGGAGCACTTCGTCAAGTATTCCTACGCGCAGACCCTGAACCTCTCCAGTAAGAGCGGCCCGGTAATCGGGGACAGAGTCCTGCCGGGTCATACGGTCGTTTGGATCGTGCCCGGCGATGGCCTGCAACATGATGGCGCAGTCCTCGACAGTCCGGGCCAGCGGGCCGACGGTGTCCATCGAACGCACTCCGGGCATCAACCCGTAGCGGCTGACCAGCCCCCAGGTGGGCCGCAGCCCGGCCAACCCACACCAAGCGGCGGGGAAACGAACCGAGCCGCCGGTGTCCTCGCCCAGGGTTGCCGCGGCCATGAAGGCGGCGGGGGCGGCGCCGCTGCCGCTGCTGGAGCCGCCGCAGGAGCGATCGCGATCCCAGGGGTTACGCGGCGGATCGAACTGGTGCGACAGTCCGGTCGTGGCGAACTCGGTCATGTTCAGCTTGCCCAGGAGCACCGCCCCTGACTCTTTGAGGCGGGCGATCACCGTCGCGTCGTATTCGGGGACGAACTCGTCGAACACCCGTGAACCGCCGGTGGTGCGCACACCCTCGGTGTACATTTGGTCCTTGACTGATACGGGAATGCCGTGCAAGGGCCCCCGGTAATTGCCTGAGGCTATCTCCGTCTCGGCGTCTTTCGCAGCCTGACGAGCGAGATCGGCAGTGACGGTCAAATAGGCTCGAATTTCCCCGTTAAGCGCCTCGATACGGCTCAGGTAAGCCTCGGTAACCTCCACCGGAGAGATCTCTCGGGTGCGGATCCTCTCACCCAGGTCCGCCACCGTCAGGAAGGGAATATCGTTGCGTTCCATCTTCTTCGCTCCCAGTTTGATGAAGGCATGGTAGGGGCACGCTATCTGGCGGTCAAGGCTATAGGGAGAGAACGTTACCCAAGCGCGAGCACGGTTGCCCAAGCCGTATGAACGGAATCTACTGCTGAGCTTGCCCGGTGCCGCCGTTCTGTTGCTCGGCTAGACGTTCGGCAAGGGTCTCGATCATTGCGAGAAGCTGCCTGCGTTCCTCGGCGGCCTTTTCCCGTTCCTCGGCCGCCTTTCCCCGCTCCTCGGCGGCCTTTCCCCGCTCCTCGGCGAGCTGCCTTTCGGCGGCTTCTCTGGCTCGTCGTTCTCTAGTGATCATCGCGTAACTCCAGAGTCCTCCACCACCACCGGCAATGACGGCATGGGTGACTATCTTGTTCAGGGCGTCCAAGCTGACATACCGCGCTGTCAGGGACGGGTTGCATCCAGTGGTCTGCACCAACTCAGCCGGACAGGATGTATTCGTAAGATACCAAACGACCCAGGTCCCGGCAATGGCAATGAGCGCGAACAGGACCGGAAGTCGGAGAATTTCGTATAGGTCTCGGACTGTGGGCGGCCCGTCATAGGGGGTCGGTAGCGCTTGGGTCATTCAGTTCTGCTCCAAATCTTCACAACGGCAAAGGGCTCCTCCATATCGGAGAAGATGCGGAATGGAGGCTTCAGCAAAATCGGACCATTTCAGGAAGGTAGGGCTTGCAGATGCTGGAACCTACGCAACAGTCTTGTCCTCCCGGAGGCGTTCTACCTCCTCGCTGGAATACCCCAGCCACGCCAGGATTTCCGCGCTATGCTGGCCGAGGGCGGGCGAGGGGGGAGCGTGTGACAACGGCGTGCCACTGAACTGGGCATAAGGGCCCACCATCTTCACCACACCCTCCTGCGAGTGGACAAACTCGTCGACCAGGCCGTTGGCGACCACCTGCGGGTCCTCGAACATCTCCTCGATAAACCTCACCGGCCCTGCGGGGATGTTGCGCTCCTCCAGGATTTCCAGCCATTCCGCGCTGGGCTTGCTGCGGAACAGCTCCTCGGCGCGGCGCTCCAGGTCGCGGCTGTACTCCCAAGACTCAGGCTTTGTGGGGTCCCAGTCGGGCGCCATGGAATCGTCGGTGAGGTCCAGTGTTTCGAGCAGGCGCAGGCGCAGCGGCTGGCTGAGACACCCAACGCCAATGGGCCCATCGGCGGCCATGTAAACGCGGTAGTAGATGTTCCCGTGGTGCTCGCGGCGTCTGCTACCCGGCGACAGCTGTACCAGTTCGTCGAATGACGCCCCGGCCTCTCGCTGCTCGCTGATGTCCCTCAGTGTCTTCTCCCGCGTCTCCTTATCCAGCTTCTCAACGTGAAGGAAGCGGGCGCCCATGAGGTTGAGGGCCTGGCCCAGCAGCGTGGTCTCGATCTTCTGGCCCACGCCGGTGCGCTCGCGGGCGTAAAGTGCGGCACTGACCGAGCCTGCCATTGCGATGCCCGACGAAGTATCGATGAGCGGGCTGGACCAGACCCAGGAGGGGACGTTGTCCACGGTCTTGGTCTCGGAGGCGATCATGCCGGTCATGGCCTGGATGATCATGTCGTAGCCGGGCCGGTGGGCGTCCGGCCCTTGGCGCCCATAGGCCGTAAGCTCGCAGTACACCAGCCGGGGATTGATGGCCGACAGTGTCTCATAGTCCACGCCCAGTTTAGCCGCCACGTCGGGACGGTAGTTGACCAGTACCACGTCGATCTGCCGTGCAAGGCGCGACAGGATTTCCTGCGCCTCGGGCTTGGTGAGGTCGAGGGGAAGGCGCGCTTGCCGCGGTTGTAGGTCATGAAGGTGCGGCTTTCGGTGTCCGTGAACCGCTGCGTCAGGCGCCACGGTTCGCCCCACGGCGGCTCGATCTTGATCACGTATGCGCCCATCTCGGCCAGGATCCGACCGGCCAGCGGCCCGGCGATGATTTCGGTAAAGTCGGCCACAGTGATGCCTTCCAACGGACCGGCCATTATCAGCTACCTCCAAGATGGAATTAAACACAGAGACCACAGAGATCGCAGAGGAGAAACAAATCTCTGTGTCCTCTGTGCGCTCTGTGTTTAATTGTCCCCCAGAAGTTCCGCGAGCGCGGCATTCACGTCGTCAGGGCGCTCGCAGTGGGGGAAGTGGCCGGCGCGCTCCAGCTTGATGTAGCGGGAGCCGGGAACGGCCTCGTGGATCTCCAGCTCGTATTCGTCGGGCTGCATGGGGTCATCGACGCCACGGATCAAGGTCAGCGGCGCCCTCAGCTTGTGGATTCGGTCACGGGCGTCATAGCGGTCGATCGTCAACAGGTCGTTGTGCTGTGAGATGGGGCCAACCTTCCTGTGGCACTCCATCAGCTCGTCGCGCAGGCCAGGCTCGACGAACATCAGCATGTGCTCCATGCTGTCCAGCCACTTCTGCATCGCCTCCCCGCCCTTCGCAGCGTTCAGGCGGAACTCGAGGCTGCCCGGCGCCCGCTCCTTGGGGCGCATGGCCACGGTCATCAACAGCAGGCCGTCCACCTCGTCCGGCCAGGTCAGCGCGTAGTCCAGGGCCACGCAGGCGCCTAGCGTAAACCCGGCCAGCACCAGCCCACCGGCATGCCCCCTTTTGTGCAGCCAATCCCTAAGCCAGTGAGTGTAGCCAGACACCTCATCGAAGGGTTCACCCCCGAGATGGCCAGGCAGATCGGGCGCCAGCGCAACTGGGAATCGCTGCAACTGGTAACTATAGGATGCGGCGCACCCACCAGCGCCTGGTCCATGGATCAAAACCAACTGCGACATACTAAATCTCCGATTTGCATTTCTTCTATCCCAATATGCAGGGGAGGGCGTGCCCAAATTTGAAGGGGAGGGCTTGGCTGGGGGTTATGGATGCTGTGACTGCGGCTCTCCACTCACAGAGGCGCCATCGCTTTCACCCCATTCCGGGAGGAGCAGGGAAGAACGGGATGGCCCCTCATCCAATCAAATAATCGGCCAGGGCGACGGAAAGGACAGGCCGGTGCGGGCCAGCATGCTCTCGCCGACGGCCTGCACCTCGGCGATCAGTGCCTGCTCGTCTACGAAAAGCGGCGTGTGATCCTCGACCACCACCCGGCCGTCGACGATCACCGTGTGAACGCTGCGCCCGTCGGCATTGTAGACCAGGCTGTTGACGGGGTTGAAGAGCGTCGCCCACTCGGCCCGCCGGGTGTCGTACAGTGCCAGGTCGGCCTTCTTGCCCTGCTCGATGGAGCCGATTTCGTCGCCCAGTCCCAAGGCGTGGGCGCCGCCTATGGTCGCCAGCTCCAGCGCGGTCTCGGCGGTGATGGCGGTGGTGTCCCTCCTGGCGTCCTTGTACAGCACGGCAATCAGGTACATGGCCCGGTTGGTCTCGACAGCGTTGGAGTTGTTGCCGGCATCGGTGCCGATGCCGGCGGTGATACCGGCCTCCAGCATCTCCGGCAACAGGCCGCCCGGCGCGACGTCCGACGAGCCGGCAGTCATTCCGTAGCCCGACTTGACTGCAGCCGTGGGCACGGCCACCACCTTGGTACCGGTACGGGCCAGCGTCTCCACTTCCGACAGGTCCAGTCCCAGGCAATGGGACAAAACGACGTTTTCTCCCAGGACGCCCAGGCTCTCCAGGTACTGGGAGGGGCGCATTCCGTGGTCCTTGAGGCAGGACTCCACGTAGGATGCGCTGTTGTTGAAGTGGAGAGTCAGCGAGACGCCGTTCTCGTCCGCCAGCCGCTTCGACTCCTGGAGCAGCCGTGGCGTGGCGAAATTGGGGCCGAAGGGCATGGCCCAGGCACGGACCCGTCCGTCCAAAACGCCGTCGTAGTCCCTTATGGTGCGGCCCACGATATCGATGGCTTCGTCCGTTTCGTAGACCGGCAGGTTTACCGGGTTGGGCAGGTCGGTGACATGAGCGCCGACGATGATCCGGCACCCGGATTGCTCGTAGGCCCGCAGCCCGGCATCGAGAAACTTGGTGCTGCCTGGATCAATGAAAGTGGTCGTTCCGTACTTCAGCAGCTCGGTGATCCCGAGCAGTGAGGTCAAGTACTCCTCCTCCGCAGTCATCACCCCCTGCAGGCGAAACACGTTGGGCAGGTAGTTCGAGCCCAGGCTGTCGGGGAATATGCCGCGGGTGGCGTGTGCGTAACTGATGTGCATGTGGCCGTTGACCAGGCCCGGAGCGACCACCATCCCGGTGGCGTCCATAACGCGTTCGGCCGCCACACCGGCCAGTTCCGCCGCCTTCCCCACCTGCGTGATGCTACTGCCCTCGATCACCACCGCCCCGTCGCGGATGATCCGGCGTTCGCTGTCCATGGTGATGACGTAGCGCGCGCCTTCGATTTTCAATGTAGCGTCCGGCATCTGTGCCTCCGTAGGTCTCCAACGGCAATTTTCTGTGATGGGCAATTATACCGGCAGGAGAATGCCTGGAAAGCGGCAAAAGCAGAGGGGCGCACAAACGCGCGCCCCTGAGTCAGCTGTCGCCGGGATTGAGGAAGGTCTACAGGCGATCCAGGAAGTCAGCTACCACCGCGTTGAACTCGTCGGGTTTTTCCATCTGCGGGCTGTGGCCGCAGTTGTCTATGACCGAGAGCCGGGAGCCGGGAATGGAGTTGCGGTAAATCTCGCCGCACTCCAGGGGGATGATGGCGTCGTTGGCGCCCCAGACAATCAGCGTCCGGGCCTGCACCTTGGCCAGGTAATGGGGCAGGCTGGGGTTGTGCAGGTAGGGCTTCCAACCCAAGCGGGACAGCATCTCCCGGTTGGAGTGGTCGATGGCCGCCTCCGCTGAGGTGAGCTCCCGGGTGAAGTGCTCGTAGTTCGGCACCTGTTCGGGGTTGTGGAAGGCCAGTTGCCGCCGCGTCTCTCCGGAAACCATGAACACCTCGGCTATTTCCGAGTGCACGGGGCGGATTCCAGCCGCGTTGATCAGGACCAGGCCCTCGATGTCACTGCCGCCCATGGCTGCCATCTCGGCAGCAACCCATCCGCCGATGGAGTGACCGGCCAGCACATAGTTATCCAACTCCAGGGCATTGGCCAGTTCGAGGATGACGTGAGCCATGTCGTTTATGGAGTAGACCCATCCAGGGCGGCGGGAGCCGAAGAACCCTGGGAGCGAGGGCGCGTAGACCGTGCGCCGCTCGGCGATGGGGCCGCTGGTGGGATCGAAGGTGCCGAAGCCACCGCCGCCGTGCAGGAATATGAGAGGAGGACCCGAGCCGCCGGAGAAAACCTCGACCGGGGCGCCGGCCACTTGCATTGTTAGTTTGTTGCCCACTGCTGCCAGCGTCATGCACTATACCTCGCTTTCGGTGTTTGGCGCGTCTTGCCCGCAAAAGGGGCAAGGGGGGAGATCAACTGCTGTGAGCACCGTCGAATAGGCTCAAAAGCAACTCGATTCTGTCCCATACGCCGCCGCCTTGTCAAGCTTGCGCAGGCTTGACACCTTTCCCGGCCACCCATACCATGGCCTATAGTATTCTCCGTTCTGTGACGGAGGATGTTTTTATGGGGATTAGTCTAGCGGTAGGACGCCTGACTCTGGATCAGGTAGCGGAGGTTCGAATCCTCCATCCCCAGCCAACCCCTGATGTACTCAAGACCCCTTCCCTCAGGGAAAAGTCCTCCATGTCTCTGCCCAACATTGGGCTGCCTTGAGGTTTGGATGCGTCGTACTTGATCTTGGCCTTGCCCCGGTTCCCAACTATGCAACTGGGTCCACCTAACCGCTTTCCGCCAACGTCCAGTTTCTCCCCTTGCAATGTCGCTTAACCAATATTACAATCCCGGCGATTTTCGTAACAGGCAAGCGAGGCGGTGGAGGGTCTGGCATGTGGCCCGTGAAAAACATGGTAATCGTCTCCAAGAGCGGCGGTTTGCTGCGAGTAGGGTTGCCTCTCCCTGCAATTCTACCGCTATCGCTTTTGTTCGCGGCCTGTGGAGGTGGAGGTGGGATGATGCCATCAACGACACGCTGCGCCTCCTTCCTCGCGACACCACGATCGTACTCTACATTGACCTAGCCGCCCTCTACTATGACGAGGACCTGCGGCCTATACGCCGTGACGCGGAAAACGAGTGGGAAAACCTGGCGGACTTTGAGGATAACTTTAACGTCAGGCTCCAAGACCTGAAGAACCTTGTAGATGCTGACATCGAGGGCTGGAACCTCTTTGTCCTAGGCGGCTTGGAACACCTCGACGGCCTGCGGGACGAGTTGGACGACCTTGATTACGACGAGGACGAAATACGGGGCGTGGAAGTTTGGCTGGACGGCGCTGCAGACTGGGAAGCCCTTGCCTTCCTCCCCGGCGGCGTGGTGCTGGCGGCGGAGAACCAGAGCACCATGGAGGATGTCCCACGGCGGCGCGACAGTGAGTCGTCCTCGAAGTACGACGAGGTAGGGGACATCGTCTCCGACTTCCCTGACGACATCCTTGTGCGGCTCGCGATGTGTCACAGAGGCAGAGGATGCCTCTTGGGGATCGGTCTTCAAAAGAAGGGTTCAGATGAAATGACGCTCGTCAATATTACCCTGTTTGAGGATGAAGAGGACGCGGAAGACGCAGAGGAAGACAGACGGGACGACATAGAAGACGACGACTTTCCGCACGAATGCGGTGGCGCAGCTGTCGACCGCAGCGGCCTGAAGGTGCCCTTTGAGATTGTCTGCGAGATGGACAGCTTCAACTCTTATGTGAACTTCCACTATTAGGAGAGCGCCTCTCGTATCGGTGCGGTCTCCCGCTGCCCTGCCGGTCTCTAATGCGATGAACGCGAGCCGGTAGATAAACTGTCGCGTCACACGAGCCCTCCAATCCAGTCAATGCCAATGAGGCACGTGTAGGCGACGGCTGTTAACATGACCATCTCTCCAGCCAGTACGTACAACAAGTACCGCCTGATGGAATAGTCAAGTGAGCCGGCAGTATAGCGGCAACGTCAAAGAACGGGTAGGGAATGGCCGCCAACGCGAACAACGGCAGGCCACCAAATGGGCCTCGAACTCAAAAGGGAATATCTCTGCTTGCCATTTACAAGCCCGAAGGAATTGGCGAAGACTCTAGGGGGAAGCAGCAGCTTATCCGAACGATTAATGAGTGATAGGCTTGATTACAGTAGTATGATGGGCCAGAAGAACTAGAGGGAGGTTGCTGGAATCAACCAAGACCCGTGGGGCGCTTAGGGGAGTGTATTTCCGAATTCACGACTGCGGCCGTTGCAAGGGGTATTCTTCAATGGCCTCTGGGCTCTTATCTCGCCGGGACCATCACCCCAGTGGCAGCCACTGGAGACTCACACCACTACCACCAAGTCGAAAGTTCTGATTACAGTCTCCCATCCCCAGCCAGCATGTACGATAAACCGCAGTTGTTTCCTGGCCATTTCCAGTCCCGGCTGGCTTAGTCAAATATTTCCGGGAGCGGCAGAGAAAACCCCGGCAGCAGCTCCTCGTCGGTGATCACGTCTTCCTCGCTGTAGGTCCTGGCGGTTCCGTCGGGGCTATGGATCCTGACGTTGCGTGTCAACGGAAAAACCACCCAAACGCGATGCGAACCGGCATCCAGATATTCTCTTACCTTCTGCTCGACTTCACCGGCGCTGTCTGAGGGCGAGACGACCTCAATGGCGATGTCCGGCGCACCCGAGACGAAACTCCAGCTCCTCGATTCAGCGCCGCGGGGCACGCCCACCCGGAACGACACGTCGGGACCCCGGACGGTATCCGGGTCTTGCCGCAACCGGTAACCCGTTTCCACACGGGCACGGCCAACGCCTCGTAGCCGGGAATAGGTGTTGAACGCGGTATCGATGTTGCTAGCAACCTCGCCGTGTCCGTCGTTGACCGGGGCCATCGCGACCACCTCTCCCTGCACCAGCTCGTACCTTCCGTCCCTGTGGCCGTAACGGCGAAGGAATTCGTCGGCAGTCAACAGCGTCTTCTGCTGGGTCATCGTTGCCCGTCCTGGTGAGCGTTTGGGATCCAAATATCAGGTCATGGAACACATTATATACGGCCGGGCTATCACCAAGGGAGTCGGGTATCGCCCAGCCGCCGCCTGTCCCGGTAGCGCTGGCGGAACCCGATGAGCCATGCATGCCCATTATCGGCAACGCCTGCCACCCCACGCGGGACGCCCTCGATGCTGCGGCCTTCAAGGCCCGCAAGCGAATCACCCTGGTTTCCCTGATGAGTGCCGCCCTGGTGTTCGCGGTGTTCCTGTTCGCCCACCTGATCCGGCGCAGGCGCTGTGTCAGTCCCGGCTGCGTCAGTCCTGGCTTCGCCAGTACGCGGTCACCTGAGTAGCAGGGTGTCGAAGGTGTATTCGGCCAGTGGCTTTACCGATTCGGCGGTGTCATCCGGGAACAAGTAGACAATGTAGATAAAGAAGCGTTCCTCTTGAAGGCTAAGCAGCGACAACCCTGAAAAAAGCCCATTCCCCAATGTAAACTCAGATACTATTGCCGGAACCCCTGCAGACGTGGTGACTTCTTTGCGAGAACTGATTTCTAATCCCTCCTGGGATAGGGCAAACTCGAATTCGTCCGCGGCTTCTTCCAGTGATTTTTCGCCCTCACCCGCGGCCAAAAAATCCCCTTCAGTTATAATCAAAGAATCATCTTCCGGAGTGCTAGCAGAAAGGGTTAAATATACATTCCCCTCATCAGGCCATAATTCTATCCAGTCCATAGGCGCCTGTATAGAAAAGTCAGACGACAAGCTCTCATAGACAATCATTTTGCCAAAGGGGCTTTCCACAACTTCAGGGGTTGGCGGCACCTCAACCGTTTCGTGGCCATCCGGGGCCGGTGTCACCGACAAATAATAGCCTCCGACACTATACGCGGCTGCATCCCTAACGGCTATGTAATACTCGCCGGATTGCAGCGCGCGATAGATCAGCACCGAGTCTGTCCCAAACAAACCGCCGCCGCTGTCATCGTCGGAAACGACCTGATTGTTGCGGGAATAAGGGAAGTCAACAAACAGATAAGTATCCACATTCAGGGAATTGGCGGAAATTTCTATAGTCTCGCCTTCTTGCAGGTGGATTGAGTACCAGTCAATATCTTCATGATGGTCTATACTTCCGGCGACAGTGTCACCCGCAGCAATAGTCTGCCCATCGTCCGGGTCGTTAAAGGGATATAGTGCGATACTGCTAGTCAGGTCAAAGCTGGATGATTCGCCCGTTGATATTGTGACATTCACGAAAAGAGTATTTTCGTCGAACAGTTCCACGCTGCCGCGCTCGATCCCGGTATATTCGTAATCTACGGATAATATCGTTTGCCCGAATGGGTCGGATACGTATAACCAGCCATCGCCCGGCCCGTCAATTTCTAACTCAACCTCATCTGCGCCCGACACATCGACTACAAACGTTTTGACATCCCAATAGTTATGTATGTCCACATCGAAATCGAAACCGGGCCTTCCATCAAAGAAACGGCTGTTCAGCCCCAAAGGGTCTTGCCCGTCAATCAGACGCTCCGCGACGGGCGCGATGTCTGCGGCCGACGCAACCAGACCGAAGCCGGCATCGCTGAACTCGAATCCGGAGATTCCGATAACCTCGCCATTGGCATTGACCACCGCCCCGCCGCTCTGGCCGCCCGTAATGGCGGCGTCGGTCTGAAAATAAGTCATCCCCAGTTGTTCCCATTCCCGGATGCGGGAGAGAATGCCGCGAGTAATCGAAGGCTGCGGGAATGATTCCGCCTCTGCCGGATAACCGACCAGAAGCAGTTCGCTGCCGATGGGCAGACTCTCGCCATTGTGCAGTTCCAAGGGCGGAGCCGGCGCGTCCTCTACCGGCCCCAACAGCGCAATATCGGCCATTGGGTCCCAGGCGGCCACCGGCGCGTTCACCGTGAAGCCATCAGGAAAGACCACCTGGACCTCTTCGGAAGGCCATACTACGTGGAAATTGGTGATCACGTAACCGCCTTCAATCAGAACGCCGCTGCCAGTACCTGTCTGTGTTTCGATGAAGACCACCGACGGAGAAACCCGCGCGTAGACCCCGGCGGATGAAGTTGCCACGATGGAAGCATGCGCAGGTGTCGGCCGCGGGGTCGAAGTAGGCCCGGGAGCGGGCGTTGCCGTAGGCACGGTCGTGGCTGAAGGAATGGGCGTGGGAATAGGCGTCGCCGTAGCCACGGGCATGGGCGTAGCCGTAGCCACGGGCGTCGCCGTAGCCACGGGCATGGGCGTAGCCGTGGGCGCAGGCGCAATCGTCGGGGCCACGGCCTCCGTATGAGCGGGCGCGACGCCGTCACCCCCTCCGCAGGACACCAACACCGGCAAAGTGGCCAAAAAAGCCAACAGCACCAGGCTCCCGAACCGGCGCAGCATCAAGAATCTCCGTCCGTTGTCATATGTTCAGCGTGCCATCCCGTCGATCCTGCGAAAGACTGAATCCATATGCCCCGTCGCCAGATATTCCTGGCGCAATTCCGTGATTATACCTTACCCACTCCAAACCCCAGCGTACTGGGTGGTCCATCCCGGGGCATTCGGGTATTAGCGGGTGTGTGACAAGTCCGTTGCGCCCTCACCCTAACCCTCTCCCAGAGGGAGAGGCGATCCATTAGCCGTCGCCGCTAGTAGCCCTGGCCTGCCCTCGCCACCCCTGGGTTCCCGCCTGCGCGGGAATAACGGTAGTTGCGGGAAAGACAGATGGCCTCGCTGAGGCCACGTAGAGCGCACAGAGAATATGACGGATCTCTTTGCTCCCGCCGCCCGCTCCGGAATGGCTTTCGCCGGGTTGAGGGCAGGGCTCTCGGGGCTATGGGCAGAACGGCAAATCGTCCGGATCAAGCTCGTGCCGCATCTGGCCTTGCAAACCAGCTGGTACGCACCCGTTCAACTGGTTTCCAAAAACCGCCAAGATTTCCAGATTTGGGAGGTTGCCCAATTCCGTCGGAATCCTACCGCTCAATTGGTTAGATGTGAGGTTCAACCGCCACAAATTGCTAAGATTACCCAGTTCTGGCGGTATCTCAACTCTCAACCCGTTCGCATAGAGGGCCAACACGGTCATATTTGCGAGGTCGCCCAATTCCGGCGGTATCTCACCGCTCAATAAATTGTCGGGTAGACCTATTGAAGTGACATTTCCGACGTGGTCGGTGGTGACGCCGTACCATTCTCCGATAGGCGCGTCGCTTATCCAGTTTGTATTTTCGTGCCAGTTATCGCCATCTGTGGCGATGTAAAGTGCGACCAAAGCTTCTCGCCGCCCACAAAACGAGAGGTCGCCAAAGTCGGACTTGGCTAAATCCAAGTGGCTGCGCCAGTTGTAGTGCAGGCAACCTTCAAGATGGTCGCCATCGAGGTACAGCGAATTCAGGGCGGTTAGACTACCCAGCTGATGCGATATCCAACCGCTCAAACCATTTTCGCTCAGGTCGAGTTGAGTAACACAGCCGGCATCGTCGGTGGTGACGCCATACCATTCTCCGATAGGCGAGTCGCTCATCCAGTTTGTATTTTCGCGCCTGTTTTCGCCGTCTGTGGCCCAATAGAGTGCGACCAGAGCCTCTCGCTGCCCACAAAACGAGAGTTCGCCAAGGTCGGACTTGGTCAAATTCAACACACCGTACAAACCATCCGGTATGCATCTGTTAAGACTGTTGCCACCATGGCGCAGGGCCTCCAACCTGGTTAGGTTGCTCAACTGTGGCGGTATCCAACCGATCAGTCCATTATCGCTTAGGTCGAGTTCAATGACTTTGCTGGACCAACCTGAGTTGACGCCATGCCATTTGTCTGGTGGGACGTCACTCAACCAGTTGGAATTGCTGCGCCAGTGATTGCCATTGGTGGCGCCGTAGAGCGAAACCAGAGCCTCTCGCTCAGAGCAGAACAAGAAAACACTAGGGCGTGTTTTCAAACTATGTTCCAGAACAAAGTTTACCCGGTATGACCATTTCTTTTGCGGCCTCCGGCCCTTGTTTAGTGCTTGTCGACGACGCTGCAGTCATGCTTGGGAAAGTTGATTTGGGACCATTTCGGAGTTTGAAAACACGCCTTAGGATCTTCCCTAGGCGAATCAAATTTATATGTAAGATTGTCTGGCATACACCCGCTCAGGTTGTTCCCATTGAGGAACAAAATGCCGATGATGCTACTGAACTCAGGCGGTATCTCCCCGCTCAAGCTGTTCCTTGATAGATTCAGCATTCCCAGGTAGGTGAGGTTGCCCAACCCAGGTGGGATCTCCCCGCGTAACTGGTTGGAATCGAAGGATAGTTGCGTAAGATTGACGAGATTGCCCAACTCGGGTGGTATCTCTCCGCTCAACCGGTTATTGTAAAGAAACAGGTCCCTCAGGTTAGTGAGGTTGCCCAACTCGGGTGGTATTCTCCCGCTCAGGCTATTGCTGCCAAAGTCCAACACCTCCAGATTAGCGAGATTGCCCAACTCAGGCGGGATCACGCCGCGTAACTGGTTGTAAGATAAGTCTAGTCGCATAAGATTGACGAGATTGACCAACTCAGGTGGTATCTCACCACTCAACTGGTTACTGTAGAGCTCCAGGTCCGTCAGGTTGGCGAGGTTGCCGAACTCAGGTGGGATATCCCCGCTCAGTTTATTAACACCAAGGTCCAACCGTTCCAGATTGACGAGATTGCCCAGCCCAGGCGGTATCTCTCCACTCAATTCATTCCTAAATAAGTGCAGTTCAATGACACGGCCAAATTGGTCTGCGGTGATGCCGTGCCATTCTCCGATGGGCGCGTCGCTCAGCCAGTTCGTATTCACGAGCCAGTTGTCGCCATGCGTGGCGTTGTAGAGTGCGACCAGAATTTCCCTGTCGGTTGGCGGAGAGGTCATTACAGGCAAAGGTGAGGGCGGCGGGGTCGAGGTAATCACGGGCGTGGGCACCGCCGTGGGCACGAGCGTGGGCGTCTCCGTGGGCACAGGCGTGGGGGGGGGGCGCCGCCGTAGGCACAGGCGTGGGCACGGGAGTCGGCGTCTCCGTGGGCGCACGAGCAAGCGTCCGGGGCACGGCCTCCCCAGGAGCGGGCACGACGGCATCACCCGCTCCGCAGGAAACCATCACCGTCAGTGTGGCCAGTACGGCCAGCGGCACCAGCCTCCCGAGCCGACGGAGCATCAAAAATCTTCGTCCGTTGTCATACATTCAGCGTGCTGGTTGGATGGCCGTGTTTTGAGATAGTTGCTTTGTACAGTTCAACCAATTTCAATTGATGTCCTGACCCAGCGCCGGAAACTCCTCCCGCTGGACCAGGTGCACCAGCCAGCCACCGAGGCTGGCCGGGTGAATGAACCCGATCCGGGAGCGTCGGCCGCCGGGACGCCCCTCTTTGTCGATGAGGGCGAGACCCTGGCGGTCCAAGCGCTGCAACAGGCCGTTGATGTCCTTCACCTTGAAGCCGGTGTGATGAAATCCTGCGCCGCGGTTCTGGATGTAACGGCTGATGGCGCCCTGGTCCTGTCGGGTGCTGCCCGCATTGCCATAATCTACGATGCCCACGGAAGCAGGCTCCAGGTTCTGGAGAAACTCCAGCTCCAGGTCTCCCACCGTGATGAATGAGACCCGCAGTCCGCCTATGAACTCTGGCTGGTGATTGCGGTAGACCACCCCGTATTTGTCGGAGGTAAAGGCCTCGGTCTTGGTGGAAATTTCCACGTCAGTCTGGGTGCTTTCGATTGGCCAGCCCAATTTGCGGGCGAACACCTCTACAGCTTCGGCGTTGTCGGCGCTGGCCACTCCCAGGTGGTCTATGCGCTCCACGTCGCTGTCCGGCGTGGCCTCCACCTGCAGGGGCAATGGGTCGGAGAGGTAGATGATTGCGCCACAGGTGGCCGAGGGATCCAGCAGCAAGCGGCGGGAGCCGTCCAGACCCGGCTCCGCCTCGACGGACACCGACGGCAGTCCGAGTTCGGCGGCATCCAGCACCCTGCCCACCAGGCCCTCCACCGACACCGCAATGTGGTGCAGGCCAGTCTTTTCTGCTCCCAAGACGAAGGGGTCGCCCAGTTCAAACAGCGCCACAGCCGTCTGCCCCACCGGAAAGACCGGGACGCGCCGGCCACTTTCTCCAATCTCGCAGCTGCCGCGGGGCAGATCGAAGTCGCGTTCCAGAATCCCTGCCACGGTGGAAACATCGCGGACCACCACCCCGACATAGGCCAAGCCGTTCCCAATCATCACAGCCCCTCCGGTAAGCATTTATTAGCCCGGCGTAAAGACGCACAAGGAATCATAACGCCGGAGCCCAGCCCGTACGTGCACAACCTCCGGGCACAATGCGGCGTCAAGCCTTATGTCCAGTATTATACGAAAATTTTAGCCAGCCAATCCCCTTCTGTGTTGATCGGGAAAACCCGGAAAGCCGATGGCGGACACCGGCCCGGGGTCTTTCATTTGTTTCCTCTCCCTCCGGGGGAGGGTTAGGGTGGGGGCGATCCCTTTGGTGAGCGGCCATCGTATAGCCCCGGCATTTCGCCCTCACCCCAGCCCTCTCCCGGAGGGAGAGGGAGAGCTGAAAAACCCTGCACACCGGCCCGGGATGGTTGGGAGTTCCCTGCCACGGGTGTATCATCGGGGAAATATTCAAACATATTCAAACTCGGAGGTTGAACATGCGGGTGATAAGGATCGCAGAGGTGGAGACTGTCCCCATCGACACCGCCACTCCGGTGCCTGGCTGGACCGGCGGCGAGGTGCGGCGCACCCGGCAGCCGTTGCTTCCCGAGGGCGCCAGCGAGAACTTCAGCAGCAGCGTGGTGAACTTCGAGCGGGGCGCCACCACCGGCTGGCACACCCATGAGAGCGACCAAATCCTGGTGGTGACCGTTGGCGTTGGCATCGTTGCCAACGAGAGCGAGGAGCAGGAGATCGCCGTCGGCGACGTGGTGCACATCCGCAAGGGCGAAAACCACTGGCACGGCGCCCGAGCCGAATCCTACATGTCGCATATAACCATAACCGCCGTTTAGGCAACAACCCCGGCATTTCGCCCTCACCCCGGCCCTCTCCCTCCGGGGGAGGGAGAACTAAAAAACCCTGCCCGGCTTGCCCAATGACGGACGGCGCGCCCTTCCCGCCTGCCTCACAAATTGACCGATCTGTGGGGGATACGCAACGTACGACTGACGGGTTGGTTGGTTCGCTGTCTTTTGAGATAGTTTCTCAATGCCATTGCCCCGCCCTGTCCGGCAATCCTTGTAGGAACGTGGCCTGTCTGATATAAGAATCAATCCTATGGCGTCCTCTTTTTCCGCCCTCCTGAACTGGCGTCCCTACACTCCCTTCTACTATGGCTGGCTGGTCCTTGGACTGTCGGGGATGGGGACGTTCGTGGCAACGGCCATTGCGGGTGTGGTGCTGGGGGGAGTGCAACCCTATATCCTGGAGGACACCAACTGGTCCCGCACCAGTATCGGGCTGGCTGCCAGTTGCGGAGTCTGGGCCTCGGGTTTCTGCGCTCCCATCGCCGGAAGATTGGCCGACAGGTACGGACCCCGCTGGCTGATGCCCACAGGCTTGATCGTACTGGGATTGTCCATGTTTGCCATCGGCGGAGTGCACACCGCCTGGCAGTTCTTCCTGGCGGCGGTTATCGGGAGGGCCATCAGCCAGCCCTTCCTCATCGGCGTGGTCCCCCGGACCATGGCCGTCAACTTCTTCAACCGGCGACGAAACATCGCCCTGGCGCTGACCGGCATGTACCGTCCCCTCAGCGGGGCATTGATCATCCAGGCCTTCTCGGCCATTGCCGTAATCGCCGACTGGCGGACGGCCTTTCGCTACCTGGGAATCTTCAGCCTGGCGCTGGCTGTGCCCATGATCATCGTCATGCGTCGGCGCCCCGAGGACATCGGACTGCTGCCCGACGGTGCGGCGCGGAATCCGTCTGCCCCTAGCTCGACATCACCACCCGCGAGCGCAACGCAACCTGGGCGGGCAGGGGCCGGAGCGGCGGATGACAGCTGGACCTCCAAGGAGGCCCTGCACACCCAGGCCTTCTGGGTGTTGGCCATTGTCACTTTTCTTAAGGTTGCCGCCACCTCCGGCCTGGGGTTCAGCCTGGTGCCCCACCTCCGGGAATTCGCCGGGCTCACGACCCCACAGGCGGCAGGAGTGCTGAGCATCAGCACATTCCTGGCCCTGAGCAGCCTGGTCTGGGGGCAGGTGGCGGCGCGGCTGACAGCCCGGTGGTGCATCGTGGCGGCGCTGGCGCTGTCGTCGGTGGCGGCACTGGCGTTGCTGCGGGTGGACTCGCTGGTTGCCGCCTATGTCTTCGGAGTGCTGTGGGGGTTGTTCCACAGCGGGCTGGAAGTGCTGATGTACATCCTGCTGGCCGACTTTTTCGGCCGCAACTCGTACGGAGCCATCGCGGGGTCGCTGAGGCTCTTTGAGGCCGGCGGACTGGGAGTGGGGCAACTGGTGGGACCGCTGATCTACGACTTCACCGGCAGCTACACCCTGCTGATCATCAGCTCGTCCACCCTGCTCATCCTGTCGTCGGCCCTGATGCTGCTGACCCGGCGCCCGGTGAGGTCCGAACTGGCGACGGACCGGGCGTGAGACGGCCCGGGGCCTTTCAATTGTTCCCTAACCCTCCGGGGGAGGGTTAGGGTGAGGACGTTCCATTTGGTGAAACGCCATAGTTTAATCGGGGCATTTCACCCTCACTCCAGCCCGTTCCCTAAAGGGAGAGGGAGAACTAAAAGGCCCTGGAGACGGCCGAATTCCGATAGCCATCAGAGTTTTGACCTGCTATGTTGGTGCATATAGCATCAGGAAATCCAGGGCAGTCGCGTTTCAATCAAAACAGCTTTGCTTGTTCCCGTCACTCCCGCTTTCGCGGGAGTGGCGTATCAAAACTGAAAGACCCACTTTGGCGAGTGACAGTAGGCGGTGGCTGGCCTGGGATCAGTGTAGTAGTATCAATCCGCACGGGACTGCCCCCAAAGGTCGTCAAGGTGGGTGATATGGGAACTCTAAACGTACCCAACCGAACGCTTTTTCATGGGGGCAATCTCGACTTCCTCCGAGGGATGAACAGCGAATCCGTCCATCTGATAGCCACCGACCCGCCCTTCAACAAGAACCGCGACTTCCACGCCACGCCCGACAGTTTGGCTAGAGGGGCGCAGTTTCAAGACCGCTGGTCGTGGCAGAAAGACCTTCACGACGACTGGCTGATTGCCATTCAACGCGACGAGCCGGAAGTCTGGCAGGTGATAACCGCCGCCAAGACAGTCTACGGCGACGATATGGGCGCGTTTCTAGGCTGGATGGGAGTTCGCCTGCTGGAAATGCAACGCATCCTGCGACCTGACGGTTCCATTTACATTCACCTGGACCATACCGCCCACGCATGGGCTAAGTGTCTGATGGATACCGTCTTCGGCAAATCCAACTTTCGAAATGCCATCGTATGGCGCAGCACCTCGGCACACAGCGACTCCAACCGATTTGGCATGAATACCGAAACTATCCTGTTCTACACCAATGGGGACAGGTGGACTTGGAACACCCTGTTTGAACCCTACGACGAAGAATATAAGGCGCGTTTCCGGCACAAGGACCCAGACGGGCGACTGTGGTCAGATTACGACTTGACTGCCAAGGGACTTTCCGGTGGTGGGTATAGCTACGAATACCAGGGCAGGACGGAACTCTGGCGCGTTCCGCTGGAAACAATGGAGCGGTTGGACGCCGAGGGCCGTTTGCATTTCACCAGCCGTGGCGGTATCAGGCGGAAGCGATACCTTGACGAAATGGAGGGCCGGCCGATTCAACAACTGTGGGCGGACATTGACCCGATAAATTCACAGGCAAGAGAACGCACAGGATACCCGACGCAAAAGCCGCTAGCTCTTTACGACCGCATCATCGCGTCTAGCAGTGGTCCCGGCGACATCGTGCTTGACCCGTTCTGCGGTTGTGCCACCACGCCGGTAGCAGCTGAACGGTCGGACCGACAATAGATTGGAATGGACATTTGGGACGGGGCCGAGAAGATGGTCAAGGAACGAATGGCCAACATCGGCTTTGATACGGATACATCAAAGCAGCTCGCGTCAGGGCGACGGCTGACTGTAACCACCACCCCTCCAAAGCGTACGGACGGCGGCGAGTCAGCGACGCTGGTGCTCAGTACCCCTACGGGCCGAATCAGGGAAAGACGCCATCCATCCCCCCGGTCGCAACACGGTCGGTTGCTGACGGACATCGGCGTGCTCTGCCAGGGTTGCGAGCGCAACTATAACTTCGACCCTCGAGTGCTGGAAGTTGACCACATCCGCCCCCGCTCGGATGGCGGGAGCGATGCGTACGACAACCTGACCCTTCTATGCCCACCCTGCAACAAGGAAAAACGCGACAGGATGACACTGACGGGTTTGCAGGCCGAGAATCGCAGACAGGACACCTGCGATCGGAAAACGAGCGGAACATCCGCCACGGCAGGAGCGGAACACCGCCTGCGCGTCGACGTCGGAGAAGATAGGGCGAAAATCCGCAACAACCTTCAGTAGAAGGAGCCAGAGACCCGAAGGCCAATGACACCTCGGCGTTGACAGGCCTCATGACAGCGGCGTAGGCTCGAACACAAGTTGATACGGTACACCAGCCGTCCTTCGACAGGCTCAGGGCTAATCGAACGAGACTGAGCCTTGGGGCGAGTGGCTGGCAATCATACGAATTTGGGGGACGCACCCTGCCGGGCGCGTCCCTTTTTCTTTGGCGTGTCCGGCGGGGTTTGGAGGATGCGATGCAAGTTTACGCGGAGACCGCAAACCCGGTACTGAAGTGGCACGCATCGGGTGTAGCGGCGAATGCCGTCGCGAAAGAGGCCGGGGGCCTAGTGACGTTCGTGCTGTCGACCGACGACGTTGACCGCCACGGCGACGTGGTGTCGGCCGACGGGTGGCGGCTGGAGGCGTACCTGCAGAACCCGGTGTTGCTGTGGGCTCACGACTACCGCCATCCGGCCATCGGGCGGGCCGTGTCGGTGTGGACCGAGCCGCACCGGCTGCTGGCGAAAATGGAGTTCGCGCCCAGCGCCTTCGCTCAGGAGGTCGCCGCACTGTACGAATGCGGCTTCCAGTGGGGCGTGTCGGTCGGGTTCCGTCCCATCCGCTGGGAGGAGCGTCGCGACAGCCGCACCGGCGCGTACCTGGGCCTGCGCTACCTGGAGCAGGAGTTGCTGGAGGTAAGCGCAGTCCCGGTGCCGGCCAACCGCCGCGCGCTGCGGCGGGGAGCAGAGGACGCCCTCACCCTAGCCCCCTCCCGGGGGGAGAGGGAACTATCTGGTATGGAGGCCGGGATATCCCCGGGATCCATCGGTCTGGGGGGGCTGCTGGCGGAGCTGGAGGCGGCTCGGAGGTGAGAGTAGGGGGGAACAGGAGCGGGACGCCCTCACCCTAACTCTCTCCCGGGGGGAGAGGGGACTGTTAAAGAGGGGTGGGGAGCAACTCCGGCTGTCCAGGGGTCTCCACCGGGCTCTGGATTCCCGCTTTCGCGGGAATGACGGGAGCGGGACGCCCTCACCCTAACCCTCTCCCGGAGGGAGAGGGGATTGTCTGACAGGGCTGGGGAGCAATTTCGGCTTTCAACACCATTATGACCAACTATAAAGAGGATGTGTATGACCACTGACAACGGTGCTTTTTCCACGGCCAGCCTGGAGCTGGTCAAGCGGGAGCTGGGCGGCATCCGCGAATTCTACGAGTCGCGGATGAACTCGGAGCTTCCACCGCTGCGAGAGGAGGTGGAGCGGTTGGGCTCTCAGCTGGCCAAGCTGCAGGACGCCCGGCGGCAGGGCGAAAAGCTGGCTCTCTTGAACCAGCATGGCGGCGACCGGGCGCGTGTGCCCTTCGGCAAGTACGTCGGCATGGACCATCTGGACCTGGCCTGCGCCCGCAGCCTGCTGTCGGCACAGTTGCGCGAGCCTTCGGGAGCGAACCCGCGGATGCTGGAGGACTGGCAGTCAAACCTGAAGGCCGCCATGGACTCGACCACCGCAGGGTCGGGCGACGAGCTGGTGGATATCCAGGAGGCTCGCGCCCTGTGGGACGATGTCAATCTGGAAACGGCCGTCGCGCCCCTGTTCAACACGGTTCAGATGCCCAGCAATCCGTTCCAGATCCCGCTCCAGCTGGGCGCGGTCAACTGGTTCCCGGGGACGGAGAACACGGCGGTTACCGGCAGCGCCCCGGCCACGGCGCGCCAGACGCTGACGGCCCACGAGCTGGTGGCCGAGGTGCCTTGGTCCTACGACCTGGACGAGGACGCGGTCATCGCCATGATGGACGAGTTGCGCCGCAGCCTGCTGCGCAACGCCCACGAGGTGATCGACGACGTGGTTCTCAACGGCGATACGACCACGCAGAACAACATCAACGCCGACGGCGCCACCATTGCGGCTGCAACGGCCGGCACGGGGCACTTCCTGGTCGGGTTCGATGGCCTGCTGCACCTGCCGCTGGTGGACAACACGGGCATGGCCAACAACCATAACGCGGCGGTCAGCGCCAACATGTTCAACGAGATCCGGGGGAAGCTGGGCAAGTACGGCGTGCGCCCGTCGGAGCTGGCCTACATCACCGACGTCAACACCTTCATCAAGTCGCTGAGCATCGACAGCTTCCGGACGCTGGACAAGTTCGGACCGCAGGCCACGGTGCTGACCGGACAGCTGGGCGCGGTGGAGGGCATCCCGGTCATCGTTTCGGAGCAGATGCGCCTGGCCGACGCCGACGGCAAGGTTACCAGCGGCGGCAACACCAACACCAAGGGCCGGCTGCTCATCGTGAACCGCTCGCAGTGGCGGGTGGGCTTCAAGCGCGAGCTGACCATCGAGGCGGTGCGCGACGCCCAGAAACGCCAGAACATCATGGTCGTAAGCTTCCGGATCGCCCTGCAGGAGCGTAGCGGCGACCGGTCGAAGGCCACCCATACGGCCCTGCAGTACAACGTCACCGGGGTCTAGGCGGATTTTAACCACGGAGGGCACAGAGATTTTTCAAATTATTCTCTGTGGCCTCTGTGTTCTCTGTGGTAGAACGGCATTTAAGGAGGCGCAGCGTGATTCATCCCAAAGACGGGCGGGAGGGCAGGTTCTCGCGTTCGTGGGCTGTGGTGGCCGGCCTGGGTATCGTCGCAGTGTGCGGCATCGAGACCTTCGCGCTGTCGCAGGGCATCAATGGCTCGGCTCTGACAGCGTCGCTGGCCGCCATCGCCGGGCTGGGCGGCGCGGGGCTGGGAAGGATGCTGCGATGACCACGCGCCGCAACCGCCGGGTGCAGCCGAGACCCCGCGTCTACGAGCCGCGGCTGCGCGCCCACGACTCGAACACGGCCAACGTGCGCCAGTCGCTGGCCAGGCCCAGCAAGGGCAAACGGCTGCGCATCCTGCGGGTAAGGGTCATCCAGGAGGTGGCCGACAACCGGCGGCTCTACGAGGTCTACTTCGGGACCGGGGAGGACATCACCGCCGACCCAAGCAAAGCAGTGGACACCCTGGACATCCCCGAGCTGGGAGAGGACTCGACCCGTATCTATCCCCGCGATGAGGGTCCTCGTGGTATGCGCGACGAGCCCCTGAGCGGCCGCTGGGCTGGCACAGCTCCGGTCACCTCCCACAAGATCATCATCGAGTACACCGAGGAGAGTTAGCTATGAGGTCAGAGAAAGAAGGGGCAAGTTCCCTCTCCCTCCGGGGGAGGCTCCGGGTGGGGGCGTCCTCGTTAGCGAGGAAACATTGTGTCATCGCGAAATTTCACCCTCACCAAAGCCCTCTCCCTCAAGGGAGATGGTGAATAAGAAGGAGCGCCCATGACCACCCGCACACCCCACCGGGCCTCGCTGCGGCGCCGGCCCTTCGTCCTCCACACCGCCGAGGTTACGGTGGCGGGCCGACGGGGACGCCAGACGATACTGGCGCCGTCGAAGGGTTACCGCATACGCCTTCTGCGAGTGAAAGTTGTGCAGCCGGTGGCGGACGGGCGCCACGTGTGCGAGTTTTACTTCGGAACGGCGGGCACCCTGGCCACCGATCCCACCCGGGCCGTGGATATTCTGGCCGTTCCTGACAAGGGCACGGCTTCCAGCCGTACCTACTTTCGCGACCAAGGGCCCAGGGGACGGCGCGGCGAGCCGCTTAGCCTCCGCTGGAGGGGCAGGCGGCCGTCCAACGACCACCGGGTACTCATCGAATACACCGAAGAAAGCTGATCTTTTATGAAGAGGAAATCAGGAGTAAGGGGAACGTTCTCTATCGTTTTCTACTCCTCCCTCGCCAAGGAGGTACATGGCCCGCGAAGCATATCGCTCACTCTACGGCGACCTGACCAAGCTGAAGGACGACAGCGTACTCAAGGACCCTGCTGCCGGCACCGACGATGACAACGAGCTGTTCGAGCTGCTGCTGGCAGTGTCGGACTGGGTGGACCACTACTGCAACCGGCACTTCTACCCGCGCCTCGAAACTCTCACGTTCGACGGTCCCGGCGGAGACCGACTTCTGGTACCGGACCTGATCTCCGTCACCGAGCTGGCAGAGGCCGAAGCCAACGGCCGCGAATTCAGGAGATCCTGGGGCGCCGACGAATACAGGCTGCTGCCCTGCAACGCCTCCCCGCTGCAACACTGGGGCCATCCCTACGGGGCCGTCCGGGCCCTGCCTCGCGGCAGGGAGGGATTTCCAGCGGGGGAGTCAAATTTCAGGGTGTCGGGGCTGTGGGGCTACCGCTGTTTTGCGGAGACCTCGGGCACAACCCTGGGTGCCGATCTCGCTGAGGATGCCGCGACCATGACCGTCAGCGACGGCGGGCAGTTCCGCGTCGGCCAGACGGTCCTGCCCGGCGCAACGGGAGAGGGCAAGGGCGCCCATTCCGCCGAGCAGGCCCGATCGCCGAGCAGGCCCTGATCACGGGCATCGACGGCAACGAGCTGTCACTGTCGCGCGGCCTGAACGGCAGCAATGCAGCAGTCCACAGTTCCGGTTTGGCGGTGGCCATACTGCGTTGGCCGGCCTCGGTGGAACGGGCGGCCCTGATCCAGGCGGCCCGCATCTGGACCCGCGCCGCAGATTTCGAGCCGTTCTACGTGGACGCCGATGTGGATACAGACGTCCGCTTGCTTCTGGAACCCTACCGCAAAGCGTCGGGTCCGTAGACATCCTGCGCCCCGAGATGGACCGAATCAGGAACCCCCTTTCCCGGGTAAGCCAGGAGAGGGGGTCTGCTTGTTTTTCCTTAGCCTGGGTGGCCGTCAGATTTTGGCGGACTTTGTAAAATGAGCGGTAAATACAAGCCTTACGCATCAACCGAGATAGCCAAGTGAATCCAAGACACTGAAGCCAAAGGGCGAATTACAGGGATTTACGAGGTCTCCAAGGGCCGTCCGCCAAAATCTGACGGACACCCCCTTAACCCAGGGCAACCGCATTCTCCAGAAAAGGAAGGTGACTGCTAAGATTTAAGTGGTGAGCAAGCATGTGATGTGAAGGATGGTGGTGATGAGCAGTAATGCAGGTGGCAGCTTAGGCGAACATTTTGGCAATATGGAGGACCCCAGAAGGGACCAGGGCAAGCGGCATCAACTCTTGGACATCATCGCGATGACCATCTGCGCGGTTATCGGGGGCGCTGAGGGTTGGAGCGACGTAGAGTTGTTCGTCCAATGCAAGTACGAATGGTTCCAGAGATTTCTGGAGCTGCCCAATGGGGTACCTTGCCCTGACACCTTTGCCAGGGTGTTCGCCCGCATTGACCCGGAACAATTCCGGGACTGCTTCATGGACTGGGTGAGCAGCGTCAACCGGTTGACCCAAGGCCAGGTGATTGCCGTGGATGGCAATACCTTGCGGCGCTCCCACGACCGCAACTCGGGGAAGGAGGCCATTCACATGGTCAGCGCTTGGGCTTCGGAGAACTCCTTGGTGTTGGGTCAGACCAAGGTGGAAGCGAAGTCCAATGAAATCACGGCCATACCTGAGTTGCTCAACCTGCTGGACATGTCGGGTTGCATCGTCACCATTGACGCCATGGGCTGCCAGAAGAAGATAGCCCGGCAGATTGTGAGCCAGCAAGCCGATTACGTTCTGGCGGTCAAGGAAAACCAAGGGAGGCTGCTGGAGGATGTGGAAGACCTGTTTTCCTGCGGACAGAGGACCGGATTTGAAGATATGAAGCACGATTTCTGCCAGACCCTCGACAAGAGCCACGGACGCATTGAGACCCGCCGTTGTTGGACGATTGACGACCCGGAGCAGTTGTCCTACGTCGAGACCGGAAAGTATTGGCCGGGGTTGAGGAGCATCGGGATGGTAACGGCAGAACGGCGGCAGAGAGACCGGGTATCGGTGGAATCCCGGTACTACATATCCAGTTTAGAGTCGGACGCCAAGAGACTTCTCCAAGCAACTCGAAGCCATTGGGGAATCGAGAATCGGGTCCATTGGGTGCTGGACTTGTCCTTCCGGGAAGACGAAAGCCGGGTAAGGACCGGAAACGCTTCGGAAAACCTGGCGATAATCCGGCACATGGCCCTTAACCTCCTGCGGAAAGACCGGACTTCCAAAACCTCCATCAAAGCCAGGCGCAAACTGGCCGGCTGGGACAATGACTACCTGCTTTCCATACTCTCCAATTAGAATGCGGTTGCCCTGCCCCTTAACGTAACAGTTCAGAGTTGAGGGGAAGAGAGGAGTTGACGGCAGGCCGAGAGGGGGTCCAACCCCTGGGCGCGCCAGGTGCCGAAGAGGGAGGCCAGGGTCATCTTGGTGTCGGTGCCCTGCTCCGAGCGGGTGCCGCCGCTGATTTTGCGGCTGACCACCAGAGGGCGCAGGCTGCGCCCCGCAGCGTTGTTGTCCGCTGGCACATCAGGCTCCGCCACGAATACAAACAGTTCCTTGACGTGCTTCTCGATACGCCGGCACAGGTTGCCCTGGGCCGCTGCCGGGTCCTGGGCGTAGGGACGGCACTGGGCCAGCAGTTTCCGCTCCAATTGCTGCTGGACCCGCTGCCGTTGACCGTGCTTGGGGATGGGCGAAGCTCTTGGCCCGCAGGTAAACGCCGTGAACTGCCGCCGCCCACCGGGCCAATTGGTCTTTGGGGTAGAGGGCCCTCAGGTCGTGGATGTCCCGCAGCCCCCACGCTGCCTCAGTCCCGGGTAGTGATGACAGGCGGCATAGAAGTCGCTGACCAACACCCCACTGAAGGACTCATCCAGCACCTCGTCCACCACCTCCTTGTTCCTCCTGCGCCGCAGGAAATACCGCCCGGTGGGAGTGCTGAAAGTCCAGACGTAGCCGTTGACCCCATCCTGGCGCCAGCCGGTCTCGTCGGCGTGGACCACCGGGCTGCCCCGGATGCGCTCCAGAATCCGGTCCACCGCCGGTTGGGCCTGCCGGGCCACTTGGTGGATGGCCCGGACGATGGCGCCGATCAGGCGCAACTGGTGGACGGTCTGCAGATACCACTGGATGGTGCGGAAGGGCAACCGGCCCTCCTCCCGCAAGGCCGCCATCAGGCTGAGCAGGTTGATGCCCAATCGCCCAAGTCCACCTTGGGCACCCGGCGTTGCTCACACACTGGGCAAGTCCTGGCGATGAAGACATGTCCGGTTACTTGGACCGGAACCACCGGCAGGTCGATGACCTCCCGGGTGCGGTGGGTCCAGCCCCCGGACAGCCGGGTTCCGCAATCAGGACAACTCTCCACGGCGTGGGCCACCCGGTGGGTGGGAGTCATGCGCTGGCGGGCAAAACCATGGGGCCGGGGCTTCCTGGGACCTTTCTCCCTGGGAGTCTGCTGGCGGCCGGACTTGGGCTTGATGCCGGGCATCCCTTTGGGGCCGCCCGGTTTGGCCTTTCCCTCCAGCGCCTCTATCCGCCGCTGCAACTGGATGATCGCCGCTTGTTGCTGGGCGATAGTGTTCTGCTGTTGGGCAATGATTGCCAACAAGGTTTCCCGGGGGACGGCCGTCAGGTCAAGGCTCGTGTCCATGCCGTAGGTTTAACATAACCGCGAAACTGTCCCCCTTTGCTCTTTCGGCAACTTTCGGCCAATTCGCCTCATCAACTCTGAACTGTTACCCTTAACCTCACCCGCTTGACGACCGGTTGACCTCGGCATTAATATTTGTGGGTTTGAACCCCCACCAGCCGGGGGGCGTTGTATGGTGCCTCGCGCGCCTGGGTGGAGAATGAGACCGGGTTCTCGAAAATTGCCTTACATGGCAGTCCAGAATTGGCAAGGGACCACCCGATAGTCCCCAAACTCATCAATTTCCGAGCGGATCGGAGGAGGGATATGGCAATTCACCGGTTACTAAATCTAAGGATGCTGATATCGCTGGCCCTTATCGTGGCGCTGGCCCTGGTGGTGGCGTGCGGCACGTCCGAGGATCCGGGCGACGACGCCGATACACCCACAGCAACCACAACCGGCGCTGGGCCCGCACCAACGGACGCCCCTGAAGCCACGGAGGAGGGGGCCGCTCCCAGCGGGCAGACCCCAGGCGCCCCGGCCGATACGCCGGTTCCGGGCGCCACCACCCGGCCCACCAACACGCCGGCTCCGACCGCGACCGCGGTGGTCTCAAGACCCACGCCGACACCGCAGACCAGCGGCCAGTATGGCGGAACGGTCAACATGTCGGCCTACGCTGACAGCCGCGACTGGGACCCCAAGGGTTCCTCGTCCCTTTCCAGCATTCAGGCGGTCAGCCAGCTGTACAACCAGATCGTACAGTACGACACCGTGGACACCAGCCTGATCGTATGCGACCTGTGCGAGAGCTGGGAGGTTTCCAATGGAGGCGAGACCTTCACTTTCCACCTCCGCCCAGGCATCCAGTGGCTGGATGGCAACCCCCTCACGGCGGATGACGTTCACCACTCCATGCTCCGCTATGGCGACTTGGACTCCAAGATGGGACGTTCCGGTCTCTGGCGCGGGTACACAATGGAAGCCAAGAACGGCGGCGTCAACCTGATAGACGATGACACCGTCGAGTTCAACCTGCAGTTCGCCTCCGGCGCTTTCATCAAGTTCTTGGCGGTGGACTACGTTAAGGTCCTGCCCAAGCATCTGCTTGACCAGGGCATCGACCTCAACCTGGCCGAGAACGTCATCGATTACCAGTCCGGATCCGGCCCCTTCGTGCTCGACGACTACCAGCGGGGCAACTTCTACAAGGTTTCCAAGAACCCCAATTACTTCAAGGAAGGCCGCCCCTACTTCGACGCCATCGAGCACACCATTATCACTGATCCCAGCGTGCTTATCTCCCAGATCACCGGCGGCCAGATTGACATGTCCAACGGCGGCTTCACCAACCTGACCCCCACCCAGGTGTTCGAGCTGGAGCGTGACACCGACGGCAAGTATCGCTCCTTTGCCGTGCAACCCACGGCCGACTGGGGGCTGATGCTCAACATAAAGAAGGAGCCGTTCAACAACCCCAACGTCCGCAAGGCCATCGCGCTGGCCATCGACTACCAGCAATGGAACGACCTGGTCTTCGACGACACCTCCGGCGTGGGCTGCCCGCTCATGGGACTGGCCCACAGTTTCGAGGAATGCGAGACCTGGCCCGGCCTGCGGCCCAAGGACACGCCCGAGGGGCAGGCGGACGTGGCCGAGGCCAAGCGCCTGATGGAAGCGGCCGGCCTTGGCGGCGGCTTCAATACCAAGTACGACGTGCGCCAGGTCGGGACTTACCCGGAACAGTGCGCGGTGGTCAAGGACCAGCTTGAGAGGACGCTGGGCATCAAGGGCGATATTGCGTCGTATCCCAGCGCTGCCGGTTACGACCTGTTCGCCACCTCCCGCCCGCCGGACCAGGCTGGCGACTGGGAATTAGCCTGCCAGGGTGAAGGCCAGGTGGTGCTGGACGTGGACGGCATCATGGGCGGCGTATACCTGAAGGGCGCCACCCGGAACTACACCGACTGGGAAAACACCCAGGTGAACGCCTGGCACGAACAGCAGAAGCAGGAAACCGACCCGGAGAGGCGCCGGGAAATCAACAAGGAGATGGAAGCCTTCCTATTCACCCAGGATGACAACCATTGGATAACCTTGGGCTGGGGCGTATTGCAGTGGGTTATCAGTGAGGAGATCAAGAATTTCCACGCTCCGCAAACCGTACAGACCCACTTCAAGCACGAAGACATCTGGCTGGAGCGCTAGGCGCCACGGCTCCCAACCTGCGCGGGGGCTGGTTTCGGCCAGTCCCTGCCCGCAACTTTCGGTTCCAGGCCATGGAAATGGTCTGCGTATCCTGCCCTGAGATGGGACTGGGTATATGAGACAGTACATCATCAAACGCGTTGGGCTCTTCGTTCCGACGATAGTTCTCATCACCATAATCGTATTTGTGGTGATGCGTCTTATCCCGGGTGATGTGTGCCTTGCCATACTGAGCGACGGCGAGGCCTCGTTTACGCAGGAGGAGCTCATCGCATGCCGAGTCGAACTCGACCTGAACAAGCCGATGGTAAACCAGTATTTCGACTGGATCGGCGGCGTCTTGCAGGGAGACTTCGGAGACTCCCTCTGGTTTAAAGCTCCGGTGATGGAGGAACTGGCAGACCGGATCCCGGTCACTGTTGAGTTGACCATCATCGCGATGTTGATGTCGGTCTTCGTGGCCGTGCCCCTGGGGATCGTGTCCGCCCTGCGGCCGGAAAGCCCGATGGACTATGCGGCGCGGGTGTTCACGATGACCGGCATCGCTATGCCGACATTCCTTATCGGCATCCTGCTCCTCCTGTTATTGGTGAGGTTTGGGGGGCTGGCTCCACTGAACTACGTGGTTCTCTGGGAAGACCCGGTTACAAACCTGCACCAGATGATCTGGCCTGCTTTAGCCCTGGGCTTCTATGAAATGGGCTTCGTGGCCCGCGTGACCCGTTCCGCCATGATGGAAATCATTCGCGAAGATTACATGCGCACCGCGCGATCCAAGGGCCTGAGCGAGAACGCCGTGGTCTACGGCCACGGCCTCAAGAACGCCCTCCTGCCGGTGCTCACCACCTCCGGGTGGATTTTTGCCCGGCTCTTCGGGGGCACGGTCATCATCGAAACCATCTTCCTGCTGCCAGGTATGGGGCAGATTCTCATTGAGGCCATCTTCCAGCGGGACTACACGATGATCCAGGCCGAGATCGTGATCGTGGCGGCATTTATCGTGACCATCAATCTGGCGATAGACCTCCTGTACGGCTGGCTGGACCCTCGCATCAGATACGCCTGACCGGCGCCGGGGGCGGCACCGGTTCACGAGGCAGCTAGGCTGGGCCCGTTAGGGATAGAGACAGACCTGAGGGGCACGCTTCGGTGCCCCTGACAAACCCTACAAGCAGGGATAAAACCATGGCAGTATCTCGCACGAATGCGGCCGAAGAAGCAATACTGGCGGGCGATACCAGGCAAAAGCCCACGGGGATAACCGCTGTTCGCGCCGCCGCTTGGAGCTTCGCTAGGCGCAAGCCCCTGGGGGCTATCGGGGCGGTGGTCATCTTCCTGGCGGTATTGATGGCGATCCTGGCGCCCTGGGTGGCGCCCCACGACCCCGAGAGTGTGGGCATTGCCAAGAAGTTCTCTCCTCCGGGAACAGAAAGCGCGCTGCTTGGCACGGACCATATAGGACGGGACGTGCTCAGCCGCCTGATTCACGGGGCCCGTATTTCGATGTACGTCGGTATCATGACCGTTCTCATCGGGATTACCATTGGGACCATGGTCGGGATCGGCAGTGCCTACATGGGTGGGGTCTTTGACATTCTTGTTCAAAGACTTGTCGACGCGCTGATGGGGTTCCCGCCAATAATCTTGGCGCTGGGCTTGATGGCGGCCCTTGGCGCCGACATCAATAACGTGATCATCGCGCTGGTGGTGATCCTGGTGCCAGGGGCCACCCGAGTCGTACGCTCCGAGGCCCTGCGCATCAAGGAGCTGGACTATATTCTGGCCTCCCGCGCCATCGGCTCCAATCCGCTGCGGGTAATGGCGCGCCATATACTGCCCAACGTGGCCGCAACGTACATCGTGCTCATGACCATCACGCTGGGGTTCGCCATCGTGGTGGAGGCGTCGCTGAGCTTCCTGGGTGTGGGCGTGCCGGTGGGCGTGGCTACCTGGGGCAGCATGCTTGAGATCGGGCGGGAGCACATCCACACCCAGGCCTGGCTGGTTATTTTCCCCGGCATTGCCATAGCGGCGGTAGTGTTCGCGGTCAACTTCCTGGGGGACGGACTGCGGGACGTGATGGACCCGAGATTGCGCGGACGGTAAGCCGGTCTTTCCAGCGGCGTGAGACGTGAGAATCGAGGGGGCGTGCAGCAGCGCGTCCCCGTTCGCTGTGTTCCGGTTAACGTTACGAAACCGTACAGCAAACCAGTCCTTGCATTATGGCGAAGCAATCCGGCGCGCGGTTATAATCTGGGAGTGGCCTAAGGCAATCGTGTCTTAATAGCTGGAGCCGCATTTTGCTGTCATTCGCCCCTTGCCAAGCCTGGCGCCCCCTCTCTAGGGTAAATTCTATGTCTATAACGGACCGCAATCACAACCCGCCTGACATCCGGTTGGGCCTGCTTTGAACCAGCGACCAGCCCGGAATTGCCGAAATGACCGGAAATGACCGGAAATGACCGGGAAAACGAAAAACCCGCCCTGTAAATCGGCAATTTCGGCTACTACGACCCAATCTTCTGAGTCGCTGAAATCAAGACGCGATTGCCCTGGGGAGTGGCCCAGTATCGGCATACGAGGCCCAAGTTTCTGTTATGGAGGCTGAGAGAAAGATTGAAGTCGAAAGGTATTCTTCTTTTGGCTTTATTGTCGTCGATGCTGTTACTTCTCGCGCTTGCCTGCACCGCAGAGGAAGCGGAAGAGGAGAGCCGCCTGCAGACGATCGAAGACCGCGGCACCCTGGTGTGCGCCAGCAACAACAGCCTGGCCGGTTTTGGCTTCATCGACGCCGACGGCAACACCGTCGGTTTTGATATCGACCTCTGCCGCGCCGTAGCGGCTGCGGTGTTGGGCAACCCCGATGCCGTGGAATATCGCGCGACCGTCGCTTCCGAGCGCGGCCCGGCCCTTCAGTCTGGTGAAGTGGACATTATGTCGCGCAACACCACCTGGACCACCAGCCGCGACATCACCTGGGGCGACTTCGCCCAGACCATGTTCTACGACGGCCAAGGCTTCATGGTTCCCAAGGATCTGGGGCTGAGCAGCATGATGGAGTTGGGCGAGGCCAAGGTATGCGTGCAACAGGGAACCACCACCGAACTGAACCTCCAGGACTTCAGCAACCAGAATAACCTGAACCTCGACGTGGTAACCTTCCCCGACAACGTTGCTGCCAGGGAAGCCTACGTCCAAGGGCAGTGCGACTCCCTGACCACCGACCGCTCCGGCCTGGTTAGCACCCGGGTGGGCTTCGACAACCCGGACGACCACGTGATCCTGGCCGGCACCATTTCCGAAGAGCCTCTGGGCCCGGTGGTGCCTCACGGCGATGACCAGTGGTACGACATCGTAAAGACTGTCATGGCCATCCTCATCTACTCCGAGGCTTATGGGATAACGTCGGGCAACGTTCCCACTGCGGTTACGGGGAACACCCCGGTCGACCGCCTGTTCGGCTTGGAAGGTTCCTATGGTCAGGAAGAACTGGGCCTCGGCACTACGGCGGCTCAGGACGTCATCCGCGCCGTCGGCAACTACGGCGAGATTTACGACCGCCACCTGACGCCGCTGGGCCTGCTCCGCGAGGGCAGCCGCAACGCTCTCTGGGCCAGCGCTCCCTGCTCCGACTGCCCCAAGGGCGGCCAGATATACGCCGCGCCCCCGCGCTAACCGGCCGCGGCTGATCGCCTGCCGTTTGGCGACGCCATACAGGGGCGGGTGCACTACCCGCCCTTGGCTCTTTCCGTGAGAATCCACGTCTTCGGGGTGAGGGTGAAATGCCGGGACTAATCTATATGCCGCTCACCAAAGGGAACGCCCCCAACCCAACCCTCCGCCGGAGGGAAAGGGGACAATTGGAAGACTCTGACAGGCGTACTTCAGTCGATTAACAGGAATAATGCGCATGTGCTAAATTATCTCTGAATTTCAGGAATCTCTCCCAGGGCAGCCAGCAGTGGCTTGGCGGTAAACAGTGGCGGCAGCGCGGGCAAGCGGACCGAGCGCGATAGAGCGATTGCTCACCTACCAGGGAATAGCCATCTGGCGGCACACCAGGATTATCCAATGGACCTTGCAGATCGCGTCCGCCGTGGTGGTGGTGGCCCTGGTAGTCTGGTTCTTCGCCAACATCGCCAATGCGGTGCAGGACAGGAAAATCCCCCACGGATTCGGCTTCCTCGACCGCGCCTATCAGACGCCCATCGGCGAACACTTCATCCCCTACGTATCCTCTGATTCCTTCCTCTACGCCCTGGGTGTAGCCGCCAGCAACACGGTCATCGTGTCCATAGTCGGAGTTGTGTTCGCCATCGCGCTGGGCATTGCCGTGGGGGTTGCGAGGCTCTCGGGCAACTGGCTAGTCTCCAGGATATCGTTGGTCTATGTCGAATTTTTCCGCAACGTGCCTCTGCTGGTGCAGCTCTTCTTCTGGTTCTACATCGTTTTGGCCCTGCCCCCGGTCCGGGAAGGGTACGTCTTCGGCGGGATGCTATACATCAACAACGCCGGCGTATCTCTACCCTTTCCCCAACCGGCCGGCGCCGAAACCGGAACATGGATTGTGGTTGCCGCCCTGGCCGTGGCCGCTGGGTTACTGGCCCACCGCTGTCTGGTTGCTCTTGAAGCCAATACGGGACGGGCGGCATATCCGGTAATGCTCTCGGTGGCCCTGACCATTGGAATAGCGGCAGTGGGCTGGCTGATAATCAGCTTCGTGGGCGGAGAGGCGCCCATGTCGATGTCCAGCCCAGAGCCGAAGGAGGGGTTTGGGCGCATCAGCGGCGGCCTGACCATCCGGGCCGGGCTGATGGTGCTGATAGTCGGGCTGGTGATTTACACCTCGTCCTTCATCGCAGAAATCGTCCGTGCGGGAATTCAGTCGGTGAACCGCGGCCAAATGGAGGCGGGGCGCGCCCTCGGCCTGTCGCCCATGGAGGCCCTGCGCCACGTCATTTTCCCCCAAGCCCTGCGGGTGATCATCCCTCCCCTCATCAGCCAGTGCCTGAACCTGACCAAGAACAGCAGCCTGGGCGGGGCCGTTGGGTATACCGAGCTGACCAACGTTGCGATAACCATGACCCAAACTGCGCCGGCGATTTCGATTTTCATCCTGATAATGGGGGCCTACCTGGCGATGAGCCTGACCTACTCGCTGGTGGGCAATATCTACAACCACAGTTTACGGTTCGCCGGGAGGTAGCCGTTGGCCGCCGATACCGACTCCCGTACCGCGCCGCGCCGCCGGACGCCGCCGCGCACCGAGACCGGCGTCATGGGCTGGGCCTACGCCAACCTTTTCAACTCCCGCTTCAACGCGGCTCTCACCATTGCAGTCGGCGCCGTGGCTGCGCTGGTATTGTGGTTTGGGCTGAAGTGGGTGATTGCCGATGCCGACTGGAGCGTAATCTCCACCATTGGCGGACGGTTCATAATCGGCAACTACAACACCGATCACTCCTGCCCCGGCAACGACTGCTTCTGGCGCCCCCAAGTTTCGTTGCTGATGGTGACGGCGCTGCTGGGCATGGGCTGGAGAATCGCCGGCGGCAGCACGGCGCGGCGCCTGGCCCTGGCGATCACGACAGTGGTGACCCTGTTCGCCTTCTTGCCCTACGGTCTGGACCGCATGGGTTGGGACGTGCGCCTGCTCCTGCTGGCCAACGCACCGGCCCTGGCGCTGGGTTGGGCGCTGGCCCGCTACACACCCCTGGGTTCGGGCCGCTGGCTGGTGGGGCTAATCGTGGCGGCATTCCTGGTGACCCTGGTGCTGCTGCGAGGGGTCTCGTGGATACCCGGCCTTCAGCCGGTGGCGGTGAGCCAGTGGGGCGGCCTCACGCTGAACCTGATTCTGGCTTCGGCGGGCATCGGTATCAGCCTGCCCATTGGCATCGCCCTGGCCTTGGGCCGACGCAGCCGCCTGCCGGTAGTCAAGCTGCTCTGCGTGGTGTTCATCGAGGTATTCCGGGGAGTGCCGCTGATTACCCTGCTGTTTATGTCGCAAGTGCTGGTGCCGCTGGCCTTCCCCGATGATTTTCCCCTCGACAATCTGCTCCGCGCCGGGGTGGTGATAACGCTGTTCAGCGCCGCCTACATGGCCGAGAACATCCGGGGCGGGCTGCAGTCGCTGCATCCCGGCCAAGTGGAAGCAGCCCGTGCGCTGGGACTGCCCGGCTGGCAGACCACGTTGCTCATCTCGTTGCCCCAAGCCATCCGCAACGTGATTCCCGCCATCGTCGGGCAGTTTATCGGTCTGTTCAAAGACACCAGCCTAGTCTATATCATAAGTATGCTGGACATAGTGGCAATCGGCCGCACTTTCATCCAGGGCAACACCGAGTATCTGGCTCACGCTAAGGAACTGTTCATCTTTCTCGCCTTGGCCTTCTGGGTGTTCACCTACACCATGTCCTACGTGAGCGGTAAAGTGGAGGAACACCTCGGCGTGGGCCTGCGATAGGCGACAGGCCGGCACAGGCCGAGCCCTCCCCCGGCTTGTTCCGCAAGTGAAGTGGTTGCGCAGGTGAGCTTGGGATTAATAGGCAACTCCGGCAGGGATGCAGAATGATAAGACGAGATTTCTCCGCAGCACAGCGCGAAGCAAAAGACTTCTCAGAACCAATTGTCGTCTGTCTGGACGTTCACAAGTGGTTCGGTAAATTTCACGCGCTCCGAGGCGTAACAACCCTGGTTAGCCGTGGAGAAAAGGTGGTCGTCGTCGGTCCGTCCGGCTCCGGCAAGTCCACCTTCATCCGCACCATCAACCGGCTGGAGGAGCATCAGCAGGGCGACATCATCGTTGACGGGGCTCGCCTGACCAACGACACCCGCAACATCGACCGCATCAGGCGCGACGTGGGGATGGTGTTTCAGCAGTTCAATTTGTTCCCCCACATGACGGTGCTGAACAACATCGCGCTGGCCCCGATCAAGGTGCTCAAGTGGCGGCGCAGCGACGCCGAGGACGCGGCTATGGAGCTATTGACCCGGGTGGGTATCCCCGAGCAGGCCAGCAAGTACCCCAGTGAACTGTCCGGCGGACAGCAGCAGCGCGTCGCTATCGCCCGGGCGCTGGCTATGCGGCCCAAGATCATGCTGTTCGACGAGCCCACCTCTGCCCTAGATCCGGAGATGATCCGGGAAGTGCTGGACGTGATGCGGGAACTGGCCGAGACCGGCATGACCATGATTATCGTGACCCACGAAATCGGGTTTGCCAGCGAGGTCGCCGACCGCGTTATCATGTTCGACGAAGGGGACATCATCGAAGACGCGCCGCCGCGCGAGTTCTTCAACAATCCACGGCACCCGCGCGCCCAAGCCTTCCTCAGCCAGATCCTGTCCTAGCCGGGAATTAATAAACACAGAGAGCACAGAGAGCTATTTGTTGCTCCTCCTCTGTGGCCTCTGTGCTCTCCGTGTTGAAGATTGTATTCAGAGGACGGTGCCCAGCAGGTCCAGGGCGGCCTGGGCGGCGCCGTGCTTGGTGGCGTCGCGGTCGCCGTCCAGGTGGACCTCGATGGCAGTGTCCTCACCGTCCTTGACCGAAAGCCCGACCCAGAAGGTGCCGATGGGCAGGCCGGAACGCCCGGCGGCGGGGCCGGTTACGCCGGTGGTGGAGATGGCGTAGTCTGTGCCGGTCAATTCCCGCACGCCGCGGGCCATGCCGGTGGCCATCTCGCGGCTCACGGTGCCGTGGGCCGGCGCGACCTCGTCAGGCACGCCCAGAACTGATTCCTTCAGACCGCCGGTGTAGGCGATGACACCGCCCGGGAAATAGCGAGAGCTCCCCGGTACCGTCCCCAGCATGTATCCCACCAGCCCGCAGGTGCAGGCCTCGGCCACGGACACCGTCTTGCCCGCCTCGGTGAGTTTTGCCGCAATCTCTTCAACTTGCATTATCAACCCTGATGTTTGTTGGTCAGCATAAACCGGACGAAAATCAGCTGTTTGCACTCACCCGGTCCTCACGGATTTCCTCAAAGACATTCGTTGCCCTGACTAACGCGTTAGCCGCAGCGTCGACGCTGGCAGCGACTGCGGCATTTGATGCCCCAATTGTCTTTAGCGCATCAGTGGCCGCATTCATACTGTTGGCGACGGTCTTAAAGGCGTCAGTGGCTGCATCCATACTGGCTACTGCAGCATCAACACCAGTTGCTATAGCCTGAGTGGATGCACTCATATTTCGCAGGCCCGTTCCTGCATCATTCAATGCCTGTATTGCCCTAGCCTCGGGATTGCTGGGAACGTTGACCATGAAAATTCTGTTCCTTTGCGCTGGCCCTATGCAGCCACCTTAACAGACTGCGAACGTTTGCTCAATCGTTCGTTGTCACAGGTTACCAGTGTTCACCCATAAGCCTACACGTCCAGCATCTTGTCGGGCGTCATGAGCTCCATGATCTCGATGCGGTTGCCCTCGGTAAGCTCCCGCACCTGGGTGCCGACGGCGAGGGCCGCCTGGGGCAGCTGATGGCCGCCGCGCATGGTAGACATCAGGGTCTCGTCGGTCCACTCCAGTACCACTGTGTCGGGGTCGGTGGGTGTGGTGTAGCCGTTGAAGTAGACCCTGAACTCGCTTCTCTGGCCGGAGTCGTGGTAGATCTGCGCCTGTTTCTGTACCAGGCTGGCCACCCGCCGGGCCTCGCCGGGGTTGCACTTCCAGATTCTTCGCAGCAGATACATTGGACAAGCTCCAAGATTCAGGTTGATGCCGGGCTGTCGCCAGACACCTTAATCGTAACTGATTATCCTTTCAGAGGGCGGCCTCTGAGCGGCGTTCCTCCAGGAGGGCATAGCCTACCAGGAGGCGATATGCTACACGTCGAGCATCTTGTCCGGCGTCATGAGCTCCATGATTTCCAGGCGGTTGCCCTCTGTCAGTTCGCGGAGTTGGCCGCCGATTTCCATGACGGCCTGGGGCAACCGGTTGCCAGCGCGCATGGTTGACCTGAGGGCCTCGTCGGTCCATTCCAGGACCACGATGTCCTGCTCGGCTGGTGTGGTGGCGCCGTTGAAGTAAACCCGGCATTCACTACGCTGTTCCGCAGCCTCGAACGCCTCCGCCTGCTTCTGGACGAGGCTGGCGACGCGGCGGGCTTCACCGGGCTTGCACTTGATTATTCTCCTTAGCACGTACATTGCTTATACTCCAGATGAAAATTGCCGCCGACAACACGTCGACGACACTCATCATACATGATTTTCAGGGCCTTGAAATGTCCCCAAGGGAGGGCCCGACCGCTTCCGCAGCAGGGACAGGAACTCGCGATTGCCTGCGTCACCAGTGATGGGCGAGGGGATGGTGTTCAAAAGCTCCACGTCGTCGCGGGCCGACAGCCACCCCTGCACCCGGCCGAGGATGTCGTCGCGGAGGGCGTCGCTGCGGATGACGCCGCCCCGTCCCACCTCGCCGCGCCGTGCCTCGAACTGCGGTTTGACCAGCGCGATTGCGTATCCGCCCTCTCGAAGATGCGTCAAAGGCTCCGGCAATGCCATGGTCAACGAGATGAAAGAGACGTCTATCACCAGCAGGTCAACCGGCTCCGGCAGCTCGAAGGGGTGGCGGGCGTTCAGCTTCTCGATGCAAACGACCCGCGGGTCCTGCCGCAGTGTGTAGGCCAACTGCCCGTGTCCCACGTCGATCGCGTACACCCGGGACGCGCCGCGCTGTAGCAGGCAGTCGGTGAAGCCGCCAGTGGACGCACCCACGTCGAGGGCGACCAGCTCGGACACGTTGAGGTTGAAGTTGTCCAGCGCGTGGACCAGCTTGAATCCACCGCGACTGACGTAGGGCAAGCGGCCACGGACATCCAGTTCCACATCGCCATCGAGAATCGCGCCGGACTTGGCGACACGGCCCGTGGGAGTGAACACGACGCCAGCCATGATGAGGGCCTGCGCCCGCTCCCGCGATTCGGCGAGTCCGCGCTCCACCAGCAACAGGTCGGCGCGGATTTTACTGCGGCGCGTCAATTCAACCGTTCCGTCATTCCCGCGAAAGCGGGAAGGTGGATTCACATTTCAAGTGCAACACTGATTTTGCTAGTATCTCTGCTGGGGTCAGGAAGCCCAGGCACTTGCGTGGGGTGTGGTTGTAAGCTTGGACGATTTGGTAAGTCAGGTTTTCTGGCAAAAGGGAGAGATTGGTCTGCCGGGGCAAGAAGCGGCGCAGGCGGCCGTTGACGTTCTCCACCCCGCCCTTCTGCCAGGGGGAACGTGGGTCGCAGAGGAAGGTCTGGGTGCCCAGGTCGTGGAGTTGGAAATGACGGGCGAACTCAGTGCCGTTGTCGAAGGTAACGCTCTTGCGCCACCGCTTTGGGAAGGGGGCCAGGAGTTGAGTAATGGCATCGGCCACCGGTTGGGCTGCTTTGCTGGTCAAGGGATGGGGTAGGAGCAGCCGGGAGTGGCGTTCGTGGAGGGTGAGGAGGGCTTGGCCCCGGTTGCCAAAGAGCATTAGTCTGCCTCCCAGTGGCCGGGATTGGCCCGGTCATCGGCCTCCTGAGGCCGCTGGGAGAGGGGCTGGCCCAGGGGGATCAATGAAAGAGAGCTGCCGCCCCTGCGTCCGCGCCAACCCCGTTTGGACTTGGATCGGGGCAGGTAGTGGCGCCAGGAGTAGTCCTTCTTACGGGCCAACTGGGCATAGATGAAGCGGTAGATGGTGTCGTGGGAGATGATGGTGCGGCCCGCCTCCCAGGCTAGGCGGCCAGCCACCTGCTCTGGGGAACAGCCCTGCTGGAGGCGGGAGAGGACCCGGTGGCGCAGCGAGTCGTTACGCTCCAGCTTGGAACCGGTCCAGCGGCGGGTACGAGCCTGCTGGTGGGCATAGGAGGGCTTGTAGCCCTGAGTACGGGAACCGTTACGGCTCAACTCCCGGGAAACCGTTGATGCCGAGCGATCCATACTTGCTGCGATTTGGCGGACCGGGTGTCCCGCGGCACGTAGACGGGCCAATTCACACCGCTCCTCAATGGTGAGATGCTGGTATCCTCTTCCCATGGCAACACCTTAAGCAAGTGTTCCACTTCGTTTGTGAGTTTAGCGAATCCAATCAATTTTGTGGCAAGTCCGTTTTCTTTCACTCAGATGTCCCTGGATTTCCGCTTTCCCGGAAATGACGGCTGGTGGTGGGAATGGCGTTAGGTAACGGTAGGGATGACCTGCGAGCATTTAATAGTCTGTAACACAATGGTGGCGCTACCGGCCAACGAAGTTGGGGCGGCGTTTCTCGAGGAAGGAGCGGTAGCCCTCCTGGTAGTCCTCGGTGTCGAACTGGGTCAGGGGGAGCGCGTTCTCCTCGTCGGTCAGATCAGCCAGGACTGGCTTGGCCTGCACCTGGCGCAGCGTCAGCTTGTTGACGGCGTGAGACAGTGGGGCCAGCGCAGCGATCTCGTTGGCCAGCTTGTAGGTGGCGTCGTGCAGCTCCCCAGGAGGCACGACCTGGTTGACTAGCCCGATGCGCAAGGCCTCCTGAGCGTCCAGCAGACGGCCCGACAGCAAGATATAGAGGGCGTTGCCCTTGCCGACCAGGTCGAGCAGCCCGCGCATCTCGCCGTGTCCGATGGTGATGCCAAGGCGGGCCACCGGAATGCCCAGCCGGCTGCCTTCGGCGGCGATGCGCAGATCGGTGGCCACGGCCATCTCGCAGCCTCCGCCGGCGGCGAAGCCCTGGATCATGGAGATTGTGGGTGTGGCCATCTCCGTGAGGGCCTTAAGCAACCCGTTCACCGCGTCGTTGTAGCCTCTGCCCTTGACGGAGTCGGAACGATGCTGGTGAAAGTCCGCGATGTCTGCACCGGCGGAGAACGCCTCGCCGCCCGCACCGGTGATGACGACGCAGCGCACCTCGATGTCAGCGTCTAGTTGGCGCATCAGCGCGGCAAGCTGGTGCCACATATCGAAGCTGATGGCGTTGCGCTGCCCCGGGCGGCTGATGGTGACGGTGGCCAGCGGCGGCTGGCGGTCCAGCAGAATGTAGTCGTTCAAGTCGGTTTCTTTAAACATCTCTGTGTGTAAAACGCAATGGATACGGCTGAGGGATCAGTCGTTGGGGATCCTGGTGTCCATTCCCTGCGCGTCTTTCTCGGGCTTCAGGCCATACTTGGCAAGAATCGCGTCGACGAAGGGTTTGAGCACGGCCTCGGCACGATCTATGCGGATGGCAACGGCGGAGGTTGGCGCATTGTTGCCGTCCCTGTCATATAGGACATGAATGTCCCTCGCCATTTCCTTGCTTACTTTGCTCAAATCCCCGGATTCGATATTGAGCGTTTGGTATGCAGGCTCGTAAGTTGCTTCCGCATAAGGCGGAAGTTCCAACTCTATGCCCTGGATTAGAGTGGTAACGGTCTCTTTGTATCCCTTTTTGTGCCGTTGCTCCGGGGCTGTCGGCTCCGGTGTGATGCCGTGTTTTGCGAGAATTGCGTCCACAAAGGGTTTCAGCACTACTTCAGCACAGTCGATGCGTACAGCCACAGCATCGCTTTCGTTTTCCTTGCCGTAATAGACCAATATCTGCCTCGCCATTTCTTCCGCAGCTTCGCGTATCCGCCCGTTTTCGAAGTACAAGATTTGCGTTTCGGTAACGTACACCACCTCGGCCTTTGGCACTAGCTCCTTTTGCGCACAACTCATTCTGTGGCCCATGGCCCACCCCCATATCGGCTGTCACGCCTTCTGTCTCGATAAGCGGGAGGAACTCTCCGGTATCGGGCGATCCTACAAACACAACCTTTATCCACTGGCGCGATTCAGGAACGCTCCCGACCAACACGGTATACCGGATGTCGGCAATGTATTCCTCGTACTGGTCACGGGAATTGGCGATAACTAGCATAACCCATTCTTTCTTAATATCGCCATGCCGTTCCTCCAACGTCTCTCCGTGCCCAGGAGCCTTCGGCAAATCATCAAACGCCTGGCGCAGCCCGGCTAATTCCTCGGGGTCGCTACCCATTCCTTCAACAGAAAGGTCAGGGCGCGCTTGACGATGTTGCGGGCCATCGGGACCTTGTAGGCGTTCTGGGGCAGCGGCGTGGCGTTGGGCAGGGCGAGGGCGGCGGCTTCGGCAGCATCGACGTTCAGGACGGTCCGGCCGGACAAGTAGCCCTCCACCCCGGCGGCACGGTACGGCACGGGAGCGACTCCGCCCAGGACGATGCGGGCCTGCCGAATGACAGCGCCCGCGCCGTCGCCGTCCAGCGTGAGGGCGGCGGCAACGCTGACGAGAGCGAAGTCGCCAGACTCGCGCTCCCTGACTTTCAGGTACACGCTGCGCTCCGGAGCGTCGGCTAGCAGCGTGATGCGGGTGACCAGTTCGCCCGGTTCCAGCACATTCTCCCGCAACACGTCGCGGCCAGGGCCCGCGAAAAACTCGGCCATCTCCAGCTGCCGTCCACCGTTGGGACCCTCGGTTTCCATCCGGGCATCCAGCGCGCTTAACGCCACGGCAGTGTCCGAGGGGTGCACGATGTAGCAGCGGTCGCCGCCGGTTACGCACAGCAGCCGGGTATTTCCGGCAAGGGCGTAGCAGCGGTCGCCGCCCTTCTTGAGGCAGGGGATGAGCGGGCTGCGGAAGTACCAGCACCGGGGCCTCTGGGCGATATTCCCGCCGATGGTGGCCTCATTGCGAATCTGGGGCGTGGCCAGTCCGCCCGCCGCCTCGGCCAGCGCGGCGTATCGGCGGCGAATGGCGGGATGCGCCGCCACGTCGTTGATGGTGGCCGCCGCACCGATGGTCAGCCCCCCGCCAGACATCTCCTGGATTGCCCCTATCCCCGGAATCGCCGCCAACCCAACGAGCCGCTCCGCTCGCACCACGCCATCCCGCACCAGTGGCAGCAGATCCGTCCCCCCTCCCATAGCCATCGAGCCGGACTCTGATAGAAGCGCCACGGCCTCGTCAACGGTATGGGCTTCGATGTACTGGAAGGGGGGCATGGCTACACCATCCAACAATGATGGTTGACTATCGGCATAACAAGCGCAGTGCTTTCCAGATTTGCACAAAGAACCGTTGCCGGGCTTGTCTTGTGCTGAGTTGGTCAAAATTGCCCGGCGGTTGGCGGAGGGAACCGGTGGGAATCATGAAGGTTTCTCATGGTCTTGTGCAACGTCTTTTTGCCGGGCGACGCCGCAGGCCCCCCGGGGCAGATTGTACCCTGAAGTGGTAATCCGGGAGGCGGTGTTCCGGCGCTCACTCTTGTTGATGGTTTCCCAGTTCCGCCTCCAGTTCTTCGGCGGACACGCGCTTCGGGCGGCGGTCCGGGCTTCACGCTCTTCCGCGAATGTCATGAGGTGCCGTTGCGCGCGGGGTCATACCACCGCAGTTGACCGTGGTCCCAGCAGGGGTCCAGGTTGAGGACGCCGCTGTGTCCGTGGAGGTGGTCCGGTTCAACTTCGATGATTTCTACGGGCTGGTATGTTTCTCCCGTCAAGCGGTCGCCGGCTATTGGCGCGCCGTGGCGTCGGCCGCCAGTTGGGTCGAACCGCCAGTATTCGGGTATGCCAAAGGCGGCGTAGTCGCGGCGCTTGTCGATGATGTCTGCTTCACCCGTGGTTTCAGAGGCTACCTCCAGCACGAGGTCGGGCGGCTTGCCTTGGTCTCGGATGGAGTAGCCGTTCTGCTCGACTGCCAGTGCATTATCCACGCCGAAAGCAACGAGCAGGTCGGGGATGCGGTGGCCCTGTTGCTGGCTTGGGGTTAGGCGGACTGGGATCTCGCTCAGAATGATGGTGGTGTCCTGGTTTCCGAAATGTACTTCGAGGGCTGCCTGGTGGGCCGGGCGGTCCAGGTATAGGGAATTCTGCATATCGTCCCTGGGTGGGAAGTCAGGGAACCTTTCAAGGGTTCCCGGTTCCCGTGATTGCTGGGTCAGTTTGCTGGTCATGGCTTCCCCCGTGGGGTGGCTGTGTGGATGGCATTTGCGTCTATTGTAAGGGCATGGCGCTGGTGGCTACTCCCAATAGCCGTATCTGCGGGATGCTCTTGGGCGCTGTGCTCTTGTCTGTGGTCTCAATTATATTGTCTGGGCGCTCCGTGTTTAAAGGGGCTGCAACGCCGCCAGCACCCGGTCGGGGGTGAAGGGGGTGCGGCGGAGGCGGACGCCGGTGGCGTCGTAGATGGCGTTGCGATGGCCGGGGCCGCGCCGACGGTTGGCACCTCGCCGAGGTCCTTTGCCCCCAGCGGGCCGACCGTGTCGACGATATCGGCGAAAATCACCTGAATGTCGGGGTAGTCGAGGACGGTCAGCGACTTGTGCTCCAGGTAGCCGGCGTTGAGGGTGACCCCGGTGGCTTCGTCGGTCACCAGCTCCTCGGACAGGGCGAAACCGAGCATCTGGCTGATGGCGCCCTCGGCCTGGTTAAGTGCGGTGCGTGGGTTGATGATGCGTCCCGAGTCATGGGCCGCCACTTAGCGCAGCACCCGAACGCGTCCGGTGCCGGTGTCCACCTCGACCTCGACGAAGTGAGCGCCGAAGGAGTTGACAATGTGGCCGGTGCTGCCAGGGATCACTGACGCAGTGGCCGAAAGCGCCTCGCCGTCCATTCGACCCGCGACCTCGGCCAAGGCCATGCGGCGGGAGGGGTCGGACCTCACGAACACCCAGCCACGGCCCGCATCCAGGTCATGGACCGGGGCCTCCAGGCCCGACGAGGCCAGCTCCAAAAGCGATTCCCGTACCTGGTTTGCGGCCTGCACCACGGCCGTGCCGGTGGAGAAGGTAGCGGTGGAGCCCGCGGTGATGGGGGCGTCCGGCGTTCCGCGGGTGTCGGCAAAGACCGCCTCGACCTGCTCGTACTCCGCGCCCAGGACCTCGGCGGCGATCTGGGGCAGCACGGTGCTGGCGCCCTCGCCAACGTCCATCAGCCCAGTGATGAGCCTGATGGCGCCCGACCTCTCCACTCGCACCTCAGCCGCAGAGGGAGATCCGGGACCGCCCCGGTAAATCATGATGGACATGCCGCGCCCACGTTTGAGGGCCGGGTCGACTGGTTCCGGGGAGCGCCCCCACCCTAACCCTCCCCCTGAGGGAGAGGGAACATTGCCTGGCTCCATATCGGAGGGAGAGGGGATGTTGGGCGATTCCACTGGTTCTTCGACAGGCTCAGAATGAGCGGAATAAGTCCGCCAGCCGAATGCTTCGGCGCCCAGCTCCAGGCACTCGCGCAATCCATTGCTGGAGAAAGGGATGCCTCCCTCCAGGGGCTGGCTGTCAATGACCCGGTCCGGCAGGGTTACCCGCTTGCCGGGCTGGCCCTCAGGACGGACGTGGTTCATCAGGCGGAAGTCCAGAGGGTCCAGGCGGAAGTGCTCAGCGGCGCGATCCATCAGGCTCTCCAGGGCGAAGTGGCCCTGGGGCGCGCCAAGAGCGCGGTAGGAGCCGGCGGTTGGCCGGTTGGTATAGGCCAGGTGGGCCTCGTACTTCACGTTGGCGCAGTGGTAAAGGTACAGTATGCCCTGCCCGGCGCGGCGGGCCACGCCCGCGCCCGACGCCAAGTAGGCGCCGGTGTCCAGGACGGCGCTGGCCTCGATAGCAGAGATGCTGCCGTTGGACTTGAATCCGGCCCGAATGTGTATCCTGGCGGCGTGGCGCACCCGTCCGGCGATGAACTCGTCCACTCGCGAGAACTCGAGGCGCACCGGACGTCCCGCCCTCTGGGACAGCACGGCCGCCAGCGCCGCCAGCCGCGTCTCGTCCTTGTTACCGTAGCCCGCGCCCAGGTGGGGGCCGACGACGCGCACCCGGCGGGCGGACAGCCCCAGCGCGGCGGCCAGGGCGTCGCGGTCTACATGGACGCCGCGTGTAGTCTTCCAGACGGTCAGGTCAGCGTCGTCATCCTCGCCCCAGGACGCGAGGGCAGCTCTCGGTTCCAGCGGAGCGGCGGAGTGGGTGGGTATCTCGAAGTGGTCTTCCAGCACCACGTCGGCGTCAGCGAAGCCGTCCGCTACGCTGCCCCGCTCCAGTGACATCACTTCGCCTAGGGCCAGGTTGCCGCCGGGGTGGATGGGCACTGCGTCCTGCGCCAGCGCGGACTCCGGTGTGTTGTAGTGGGGCAGAACCGAGTATTCGACCCGCAGCAGTTCCAGCGCCTGCCGCGCCGTGTCAGGGTCGTCGGCCGCAACCGCCGCCACCTCGTCGCCCACGAAACGGACGCGCGTGTCGAGGATGCTCATGTCCGGAGCGAGCTTCCCCCACCCTGGCCCTCCCCCAGAGGGAGAGGGAAAGTTGGCGTCGAAGGGCGTGACCACGGCGCGGACACCGGGCAGCCGTAGGGCCGCCTCCTTATCCACGCTCAGCATGTCGGCGTGGGGATGCGGGCTGCGCAGGATTGCACCGTAGAGCATGCCCGGCAGCTTGAGATCGGCGGTATAGCGGGCTGCGCCCGTCAGCTTAACTTCCAAGTCGCGACGGACTACGCTGGCCCCTGCTACGTTTAGTGACATTCAGCTAATTTTTCAACACAGAGAACACAGAGATTTTATTCTTTATTCTCTGTGTTCTTTGTTCCTCTGTGGTCTCTGTGTTGAAAACACCTCGTTAGATAACGTGGAACAGCCTGAGGTGTTCGCGCAGCACGTCGGCGGCGAAGTCGTTTTCGATGTCGCGCCAGACTGAGTGGATGTGGTTGGCGCCGTCCTGCCGGTTGTCGAACTCCACCACGAAGTTGCCGCCGTGGATGCGGTAGTAGTGGGGGTCGTTCTTGGACACCGGCCCGGCCCACGCCAGGTGGAAGTGGTCGAGGCCCTCCTCGCGGATGGCGGCCAGCTTCTGCTCGGCCAAATCGGTACGCACCTGCCCCACGTACAGGGCGACGAGGTTGAGCAGCGTCTCCTTCTGGCCGCCACTCATGTCCGACGCCGCCAAGCCCTGCGGTTTGAACGGAAAGGACACCTTGGTGCTGTTATATGTCAGGATGTCAAGCGGGGCCTCGTCGTAGATCGTCGCCGAGGCCTGCTGCTTCGTATCCAGGCTCTCCATGAGCTGGAAGGCCAGGTCCTCCCGGTCGCCCAGGATGCGCAGGCCCTGCTTGGGGCCCTTGCGAACCTCGGCGGGGTTTGCGCCGAGGAAGAAGGGCGTGACAGAAATGACCTTGTCGCCCCAGAGGCTGAAGTGCAGCGACACGTGATGCCCCTCAAGGCGCCAGCCCCAAGGCTCTCTGGGACCGGGCTCGCCGAAGATGGTGAAGTAGTACAGCTCAATGTCGCGCACAAAGGTGATCATGCCCATTTCTTTTTCCAACGGGCCGAGAACGTCCTCGTGCTCAATGATCTGGCGGGCCTGCTCGTAGGAGCGGGGGGTCAGCCCGCTTTTCAGCAGGGCGAAGGCTAGCTCGCGCTGGTTGGCGTCCATGTCCCGCAGGGCCAGGCCGTGGCGGTTGATGGGCGGGTAGTACCAGTACATCCGCTCGCCGTCCATGTACTCGAAGGTGGCCCTGGCCTTCTGCTCGGCGGTGAGGCTGTCGACGAAGCGGCTGGCGGCGGCGCCCATCTGGGCGGCGGCCTGCAACCCGGCTTGAACGGGCGCTCCGCTGCTCTTAGACTGAACTGTAGCCATGCTGGGCACCTCCTGGGCACGTGCGGATTCAGGTATTGGGTTCGAGTTTATGGACGGGACAGGGATGCGTCAACCGGATTCGATCGCGCTCCACCCAGCCTACTCGCCCCGCAGGTGGCGTAGTTCCTCCTCCAGTCGCGATGCACGAGTTTCGGCATCGCGGGCACGGGACTCGGCGGTGCGGGCATGGGACTCGGCTGCGAGACGAGCCTCGCGCTCGGTATCCAGTTCGCTGGCCAGTTCCGACGGGTCGGGCAGATACCGCCGTTGCCGCCGGTCCCAGAAGCGGAGGTGGTGCCCCACCCAGCATAGCGACAGCGACAGCGCTTCGCTGTATCCCCAAATCACCCCGTCGCTTTCGGTAAACAGCTCTATGGGGCGGTAAATCCCTTCCGCCGTCAGACGGTCGCAGGCGAGGGCCACTTCGTAGTGTCGGCCCCCGGTGTGGTCGAAACGCCAGTATTCGGTCACGCCCAGGCCAGCGTAAATGACCCGCTTGTTAATGTAGTCGCGGTGGGCAGTATGTTCCGATGCCACTTCCAACACCAATTCCGGCGGCTTACCCACCTCGCTAATCACGTAGCCGTTGGTCTGGACGATGTCGGCGACGGCAACGTCAAAGGAAACGAGCATATCCGGGTAGGGGCAGGAAGGCAGGTCGCTGCGCTGACGGCAAAGGTATCCCCTTCCGGCGATAAACGTGGTAGCGTCCTCGCGCAGGGCGTCCAGATGGCGGGCGAGGGTATTGGCCACGGCAGGCAAGTCGAAATGGATGTATTCCTGCAAATCGCTTTCCCTCGGGGGATCGGGCAACGGCGGGAGCCGCCGGGCAGTCGGCTGCGGGGTAACGGGCCTGATCGTCATGGCTGACCTCGCAGGACGCGAAGTTGATGGTAGCATATTATAACGGGTACGGAGCCAAGACAGGAACGGGGCCAAAGGGCAGGTTTCGCAACAGCCAAAAGTCAACAACAACGGCCAGCAACGCCCAAATCCAGCTGGCGGGGACGAACGCTCGCGGCGGTACGGGCACGCCGTTGCTCTGAGGACGGGTGCAGTCTACTCCACCAGTCTTGATGCAATCTCAGTAATCTCTGGGATGGTTACATTATTCCCCAATATAGCTCGAAAAGTCTTCAAACCTTCAACTCTTCTAACAAACTCGATGATGTCATCCTCCAGTAGCCTCGGCCCAGAATAATGGAGATAAACTGCGTCATCCCAGAAGTATTCCCCTTGAGTTACGTTGGCCCGCAACACAAATTTCCCTTGACGTGCGTCCTCTATTTGAACGACCTCCGCTTCGAACCAAACCGCTTTCCCAACATGCCTTTCGTTGTTCCTGAAGAGATCATCATACGATAGCTGAGCCGCACCGGTTCTTAATTCATCAAAAGTTGGTGTCGGTATTGGAGTCGGGGTAGGCTCTTGCGGCAAGGCAGCTGATTGATTGTCATCCCCTCCATCGGTTGCTACACCTATGACGACCAAGACGATCAGCAATCCGATCAAAACGCCTGCCGATATTATCACCCATTTCACTACCCGACGGAGAATACTTCTAGATCGTTGTCTCTCTTGCCCTTGAATTGGTCTCATTGAGTCCGACGGTACCAAGTTCTCAGTAATTTGTTGAGAGGAATGAGGATCTTCCGATGAGGGTGTCCTACTCATTTCTTGCGATGTTTGAGGATTCCGCTCTACGGGTAGTTGTTGACCACAACAGGTACAGTAGTGAGCAAGAACATCGTTGTGATGCCCGCAGCTATTACAATACATCCGGTTACTCCAGGCTACTTGCTTCCCTAGCAGCTGCGGGCGGCGGCGGTGCGGACGGCCTGCAGGATCCGGCCGTAGGCGTTGCAGCGGCAGATGTTGCCGGAGAGGGCATCACGGATCTCGGTGTCGCTGAGGTGGGGGTTGGCTTCCAAAAGGGCGTGCGCCGACATCAGGAAGCCGGGAGTGCAATAGCCGCACTGGCCGCCGTCCTCGTCGAGGAACGCCTGCTGCAACGGGTCGAGACGCCCGTCGCTTGCCAGCCCCTCGACTGTCAGGATGCTGCGGCCCCTCACCTGGCCCACCAGCGTGATGCAGGCATAGACCGGCTTGCCGTCCAGCAGCACGGTGCAGGAGCCACATTCGCCCCGGTCGCAACCGCGCTTGGCCCCGGTCAGGTCTAGGTCCTCGCGCAACACGTCCAGCAGCGACCGGTGGCTGGGGACGGTCAAAGGGTACGTGTGCCCGTTGATTTCAAGGCGAATTTGTATGTCCGGCATAAAGATACAAGCGAATCAGACAGGCAAAGTTAATCACGATGGCAACCGGAGAAACGTCGTCAGCCTCCCCTCTCCTCGCGGCCCAGGCCCAGCTATTGCCGTTGAGAGGGAGGCGGCTCGTCAAATGGAAGTTGGTTGGCTTCGGCCGCGCTGCGCCTTTTCAACCACGCTTCCCACTCCGCGCGTTCCTCCTGTCGGCCTTCCTGCCGGCCTTCCTGCCGACCCCGTTCCATCAGTTTTTTGGCGGCTGCCGGAATCAATAGCACCAGACGCCCTCCTACTTCAATAATGATTGCGACTGCCGATGCTGCTCCTGCGGCCACGCCGAAGATGGCGGCCAGCAAGTAGACCCGGTCGTCTCCGTGTCTCAGGTCATCCCAGTAGAGCTGTCCAATAACGATTATGGCTACAACATAACCGGCGAAGTACAGTACCCAATAAGTGTCCAGGAAACGTTGCATTGACCTTAAATGTAGGTTGCCGACCCACCCCTGTCAAGCAACCGGAGCAACGACAACAGGGCCTCTCAGAACCCTCCACTGGCTCAGACAGTTAGCCCAGAGCCTGTTCGCCGAAGGGCGGGTGGACAGAATCCTTTGGTGGTTCGACAGGCTCACCACCACAAGCCCTCAAGGGCTTCGAAAAGGGCCCGACGGCAAGACCGCCAGGCCCAGATAGCCCCATGATGAGCGAATGACGATAAGGGACGGCGGCCGCTAATTCAGCGTCGCCTGCAACGACTCCTCCAGCTCGGTCAGGGTGGCAAAGCCCTCGAAGCGGCCCCTGACGCGGCCATCGGCGTCCAGCACGAAGGTCCAGGACTCGTTGAACCAGTGCGGCAGCTGGGTCAGGCCCCACTCGTCAACAGTGGGAGCTATGCGCCCCCGGGTCAGATCGCCCTGGATCTCGTCCGGATTGTCGTAGATCTCCACGTGAATGAAGTGGGCCTGCCCGTCGTACTTGGCCCGGAGTTCCGAAACCGTGTCCACCTGCGGCCCACAGGTGGCGGTGGTGCAAAAGGCCGGCGATGCAAAGACCACAACGGCAGGCAGCGGGCTCTCCACCGCGTCGCGAATGGTTGTTTCGTACAGGGCCTCATCGGGGCTGTAGTCGGTGGTGATCAATGCCAGGTCGTCGAATGCTCCCAGCGTCTTGTTCTCGCTCAGCGGACCCATGGAGCCCAGGGCTGGCACCGGCGAAGTCTCGGTAACCTCGAATTCCTGGACGGCCCACCCGGTGGCGTCTGGACCCTCCGCCTGGATATCGAGGCGCCACGCACCGGGCCGGTCGAAATCAACTTCGGCGGCGAACGTACCGCGGGTGCCGTAGGGCCATTCGTTAAACCGGGTGCTGACAGTCTCTCCCGCGGCATTGTCTGGTACAAATACCGGGGTGATCTCTACGTTGGAATCCTTGACCAGCCCGGTCTGGGTAGTGAGAAGGAAGGCAACGCGCTGCGGACCCGTCTCCAGCACGGTGGTGGCCAGGATTACTGTGAGCTCCTCGCCGTCTCTCGCTGGCTCATATGAGTCCTCTGTCGCTGCCGATGGTCCGGCTAGGTCAGAAACGATTGCGGGGGGAGGAGTGGGCTGATGGCCTTCAATGGGAACTTCCGTTGACGCAGCAGAGGCGGCCGTCGGAACCACCGCAGGTAATGGCGTTGTTGTGGCCGTGGGAACGGCCTCAGAGCCGCAGGCCGCCGCCAAAACCACCAGCAGGATACAGGCAATCAGGACTGCCAGCTTCATTGGCCGAAATCCAGAACGATCCTCCATCAGAACCCGTCCTCGTATACGCCGAAGGTGAATGAGAAGAGCCCGAAATCATCGGAAATGGAGGAAAGCCGCAATACCTGCGATCCCTCCCAGGTTGGATGTTCGACTATCTTGTAGAGCTTGGGGTCGGTGATCTCCAGGTACGAGACACCACCATCGCCGATGATCACGTCCGCTCCCCTGTTTTCGTCGGTCAGGTACTCGCCGTTGACCGTCACCCGGACCTGGTACGGCTCACCGGTATCGGAGGTCAGCACCGCGTTGACCGACCGGGCGGAGTACTTGAGCTCCAGGTAGTGGTCAAAATGATCCGTTTCCTCGGCGTGGCGGGCGCTCTCCGGTCCAATGGCCCAGGGACCGTGAAAATATATAAGGTTGCGTTGCAGCGACGCAGGAGCCGTAAACTCGGCCACGACGCTGGACTGGTCCTCCGTGCTGTTGGAGGCAGCGGCCGCATCAGTGTACTCCTCAGCCTGTCCCACGCCCCCGCGCCCTTGGGCCAAGGTGAATTTCCAGCCTGCGAACAGCTCACGGGTTACGTCGGTGCCCCTCTGCTTGAAGGTCTCATCGCGACCCTGGTCTTCGGGCAGGGACATGTCCTGCACCGCTGGCATGCCGCCCTCTTCAAGCAGCTTGCGGATCATCTCCTCGGTCTCCCCGTATTTGCCCTCTCCGAAGTGGGTGTAGCGTATCACGCCGGACTGGTCGATCAGGTATTTGGCTGGCCAGTACCGGTTGGAGTAACCGCGCCAGACGCTGAACTCGTTGTCCTGAACCACCGGCCACACGACGTCCTCGTCCTCGGTGGCCTCAACGACGTTCTCGTAGATCTTTTCGAACTCGAACTCCGGGGTGTGCACACCCACGATCACGAACCCCTCGTCGGCGTACCGGTCGTACCACTCCTGCAGGTAAGGCAGGGTGCGTATGCAGTTGACGCAGGTGTAGGTCCAGAAGTCGATCAGCACGACGTTGCCCCGCAGGCCGTCAATGGTCAGCGGTTCGCTGTTGATCCACTCCTGCGTTCCCTCGAACTCGGGGGCACAGTCGCCGACCCTGCCGCCCCGTGATCCCTCGCAGGGAGGAATGTTTGCGGCCGCCATCCGCGCCGGAGCAGCTTGGGTGGGCGTCGACGTTTCAGTCACAGGCCCGGTGGCCGCCTGCCCGGTGGCCTGCGCCGTCGCAGGAGATTCGGACGCCGCTGTGGCCGTTGGTTTCGGAACCAGCTCCGGTTCGGGCTCGCCGGTCGGATCTGAGCCGCAGGCTATGACCACTGCGAGGGCCACGGCTGCCAGGATGAAGATGATCCTTGTCATTTAGAACCCGTCCTCATAGGTGCCGAATGTGAAGGAGAAGAGGCCGAAGTCGTCGGATGTCGAGTACAACTGTACGTACTGGCTATCCATCCAGGTGGGATGCTCGACCAGGTAGTAGGCCCTGGGGGACGTGACCATCACGTAGCTTTCGCCGTCCTCCCCGATCTCGACGTCTTCGCCCCCGTTTTCCCCAGTCAGGTACTCGTTGTTGACTTTGACCACAACTTTGTAGGGCTCGCCGGACTCCGAAGTCAGCACAGCGTTAACCGACCGGGCAGAGTAAGCCAGGAGGATAAAGTCATCCTCTGCCTTATCTGTTTCCCTGGCGTGGCGGACGTTCTCTGAGCCCACAACCCAGGGTCCCTGGAAATAGATGTGGTCGACCTTCACCTCCCTGGGCGTCTCAAACTCGGCCACCACCCCGGTCTGGTCTCCCCTTCTATAAGAAACCTGTGCCGCCTCGGCATAGGTATCGTTCTGGCCAATGCCGCCACGTCCCTGCAGCGTCGTAAAAGTCCAGCCGGCGAAGAGCTCCGGTGTTACGCGGCCGCCACTCTGCAGGAGGAACGTGGAGTCCCGCTGTTGGCGGTCCTCAGGCAACGGCCAGGCGTCAAGACGCACGAAGGCCTCGGCATCTGCTCCCACTTCGGCCAGCAGCGCGCGGATTTGCTCCTCCGTCTCGGCGTACTTCCCTTCGCCGAAGTGGCGGTACCGGATTACGCCGTCCTTGTCGATCAGGTACTTGGCGGGCCAAGAACGGTTGTTGTAGCTGCTCCATACACTGCGCCCGTTATCCTGCACCACCGGCCAGGCCACGCCCATGTCCTTGGTGGCCTGCACCACGTTGTCGTATACCTTCTCGAACTCGAACTCCGGGGTGTGGACGCCAACAATTACCAACCCCTCATCGGCATAGCGCTCGTGCCACGTCTGCAGGAAGGGCAGAGTGCGAATGCAGTTGATGCAGGAGTAGGTCCAGAAGTCGATCAGTACAACCTTGCCAAGCTGACTCTCCAGGGAGAATGGCGCGCTGTTGATCCACTCCTGGGTGCCGGCGAATTCGGGTGCACAGTTGGCGAGCTCACCGCCCCGGGCGCCCTCGCAGGGCTCCGGCGGTGCGCTCGGTGTGGCAGTCGGCCCGGGCAAAGCGGTAGGCTCCTGGGCTATAGGGGCTACAGTAGAACCAGGGGCTGCGATTGGCCTCGGAGCGGCAAGGCTCGCAGCGGTCGCAGGTGTCGCCGTTGGTTCCGAAGCAGCCGGTACCTCGGTCGCGCGGCCTACCACAACAATCTTGGCATCGGTCGGTTCCGGCGTCGCACCGGACGCGGCGGGGCCGGGCGTGGCGTTGGTTCCCTCCGGGGAATCGGAAGACGGAGAGACTGTGGGTCCAGCGGTGGCGGCCGTATCGGACGAGGAGGCGGCGGCCTCTCTTTCCTGCTGGACAGTCGTGGCCGGTTGGGGCTGCATATCCGAGTCCTCACCGCCACATGCGGACAGCAACAACAGGGACAATATCACTACCGCGACCAACGGGAGGAGGCCCCGCGCAGGGCCTCGATCAATGCGCAGCATCATCTCACGCGTTCCTGTCTAGTGGGAATAATACGCCGCGGGAGACGCGCCGGATTCACCGGCCGAAGGGCGCACCCCTACCGCGGGCAGAGTGGTCCCTCGAGTCTCCGGTGTCCGAGGATGAATTCAGCGGACCGCGCCCGGTATGGACACGGAGTCCAACAACCGGTCGATGACCTCGCGGGGTTGCATGCGGCGCATTCTTGCTGCGGGAGAGAGGATGATCCTGTGTCCAATTATGCCGTAGGCCAGCGTCTGGATGTCGTCAGGGATCACGTAGTCCCTATCCTGCACCAGCGCATAGGCTCGCGCCATCCGGAACATCCCCAAAGACGCTCGCGGAGACGCACCGAGGGCCACGTCCTCGTGGCTGCGGGTGGCCTCGGCTATCCCCACGATGTATTCCCGGACGGTGGCATCGACGTAGATTTCCCGGGCGGCGGCCTGGAGACGAATCACGTCGTCGGGGGTGGCCACGGCCTCAAGCGTCTCTATGGGGTGGGTGTGCTCCTGCCGCTCGATGACCGCCAGTTCCTCCGCGAAGTTGGGATAGCCCAGGCTGACCCGGACCAGGAAGCGGTCGAGTTGGGCCTCGGGCAGCGGAAACGTGCCCTCGTATTCGATGGGGTTCTGAGTGGCCAGCACGATGAACGGATAGTCCAGGTAATGAGTCACGCCGTCCACTGAAACCTGCCACTCCTCCATCGCCTCCAGCAGTGCCGACTGGGTCTTGGGGGTGGCGCGGTTGATCTCGTCGGCCAGTACGACCTGTGCCATCACGGGCCCAGGCCGGAACTCGAACTCCCGGTTGCTCTGGTTGTAAATTGAAACGCCCGTAATATCGCTGGGCAACAGGTCTGGGGTGAACTGGATCCGCTTGAACTGGCACCCCAGCGAGGCAGCCAGGCTCTTGGCCAGCATGGTCTTGCCAACGCCGGGAACATCCTCGACTAGGACATGGCCCTGGGCGATGAGCGCCGCCAGGGTCTGCTCTATGACCTCGGTCTTTCCCACGATGACCTGTGATACGTTCTCGACTATTGCCCGCGCCGTGGCGGGGGCGGATTCTGATTGCTGCACCGCGACCTCTTCTTACAGGGCATTTTGCGAACGGAAATTTACGGCTTGTGGCCGGTTTAGTGTATCATGCGGCGTCGAAGCCGAATTGGCCGTCTCCACATCAGGGTTTTTTAGTTCTCCCTCTCGGGAGAGGGCTGGGGTGAGGGCGAAATGCCGGGGCTTTACGATGGCCGCTCACGAAAGGGAACGCCCCCACCCTAAATCCCCCGGAAAGGGACGCCGGTGTCCATATGAAAGACGCCGGTGTCCATACCATGTCGCCACGATGTGGACGAGATAAAGCTGTTCCCCGGTTCTCAATCTCACAAGCAGTATTTGACAGCGGCGAGATGGCAGTTCTCAGCCGCTACTGACGTGAAAGGGTCGAAATGACCGTCAACAGACGCACCTTGATCCTTCTGGCTCTCCTGGTGGTGCCGCTGTTCTATGCCATCGGGACCGGGTTTGACTTCCTTTACACGCTGCTCTACGCCGTTCTGCTGCTGTTCGTGGTCGGAGCGGTCTGGGCCAGGCTGAACCTCCGCGGTCTGGAGGTGCGGGTGTCGCGATCCGGCGACCGCGGCCAGGTCGGGGGCTACCTTGAGGGCAGGGTGACGGTTACCAACCATACCGTGCTCCCCAAGTCGTGGCTGGAGGTCACCGAGCTGGTCAACTCCGTTCCCGAACCGGGCGGGCGCGGCCTGGCCCTCGACCGGAGGCAGACGCGCAGCTGGCGCATCGAGACCTACCTCGCCCGCCGCGGCCTGTTTGAAGGCGGACACGTGCGAGTCGTGAGCCAGGACCCCTTTGGCCTTTTCCGGATAGGAAAGGACTTCTTCGATCCTCACACCTACATCGTCTACCCGGCGGTGGAGCCATTGCCGAACCTGGATGCGCGATTTGCCGGTCTGCCTTCAGACAGCCGGATGACCCGGTTCTATGACCAGGTTACCACCGACGTGGCCTCATTGCGTTCCTGGCGTCCCGGCGACGCGTATCGCCGCATTCACTGGCCCTATACGGCCAGGATGAACTCCCCAATGGTGAAGGAATTCGACATTGGCCAGGCCGCCCAGTTCTGGGTGTTGCTGGACCTGAACCGGAGTTCACATCACTACGGCGAGGGCGGACGAGTGGCGGCGAACCGACCGGGTGCGTCTCTACGCATGGGCAACGGCACCGGAATTCCGCCCCGGTCCTACGCCGAGAACAGCGAGGAACTGGCCGTCACCCTGGCTGCCTCCTTGGCGCAGCGCCTGATGGACCTCTCGCTGCCAGTGGGCATGGCAGTCAACGGAGAGAACGGGCGTCTGCTCCGCCCCGATAACGGTCCCGACCACCTGAGCCGCATGATGGAGACCCTGGCGTCGGTACAGGCTGGGGAGACTGCGCCGCTGTCTGAATTCGTGCATTCCCTGCGGCCCCAACTGAACCACTTTCATTCGGTTACCGTGGTGACGTCCAACACCGACCCGAACTGGTTGTCCTCACTGACGGACCTGAAGAGGAGCAATATTACTGTCTCCTTAGCGATGGTGGACCCTGCCTCGTTCGGCAGCTCGAGGACGGTGGGACCTGTGGTGGATGCGGCGGCAGCAAACTTGGTGCCCGTCTACGTGGCGCGGCGGGACGGCAGCCTGGATGATGCCCTGTCCCAACCGCTGAATCGAGAGAGCATCGAGGCGCTGGACCCGGTGGCGGCAGCAGACATCGGCCGCACCGGCGCCCGCGAGCCGACAGAAACGGCGGAGACCCGGCAGTGATAGGCGGGCAGGCAGCAAGGCGGTCCCTCTCCCTGCAATGGGACAGCGAGGGCGCCGCCGGGGTGGCAACCGGGCTGCTGCGGAGGCTGCGCCCTGCTGACGGTTGGCTGGCCCTGATTTTTCTGGCCGCCAATCTCTGCGTGGTCGTCCTGGCGGTGGAGCGCGCGGACTGGGCCCCTACACCCAGCCTCGTTGGCGTACTGCTCCTGGGCATGTTGACTGCCTTTGTGTTCCACCGCGTGCCAATGGTCTGGCCGCTGGCCATACTGCCTGGCTTGGTACTGGGCGGACTGACGGTGGTGTGGCAGCTCTCCAACTTCACCTTCGACGGAGAGGCCCTGGGAGGGGCCAGCGCTCTGTGGAGCCGTCTTTCCCTCTGGGTGGATGCCGCCCAGGAGCAGTCGATCAACATCGACAAGGTGCCGTTCGCCTTTGGACTGGTCACCGCCGCCTGGCTGACCGGCTACCTGGGAGCCTGGGTATTTCTCCGGCACGGCAACTTCTGGGGCGTCTTCGCACTTGGCGGGCTGGGACTTTTCTCCAACCTGACCTTCCTGCCGCCCAACACCACCCTTCATCTCTCGCTGTACCTGTTCACCGCACTGTTGCTGGTGGCCCGGGTGCAGGCGGTACGGCGGCAGAGCCACTGGGACCAGCGCGGTATCCGCTACGACGAGGGACTGCGGGCATTCAGCCTTTCCGACAGCTTTTTGCTGGCCGTAGCCGTTATCGTGGTGGCGGTTCTTCTGCCCACCGGAGGGGCCTGGTCTGCCGCGACCAGCGCCTATGAGTCCCTGCGCCGTCCCTTGGTGGGATTGGAAGACGACTTCAACCGCCTGTTTGCCGGCCTGCCGGCGCGCCGCGACATCGGGTTCCGGATCTGGGACGACGTAATGGCCTTCCAGGGAACTATAAAGCCCGCCACTACCCACACCCTGCTCGTGGATTCCCCCGTTCCCATGCACTGGAAGGCGCGAACGTATGACACCTATACCGGCAAGGGATGGATTTCGGAGCACACGGAGTACAAGCCCATCGACCATGTCCCCCGGTTCTACGTGCCCGCCCCGCCCAAGAACCGGCTGACAGTAACTTATGGAGTCACACCCCTGTACTCCTCGGAGATACTTTTCGCGGGAGCGAGGGTGGTGGGAGTGGACCGGGACGTGGAAATAGAAACCCCTTCCGCTCCGCTCTACAGGGTTGACGTTACCCTCGACGACCCGCTGCCCGACCATCCGCCCGCCCTAGCGGAATCGGCTCGCGCCGTTGCGGAGACGGCGAGGCTGAACGCGGCTGTGGACGAAGCCGGGCTCGCGACCTTGCTGCCTCCGAGTTTCCGGGTGCGCGAAATAGAGCGGGAGGGGGCAATCATCACGGCAATAACATTGGAGGAGGCGCTGCCGGACCCGCCTGACGTGCTGTCAGTACGGAGCCGCAAGGGGGTCTTTGCCACCCACGACCCCTACGTCGTGACTTCCTCGGTACCCGTGATCGATCCCGAGCAGTTGCGGGCGGCAGGGACCGACTATCCAGTCCACATCGTGCATCGGTACACCCAGCTACCGCCGGACCTGCCAGGGCGCATCAATGGTCTCGCCCACGAGATCACTCTGGTTGCCGAGACGCCCTACGATAAGGCGTTGATGGTCGAGCGCAACCTGCAGAGGCTGGCCTACAACCTGGAGATGGATCCGCCGCCATTCGATGCCGACGGCGTGGACCATTTCCTCTTCACTGAGCGGGAGGGCTACAGCGAATACTTTGCCTCGGCCATGGCCGTACTCCTTCGTTCGGTAGGTGTTCCCGCCCGGGTGGCTGTGGGTTATACCATGGGCACGGAAACCGAGGTGCCTGACATCTATGCGGTAACGGACAGCAACAGCCACGGGTGGACGGAGGTGTACTTCCCAGGCTACTCGTGGGTCCCCTTCGAGCCGACGCCCGGGCAGTCGCTGCCCTCAGTGAACATGCCGGAAGAAGGGGAGTCGATAAGGAGGGACGGGGAGTTTTTCTCGGAATTCGACGTGGACTGCCTGGATGACATCACGGGCGATTGCCTCGAATATATGGAACCATTCCTCGGATCCGAATCGGGGCCGGCTGCACGGGCAGGGCAGGGAGGTGCTGCGACCTGGGTCTGGACCCTTGTGGTCCTTGGCATCCTGTCGGTGCTTGCAACGGGTGGGGTGTGGGCGTTCAGGCGGTATATGTTCACGTCTTACGAACCCGAGGGGGTTTACGGCCGGATGCAGGCTCTGGCGGCTGTCGGAGGGCTGGGAGGGGCAACGCCAAAGACACCGTACCAGTTCGGCGAAAGACTCAAGGGTTTGCTGCCCCTGCACCGGGAGAGGCTGGACCTCATCGTTGATACCTATGTCCAAGCGCGCTACGGGGCGCGGAGCCTGTCGCACGAGCGTGGCAGGGAACTGGCCGACGCATGGCTCAATCTACGCTTTCCCCTGTTGATTGCGTCGATTGGCCATCGAATTTACCCGAGAATCGAATCTTGAGGGATCGAATCTTGAGCAGGTACAAGTACGACATACAGATGCTTCCCGCCGGCTGGATCGGACTGGTGGGAGGTGAGAAAGGCCTGAGACGGGCCTCCCTGAAGCCCACGCCGGAGGAAGTGCTGGAGGACCTGGGGGGCGACGCCGACGACGCCGAGCACGACCCGGAGCACTTCGCCGGATTAGTGGACCGGCTGGCAAGATACAGCGAGGGCGATCTGTCGGCCCTCGACGACATTGAGCTGGACCTGGAAGGCGCTCCGCCCTTCTTTCGCGCGGCGTGGAGCGCATGCCGCACCATCCCGCCGGGCGAAACGCGCAGTTACCGCTGGCTGGCCGCCGAGGCGGGCAACCCGAAGGCCCTGCGCGCTGCCGGGCAGGCCATGGCACGCAACCGCTTCACCCTCATCATCCCCTGCCACCGGGTCATCTCCAGCGACGGCGGCCTCGGCGGCTACGGCGGAGGCGGCCTGGGCGTCAAGGCCAAGCTGCTCCAGATGGAACTGGAGAACACTTCGAATAGTTGAACTCGGAAGGCGCGGGCTCTGGCGGAATTGCGGACGAGGAACGCTCCAGGCTGCGGCGGGCCTTTGACTTGTTGCCCAAGGTGGCGGGACACGGGGACAGCGTGCGGGAGCGGCATAACGATATTCTACCTGAATGGATAATGTTAGTAATTGCCGATCCTTATAACCGGTATGAGGCGTACACTTTAGATGGTGAGCGACGCACCATTCTGGTAGGTCGAGTGACCGAATCCCGGCAGTGGATCATGTTGGTGTTTGTAGGTGATCCTGAGACTGGCAGGTTTCTTACGGCTTATCAGAACAGGGAGTTGGAAAAGGACTATGGAGGGCGACCATGGAGAAATCAGTAAAATGGCCTGTCCGCGAATCAAAACCACCGGCATTGGTGGATTATTACCCTGAAGGACAAATTCTGCTCATCGAGAATGGGCAGAAGAGTGCCGCAGGCGAGGAGATGTCTGAGGACGTAATCGTCCACTATGACAAAGACGAACCTGATGCCCCATCTTCGGCGGTGGCGATACGCATCGACCGCGCCGAGTACGTCCTGAAGCCCTTTGTGGACGCCATCCTGGCAAAATACGGCTTGAAACGCGAAGAGGAGCCGACGGGCAGCCAGGCGCAGGACTGAGCAATCGTCCTAGACGAAAGACCATGTCAGGAGAGGTTGAATTGGCAGACAATAGCAGGCAGCGGCCAACGGAGAAGTGGGCCAAGGTCAACGGACTGGATATGCGCTACCTCGACTGGGGCGGCGACGGCGAGCCGCTTCTGGCCCTGCACGGGCTGGCGTCGTCGGCTCATTGGTACGACATCGTCGCGCAGCTCCTGAGGCACCGCTACCGCATCATCGCCCCTGACCAGCGAGGCCACGGGCAGACCACCCAGGCCGGGTCGGGCTACGACTGGCACACGCTGTCGGACGACATCGCCGCGCTGCTGGACCACGTGGGGACCGAAATTCCCGGATTCCGGGATCCTCTTGCGGCGCTCGGCCACTCTTGGGGCGGGCACGTGGTCAGCAACCTCGCCTACCATTACCCCGACCGGGTGCGGCGCATCGTGATGATCGACGGAGGGTTCCTCGACGGACGCCTGTTCCCCGAGCCGACCTGGGAGGCGTTCTCGGACCGCCTGCGGCCCCGCAACGTAACGGGCGACCGCGAAGAGTTTCTCAACCGTCTGCGGGAGCAGATGGCCGGGTTCTGGAACAGCGAGATCGAGCGCATCGTGCAGACCATGGTCTACGATGACGAGAACGGCCAGATTCAGGACATTCTGCGTCCTGAGAACCAGGCGCAGGTGATCCGGGCCATGTGGGACGATCCCTGCTCCCACACCCTGGCGCAGGTGCAATGCCCGGCACTGATTATCGCCGCAGGTCCGCTGCCGGAGCGCGCCAACAGCGACTTCGCCATGTTGCGGCGCCGGATGGTCGGCGCCGCCGAGTCCGCCCTGCCCAACGGCCGCGCCCACTGGATCCCCGAAACCGTCCACGACATCGGCTACCACAAGCCCAGGGGGCTGGCAAAGGTGATTCTCGAGTTCCTTGATGAAAGACAAATGACGTAAACAACATCTCGTAAGCCGGATGCGCCGCAATGGCAGACTGGGAGAAATGCTCTTCAGTTGAAAGCCACCCGCAGAAGATGGGTGGGGCTTGGGTATTTGCCGGCACCCGCGTTCCTATCTCCGCTCTCTTCAACAACTTGAAAGCTGGTGCGACGGTGCACGAGTTTGTGGAGTGGTTTCCCGGGGTTGAACCGTCTCAGGTGGAGGCAGTTCTGCAGCACGAGATTGAGGCGCTTGCCCATCGAGTCAAAGTTTGAGGATTCTCTTTGATCATAATGTCCCAGCTCCTCTGAAGCGATTTTTGGCCGGACATCAAGTGGACCCCTCCAAGGAAAGGGGCTGGAAAGGGTTGACCAATGGAGACCTACTCGATGAGGCGGAAAGGAACAATTACGAAGTCTTTCTAACCGCGGACCAGAGTATCCGGTATCAGCAGAATCTCACAGAACGCAGGATCGCTCTACTGGTTCTGATGGACAACTCTTGGCCCAACGGCCGCACCCACTGGATCCCCGAGACCGTCCGCGACATCGGCTACCACAAGCCCGGGGAGCTGGCCAGTGTGATCCTCGAGTTCCTGGATGGGTAGCGAATTGAGGGCGGGTCCCAAGACTGGTACAAACTGAAATCAATGGTATCATTAACGATACTGATCTATTGATGGACAGTATATCGGAGGATATAGAGGAGCTCCGCAAGAATCTCAAGGGAATCAGGTTCGCTGAACTAACCATTATTTGCGACCGTCATTTTGGGAAACCTCGCCGTAATGCAACTAGCCACCACAACTATAAGGTTCCTTGGCCAGGCCGCCCACAAGTGAATATCCAAAACCAAAAAGGGATGGCTAAGCCGTTTCAAATCCGTCAAGTCATCAGGGCCCTTGAAAAGCTGCTGGAGATGCAATGAGACCCGATCACTACGCTTATCGTGTTATATGGTCCTCTGAAGACGAGCAATTCGTGGGACTCTGCGCGGAATTTCCACTTCTGAGCTGGCTGGAGCAAACGCCTGAGGAAGCGTTCTCAGGCATAAGGCGTGTTGTGGGTGAAGTCTTGGAAGATATGCAGGAGGATGGCGAAACTCCGCCTGAACCCATCTCTGACCGTACCTTCAGCGGCAACTTTATGGTGCGCGTCACGCCGGAAACGCATCGCGCCTTGGCGTTGCGTGCAGCAGAGGAAGGCGTCAGCATGAACCGGCTGGTGAGCGCGCGTCTGGCCAGCATCTAGCAGCCCACAGGCCTCACGTCAGCGGCAGGGGCGGTTGCCAGAACTTGTTAGTATCGTTGACCGTGATCTCGTCGACCCACTTCACCCAGTCGTAGCCGCGTTTGTGCGGCTCCACCATCCGCGCCGGGAAGCCGTGGCCGGGCGACAGCGGCGCTCCGCCGACATGGCTGGCCAGCAAGGCACGTCCAGCCTCGGCCATCGAGTACCGGCGGAAGTACCCGCTGTGCGACCGGATGGTGATGCTGCCTGCGCCGGACCTGGGCCGGGCCCTCGCCAGCAGCTCCGGCACCGGAATCCCCTCCCACTGCCTGGTCGTATACCATCCGCCGGTGCAGTCCAGCGTTGCCGTCAGTTGGGCATTCCAGGCGACCAGTTCCCCGTAGTCCAGCTCGTACGGGTTTTCGACGTGCCCGTTGACCCGCAGCCGCCACCGGCTGGGTTCGATGTGCTGGGTGCGGTCGTCCAGCCACATGGTGACCGGGAAGTCGGGGCCTTCCTCGGGATGGGAGCCGGTGAAGCGGCGGTCCGCGCCGGGCGCACCGGTTACCAGCATCAGCTGCTCCGACAGCTGCCACGCCGCCAGCCCGGCCACCGCCACTCCCGCGAACCGGAGGAAGTTGCGGCGGCCTGCGACGTAGCGCGTCCGAAGGCTGATCTTGTGCCGGAAGGTGTGCCAGACCAGCAGGGGCAGGAGCAGGAGGGCCAGGTTCAGGTGGATAGTAGTGCCGGAAAATCCAAGAAAGCTGTAATGGCCGATGTGACTCCAAGCCAGCCCCAGCCCCAGCACGGCCAGCAGCCCTGCCAGCAGCAGGGTCGACCCCAGCATCATCGCCGGCGATCTGCGCCAGTTGCTGCTGGTACGGAAGGAGCCGAGGATGTTGCGCGACTTCCAGACGAATAGCACGAGGATGGCGAAGCCGGTGATGCGGTGCAGGTGCATAACCGCGATCCACTCCGGATTCGAGTGAGTCAGGCCCAGGTACCCGGTCACCAGCTCGAAGCTGAACAGCGCAATGAGCGCAATGTTGGCCCAAGGAAATCGCACGCGGCAACCGCCTGTGAGGACGGGTCAGGGTAATTCAAAAGTTCCCTCTCCCTCCGGGGGAGGGTTAGGGTGGGGTCGTGCTCTAGCAACACACCAAGATGCCGATCTTTCGCATTTCACCCTCACGCGAGCCCTCTCCTTCAAGGGAAAAGCGAAACTGGAGAACGCTGAAGGACGGGTAGGCGTAAAAGGCAATTCTACGTCCATCTACACTCATTACGCCTGGTTCGGCAAACGGGATTTATCCACCGCGCCGTCGGGTCAAGGTACTTCAAAAACTCCCTATCCCTTCGGGAGAAGGCTGGGGTGAGGGCGCCCCCTCGCAGCACACTAAGATGCCGGTATTTGGCATTTCACCCTCACGCGAACCGGCGAAAGTAACCGAGTACCGTAATGCTTTTAGCGCAGGTCAGTGACGGTGCCGTCGGTGTTGATGCGCATGCCGACGATGGGACCGACCTTGCGGTTGAACGTGTCGGTAATGATCGGGTCCCTGGTGTCTCCCACCCGGTCCACCCAGGCGGGTATGACCTGATGAATGGCAGCCGGCCGGCTCAGTTGCTGCAAGTCGCCGGAGAAGGGTGTGTATTCCATCCCCGCTTCCTGTAGCATCGAAAGCCAGGCCTCTTTTGGATGGACGCCAGTCGTAGCGTCTCCAGTTCCATCTTGGCGCCCTCTTCCAGGATGATCTGCTGGAGGTCGGAGGGAATGCGATTCCAGAAGTCCCTGTTGACCACATTTGCTTGCTCGGTGACGTTGTAGATCGGCCCAGCGATGTAATTTGCGACCTCGTACCAGTGCTGATCATAGGCTGTATACGCGTAGGAAACGGCGCAGTCCGATATCCCGCGCTCCAGCATGGTGTAGACCTCGGCAAAGGCTGCGATTTGGGCTTCGGCGCCCATCCCATTTATCCAGTTCGAGAGGGGTGAATTAAAGGAGCGTGTTCTCCTGCCTTGTAAGTCCCTGGGCGACCCTACGAAGTCCCGGCAGAAAAGGTACGCGGCGTTGCCCGCATACAAGCTGTGGCTGAAGATCACTGCACCATCTGAATGCCACTCAACCAGCAGGTCCAGGTCGGCGGCCATCGAGGCGGCTGCAGCATACGAGTCCTCGCCCGACGAAAGGCTGCCCCAAAGGTATTGGATATCGAAGGCTGGAATTTCACCAGCTGCATACCCGCCGTAAATGGTGGCGCTGGACAGGGTACCGTCCGACATAAGCTCCACCGTGTCGCGGCCTCTCAATCCCAGTTCCGGGAATGAGCTGATTTGGAACCGGACCTGCCCGTCGGTCCTTTCCAGGACGTTGGAAACGAAAAAGCTCTCCATCAACTGGCAAGACAGAAACAAGCGGTTGAGGCAGACGAATTCAATCTCTATGCTCTCGCCCAGGCTGGTAAGTTGTGTCGGGTTGGTGATCCTCGCTTTCGCGAGCAGCGACCGGTAGTGGTCCGACTCGTAGATCCAATAGTGCCGTTCCAGGGAGTCCAGTGGCACGTTTCCGTCCCGGTCCCCGAGATCCCATGCGGGCGCCGGTCCGGCCAGTTGACTCAGGTCCCCGACGTAGATGGCGCCCGGGCCGCCCGCGTTGCTCATGGCGTATGAATCGAGGGTCTGCGCCTGGGCCGAAGCAGGCGGGGTTGGTGTCGGCGCTGGCACAGGCGTAGGGCGTGGTGTCGGGGTTACTGTCGGCGCGCGTTTGGCAGGCGGGGTTGCTGTCGCCGAGTACGAGATTGTCGGTTCGCGTTCAATTTTTGCTTTTGGATCGCCCAGGGCGAGCCCGCCGCATATCGGAACGCTGCCGAGGTCCGATCTCGGATTCAGCTGGGGAGCCAGGCTGCCCGGAACGCAGCCGGTAAGCTGGGGGTTTCCGGTAAGACCCAGCAGTGATAGGCTGGTCAGTTCTCCAAGTTCCTCCGGTATGTCGCCAAGGAGCCGGTTGTTCTCGAGGCCGAGGTGAACCAGGTTCTCGAGCAGACCCAACTCCGGCGGGATCTCTCCGGTGAAATCATTGTCGCTCAGCTCAAGCCTGAGCAGGCTCTCCATCCGGCCCAGCTCAGGCGGAATCTCACCGCTGAAGTCATTGTAGGCAAGGAAGAGGTCTTCAAGATTTCGGAGCTCGGTCAGCCACAGTGGAATTTTCCCGCCGATCTGGTTGCCCGGAACCACCAGAAATATCAAATTTGATATCCGGGCCAGCTCTTGAGGGAGGTCTCCGCTCAGTTGATCGCCGGCCAGCATAAGGTACTCCAGTTTAGCGAGACCACCTATTTCGGGTGGAATAGCCCCATGCAATCGGTTGGAATCCAGATCAAGGACGACGAGGCGGCCCAGTGAGCCGATCTCGGGAGCAATCTCCCCCCGTAGCCCGTTTTCGTAGAGCCGGATTCCTGTGACTCGTCCGTCATCGTCGGCGGTAATGCCGTACCATTCGTCCAAGGGCGCGTCGGTCAGCCAGTTGTCGCTGTTGCGCCAGTCGGGGCCATTGCTGGCTTCGTAGAGGGCCTCCAGCGCTTCCCGGTCCGTTTCGGCCGAGCCCTCTCGCGTCACGCCCCCGAGAAGCCCCCGGGACTCTGACCTGTCCTGGCTCTCTGACTCGGTGCGTTCATCCTCCCGTTCGTCCGATGCGTCGGTCGCTCTCTCCCGCGGTTCCCGCGTGGGGCGGCTGGTCGGCTCCTCCGAACTGCAGGCCAGGAGGAGCAGGGGCAGAAGCAGCAGGCCTACAGCGCAGGCGGCGGCAAGGATGCGAATAGATGAACGTGTACCTTTAAGCATCGTTCACCGCCTGCGGTTTGACTCTTGTCAAGGTATATAGCACCCGCCATGGTCAGGGTCAAATCAACTGCTTTTGAATTCCAAAGTCTTTCAATTGTTCCCTCTCCCTCCGGGGGAGGGAGAACTCAAAGACCCTGGCTCATCAGGTTATCAAGTTGACTAGACGACCTGGTAGGCCCATATCTGGTGGAAAACCTCCGGCTCGCCCTTGGGCATGGGCTGGAAAGGATCCGTGACCTGGGCCAGTTTCCACTGCCCGGACGCCTCCAGCTTGCTGAAGTATGCCTGGTACCCCTCGTCCACCATGTCGATGCGCAGGCTGAAAACGATGTAACCGCCCGGCCTGGTTACGCGCACCAGCTCGTCGAAGGAGTGGATCGGCGCATGGCCCAGGGTGAAGACGCCGACGCTGATCACGGCGTCGAACTGGTCTGTCTTGAAGCCCAGCGTCTCTCCCATCACCATCTGGTGGAAGGAGTTGTAGACGTTCTTGCTCTGGGCGACGTCGAGCATTCCCTGGGATATGTCCATTGCCGCCATGTTGGTAAAGCCGGCGGCGGCCAATCTCTCGCCTGCCAGGCCGGTGCCCGCTCCGGCGTCCAAGATCGAGGCATTGGCCGGTACAAGGCCGCCCAGGACGCGGGCGGCGTTGTCGGGAGCGTTCCAAGCAAAGTCCTCGTCCAGGTCCCGGTCATACTCCTCGGCCCACTGGTCGTAGCGCTCCTCCAGTTCCTGGTTACTGGTGGAGCCATACACCCATTGCACTCGCCGGTGGCTCTCTTCCATGGTCATAGTTTCCTCCATTTCAAATTCCCTCTCCCCGTCGAGGGAGAGGGAATTTCAGTGTGATCATTCGCGATGTAGGGGGCTTCGAGTTTACTTGCGGCAGATGTACAGGCCCCAGCCCAGCTCGTCGTTCTCCACGGCCCTGGCCGTGCCCAGGTAGGCCTCGGTCAGCCACTCGTAGTGCTCGGCGTGCTCGCCTGTCTGGCCCTTGGGAGTGCGGTCGGCCAGGCAAAGGTACGAGAGACGCAGGTGGCTGGAGATGTCCTGGGCCTCCAGTATCTCGAACCCCTGGGACCTCAGTGCGTCCTGGTATGACTCGAAGCTGAACTCCGTGTCGTAGAGCAGGCGGTCGTAAACGAAACGCTTCGCCTCCGGGCTGACTCGCTGCTTCGGCTTGATCAGGTCGTCAAAGACGAAGATCCCGCCGTCCGCCAGCACCCGGTAGACCTCGCTGAGCACCGTGCGCTTGTCCGGGACGTGGTAGATGACGGCCTGACTCCAGACGCGATCGAACTGGCCCTCGGCGAAGGGCAACTCGGTGGCCGATGCCTTCTCGAAGGCCACCCGTTCCCGCAGCCCAGGCTCGTGCCGCTCCCACGCCGACTTGGCGTTGTCGATGCGGACGCCGCTGAGGTCGATGCCGGTTACGTGGCAGCCGGTGTGCCCGGCCAGCCAGATCGCCGTGGTGCCGTTTCCGCAACCCAGGTCCAAGGCTTGGGCGTCGGGGCCGATGCGCCCCTTCTCGACCATGATGCGGTCGAGGTTGGCGCATCCCTTCAGAAAGTCATTGCCGGTCGTCTCGTCGAAGTAGCCCCAGTGGACGCTGCCATCTTCGTCCCAGACTGTGCGGTAGATGGCATCCTCGGCATCGTAGTAGGTCTCGGTCTCTAGCTCAGTGAACCGGCTCGACATGCTTGGCTCCCTCCAGGAATTCGACGAACTCGTTCTTTTCGTCGACCAGAATCATCTGGGGGTCAATGGGGGTCTCGGTAACTTCGAAGGACATGATGATCAGGCAGTTGCCCTCCGCAGTGAGACGGGCAGCAGCGCCCTGCACGGCGATGTCGCCGCGGCCGCGTTCGCCAGGGATGACGTAGGTCTCGAAGCGGTTGCCGTTGGTGACGTCGCAGACCAGGACCTTCTCGAAGTCCCACATGTCGACCTTTTCCATCAGCGCCTCGTCAATGACGATGCTGCCGACGTAGTCGGGGTTGGCCTCGGTCACCCAGGCCCGGTGAATCTTGGAGCGTAGTACTTCACGCATTGTTCCCTCCTGGTTCTTTCTGGTTGTTTCTGGTTGTTCCTGAAAAACCCTCGGCGGCTGCTTGTTTGCCGCCGGTGTTAGAAAATTTCAAAATGGCTGAAAAGTCGCAATCCAATCAATTGACAAATGGCTGATTTGGCTGACTTTGAGACCTGCCTCCCGGTTCACTACCTGTCAAGGGACAAAAATGGGCGCAAGCATTCCCGCTGTCGAGCTTTGGGGGTTCGGCGAGGCTGCCGCAGGCAAAACAATGTGCTGGTTCAAGCGGCGGTGGTTGGGGCGAGGCGGGAAAGGCCGGTGGGAAAGGCCCCTTTCGCTATCGATTGGGGTGGGGAGCTATGGCTCGCAGGGCAGGGTGTAGCGCTGGCGGTTGCGGAACCGGAACTGGCTCAGGCTACTGTTCCAGACCGGAGACCTCGTAGAGTAATAAATCATGATCACGTCCGTTGGCAGTTATTGGGGCCCTGCTTCATCCCGAATCAGTGCGCCGAATCAGTGCGCCGAGCAGTGCATCCGGGTGCGCCGGGCGGTTTGGGCTTTGGATTTGCCTTCCAAGCAGTTCGCGGGCAGTCTAGCATCGGCCCATAGGCCGGTCAAACTCTACAGGCGTTTAGGATGCCCGGTTTAAGCAACATTTATCCATATACTGGAAGGTATCCGTAATAATAGTCCAGATTCCAACGTAAATTATGAAATATCAAAATCATGTTAACGGTATTGCCACAATTGACCCAGACTGATAACCCAGACTGATACTTGAACACATGCGCTCTGCGCGGTCCCGCTGCCAGGAAAAGCCGCCGCGACCGGGTCATCCACCGGTGCCGCCTGCGCACTGCGCCAGCTGGCCGGAGCTCACAGGCCCAGGGGCATCTCCTGAGTGACTGCCACCGTGTCCGGCCCGAGGAGTTCCTCCAGCCGCTCCCGCAGAGGATCGCAGTAGCCGGTGCTGACCACCGGCAACTCCATCAGCACCCGCTTTCTGGCGGCGCGGATCTCGAGGTTGACCTTGTCGCGGCCGGGGTACTCCAAGATGACGCCGATGACCTCTCGCAGGAGCATCGCGTCGTGCTGCGGATCCTGCGTCTCGGTGACCGCAAGTTGCACCAGCCGGTTGCTGGAGGCGAACGGAGGGGCATTGCCGGACCCATCGCCGACCGGCCTGTGCCCGTTGCCATTACCGTTCCCGTTGGGCTGGCCGTTTCCGTTGCCATTACCGTTGGCCTGGCCGTTCCCGTTGGCGTAGCCTTTGCCTTTGCCTTTGCCGTTCCGGTATTGGCCGTTCCCGCTCCCGTTACCATTCCCGCTGGTTCTGGCCGGCGCGCCGCCGACATTGGCAGGCAACGTGGATGGGCGGTCCTCGACGAATTCCTCCGCCTCGTCGCACGACAGCTCCAACTGTTCGCCGCGCAGGCGCACCCTGCCGACTACGCGAACGGTACGGCCCGACTGCCAGATCTCCTCGGTGCGTTGCAGCGCCTCGGGCCACACGGTGACCTCGACCACGCCGCCCAGCAGCTCCAGGCCGACGATTATGAAGCGCTGCCCGTCGCGACGGGCCCGTTCGGTGACGGTGTTGACGATGCCAACCACGTTGACCTGCTGCCCCTGCATTTCCTCGCTGAGCTGGTCCAGCGAGACCACCGACCCGCCGGTACTGGCGGCGGTCAAAGCCATCAGCGGATTGTGTGACAATGCCACGCCCAGCAGCTCGCGCTCCCAGGTGGCCTTTTCCTCGGGCGACGCATCACCTGTTCCCAGGATGACGCCAGGCTCGTCCACGGCCGCAGCGCCCGTCCCTGCACTAGTCGCACCCGGCCCTCCGCCGAAGAGGCTGCTCTGGCCGCTGTTGCGCATCTGCGCCTCGCGCTGCGCGGTGGCCACGATGCGGTCCAAGGCCGACAGCACGGCACCGCGCGGGGCGACTGCGTCGAAGGCGCCGGCCTTGACCATGCTCTCCATGGTGCGGCGGTTCAGGTTGGCGGCGCCGGCCCGGCGGCAGAAATCGTCGATGGACTGGAACGGACCGTTCTCTTTTCGCTCCTCCACCAGCGGCTTGACGGCGCCCTCGCCCACCGTCTTGATGGCGGCCAGACCGATGCGCAGGCCCGGCTTGCCCTCGTCATCGTGGTCGATGGTGAAGAACTCACCGGAGCGGTTCACGTCGGGCAGCCAGACCGGGATGCCCAGCCGGAAACACTCGTTGATAGAGCTTATGGTCTTGTCGCTGTTATCGCGCCTGGCGTTCAGCACAGCGGCCATGTACTCCACCGGGTAGTGGGCCTTGAAGTAGCCGGTCCAGTAGGAGATCAGGGCGTAGCTGACGCTGTGGGCCTTGTTGAAGGCGTACCCGGCGAAGGGTTCGATAAGGTCGAAAATCTCTACGGCCAGCGCCTCATCGAAGCCCTTGCCGGTGGCCCCGGCCACGAAGTTTACCCGCTCCTGCGCCATCAGCGAGGCGATCTTCTTGCCCATCGCCTTGCGCACTATGTCGGCGGCGCCCAGGGTATAGCCTGCGAACTGCTGCAGGATCAAAAGCACCTGGTCTTGATAAACGATGATGCCGTAGGTCTCGTCGAGTAGTTCCTTGAGGCTGGGGTGCGGATAGGTCACCGCGGCCCGCCCGTGCTTTGCATCGATGAACCGGTCGATGTTCTCCATCGGTCCAGGGCGATACAGCGCTATCATGGCGGCAATGTCGCCGATGTTCGACGGTTTGAGCTTTTCGATGTAGCGCTGCATCCCGGCGCTTTCCAGCTGGAACACGTCGGTGGTGTTTCCGGAGGAGAGCAATTCGTATGTAGGCCCGTCGTCCAACGCCAAGGTCTGCAGATCAATCTCGACGCCCCTGCTCTCCCGCACCAGCTTGACCGCCTGGTCAAGGATGGTGAGGCTGGTGAGGCCTAGAAAGTCCATCTTGAGCAGCCCCAGGTGGGCCACCGGGTCCATGCTGAACTGGGTCATCAGCACCGGGCTGGACTCGTCGCCCCGCACTGGACGCTGCAGCGGCACCGTCTCGGTCAGCGGCTCGTCGGCGATGAGCACACCGGCGGCGTGGGTGCTGACGTGATGGACGATTCCCTCCAGACCCTGGGCCTGGTCCACCAGGTCGCGAATCGCCTCGTTGCTGTCGTAGGAACTCTTGAGCTCGGGACTGACGCTCAGGGCGTCCTCCAAGTTCCGTGCCTTGAACGGCACCATGCGGGCTATGCGGTCCACATCGCCGTAGCTCATGCCCAAGGCCCGGCCAACGTCTCGCAGGGCGGCCTTGGCGCCCAGCGTCCCGTAGGTGATGATCTGGGCCACCCGGTCATTGCCGTACTTGTCGATGACGTAGTGCAATACCTCGTCGCGCCGGTCGTCCTGGAAGTCCATGTCGATGTCCGGCATTTCCTTGCGTTCCATATTCAGGAAGCGCTCGAAGACGAGACGGTACTCCAGCGGATCAACGTCGGTGATGCCAAGGCAGTACAGCACGACGCTGGCGGCGGCGCTGCCCCTCACGCCGAATAGTATGTTGCGCTGGCGCACGAAATTGATGATGTCCCACACGACCAGGAAATAGTTGGCGAAGCGGGTATAGCGGATAACCTCCAGCTCGTAGCGCAGCCGCTCAACCGCTCCGCCTTTCTCACCCCCGGGGGAAGCGTTCGGGTAGCGGCGCCGGAATCCCTCCTCGCAGACATTGGCCAAGTATTCGTCGGCGTCCATGCCGCCGGGGGTCTCGTAGCGCGGCAGGTGGGTCTGCCCGAACTCCAGCGAAACGTCGCACATGTCGGCGATTACGCCGGTATTGGCCAGCGCCTCGGCGGAAACGTTTCCGGGCATGCCGACGAACAGCGCCTCCATCTCCTGCGGACTCTTGATATAGTAGGAGTCGTCCTCCATCCGCAGCCGCTTTTCGTCCCGGATCGTAGTGTTGGTCTGGATGCAGATGTAGATGTCCTGCAGGTTGGACTGGTGCTGATGCACGTAGTGGGCGTCGTTGGTGGCCACCAGCGGCAGGCCGTTTTTAAACCCGGTGTCCTGCGACAGCCGCAACAGCCCCTCGTTGATCTGGTCCAGTTGCGGTACGTGCTGGTGGCGTTGCAGCTCCAGGAAATAGCCCTCACCGAACAGCTCGCGGTACCAGCCAGCGGCCTTGACCGCGCCGTCGTAGTTCCCATCGGCCAGCAGCCGGGGCACCTCGGCGGAGGGACAGCCCGACAGGCAGACCAGGCCCGAGCCGTATTCCTCCAGCAGGCTCTTGTCGATGCGCGGGCGGTTGTAGAAGCCCTCGACGTGGGACTTGGTGACCAGCTGCATCAGGTTGCGGTAGCCGGTGTTGTCGCGAGCCAGCAGCACCAGGTGCGCCGGGCTCCGCTCCGAGGGGTTCTTCTCGTGCCTGCTGTTATGGGCGACGTAGACCTCGCAACCTATGATGGGCTTGATGCCGGCGTCGCGGCAGGCGGAGTAAAAGTCCACCACACCATAGAAGGTGCCGTGGTCGGTGATGGCCAGCGAATCCATGCCCAGCTGGCCCGTGCGTTCGACCAGCTCGGGGATGCGGCTGATGCCGTCGAGCATGCTGTATTCGGTGTGGACGTGCAGGTGGGTAAACGCCAAGGGGAAGGTCCTCCAAGAAAAATGCAACCTCGCCGTCTGTGGCGAGAGCAGGATTGTCTCCCTGCCGCGGGGCCGGGCCTGACCGGTCAGTCATGAGAGTACCGGGGTATATTCCAACGGACAATGGGCGGCAAGGGTTATCGGGCAGGTTGGAGCAAGAGGCCCTGCTGTCTTCGCCGACACTCCAACCACCACATATGGGACAGAGCCTCTCTATGGGCCACAATATGACACAATTCCGGGGGTCATGACAAGGGGTGAAAATGGCGGATTTGAGAAAGAAAAATGCCGGGGTTCAGCTCCGCATTCCCCAGGAGCCAGAACCCCGGCCTCACGCCGGAACTGATGCGTTAAAATGGTTGGAGTGGCGGCCCTAAGGGCAGCAGCCTCTCGGTTACTCGTCCTCGATGGATTCCATCTTTGCAGCCATGATAGCGCTGACGGGAACGGGGTCCTGCCTGTTCATCAGCCGGGTGTCACCCCAGGTTGCGGTCTCCACGTAGTTCTTGAAGTCCTTGGTCTCGCCACAGAGCCGGCACGCACCGGGGCTGGTTGGCCCGTCCGCCGCCTGGATCACCCAATGGTGCTGGCAGACCAGGACAACCTCGGGAACCTCTTGAACGGCTACATGCTCCGCTTGCTGTACCATCTCGCTCACCTGCTCTCTGATCGTTCCTTCTTTTTACGAAATTCTACCATGTTATGCCTGTATTCGTCAACCGTTTTGTTGACACTGGTAGGTAAAAAGCGAACACGTTGAACTGTATCCGGTCAGAATCGATTTCCGGACTCGTCAAACTCAATGCCTCTCGTTTGCGCCGTTGCCGCCCTGGATTCACGTTGACTTTTGGCGTCCAAAACTGATTAAATCGTGTGCTAACCAGATACAGCCTTTCATAATCGATTGATTCTGAATTGAAGGGGGTCAGTGATGGGCAGGAGGCTTTTCAAGGAACTGGAGCGTTCTTACGGTTTCGACGAAGTGGCCATAGTCCCGGGTCAGGTTACGATCAACCCTGAGCTAACCTCCACCAAGATGACCATCCGCGACCTGGAGTTCGAGATTCCCATCATGGCCTCGGCCATGGACGGGGCCGTATCACCCAGGTTCGCCGCCCGCATGCACGAGCTGGGCGGTCTGGCCGTGCTCAACGGCGAGGGCCTCTATTCGCGATACGAGGACCCCTATTCGGTCCTCGAAGACATTATCGCCACCCCCCAGTCCGAGATCACCGAATTCCTGCAACAGGTCTACACCGAGCCGGTCAAGGAGTACCTGCTGGCCGCCCAGGTCCAGGAGATCAAGAACTCCGGCGCCACCTGTGCCATATCCTTTACGCCCCAGAGCACCAAGCGGATGTCTCCGGTGGCGGTCGAGGCAGGCGCCGACATGGTGGTGGTCCAGTCCACCGTCACCACGGCGAGGCACATGTCCAACAGCTACCGCGGCCTCATCTTCTCCGAGCTGATCCAGGCCGTTAAAGTCCCCGTGATGGTGGGCAACTGCGTCACCTACGGCGTGGCCCTGGAGTTGATGGAGACCGGCATCGATGGCGTGCTGGTGGGCGTCGGCCCCGGAGCCGCATGCACCACCCGCGAGGTGGTGGGCGTGGGAGTGCCCCAGGTGAGCGCCACCCTGGAGTGCGCCGCCGCCCGGGAGGACCACTACAAGAACACAGGCCGGTACGTGGCGGTGATCACCGACGGCGGGATCCGCACCGGCGGCGACATCTGCAAATCCATCGTCAGCGGCGCCGACGGCGTGATGCTGGGCACCCCCTTCGCCCAGGCTGATGAGGCCCCCGGCCGCGGCTACAACTGGGGCATGGCCAATCCGCACCCCGAGCTGCCCCGCGGCACCCGGGTAAAGGTTGGCACCAGGGGAAGCCTAAAACAGATCCTCCATGGCCCCACCTCGGTAACCGACGGCACCCAGAACTTCGTCGGCGCCCTCCGGGTGGGCATGGGGATGTGCGGCGCCTACTCCATCCGGGACCTGCACCAGGCCGAGATGATCGTCGCTCCGGCCATCAAGACCGAGGGCAAGTTCCTCCAGCTGGGCGGCTAAGGAATCTGGAAAGAAAGGACTACTATGACCCCGGAAATGTACACAATCATTGCCGTCGGCGTTTCGACGGTAACTTTTCTGTCGGGTCTGATGATTTTTCTGTTCAACCAACTCAACCGCCGGATCGACGACTTAGGGAACCGGGTCGACCGGGTAGAGGGGCGGATCGACCGGTTGGAGGAGCGGATCGACCGGCTGGAGGAGTCTTTAACGCAGCGCATGGACCGACTGGAAGAGAAGTTCGACCGTCTGCTGGAGCAGATGCATTCCCTGGATATTCGCGTGTCGAAGTTGGAATGGATGCTGGATGCCGCGCTGTACGGAAAGCCGGTGACGTTCCCGCCCGAACCCGATGCCGACAACGGGGAAGCCTAGACGAGGAGAGACCGACATGACCACGGCAGAGCGAACGGTTGAAATCCTGGTTCCCGTGGCCGAGGACGTGCCCGAGGAAGTGGGCCTCAGCGCCTCCCTCTCCGGGCTGGAAGGCAAGGTCGTTGGACTTCTGGAGAACCGCAAGTACCACGCCGACACCTTCATGCAGGAGATGGAGCAGACTCTGCTGAACGACTATGGCGTTAAGAAGGTCATCTACAACCGCAAGTCCACCTACAGCGCGGCCCACCCCGACGAAAAGCTGGAGGCGCTGCTCCGCGAGTGCGACGCCATCATCCACGCCATCGCCGATTGAGGCAGCTGCACGGCGTGGGGTCTCCACGACACGGTGGTAACCGAATCCGCAGGAACGCCCTCGGTCAGCGTCATCACCCGCAGCTTCACCCGCGCGGCCAACCTCCGCGCCGCGTCGCTGGGCATGCCCGGCGCCCGCATCGTAGTCCTGCCCAGCCCACTGGCCAGCCGCCAGGTGGAGGACGTGCGGCAGATGGCCCACGACTACGCCCCCGAAATCGTCAGCCTGCTGACAGGGGGTAAGAACCTGGATAGCAAAGACCGCGACGTCCAGGATAACGAAGTGCCTTCTCTGGATGAATTGAAGGGAAGCATCCCGGATCTTACGGGCGATCTCTCCACAGAGGAGTTCGTCAGGACGATACGAGGTGGGTCTTTCTCCCCATAGGCGCGTTCATCTCGATTCATCGGTCTACATCGCCTTCCTGAAGGGTGAAACTATCCCGGCCCATGGCAGAATGAATCGAGTAGATTTGGCGCAATTGATTTTTGACGCCGGAGAAGCCGGACTGTTAACCGTTTTTACCTCGACGGTTACGCTCGTGGAGGTCCGTCGAGGAACCGATTCATTATCAGTTTCAGAGCAATCACGAATCAGCTTGATTGATTCGCTGTTCGACAGGAGTTCAACTCGCTTTGTTGATGTGGATCGTGCTTTGGCGTTGTCGGCGCGTCGAATAGCAAACAGGTATGCCATCAGTACTATGGATGCGGTTCAGGTGGCCAGCGCAGAAGTAGCAGGATGTGATGAGTTATTCATTTGGGACAACCGCATTGTCAGCAAGTTTTCGGCTGACCCCATGCAAGGGTTGAGCATCCGCGAGCCTTATTGGGAAGGACAAAACTGAAAGGCTGTGGGCGCGTACCGGATACTGATTGAATCAATCCGGGTAACTGCTGAGGGAGCAAAATGCGGCCGATTCCGTCGCCTTGGGCTGAAACCTTTGAGAGCTTTGCGCGGTCAATCCGCAGCCGGGCTATCGTCGTTGCCCCGTTCATTACGGAGCGGCCGCTTCAGATTTTTGCTTCTCTGCTTGACGCCAACAGCCTGCCTGAAATCAATTTGCTCACTAACCTGAAAGAGGAAAGTCTGCTTCAAGGCTCCGTTGACAGCAAGGCAATCGCTCAGTTTTGCCGGGAAATTCCTACAACTACGGTTCGGCATCTTCCCGGACTGCACGCCAAAGCATACGTAGCCGACGAACATACCGCAATAATAACTTCCGGCAATCTTACCAATGGTTCCTTATATCGAAATTACGAATACGGGATCCGTGTCGATGACACAGAGATGGTACGCAAAATCGCTAACGATTTGCGGGAGTACGGCAATCTGGGAGCGGTAGTTTCCTTCGAAGAGCTAGACCATCTTGCCAAAGTTACGGAAACTCTTAGAAACAAGCATTTGGAAGCCCTCACCTCAGTTCGTACAGACATCAAGCAGGAATTTGAGCGTGAACTTGAATTGACCCGGGAGTCTATTCTGCAACTGCGAGGAAAACCTGGAGAAACGACAAATTCCATATTTATGAGGACCATCCTCTACCTTCTGAGAAATGGGCCTATGGTGACAGCAGAGTTGCACCCGCGCATACAGAACATCCATCCGGATCTTTGCGACGATAGCGTCGATCGGGTCATCAATGGCATACATCACGGCAAGCGATGGAAGCATTTGGTGCGAGCGGCTCAAAAACACTTGAAAGACAGGGAGATGATAGAATACTTCGGCAGAAAGTGGCGCTTGATTCAGTAAAACAACGTAATCACAACAAGAAAATGTGCTTTTATGAACAAACACAACACAAAACTTGCCTTGTTCAGGCCGATTAATCTCTCGATTACCCAAATCGTTGACAAGGTGAACCAGCACTACAGTTCACAGACCAAAGGGGCGTCGCGTTTGCCGGTTTTGGCAATCCAATCTCTTATGACCATACTGGCGCGGGAGAGTAAGCGGTACAAAGGCTGTACAGTCCTGCCACTCAAATCCCATATCGCCGCCAATAGTCGAAAAGATCTGATTGGCGATATTCACATCGTTGATGCCCATAATTTGCTGTTCGAGGGTTATGAGATAAAGCACAACATTCCCATCAATTCTGATCAGATTCAGACTTCCTTTGAGAAACTACGCACCACGCCCGTGGAACGCTTTTACATTCTTGCGACCTGTCACCATGACAGCTACGCGGAATTCGAGCCGGACATTCAACAGGTTGCGCAGGCCCACGGTTGCCAACTGATGGTCAACGGGGTTGATCCCACCCTGCGGTATTATCTGCGACTAATCGGAAGTACCCGGGAATTCGTAGATGAATATGTAACCAATCTTGAAACCGACCCCTCAGTGACCTTCCAGTTGAAAGAAGCCTGGAATGAAATCGTGGCCTCTTGAGCAGTAGGAGCGACCATGACCACCCCACAACTTGCCTCCCGCCGGGTGCGGGTGCCTGAGTCCTTTGCTGCTATGCAGGACTACTTCTGGGAACAGGGCTGGACCGATGGGCTGCCCGTCGTGCCGCCAACCGAGGATGCCGTGCGCCAGATGCTGGCGGCCATCGATGCCGACCCACAGCACTCGCTGGGGGTGATGCAGCCGCGCAACTCGCGTGCCACGCTGGAGAAGCTGGCCATCAACGCCGTCATGGCCGGCTGCAAGCCCGAGCACTTTCCCGTGGTGGTCGCGGGGGTGCGGGCGGCCCTGCGCCAGGGCTTCAACCTGGCCGGCACGGGGGCCACCACCGGCGGCGCCAACCAGGTCATGATCGTCAACGGCCCGGCCGCCCCTGAGCTGGGCATCCAGGCAGATGCCGGATGCCTCGGACCAGGCTTCCGCGCCAACGCCGCCATCGGACGCGCCCTGCGCCTCATCGTCCGCAACGTGGCCGGGCTGACGCCTGGGGATATGGACAAGGCCACCCTCAGTTCGCCGGGCCGCTACAGCTTCTGCTTCGCTGAGAACGAGGCCCGCAGCCCCTGGGAGCCGCTGCACGTGGAGCGGGGCTACCCAGCCGAGAGCAGCACGGTAACCTTGGCCGGCATCCTGGGCGTCTACCGCATCATGGAGAGCACCTCTGGCACCGGGTTCGGCGTCCTCGGCACCATCGTGGGCAACATGAAAACGGTGGGTATCGCCAACTACTACCAGCAGGCCACCGGCGGGCAGGTGATCCTGGTGCTCTGCCCGGAACATGCCGCCGAGATCGCCGCCTCGGGACTATCCAAGGCCGACGTCAAGGACTTCGTCTTCCATAACGCCCGGATGCCCCTGGGTCAACTGAAGGGCATCGCCCACTACGGCAACCGCACCTGGCCTGCATGGATCGACGAGTCCCGGGACGACGTCATGGTCCCCATCGTGCGCTCCGCCAGCGACGTTGTGGTGCTGGTGGCGGGCGGCGACGGACGCCACTCCTGCTGGATGGCCGGCTGGGGCGTGACCGTGGCGTCCACGGAGCAGGTGGAGTACTCGCTCCCCTGAAGAAGCACACGCGAAAGGGACGCCCTCACCCTCTCCCAAGGGGAGAGGGAATAACCATGGAGGCTCGCTCCTTCTCCGCTCCTTCTCTGGGAGAGGGGGAGAGGGAACGGACGGAGGGATAAGGATCTTGGCAGGCAGCAAATGCTCGGGGCAACCTCTTGCGCGATTGTGAAAAATAGTGCATACTTCCGTCTCGAATGCTTCCTGGTGGTTCGAGCGAGGCGGCCCCACCCGTTCCCATCCCGAACACGGTAGTGAAACGCCTCAGCGCCCACGATACTGCTCGGGCGACTGGGTGGGAAAATAGGTCACCGCCGGGAGGCTATTCAAAGAAAACCCTTCCCTGAAATTCGACGCCGGTGCGAGCTTGGCGCGGGATGGCCCGTGGCCCGGATAGACCGGACTGTTTCCCCGCCCCTCCCCCGGTACGAACTGGCGAATTCCCACTGTCCGTGTGCCTTTACACCCTAACAGGGCGCCAATATAATTGGGCTCTTAGTGTGTAGGTGTTTCCGCATGTACTCAGTGGGCCCATGCCCTTCAGGGAGAACCAGCTTTCAGCTTCCCCAAGGTTAGGAGCGGAATTATGGGCAGCAGATTCGAGAAGTTTTCGGAGCGAGCGCGGCGGGTGTTGTCGCTGGCCCAGGAAGAGGCCCAGCGCTTCAACCACAACTATATCGGGACTGAACACATACTCCTTGGCCTTGTCCGCGAGACGGAGGGTGTAGCGGCCCGAGTGCTGTCCAGCCTCTCCGTCGACCTCTCGAAGGTGCGTTCCGCAGTTGAGTTCATCATAGGGCGCGGCGAAAAGCCGGCCCAGGGCGAGATCGGCCTCACTCCCCGCGCCAAGAAGGTGGTGGAGTTGGCGGTCGACGAGGCCCGGCGCATGAACCACACCTACATCGGCACCGAACACCTGCTCATCGGCCTCCTGCGCGAGGGCGAGGGCGTTGCCGCCGGTGTGCTGGAGAGCCTGGGCGTCACCCTCGACAAGGTGCGCACCGAAACTCACCGCATTCTGAGCCACACCTCCGGCCAGGGCCAGCAGTCCGGCCGCACCAACACCAAGACCCCGACGCTGGACAACTTGGGCATCGATCTGACCAGCGCCGCCCGGTCCGACAAGCTCGACCCGGTGGTGGGCCGTGATCAGGAACTCCAGCGGGTCATCCAGATTCTCAGCCGCCGCACCAAGAACAACCCGGTGCTGGTGGGAGAGCCTGGAGTCGGCAAGACCGCAATCGTTGAAGCCATGGCCCAGCGCATCGCCAGCGGCGATGTGCCGGACACGCTGCAGAACAAGCGCCTGGTGACGCTGGACATGGGATCTCTGGTCGCCGGCACCAAGTACCGCGGCGAGTTCGAGGAGCGCCTCAAGAAGGTGATCGAAGAAATCAAGAGCTCCGGCAACTGCGTCCTGTTCATCGACGAGATTCATACCCTTGTCGGGGCTGGCGCCGCCGAGGGCGCGGTGGATGCCTCCAACATCCTGAAGCCGTCCCTGGCCCGTGGCGAATTGCAGTGCATCGGCGCCACCACCCTGGACGACTACCGCAAGTACGTAGAGCGCGACCCGGCGCTGGAGCGCCGTCTCCAGCCGGTGCGCGTGGAAGAGCCCTCCAGCGACGAGACCGTCGACATCCTGATGGGCATCAAGGAACGCTACGAAGAACACCACAACGTTAAATACACCGACGACGCCATTCGCAGCGCCGCCAGTCTGGCCGCCCGCTTCATTTCCGATCGCTTCCTCCCCGACAAGGCTATCGACCTGATGGACGAGGCCGGTTCGCGGGTGCGCCTGCGTGGCAGCGTCACCCCCACCTCCGTCACCGACGCAATGCAGGTGCTGGAGTCCGTCGGCCGCGAGAAGGACGAAGCCATCGCAGATCAGCGCTACGAACAGGCCGCGGAACTGCGCGACCGCGAGTTGCAGCAGCGCCAGGACCTGGACGACCTGCGCAGTGAATGGCAAGAGGGCAAGCGCCGGGAGCCCACGGTCGTAACAGAGGACGACATTGCCGAGGTGGTCAGCATGTGGACCGGCGTGCCGGTCGCGCGCCTTGCCAAGGAGGAGACGGAGCGGCTGCTCCAGATGGAGAACGATCTGCACAAGCGCATCATCGGCCAAGACGAGGCGATCGTTAATATCTCCAAGTCGGTGCGCCGAGCGCGGGCCGGTCTCAAGGATCCCCGCCGCCCCATTGGCGTGTTCATGTTCCTTGGCCCCACCGGCGTGGGCAAGACCGAGCTCGTCCGGGCCTTGGCCGAGTTCATGTTCGGCGACGAAGATAACATGATCCGCCTGGACATGTCAGAGTTCCAGGAGCGGCACACCGTGGCCCGGCTCATCGGTGCCCCTCCCGGATACGTGGGCTACGACGAGGGAGGCCAGCTGACCGAGGGCGTGCGCCGCAAGAACTACTGTGCCGTCCTGCTGGATGAGATCGAGAAGGCCCACCCCGAGGTCTTCAACATCCTGCTCCAGATCTTCGACGCCGGCACGTTGACCGACGCGCGGGGCCGCAAGGTAAACTTCCGGAACTCAATCTTGGTAATGACCAGCAACCTCGGCTCCGACCTGATCAAGCGAGAGACCTCGGTGGGCTTCGCGTCCAAGTCCGAGAACGCCCGCACCGACCAGAGCGCCTACGGGCGCATGAGGGACAAGGTTATGGATGAGGTGCGCCGGTTCTTCAAGCCGGAGTTCCTCAACCGCATCGATTCCACGGTGGTGTTCCACCAGTTGGATCAGTCAGAGATCCTCTCCATCGTCGACCTGATGATGAACCAGGTTAGGCACGAGTTGGACGACAAGCAGATCGGTCTGGAGCTCAGCCAGGCAGCCAAGGAATACTTGGGCGAGAAGGGCTTCGACCCGGTCTTGGGGGCCCGCCCGCTGCGCCGCCTGATCCAGAACGAAGTCGAAGACCAGCTCTCTGAGGAGCTCCTCGCCGGCGGGCTGGGTGCTGGCGATGTCGCCTATGTCGATGTCGAAGACGGGAAGATCAAAATCACCGCAAGGGCATCGGTGGATCTCGTGCTCGAAGGGGAGCCGGAGCCGGCCCCGGCCGACTAACCTCTGACCCCGCAACTGTGTCAAAGAGAGGCCCCCGAATTCGGGGGCCTTCTTCTTTGTGGTTGTAAACGGGCACTCCGGCACTGCCTCAATGGAGGCGCTCGCCGCTTATTTTGCCCTCTCACGCATCGATTCCCAGGCGGGGCGCCCTTGGTCTGATCGGCTGGCACCTGACCTTAGGTGGGGAAACTGAAGCGCCCGATCTGCGTTTCGGGGTCCCAGATCTTCGATCTATCAACGCCCGGCCGCAGTGCAGGAACGCTTCGTTATTGCCATGGCTCCACTTCGTCTAAAAATAGACTCCCCAAGGGTGGCTTCCCATCCTAGAAGTCCCACTATATTGAATTGATGACTGCCGAAGACTTTATTGTCATTCCGGCCACCATATCGGCATTCCGGCCTCGAGCCGGAATCCAGAAGGGCTAGGAAAAGGCCGACTTGAACTGCGCCAGGGTTCCTGGATTCCGGCTCAAGGGCGGAATGACGGGGCCCGGTGACTCGTCCATCAATTTTAGGGTGGCGGACTACTGGGCCGGGAGGGGCCGGGCTTTTAGGGCCGGCCAGACGGCAATAATTTGCTGACAGTTGCCTGCCGACAGGCAGTTACCTCCGCCCATATAATCACAGCTTACGGCACAGGATGACTCTGCACGTGGGACGGAGGACTTACATGGCCAAGGCGGCGGAACGACGCAGGACGGTCTACTTCTGCAGGGAGTGCGGGCACGAGAGCGCCAAGTGGATGGGGTTCTGCCCCAGCCCCCATTGCGACTCGACCCGGCCTCTGGCAGAGAGGGCAACCGCCCCCGCCGCGGGCGAGGCCAAATCAGGGCGGGCATCGTGGCTCGGGCAGGCAAGCAGCGAGCCGCTGGCGTTGGCCGAGGTATCCTCGAGCTCCCAGCCGCGCATCGCGCTGCCATCGTCAGAGCTGAACCGCGTCCTCGGCGGGGGCATCGTTCCCGGCTCCGTGTCGCTGCTGACTGGCGAGCCGGGCGTTGGCAAGTCGACGCTGCTGTTGCAGTTGGCCCACTGGTTATCGTCCCCGGGCTTCACGAGGACCCCTGCGATAAACCCGGTTCTCTACGTGACCGGCGAGGAATCGCCGGTGCAGGTCAAGCTGCGCTCCGATCGCATGGGCATCAACGGCCAAGGAATCCTGCTGCTGGCCGAGACCGACGTAGATCTCATCCTGGGTCGGCTGGAGGAGACAAAGCCAGGACTGGCAATCGTCGATTCCATCCAAACCCTGCAGTGTGACAGCGAATCGTCAGGCCCCGGCAGCGTGGGCCAAGTGCGGGAGTCGGCGCTGCGTCTTTTGCGCTGGGCCAAGGCGCAGGACACGCCGGTGTTGATGTCGGGACACATGACCAAGGACGGTGCGCTGGCCGGTCCAAGGGTGCTGGAGCACATGGTAGACGTCGTTCTGCACTTGGAGTCCCAGGAATCGGGCGGCTTCCGGATGCTCCGGGCGGCCAAGAACCGGTTCGGCTCCACCGATGAGGTCGGCGTGTTCCTGATGAACGAGCAGGGTCTGGACGACGTATCGGACCCTTCCCAAGCCATGTCCTCGCACCGGACAGGACCGCAACTCGGGGCCATCGCAACGCCGGTGCTGGAAGGCAGCCGTGCCCTGCTGCTGGAAGTGCAGGCGCTGACCAACTTCTCGCAACTGCCAGCACCTCGCCGGGTGTCCAACGGTGTGGACCACAATCGCCTGCTGATGCTGACCGCTGTTGCGTCCCGGCGCACCGGGCTGGAACTGGGCGGGCAGGACGTTATCGTGAACGTGGCAGGAGGCTTCCGGGCCACTGAACCGGCGGCGGACCTGGCCATCATCCTGGCCATCGCCTCCTGTTATCGCAACTCGCCGCTCCCGCCAGCAGCGGCCTTCGGCGAGGTGGGCCTGAGCGCCGAAGTGCGGGCCGTGCCCCAGGCGCAGCGTCGCGTCAACGAGGCTGCCCGCCTCGGCCTGACGCACTGCATCCTGCCGTCCGCATGCCTTCCCGAGGTCAAGGCGCCGCCGGGTATGCAACTCACCGGCGCCGCGACCGTGGGCCACGCCATCCGCGCCGCCCTGGCAGAACCAAAGGATGAGCTGGACTTGGTGTTAGCCTCTGAGCAGATCTGACAACAAAAATATACCATCTCCATTAGCGGAGAACGAACTTTAGCCGGAAAGGATTTAGACAGGCACGATCTTTGGTAGTACAATTTCACTATACCAAATATGGTATGAGGTGCAACGTGGGAGCTCAACATACTGCCTTGGCCGTCGCTGACAAGATAATTCGCCTGTCGGTAGAGCAGGAGACTCCAATCACTCCAATGCAGGTCCAGAAGTTGACCTACTTCTGCCACGCTTGGATGCTCGGATTTGGGTACGGACCGCTCTTCCAAGACGCTGTAGAATCTTGGCAGTATGGACCCGTCATCAGGTCGCTATACCACGCGCTCAAAATACATGGCGGCGACCGCATCACGCAGCCCATCTTGGACAAGGCAGCCGAATTTACTGAAGAGGAAGAGAGGATTATCAAAGTCCTTTGGCAGCGGTATGGCCAATTGGACGGCATTCGGTTGTCCCGCATGACTCACGCAGCCGGTTCGCCGTGGGAGCAGACTTACCAGAGAGACAACCGAAGTCAAATTATCCATAACCACGTCATCAGGGATTACTATGCCTCCCTTATTGAACAGCAGAGGGAGGTGTGAGTATACCGTCGCTGTATTTAGGCGGGGATGACGAGGAGGAACTGTTTCGGCTCATCGACCCAGACGAACACCCCGATGCTGCTGATGAAAACGTGGCGAGGAAAGAGGAAGAATCTCTTGCCAGCAGTCATTACGACGATGTTCAAGACGGTTCGGACGAACTAGCTGAGCCGACCCATTTGGAAGCCGATTTGCAGGACCTTTCGGATGACGAATTATCCGAGGTTGTCCAGCTCATTAAGGAAATTCAGAATCGCCGAGAGGGAGACAGTTAGCGCTACGAGATAGAACTTGTGAGATGAGGCCAGCGATAATGGCTTGTTAGCCGTCCCCCGCCTCCACAACCGCCGCGTGTTCGTGGGTGAACTCGTGGTCCTCGCAGGCGACCCAGCGGGAGCCGTCCTCGTAGACCTCTTTCTTCCAGATGGGGACGACCTCCTTGATACGGTCAACGGCCTTGTGGCAGGCGTAGAACCCCTCCTTGCGGTGCGGGGAGCCCACGGCCACAACCAGGCTGATCTCGCCAATTGCCACGGTACCGGTGCGGTGGCCGATGGCCAAGTCGTCCAAGCCGAACTCGGCCAGCAACTCCTGCCGCACTTCCTCCAGCTTCTTGACCGCCATCTCGTCGAAAGCCTCGTACTCCAGCGTCAGCACCCCCTTTCCCTCGAAGTTGTCACGGGTGGTGCCGAGGAACGTCACCACCGCACCGTTGGTGCTGCGCTGCACGGCCGCCGTGAACTTTTCAGGGTCGAGCGGCTGAGAGGTCAGTTCGATCATCATTTCCTCGCAGAGAGTCCAAACTGTCGCAAAAGTTCCCGGCGGGGTCAGCCACCGCTGACCGGCGGGATGAGGCAGACGTCGTCACCTGGTTCCAGGACGTCCTCGGGTTCGGCGTAGTCGGCGTTCACGGCCACCACGATCTTGACTTCCGGAGGCGCCAGCCGTGGATACCGAAGGCGCACCGCGTCGGTCAGGTCGGCCACGGTGGCGCCCGCTGGGAGTTCCAGCGCGAACTGCCTGGTTCCGGCCCGCTCCCGGTAAAGGGCGAAAAGTCTTACGGTCAGTTGCATTGCGTGATTGTAGCCCTTGGGGCGGTCCCCGCCTAGTGCATCACCAGGCCGCCGTCGACGTTGAAGGCCTGGCCGGTGATGTTGCGGGCACCGGGGCCGGACAGGAACCGGGCCATGGCTGCGATGTCCTCGGGCGTGTTGGCGCGGCCGATGGGGATGCGGGCGTCGCGGGCCTGCTCCAGCTCAGCGATGCTCTGGCCGGAGGCCTCGGCGCGGCCGCGCATCGTCTCTATGCCCATTTCCGTCAACGTGGCGCCGGGACAGATGGCGTTGACGTTGATGTTGTGTTGCCCCAGCTGGTGGGCCGCGATCATCGTCATCGACAGCACTGCGCCCTTGCTGGCGGCGTAGGCGGCGTTGGAGGTGCCGGCGTAGCCCTTGCCGGCGATGGACGCGATGTTGACGATTCGCCCGCCGTCTCCCTGGGCGATCATCTCCCGGGCCGCGCGCTGCATACAGAAGAACACGCCCTTGGCGTTGACCCGATGAATACGGTCCCAATCCTGCTCCTCCACGTCCATGACGTAGAGATAGCGGGTGACGCCGGCGTTGTTAACGATTATATCGATGCGGCCGAAGGCGTCCTTGGCCTGCGCGATCATCCGGTCGATGTCGGCGACGCTGCCCATATCGGCGTGGATGGCCAAGCTCTCACGGCCCAGCTCCTTGACCGCGATGCTGGTCTCCTCGACATTTTCGGCATTGATGTCGGCCACGGCTACGTTGGCCCCGGCTTCGGCCATTTGGAGAGAGATGGCCCGGCCCATGCCGCGCCCTGCGCCAGTGACCACTGCGATCTTGTCCTGTAGCTCCATAAGGGCGCGTCCTCCTTCGGGAATTTCTGTCCAGTCTGGAAGCTGGCGAGTAATCAGTCCGTTTCTGAATCACTGGCGGAAGCAACCGACTCCGTTTCCAGAGAGAGTTTCAGATTGGGAAACCTGGCGCGGACGGCATTGTCCCAATCAACATAGTCCGCGGAGTCATGGGTTTCCCAGAAATGACGCTCTTCTTCTTCGTTTGAAAATGACGGTATGGGCTTAAGCTTCTTGGGCATAACGGTTTCTCTCCCTGCGACTCATGTCGCGGGCGGATATTACTCGAATGGTCGAATCATTGTTTCTTAAAGTGAAAGTGATGTGCAGCAAGCGTCCATTTGTGGTGCGCCCAAGGGCATTATACCGCTGTTCGGACTGACTGTGGTGGAGGTCATTGTCTATGAGAAGGGGTTCAACGGTAAAGACCTGCTCGGCCTCCGGCTGGCTGACGCCATGACGCTCTTCGCTTTTCATAGCGTTGCCTTCGTCCCATTGAAATGTGGTTACTTGACTGAAGTCCATCATTGGCGACATTGTCGGTCAAGTTACAGGGTAGGGTGGTGGAATTCAATCCTGTTATCGAAAGTCCTTCCAGTCCGGTAAACCGTTGAAAATACCCTACCCTGCGGCTACACTCGCCACAATCCAACCAGGGGGAACAACGGAGGTTGAGGATGACACAGCCGAGAGTTGACACAATCGTGCGCGGCGGCCAGGTGGTAACGTCGTCGCAGGTCCTTGACGCCGCCGTGGCGATCCAGGGCGAGAAGATCGTGGCGGTGGCCCCCGAGCATCTGTTGCCGCCGGCCGACCGGGTAATCGATGCCGAGGGCAAATTCGTGCTGCCGGGCCTGATCGACGCCCACGTCCACCTCGACGGGCATGATGACTACGCCCTCGGCGCAAGGGCGGCGGCCCACGCCGGCATGACCACGCTCATCCCGTTCGCCAACTACAACATGGACGGCGACGAAACGCTGGTGCAAGCCGGCAACCGTATCCGCGAGGAGATCAACGCCTCGGCGGTGGTGGACTTCGGGTTCCACTTCATACTGCAGAACCGGCCATCAATCCTGCGCTCTCTGCCCGATGCCATGGATATGGGCTTCAAGTCGTTCAAGATGTTCATGACCTACAAGAAGCGCCCTGGCCGGATGTGCGACGATGACTACATCTGTGAGGCCATGGAGATTGTCTCCCGGGCCGGGGGTGTGCTGCAACTGCACTGTGAGAGCGGCAACATCATCGAATACCTGGAGAACAAGCTCATCGCCGAGGGTCACACCCACCCGGAGAACTTCCCCGAGGCTTGCCCCGGCTGGGCCGAGGAGGAAGCCATCAACCGCGCTATCGCCATGTCCGGGGCTACGCGCTGCCCGACCTATGTCGTTCACCTCAGCACTCACCTGGGCCTGGAGCGGATCAAGCAGGCTCAGGCACGGGGCCAGCGCATCTGGACCGAGACGTGCCCCCAGTACCTGTTGCTGACCGACCAGGAGATGAGCAAGGTGGGACCGCTGGCCAAGATCGGACCGCCGCTGCGCCCCGAGGACGGCCCCGACCGCGACGCCCTGTGGGCCGGGCTGCAGCAGGGCCACATCTCCATCGTTGCCAGCGACCACTCACCCCACCCGGAGGAGCTGAAAAAGCCAGGCTGGGAAAACATCTTCGTAACGCCCGACGGCGCGTCCGTGCCCTTCGGGTCGCCGGGCATCGAGACGCTGGCGCCGCTGATGTACAGCGAGGGCGTGGTCAAGCGAGGGATGCCTATCTGGTGGCTGGCGCGGGTGATGGCGGAAAACCCCGCCCGGGTCTTCGGCCTGTACCCCCGCAAGGGCGTAATCCAGCCAGGAGCCGACGCCGACCTGCTGATCCTGGACCCCGGCGTGGACCGCGTGATCACCGCGGAAGAACACCTGAGCAACGCTGGTTACAGCCTGTTCGAGGGCTGGGAGATCACCGGGCGGCCGTGGATGACCCTCGTGCGCGGCCAGGTCCTGCTCAACGACGGCAAGCTCGAGCAGCGGCCCGGTTTCGGCCAGTTCATGGAATGCGAGGGCCCAACCACGCCGGTAGCGGGGCCCGTGAGCTGAACCGGCAATCTTGTCCCACTTCCCCGTCCGCCCGCAGAGAATCGCGGGCATGGCTTTCGGGGCGCTGTTTTGGGCCGTTCGCCCTGTACCTGTCGAGGAATGAGCGGGTTGTCGGGTGCCGCTGGCATTTTTGAGACCATCCGTCCATGGGATTGGTAAAAGCGACGCAGGCCCGGTCATTTCCCGTGTAACTGGCCTTGCAATGGCAGTTGAATGGAGAAAACCGGGGCCGTAACTCACGTAACGGGTTGCCAACGTGGACCGATTGTGGCCGCGTCCATCAAAGCGCCGAACTCTCATCAGGATGGCGAGGAAATGGCAGGGAGGCATTTCGGCTTGGACATCGCGCCAGGTCAAGCAAACGGCGTTGAGCGGCACCGCACGGTACTCCAGCGCCCTCCTCCCTCCACTCCTAAGCAAGAACTAATCTGAAGAAGGAATGAAGTAAACCAGACGCCCTGGTTGAAACACTGCCAGCGCGGCAGGGCGTTTCAACTGTCACACTAGACGCCGCGAAGGGTCTCTCTTCCCTGAGTGAGATTCCTCGCTCCGCTCAGAATGGCAGATGTCTACACCCCGGAAGTAACGACAGTCAAAGAGCGCTGGCCAGCACGCGGCAGCATTCCCTTTGGGCGGGCCTGGTGGTATCATTCGTGTTTGTCGAAACCCATACGGAGAATGCCTGAAAATGACAACCAGCACGGTGCGATTGGAGCTTCAAACCAGGGAACTTTTGGGGCGGAAGGTAGGCCGTCTGCGCCGGGCCGGTATCATCCCGGTTCATCTCTACGGGCCGGCCGTCGAATCCCGATCCCTGCAGTGCGCCGCTCCCACCTTGATCAGGGCACTGGCCGACGCTGGAGCGAGTTCTCCTATCACCGTGTCCATCGAGGGCGAGCCGGGCAGCCACATAGCCTTTGCCCGGGAAATCCAGTGGGACCCGAGGCGCGATACAGTGTTGCACGTCGATCTCATGGCGGCTGACGTGTCCCGCCCAGTAACAGCGCAAGTACGCGTGACGCTGACCGGCCAGGCACCCGGAGCAGCCCGCGGCGGCGGTAACGTGAACCAGCAATTGTTCGACATCCAGGTCTCGGCCCTGCCGCTGGAAATGCCCGCGCAGGTCGAAATGGACCTGTCGGTGATGACCGAGCCGAACAGCGTGCTCAGGGCCGGAGACATCGATCTGCCCAGCGGTGTGACGTTGCTCACCGACTCCGAGGAAATGGTCGCCCGCATCGAAGTCCCACGGAGCACCACAGGAGATGAAGGCGAGGAGGGGACAACCGGAGGGGCGACGGCAGAGGAAGGGTCCGAATAAACGCCACTAGTCTCCCTTCCCCGCACCAAGGTCCGGCGAGGAATCATCAAGGAGCGCTACGGTATGCACCTGATATATATGGGACAACCGAGCCTGACCGGAAACAGCGAGACCGACGCATCAGGACCTCACGAGGTCGTGGCGGGCCTGATGATCCACGAGACTCAGATCACCCCGATCAATGGAGAGTTCGACGCCCTCTGCCGCCGCCACTTCGGTTCACCCCTGGGCGAGAGCGATTCTCCCGGGATGATCCAGCCAGTGGACCTGTTCGAGGGACTTCAGCACTACTCTGACTGGGAACCGGAAAAGCGGTCCGAGATGATTCAGGACTGCCTGGACATTCTCATACGGCGCGAGACACCCGTTCTGTCCGCTTTCCTCAACAAGCAGGCCCTTACGGACGCCCGGACGAGTTCCTCCTCACCCGCCGCTCTGCTGTGGAGCGAACCCATTGGCCCCGTGATGAGCCGTTTTCTGTTTGCGCTGAGCATGTACCTGGACGAGATGAACATGGCAACGCTCAATCACGACCAGATAATGTCCGGTGCCTTTCCGGTAACCCAGTTCGCCATGATACTTGCCCAGGATGGCACCAACATCAAGCAGAGGATTATGACCGAGTTCTTCCACTCCGAGGAAGGAGAGGACGCAACCGGGCTTCACGAAAATATCTGCTTCGTCAATGCCGAGGACTCGCCGGCAATGCAGTTGGCCAACCTCTGTGCTTACTTCACCCTGCGGTGGCTGCAGACCCCCGACAATCCCAATCCCTATTTCGAAGTCCTCCGCGACAACAAGGTGATCCAGGTGCTCTACCCAGTCGTCCTGTGAGGTTACCGGCCTCCTGGCAAGAAAATCCCCAGAGATAGCTTTCGCCCTTCTTTACATCCTTCCTGCCCATTGCTAGAATCCAGTCAAATTCAGGAGGGTTCCGCCCCGGCGGGCTCTCTTGTGCTTTTTGCCCCGCCAGAGGAATCCGAGATGACTCAGCCCACATACCTGACCCGCGAAGGGCTGGAAAGGCTGCAAGCCGAACTGACGGACCTGCGCACCAAGCGGCGGCGTGAAGTCGCCGACCGCATCCAGCAGTCCCGCGAGCGGGGCGGCACCGTCAGCAACGCTGAATACGAGGAGGCCATCAACGAACGCTCCTTCGTCGAAGGCCGCATCCAGACACTGGGCGATATGATCGGTAACGCCATCATCATCGACGAGGGACGGGGGGAGCGAGACTCCGTTGACGTCGGGGCAAAGGTAACTGTGAAGAATCCACAGGGAAAGCCTGCCACCTACACGATCACCGGCAGTGCCGAGTCCGATCCGGCCCAGGGCAAGATCTCAAACGTCTCGCCCATCGGAAAGAGTCTGCTGGGCAAGAAAGTCGGCGAGATCGCCGAGGTCAACGTGCCCTCCGGCAAGATAGAACTGGAAATCATTGCCATCGAATAAAGGTTCCGGAATGCGGAATCAGGCATCGGGCGCAGCCGCATTCCGCATATTCCTTTTTCGCATTCTGAGATGGACCGAGAAGATACCTTCGTAGCCAACAGGACTGCCAAGCTCGAGCGCCTCCGCGAGCGGGGCGTTGACGCCTACCCTCCACGCTTTTTCCGCACCTGCGACAACGCCACTGCCGCGGCCACCTTCGCTGCTGTCGAGTCCGGGCAGCAGGCCGGGGGCGACGCCGAGGGCTTGGCCCTTGCCGGCCGCATCACCTCCTTGCGGGTGATGGGCCGTGCCGCTTTTCTCGACCTGCAGGACGAGTCGGGCTCGATTCAGGCACTGTTCCGGCGGAACAACCTGGGCGACGACTACGAGTTGCTGCGGGACCTCGACATCGGCGACCACCTAGGGGTCGAGGGCAACCTGATACGCACCCGGACCGGCGAGATCACCATCGACGCCTCCCATGCCGCCATCATCGCCAAGGGAATGCGTCCGCTACCGGAAAAGTACCACGGCCTCCGGGACACCGAGACCCGCTATCGCCAGCGCTACCTGGACCTCATCGCCAACCGCGAGGTCATGGACGTTTTCCGCCTGCGCAGCAAGGTGATCAGCGGTATACGCCGCTTCCTCGACGAGCGTGGTTTCCTGGAGGTGGACACCCCGGTGCTGGTGCCGGTTGCCGCGGGTGCTCACGCCCGTCCCTTCATCACTCACCATAACGCCCTCGACGAACGGCTCTACCTGCGCATCGCCACCGAGCTGTATCTGAAGCGGCTCATCATCGGTGGGTTCGACAAGGTCTACGAGATCGGACGGGTGTTCCGCAACGAGGGCATCGACCAGGACCACAACCCCGAGTTCACCCTGTTGGAGAGCTACGAGGCCTACGCCGACTACAACCGTGTCATGGAAATGGTCGAGCAGATGATTTCCGGCTTGGCCGTGGAGGCCACGGGATCGGCACAAGTCGCGGTCGGCCAGCAGGTCATCGATTTTACCCCTCCCTGGCTGCGGGTGTCGCTGCGGGAGGAACTGCAGAGGCGCAGCGGCATAGACCTCGATGCCTGCCCCGCGTCTGATAAAGGTATGCAGGAGTTGCAACAACGCGCCCGCAGCCTCGGCGTGGACACCGGCCTTCGCGAGAGCCGGGGCCGCATCATCGACAAGTTGCTGTCGGCTCTCGTGGAGCCGCACCTGGTCCAGCCCACGTTCGTGCTGGACTACCCGGAGGAGATGTCTCCGCTGGCCAAGGCCAAGCCCGGCGCGCCCGGTTACGTGGAACGTTTTGAGGCCTTCGCCTGCGGCATGGAGGTCGCCAACTCCTACACCGAGCTGAACGACCCGCTGGTGCAGAGGGAAAGGTTCGAGGGGCAGGAGGAAATCCGGAGGCTGTACCAGGACGAGGAGGTGGACCGGCTGGATGAGGACTTCCTGACGGCGATGGAGTACGGGATGCCGCCCACCGGCGGCCTGGGCATAGGAATCGACCGGCTGGTGATGCTGCTATCGGGCCAGCGCTCCATCCGCGACGTGGTGCTTTTCCCGCAGATGCGGTCTCTGGGCGGATAACATCCGCCGCCCAGGGCTGCTACCTACCCGTTAGGACTGTCCCCCCGTTAGGACTGTCATACAGAGCCGACAGCCGCGCCAACTTACCCGCTCGCTGACGCCTGCCCGGGATCGGTCTGAAGAGCCAAAACCCGTGTTACCAAGTCGCTGATTTTTGGCCGGTCAGTTGTCCACTCCTCGTCATCCATGAACAAGTGATAAAAATCGCGGTGGTACTTTTCCGCGACGGCAAATCTGTCGGCGACCCGCTGGTCGCCATGCTCTTGTGCCAGCCGCTCGGCGGCTCGTTTCATGGCGGGGTGGCTGGTATGCGGCCAGCCCCGCTCAAGCGAAACAGCTATTATCGCGTGGGCAGCGGCGCCCCACAGTTTTCAGACGCCTGGATCTGGTCGCCATCGGCATAGTGCCGGTCGGCCTTCTGCAGAAAATCCACTGCGGTTCGAACATGTTGTTCTTGTGTCAGCATTCTAGGTTTAACCTGCGGGGCTTAACGGGTCTAACCTGCGGGGCTTAACGATCGCCTTGTAATATAATAGCGTGCCAGCGTTGCATTAGTACGCTGCGGCACGAGACCAATCGAAGGCTGGAATGAATGATTGCCATTGAGCAGGTACGGCGCGAACCGGACGTGGTGAGACGGGCGATGGATTCGCGCGGCGAGCCCGACCAAGTGGACGTGATCCTGGAACTGGACGCAGCCTGGCGCCGCGACAGGACCGAGGCCGACGAGATTCGCAACCGCCGCAACCAGGCGAACCGGGAGATCGGCCACGCCCGCTCCGCCGGTCAGGCACCCGCCGCCGAGGTCATCGAGGAGATGCGCACCCTGGGCCGCCGGGTGGACGAACTGGAAGCCAGTACCCAGGAGGCCGAGGAGCAGATACGCCAGTTGCTGCTGGGCCTTCCCAACCTGCCCCTCGGCGACGTCCCCGTCGGTGCCGACTCGGATGACAACCGAATCTACAGGGAGGAAGGCGCTCCGGCGGAGCTGGGCTTTAACGCCCTGCCTCACTGGGAACTGGCCGAACGGCTGGGCATTATCGACTTCCAACGGGGGGCCAAGCTGTCCGGAAGCCGGTTTTACACCACCATCGGCGCCGGGGCCCGGCTGGAACGGGCGCTCATTTCCTGGATGCTGGACCTGCACACCAGCAAGCACGGTTACACGGAGCTGGCCCTGCCGGCCGTGGTGCGCCGCAATGTCATGGAGGGGTCGGGCAACCTGCCCAAGTTCGCCGACAACCTCTATCACGATGCAGAGGACGACCTGTGGCTGATCCCGACAGCCGAGGTACCGATCACCAACCTGTACCGCGACGAAATCATCCCGCCGGGGCAGCTGCCGATGTACTACGTCGCCCAGACGCCGTGCTTCCGGCGGGAGCGGGCGGCGGCAGGCCGCGACACGCGGGGCATCAAGCGGGTGCACCAGTTCAACAAGGTGGAGATGTACCAATTTGTCGAGCCAGAATCGTCGCCGAGGGAGCTCGAGCGGCTGCTCGGCCACGCCGAGGAGATCTGCAGGCAGTTGGGGTTTGCCTGGCGAGTGCTCGAGCTTTGCACCGGCGACATGGGTTTCGCCGCCGCCAAGACCTATGACATCGAGGTGTGGGCTGCCGGCTGCCAGGAGTGGCTGGAAGTCAGCTCGTGCTCCAACTGCACCGACTTCCAGTCCCGCCGGGCCAATATCCGCTATCGCCCGGAACAGGGCGCACGGCCGCGTTGGCTGCACACCCTGAACGGTTCGGGACTGGCCTTGCCCCGCGTAATGATCGCCGTCATGGAAAACAATCAGCAGCCTGACGGCTCTATCGTCATCCCCAAGGTCCTGCGCCCCTACACCGGCTTCGACCGGATAGAGGCACCAGAGGGATGAGCAGCCCTTAGGCAGTCAAACGACCCGCGAACGATCCGCGCAATCGAAACCATCATTCCACCCCACGCTTAAGGAGCGACGTTATGGCAGGAATATGGCCCGATGAAATCCAGTGCGTGGCTATGCTGGGATTCGACGTCGACGGCGTTTCGTCCTGGCTGAACCGGGACCCCAACTTCAAGAACCATCCCAGCCTGATGTCCATGGCGGAGTACGGCCCCAGCGTGGCCGCTCCCCGCATCCTGAACCTGCTGGACGCCCAAGAGGTTCCGGCAAGCTTCTACATCCCGGGCTACGTGGCGGAAACTCACCCGCGCCTGGTGCGAGAGATCGCTGCCCGGGGCCACGAGGTGGCCCATCACGGCTATATGCACGAGCCGCCGTCCACGCTGACCCGCGAGCAGGAGGACGAGGTGCTGCGCCGCGGTATCGACATCCTGAGCGGCCTCACAGGCGAACGGCCCGTGGGATACCGGTCGCCCAGCTGGGAACTAAGCGAGCACTCGCTGGACCTGCTGACCTCCCACGATTTCGTGTACGACAGCAGCCTGATGGGTGACGACGCTCCCTACGTCGAAACCGCACCGCAGACGGGGCAGAAGCTGGTGGAGATTCCCATTCATTGGCTGCTGGACGACGCGCCCAACTTCGTCTATGCGCCAGTGGCCAACCGCCTGGGCCCGATGCGCAATCCCGACGAGGTCTATGGCACCTGGGCCGCAGAGTTCGAGGGCCTCTACCGCTACGGGCGCGCCTTCGTTCTCACCATGCACCCGCAGTACATCGGACGCCCGGGCCGCCTGCTGATGCTGGAGAGGCTGATCGATTTCATCAAGAGCCACCGCAACGTGGAGTTCATGCGAGCCATCGACGCCGCCAAGCTGTTCGCGCCTGCGGGGTGACGGAGCTGGACAAAAGTTATTCACGGAAATCGTTAAAACGTAAATAGTGCCCCGCGTTATCTTTGAATCAAAAATAATGCGGGGCGTTATTGTTATTTCACTGACAGTAATTTACGATTCATGGCAAACTATAAATAATCGGCGGCGTTATTTTGATTTCGTGAATTAAAGGTGAGCCAGTGAAACGCGAATATACCGGACACCACGAAGTGACATGGACGGCCGACGAGTCCGTTCGCGCTTTCATCCCAGCGCCCCTGCCTCCCGTTCCTGCTCTTGACATTGCATCCTTACAGTCCACTATGGCCAAGGCGCACTTGGCCTTGGGCAGGCTGGACGGCCTCGCGTTGCAATTGCCGGATGCTCCGCTGTTCCTCTATTCCTATGTCCGCAAGGAAGCCGTGCTGTCGTCTCAAATCGAAGGCACTCAGTCTTCCCTATCCGATTTGATGCTGTTCGAGACGGAAGACGCCCCGGGTGTTCCTATTATTGATGACGTGGTAGAGGTTTCCAATTATGTAAGGGCGATGGAGCATGGACTGCGGCGACTTCGGGAAGGCTTTCCGCTTTCTAACCGCTTGATACGCGAGATTCATGCCGAGCTGCTCTCGCGGGGGCGTGGCAGCGACAAATTGCCGGGAGAGTTCCGCCGCTCCCAGAACTGGATTGGCGGTCGTCGGCCCGGCGTCGCCTACTATGTCCCGCCACCCCACAACGCCGTCCAAGATTGCATGGGTGACCTGGAGAAGTTTCTTCACGCTCAAGAAACTAACCTTCCCCCGCTGGTAAAAGCAGGACTGAGCCACGCGCAATTTGAGAGTATACACCCGTTTCTCGACGGCAACGGCCGCGTAGGACGGTTGTTGATTGCTCTTTTGCTAGTCCATGGCGGGGTGCTGCGCGAGCCGATGCTTTACCTGAGCCTGTACTTCAAGCATCACCGCCAAACTTACTACGAGTTGCTAAACGGACTTAGAGACAACGGGGATTGGGAGGAGTGGATCCTGTTTTTCCTGGAAGGCGTAACACAGACCGCAGAGAGAGCCGCCTCCACCGCCAGGCAATTGCTGGACCTGTTCGACGAAGACGCCTCACGGATACAGCAACAGGGTCGATCAGCAAGTTCGGCCCTCCGCGTTCACCGGGCGTTGCAAGAACGGCCAATCCAATCCTTGCAAGAGGCCGGTCAGCGCGCCGGCTTCTCTTCTACTGCAACCACTACCGGAATGCGCATACTCGAAGACTTGGGCATCGCCCGCGAGATTACCGGACGGGAACGCGACCGCAGATACAGCTATCAGCAATACATCGGCATACTGTCGGAGGGCACGGAGCCGCTGTAGCGTCCTCCTTGCCAACGGCGCCGGGCGCGATTAGCATGGCGGCAACTCGCCGGAGGGTGTGTTATGGCCAAGGTTCACGACATGGGCGGGAGGCCCAACGAAGACCCCATCGACCAGGGCGAGCACGTCCTGATGGACTGGGAACGGCGCATCGACTCCATCCGCGGCGTGCTGGGCGACAAGGGCTACCTGGGTGTGGATGAACTGCGCCGCGCCATCGAGGGCCTGACTCCAGAGCGCTATGAGGCGCTGAGCTACTACGAGCGCTGGACCGCAGCGGTTGAGGCCTTGCTGATCGAAAAGGGCGTCCTGACCGCCGCCGAGCTGGATGCCACGATGGCCCGGCAGGAAAGCGCGGGGGACTGACCATGAGCACAGCAGGACAGGTCGCCTTCAGCAACGGTGACAGGGTCACGGTCCGCACCGGCAACCCGCCGACCCACTACCGCACGCCGGTCTACGTGCAGGGCAAGACCGGGCGCGTGGTGGCCTTGTGCGGCATCTACCCCGACCCGGAATCGCTGGCTCACGGTGGGGACGGTACGCCCCACAAGCCGCTCTACCGCGTCGAGTTCCCCCAGACCGCCCTCTGGGACGACTACAACGGCCCATCAACTGACCGGCTGCAAGTGGATATCTACGAGCAGTGGCTGGATGGGTCATCATAGACTCAGGGGGATGAGCGATTCCAGAGAAGGTCGAATCCCGGTCCTCGACACACTGGCTCAAGGTGGGATGCGCAATCGGATTTGTCTTAGCCATAGGAGCGGGTTTCGTTTTTGAATTGTTAGTCATAGTTTACTTGGCCCTGGGGACCTTTAGGTAAACCGGAGGAAGCCATGAGCGAAATAGACCACGGCGACCACACCCATCCTGGAATGGACACCGAAGAACTGGGCTACCACGCCCGCCGCGTCCGCGCCATGGAAACCCTGCTGGCGGAGAAGGGGATCCTGACAGTCGAGGAAGTGCAGCGCAACGTGGATTCAGTGGAGTCGCGCTCTCCCGCCGACGGGGCCCGTGTGGTGGCCCGCACGTGGGCCAACCCGGAGTACAAGGCCAAGCTCCTGTCAGACCCCGAGGCTGCGCTGGCCCAGATGGGCTATACGCTGCCGGATCCTACGCCCAAGCTGGGCGTGGTGGAGAACTCCTCAGACGTGCATCACCTGGTGGTCTGCACCCTGTGCTCATGCTACCCCCGCGCCCTGCTGGGCCGACCGCCCGACTGGTACAAGAGCTTCGCCTACCGCTCGCGGGCCGTGATCGATCCTCGCGGCGTGTTGCTGGAGTTCGGCACAGATGTGTCTGCCGACACGGAGGTAATCGTGCTGGACAGCACCGCCGACCTGCGCTACCTGGTGCTGCCCCAGCGCCCGGCCGGCACGGAAGGGATGAGCGAGGAGGAGCTGGCCGCGCTGGTCACCCGCGACTCCATGATCGGCGTCTCCCGCGCCTTGGCTCCCGAACTCGTCGCCGCTGACGATTAGCCGGGGTTGTTAAACACAGAGCACACAGAGATTAAGAATTATAGAAATCCCATCAAAAATCTCTGTGTTCTCTGTGCGCTCTGCGTTTAATCCGTCATCCCCTCTATCAAGGACTCGACTTGCGCTAGGCCGGAGTCGTCGCCCATACCCAGCCTGAGCGGCGTGATGGAGACGTAGTTGTTCCTCAGCGCCCAGATGTCCGTGTCCTCGGCAGGAGTCTGGTTGCTGGGGCGGTTGCGGGCGATCCAGTAACGCTTCCCATCGCCATCGGAGCCGTCCAGGCGCACTGACTCGCGATAAGAGAGGCCGCCGAGCTTCGTCGCCCGGATTCCCCTCACCAGGTCAGGGGCGACGTTGGGAATGTTCAGGTTCAGGAACAGAGGCTCACCCTCCCAATTGGAAAGGCGGCGCGCCAACCCCTCCAGCAGACGGTCGGCTACTTCGTACCGGGGCGACGTCACCGATCCGACCGACACCGCGATGGTGGAACGCCCACGGTTGTAGCCCTGTACCGCTCCGCCCACGGTCCCGGACACCATCACGTCCCAGCCGGTGTTGGAACCGGTGTTGATGCCCGATACCACCAGATCCACGCCGGTGGTCAGTGTCTCCAGTGCCAGGATACAGCAGTCGCCGGGGGTACCCTCGGCGGAGTAGGCCGTTACCGGATGCAGTCCGCCGCTACAGTCTTCAAATTCGGCGCCGGGAGACCACGGGACTACCTTGACGGGGGAGTGCAGCGTCAGCGACGCGCCAACGCCGCTCTGCTCCCGGGCAGGAGCGACGACGGCCACCTCGCCGACCCGCCGCAACGCCCGCACCGCCGCCCACAAGCCCGCCGATTTGATACCGTCGTCGTTGATTACCAGTATCTTCATTCATTATCCACAGAGAGTACAGAGGCCACAGAGAAAGTCGAAGAAATTTTCTCCGAATCTCTGCGTACTCTGTGGTCCCTGTGGTTATTCATACTTCCTAGTGATGGGCTAGGCCCACGGCGTGATAGAGGGCGTGCTTCAGCTCCACGCCGACCATGTTGCGGCGGTAGTCCGCAGAGGCGTAGATATCGCCAAGAATGTCGTCGCCCAGGTCTCCGCTAACCAGGCTGGCGGCGCTGGCGATGGAATCGGACGTAAGTTCCAGCCCCGTCAGCGCGGCCTCGACGGCAGGCGAGCGGGTGGGCCGAGGGGTCAGGCCGCCCACGGCGACACGCGCGGCGGTGCACCTGGGGGCGTGATCGTGCCCGTGGTCATGACCGTGGCCATGGCCGTCTCCCTCCACTGTGACAACCGCGGCCGCCCCAACGACGGCGAATGAAGTCGCGGGGTGGGCCATCTTGGCGTACTCGGCCAACTGGTTGGCCGCCAGAACGGGTACGCTGACGCTGGTCAGAACCTCGTCGGCACCAACCGCGGTTTCAAAGGGCCCTGTAAAAAAGTCATCCGCGGCCACCGTGCGCGAGCCCGACGGTCCCTGCAGATTGAAGCTGGCACCCAAGGCGGTCAGCACCGTCGGGTAGTCGGATGCCGGGTCGGCGTGGGAGACGTTGCCGCCGATGGTACCCCGGTTTCGCACCGCCGGGTCGCCTATGCCGCCTGCGGCTTCGGCCAGGATGCCGCAGTTGGCCTGAACCTCGGCCGACGACAAAACCTCGTAGTGGCTGGTCAGTGCGCCGATGCGGATGGAGCCGCCCTCGACGCTGATGCCCCGCAACTCGGCGATGCCGCCGATATCCACCACCCGCGAGGGGCGGGCCAGCCGCAACTTCATCAGGGGGATGAGGCTGTGGCCGCCGGCGATTATCTTGGCATCCGAGTCCTGTTGCAGGATCTGGATAGCCTCGGCCACCGATCCTGCCTTGCTATATTCGAATTGGGCTGGATACATCGCTTAACTCCTCGGGCCTGTCTTCCTGTCTCTCGGGGGACGCCCTCACCCTAACCCTCTCCCGGAGGGAGAGGGAACTAATTGTTAAGCCTTTGCGTCCTGGATCGCCTGCCAGACCCGCTCGGGGGTCAGCGGCATGTCCAGCCGGGTTACGCCCAGCGGCCTGAGCGCGTCGATGACCGCGTTGTAAATCGTTACCGTCGATGCAATGGTGCCGGTCTCGCCTATGCCCTTGACGCCCAGCGGGTTGTGAGGCGACGGCGTTTCAGACGACAACGTCTCAATGTCAGGCACCATGTGGGCCTTGGGCAGCGCGTAGTCCTGCATTGTGCCGGTGAGCAACTGTCCATCGTCGCTGTAGACGGCACCCTCCCAGAGGGCCTGGCCAGCTCCCTGCACCACGCCACCGTGAACCTGTCCTTCCACGATCATGGGGTTGATCTGCGGCCCACAGTCGTCCACCGCCACGTAGCGTCGCAGCTCGATGTGGCCGTTATCAGTGTCGACGTCCACCACGGCGACGTGGGCGCCGAAGGGGTAGACGAAGTTGGGCGGGTCGTAGAAGGCCGAGGCCTCTAGGCCCGGTTCCATGCCTTCAGGCATGTTCCAGGCCACGTTGGCCATCAGCGCGATTTCCTGAATGGACTTTGCTTGGTCGGGCGCGCCCCGGACGAAGAACTGGCCGTCGGCGTACTCGATGTCTGCCTCCGCGGCCTCCAGCAGGTGCGCGGCCAGGGCCCGGGCCTTGTCCTTGATCTTGTTCAGGCCCAGCAACAGCGCTCCCGCGCCGACGGCCGTGGTGCGGCTGCCGTAGGTGCCCCAGCCCATGGGTGTGTTGTCGGTGTCCCCGTGGACGATCTCTACGTCGTCGACCGGCACGCCCAGCGTGTCGGAGACGACCTGGGCGAAGGTAGTTTCCTCGCCTTGGCCGTGGGGGCTGACGCCGACGTAGGCGTTGACCTTGCCCGTAGGGTGGAAGCGCACCACCGCACTCTCCCACAGTCCGCCCCCGAAACCGACGGCGCCGGCCACCTGGGACGGGCCAAGGCCGCAGATCTCGCAGTAGGTGGAAATTCCGATGCCCACGTAGTTACCGTGCTGGCGGGCGTGGGCCTGCTCCTCCCGCAGACCGGCGTAGTCCACGTGGTCCAGGGCCATGTCCAGCGCCGCCTCGTAGTCGCCGCTGTCGTAGGTCAGGCCGGGCGCCACGTCGTGGCCGTTCTCGAACTTGGGAATCAGGTTGAGCCGCCGGACCTCCGCCGGGTCCTTGCCCACCTCGACGGCGACTAGGTCAATCAGCCGCTCCAGCAGGAAAGTGGCCTCCGGGCGGCCCGCGCCGCGATAGGCGTCGACCGGGGTCGTGTTGGTGAACACCCCGTAGATGTCTGCCTTTGTGCCGGCCAGGTCATAGGGGCCGCTGTACATCAGGCCGTGCAAAATGGTCGGCACCCCCGGTGCGGCGGTGGACAGGTAGGCGCCCATGCCGGCGTACACCACCGACCGGACGCCGGTGATCTTGCCGTCGCGGGTGGCCGCCATCTCCACTTTTTCCACGTGGTCGCGGCCGTGGATGGTGGCCTGGAAGTTCTCGGAACGGGTCTCGGTCCACTTGACCGGGCGGTTCAGCTTCATGGCGCAGAAAGCGGTGATCATCTCGTCGGCGTAGACCGGGATCTTGCTACCGAAGCCGCCCCCTACCTCGGTGGCGATAACCCGTATCTTGTGCTCCGGTATCCCGGTGACCAGCGAGCCGAGGAAGCGGGCAATGTGGGGGTTCTGGCTGGTGCTCCAGAGGGTAAGCTCGCCCATCGACCTCAGCCAGCTGGCCACCGCCGAGCGGGGCTCCATGGCGTTGGGCACCAGGCGCTGCTGCACGATGGTGTCGCTGACGGTCACTTCGGCCTCGGCAAAGGCCGCGTCCGGGTCGCCTCCGACGGCCACCCAGTGGAAGGCCTGGTTGTTGGGAGCGTCCTCGTGCAGTTGCGGCGCGCCCTCTTCCATTGCGGCCGCAGGGTTCACCACTACGGGCAGCGGCTCGTAGTGCACGTTTATAAGTTCCAGCGCGTCCTCCGCCTGGTAGCGGGTATCCGCCACCACCACGGCCACTGCATCGCCCTGGTAGCGGACAACGTCCTTGGCGATGGCCGGATGCGCAACGGCTTTTACATCGGACTCCGGCGGAATCCAAGCGCAGGGGATGGGGCCCAGCGCGCTCTCGGTGTCGGCGCCGGTGTAGACCGCGATCACGCCGGACGCGGCAGCGGCGGCGGCGGTGTCGATGCCGGTAATGCGGGCATGGGCATGGGGGCTGCGCAGGATGGCAGCGTGCACCATTCCCGGCAGGGTTACGTCATCGGTATAGGTGGCGGCGCCGGTGATGAGGCGTGGGTCCTCGCGGCGGCGGATTCCTGAACCAAATATCCTGGTAGTCATCGCCTAGCCTCCCTTGGCGTCGGCGGCCGCCAGGACCGCCTGGACGATGTTATGGTAGCCGGTGCAACGGCAGATATTGCCTTCCAGCCCGTCGCGGACCTCCTGCGACGAAGGGTTTGGGTTGCGCTCAAGCAACTCAACGGCGGTCATTATCATGCCGGCGGTGCAAAAGCCGCACTGCAGGCCGTGCTTGTTCCAGAATGCCTCCTGGACCGCGTGGAGCTCGCCGTCGGCGGCAATACCCTCGATGGTGGTGATGTCGGCGCCGTCGGCCTGGACCGCCAGGGCGGTGCAGGACTTTACGGTAACACCGTCCATCCGCACGACGCAGGAGCCGCACTGGCTAGTGTCGCAACCGATTTTCGTGCCGGTCAGCCCCAGGTTCTCCCGCAGGAAATGCACCAATAGGAGGCGGGGCTCAACGTCCGCCCCCCGGGACTGCCCGTTGACAGTCATCTGAATATTCAATGCTGCGCCCCCTTTTTGATAGGAATCAGCCCGGACAAAGCCGCCCGGCGGCGAAATCTTCAGGTGGCCCGCAGTATAATGTTGCCCCTATGCAACGTCAACGCGACGCAGCTTGCGCGGCAGGGCGATTGCATTTGGTTGCGCACCCCAGCATATCGAGTTTGCGCACCGCCATTCCCGTTTATACTTCGTCATTCCCGCGAAAGCTGGAATCCAGGGTTGCCAGGGTGCGCCCGCATCGTAGACGGCAAGAGGCCCCGGATTCCCGCTATCGCGGGAATGACGAGTCTTGCTGGTCCGAATGCGATAGCCCTGGACCAGGCAGATGGCAGCCGCGAGTATGACTTGCGCGCACAGTACTCAATTCAAGCAATCTGACTATTCTGATTCAGCGCTCTCGGCCACTCGCGCGATGGCGTCCAATTTGCCGGTGATTTCACGATCGATCTCCTCCTCTGGGACATAATTGGCCAATTCGTAAAAGTCCTTCTTGTTCATCAAGTTGGGAAGTCCCAGCTTTCCAAAGTAAGTTCGGAAAAGTGGAGTCAACAGATCGTCACTGGCCTTAATATAAGGACTCTATGGTGATTGTCCTCTCAGGGTTTCCAGGGCGCCCGCGACCTCCTCGATAGATGCCCTCATCGATGCGAGTCTGCTTTCGCTCTCCCCTCGACCAAACAGAGGCTCGCGGTCGTAACCTGTTCCGTGTTGTGCAGCGTATGACTCAAGGGTCGCCGGAGAGCAGATGTAATTCTCTATTTCTCGACGATCCCACGCCAAGCACTCCAGTTCCCCGGCTTCGGGCAGCCCGCGATCAATGCGGTCGAAGATTGCGACTCCCCTCAGTGAAGGCACCGCCTTCCTCAACCTATAGTAGTGCGTGACTGCCCTTTGTGGCTGATTCTCGACGTAGTGTACAAACGGGCGCTCCAGCGCTCGAACCGCCTTCTTGTGGCCCATCCGCTTAGCCAATGTCATGAGGACATTGAGGTCTGTTGATGCCTCCAAGTAGAGAACCCATCCCGTCTGTTCAGCCTGGTAGTAATTCTCAAACCCGATGTCCTGTAGTGCCTTTCTAAGTTGGTCACCTCTTCCATCGATTCTGTGTGGCCTCCCAACAAAGGCAATCACCATATCTTTACCGGCTGCCTCCGACAGCAGTACCTCGGAATGGCTGGCTGCGATTATTTGGCTGCCACTTTTCTCTGCGGTTTCCGAGATTAGCTGATATATTTGCCGTTGGCGAAGAATTTCCAAGTGAGCGTCCGGCTCATCAAGTAGTAGTACTGACCCAGGTTTGGCATACATATAGGCCAAGAGAAGCAAAGTCTGTTGCAGACCGCGACCACTGGATGACAAATCCAACGATACGCCCCTTTCTTGGTAGGTCATTGCCACTTCGCCGCGTTCTGCGATGTACCTGGGCATATCCAGTTGCACGCCAAACAAACGATCAATGCCTGAAGTTAATGTGCCCCAGAACTCCGGGCTTTCTTGCTGGATGCTATAACAGAGGTTGCGCAAGACTTCCGCTGTCCGGCCTTCACCAATCCGGACATCCACGGCTCCCACGTCTAAACGCGTCTCTGTCGCTGCCAGTCCGGACATCGGAGGGAGGAAAGCCACCTGTTGGCCCCCTGCTTCGTCAGGTACAGGTATTCGGTCGTCCCCGGTGCGCAGCGGCCGACAATAGAAAGACTCTTCATTGGCGTAGTCAAATTCCATCCCACAGGCCCAAAAGTGGTCTCTGGTAATTCCTTCCACAGTAATACCGATTAATACGTTTTGCGTGCGCTGCTGGCCGTTGTCGCGCTGAACGTCCCGGATATGAAGGTCTCGCCACAGAAGATGGCCGCTGGGAACGGGGATAGCCACCAGATCTCGGCGGTTGACGGTAACGCCCGATCTTTGGCTTGGGCTTCTGCCCGAACGCCGTTCCCTCTAGCGCTTCACTCCAATGTCCCAAAGAGCCAAAGCCTGCATCGCTGAAGTCTTGCCCGAATTATTCGGCCCGATGAAAACAACGGGACTGCCGAGCTCGATCTCAACGTTACCAAGCCGCTTGAAATTTGAAATAGTAAGCTTGGTCAGCATCAACTCACCACCTTGGCTCTTTTTCTACGACTTCTAGGTCTAGGGTAACATTTTAGGGGAAATAGCATTTCCCCCTTATCCTCTTCGAGCATCGACACCAGCGTATCTGTCTTGCGCCGCGCTCCGGATGTGCCTATGATTCCCCATATCCCCGACGAACATCCAAATCGTCGTAAGAGGAACCTCACATGTTCCCGAAATCCGTTTTCCCTGACACTGCCGAGGTCAACTCCGATGGCCATCTGGTGATCGGCGGGTGCACGGCGCTGGAGCTGGCCGAAGAGTACGGCACGCCGGTGTACGTGCTGGACGAGGCGACCATTCGCGCCCGCTGCCGCTCCTTCGTCAACGAGTTCCGCCAACGCGCACCGGGGGCCAAGGTGGCCTACGCCTGCAAGGCGTACATCAATCCCGCGCTGGCCCGCGTGCTCCGCGAGGAGGGGCTGGGTTTTGACGTAGTGTCCGGGGGTGAGCTCGCCACCATCGTCAACTCCGGAGCCACCCTGGAGGACGTGTACTTCCACGGCAACAACAAGAGCCCGCAGGAACTCGAAGAAGCCCTGCAGCAGTCCATCGGCTGGGTGGTGGTGGACAGCTTCCACGAACTGGAGTTGCTGGACCACCTGGCGGGTGAGGCCGGTAAGACCCAGGATATACTGCTGCGGGTGTCGCCGGGCATCGACCCCCACACCCACGTCTACACCACCACGGGAATCCTCGACTCCAAGTTTGGATTCTCCATCCAGACCGGCCACGCCGCCCAGGCAGTGCGCCAGGCCCTAGCGGCCAAGAACCTGAACCTGCGCGGGTTGCATTTCCACCTCGGCTCGCCGGTGTTCGAACTGGAGCCATACGGTGTCGCCACCGAGCTGGTGCTGCGGTTCGCCGCCGAGTTCCGGGAGGAGGGGCTGCAGTTGCAGCATTTCAGCCCTGGCGGCGGATTCGCCGTGGCCTACACCCGAGACCAGCAGCCGCCTTCTGTGGCAGAGTACGCCGAGACCATCGTGTCGGCCATGACCGCTACCTGCGAGGACCTCAGCATGGAGTTGCCGACGCTGGTGGTGGAGCCGGGCCGGTCCATCATCGGCCCGTCGGGGGTGGCCATCTACCGGGTGGGCGCCATCAAAGACATACCCGGCGTCCGCAAGTTCGTCAGCGTCGATGGCGGCATGGGCGACAACATTCGCCCGGCCCTGTACCAGGCGGAATACGAGGTGGTGGTGGCCAACAAGGCCGCTCGCAACCCCTCTGAGACAGTCACCATCGCCGGCAAGTACTGCGAGTCCGGCGATCTCCTGGCCTCCGACGTGATGCTGCCGGAAATCGAGACCGGCGATCTCCTGGCGATCCCGGTGGCCGGCGCCTACTGCCCGTCCATGGCCAGCAACTACAACCTGAATCCCCGGCCGCCGATGGTGCTGGCCGCCGATGGCAGCAGCCGCCTCATCCGCCGTCGCGAGAGCTACCAGGACATGATGTATTGCGACGTCCTGTAACGGGGTCATTAAACACAGAGCGCACAGAGGACACAGAGATTTTTGTTATTTTCCTTATATTTCTCTGTGCCCTCTGTGTTTAATATAGAAAAATGACTTGGCGGACACTGGGACAGGACCACCTGCTGGCGCGATTGCAGCCTGCCTTGGAGCAGGGGCGGGAGTCCCACGCCTATCTGCTCACCGGGCCGCCCCACGTGGGCAAGCTGACCCTGGCCCGGGAGATAGCGCAGGCGGTCAACTGCCTTTTCGGACCCAGCACCCCCTGCGGCAAATGCGTTCAGTGCCAGCGGATCGCCGACGGCCTGCACGCCGACGTGCGGCTGGTGGACCTGGCGTTTACGCGATTGGTGAGTGGACGGGAAAACGCCACCGCCATCTCCATCGACGCCATTCGCGAGCTCGAACGGACTGTCAACCTCAACCCCTTCGAGGGTTCGCGGACGGTAATCATCATCGACGGGGCAGGCACCATGACCGTCGATGCCGCCAATGCGCTGCTGAAGACCCTGGAGGAGCCGCCGCCCGGCGTGCTTTTCCTGCTGCTGACTGATGATGAGGAAGCCCTGCTGCCCACCATCCGGTCCCGCTGTCAAACGCTGCAGCTGCTGCCCATGTCGCGCCGCGCAATGCTGGACTTTCTGACCCGGAACCGCAACGTACCAGAGGAGGAGGCCGACCGGCTTTACCGGCTATCGAGGGGCTGCCTGGGCTGGGCGCTGGGAGCGCTTGCCGACCCGCAGGTGCTGGACCAGAGGCAGGCCGACCTGGAGCGAATGAGGGAAACCGTGAGCGCCGGACTGGATACCAGGTTCACCTATGCCAATGAGGTCGCAACATTATTCGGTTCCAACCGGCCCGCTGCGCGCGAATTGCTGGCGCTATGGCTGCGCTGGTGGCGTGATCTGTTGCTGGTCAAGGAGGGTGCCGAGAAATTCCTGCACAACGCCGACTGTGCCGAGGCTGTCCGCGCCCACGCCGCGACCCTTACCACCGGGCAGATTGCCGCCTTTATCCGCCGCCTGCTCGACACCATGGCCGCGCTCGACGCCAACGCCAGCCCGCGCCTGGCGCTGGAAACGCTGATGCTGCAAGTGGAGTAGGCTCCGAGAATCTTACTCCGGTTCCCTGTAATTGTCGGGTATGGGATGCCAGTAGACGATTCCTGGAACTATCAGCGGGTCAAGGTCGCGGTCGTTGCGCACGCTAACGACGGCCGCATGGGCGGGAACGCCGGTGAATCGCGTCAGGAAACCCGCATTCCGCAGGGCGCGGTCCGTGTCTCGCCGGTCGGCGGTATACGACGCTTCCACCGCAATGTACTGGGGGTTGCCGCCCAGCGTTGCTTCAATCACGACGTCGGCATTGCGGAAGCTCCTCAGGTCGTCGGTGGAGATGTCGCCGCCGGCGGCCCGTTGGGCCATCTGCGCCAATTCACCCTTGGTCAAGGTGCGAACGTATTCCATGCCCATATCCAGGGTCATGCCGGGGGCGTCGTCGATGGCGCCAAGACGGGACAACCATCCCTTGAATATGGACGAGTCGTCATTTATCCGGTCCAGCCGGTGGATAATCCGCTCGTTGAGTCCTTTCTGCTCTTTGACGAAGGCCTTAATTTCGTTCACGGTCGCAGTTAATTGTTCTAGGGACGCAGTCAATTTCTCGACGGCGGTTGTCAGTCTGGCGTTAAACTGCCTTTGCTCGGTTACGAAAGCGTCAAACTGGGCTGGCAGTTGCAGCAGTTCCTCCCCCACTATCTGGGCGCGAACTGCCGCTCTCCACTCGGGATTCTCGGAGAGGGCGCGGAGGAAGTCTTCCTGACTGTTGATGGTGGTCATTGTTGTTCGTTAGCCGTCCGGCAGAATAAGGAAATCACCTTGGGGACTCACTATTCCAAGATAACCGCAGACTGCGCCTGCCGCAAGGACGGGCTGGCATCGTGTTCCGTCGATGCGTCGCAGGAGACCCGCTTTCGTTGGCCTGATGGAAGAACCCGCGAGGAAGCCCGTTATTCGAGGTTCCAGGGGATGTAGGGCTTCCAGACCTCTAGAATTGTCCGGTTCTGCAGGATCAGGTACGGATTGGGGTCGGGGGCGCGAGGCACCGTGCGCAACCTCATCTTCGCCTCGGCGGGGGTGTGGCCGGCCTTGTGCAGGTTGCACCGGTTGCAGGCCGTTACCACGTTCTCCCAGGTGTGCGCCCCGTTCTGGCGGCGGGGGATAACGTGGTCGAGGGTCAGGTCCTGGGCCTTCTTGCCGCAGTACTGGCAGGTGAACCGGTCCCGCAGGAACACCTCTTTCTTGGACAGCTTGCGGGGCAGAAAGGGGCGCTTGACCAGGTAAACCAGCCGGATGATGGCCGGAGCGTCAATTTCACCCGAGACGGTGTGCAGGCTGCCATCGTGCTGCTCCAGCAACTCGGCCTTGCCCTTGCCAACCATGACAATGGCCCGGCGCACGGAACAGACATTGACCGGCACGTAGTTCAGGTTCAGCACCAGAACGGGGGCACGAATCAGAACGCTCGGGTCTGGCCGCTCTCCAGAACCCACGAGAGATGCGGCCACGCCGTTTACCGGGGTAACCTGAGCTTTCTCAACCACTCTGGCCAATAAACGCGCCTCCCGGTCTAACTGCTGGGTATTCTACTATTTCAGAGTTCCCGGTTTTACGCCTGTTTCCCTGCCAGTTCCTTCCCTTGCCGATCCTATTGCGACTCATTATAGCGTAAAGGACGAGCCAACTCGCCACCCCGAATCCGCCAGACGAAACTGCCGTCTCATTCCTGGGATATTTCGATCGAGGCGGCGTACCGGTCAACCCAGCCGATTGGCCCGCGGACAATAGACGACTCATTTATTCCCCTGCCCACTGCGTCCACGGGCCAGTGCTGCAGGCTGATGAGGAACACCGACACTGAAATCCAGCCGAACAACACGCCTGCCAGGACCCCGCCGCCCCGGTTGAACAAAAATCCCATCGGGAACAGCGAGCTGAGGCCAGAGGCTATCGACATGGGCTTGCGAAGCAGGGCCGCCACAATTGCGCCCAACACTTGCATCGCCGCGAATACGACGAGGAACGCAGCCGCCGTCTGTGCACTTTCAGTGTCGAGGAATCCTGAGAAGCTGGGGCCTATCACATTCGCCAATCCGCCGGCGAATCCCACGCCTGCGAGCAGAAAAGCAAAGGGGACTGATATCTTGATGAATCCGGCAAACAGGCCCATCGTAGCGCCCGCCGCCCAAGCCACCAAAGATATGACGTCCACCCAGTTCACATTTCCAGTCTAACATGGCCCCAACGAATACAACTCAATGCCCTCCTCCCTTTCGCTTACGGGCAATGGCATGCTGCCTGGCATCGAGCTTTTGCTGGATTCCGGCCACCAGGCGAAGAAACAGAAAGCCGAAAAGAAAGCCGGCAACCACATCGCTGGGCCAGTGCACCCCGATGTAGACCCGGGAAAAACCCACGGCCAGGATGAGCAGAAAAAGTGCTCCCTGGAACGCGGACCTTAACTCCAGACGGCCGTCGAGGAAGGTCCACCGGCCGGCCAGCCATAACAAGGCGCCAAAGAATGCGGCGGCGAACACGGCGTGTCCACTGGGAAAGGCATAGCCGGCCTCTACTATGAGGGCCATTCCGGCATCCGGTCTCGGCCGCGCCACCAGCTCCTTGAGGCCGAGGTTCAACACCGGGGCGAATGCCGCGGCGGCCAGTAACGTTGCATCGGCCCAACGCCTGGCCGCAAGAGTGGCTGCCACCACCACGGCCGGGATCCATGGCACGCTGATACCCGGCGCGATCCCGCCCTGACCCACGGCGGACAGCGCCATCGCCGCATCATCCAGCCATCCGGCACGCGCCTGTCCGACTTCCTGCAGCGCCCATTCATCGCCGGGGAACGAGCCGTAGGCGCGCGCCAGTCCCAGGAGGGGCACGAAGATCACCCACCCGAAGATCGATGGCGGAATTCGTCGCCACTCTGAGTGCGTCAGGAGTTGGAACCTTTTACGGGTCATCCATCTAGAATAAACCGTTCAGGGCAGGATGTTCGCAAAGTCGCCAATTCTCCCTGTCATTTCGAGCGCAGCGAAGGATTCCGGTTTTGGCAGCCAGACCCGTCACGCGGTAGTGTCCCTCTTTGAAATTGACATTCGTTGAGTGCCGTTGCCAAGAAATTCAAAACCGTCATTCCGGCGAAAGCCGGAATCCAGAGCCCCCGTGAAAACGCCCTGCGTCTACATCATCGCCAGCAAGCAGAACGGCACCCTTTGCCGAGGCGCGGGATGACGCACGGGGGCAGGAATGAGTGTTATGCGGCAGCGAACGGGGGCTCTGGATTCCTGCTTTCGCAGGAATGACGGCGTATAGATGAGGATGACGGATGATGTTAATTTCAAAGAGGGACAGTCCCCGTCACGCCGCTCAGGGTGACGAACTGGTGGACTCTGTTTTCATCCTGCGTCCCGGCAAGGCTATCGCATTTGGACCAATTAGACTCGTCATTCTCCCGAAAACGGGAATTCAAAGTCCTTCATCGTCTGGAATGTTGGCTCACCCCTGCAATCCTAGATCCCCGCTCTTGCGGAAATGGCGGTGCATAAAGAAATGACGGTGTATAAGCTCGATATGCTTGGGGGCGCATCCAAATGCGATAGCCCTGTGCGTCCTGGTTCCACGCACATAACCCCAACTGCCCCGGTGTTATAATCGGCGGGTTATGATCCGAACCATTGCCATCGACGGACCCGCCGCATCCGGCAAGACCGCGGTGGGGCGCCTGGTGGCCAAGGCCCTGGGGTTCTGGTTCCTGGACACCGGGATAATGTACCGCGCCGTTACCTGGCTCGGGTTGGGACGCGGTGTCCCGCCGGACGACGCCGACGCCCTTGGTTGCCTGGCCGGGGAGGTACAGTTGCGCCCAGTTTCTATGCAGGGGGATTCGGTAGAGGTGGCGGGCAGAATCGTTGGCGCGGAACTGCGGGAGCCAAGGGTGGACAGAATCGTGTCAGCAGTCTCCAGGCATTCCGCGGTGCGCCGCGCTCTTGTGGAGCAGCAGCGTGCCTACGCCGATGCCGTTATATACACCGGCAATGGAACGGGCGATGAAACGATCCGCCCTGGGATTATCATGATCGGTCGCGACATCGGTACGGTGGTGCTGCCCTCGGCTGACCTGAAGATTTTTCTCACTGCATCGGCAAGGGTACGCGCCCGTCGCCGCTGCGAGGAAATGCGGGCACGCGGACATGCTGCCGATCTCGAGACGGTGAAGCGGGAAATAGAGGCCCGCGATGCCACCGATTCATCCCGCGACGACTCACCGCTGCGTCCTGCCGCCGATGCCTGGGAGCTGGACACCAGTGAACTGGATGTGGACGGAGTGGTCAAATCCATTCTGCAGCGCGTGAAGGACAGTTGATGAGACGCAAGGAGGCAACAGTACTGTACCGCCTTGGCCGGCCCTTTGCGCGGTTCTGCTTCGGTACCTTTGGGCGCATGAAGGTCATCGGCGAAGAAAACGTGCCGCCCCACGGACCGCTCATCCTGGCCTGCAATCACCTGGCCTTCACCGACCCGCCACTACTGGTGGCTGCGATCCCGCGGCCGCTCCATTTCCTGGGCAAGAAGGAGTTGTTTGCCAACCCGATGGGTAGAGTCATAATGCGCGGCTTCAACGTATTTCCCTACGACCGTGAGACCGCCAGCACCGAGACCATGCGGAACCTTCTGGGTCTGCTGGAACAGGACCGGGCATTGGCCCTGTTTCCGGAAGGTACAAGAAGCAAGAGCCATTCGCTGCAGGAGGCGCACCTGGGCATCGTTTACCTGGCCCTCAAGTCGCAGGCCCCCATTCTGCCTGTGGGGGTGACCGGGACGCAGAATCTCCGGGCTTGGAGGATGCCTTTTCCAATGTGTCGGCTGACCGCCAGCATTGGGCCACCCTTCACCCTGCCGGTTATTGAGGGCCGCACCCCGCGTCCGGTGATGCAGAGCATGCTGCGGATGATCATGGAGCGGGTGGCCATGCAACTGCCCCCCGAGTTCCGCGGAATTTACGACCCATTATTGAGCCAGGCCACGGAGACTGAGGCGGATCGAGGCAAGCAATGCAACAGGCATCCAAGTTCGGCATCTATCTGAACGACGCGGAAAAGAAGGTGGTCCGCATCAACTCCCCATACTGGTTCCCCGAGGAGCCGGACTGGGTATTCCTCACTCCCGAGGTCAACGCCACGTTGCTCAACATCCGGGAGCTGGTCCGAGAACAGGGGCTGAGCAGCGACGCAGACGCGATCACCTGGGGGACCATACCAATGCGCGAAGAGTAAAAGGCCCGGGTGGGTTTTCCTCGGAGCCTTCTTTGTGGCAGCCTTTGGGGACGCTTCATCGCATCAAGCGAGCCGTTCGGCGTCATCGATGTAAGCCCCGGTCTCCCTGATGCGACGTTCCGTCTGGTCGTTGCAGATTCCGTCATAAAAGCAGGCCCCGTGGAGCTGGCCGATTCTGCTCCAGTAGCGCCCCAGTAGTGGGGTTATTCTGTTGTCGCGGCCTGCCAAATTATCTAGTTGGCTTGAAGTCCGGGCGGTTGTTACCGGCTCTTCACCGGTACGCGACAGTATCAGTGCGTCCGTGGCTCTTTTGGTCGCGTACCAAGCCTTCTCCGCAGCATACCGTATGTCTCCTTCAGCCAGGCACACCAATGCCTCGCCTTGCACAAATCTGGCAGCAGCAAACAACTCCCACACCCTGCTCGTAGCTACCATCGGCCTTCCTGTACAAGCAATCTTTCCAGACAGTAAAACGCTGTGTCACCATGGTAATAACGAGGTAATAACGACCATAAACGGGATAACCCGTTCCTCTTCGGGTCGTCGAAAACGAACGGGTTACGCAAATACCGTTTTGGTTAACAGAAAGAGCCGGGTCAGCCCTTGAATTTAGGCATCACTTCCTCTGCGAAGATGCTGAGCTGTTCCTTGAAGACCTCCAGCGGCATGCCCATGACTGAGCCGATGTTGACCCGCTCGACACCGGGGTAATTTTCCTCGGCCTTCTTCAGTGCCTCAATCGCAGCTTCTGCCGGGCCGCAGATCCAGCCGCCGCCCTCAACGGCCTCCTCCAGGGTGGGGATCTTGACGCCCCTGCTGTGTCCACCCGCGGCCACCGCGTCGATCTGCTCCTGGCTGAGGGCCATCAGGCCCAGGGGAGCGGCGAACTTCATGGCCTCTTCGTAGTAGGGCTTGGCCTTCTCGATGGCCTTTTCCTTGGTCTCGGCAAGGAACATGCGGAAGCCGAGTGCGGCGTTTTCTCCCAGTTGGGTCTCCTGCCCCTGGTCCAGTTGGGCCTGCTGGAACATCCGCATCCGCTCGCCCAGGGTGGGCTCCGGCGTGTTGGCCAGCAGGGGCTTGATGCCCATCCTGGCCATGAACTCCACCCCCCGGGGGTTGCCGCTGACCAGCGGCTGCCAGATTTCCACCGGACGGTTGAGGGGGCGAGGCACCAGGGTCAGTTGCTCAAGCTCGTAGCCCCGGTAGGGAACCCGGGCCGGGATCTGGAAATGCTCGCCTTGGTGGGAGAATGAGTCCTCGTTGAAGGCCTTGATCATAACCGCGACCTGCTCCTCGAACAGCTCGCGGTTGGCGTCGGAGTCACGCATGGGGGCACCGAAGGTTTCGACCTCCCGGGTGTGGTAGCCGCGGCCCACGCCGAAGATGATGCGCCCCTTGGTCAGGATGTCGGCCATGGCGAAGTCCTCTGCCAGACGCAGCGGGTGCCACATTGGGGTAATGTTGAAGCCGCAGCCGTACTTTAGCCTCTCGGTCTTCATCGCCAGGTACAGGCCCAGCATCAGCAGGTTGGGAATGCCCTCGTACCCCTCCGGCTGGAAGTGGTGCTCGGCCATCCAGAACTCATCGTAGCCGTTGGCTTCGAGGTGCTTGGCTATCTCGAGGGCCCAGTCGTAGGTTTCGGCCAGTTTCTCGTTGGGGTACCAGCGATCGTTGGCGGGCGTTCCGTCGAAGCCCAAGTTGTCGTCAACGACGTGTCCGGCGTAGGAGGCGGAAAAATTCTTAAACATATCTGCTCTCTAGTTTCGGTGAGACTATGACTTGGGGAGCGACCTCAATTTCTCTGTTGAATCAGCCAATCAGCGCGTTTTGGACCGCGAGACCAGCCATTCCGGCAAGAATGGCGACGGCTCCCCCCACAATGGTGTACCAGAGACGATCGATGCGTCTGTTGACTTCAGCCAGTTGCTGATCGTTGCGTTCTTCGTGCCGGTCGAATCGCTGTTCGGTTCGCTCTTCGTGCCGGTCAAATCGCTGTCCAGTTCGCTCCTCATTGCGATCTTGTCGCTGTTCCAGGCGAATGAGTTGCTCTTTTGTTTGCAGTTGACCCTCCTCCAACCTGCCCAATAAACGATAGACCTCGGTGATATCCATCACCGTAGGCTGAGGGGCCTGCGGATCTTGAGTTGTCTCCGTTGTCATGCCACTCCCCTCTCATCTGGCCCTCTCAGCATTCTCTCATATCCGTTGACATCCGCTTTGATTGGCTATTCAGAGAGATTCAAAGCTCCCAACCGCTCCCTTACTCCCGCACCTGGCTGGGGGCCGGGTTGTAGAGCTCAAATCCGATGGTGGCAGGGAAGACGCGGGCGATCTCCTCAACTGTCCACTTGCCCTCCTTTTGGATGGTCTTCACTGGCTCGGGCTGATTGAGCAGGTTGACCAGGCCCTCGGTCACGTGAAAGACTTGGCCGTTGACGTGCTGAGCGTCGTCGGAGGCCAGCCACGCCACCATTGGCGCGACGTCGTCAGCCTCGCCACGCAGGGTAGTGCTGGCGCCGGTGCTGATGCCGCGGGCAGCGCGCAGCTCTCGGGCATCGTCGGGGATGCTGGTGGTCATGCGGGTGGCGGCGCTGGGCGATATTGAGTTGCAGGTTACGCCGTAGCGCCCCATGTCTCGGGCGACGACGCGGGTGAATCCCGCGATTCCGTCCTTGGCAGCGCCGTAGTTGGCCTGACCGGAGTTGCCGTACAGACCAGACGTGGAGCTGAAAGTGATGATGCGGCCGGAACGCTGCTGCCGGAAGAGCACGGCGGCGTTCTTGACCACCGAGAAAGTGCCCTTCATATGGACGGCGATAACGTCGTCCCATTCCTGTTCGGTCATGTTGAATACCATGCGGTCCCGGAGGATACCGGCAACCGTGACCACGATATCCAGCTTGCCGAAGCTGTCGAGGGCCGTCTGCACTATCTTCTCACCGCCATCCATGCTGGCGACGTTTTCGGTGCAGGCGACGGCCTCCCCACCGCCCTCGCGGATATCCGAGACCACCGTCTCAGCCACCGAAACGTCGGCCCCGGAACCGTCAACGTTGACGCCCAGGTCGCACACGACAACCCTGGCACCCTCCTGGGCCATCAGGCGGGCCACGCCGCGCCCGATGCCGCGACCAGCCCCGGTTACGATCGCCACTTTGTCTTGCAACAGGTTTGCCATTCCTTCGCCTCTTCTAAGTTCAGCGGGAAACTCCCGCCTTGGTGTGTCGCCGTGGGGAATCCCTCATCTTCTTCCAAAGGGGATGTACCGCCCGCTTTTTTCTGCCGCCTCGCCCAGCCCGCTTTTTTCTGCCGCCTCGCCCTAGTCAGGAGGCGCGCTCCCAGAGCAGGACCACGGTCAGATTGGCCCGGGAACCCTGGATAGGCAGTGTGCTGAGCCGGAGCTGGCCGTCACCGGGGAACTCGAACCTCCTGATCTGCTGGTCGCCAACCCAGTTTGGAAAGAAGCTCCCCTCCACATCGTGGACCATCAGGCCCTCGGCCTCATCGACCGTGTAGCTGCCGTAGTAGGCCACGTAGCCCTCGAAGGCCGCCCGCACCTCATCATCGCTGCCTTTGAGCAGGTTGCCAGTGGCGAAAGCAGGGCGTTCGAGGGCCATTATCTGGCCGGCAAAACTGCCCCGCCCATCGTACATCAGCATCCCTGCCGGGTTTTCGCCGTACGGCCGACTGATGCGGCCGTCGGACCACCGCCCCTCACAAGCCAGAAGCCGCCACGTCCCGGTAAAATGGTCGGTTACTCTTGCCAAACCGCTCCTGGCCCTACCTAGCCCGGAAGCCTTTCCAAAATCGTCATCAGCGAGCCCACTCCTGTGCCGACCACAGCGGCCAGAAGTAAGGCTCCCACGGAAATGATGGCAATAGAGAACGTCCGAGCTTCTTTGCGTGTTGCGTCGTTGGCCTCACTCGCCTCGCGACGGGCTGCCCTGTTATCCTCCCTCGCCTCGCGACGGGTGACCTCGTTCATTTCCCGCGCCTCTTTGCGGGTTACCTCGTTAGCCTCACGCGCCTCTTGGCGAACTGCCTCGATCAGGTAAAGCACCTGATCAAGACGGGACAGGACTAATGCCAACTGTTGGGTGCTGGCTTCCTGTATCGCCTCTAGGCGGGTAATTCGTTCTTCGGGCGTTACCATTTCGGTCTCAACCAAAGCGCAGGCTGCGACATCGCCCGCACCTACTCCCGAGGTGGAGCCGGGGGAGCAGGGTTGGCGATGCCCCGGGTCAGCACGTCGCGGGCCAAGGGGGCCAGCGTCTCCAGGTCCCAGTGCCCCGACGGCTCGTAGATTGAGCGCTCCGGCCGGGGTTGCGACATCAGGGACACTGTGTCGCCGTACACCAAGAATGTCTGGCCGTTCACGTTGGCGGCGTAGTCACTGGCAAGGTAACAGATGAAAGGCGCAATATGCGTGGGGTCCAGCTCGGTCAGCGTATCCTCCCCAGGTATGGAGGCGACACCGCTGCGGGCCCGGATCTCGGCGGCGCTGTCGGGGATGTCGCCGATCATCCTGGTGTTGGCACGGGGGGCGATGGCGTTGGCCGTTACCCCGTACCGGCCCATGTCCTTGGCCACCACCTTGGTGAACCCGGCGATGCCCGATTTGGCCGCGCCGTAGTTGGCCTGGCCGGAGTTGCCGATCAGGCCAGACTCGGAAGAGAAGGTGATGATCCGCCCGGACCTCTGTTGCCGGAACAGGATGCAGGCGTGTTTCACCACTGTGAACGTGCCCTTCAGGTGGACCGCTATCACGTCGTCCCATTCCTGCTCGGTCATGTTGAAGATCATGCGGTCCCGCAGGATTCCGGCGCAGGTAACGGCTATGTCGAGCCTGCCGAAATTGTCGACAGCGGTCTGGACGATCCTCTCGCCGCCCCCCATGGTGGTCACGGACTCCATGCAGGGAACGGCCTCTCCGCCTGCGGCCCGTATTTCCTCGCACACCAGTGCCGCCACCGAGTGGTCTTGGCCGGAACCGTCAACGTTCACGCCGGGGTCAACCACCACGACCTTGGCGCCTTCCGCTGCCATTTCCATCGCGATGCCGCGACCAATGCCGCGGCCCGAGCCAGTAACAATAGCCACCTTGTCCAACAGTGAATCAACCAACGTATTACCCCTGGGAAATGAATATATTTGAAAGAGCGGCAATTCGGCAGCTGCGTTCGCTGCCGGCGGCTAGCTCTTCGGGAGAGAAACAGTGGCGCGGCCGGGCGTGGTGCGCTGTCCCTCCTCGTTCTCCAGCCAGATTTCGCAGTCTACCAAGTATTCTCCATCGTCTTCGTGCTTGCTGGTCACCACACCCCGGGCAGTGATGGGCCGACCGGGAATGTCCATTCCCCGATACTGGCAGGACAAACGGCGAAGGTTTCCATGCGGCCCCATCCAGTCGGTTACCAGGCTGCCGAGAAAGGCGTTTTTCAAAGCACCGTGGAGTATCACATCCTCCAAGCCGGTGCCTTGGGCAAATTCCTTGTCGTAGTGGATCTGGTAGTAGTCACCCGAGGCTCCGGCATACTTAACCAGTTGCTGAGTCGAGGGATGGCGCACCACCGGGCCCAGCTCCAGTCCCTCTGTAACCGCATCCCATACCATCTGGTCTGCCATAATCAAACCTCCGGGAAGTGCTCTAGTTATTGAACCCTCGATGTCATCTCAGAAATGGCAGCCCTCCCTTCCAGGGAGACGGCCTCATCATGTTCCCTTCTGCAGGGGAAACGCGCTTCAGTAGCGGATGGAGGTGCTGGTCTGCGTGGCCACCACCTGGCCATACTGGTTCGAGTATGTGACCACTATGGTGGAGATCAGCATCAAGCCAATACTCCCGTTGCGCTCGTTGATATCTTGAATTCGAGAAACGGCGGTGATGCGGTCTCCGGGCCTCACCGGCACGAAATACTCCCAATCACTGCCGCCGTCCAGCACCCTATCGAAAGGCACGTCGAACGGCAGTTCGGGCCGGGCGGACACCGCAGAGCGAAGAAAGGTGGGAGGAGCGATCAATCCGCCGAACCTGGAGGCGCGGGCCGCCACCTCATCGTTGTACAGGGGATTGTCGTCGCCGATCGCTTCGGCAAACTTGACGATGGCGCCCCTCTCCACTTCCATGGTCCGAGGCTCGCTCTCACTGCCGAGGGCCTGCTGGCGCATTTCTTCGGTCAAAAACGACGGAGCGGTGGACACGAAATACCCCCTGGTCGCGATGTTCCTGCTTGAATTTCTGGCAGCCCCAGCCTGTTCCTGTCGGGGCGCTACCTGGGCCAGTTAACAATCTTTTAACAACCTGCGAGTCTATCGGCGGGATAGAAGAGTGTCAAGGTTGATATCTGTTCCAGGGCAGTCACAATGCTGCCGAAATAGCTCCATGCCGCAGCATTTCGCCAACCAGGATTCAGCAAACTATGTGAACGAATCGATATGCCCTCGTCAGAATGTGACGAATTAAGAAACCTGGCAATCAGTCCGGGCCGGGGCTCCCGGCCTTGGCAGGGCGGCGTTGCGGTATCAGGCGCGCCGGGGTTACGACAAAGCCAGCAGGGGCGGTTGGCGATGCGCCTGCCTCACCACTTGCGGCTTCCCGGCATCCGTCATTCGACAAGCTCAGGACCAACGGTCCGGGTATATGAGCGACTTCCAACGGTCTGCAGGAACCCAGGGCTATCTCATTTAGACCGATTAGACTCGTCATTCCCGATATGCCGGGGTGCGCATCCAAATGCGATTGCTCTGTTCAGGGGCATGCCGAGGAGGCGCGCCAAGGGCTACCGGGTGCTATCATGTGCAAGCATCGTGCGGACATGCGCATCCCACCCCGGCGGGGCGGAGGCCCGATATGACGACATCCAAACCCTCCACTGGCCCGTCTCGGGGCGCCCCGGACATCGTTCAGTTCCCCGACGCCCGGCCTTGCGACCGAGATATGAGCACCTACTACTATGTGAACTTTCCTGCCTACCCGTCAGCCTTGGCTGACCACTTCGGAAACCACGACACCACCGTCATAATCAGCGAATTAGCTGCCGGACTCCGGCCTACGGAGAGCTACGAGGGCATCCTGTTCCCCGACCTGCTCATCGCCTTCAACGCTGACCCTGCCGCTACCCAGGCACGCAACGGCTACCTCATACCGGAGCATGGGAAGCCGCTGGACTTTGTGCTGGAAGCGGCTTCCAAAACCACTGGCGAACGGGATGAACGACACAAGCGGAATGCCTACGCCGCAATGGGGGTTCGTGAATACTGGCGATTTGACTATACCGGGGGAATCTATCACGTGGCCCCTTTGGCCGGCGACGTCCTAGAGGGAGAACAGTATCGAGCCATTCCGGTTCACAGGGTGGATGACGAACACTATTGGGGGCACAGCAACGTATTGAACCTGGACCTGTGCTGGGAGGAGGGCAGACTGCGCTTCTGGGATCCGGTTGGGCGGCGTTACCTGACCACCGGCATGGAGGAGCGCGCCGCCCGCCGTGCTGCCGAGACCGCCCGCGACGCCGCTGAGGCGATGGTCCGCCAGCTGGAAGAGGAACTGCGCCGACGGTCTGGCGCCTAGGGTCCTCTACTTTCCCAGGCCTCGCTGCATCCCGCGAAGGTACCCGGCCTGGCCGCCGTGCTGGTTAACCTCCCAGACCAGCATACGGAACATGGTTGCGAGGGTGATTTCGGCACCCTGACGGTTGGTCATCATTGTGCTGGCCAGCGACTCGTCGTTGTGCTCGCCCAGGAATCCCAGCAGGTTGTCCCGGGCGGCGGCGGCATACTCCACCAGCAGTGCTTTGTCCGGGCAGCGCCAGTTCCCGAGGTCCTCAGCGCTGTAGCCGAACCCCACATTCATGGCCTCCGGCTCGAACCCCAGCCTTTCGGCCCACTCCCGCTCGTATAGTTGCGGCTGTTTGCGGGCCAGCGATTGAGTCCACATATCCAGCGCCCTGCCATAGTGCCAGACGATGAACCCTATGGAATGGCATTGGTCGTTGGGCCTGTATTCAATCTCCTCTTGTGTCAGTCCTTCCAGATATCGCTCCAGCCACTCCCAGTTCACCTCAAAGGATTCCCGGATGAATTGCTGCAAAACCATGATCGCCACCTCGGGTCATATTGCCGGGCCCCAGGCGAGTAAGACGCACCCGTCCGGCATACCGCACATTCTACTTGCCACCGGCGTCTGCCGGCCACCGGCGGACCGGACGAGTCGCGGCCATAATTGGGTATCGCCAAGGCCGGGATACACGCAAGCAACAGGACAGTTGACATATGTTGCGGGCAACCGTTCCCGTTACGGCTTATGCTAAAATCTGAACGGGAAATCACCCTCCGGAGGGAGCATTTTGCAGTTCGGCTTTTATCTGCCCAACAGTGGCGAAGGCGCCCAGCCGGATGCCCTGGCAAGCATCGCCCAGCTGGGCGACCGGCTCGGCTACAGTTGCCTGGTCGCCCCGGACCACATACTGATGCCCAGACAGGTGGACTCGGTGTACCCGTACAGCGCAACCGGCAACATCCTGGCTGGCGGCAACTCGGGCGCGGGAGAGTGGCCTGAGCAGATCACGACCCTGGCTTTCCTGGCCGGCGTTACCGAGCGCATCAAGCTGGTCACCAGCGTGATGATCGTGCCCTACAGAAACCCGCTTCTCTGCGCCAAGATGCTGGCCACGCTGGACATGCTGTCCAAGGGCCGCCTGATCGTAGGTGCGGGCGTGGGGTGGATGGAGGAGGAATTTGAGCTGCTGGATGCGCCTCCCTTCGCGGAGCGGGGCGCGGCGACGGACGAGTACCTGCGTGCGTTCATTGAGCTCTGGAGCGCTGACAATCCGTCTTTCGACGGCAAATACGTGCAGTTCTCCGACATAATTTTCCTTCCCAAGCCGGTGCAACAGCCCCATCCACCCATCTGGATTGGGGGGCAGAGCCGGGCTGCATTGCGCCGGGCCGCCCGCTTGGGAAACGCCTGGCATCCGGTGGGGGCCATCCCCGCCGCGCCCCTGGAACCCGAGGAGCTGGCGGAGAACCTGGCCTACCTGCATCGACACGCAGAGCGCGCGGGCCGGGACCCATCAGAGATAGAAGTAACCATGAAGGCGCCGCTCTACGACGCCGCCAGCGACGAAGCCGGAAGCCGCCGCCGCTTCTCCGGCCCGCCCGACGCCGTGTTACAGGACATCAACGCCTACGCCGAAGTGGGCGTCACCCACCTGATTTTCGATTTCCGCAGTCCCCACCACTCGGAGACGGAGGAACGCATGGTCCGCTTCGCCGAGGATGTGATGGCGGCGGCAGGATAATCTCGCTCGAGAACCCCTTCCCCCTCGCGGGAGAGGGCAGGGTGAGGGTGATTTCGCCATATAGCGCCACCCCCCTCATCCCCAATATCACCCCTTGGACAGGGGACTTGGAGGAGCAAGACCTTGGAGACATTGGACGACCGCTTTAATCGTGGTCAAGAGATGCGCAAACGCCTGGCCGGAGGGAACCAGAGCCACTACGCCCTTCCAGGAATAGACCAGCTCGCACCGGACCTGAAGCGAATTGTTGATGAGGCCCTGTGGGGCTCCGTCTGGACCAGGCCGGGTCTGGACACCGAACGCCGCTGCATGTGTACCGTGGCCGCCCTCACTGCCCTGGGCCAGATGCCTCTGCTGCGCCGCAATATAGAGCGGGCCCTGAACCTGGGGGTGACCCCCGATCAGATAGTCGAGGTCGTGATGCAGATGACCTTCCTGGTCGGCATTCCGTCGGTGGAAACCGCCATGAAGCTGACCAAGGACATTTTCGAGGAACAGGGCATCGATTACACCCCCACGCGGGCCTACGACACCACCCGCACGGTGGAAGAACTGCACCAGAACGGCCTGCGGATTTACGACGAGGAGATGGGCGAACCGCCCCTGTACCCGGTGGACGACCCGGACTCGGTGGAGATGCAGGTGCAGAGGTTCATCGAGGAGTACCACTGGGGCGCCATCCACGCCCGCCCCGGCCTGGACGCCAAGACCCGTGCCCTTTGCAGCCTCTCCGCCATGGCCGTGCAGGGCCAGTACGACCGGCAGATCCGGCGGCTGATCGAGGGAGCGCTCCATGTTGGGGCATCGCCGGGCGAGATCATGGAGCTTTTCTTCCAACTGGTCTTTTACGGCAGCTACACCAACTCCCGAACGGCCATGCGCGTGGCCCGCTCGGTGTTCGTGGAGCAGGGCCTGGCGCCGGCGCCGTCAGACTGACATCGCCGGTAGTCCGGGAACAGTCCTCATCCTCACCGGCGGGCAGCCGGACGGCACGGAGGCGCTATGAAACTCCAACTGGACGACGGGACCGAGCTTTTCTACACGGTCGACGACTTTACTGACCCATGGACCACGCCGCAAACGGTGCTGATGCACCATGGGATGGCCAAGAACCACCGGATGTGGTTCGGCTGGGTGCCCACCATCGCCCGGCACTACCGGGTGATCCGGTTCGATATGCGGGGCATGGGCCAGTCGGATTTGCCGGAGCCGGGCTACCCATGGACACTGGACAACTTCACCAATGACCTGGAGCAGGTCATCGACCGCCTGGAGTTGGACAAGTTTCACCTGATCGGTGAAACGGTGGGCGGCTCCATTTCCATGAACTATTCCACCCGGCACCAGGAGCGGTTGCTCTCGCTGACAGTCTGCACGTCGCCCACCAGTTTCGACTCACATCACCAGGAGAGCGCTGGCCTGATCGAGCGGGAAGGCATCGAGGCCTGGGTGGACGACTCCATCGGCAGGCGGCTGGACCCGGACCTCGTGCCGCCGGAGTACATCCGCTGGTACGCCGACCAGATGAAAGCGACCCCGGCCCGCGTGGTGCAAGGTTTCCAGGCCAATGCCGGCGGCGACCTCGGGCCCCTGCTCCGGAACGTGCAAACGCCGGTGCTCGTGCTGGCTGCCGCCAGCTTGCGGGAGGAGGTGCTGGGCGATTTTCGCGGGGCTGCCGACCTGTTCCCCAACGGCAAGAGGGTGGTGTTCCCAGGCATCACCGGCTTTGTGCAGCACATCCTGCCCACGGCTTGCGCCCGAGTCTGGCTCGACTGGGTGCGGTCGCTCTAGCTCGTGATCTTCTGGGGCCGACGGGGGCGCAGGTCCCGCCGCGGCCGCATGGCCGCGATAATGCTGGCCGGAATGCTGCTGAGACGTCGGCAGCGGCCGCTGGATTACAGCCTGATTTTCCTGCGGCTGCTTTCGGGTCGGGACCCGGAGACCGGAGACAAATGGGGCTGGCGCGACCCCGGATTCGCCAAGTATCCGTGGGCTTTTATATTCCAGGCAATGCTGGCCACCGCGGTGATGCTGGCGATCCTGACTTTTGTGCAGTCCCTCTCTTCAGCGGCAATTGCAGCGGGCTTGGCCTCCAGCGTTTTGGGCATCTTCATCGCTCCCTCCAATCGAACGGCGCGAATCCGGTCGGTGGTGGGCGGTCATGGAGTGGCGCTGATACTGGGTTCGCTTTTTTCAGTTATGCTTTTCTTTGGGCCCGTGGAAACGTTCCTGCTGGACGCGGAGGTCCTGCACAACCTCAGTTACGCCTTCGCCGTCGGCCTAGCAATGCTGCTGATGGCCATCACCAACACCGAACACCCGCCTGCCGCCGGCACTGCCCTCGGGATGGCCAGCCGGGAGTTCGACATTCTGATCCTCCTGAGCATCATCGGAGCCGTCTTCCTGCTGGCGGTGATGAAGCTGGCGATACGGCCATATCTTCGGGACTTGACCTGAGAGACGCGGAGTACGGAGCGCGAAATGAAGACGAAATCGCACCGGGAGCAAGTGGAAATCACCGGGAACGTGTTTCAGATGGACACCGAGCGCCGCACCTTCAAAGTGAAGACGGACGACGGCCTGCGGGTGACTGCGCCCTACACCGACAACACCAGGCACATGGTGATTGAAGCCTTGAAACGCACGGGAGAGCAGTTGGTCAAGGTGTCCGGCACCGGAGAATTCGGCTCCGACGGCACACTGAAGCGAGTGGTGAAATCCGAACGCATCATATACGCCATCGCCCCGAGGGAAATTGACCCCAACGCCCCCTCCATCACGGAGATGTTCGATGCGCTTATTGCTAGTTATCCGGAAGAGTTCTGGGAAGAAATGCCCACCAATCTTGTGGAACGTCACCTCGCACACCGCCACGGCGAATGCAGCCAAGGTGAATGATGCCGCAAGCATTCGCCGATACCTCATTCTGGCTGGGCCGGCACTTCCGGCAGGACCAATGGCACCGCGCTGCCCTGGCCGCCGAGCGTCGGCTGGGGCATCCGCTCTACCTTGTCACCACGCAAGAGGTTATTACCGAATTCCTAGACAGCGTGTCAGGGAATGGATATATGCGCCAAGTTGGAGTCCAGGTGGTTGAGGTTATTCAAAGAAATACCGCAATAACGGTCATTCCGCAAAGTGCCGAATTATCCTCCAAAGGACTTGCACTTTACCGCAATTGCATGGACAAGGGTTATAGCCTGGTGGACTGTATTTCCATGAACACGATGGCTGAGCGCAGTCTTACCCTTGTTCTCACCAGTGACCGTCATTTCGAGCAGGAAAACAGCCGGTATGTAGCGCTTATGCGCCAGCATCGGTAACTCTTTGCCTAGGAGCCGCACCATGCCCGAAGCCCTCGCCCGCACTCATGCCCGGTTCGTGGCCGGATTGGAATACTCGCACTTGCCCTCGATGGTGGTTGACAAGCTGAAGGCGTCGCTTCTGCACGCCACGTTCGTCTCGCTGATCGGAGCCCAGACGGCTCACGGAAAGGCCGCCATCGAGTTGGTCAAGGAGGAGGAGGCCAACCCCACCGGCGCGACGGTCCTGGCCGACGGTGCCCGTGCCACCCGCAGCGGCGCAGCATTCGCCAACAGCAAGCTGATGCACGCCACCAACCAGACCGACTCCTACCGGATGCTGATACATCCAGGACCCTGCATCATCCCGGCGGCGCTGGCCACCGCCGAGCTGTCGGATGCCAGCGGTGCTGACCTGCTGACGGCGATGGCGGCAGGCTACGAGGTGGAGGCACGCATCGCGGGCGACTTCATCCCTGCGACCCAGGCGAGGGGCTTCCGGTGCAGCCCGGTCTACGGCACTTTGGGAGCGGCGGTGACGACGTCCAGGTTGCTGGGACTGGACGAGGACCAGACGGTCACCGCGCTGGCCCTGGCCTGCACCTTCGCCGGAGGCACCACCGAAGGGCCACGGGTGAGCGGCCGCGAAATGCTGTACCACGAGCCCAACGCCACCCGCAGCGGCATCATGGCCGCGCTGCTGGCCCGGGAGAACCTGCGCGGCTCGGAGACCTGCCTCGAGGGCGACGCAGGTTTCTACAACGCCTTCGTCGGCAACAACCGGGGCGAGCTGTCCTATACCTTCTCGTCGAATCCACCGGGCGACGGCGGCCCAGGCAACACCGAACTCGCGGCGACTGTCGAGGGGCTGGGCGACCGGTGGGAACTGAGGCACGTTACGCCCAAGATTTACCCTACTGCGGGCTACAACTGCCCGGTCATCGAATTGACCACCCGGATGCGCGCCTCCCACGACATTTCGCCAGACGACGTAGAGTCCATCCACGTGGAGATGAACTGGCTGGAGACCACCTACCCGTCGCCGGCCTTCCCCAATACCGACCGCCGGATGCCCGGCGTGGGCAGCACCCACTACTTCACGGCCTACACTTGGACGCACGGCAGTTACCCGCCACTGCGGCAACGCCTCGATCCGGGCCCAGAGGCGGGCCGGGCGGCTATCAACCCGGACTCTGCTGACCCCAGTGATCAAGAAACGGACCGGCAGGTGATGGACCTGCAGGAGCGCGTGGAGGTCATCGGGCAACGCACCCGCGGCTCCTTCGCCCCGCGCATCACCGTGCGCACCCGGTTCGGCGACGAATACAGCGACGAGTTCACCGGCGACGAGCTGAAGTGGGACTTCGCCACCGTGGCCAACCGCATCAAACCGCTCTTTCCCCAGATGGACTGGCCGATCGCGAAACTGGATAGCCTGGTATCCGCCGTATCTGCCATCGACAGCGCACCCAGCGCGGCTGAGCTGATCGCCTGCTGCGTGCCCGGGTAGCATTGTTGATTGAATCGTAGGTTACAATCCCGGGACAAAACAGACACCCAGGAGCATCACATGGATCTCGGACTCGAAGGGAAAATCGCCATCGTTACTGGCGGTAGCAAGGGCATCGGGCGGACCACCGCCATGGCCTTGGCGCAGGAGGGCGTGGATGTCGCCATCTGCGCTCGCGGTGTGGAGGATTTAGAGGATGCGGCCGCCGAAATCCGTGGCCGCACGGACCGTCGCGTCCTGGCCGTTCGCACCGACACCGGCGTCGCAGAGGACATCAAGAACCTGGTCGCCGCCACTGTCGCCGAACTGGGCGGAGTGGACATACTGATCAACAATGCGGTCAACTCCACTGCCGCGCCCTTTATGGAGCTGGCCGACGAGGACTGGTGGAACCACATCAACGTCAAAATAATGGGCTACGTCCGCTGTGCCCGGGAGGTCATCCCCCACATGCGGGAGCGAGGAGGCGGGCGCATCATCAACATCGGCGGCATGGCTGCCCGGTCGGCCAGTCGTCTGACCAACAGCAATGGGGTGACCAACGCCTCGGTGTCGAACATGGCGAAGAACCTGGCCGACCAGGTGGCCGCCGACGGCATCCTGGTGAACTGCATCCACCCGGGCACCACCCGCACGCCGAGGCAGACCATGCTGCTGGAGCGGCGCGCCAGTGACGCCGGCATCACCTTGGAGGAGGCAGAGGTCCGTGCTGTGGCCGAAATCCCCATTGGCCGCATGGTTGAGCCGGAGGATATTGCCGACCTCATTCTGTTCCTGGTATCCAACCGCGCCGGCGCCATCACCGGACAGACCATCGGGGTAGAGGGTGGCGCGGTAAGCGCCATCAACTACTGACGCTGTTTTGACGCTGAGAATTTCCGCCCTCACCCTGCTGATGGCGGTCTGCTTCATTGCGCTGGCGGCGGCCTGCAGCGGTTCAGGCACCGATGACGTCATAATCCCGCCGACGGAGCAGTTCGGCGGCCCCGAGTATGCCGCCGTGGTCATCACCAGCGACTTGGCCGTAGGCAAAGAACGATTGGCCTTCGGGGTGGTTACCCGCGAAGGGACGCCGCTGCGGGCCGAAAGCGCCACAGTCCGCACTTTCTTCCTGCCGCCCGACACCGACGCGCGCGAGCCCCGGCAGACGCTCACCGCCGAGTTCATGGCCTGGCCCACTGTGGCGGGGGTGTTCGTTGCCTACCCCGAATTCGACGTGGCCGGCTCATGGGAGCTGGAGGCGGAGTTTACGACGCCCGACGGCACGACGACGCCCCTCGGCACGGCGGTTGTCGCAACATCGGCGTTCCCGGTCAAGGAGAACAGCGACACGCCCGCCCTCGGCGATCCGGCCCCCGCCAGTATCACGCCCAAGGCGTCCGACGTTGAAGACCTGTCCCACATCACCACCGCCGGGGAGCCGGACCCAGGTCTGTACGCCCTGTCGATCCACGAGGCGATGGCCGAGTCCAAGCCCTTCGTCGTGCTGTTCGCCACGCCCGCCTATTGCGTCAGCTTCACCTGCGGCCCACAGGTCCAGGAGCTTTCCGGCCTGCGAGAGGAGTACGCGGGCCGGGCCAACTTCATCCACGTCGAGGTCTTCAAAGACCCCCACCTCATCGAGGGCGGCCGTCCCACCGGAGGGCTGGTAGACTCCGTAGTGGAGTGGGGCCTGCCCACCGAGCCGTGGACTTTCGTGGTCGACGCGGGCGGCATCGTGCGAGCCAAATTCGAGCAGTACACCCCGGCCCCTGTAATAGAGGAGGCACTTTTGGAAGTCATTGACAGGAATTAAACACAGAGCGCACAGAGGTCACAGAGTCTTTTGAGACTGTCAAGGAAAATGCGGTATCTCTGTGTTCTCTGTGCGCTTTGTGTTTATATTTTGGCCTGCGGCGGAGCGCCGGATACGGTGCGGGGCGTGGTGGTGGAGGCCACGGACCGCGACCTGGTTGAAATCGAGACGCTGCGCGTCCGCGACGGCGATGGGCGGGTCTGGACCTTCGCCACAACCGGGCCGCTGGAGAAGAACGGGGCGCATCTGCGGCTCCATCAAGTGCTGGGGGAGACCATCGAGGTTAGCTACGAGGAGCGCGACGGCAGGCTCATCGCCACCGCCCTCCGGGACTGAACCGGACTGAAACGCCCCGCCACGGTCTTTTTGCCAGGCCAGTTGGGTGCAAGGTTCAGGTAAACCGGAACACCCGCACCGCCAGGAGCGCAGTGGCCAAGGCCCACGCGCCGAGAGCGGCGAGCTGCGGCCAGGTTTCCCACAGCGGCGCGCTGTTGATTGCCACATCGCGCAGGGCGTCCAGCATTGGAGTGAGCGGCAGTACCATCGCGGCGTAAGGCAGCAACCACGGGAGCGACGCGGTGGAGAAGAAGGTCCCGGCCAGGAACATCAGGGGCAGGGCCACGGCGTTGCCCATCCCCGACGCTGCCGCCGGGCTGCGCGCCCACGCAGAAAGTATAAAGCCGATGTTGAGAAACACGACCGCACCGAGCAGGACGATGACCAGTACCCAACCCAGGTTGCCGTGAATGTCGCCACCGAAGACGAACACGCCTACGCCCAGGATGATGAGGGCCTGCACCAATGCCAGCAACAAGTGGGCGATGATCTCGCCAGCAAAGAACTTCCAGACTGGCAGTGGGGTTGCCAGCAGCCGCTTCAACACCGCCTGGTTTCGGTAGGTACTGATGCGCACAGCGATGGAGATTATGGAGTTGGTCATTATCCCCAGCCCCAGCAGGCCCAGCAACACAGTGTCGAAGTATTCGACCTCCGGAGCTTCTATGACCTCCGACTCAACCAGGTGTTCCGGAAGGACCGGCAGGCCTGCCGAGCGCAGTTGGATGACCAGGTTGTGGACGGCACCCTCCACGAGCTGGTTCCGTTCGGGATTCCGGGTGGCGTAAACCAGCGTCACCGGTTCCACGGATCCTGCGCTGTTCTCCGCCGCCGGGTCATCCAGCCCGTTCGGGATGATCAAAAGGTATCCGAGGTCGCCATCAACCAGCCTCAGACGTGCCTCGTCAAGCGCGCCGCTGGCCTCTGCGTCCAGGTCCTCCGGCTCCAGGAAAGCGATGCCATCCAATCGCTCCCTCAGGAGTTCTGCCTTAGGGCCGCCGGAGAAGTCGACCACCGCGAGACCGGTGGGCGTAACCCCCCGGAAGTCGAACAGTCCGAAGACCACGACCAGCAGCAACGGGAACGCCAGGGCCCAGAAGAGGCCCTGCCGGTTCCGCGTCATCATCTTGAGGTTGGCCAGGGTGATCGCCAACAATTGCGTACTATGTCTCTACGGACTCGAGTCCGCCCTTTGAATCGTGCCGTCATTCCCGCTTCCACGGGAATAACGGGTCTTCAGAGTTGGGGCCGCAGGCCAATCGACAACCGGGGTTTGGTATCTAGCTGCTCGTCAGTTCAATGAATACATCTTCAAGAGTAACTGGGGTGATCTCCAGTTGCTCCAGAGCGACACCGGTCTGCGAGACGCGGTCCAGCAGGTACTGGAGGGCTTCCGGCGAGCTGTCGAGGCGCAGGAAGTAAGCGTTGCCATCGACATTAAGGGGGGCTTCTCCATTGAGGTACAGGGATTCCAGCTGTTCACTCGTCAGCGGACCCGACATCACCAGCTTCACGGCATAAGACGCCTCGACGCGGCCGATGAGCTCGCGGGGTGGGCCACTGTCCCGCAGGCGGCCATGGCTGATGATGGCAACCCGGTCGCAGTGTTCCTCGGCCTCCTCCAAGTAGTGGGTGGTGACGATCACGGTAGCCCCACCCTCGCGCACCCGGCCGACCAGTTCCCACAGGTCGCGGCGCGAGACCGGGTCTAGCCCGGTGGTGGGCTCGTCGAGGATTACCAGCTCCGGGTTGTTTACCAAGCTGGCGGCCAGGGCGAAACGCTGCTGCTCCCCGCCGGAAAGCTGTCGCACCCGGCGTCGGCCCTTGTCTGCCAGACCGACCTGCTCCAGCAATTCGCTTGGAGGAACGCGGCGTGGGTAAAAGCTGCCGAGGAGCGCGAGGATTTCGTGAAGGCTGAGGTACTCGTAGTAGGAGGACGCCTGCAGCTGGACACCGATCCGGGACTTGATTTCGCGGCTGTGGATTGCCGCATCCAGACCAAGCACACAGACCTGGCCGGAATCGGGGCGTATCAGCCCCTCAACCATTTCCAGGGTCGTTGTTTTTCCTGCCCCGTTCGGTCCCAGCAGCCCGAATATCTCCCCGCGTTCAACGGAAAATGATAGACCGTCGACGGCAACAATGTCGCCGTACCGTTTGACCACGTCTTCCACCACCAAGACCTGGGACATTTTTCAGCTAAATCATTTCACAATTTTTGCCCGTCATACCAGTTGACCGGGCAACCACCTAAAAAATTAACACAAATCGTTCCCATGTGCAGGAAAGGCGCTTCATTCTCCAGAGTCTTTCATTTGTTCCCTCTCCCTCCGGGGAGGGAGATCTAATAAAACCGGGCTCATCCGCAGCCCCTATTAGTTTTCCAGTACAGGCCACAAAGTTCCCATCATTCCCGCCAAAGCGGGAATCCAGAGCCCAGCGCGCTCTCTCCATTCCCGCGCATAACCGTCATTTCGGCCTTGAGCAGGAATCCAGAGCCCCTTACCGTTTGGCCGCTGAGGGCCTTAACCCCCGCCCTGACCCTCCCACGGGGGTTCTGGATTCCTGCTTTCAAAGGAATGACGGCGGGGCGCGGTTATCGTTGCATAGGGGATTAGACGCGGAATAGGAGCAGGATTCCCCTCTCCCCGTCTTGTCCGCTTTCGCGGGAATCCAGGGTTGCCCCGGGCGGCTATAAGGACCCGGTTGACAGCCGACTGCGGTTCGGGCATTATTCCGGTGCGCGATGCCCAGCATTGCGGTTAACAACTGAATACACAACCGCCGGAAGTGCCCCTCAAAGGGGTTAAACGAGGAAGCTGGTCAAAGTCCAGCGCTGTCCCGCAACGGTAGGTCCAGATAGCTCTCGGCTATCAGGACGAGTCCGGTCTACGGCTCCCGGCAATGTTTCGGCCTTCGAGGAAAGGCGCCGGCATGCTTTGGATTGTTTGCGCTCTGCTCCCTTGGGGGCAGAGCTTTTTTGTTGCCCTTCCCAGGGGACCACAGCCCGATCAGTGCAGGACCAGTAAAGACAGGAGTGTCCATGGAAATAGCGTCGCCCAGCACCCGCGAACTAATCACTCTCGGCAAGTCGCTGATGTGGATTGTCGGGCCGGGCGAAATGGACAGCGAGAATTATCCGAGGAACCTTGCTGCGCGCCCACCTGCCGCGACCGGGAGCTGCGGTGGTCGACGGTGCCGGGTGCTGCGTCGAACCCGGCATTCGAGGGCCTGCGAAAGCGATACGAATGTATGGATGCCGAAGAGTCTTTCCGGAGGGAGTTGCGTTACGCGGGCGGGCAATGAGGCCGACACAATTCATTCCGGATTAGCTGTCGACCGTGCAACAACCTGAAATTTTCCTGGGATGAGGGGGTCGCGGGGGATTCCCCTCATTGCCATCCACTCTCTTGCAGCGGCGGACCGGTCGAGGATCCTCCCCTCAACGGTCCGCCGCCTGCACGCAAGCCGACGTGGCATTGGGCGGCCAGATCCTCGATTCCCTAGTCTTGGCCAGCAGGAACTGGCACTAATTCAAGCTGAGCCTGGGAGCCTTCAGGCTGCCGTCTATATTCAGGCGGCCGCGATTGGTGCCGTCCAGCTTCAGCGAGGAGAGCGCAGAGTCCCACACCTTGCGGGCGCGGTCTCCGTCCTCAGGCCAGAAGTCCAGGGTCATGAGTGCGTAGGCGCCGGGGCCACGAGCCATGCAGATGCGGGAGTGGGCCGGACGGTTCTCGGTGAGGTCAACGAAGTCGACTTCCAGCCAGGCCGCCTCCAGGGTGGCGCGCCGCAGTTCCTGGTAGGGACCGCGATTGGTAATGCCGCGGCTGTCCTCGGACAGGGCGGCGTTTTCGATGAGAATCGGCAGCGGCAGCCCGCTCCAATCGATGTTGAGGGCGTAGATCAGGGAAACCTCCAGCCGCATGTCGGCGTCCTCTTCCCTCTTCTTGTCAAAGAAACGGATGGAGCCGCTCTCGCCCGGGCTGATGTGCCACTTCCTCGGGACCTCGAACTGCATAGCTCCGGCGTCGGCGACAAAGACCTTGTTGCCCGGCGCCGCCGTCCACTGGTGGTCCTCGGGAAGACTTTGCTTTTGCTTATTCCATTTCTTCTTGGTCATGGCCAGTCATTCTCGAACTGCGGAACTTGCTATTGATCACATTGTACGGACAAGCGCCGGATCTGGCGAGAGCCAGCCCTCTCTTTGCCAGGACGATTGCAAAGTCAGAGAAGGAGGTTTACAAAGGTAAGGTAGGGAAGAGAGACGGGAGGTGTGTTGATATGGAGGCGGCGGAATCTCTGTTCGAGTGCTTGGAGCAGGTGCCGGACCCCAGGATGGCCAGAGGGGTCAGACATCCCTTTCAAGCCATTCTGCGTCTGACACTGCTGGGCTTGGTCTGCGGTCAGACCACCATGGCCCACATCGCCCTCTTCGCCAGGATGAACTGGCCGGCTCTGAAGGAGCCCTTGGGGTTTCTTCAGGGACCATCCTCCCCACGCCACCACCATCTCGCGCGCCTTGGCGGGGGTCTCGCATCAGCGGTTGCAGAAGGCCCTGACCGGTTGGGTGGCCCACATGGTGGCGGACCAGGAACTGAACGCCTCGGTGGACGGCAAGTGGGCCAGGCAGTCCGGGGACGCCAACGGGAATCCCCTGGTCATGGTGAACGTGCTGGCCCATGACCTGAGGTTGTGCCTGGCCCAGTGGCCGGCATCGGAGAAGCGGTACGAACCCGGGGTGTTGCGGGAGCAACTGGCGCCATTGTTCGAGCGCTATCCCGGCCTGCGGCTGCTGACCATGGACGCCCTCTATGCGGAGCGGGACCTGTGCCAGGCCATAGTCGGCCACGGACGGGACTGCCTGGTGCGGGTCAAAGGGAATCAGCCGACGGTGCTGGCGGCGTTAACCGACGGTTTTGCCGGGGAGGAACCTGGGGAGCCGCAGGCGGAGACCCTGGAAAAAAAGCGGGCGTGATCGAGAGACGGCGCATCTGGACCGATGCCGTACTGGCCGACTACATCCGGGATGAGTTGGGATTTCCCGGGGCGAGGCAGGGGGCCATGGTGGAGAGGGAGAGCGTGGACATAGCCACCGGGGAGGTGAGCCGGGAGCGTTGGTATCTGCTGACCAGCCTGGGTTCCCGGCAGTGCAGGCCGAAGGAACTGCTCAGGTTATTCCGCAACCACTGGAGCGTTGAGAACAGCCTGCATCACGTGAAAGACCGCAGTTGGTATGAGGACGTCCATACGCTGCGCCGTCCGGGGCTGGGCGAGATATTCGCCACCCTGGTCAACACCGGGCTGAACGCCCTGCGCCTGGAAGGATGGTTTCCAGCCCGGATGTCCCTGCCCCTGCGAGCCAAGACTTGCGCCTTCCGCCCAACGCAGACCATCGCCCGGCTCTACGGTCGAGCTCACTGACTTTGCAATCGTCCTGCTCTCTTTGCAGCTCCGGCCGGGTCGGGGCGTTCGCGTTTGGCTAGTAGTCCATCACCCTAGAATTGATGGACGAGTCTCAGGGCCCCGTCATTCCGGCCTTGAGCCGGAATCCAGGAACCCTGGCGCTGTTTACGTTGTCCTTTTCCCAGCCCTTCTGGATTCCCGCTTTCGCGGGCATGACGGTTCTTTCACCCTTTAAAGCGGGTTGCGCCATTCAAAGGCGATAGCCCTCAGGGCGGGCTAATTTTCGTTGACAAGGCGGTTTCGGCGGTGATACGATTTTCGTCGCGGTATCCTCCAATCGCGCCACTGCCGTCTGAAGATCGCAATCGGCCAGACACATGACGCCGGATGATTATGGGCCCTCTAGCCAATCCCCTTCACCTGCGGTTTACCCGATTGAGGCAGTGTCGTATCTTTTCAGACCCTACCCCGCCTCGACCTCGCTTGAGACGCAGGGCCGGGCGGCCACCCGGCCCGCAATCGCTCACCGCAATTCCCGCGCTCACAGCAATTCCCGAAGGTAAGCCAGCATGGCCGTAGCCGTGCGCGGACGCTTCAATGCCGGAAGCGTGGGTGCTGAAGGCTGGTTCCGCGGGTTAGCCTGGGCCAGCACCATATCCGTGTTCGCGATGCTGGTCCTGGGAGGCGTGGTCCGGGTCACCGAATCGGGCCTAGGCTGCGGCGACGACTGGCCGCTTTGCTCGGGACAGTGGTTGCCTCCGCTGGAAACGAAGGCCGTCATCGAGTACGCTCACCGGATTGCGGCCTCGTTCCTGGTGGGGCCGCTGGTATTCGCCACCTTCGTTGCAGCGTGGCTGCGTTACCGCGGCGAGCCGTGGATTCTCTGGCCGACGACGGCGGCCATCGCATTGGTTATCATTCAGGCCCTGCTGGGCGCAGCGGCGGTGATGACCGAGCTGTCGGCCCACACGGTGATGACGCACTTCGCCGTGGCGGAGCTAACCATGGCCTGCTGCGTGCTGGTGCTGATCATGTCCTACCGCGGCGGAATGAATGCGCGGCCGCAGGCGTGGGCCGTGGGCAGGGCCCGGCTCTTCCCTCCCCTGACGATGGTGGCGGCGGTGGCGCTGTTCCTCCTTTTGCTTTCGGGCTCCTACCTCACCAACACGGCATCGGCCACCTGGGCCTGCCCCACCTGGCCGCTATGCACCAACAACGTGGACGGCTTTTTCCCCGGCAATAAGCTGGCGATGATACACATGGCGCACCGCTGGGTGGCCCTGATCGCCGGACTGGTGGTAATGTATGCGCTACACCTTGGCTTCCGGGGAGGAACACAACCCCCCCTAATCAGGGCGCTGTCACTATCCGCCGCGGCGTTGTTCGTTGCACAGGCGCTGGTGGGAGCCGGCGTAATTTGGGCCGGATTCGGACGCGACGTGGAACTGCGGGCGCTGCATCTAACCCTGGCATCGGGCTCCTGGGCCCTGTTGGCCGCGCTGGCGATTCTGAGCTACTCACGGGAGCCCGGCCGCGCCGGCAACTCTGGATGATATGGCAGACCAAACCGGACATATAGATACTCTGGGCGTAGATCACGTCCCGGTAGAGGCAGCAGGCGATCCGGCCCCCGAGTACGGGCGCCGGGAACGGAGCGTCCTGCTACAGCTTTTTTCCGATTACCTGGCACTCACAAAACCGCCCATCATCTCGCTGCTGCTGGTAACCGCCGTCGGCGGCATGTTTCTGGCCTCCCGCCACACCGGCGGCTCGGGCATACCCGCCCTGATGACGATGCTGCTGGTCTGCGTCGGCGGGGCTCTGGGCGCCGGGGGCGCCAATGCCATAAATCACTACATGGACCAGGACATCGACTCTCTGATGTCCCGGACGGCGCGGAGACCGGTGCCGGGGCACCGGGTGCGTCCCTTTGTGGCACTGTTCTACGGTATCGCCCTGAACGTTGCGGCTTTTGCGGTGCTATCCTACTGGGTCAATCTGCTGGCCGCCCTGCTCACTCTCGCGGCTACCCTGTTCTACGTTCTGGTATACACAGGCTGGCTCAAGCGCAGCACACCGCAGAACATCGTCATCGGCGGTGCTGCGGGCAGCATACCTCCGGTGGTGGGCTGGGTCGCGGTAACCGGCAGTTTCGACCTGCCGGCCCTGTACCTGTTTGCCATCATTTTCTTTTGGACGCCGCCCCACTTCTGGGCACTGTCGCTGCTGATCCAACGCGACTACGAGCGGGCCGGGGTGCCCATGCTCCCGGTAGTAGCCGGCGTGGAAAATACGGTTGGCAGCATTTTCAGGTACTCATTGGTGCTGGTGGCGCTGACCCTGGCGTTTGCGGCCACCGGCGCCGTTGGGCTGGTGTATGTTGGCTCGGCGGCGGTGCTGGGTGGCGCGTTCATTCTGGGCGCCTGGCGATTGCGGCAACAGGCAGAAAGGCGTACGGCGCGCCACCTGTACCTTTATTCCCTGCTCTACCTGGCCCTGCTTTTCGGAGCCATGATGGCCGACGGCGTCTACCGCTGGTGGCTGTGAGGGCAGGCGTACCAACACCCCCAGCTTTCCGCCCGGGTGGGGCCCTGGAACCGCGCGAATCCAGCTTCTGACACTCGATACAGCGGCCAATCTCGGCTGCCAGGGTTTTTTAGTTCTCCCTCTCCCGGAGGGAGAGGGAACAAATGAAAGACCCCATCTTGGCGGCAGGACGATTGCAAAGTAATTGTTTGAATCAGGATTTTGGGATTTTCAGGATATTCCTCAATCCTGACAGGATTTCTTGATGGAGGCTACCTGAGGGGGAAGCGGCCGGGGAGGACGGCGGACAGTTCGACGGGTTGTTTGGGGGGCAGGAGCTTTTTGATGATTTCGTCGGCGTCGGGGAAGCCGCCGTTGCGTTGGCAGTTCTCGAGGTATAGGTGGAGGGCCATGAAGGTGTGGAGTCGGAAGCCGGCCTGGGCGACCTTCTGAACGCAGTCGAGAGGGTCGGGTTTGGGCTGTTTTTTGGCTACGGCGATTTCCCAGAGCCGGGTGATTTGGTTGGCGACGGGTTTGAGGACGGCGGCGGCAATTTCGCGGGCGTACTTGCGCTTCAGGGCTTCTATCTGGCGGCGCAGGGAGCTGATGGTTTCCATTTTTTTAATTCTCCTGCCATTTCCGGTCATTTCCGGTCATTTTGCGGATTGGCGGTTTTTACGCGGTTTTTACATGGATGTACAGAATTTACGGGGGTGTTGCATGGATATAATGGTACATACGTTCTATAGTTTTAGCAAGGGGGTTTCCGGCATGGCTGGACAGGATTCAGGGCTTGTCTGAATCAGGATTAAAGGATGCTCAGGATAGGAAATATCCTGATTCAGACAATTACTTCGCAATCGTCCTGATCTTGGCAGCAGATTCAATTGACACCCACGGCGGCCTGTGATACTGTTTCGCGCGGTACGTGAAAAAAAGCACACACTTCGGTTGGCAATCGAATGTAGGGGAGTCCACCATTGGGGCAATTGGCCTTCAGAGGGCTAAATTCCCCAACGGGAACCATTCCCACGAGCCCTGAAATGTCCTCCGACGACCTCAAGCGATCCGCTCTTCGCTGGTTCAAGCCACGGCGTTTGGCCATTTTTGGCGTAATGGCCGCCCTGTTCCTGCTTACAGCGGCCTGCAGCCAAGGATTCCAGTCGACTTGGGACCCAATCGGTCCTGTAGCCGAGAAGCAACTCCTGCTGTTCGAGGTCCTGGTCTGGACCATGGTTGTCGTCTTCGTACTGGTGGAGGGCGCTCTGGTCTACCTCGTCATCCGGTACCGCCGTCGGCCCGGCCAGCCCCGCCCGCCGCAGATCCACGGGCACACGGCGCTGGAAGTCACCTGGACCATCATACCGACTGCGCTGATCCTGGGCCTCGGCATATGGTCGGTGTTCACTCTGTTCGAGTTGGACCAGCCGCCCACCGACCAGGGTGATATCCTTGACGTGACCGTAATCGGCCACCAGTGGTACTTCGAATTCGAGTATCCTGATGCCGACGGCAATGGCAAGCGAATCAGCACCGCCAACGAGTTGCGCATCCCCGTCGACCGTCCCGTCTCGCTGGTGCTGGAAAGCGACGACGTGCTGCACAGCTTCTGGGTTCCAAAGCTGGCTGGCAAGGTGGACGTGGTGCCGACAAGGCAGAACACCCTGTGGTTCATGGCCGATTCGGACATGATCGAACAGCAGTTGCCGGCTACGTATTACGGCCAGTGCGCCGAGCTGTGCGGGCTGGCCCACGCCCAGATGCGGTTCCGGGTGACCGTAATGACGGAGGAAGGCTTCCAGGACTGGGTCCGGGAGTACAGCCCGCCTCCGGCCCTCACCCCGCGCGCCAAGCAGGGCCAGACCCTGTTTGCCATTAACTGCTCGCTGTGCCACACGGTTAATGGTCCGGAGATTGAATCGGTAGCCCAGACCCGGCTGAACGCCTTCCTGACTGGTGCGGAAAACGCGGCGGTGCCGGGCCCCAACCTGACCGACCTGCGCACCCGCGGGACCCTGGCCGCCGGGATCACCGACCTTACGGTGGAGAACTTGCGGGCCTGGATCAAGAACCCTGAAGAGGTCAAACCTGGGAACTGGATGTACGAAAACGCGCTATTTTATGACGACGGCGGCGACGCCAAGCTATCGGACGACGAAATCAACGCCCTGATTGAGTATCTGCTCAACCTGAATTAGACTGTTTTTGCGCTAAAATGATATGCGCGCCGGACGTTACGGCCCGGCGCGAATCCAGTTGCTGGAACGGCAAAACGATGGCTACGATAACCGAAGTACTGGCCCGCCCATCTTCCGCCACCTATGGCTTGTGGAGCTGGATAACCACAGTCGACCACAAGCGCATTGGTGTGCTGTATGGGTCCACGGCCTTCGTTTTCATGCTGCTGTCAGGCATCGAGGCGGGCGTTATTCGGACGCAGCTCTTCTCGGCCGACAGCGACCTTATCGGGCCCGACCGGTTCAACCAGATGTTCACGATGCACGCCACGGTGATGATTTTCATGGTCATCATGCCGATGAGCGTCGCCTTCTTCAACTTCGTGGTGCCGCTGGCCATCGGCGCCAGGGACGTGGCCTTCCCCCGGCTGAATGCCCTCTCCTACTGGATATTCCTGTTTGGCTCCATCCTGATGCACTTCAGCTTCATCGTGAACCAGGTGCCGGACGCCGGGTGGTTCTCTTACGCCCCCCTGACCGAATATCCGTTCAGCGACAACATGGGGCTGGACTTCTGGGCCCTCGGCCTGCTGGTGCTGGGAACTTCCTCGGTGGCGGGCGGTCTCAACTTCGTGGTCACCATCATCAATTTGAGAGCGCCGGGCATGTCGCTGATGCGGATGCCGGTGTTCGTCTGGATGACGCTGTTGACCTCCATCCTGCTGATTCTGGCGATGCCGGTCATCACCGTCGGCCTCATCGAGCTGGTGATGGACCGGAACTTCGGCACCCACTTTTTCAACCCCAGCGAGGGCGGCGACCCGATTCTCTGGCAACACTTGTTCTGGGTGTTCGGGCATCCTGAGGTGTACATCCTCATCTTGCCGCCAATGGGCATAGTGTCGGAGATACTGCCGACCTTCTCCAAGAAGCCGCTGTTCGGCTATCCTTTCGTGATTTTCTCCGGCATCGTCATCGCCATCATGGGCTGGGCGGTGTGGAGCCACCACATGTTTACGGTGGGGCTGGGGCCCATCGCCAACTCGGTGTTCACCATCACTACCATGCTCATCGCGGTGCCCACCGGCGTCAAGATTTTCAACTGGCTGGGGACGCTGTGGAAGGGCAGCATCGAGCTGACGACGTCGATGCTGTACGCCCTGGGCTTTATCTTCTTGTTCATCATCGGCGGGCTGAGCGGCGTGTCCCACGCGGTCTCCCCGTCGGACTTCCAGCAGCAGGACACCTACTACATCGTGGCCCATCTCCACTACGTGCTGTTCGGCGGATCCATCATGGGCATCTTCGCCGGCATCTACTACTGGTGGCCGAAACTGACCGGAAAGATGCTGAACGAGCGGCTGGGCAAGCTGAACTTCTGGCTGATATTCATCGGCATGAATGTGACCTTCTTCCCCATGCACTTCGTGGGGATGAACGGGATGCCTCGCCGGATTTACACCTACTCCAGCGAGTTCGGCTGGGAATCGCTGAATCAGCTCTCCACCTTTGGCTATTTCATCATCTTCATCGGCGTCCTGGTCTTCACATTCAACATTTGGCAGAACCGCAATGCCCGGCGGGTCAGCCACGACCCTTGGGACGCACCGGGAGTGGAGTGGAGCATCTCTTCACCGCCTCCGGCCTACAACTTCGCCGAGGTTCCGACCATCAGGGGGCGCGACCACTATTGGATCGAGAAGGAAGAGGCCCGCGAGGCCGGCAACCCAATCACCGAGCCGGAGCCTGCCGTTGACCCCAAGACGATACACATGCCCAGCCCGTCCTACTGGCCCATCATCACCGCAGCCGGCGTGGTACTGATTGCGGGCGGACTGCTGTCGCACTACGGCGTATCGTTCCTGGGCGGTCTGATTGCCTTTATCGGAGTCATCGGCTGGAGCAACGAGCCGCCCGCAGCCGAGGAAGGACACTAGGAGAGACTGGTAGGAGACGGGGACTTTGGCCCACTCACCTGAAACGGCCCATCACTCAGAACCGGCCCACACCGACCACGGCGAGGCCCTGACGCAACACGGCGGTACCGGGCACGGAGAACACCCCGCGCCAGTCGGGCACGACTACACCACCACCGGCCTCAACCACCGGAAGATACTGATGTGGGTGTTCCTCGGCTCCGACTGCCTGTTCTTCGGTTCCCTGATCGCCACTTATATGGTCTACCGGGGACAGAGCCTGCAGGGGCCCTACCCGCTAGACATCATCGACATTCCGGTAACCACGATCAGCACCTTCGTGTTGCTCTGCTCCAGTTTTGCGATGGTGCGGGCGCTGGCGGCCACCAACGATAACAACCAGACGGGAATCAAGTTATGGCTGCTGGCCACGGCGGTGCTGGGAGGCATTTTCATTGGCTTCCAGATCTACGAGTTCAACCTGTTCAAGAACGAGGGACTGACCCTGGGCCAGAATCTGTTCGGCGCCACCTTCTTCACGTTGACAGGGTTCCACGGCGCACACGTAACCCTGGGGATCATCTGGCTGCTGTCGCTGTTCATCCTGTCGTTCAAGGGCCGCATACACCCGGGAACCGCTCTCGACGTGGAGATCTGCGGACTGTACTGGCACTTTGTAGACATCGTCTGGATCGTAATCTTTACGCTGCTGTACTTGGTGGGCGGCTTTGATACCGGCCCAGTGGCTGCAGGCCACTAGCGGGCGAGCGGGTTCATACCCAAGTATGCTTCTATCGCTGTAAAACCGGCTTCCAAAGACCTGGAGAGCTCCCCAGATGGTAACAACTCACGAAACTGAACACGGCGGCGGGCACCCCTCCCTCCTGCAGTATATCGTCATAGCGATACTGCTCTTTGCCATCACCATCGTCGAGTTCATCATCATCATGGATTTTCCTGGCGAACAGGAAAGGGTGATCAGCGACGCCCTGGGCCAGCCGTCAACCACCATCCTGCTGTTCCTGTTGTCAGCGATCAAGTTCGCCATCGTCATCCTGTTCTACATGCATTTGAAGTTCGACAACAAGTTCTTCTTCTGGGCGTTCGTTGCGGGGATGGCGCTGGCGCTGATGGTGGGGCTGTCCCTGATCGGGCTGTTCACCGCCATCAGGGGCGGCGACCTGCGGGCCGACGACGCGCCCTACGCGCCCTGCTACTTCGACCACGAGCGCGGCGAGCACGGTGAGAACGTCTGCCCCGATCTCGAGCCGCAACCCACGTCGACCCCGCACCCGGTGGTGCCGACCATCGTTTACACCGCGCCCGTAGTGGCCGCACCTGCCGGAGCGGTGGTGGCGGACTTCTCCGGTCCGCCCGACGCAGGTCTGGGCGAACAGCTATACCAGCAATACGGCTGCAACGCCTGCCACTCGACCGACGGGAGCGCTTTGGTCGGCCCAACCTGGCGGGGCCTCTACGGCACCGAGGAGACGCTGGGCGACGGCAGTACGGTCACCGTGAACGACGAGTACATCAAGGAGTCCATACAGGACCCCAATGCCAAGGTCGTCGAAGGGTTCACAGCGGGTCTGATGCCCCCGACACTGAACGTCCAAGACGAGGAAATCCCGCACATCATCGAGTACATGAAGTCACTGCGCTAGGGTGGGGCCCTTAATGGCTTCACCCTGGGCGGCCCTTCTTGCCTCCGCGTTCTTGGTGTTGCTGGCCGCCTGCGGCGCTGCACCGGCGTCCACTGCCACCCACACACCCACACCGGCCGCCACGCCACAGCTGCAAGCGACTGAAAACACTGGTCCTGCTCCCACCGCAGCAACAGCATTCTCCCCTAGCCCGGGCGTAACACCAGACGCAGCCCTCGGCGAGCAGCTATACCGCCATTACGGTTGCAACGCCTGCCACTCGACCGACGGAAGCGCTTTGGTCGGACCAACCTGGCTGGGTCTCTACGGCGCCGAGGAGCCCCTTTCGGATGGGAGCGCGATCACCGTCGATATCGAGTACATCATCGAGTCGATCAAGGACCCCAACGCCAGGATCGTCGAGGGATATACCGGCGGCTTGATGCCCGCGACACTGGGCGTCAAGGATGACGAGATCCGGCACATCATCGAATACATGAAGTCGCTGCGGTAAGGCGCCCGGCCGTCGCCCGGCCCGTTGCAGCAGATTGTCCCTCTTCCGTCAGGTGGAGGGATTTTCGTTTACGGCGCGCGGCAGTTCTGCTACCTGGCCGGACGGTACGTCTCGAGAAAGCCTTCGCGAAGGGGAGGAATGATCTCCTTTCCCAATTTCTGGCCGGCAATGGCCAGTCCCTGCTGGGCAAACTTGAGATCCCTCGCCTGGATGTCCTCGCGGCTGGCCTGGGCCATCTGACTCCCGTACTCGCTCAGGAAGTCGTCCAGCTCGCCGCGATTGTCCGCCATGCCGACAAAGATGCGGTACATTGGCAGCGTCCGGGCGAAGTTGTGGACCTCCTCCCGGCTGTACTCAGGGTGATGGTCCAGTAGCAGCGAGACACCGAAATCGATTAGCGTGCATCTTCCGTCTACGGCGACGATCAGGTGGGAACGGCCCTCGGGATCAGCCAGGGTGGCGTCGTTGTAGTAAATGCCGGCATCGTGCAGGCGCCGCAGCATCCCGCCCAGCTGCTGGCCCACCGACCGCATGGTGTCGGCATCGCGCCACTCCGGCGGCAGCTCGGTAAAGAAGGTGCCCTCAGCGAATTGCTCGGCCAGGTAACCGGTCAGCGACGCGTACTGCACCGGCCCGGCGCCCACCGAGGCGGCGATGCGGGCGATCTCGTCTTCCCTGGAGTTCTGGAACGGCTTGATGGCTAGGCGCTCTTCATCCGAGCGCAGGATTGCGACCGGCCCGCGGGTGCGACCGGTCATTCGCAGTTCCGGGACCGGCCTTCCCTGTTCCCTCCACTCCAGCACCCGGGGGAATAAGGCGTAGTGGGACAGCGCCTCCACCCAGGGGTCGGCGGCCAAGCGGTCAAAGAGTTCCGGCGCAAGGTCGGCCAGCTTCCAGAATGTTCGCATCCGCTCAGGCAGGGGCGTCTCCATCGCCCCCACAATTTCCGGCGGCGGTGGCGGTGGCAGGGGCGCTATGGCGCGCTGAATAGCGGCCAGTTCCTCGCTCGAATACGGCAACGATGCATCGCTCATGGCTGGATGTTCAGGAAATGCAGTGCCGGCCATCCGGGCCCAGCGTCAAATCGCGCAGCCGGACGACGGCATCGAGATTTATCCTGCCGTAGATGTGGGGGTAGATCTCGCCGGAGCGGCTGGGCTCGCGCTTGACCCCCGCCCGCAGCTTCCCGGTGTCAACGTCAAGCACCTGCAGGCCGGACAGTCCGGCGTAGAGCCGCTCCGCCACACGCAGCGTCTGTGCCTCGTTCGCCGAGCAGTGGATGAATCCCTCTTCGGCGAGGCTTGGGGCCTCGTATTCTCCGGCGGTTTGCGCCGCGGCCCACTCCTCGCGGGTGGTCAGGTGGTAGATGATCGACATGACGGCGTTCCCTTTCCTCGAGACACGAACCAGACTCAGACCTGCAGAAATGATAGCCCCTTCGCAGGCCATGTTCCACATTTCGTCTCAATACCGTGCTACGATGAACCATGACGCTCAACCGCAGGAGGTCGGTATGAAAGGCGAGATTCACGAGGGGCCCGGACTGCGGTACCTGATTGTCCTACCCGACGACTACGACCCTGAGGCGTCATACCCCCTGATCATCATGCTGCACGGCTTCGGGGCCAATATGCACGACCTAGCGGGGCTGGCCCCTGCCATAAACCCCACAGGGTACGTCTATGCATGCCCCAACGCTCCCATACCATTCAACCTGGGGCTGGGCCACGCCGGTTTTGGATGGATGACGCCGCGGGGCGGCTCGACTCCCGACGAGGTGGCCAATTCCGAATCTCTCCTGGCCGACTTCTTCGACCAGGTGCTGACGGAATTCAAGGTTGAGCCGGGCAACTGCCTGTTGCTGGGGTTCTCTCAGGGGGGAGGCATGACCTATCGCTGCGGGTTGGGACGGTCCGACACCTTCGCCGGCCTGGCGGCGCTCAGCGCCACCTTGCCAGGCGCCGGGGAACTGGACCACCGGCTGCCCGAAGAGCGCACCCAGCCTATATTTGTTGCCCACGGACGTCACGACCAGATGATCGCCGAGTCCACGGCCCACGCTGCCAAGGACTATCTCGAAAACGCCGGCTACAGTCCCGATTTCCATGTGTACGACATGGGGCACGAGATCAGCGGCGAGGTCATTCGCGACTTGGTGGGTTGGATGAACAAGGTGCTGCCGCCGCGAGACGCCTAGTCGCCCTGACCTCCGGCAAGGCCGGGAGCCCCAATGCCATCGGGACTATCCCAGCGAGAGAGGCCCCCAGGGAGCCGGTCCAACGTCCTACTCGTCTTCCTTCCACGTAATGATGCGATCGGCGGCAATGGTAATCAGGGCCAGTCTCCCGTCGCCCAGCAGTTCAGCGGCGAACTCCGTCCCTCGCTCCGGTCCCTCATAGAGAATGCAGGTCCTTCGCACCATGTCTTCCAGGCCACCGGTCCCGACATCAGCGACCCCCTCGAGGGTAACGAACACGTAGGGATGGCCGGGGCTCGAGACACACAAGGCCACGGCCGGGTTGCGCCGGATGTTGCGCACCTTTACCGCTGCGGAGTCGGCCATCACGAGGGCCTTGCCCTTGCGTAAAGACGCACCCGGGTCCCACAGAAACCACACGGGCGCCACGTGGGGCGTGCCGGATGCCCGCAGCGTCACCAGGTGGGCAGTCCGGGGCTGGGACAGGAAATCCTCGATCTCTTCTCTGGTAAGCGTGGCCAAGTATCCTCCTCTGATCCACACCAAGTCAGTTCGCGGCGCGTCACCACGCCCCGGCGACCATGATAGCGGAATTGATAAGCACTAGATGGGAAAATTGGATTGAAGCTGACTTCGGGTTTACAATGCCCACAAGCGGCAGACCATACGCCCAAATTAGGAGGAATACGATGGCCGAGACCATTCGTGAAGCATACATGCGCAGGAACCCCAAGTCTGCGGCGTTGTTTCCCCGGTTCCAGCAGCACTTTCCCTCGGGTGGTGCAGGCCACGACGGCTACGTTGCCGACCCCTTCCCCATCACCATCGAGCGGGGGCAGGGACCCCGCAAGTGGGACGTCGACGGCAACGAGTACATCGACTACGGTCTAGGCTCGGCGTCGCTGTTGCTGGGCCACTCCCACCCCGAGGTGGTGGAGGCGCTGGTGCGGGCGGCGCCCAATGGATCCCATTACGGCTCGCCGGTAGAGACGGTGCTGGAGTGGGGCGAACGGGTCTGCAACCTGATGCCTAGTGCCGACAAGGTGCGGTTTGTCGGCTCCGGGGCCGAGGCCACGTCGCTGGCCATGCGCGTCGCCAGGGCCTACACAGGCAAGGAAAAGATCGTCCGCTGGGAGTCCCACTACCACGGCTGGCACGATTACGTTATGCCAGGCAACCTGGCGCCCTTCGATGTACCATCGTCAACGGGCATACCGCAGGGAACGGTGGACTCGGTCATCGTGCTGCCGCCCGACCTGGACGCCCTGGAGAACGCGCTGTCGACCGACAGCAACATCGCCGGGGTGATTACCGAGGGATCGGGTGCTTCGTACGGCACGGTGCCTAGGATGCCGGGCTTCGTCGAGGGCGTCCGCGAACTCACCGAGAAGTATGGCGTGGTGATGATCCTGGACGAGGTGATCACCGGCTTCCGCTGGAGTCCCGGCGGCCTGCAGGAGGTGCTGAACATCCGGCCGGACCTGTGTACCATGGCCAAGATCCTGACCGGTGGACTGCCGGGCGGTGCAGTGGCCGGACGCGACGAAGTCATGGCGGTGATGGAGCAGACCGGCGACTCGCACCACGACCGCTTTCAGCGGGTTTACCACGGCGGCACGTTCAACGCCAACCCCTACTGCGCCGCCACCGGCAACGCCGCGCTGCGCATCGTCGCAACTGGCGAGATGCAGGCGCAGGCCGACGCCATGGCCGCCCGGCTGAGAACCGGGCTGCAGGAGGCCGTCGATCGCTACGAGGTGTCTGCCGCGGTCTACGGTGAGTCCTCCACCTTCCACATCTACTTCGGCGCCCGCTCCATCGAGGGCTTGGACGCCAATGTGCTCAAGGGCGTTTCATCAGAGATTCAGACCAACTTCCGGCAGGCGCTTCAGATACGGGGGGTCGACCTGATGTCCCGGACCAGCGGCGTGCTTTCCGGGGTCCACACCGAGTCCGACATCGACCAGAGCCTCGAGGCCTTCGACGGGGCCATAAAGGCGCTGATGGACGAGGGACTGATAACCCACAGGTAGCGCTGCAGGGACGTCTGGCCCAGCCGGTCAAGCGGCAAAGATAACAGTGGAGTCGCGGTGTTTGCCATTGCAAGAAACACCGCGACTCATTCTGTCTTCAAGGCAACGGCACTGGGTAGTGCTCCTCTTTGAAATTGACATCTGTTGAGTGCCGTAGCCAAGCAATTCAAAACCGTCATTCCTGCGAAAGCAGGAATCCAGAGTCCCGGTGAAACCGTCCTGCGTATACATTATCGCCAGCAAGCAGAACGGCACCCTTTGCGGAGGGGCGGGATGACAGACGGGGGCAGGAATGACTGTTATGCGACGGGGTACGCGGGCTCTGGATTCCTGCTTTCGCAGGAATGACGGTGTAGCGGGAATAACGGCGTATAGATGAGGATGACAGATGATGTTAATTTCTAAGAGGGACAATACCCAGCACTTTCATTAGTACCACCATATCAGACAGCCGGGTTTATAATGGATGTAGCCTCTGTTTTGGATACTGCACGCTGCTCCAATGCTTCAGATTGCTCCGCCATCCTGGGCCCTTGGGAAACAGGTCGTTCGCGTTTGCATCGCGGTGCTTTTCTCTGCGATCTTCACATTCCTGCTTGTTGGGTGCGGTTCGGAACCGGCGCTCACCGTAACAGCTCCCGCCGCCACTTCTCCTAACACGCCGACGCACAGGCCAACATTAACGCACACGCCAACGGCGACTGCCGTTCCGCCCACCAGCACACCCACGCCAACGGCAACTCCCGATCCGACGCCAACGCCGGAGGGCCCGCTGGTATCGCTGCCCGAGGACGAGGCGCCGCACGAGACACCAGTCGAATGGTGGTATTTCAACGGCTTCCTGTGGGACGAGGCAGGGAATGAGTTCAGCTTCCACTTCGTGACCTTCCAATCGCCAACTCTTCCCGTGGGAACGCCGCACCTGCTGCATGCGACCCTGGCGGACCACCAGAACCTGTCGCACGCGGCAGGAGAGCGGGGGGCGTTGGCGACGCTCGACCCGGCCGCTCCCAGCGTGGACATCGACGCCGAAGGGTGGGTCATGCGGGGCGACGGCGAAAGCTACGAGCTGCGGTTCGACCTCGAAGGGAGGCAACTGGACCTCGAAGCAATCTCCCGTCGAGAACCGGTGTTGCACGACTCGACGGGCTTGGTGGACCTTGGCGAGGCCGGCGAGACCTACTACTACTCGCAGACCCGCATGGAGCTTAACGGCTGGCTGCAAGACCCGGAGGGGCGCCGCGAGGTGTCCGGCTCCGGATGGATGGACCACCAGTGGGGCAACATCTCCCGCGTGGACGTGGGATGGGACTGGATAAACCTGCAGCTGGACGACCGATCTGACCTGATGGTGGCCGTGGTTTGGAAACCGGTCGAGCCGGGGTCCGTTTGCATTGAAAAACCATGTCCACCGCCGTTAAGAGAGCGTTTGGCGGCCTACGCAACATTCGTCGACGCGGACGGCAAAGTTACTCACGTGCCAGGCGAGGGTGTTTCCTTGGAGGCAACGTCTGCATGGGTTAGTCCGGAAACACATATCGAGTACCCCACGTTGTGGCGGCTTCTGATAAATTCGGTGGACATTGAACTGTTCATCGAACCCGTCCTTTCGCACGCCGAATTCGACGCCGGCATGATTCTCCCCGTCGTCTACTGGGAAGGGGCGGTCACTGCCTCTGGACAAAGGGGCGGCGCAGCGCTGGCAGGCCGAGGGTTTGTTGAACTGGTAGGATACGACCCCGACCAGACCACCGCAGATATACCTGCGCCATAAAAGCCATTCGCAATGCAGGGTTTTTTAGTTCGCCCTCTCCCTCCGGGAGAGGGAACAAATGAAAGACACTGAGTCGACATTTACTCATACAACTTCAGACCCAATATCTATACAATGAGAGCGAGAATCTTGCTTCCACTTGCGAGCCGTCCTGATCCGGTGCTCCACTGATTGCCCGCAGATTATTTATGGTTGCCGCATCTGAATCCACCGATGGTTCTCCGGAATTTCTGCACGCCAGCGACCTGCGCAAGGCCTTCGGTGGCCTGACAGCAGTGGACGGCGTCTCCTTCAGCATTCGCAAACAGGAAATCTTCGGCTTGCTGGGACCTAACGGCGCCGGCAAGACCACCACCATTCGCATGCTCTCCACCGTGCTGGCTCCCGACGAGGGCGACGTGGTCATCGGCGGGCACTCCGTGACGCGGGAAAGCGACGAGGTGCGAAAACTGGTGGGCGTCTGCCCGCAGGAGCTGGCGCTTTACCCGGAACTGTCGGCCACTGACAACCTGGTGTTCTTCGGCCGCATGGCTGGTCTGAGCGGGCGAGAGGCCAAAGCGGCGGCGGCAGAGCACCTGGAATCGGTGGGCCTGACCGAGCGGGCCCGGGACAAGGTGGACAAGTTCTCCGGCGGGATGAAGCGCCGCGTCAACCTGGCCGTGGCGCTCATGGGCCACCCGCAGCTTCTGTTCTTGGACGAGCCCACGGTGGGCATAGATCCCCAGTCGCGCAGCCACATCTTCGAGACCGTGGAGGGCCTGCGGGACGAGGGCATGACCGTGCTATACACCACCCACTACATGGAGGAGGCCGACCGCCTCTGCGACCGGCTGGCAATCATGGACCACGGCCAACTGATCCGCCTTGGCCGTCCTGCCGAACTGAAGGCCGAGATCGGCGATCCAGCAGAGGTCACCCTCGAAACCGTCTTTCTGGAACTGACCGGGCGCAGCTTGCGGGACTGAACCGTTGTGACCTCGCCCGGTGCACTCCTGCCCCCAACCGTAATTTCCGCTTGCGCGGGAATCCGCACGTTCTCGCCGCGTGGCCTTTCCCATACGGGAGAGACCTTGAGTTCCAGCCTCCGCAGGAATGACGCACCGGTGCGCGGTTCCTGATACATATGCTGCGACCGCTGTACATCGCACTGCTGGAACTCAAGCTGTTCCTGAACAACCGCGCCGAACTGGCGTTCAGCATCGCCCTGCCCATACTGCTGTTCGCGTTGATGTACGGGGCGCTGAGCAGCGAGAGCGAAATCTTCACCCCAGCCAGCGTGGTTGACCTAGACGGCGGACCCCAAGCACGCGAATTGGTGAGCGGCTGGACTCGTTGGCGGCGGTGGAGGTGGAGGAACGCACCGAGGCTGACGCCAACGCCGCCCTTGACCGCTCGGCCATACTGTTCGCCGTGGTGATACCCTCCGGCTTTAGCGAGGCCCTGGAAACCGGAGATCCGGCCTCCCTGGTGTTCCGTCAGCGCGGCAACGGCGGCGACACGGGCCAGATAGTCGCCGCCATCGTGAGGGGCATCGCCCGCGACATGGCCACCGACGCGCGGGTGCGCCACCATACCCAGCAGGCCCTGGGAGACTCGGGAATCTCCCCTGAGCGCATCGCGGCGGAGGTCGGGGCGCAACTGGCGTCACTACGCGCCGACCCGCCGGTGGCCGTGGAAGTCCGTCGGCCCGGCGAGGCGCCAGACGAGGATTCGAGCGATGGCCTGTTCTCCCGCCTCATGCCCGGGCTGATCGTCATGTTCGTCATGTTCTCCGTGACACTGGCGGCACAAACCCTGGTGGAGGACCGCCGCACCGGCACCCTGGAACGGCTGATGACCACGCGCCTGGGGGTAAACCAGCTATTCATCGGCAAGCTGCTGTCCGGGGTTATGCGGGCGATGTTCCAGACAGTGGTGATGCTGTCGCTGGCCTTCGTCGTGTTCCGTCCCGGCGGCCCCTTGGCCTACGTGGAATTGCTGATCTTCGTCCTGCTGGCCGCTGCCGCCTTCACCGCCGTGTCCCTGGTCATCGGAGCTGTAGCCCGCACCCGCAACCAGGCCGCCTGGTCGGCAGTGTTCTTCACCCTCCTGATGGTGGTTTTCAGCGGCACCTTCTTCGAGATCACCGAGGGCAGCCTGATGCACACAATTTCCAGGGCAACCATCAATGCCTACGCCATCGAAGCGATGCAGAACATCATCGGCAAAGGGGAACATCTGGGTCAGCAGTGGCTCGAGATGGCCGTGATGGCCGGCGTCGCCGCGGTGGGCCTGGCAATCGCCCGTCTGCTGTTCCGAATCACACCGGAAGGCCGATAGCCACCGATGAAAACCGTGGTGCGTCAGGCGCTGTTGCTGGCATCCAAGGATACCCGGATATTCTTCCGGGATCGGGCTGCAATCACTTTTGCCTTCCTGCTGCCATTCATCTTCGTCATCGGATTTTCCTTGGCGTTGCGGGATGTGGGACCGCCGAAGGAGGCTCTGCGATTCACTGTCACCACGCAGGAGACCTCCGGCATCAGCGTCCAGGCCGTCGAGGCTATCATCGTCGGCGGCGGTGGCATGGTCGAAGCGATGGCGCACGACGATGCCCTGGCAGCGGTGGATTCGGGCGAAATTGGCGGCTTCGTGTCTTTTCCGGCGGATTTCACGCAACGCTTCCTGGGCGGAGAAACGGCGACGCTGGAAGTTTTCGCTGGAGACACGCCGGCCGCTGACGAGGCGGCGCTCAGGGGATTCGCGCAGGAGATCGCGGCGAGGTTGACGGAAACCCGGGCCACGCTTTCCGCAGTCATGGCGCTCGGCAGTCCGCTGGAAGCGGCGGCGATGTCGGAGCTCCTGTCGGACACGAGTGGCCCGGCCATTGACCTGCATGTGGAGCAGGTGGGCGAAATTGCGCCGTTCAACACCTCGAACTTTGTCTTGCCGGGCTACCTGACGATGTTCGTATTCTTCACAGCCGCCATGGGCGCCGAGGCCCTGGCCCGGGAGCGCCAGACCCACACGCTGGAACGGCTGATGGCTAACGGCGTGCGCCGGGAGTCGCTGATCGTCGGCAAGTTCCTGGCGGGGGCAGTCATCGGCGTCGTGCAGGTGGCTGTAATGTGGATCGTGGGGGCGCTGGCGTTCAACGTCGACCTCGGCGCGTCGCCAGTGGCGGTGGTGGTGCTTTCGCTGCTTATGGTACTCGCGTCGGCCGCCTTCGGGGTGCTGCTGGCCAGCTTCGTCACCAATGTGCGGACGGCATCGGCGGCCGGGGTACTGACGTCGCTGGTGCTGGCTCCCATCGGCGGCAGCTGGTGGCCGCTGTTCATCACGCCGCCGTTTATGCAGTCGCTGGCGCGCCTGACGCCCCACGGCTGGGCCAACGACGGCCTGAACAGGCTCATGCTGTTCGGTGCGCAGTTCACGGACGTGGTGCCTGAGATGGCGGCCCTCGTCGTGTTCGCCGCCGTCTTCCTGTCCGTCGCCCTCTGGCGCTTCCGCCTGGCGCCTGCGGGGTAGCGGGGACTGCCAGGTATAGGATGGCGTATAATCGCACGGTACAACGATGTCACCCCGCGAGGCCCGATATGACCGTCAAGCGCGACGCGCAGCATCCGTCCGGGCTGGTCGAATTCTTCCCGCTACGGCCACCCAGGAAGGATATGCAGAACTGGATTCACATCGGAATTCCAGGCCACCTGAGTGCCTTGTCCCGGCACCTGGGGAGCCGAGACACCACCATAGTAATTTGCGAGCCGGCCTTGGGATGGAACCTCAGCCAACGGAGAGGTCTGCTCTATCCCGACCTGCTGGTGGCCTTCAACGCCAACCGGGCCCATGCTTTCGCCCGCTTGGGCTACGCCATGGACGTGCAGGGCAAGCCCCCGGAATTCGTTCTGGAGGTCGGGTCTCCACGTACCGCCCTCAACGACTACACCACGAAACGGGAAGGATACGCGGCCTTTGGAGTACAGGAGTACTGGCGCTATGACCCCACGGGCGGCGACCGCTACCCTGTGGGCTTGGCCGGTGACCGGCTGGTTGGCGGTGAATACCAGGCCATTCCCGTCTACGGAACGAAGGAAGTTGGGTATTGGGGCCACAGCGACGCTCTCAACCTCGACCTGTGCTGGGAGCACGGTCAACTGCGCTGGTATGACCCGGTGGCGCAGCGCTACCTGAGAACCTACGAAGAGGAAGCCGAGGGACGCATCGCCGCCGAGGCTGACGCCGCCGAAGCACAAGCCCGCGTGCGCCAGTTGGAAGAAGAACTGCGACGACGGGCAGAGTAGAGCACCGCCGCCGGTTGCGGTCTGGTTGCAGCGGCGGGCAGACCTGTTTATCATTCTGGTGACGGAATCAGTAAGGTAGGACGGCTTTCAGGGGCGTTGGGCGAAATCAAAATCTGGGCCAACGACGGCCTGAACAGGCTCATGCTGTTCGGTGCGCAGTTCTCGGACGTGGTGCCTGAGATGGCGGCCCTCGTCGTGTTCGCCGCCGTCTTCCTGTCCGTCGCCCTCTGGCGCTTCCGCCTGGCGCCTGCGGGGTAGCGGAATTTGGTCTCGGCTGAAAAATTCTCATCTCATCGCCTGAGATGATATAGTCTGACGTGTCCAAGTATCGCTAGCTCACGTCGTGGGGGCCCGTTATGACCACCAAACATACCGCCCCTCCGGTCCGCACCCCGGAAAAGTACGTCCCGGAGGACCAATTCCCGGAGCGGCCCCGCAGGACAGATCTGCAAAACGTTCACTTTCGCGAGCGCCCAGGTCATCAGACCGCTCTGGCCCGGCATTACGGCTCCCCGGACTCCACCCTGATTATGGGGGATATCCCGGTGCGCCACACCTTCCAGCGGGGCCTGGCTCCACAAACTCTACGCTACCCTGACCTGCTCATCGCCTTCAACGTGGACCCCACCGAGGCATTTTCCCGGCGGGGCTACGCCATTGACGATCAGGGCAAGCCGCCCGATTTCGTCCTGGAAATCGCGTCGCTGAATACCGCCCTGAACGACTACACAAGAAAGCGCAGGGACTACGCCGCCTATGGCATTCCCGAATACTGGCGATTTGACAACACCGGCAGCGACTACTACCCCGCAGCTCTGGCCGGTGACCGGCCGGTTGACGGTGAATACCAGCCCATTCCCGTCTACGGAACAGAGGAAGTCGGGTATTGGGGCCACAGCGACGCTCTCAATCTTGACTTGTGCTGGGAGCACGGCCAACTGCGCTGGTACGGCCCAGTGGCTCAGCGCTACTTGCTAACTCACGACGACGAAGCCGAGGCCCGCATCGTCGCCGGGGCTCAACTCGACACGGAGCTGCCAAGCCCGTATTGCCGCCGACGCCCGAACCCGGCAGTGGGAAGAGGAGTTGCGCCGGCAGTCGCCGTAATCCTGGTCCCCCTACTACGCCAAAGTTGCGGCAGCAGAGTAGGTTGTTTATCATCGAAGTGACGAATTCGATACACATTCAGCCGCATCCAGCGCGCGGCATCTGAGGGTCTCAGAATTGGACTCCGCGAACCTGCGCACTGCCTTGTATGACACCCACGTATCGCTTGGCGCCCGGATGGTGCCCTTTGGCGGGTGGGATATGCCGGTGCAGTACCCATCGGGGATCCTGGCCGAGGTGCGGGCGGTGCGGACCGGCGCCGGCCTGTTTGACGTTTCGCACATGGGCCGGGTGTACATCTCCGGGCCGTCTGCCACCGACTTTCTCGACCGGGTGGTGACCGGCTCTGCGGTCAGCCTCGAAATCGGGCGGGCCCGCTACTGTATGATCTGCAACGAGCAGGGTGGCGTCATCGACGACACCATCTTCTACCGCCTGGCCAAGGACCGCTACCTGTTGATCCCAAATGCCGGCAACCGGCATCGTGTGCTCGACTGGTTCGGCCTCGTCATTGGCCGGCAGTTTGGCGACAGCGTGACTTTGAATGACCAGACAATGCAGTCCTCTCTGCTGGCCTGCCAAGGGCCCGACGCCCTGGGAATGGCGGCTGAGCTGGCAGACGACGGACTCCCGGGCCTGCGCCCATTCGCCTGGACGGAAACGCGTATGTGCGGTGCCTATGTGCTGGTCGGTCGCACAGGCTACACCGGGGAGGACGGCGTTGAAATCCTGGCCCCGGCCTTATCGGCCCCGGCCGTATGGCAGGCCCTTACGGATGCTGGCGCCGTTCCCTGCGGACTGGGGGCGCGGGACGTGCTGCGCACCGAGGCCGGTCTGCCCCTGCACGGCCACGAGCTGGACGAGTCCACGACTCCGGTGGAGGCACGGCTGGAGCGGTTTGTCGACTTTGACAAGGACTTTGTCGGCCGCGACGCCCTGCTAAAGCAACGGGAAAACGGCACGAGATTCACAATGGTAGGGCTGCAGATGCCGGGAAGATCGGCTCCGAGGGCCACCTACGCCCTGTCCGTGCTGGGCTTTCCAGCAGGCCAAGTTACCAGCGGCTGCTACTCGCCCACCCTTGACACCAGTCTGGGCATGGGCTACGTTTTTCCCGAGTATTCCCGTCCGGGAACCGTTCTTGAAATGAACAAGCGGGGTCTCTTAGAGGAGATCACCGTTACCGCCCTTCCCCACTACCGGCGTCCCCGAACCGCAAGAGCCAGGCGGCGCGACTAGGCCCGCATGCTCGGCCCAGCCCCTGGCACAAGGAGCATTGAACCCCGATGAATCCCAACGACCGCAGCTACACGCGCGAGCACGAATGGATTATTGTTGAAGATGCCAGCGCCCGCCGCGCCCAGGTCGGCATCACCCAATTTGCCCAAGACCAATTGGGAGACATCGTCTACTTCGAATTGCCCAAAGCCGGCGACACCGTGGCGCATCTAGGCAAGATGGGTGAGGTGGAATCGGTGAAAGCCGTTTCCGATCTCTACTCCCCGGTCAGCGGCGAGGTCATCGAGGTCAACTCCGCACTGAACGACCGGCCGGAGCTGACCAATGAAGACCCCTTCGGCGAGGGCTGGCTTATCCGCGTGACCATGAGCGATGCAACAGAGCTGGACTCCCTGTTGTCTGCGGAGGAATACGACGCGTATCTGGCCGAGCAGCACTGATGAACTCGGGCGGTGTTGCCAACGGCAGCGGAAACGAACATTTCCAGTCGCACTACATTCCCAACACTCCCGGCGAGCAGGCCGGAATGCTGGCGTCTCTTGGCGTTGCGTCCATTGAGGCGCTCTTTGCCGACATTCCGGCGGAACATCGGAACCCGCCCCTGCACCTGCCCGATCCCCTCCCGGAGCTTGAGATTCAGCGGGAGCTGGGCGCACTGGCCGGTCGCAACCGGACGCTGGGCAGCGGGCCGTCGTTCCTGGGCGCCGGCTCGTACCACCACTTCATCCCTGCCATCGTCAAGTCGCTGGTGACCCGTGGCGAGTTCATCACCGCCTACACCCCCTACCAGGCCGAGGCAAGCCAAGGCACGCTCCAGGTGATCTACGAGTTCCAGACGCTGATCTGCAACCTGTATGGCATGGAGGTCGCAAACGCCGGGATGTACGACGGCGCGACCAGCCTGGCCGAGGCCGCGCTGATGGCCTGCCGCGTGGCGCGGCGCGAGCGTATCGTGGTGCTTGACACCGTATCGCCTGCCTACCGGGCAGTCATCGAGGCCTACTGCCGCCCGCAGAACCTGGAGGTTGCGACGGTGGGAGACGCCGCCTCGGGCGTGAACGACAGCACAGCCTGCCTGGTGACGCAGTACCCCAACTTCTACGGCAGCATCGAGGACCTGGGCGCTCTGGTGGACACGGCCCACAACGCGGGCGCGCTGGCCGTCGTGTCCTGCGATCCCATCGCCGTGGGGATGTTCCAGCCCCCGGGGCATTACGGGGCCGACATCGTGACCGGCGAGGGCCAGCCGCTGGGCATACCTCCCAGCTACGGCGGGCCCTACGTGGGGCTGTTCGCCACCAAGCAGGAGTTCATACGCCAGATGCCGAGCCGCCTGTCGGGCCGCACCGTGGACCGCAACGGCGAGGCGGGCTACGTGCTGACGCTGCAGACCCGGGAGCAGCACATCCGGCGGGAGCGAGCCACGTCCAACATCTGCACCAACGAGGCCCTGTACGCGCTGGCATCAACCATCTACCTGGCGGCGCTGGGCAAGTCGGGGCTGCGGCAGGTGGCGGAGCTGTGCTACCAGAAGTCGCAATACGCGGCATCGCAGATAGCGGCGCTACCGGGATACTCGGTACCGAGTTATTCGGAGAACGGCGGCGGGCCGTTCTTCCGCGAGTTCGTGGCCCAATGCCCGGCTCCGCCCGCCGAAATCAACCGGCGGCTGATGGAGCGCAACATCCTCGGCGGGCTGGACGTCAGCGACCGCTACCCCAACGGGATGCTGCTCTGCGTAACAGAGATGAACACCAAGGCCGAGATCGACCAGCTGGCGGCGGCCCTGGCGTCGGTGCAGGAGTAAGCGCGCAATGCGTCAAGGCGGAAACCGCGACACATCCAAACTTTTGATGGAGCGCAGCGTGCCGGGGCGGGCCGGAGCCGTATTGCCGCACTCAGACGTGCCGTTGCAGCCGATGCCCGATACGGCACTGCTCCGCGACGACCTGCCCCTGCCGGAGCTATCGGAGCCGGAGGTGGTGCAATACTTTACGGGGCTAAGCCAGCGCAACTTCTCCATCGACACCCACTTCTACCCGTTGGGCAGTTGTACGATGAAGTACAACCCCAAGATCAACGACGAGACCGCCTTTCTGCCGGGGTTCGCGGGAATCCACCCGCTCCAACCTGAGGAGCAGTCTCAGGGGGCGCTGGAGCTGCTGCACCGCCTTCAGGGATTTCTGGGGGAGATTACCGGCCTGCCCGCGGTCAGCCTGGCAACGCTGGCGGGGGCCCACGGCGAGTTGGGCGGAATGCTGATGGTCAAGGCCTACCTGCACGCCCAAGGCCAGACGGGGCGCACCAAGGTCGCCATCCCCGACAGCGCCCACGGCACCAACCCGGCATCGGCAGCAATGGCTGGCTTCCAGGTTGTGGAGCTGGCATCGGACAGCCAAGGCAACGTGGACCTGGAGGCGCTGCACGATGTGGCCGACGAAAGCCTTGCCGGAGTGATGATCACGCTGCCGAGCACATTAGGCCTGTTCGATACCAACATCGTTGAGGTCTGCCGCATCGTGCACGATGCGGGCGGACTGGTCTACGGCGACGGCGCCAACATGAACGCGCTGTTGGGCCGGGTGAAGCTGGGCGACCTAGGGTTCGATGTTTGCCATTTGAACCTGCACAAGACCTTCAGCACGCCCCACGGCGGCGGCGGGCCGGGCGCAGGGCCTGTGTGCGCCTCGGAGCGGCTGGCGCCGTTCCTGGCTGCGCCGGTGGTTTCAGAGACGGAGGCCGACGGCTACCAACTGACCGAGCCGGAGCGCAGCATCGGCAAGCTGGCAGGGTTCCACGGTAACTTTGGCGTGCTGGTGAGGGCCTACACCTACATCCGCACCTTGGGCGCGGCGGGCGTCCGCTCCATCAGCGGCAACGCGGTGCTGAACGCCAACTACATGATGAACGCACTGCGGGATGTCTACCGCCTGCCCTACGACCGCACCTGCATGCACGAGGCGGTCTTTTCCGCCGACTGGCAGAAGGCGCGAGGCGCCGGCGGGCTGGAGATTGCCAAGCGTTTGCTGGACTACGGCTTCCACGCGCCCACGATGTACTTCCCGCTGATAGTGCCAGAGTGCCTGATGATCGAGCCGACAGAGTCGGAGACGCAGGAGACCATCGACGACTTCGTATCAGCCCTGAAACGGATCAACGCCGAAATTGACGAGGACCCCGACCTCGTCCGCAGCGCCCCTCACACCACACCGGTTGCCCGCCTCGACGAGGCCCGCGCCGCCCGTCGCCCCAACCTGCGCTGGACTCCTGGGGGTTAGGGGGCTAGAACTGCCAACCCTCGCGCTCCATCAATTGTTCCAGATTGATGCAGCCGATTCCGAAGTGGTCACATACGTTTGGGATCCTAGCGGCATTAGGTCGACGAACTTCCTCAGTGACAACGCACATCCCCATTGACGCCGCCTTTGCTATTACAAAAGGGTCTGCTACCGGGTTCCCTTTTGTTAGGCCTTGGCACTAAGCAGGTTCAAAAAAAGAGGAATGCTAAAGATTTGAGCGATGAAATCCTGCTCTCCTGATGAGGGCAGCGAGAAAAATCCTGAATTTAATTGCTTTAGCTCCTGAATGGCCGATGAAAGCCCAATTGGCCCCCTTAGTTCAGCCTCGACTTCGCTAACAGAACTGGCCCTCCCTGAACTTATCAAGCTATTGAATCTAATCCTGTGGAATCTAATCCAGCAGCTGGGAAAACGGTCTTTGTAATAGAAGCGGTAAATTTGGCTAAGTGTGTTCGTGTCAAGCGAATAATCCGTCATGGAGATGCCAACCTACGATTCAGCCAGTTTTCAAGAGCATCTTCCTCCGACTTCCAAGCAAACTGCTCATCCAAAGAGTCGCCCAGATACATCCGCGCTGCCTTTGCCAAACTGTCTACCCCAGCCGCCGAGATGTCATCTGCCAGATCCCGAACGATTAGTCTTTCTGCGAAATCGTCAAATGGTGACAATTCTTCCAAGTCCATTTGCCTTGCTCTCGCCTGACGAATGGCCAACCAAGTGTCTGGTTCCAAGTCATCAAGGGTTGTCTCCGGAAGCCGCCGAAACTCTGCACTAGGAGCTTGCTCCTCTGGGTGTGAAGGCAAAAAGAATAGAGCGGTTGGCCGATGGTAAAAGTCTCTCGCCAACCGCTCAAGTTGCCGCCAAGTCGGGTACCTGGTTCCAGTTTCCCAAGCTTCTATATCTTCCACAGGCCGATTTAACCTAGCCGCCACCATCGCAACAGAAGCGTAGCCGGCCTGTTCACGTGCCCAGCGAAGCATAGCTGGATTGATTCCAGTTGCCCGATCCGCCATAGCTCAACCTCGATCTGAGGGTTGCAGTTTAAAGAGAACCGATTTTACTACACTACCCTCCCGCCTGCCGTTCCTCCTCGAGGACGGCGTTGAGGATGGCCTCTTCGACGCGCACCTCCACGCCGGCGCGCTCTTCCTGCAGCAGCATGGCTACTCGGGAGTCGCGGTGGCCCCAGCCCCGGTTGACGGCCTCCGTCATCTCCTGGAGGGTTAGCTGGGCGAGGCGCATGGGGACGTCGTATTCGCGGCCTACCCCGACGGCCAGGTCCACGTCCTTGCGGGCCAGGCGCAGGGCGAAGTCGGGCGGGTCGAACTTGCCAGGCAGCAAGTGCTCGGCCAAGCCCTCGAAGGTGCCCCGGCGGCCTTGGGCTCCCTTGCGCACCGCCTGCCATAGCGCCAGCGGCTCGACGCCAGCCTTCACACCCATGGTGAACACCTCGGCCAGCGCCGCCTGCACGATGTACCCGGTGCAGTTGTGGACCAGTTTGGCGATGGCCCCGCAGCCGACGGGACCCACGTAGTAGGCCTTGTCGCCAATACTGTCCAGCACGGGCTTGCAGCGATCGAAGACCTCCTTGTCGCCGCCGACCCAGATGGCGAGGTTGCGGGACGCCGCGCCCCTGGGTCCGCCGCTAACCGGCGCGTCCAGCACGTGAATGCCGCGGGCGGCGGCCTCCTCGTGGATGCGGCGGATCAGTGTGGGCGTGCTGGTGCTGAGGTCGAAATAGACCTTGCCCTCGCTCATCCCCTCGAGGATGCCGTCTTCACCAAGGCCCACGGCCTCCACCTCAGTTGGGCCGGGCAGCGAAGTGAAGACGATCTCAGAGGCCTCGGCCACCTCGCGGGGCGAGTCGGCCCACACGGCGCCCGCCTCGAGGTGCTGGGTGGCCGATTCGCGCCGAATGTCGTGGACCACCATTTCATTGCCGCCCTGCAGGCAGTTGTAGGCCATGCTGGCCCCCATAGTTCCCAGTCCGATGAACCCTACCTTCATTTCCAAGCCTCCGCTGTAGTTTGGCTCCTATCATACCGTAGCCGGTTCGCGCACAGACACTCAGCAGTGTAAGGCCCCCTGCTTTGAGCAACCAGCAGCTACGCAACGGCATCCGGCTCACCCAGCGTTCACAAAACCGGATATCCCCTCCTTTCACCTGGAGGGGGTGTTTTCCTTGGTGGAGCGCGCCTAATGGCCTGGCGCTGTTGGCGGATTGGGTACTTGGGGATGACTTGGTAGTCTGAGGGGTAGGTGTTGGGTATGTGTTGACGAAGGTCTTATGATGAGGGTGCCTCAAGGTGGATAGTGCCGGGAATTCCATCCCATGGGAGCAGGACCGGCATCGTTACTTTGGCGATGCGTATGCCGGACCATCCGAGAATCGGGAAGCCCGCCCGATTGAAAGGCGAGGCCGGGAAGCCGCGGAAGACCAGTTTTTCGCTGGCTACATGATCTCGGTACCGGAACGCCTGGTGCGCATCACAGCCGCCGGCGGCTACGGGAGGCTGCCGGACTCATTCCGGGCACGCAGCGACTGGCGGAGGTTTTTTCGCAGCTGACCGAGGCGGCTAGAGAATGGAAACGGTCAGCGCCGGCAGTTTCCGATGCCATTCAGGGGGGAGCGGGACTGGGCAGCGCCCAGATCCTGAACTTTTACACCTAGGCCCCTGGGCGTCAGACGGAGGGAAGACGTTTCCCAATACCTTGCAAAAATCAACCCGGCGCGTGTTGATGCCGCAAGCCGACACTTGGACTCTTGGAGTGCGGCATACACACCGCGAATCATCATGCGGTTTCTTGACCACCTGCCCACATCGGCGCCGGACACCTACAACCTGACGGGCATCAGGTAGGGGCAGCGGAGGCATCCGGACGGCTAGGGGACTCGGACAGAATCAGCACAACCAAACACCAACTGCGTGGAGAACCAGATCATGGTTGAGCAGGCGGAAAGGCTCTGGACATTTGACGCGGTGGAGCCGGGGCAGTACGGGACGGAGACGGTGGTGGAGATTACCTCCCACAACATCGCCGGGTACGCCGACGTGGCGCTGGACTACGATCCTCGGTACCGCGGCCCTGCGGCCTCGCTGGCCATGCCGACCATGGTCTTGGCCTACGCGCCTCTCCTGCGCGAAGAGGTCGCGGAGGCCAATGGGTTCGTGGCCCAAGAGGAATCCAGGTCAGCCCGGAAGCAGACTCCGTTCGCCAAGTGCGAGATCCGCTGGCACCAGCCCGTGGGTGCTGGCGACGTCATAACCGGCAAGCGCAGTACGCTGGAGAAGTACGAGCGTCGGGGCAGCCGGTTCGTCACCTTCCGCGTCGAGGGCGTCAACCAGTGGGGCGAGACGGCAGTAGAGTACGACTACACCTGCATCTTCGACTACGCCAGGGGCCAGCGGGAGGTGCCAGCTGGTTCGGGTGCGTCCGCGGCCCCAGGGCCGACCGGAGAGGCAGGCTCCGGGCGTACGGATAACCGGCGATTGCTGGACTTCGATTCGGCGGTGGAAGGGACGGCGCTGGCAGAACTGAGCATCACAGAGAGCCAGGGGATCATCAACCGGCGCAGCGCCTTCCGCTTGGCGGGGCGCCCGAACGAGAGCAACATCCATACCGACGAGGAGTTCGCACGGCAGAATATCTTCGGCGGCACGGTCAACTCGGGCCCGGCCACGATGTCATACGTGGACCAGATGCTGCAACTGTCCTTCCCGCCCGAGGCCTTCTACAACAGCGGAACGCTACTGATGCGGGCCATCACGCCCTTCCGCAGCGGCGACAGGGTGACGTTCGCGGGGCAGGTTACCGGGCACAGGCGAGAGGGAGACCGGGAAATCGTGGAATGCCGGGTCCGGGGTACCAACCAGCGCGGCGAGCTGGTCTGCCTTGCCGACGCGTCGCTGGGAGTGGGTTAGGAAAACGCTCTGCTGGCGTGGGCTGTTTCCGAATATGCTTCGCCAAGGGCCTGCGTGGAGGTCTTCGCCGAGTCTCCCGGGCTGGCGACTAATTCTGGCTTAACCGGATGCTCGTATTGACGGTGGCCGCCCCTTGTTCTCACATGATACCACCCGTCATCCTCAACGATGCGAATTGCTTCCCTCACTTTGGGCGGCACGAAAACTCACTCCCTGCTGCGCCCTATGCTCGCGGGGCCTGGGTTGCTCCGCGATCATAGGGCGCCGACCCTTACCCCCGGACTCTCCCGTAGACTCGCTCCGGCTCGACCAGGACGATTACGGCGTCCTGCTTGACCATTGCTTCGTCGTATTCCTCCCAGTCGGGATGGTCACCGTGGGCGCTGCAGGCGCGGAAGACCTCGCGCAGCTCAACCCGCATGGTCTCCGCGTCAGTGTCGCGGAAGTCCATCGTCGTTGCCGTGCCCTCGACACAGGCGCAGCTCCGCCAGTCCTCGCTGACCGCCATGACGGTGCACCGCTTGTCGTTCTGCAGGTTCCGCACCTTGACCGAGCTGCCGTACACGATGACATAGGCCGCCTTGCCCTTGTACGCACCGCAGACCACGATGCTGGTGTGACCGGCGCCGTTGCGGCGATAAGTGGTGATAACGCCTCGCTTGTTATTGCTGTTGACGAAATTCTCGTAGTCCTGAAACTCCATTTCGACTCCTCCGGGTCAGACTCCTTGGGGGGGGTCGGCCCGCGATAATTGACCTGACTGGTATAACATACCCTGGAATCCTGCGGAAGCGCAGATTCTCTGAAATGTTTCCCTTCCACAATAGACAGGATGAGAAGTCTGGCGGCCGCAGAGGAAGGAAAGGCGATGGAATATAAGGAGCTGGGCCGCACGGGGGTCATGATCCCAGAGGTCGGCCTGGGCACGTGGAGGTACCGCGGCGGCCCGGAACCGCTGCGACGCGGATTCGAACTCGGCGCCAACCTCATCGACACCGCCGAGATGTACCGCACCGAAGACACCGTGGGCGTGGCCATCCAGGGCATCCGCGACCAGGTGTTCATCGCCACAAAGGTCCTGGGCAGCAACCTGCGCTACGATCAAGTGCTGCGGGCTGCCGAAAAGAGCCTGAAGGAGCTGGATGAGGACGTGATCGACCTGTACCAGATCCATTCGCCCAGCCACAGTGTCCTCATCTCCGAGACCATGCGAGCCATGGAGGAGCTGGTTAACAGGGGAATGGTGCGGTTCATCGGACTCAGCAACTTCCCGGTTGCCTTGGTGCAGGAGGCCCAGGCTGCGATGTCCAAGTACCCCATCGTCTGCAACCAAATGCTGTACAACCTGAAGCGGAGGGGCATCGAGCGGGACCTTATCCCATACTGCGAGAAGCAAGGTATCACGGTGATGGCCTATACGCCGCTGGCCGACGGCTCCCTGGCCGCCCGGCCCCGACTGCGGGACGGCCGGAGCTGGGAGGCCCTGGAATCAGTGGCCCGCGAGGCAGGGAAATCTCCCGCGCAGGTGGCCCTCAACTGGTGCCTCACCCGCGGTCCGGTGGTGGTCATCCCCAAGACCAACAGCGTGGACCGCACCGAAGAAAACTGCGGTGCGTCGGGCTGGCGGCTAACCGCCGGGCAGTTGCAACGGCTGGAGGCGGCGTTTCCGCTCTGAAATACGACCTGCTCTGCTGGAGCGATCTGACCTGCCTTCCCGTAAACGGTTGCCTGCCGCACCTAGCGTTCCGAATGTTCCGACCTCGTGCGGAGGATTGCGAACGGGATGGCAGCCAGCGCGGAGATGGCGGCGGCGCGGAAGAACGCCCCGAAGACCGACAGCCCTGCGCTGTTGACGTTGGCGGCGTACTGTTCGATGCGGGCGTTGATGACCTCGGCGGACTCTCCTGCCTGGGGGAGGGGCAGCTCCAAGCCTGAGGTCAGGACCTGGAAATGTTCCACTCCCCAGGCCGACATCGCTGCCAGCCCCAGCGTCATGCCCATCATGCGGGCCACGGTTACCAGAGAGGCGGCGGTGGCCCGGTAGTCTTCGCCCACTGCCTGCAGCGCCCGGTGCAGGATCGGGGCGATAACCAGACCGAACCCCACTCCGGCCAGCAAAAGCTGCAATGTCAGCTCCGGATCGTCGACTCCTAGCTCCCAACGGGAGCATAGGAACAGGCCCGCCGCCACCATCAGCAGTCCGGCCACGGTCAGGGTGCGGCCCCCGACCCGAGGTAGCATCCAGCCCCCAATGACCGACGCGATGGGTATCACGCCGGTCATTCTCACCAGCCACAGGGCTCCGGTAAACGGCTCCTTCAGCATCACCGTGTCGGCCGTGAGCGGCACGGTCACCATGGCAAGGATCAGCGAAACGCCCACGAGGGCCTGCGTCACGTTCGAAAGAAGGAAGGTCCACGAGCGTAGAAACACTTGGGCCAAGAGCGGCTGCCAAGTCCGCCGCTCCACCGCCACGAGGACGCCCCCCATTCCCAATCCCGACGCCGCCAGGATGAACGGGACGGGCGACTCAATGGCAAAGAAGTCCTTGCGGGACAGGCCCAAAGACAGCAGGAACAGAGCGGCGATGAGCAACGCCCCTCCGAGGTAGTCCACCCGGGCCCCGGGGCTGCGGTGGTTGGGCAGACGCAGCAGGGCCACGAAAACAATGGCGCTCTGGGGCACGTTGAGCCAGAAGATCCAGCGCCAGCTGGACAGCTCGACGATGGCGCCGCCATAAGCCGGCCCCAGCATGGACCCCGCCTCAGCGGCGCCGCCCACCACTCCCAGTGCAAGCGCCCTTTTTTCCGGCGGCACCAGCGTGGTGGCCAACGCCATGCCCAGCGGGACCGTCGCTCCGCCGCCTATGGCCTGGATCACGCGAGCGCCGATCATGAACTCGAAGCTCTGTGATATGGCGACCAGGCTGGTACCGATGCAAAACACGATCAGGGATGCCTGGTACACCCGGGGATAGCCGTAGACGTCGCCAATCCGGCCAATAAGGGGCATGGCCACCGTGTAGCCAAGCAGGTATGCAGTGATGATCCAGGAGACCCGGTCCAACTCGGTAATGGGGATCTTGAGGTCAAGCATCACGCTGGGCAGGGCAGTAATCACCACCGTCTGGTCGAGGGCGGTAATGAAAGCTCCCGTGGCGGTGATGGTCAGAATGGCCCAGGTGGAGTTCTGCCGAGTCAAGGCAGCGCCACCGGCCTCAGGCCGCAAAGTCAAGGAAACCCCAACAAACTCCCACGACAGATTGCAGAGGGAGATTCATCGGGATCAAGTATCTCACAGTTCGGGGGGCTCGATGGTCACCGGCTCATTGGGTTCGCTGAGAGTGAGCTGCCGCTCCGAGTCCACCACGTCGGTCAACACCACCTGTCCCTTGATGAGAGCCTGGCGCAGGATTCCGGTTTCCTGATCGGTCCACATTTCGAGGGCCACGGGGAACCCGGTGCCGGCCGTGGGGACCAGTCCCTTCAGCACCTCAGAGGTGATGTCGCCGCCTATGTGGTAAACGTCAATTCCATCGAGCTGGTCGTGTCCCAGCAGCTCAGGAGACTGGACCTGCTCCACAATTTCCGCCAGTGTGACCCCAAGATTCCCCAGATCGATGGGAAGGGCCTCGGGAGGCACCTCCTCCCATTGTCCATTCACCAGGTTAGTCATATAGGACTTCCCACCAATGCCGATCATCTGTATTTCCAGGTAACTACGGGGAAACAGCAGCTCACCTTCAACGACAACGTGAAATCGGCCCGGCACGACGGCACTTCCGTAGGCCCGGTTCATCAGAATTCCAGGCAACAGGTTGGTCGATCCAACCAGGTGCTCCAAGTCGAATGAAACTGACTGGAGGGCCGTCAGTTGCCCAATAGTCCGCCGTAGCTGTTCCCTCGGGTCAACGGGCTGCGTTGTGGCCGTCGGCACCGGCTGCACCGTGCCACAGGCCGGAAACACAAGAAGGGCAAGCAATACCGGGACGGCCAAGACTACCCTTGCCCACCCGCCGCTCCAGACGCGCCCTGCCCTGCTGGCCACCCTGCTCAGTTCCAAGACCAAACCGCCACCTTGCCTGACGCGATCCGCCGGGCTTCACCGCTGCTCACATCCACCACGTAAACGTTGCCGCCGTGAGGACCACTGCCGTTTCGCCTGCCCGACTCCAACCCATCCGTACCAGTAACCACCAGCGCTGAGCCATCGGGAGCCCAGATAGAGTGAGAGTATGCGTACTGGTCAAAAAAGCTCAGCATGGTGAAGAGCTCTCCGGTAGGGCTGAACCGGAAAAGGTACCGGGCTTCTCCTGCAGCTTGTCCGGAGTCAATGGCGGACACGGCCAGGTCCATTGCCCGGCTCATGGGCTCGATACCAATCCATGCGATGCTGTCTCCTATTGGAGACCAGAAAAACGCCACCAACTGCTCATCGACCACGGTGGAACTACCGGTTCCGTCGGCCGCCACCAACCGCAAGTTGTCGAAGACAGGAACTCCGGGCCGGAGCTGTTCCGCAACTGCCAGGACCGAGCCATCGGGAGCCCAAGCGAAAGCGGCCAAGCCCTGGGTTTCCATGAGCAATTGGGGAGAACCACCCTGCGAATCAGTGGGGGCCAGAAAGATTCCGTGAACACCACCCCCAAAACCGGCAAAGGCCAGCTTGGAGCCATCCTGGGATATCGCGGGGGCGCGAAACGCGACCGCATCGACAGCCACCCGCGACTCCTCTCCCTCAGGGGTCGGCTCCAGAACAGTGACGCGGTCGCCGCTATGAACCACCAGTAATTTCGAGTCCCATGTCCACTGGTAATACAAAGGAGCGCCAACCGCCACTGACCCGGCTTCATCGTCACTTTCCAGGTCCCTCACGAACAGCGTCAGCCCCTCCGGCGTGGGAGCCAGAAAGCTCAATTGACGGCTGTCAGGAGCCCAATAGACGTAGTGAGGGGTCCCGTCAGCAACCGGAGCCGGAAGCTCATTGACATATGCCGGCGACATAAGACCGGTCGCCAAGTCAAACACCTGTACCGAAAGGCCGGCCTCCCTAGCTGAAGCCGAGAGGCGGGATACAGCGATTTTCGAACCGTCTGGCGACCACGTGGGCCAAGCGTAGGAATCTCCACGCTGCAGCGCCTGCGAGAGCAGACCGGCCGTCACATCACCAGTGAGCCGTTCCTCTCCCGTTGCATCGGGATTGATGACGAACAGATCACCAGTGTTGTCGATATAGGCTATGCGGTTCACCATTTGACCTTCACTGGCATCAGTTCGTAGATCCTCCACTGCCGCATCATTTGCCGACTCCGGACCAGCGCAGGAGAACAGGCCCAGAAGGGCCAAGAGTACCGTGATCGCAACCAGCCAAGGGCGCACAGGAAACACGCCTTGCTCCCGGCATTCGAACCATAGCTTCAAATTTCATAGCTATAATAGCAAACTGGGAACGGTGGATAATCCACACGTTCTGATGGGCAACATGCGTCACAAGCGTATACTATTTGTCGCCACCGTGGATTAATCAAGAACAACCGGATTCACCCCCAAGGATTAATGCCTGCTTGACCCCCGACCAGCAACGGCAAGACCCAAAGAATCCACAAATGCCTGCATATTCTCCGTGCTAAAATATTCACTCAATGGAGGCCAACTTACCCTCACCGTATTCTGATTGGGAAAATGGGACCTCAGCCAGCGCGAGTTATCCAGAATACCAACGATATTATTACTGTTATTCTATATAGATCTAATATCGAATTAAATTTGGAAAAGGTAATAACGGATAACCCGCAAAATCTCAACTTACATGAACAAATGACGTAATGATAGATACAGTTCGTCTTAACATCAGATCTGGTGGTGGTGGGAACGGGTGTGCCAGTTTCCTCCGTGAAAAGTATCGGCCAAAGGGTGGGCCAAATGGGGGAGATGGCGGTGACGGCGGTAGCGCCTACCTGGTGGGTGATTCGTCATTCAATACCCTGTTGCATATCAAGTTTAATAGTACCATCTACTGTGATTCCGGGGGCCACGGCAAGGGCAAGAACCGCCGTGGGGCCAACGGAACGGATACGCTCGTTCCGGTACCGATAGGTACCGTGGTATGGCGACTGAACCGGGATGGGTCCCGTGATTTTGTGACCGATATGCGGGATGATACGCCATTCCTGGTCGGCCGTGGTGGTAGTGGTGGTTGGGGCAATGCGAGGTTTGCCACCTCCACCAACCAGGAGCCTGTGCTTGCCGAGCGTGGGGGAAGGGGAGAGGCCGCAGTTCTGTTCCTCGAATTGAAGCTGCTCGCGGATGTTGGGTTGCTGGCTCGCCCGAATGCCGGGAAGTCTACGCTGATCTCGCGGTGCTCCGCAGCAAAGGCCCGCGTCGCAGACTATCCGTTCACCACGGTGGAACCGGTGCTTGGCGTGGTTCGCGCCGGAAACAGGGACTTTGTGATGATGGAGATTCCAGGGCTACTGGAAGGGGCTCACAAGGGCGTGGGACTGGGCCATCAATTTTTGCGGCACGCCGAGAGGGCCCGGCTATACGTGCACCTGGTCGATGGACTTTCCGAGGACCCTGCAGATGATTACCGTATGGTAAGGGATGAGCTGTTGCATTTTAATCCCGAGTTGGGCAGCAAGCGCCAGATGGTGGTGGTCAACAAGCTAGACGTTACCGAGGTTCGAGCGAGCAGGTCTGCAACGGACGCAAGTCTGAAAGCGGCATTGCAGGAGAGAGGGGAACCCAATGGGGATGTCCTGTTCATTTCCGCGGCCACGGGCGAGGGCGTAGAGGCAATGCTCACCCGCATCGCTTCCATCCTTGAGCAGCTTCCGAAGGAGGACCCTGTTGACTATGGTGTGACCGAGACCCGGCCTCCTGCCAGAGCTCACAGGGGACCAGAATCCGTGAGGGTGGAAGATGGCATCTACATTATCGATTCGGATCGGCTGGAAAGTTTGAGCGCCTTGGCCGACACGCGGGACCAGCGGGTGTTGCTGCAACTATGGCGTGAGATGCGCCGGACGGGGATCGCTGAGAAGCTGATCCATGAGGGCATCGAGGTGGGCGACACCATCCGCATCGGGAAGGTTGAGGTGGAATGGTTCTGAGCCGGGTCGGAATACTCGGCGGTACATTTGACCCGGTGCACCGCGGGCACCTTGAGATCGCTCATCGCGCAAAGCGGGAGGCCGCCTTGGACCGGGTTATATTTATTCCGGCAGGAAGTCCCCGCCTCAAGTCCGCCGACCCCACTGCCGCACCGGAGCATAGGCTCGAAATGCTCCTCAAAGCCGTTGTCGGCGAGGAAGGGTTCGAAGTATCGGACATCGAACTGCGGCGCTCCGGGCCGACGAAGACCGTTGAGACCCTGCGTGAATTGCAAGAGGAGTTGGGCAGCGATTGCGAGTTGATCTTCATCTTGGGCATGGACGCGCTGGCACGATTTGACCAGTGGGTTGATCCGGACCGGGTGGTGGAGCTGGCGCGGTTGCTCGCTATCAGCAGGCCCGGGTACTCGCAGTTCGATTGGCACGACTTCTACGCACGTAATCCTTACGCTTGTGGCCGGGTTGACTGCATCGGTTCCATCGCAATAGACATCAGCGCCAGCGAACTGCGCAGCCGGCTGGTCGCCGGGATGCCTGTGAGCGGATTGCTGCCAGATGGGGTCGAACTGTATATCAGGGACAAAGGGCTGTACGGCAGTTAGCGCACTCGTGGTCAATGCCAGGTCTTTTAGTTCGCCCTCTCCCTTTAGGGAGAGGGCTGGGGTGAGGGTGAAATGCCGGGATTACATTATGGCTGCTCACCGAAGGGAACGCCCCCACCCTAACCCTCCCCCGGAGGGAGAGGGAACGATTGAAAGACCCTGTGGCCAATGCCAGGTGCGGATTCATTCAAGCACTAAATGTGGTATTATCTCCTCTAATATTCGACCATATACCGTATTTTGTGGAGAGGGTCTACGGACCCTTTCTCTTCGCAGGAGAGGATTATGACCAGTGTGTTGCCTCTCGACGCTTTATCCCAATCCGTCGGCGATCCCGTGCGTTTGTTGTTGGAGTCAGGGGCGTTGCGTTATGGGGAATTTACCCTGGCATCCGGCAAGAGGTCGCAATACTACATCGATTCCAAGAAGCTGACCCTTCACCCTGAAGGTGCCCGCTTTGTCGGCACAGAGCTTGTCAAAAAACTGGATGACCAAGGCATTCGGTTCGTGGGTGGTGTGGCCTATGGCGCCATACCCATAGTTTCCCACGTTGCGCTGGTGAGTGAGATACGCGAAGGCAGCCGCATTCACGCTTTTTACATCCGAAAGGATTCCAAAGAACATGGAACGGGTGAGTTGGTGGAAGGGCAGTTGCCGCCATCGGGCGAGCGGGTTGCCATTCTGGAGGACGTGGTCACCAGTGGCGGATCGTTGCTGGGTGCCATTCAGAAGGCAGAGGCCTGCGGATTCAACGTGACCCATGCCATTACCCTGGTGGACCGGGACGAGGGCGGGCGCGAGGCAGTGGAGGCTGCGGGCTACGAGTTCTTGTCGCTGTTCCAGGTGGAGTGGTCGGGAGAGAACGTCCAGGTGCGTTACGTTGGCCGGTAGAGGCGCGGCGGAGGCGGAGGGCTAAACTGAGCAACGCAAGGATTGGGTTGCTGCGTCTGGCTAGCTGAAGTCCTGGCCGGGGCCAAACAGCTTGGGGGTGTCCTCCACCGTCGCCGTTCCCGACGCCGGTGGTTGCAGCTGCAGGGTCTCGCCGGGCGTGGCGGTGGCGGTCCGGACGAAACCCAGTCCTCGCAACTCACCGTCGGCGGCGCGGTAGAGCGAAGTAACCGTTCCGGCTTGCCTGCCCTCGTGGTACAGTGGCGTGCCAACCTCAACTTGACTCCCCTCTGAGAAGCGCAGGACCGACAGGTATTTCTGTACACGCTGGTAGCTGTCGAGGCGGGCGATGACTTCCTGGCCGATGTAACAACCCTTGGTGAAGTCGATGGCGCCGACAAGACCGGCCTCCAGGGGGTTGTAGGGCTCGCCCATCTCGCTGCCGAAGGCCGGGGCGCCGCTGGAGACCCGCAGGGCCTCCCACGCGTCCGCGGCAGCCTCTGACGCTCCCGACGCCGCCAGAGCTGATGTGATCGCTGTAGCCGCATCCACAGGGGCCACCAGCAGGCAGCAGGGCAGCGTTCCGAGCGGACGGCTGATGGCGATTGCCGCGACGCCACCCACGTTAACCGTGGGAGCAGGGTACTGCAAACCCGGCAGGCGGTCGGTGTCCTGCGATTCGAGGCCAATCGAGGCCACGGCGGCCACTCCGGCCAAGGCGATAATGGCGGTGGTGTCGGAAACGTCCTCGACCTCCAGGTCCTCCATGATGGTGTACTTGTCCAGCCACTCGATAACCGGCTGCTGTTGTCCAGGGCTGGTGAGCAAGTAGATGCATTCGCCCGCGTGGATGACGCTAAGGAGGTCGACGATCCGGCCGCGGTCACTGGTCAATACGGTGGGAGCCCAGTGGCCGGCCTGCAGGTGGTCGACCTTGTTTGTGGATAGCCGGTTCAGCAGGTCGAGGACGTCCTCGCCGGTGGCCTTGAGGCATCCGATGCCGGTGTCATGGCGATGGAACAGGGCGCCTGCGGACTGGCCGGTAAGCGTGGGCACGGTGGTGGGAGTTTGCGGCAGTGCCATGGTCCCTCCGTTGGCGTTTGCATACTCAGGCTAACTAACCGTCGGTGCTTGTGTACTCAAGCTAACTAATAAGCGCCGCCTTCAAAGGGTGAAGACGGCGCTGAAATTCCGTAGCCAAACAGGTTGCTCTGGTTCCGGCAAACGCCGGTCAGACCGCACCTAGACGCTGCCCTAAACGCTAAACGAGGTGCCGCAGCCGCAGGCTTTCTTGGCGTTGGGGTTTTCGAAGATGAAGCCCTTGCCGTTCAGACCGTCGGAAAAGTCCAACTGGGTGCCGACCAGATAGATATAGCTTTTCTTGTCGACGATGACTTTCACGCCGAACTGCTCGACTACCTTGTCGGTGTCGGTGTGCTGGCCAGTTATCTTCAGGTCGTAGGTGAGGCCGGAGCAGCCGCCACCCTTCACGGCGACGCGAACGCCCACACCGTCTGCCTGGCCATCCTTCTCAGCGAAATACCTGATCTTTTCGGCGGCCTTCTCGGTAATCGCTACCGTCAGCTCCACGCCGTCTTGGGTTATTGGCATCATTACCTCCGGAGCTGCGTTCAGAATTCCAACACAGCTTCGCCGCCCCACGGGGCGGACATCCCCATTCTATGTATCAACGGCCGAAGCGTCAAGTCGGCAGGCTGCGATAAAGCTCGATGTTTTCAGTCTCGGCAACGATGCCGATGTCCTTGTCCCCACGACCGCTGAGGCAGACGAGTATGATGTGGTCCTGCGAGAGCGTGGGAGCCAGCTCGGCGACGCCGTAGATGGCATGAGCCGACTCCAGGGCCGGGATGATGCCCTCTGTGCGGCAGAGCAGGTGAAATCCCTCCAGTGCCTGGGGGTCGGTGACCTCCCGGTATTCTGCGCGTCCCGAGTCCTTGAGGTAGCTGTGCTCGGGTCCCACGCCGGGATAGTCCAGCCCTGCCGAGATGCTGTGCGCCGGGCTTACCTGCCCGTCCTCGTCCTGTAGCAGGTATGACATCGCGCCGTGCAGCACCCCCGGACGCCCGGCGGTCAGGGTGGCCGAATGCTCGCCGCTGTCCAGGCCTCGGCCACCGGCCTCGAGGCCCAGCAGCCGCACTTCTTCGTCAGGGACGAATGGGTAGAAGGTGCCCATGGCGTTGCTGCCTCCGCCGACACAGGCCATCACGTAGTCTGGCAGCCGCCCCACTGCCTGCAGGATCTGCGACCGCGCCTCCCGGCCGATGACGCTCTGGAAATCGCGTACCATCACCGGGTAGGGATGAGGACCGACGACGCTGCCGATGAGGTAGTGGGTGGTCTCCACGTTGGTGACCCAGTCGCGGATGGCTTCGTTGATGGCGTCCTTCAGCGTCTTGGTCCCGGACGCGACGCTGATGACCTCGGCTTCCAACAGGCGCATGCGAAAGACGTTCAGTGACTGGCGGCGGATGTCCTCCTCGCCCATGTATACAATGCACTGCAGGCCCAGCATGGCGCAGGCAGTGGCCGCGGCCACGCCGTGCTGGCCGGCACCGGTCTCTGCGATAATGCGCTGCTTGCCCATGTGTTGCGCGAGAAGTGCCTGCGCGAGGGCGTTGTTGATCTTGTGGGCCCCGGTGTGGGCGAGGTCCTCGCGCTTGAGGTAGATTTTTGCTCCACCCAGGTGTCGCGTCAGGTTCTCGGCGAAGTAGAGCGGGGTGGGCCGGCCCACGTAGGTGGCGAGCAGCCCGGCAAGCCGGGACTGGAAGTCCTCGTCGGCGCTAACGCTCCTGTAGGCCCGCTCCAGCTCGGCCACCGCTGCCATCAGGGTCTCTGGGATGAACTTGCCGCCGAAGTCGCCAAAGTGTCCCTGCTCGTCGGGGAGCGCTGCTGCCTGTTGCGTCGCCATAGTTCTCCATCCGTAGTTGCTGTTTCCGTCATCCCGCTGCAATCGGGATCAAATTGCGCCAGGGACGCCTGCGTAGCCCGTCGCCGTACCGCAGGCTCTCGCATCCGCTGCTATAACGTGTTGCCACCCCGTCATTTGTATGTAGCGTATGCCTCACCCGTCATTCCGGCCTTGAGCCGGAATCCATAACCCCTTGCCGATTGGGCGCTGCGGGTCTTCACCCCCGCCCGGGCCCTCCCACGGGGATTCTGGATTCCTGCTTTCGCAGGAATGACGGCGGGGCGCGGTTTTCGTTGCATAGGGAATTGGACGCGGAATATGAGATGGATTCCCCTCTCACCCGTTATTCCTGCGAAAGCAGGAATCCATAACCCCGGTAAGCGATTGGCGAAATTTCAGCAAATTTAGCGCGTTTTGAGATAGTTTCTTAGCTAGCCACGTTGCATGTCAGACCAGTCCGGTTAGGGCGGCGTCGGCGTCTCGTGCGTTGCTGACGAACCGTTGTATCTTGCGGCGGTCCTTTCTGCCCAGGGTCTCCACCCCGCTGGAAACATCAACGCCCCATGGCCTCACGACGCTGATGGTGCGGCCCACGTTGGCGGGGGTAAGGCCGCCGGCCAAAAGGAATGAGCCGCCCCGGCGGGCCAGCGACGCCGCCACGTCGAGGTTGAAGCTCTGTCCCGTACCGCCCTGTATCCCCTGGACCAAGCGGTCAAGAGTCACGAGGCAGCCGGCCTCAGCGTACTGCTGCACCCTCCCGGTCACCTGTGGCACATCCTCGGGGGCCCGGTAGGATGCAGGAACGTGGACGACTTTGATTACCTGGCATGCCGCGGCTGCCGCGTAAGCGACACTCTCCTTGCCACAGAGTTGCACCGAGTCCAGTCCGCATTGGGCGATGGTCTCGTTGACCTCCTCCAGCGGCTGGTCGGCGAACAGACCGACCATACGGGGAGCTGGGCCATTCATGTCGCGCACCGCCTCCACGATGTCCTTGGCTGTTTCGGGAGTGATGCGGCGGTGTCGCTCGGGGACGAAGACCATGCCGATGAAGTCAGCTCCTGCCTCGGCGGCCACGCAGGCGTCTTCAGGGGTGCCGATGCCGCAGATCTTGACCCGTATCATGCCTGGGCCTTCGATGGAGCAGCCGGTTTCCGCTGGCCCGATAGCTCACGAACCTTGGCGGCGACGTCGGGGGCAGTTACGATCGCCTCGCCCACCAGCACGGCGTTTACCCGCGACCGGCGTAGCAGGCGCAGGTCGTCGCTGGTGAAGATACCGCTCTCGCTCACCATCACTTTGCCCGGTGGAACCGCTGGCGCCAAGCGTTGGGTGACCGCAAGGTCGGTGGTGAAGGTGTGCAGGTCGCGGTTGTTGATGCCGATGATATCAGCACCTGCCTCCAGTGCAGTCTCCAGTTCACTTTCGTCATGGACCTCGACCAGGCACTGCATCCATAGCGACTGGGCTGTTTCCAGGAGTTCTTTCAGTAGCGGCAGCTCCAGGATGGCGACGATGAGCAGTATGCCGTCAGCTTCGGCGGCACGGGCCTCAAACACCTGGTAGGGGTCGAAGATGAAATCCTTGCGTAGAACAGGGGCCCTGCCGGATGCCCCGCTGCTCTTGATGGCCGACAGGTGGGCCAGCTCGCCCTGGAAGCGTGGATCGGTCAGGCATGATACGGCCGCTGCGCCGTTGGCGACGTAGGCCTCCGCCAGTCGCACGGGATCGAAGTCTGGCGAAAGCAGTCCGCGAGACGGCGAGGCCTTCTTCACCTCTGCAATCAGTCGAACGCCGCCGCCCATCAATGCGCCGGACAGGTTCAGCGGCCGGGGCTGTTCCGAGGCTCTTTGCTGGACCTCCGTCAGCGGTGCGGCCCGCATGGTATCCGCCAGCTCCGCCCGCTTGGCCGCCACGATCTCGTCAAGAATGCTGGGCACATCAGGCAACGGTCACCTCTTCATTTAGAAGGACGCTTTGTATAGACCCCAGCACGAATTGGCGGGGTTTCGAGATTTCTAAGCCAATTGGCAACTCGTTCCGGTCATAATAAACTGCGACTTCGTGGTTTGTGCGGCATTCATCTGACGTTCCATCGCCGAACTTCACGGTAAGGGTATCGCCATCGGGGTGATATTTGAACCGCAAATCGGCATCACCGTTCGGGATGAGGCGCAGCGGCACATCGCGTTCCTTGGTGCAGGGAACCTTGGCGACTTTCGGGTTGGTTATTTCCTGGCCTGTAACTAGGCTAGCATTGGCGAACATCACGAACTGCCTGGCGTTCAGAATTTCCAAAAGCAAGGGTTTGCCTTCCTTATCGTGATGGACAATCACCCCCTCGTTATATTCACCATAGTGGAAGGGTTCCTCTGATATGTACGCCAGAGGAATATTTACTTCGGGGCTGTACCTAAACCTCATATTGCCCCTTAGTGCCGATATATACCGTGATTATAACCAATCATCTGTCCTCTTCCTCGAACAAGACTCGCGAAAGGTGGCGCTCGTCTATGGGAGACTGAGCAAACATCCGTCCACCCCGAGCGGGTACCGACTGATTTGGCTGAAGCAGAATTTCCGTTGCTAGTTGTTCGCTAACTTCAAACCCTCTGCCTCTTTCTTGCCTGAGTTTATCAAGAGCATGGGCAGTAAATCTAATACGGCGCCCGCTCACTTCGCGCCTGCGTTGCTCAGCTCGACCAGCGCGTCCAGCCGGTGGCGGGCTGCGCCGCTGTCGATGGCCCGGGCCGCGGTCTGGATGCCTTCGGAGATGCTGCCCGCATTGCCTGCCGCGAGCAGGACGCCAGCGGTGTTGAGCAGCACCGCGTCCCGGACCGGGCCCCCCTCGCCATTCAGCAGGCGGCGCATGGCTCCGGCGTTGGCCTCGGGATCCCCACCGCGCAGGTCATCCACGCCCCAGCGGCCGAGACCCACGTTGTCTGGGCTGGCCGTTCCAGCAACGTCCAGCTCTCAACCTGGCCGTTCTTGAGTTCCCAGACAGCGGTGTCGCCGTCCAGGGCGATCTCGTCCAGGCCTCCGTTGCCGTGGACCACCAGGGTGTGCTCCGAACCAAGCAGGCGCATCACCTCGGCCATCCTCTCCCCCAGCTGGGGGAAGGCGACGCCGATGAGTTGCCGCTGGGCGGCGGCCGGGTTGGTCAGCGGCCCCAGGATGTTGAACACGGTACGGATGCCGATTTCGCGGCGCACCGGCCCGGCGTGACGCATGGAGGGGTGGTAAGCCTGGGCGAACATAAACCCGATGCCGCCTTCCCGGATGCAGCGTTCCACTCCCTCTGGAGCCAGCTCGATGCGGACGCCGAGGGCCTCAAGCACGTCTGCGGCGCCGCAGCTTCCCGAGGCAGCGCGGTTGCCGTGCTTAGCGATGCGGACGCCTGAACCGGCGGCCACCAGTGCGGCGGCAGTGGAGATGTTAAAGGAATTGGATCCGTCGCCGCCGGTGCCCACGGAGTCCACGAGAGCGCCTTCGACGCGCACCTTGAGGGAAAACTCTCGCATTACGGTGGCCATGCCGGCGATTTCCTCAGTGGACTCGCCCTTGAGCCGCAGCGCGGTCAGGAAGGACCCCAGCTGGGCGGGAGTGGCCTCGCCCTGCATGATCTGCCGCATCACCGCCGCCGCCTGATCCATTGTCAGAGGCCGGCCCGACACCACCAGGTCGATAGCTTCACGAATGTCCAAGGTCGTTGCTCCGAATAGGTCTGAAGGTAATCGGAAGAGGTGAACTACTGAAAATCCGACTCCCTCAAAGTCTGGCTGCCGCCCATTACTGCCATGATCCTTACTTGATCGCCAATAAGCGGGTAGGTTACCACGTGGTTTCTTATAATTAATTGAAGAATGTTCCGCGAGCGAAAACTGGGCAGCCGGCGTCCCATCTCGGGGAACTCAGAAAGTAGTCCCACTGCGGCGCGTATCCTGTCCGTGGTAGCGGCTGCGTATGATATGGAGAATCTGGAAGCGTCAACTTCAATCCTGTACAGATCATCCAGAGCGTCTGGAGTCCAAATTACGTCCGCCATTCAGCTATCTGCCGCCTCACCTCCTCGTGGGAAATTCCTTTTCCATCGACGATCTGCCGGTCCCCGCGTTCGACCCCGTAAAGCAGGTAGAGCCTGTCCATTGCTTCGGCGATAGTGTCTTTGACGCCCGCCTCGTCCGGCAATTCCTGCATTAACCCAATAATTTCTTCTTTGATGGTCATCGTAGATTCTTCTGATGCTGGCCGCGCTGTTGTACCACTTTGCTTTACTTATTCGTGAGGGTTCTTGAGGAAATCCCGTTCCCTCCGGCAGGGTTTTTTAATTGTCACCCTGAACACGGTGAAGTGTCTCCCCGGTGTGGGTGAGATTCTTCGGTGCGCTCAGAATGACAGGTCTAGGAAGGTTGAAAGAAGCAACATTAAAAAATCCCTGGTTCCCTCCGCGATTTGATTGACGATTCTATTTCCAGGCAGGGGATGTGCTGCAGCAACTCTAGTATCTCCTACTTCGTCGGCATCACGCCTTCGGTTTGACGAAGTCCGCCACCTGGTTGAGGTAGTTCTGGAGGAGGGCCTTTCCGTCGGGCGTCATTATGGACTCCGGATGGAACTGGATGCCCTCGACCGGGTGCTCCTTGTGCCGGATGCCCATGATGAGGCCGTTCTCTGAGCGGGCGGTTACTTCCAGCGTGTCGGGCACCGTCTCGGGATAGACCACCAGCGAGTGATAGCGGATGGCCTCGAAGGGGTTGGGCAGTCCTCTGAGCACTCCCGTGCCGTCGTGGTGGATCATGGAGGTCTTGCCGTGCCGGATTTCACCGGCGCGGTCCACCCGCGCGCCGTAGACGTAGCCCACGCACTGGTGTCCGAGGCAAACGCCCAGCGTCGGCACCCGCGGTCCGAAGCGGCGGATGACGTCGTTGGAGATGCCGGCCTCCATCGGGGTGCAGGGGCCGGGCGAGATGACGATGCCGTCGGGGGCCATCTCCTCGATGTCCTCAAGCGTAATCTTGTCGTTGCGGTGGGTGTCCACCTCTGCGCCCAGTTCGGTCAGGTACTGGTACAGGTTGTAGGTGAAGCTGTCGTAGTTGTCGATCAGCAGCAGCATAGCGGCTCCTGGATTGGTTTTGGCCGGTTCAGGTTGAAATGGATTTCACCCTAGCCATAACCCCCTCAAGGGGAAATGGGGCTTTGCGCAATAGTTGATTCTTCGTTCCTATACCTAGAGCAGGGTTACTATACGTTCGGAGTTTTCCTGGCCTAGCGGTCCTGCACGGATACGTGTTGGGAACTCCAGGCCGTGAAGGGTCTGCCCTGAAAGTAGCTTGACCGTTGTCGCAACCCCAGAATGGCCGGCACCTCCATCGGGTCCATCTGCGATGGCCAAGTGCAGCGGAACTTGACCGGGCAGAATGGAATCGGGTTCTGGGGCAGGCAACGATATTCAGAACAGTTCGACAAATTCCAGCCAGTTGCCGTCGGGGTCCTGGGCGTAGCAGGCCTTGCGGGACAAGTTGCCCCCCTCGTCGAACATGGACGCGGGCGGGTTATTGTAATGCAGGCCCTTCTCGCGGGTGTCGCCGTAGAACTTGTCTAGGTCCTCGACGAAGAAGGCCAGGTGTGCCGCGCCCAAGTCGTTGCGCTCGACGGAGTTCGGGCCGCTACTGGGTGACATGTACTGGATCAACTCCAGCTGGTGGCCCTCGCCCATATCCACGAAGCCGCCCCTGATGTGGGCACCAGGGAAGGCCAGCACCTGCTCGATGAACTCGCCCTGCCGTTCGGTGCGCCCGGCGATGCGCATCCCCAGGATTTCCGAGTAGAAACGCACCGACGCCTCGATGTCCCGGACCACGAATCCCGTGTGGAAGAATGACGTCAGCATGGTTGATTCACTCCTGCGTTTATGGGTTTGTTCACTTATGCCCTCGCTCTCCCCCAGTTACGCCCTCACCCTAACCGTCTCCCAGAGGGAGAGAGAACTGAGACCTCCCGAAGGGAGAGCTATGTGGATGGGGATTTAGAACCCCGCCTCGGCCATGTCTATGGCTCTCATCATTGCGCCCGACTTGTGGCGCGTCTCCTGGTACTCGTCCTCGGCCACGCTGTCGGCCACGATGCCCCCGCCGGCCTGTACGTACATCACGCCGTCCTTGTAGATGCCCGTCCTCAGGACTAAGGCGGTGTCCATGTTGCCGGAGTAGCTGAAGTAACCGACGGCGCCGCCGTAGGGTCCCCGTTTTTCCCCTTCGATCTCGGCGATTATTTCCATGGCCCGGATCTTTGGGGCTCCCGAGACCGTGCCTGCCGGGAAGCAGGAGCGCAGCGCATCATAGGGGGTGAGTTCCTTCCGCAACCGCCCCTCCACGTGAGAGACAAGGTGCATGACGTGGGAGAAGCGCTCCACCTCCATCATCCTGGTCACTTCCACCGTGCCGGGGTCGCTGACCCGGCCGATGTCATTGCGGCCCAGGTCCAGCAGCATGATGTGCTCGGCGCGCTGTTTCTCGCTGCCCTTGAGCTCTGCCTCGTTGGCCTCATCTTCGCCGGGTGTGGCGCCCCTTGGGCGGGTGCCGGCGATGGGGTGGGTGGACGCGATCCCGTCCTCCACCTTGACCACCGACTCGATAGCCGCACCAACGATCTGGAATCCGTTCAGGTCCAGGTAGTACATATACGGCGAGGGGTTCACGCTGCGCAGGGCCCGGTAGATCTGGAAGGGGTGAGCGCCGGTCTGACGCGAGAACCGCTGCGAGTTGACCACCTGGATTATGTCGCCAGAGTAGACGTACTCGACACACTTTTCGATGGCGTCGGCGTAGCGGTCGGGCGTGAAGTTGGACTCCACGGGGCTTGGCGGTAGGGCGGCGCCCTGCTGCAACTCCTCAGGCAGCACGAGTGGCCGGGAAAGCAGGGTGACCATCTCTTCAATGCGGGCCACGGCGGCGGCGTACGCCTGCTCGACCTCGTGAGACCCGGGGCCATCCAGCCGGGCGTGCGATACCACCTTGATGTCGTGGCGCAGGTGATCGAATATCAGGATGGTCTCGCCGAACATGAAAATCGATTCCGGCACGCCCTGGGGGTCGGCGGGCATCACCGGCACCCGAGGTTCGAAGTAGCGAATGGCGTCGTAGGCCACGTAGCCCACCGCGCCGCCTTGGAAACCAGGCAGCCCATCGACGGGGATGAGCCTGTGGCGCGACATCTCTTCCTCCACCAGCGTCAACGGGTCTACTTCGCCGGCGGTCTGGCCAGGGCCGGTGGTGATGACCTTATAGGGATCGGTTCCGATGAAGCTGTAGCGACCCAACCGCTCGCCGCCCTCAACGCTCTCCAGCAGGTATGAGTAGGGGCCGCGAGCCACCTTTAGGTAGGCCGACACCGGCGTTTCCAGATCGGCATGGATCGAGCGGTAAATCGGAACCAGGTTGCCCTCACGAGCCCTCGCCTTTACCTGTCCCAGGGTTGGATAGTACATATCAAGCTCCAAACAAAAAGACCCGCCCATCAAGGGACGAGTCTGCATCGTGTTGCCACCCTCATTATCCGGCGCTGGCTCAGGTGTAGACAGCCTTAACCGGAATCTCTACCGGCGGGGGGACCTGTAGTCTAATCAGTCCCATGCCGCGGGCCTCTAACGGTGCCCTAACCGGCTCAGCCTAGCCCCACACGCGGGGGGTTCGGCCTGCGGCTCCGGGGTCCATTCGCGCTTCTGCACTGGGCGCCGGCTTTCACCATTCCCGGCTCGCTTTTTGCCCCGCTGGAAGCCTACTACTCCCCTTCACAGCCTTTTAATCTATTCAGTTGTGTATTTGCAAGAGAGGATAGGGCAGGGGATCGAGTGGTGTCAAGCGGGGGAAATCTGGACCGCGGAGAAAGGGTTCAGCTTGCCTAGTATTTGGGTAGGGGATATCATCCGAAGCAGCAATTGATAGCGATGGCAACGGCTTCTGGTCGTTCCCGGGAGTTCAAGTTTCCAAAACGGATCCGGATTCTCTGGCGATGTAAGAATCTCTGTGGCAGGTATTGGCTTGGCTAATCCCAGTAATGAGAATGCTACACCGGGCGGCGGGATTGCCGCCTTTGGAGCTGCCCAGTTCATCAGCCGGTTGCAGCAGATCGTCGGGTCGGCCAACGTTGTCTTTCATCCCGACGACCTGCTGGTCTTCGAGTATGACGGGTCGATAGACCGGGGCTTGCCCAATGCCGTGGCGTTCCCCCTGAACACCCACGAGGTCAGCCGTCTGATGGCGCTGTGTTACGAGGCCGGGGTCCCGGTGGTGGGCCGCGGCTCCGGGACAGGTCTCAGCGGTGGGGCGATCTCACACCCTGACGGGATACAGATAGCTTTCACCCGCATGAACCGTATCCTTGAAGTCAATCGAGAGAACCGCCACGCCGTGGTGGAGCCGGGAGTAATCAATCTGGACCTCGACACCTATGTCCGCCGCTATGGTATGCGCTACGCACCCGACCCTTCCAGCCAGCGGGCCTGCAGCCTCGGCGGAAACATTGCCGAGAACGCTGGAGGTCCCCATTGCCTGGCCTACGGGACCACCACGAACCACGTGCTGGGAATGGAGGTGGTGCTTGAGGATGGGACCGTGGTGAACCTGGGTGGTATGTCCCGCGAAATCCCCGGGTATGATTTGCGCGGCGTGTTCACCGGCTCTGAGGGCACCTTTGGCATCGCCACCCGCATTATGGTGCGCATCCTTCCGGTTCCGGAGGCGGTCAAGACCTTTCTAGGCATCTTCCCCGATGTGGAATCGGCCTGTACTGCTGTTTCTGCCGTAATCGGTCACGGCATCGTCCCAGCCGCCCTCGAGATGATCGACGCCTTGAGCATTCAGGCAGTTCAGAACGTTACTGACGCGGGATACCCGGATGACGCAGGCGCGGTGCTCCTCATCGAGCTGGAGGGGCTGACCGAGGAAGTCGACGAAATCGGGCTGGAGGTTGAGGCGGCACTATGGGACACCGGCGCCAGCCAGGTGCGTTTCGCCGCCGAGGCCGCCGAACGTGAGCAGCTCTGGAAAGGCCGCAAGGGAGCGTTGGGAGCGTTGGGCAGCCTCGCTCCCAACTATTACCTTGTCGACGGTGTTGTGCCTCGTACCCAACTGGCCCCGGTCCTTGAGCAGGTGGCCGAGGTTGGGCGCAAACACGGAGTCTCCATCGCCAACGTCTTTCACGCTGGCGACGGCAACCTGCACCCGTGCCTGCTGTTCGACGAGCGGCAGCCGGGAGCGCTGGAGAGGATCACGGTGGCCGGCGCGGAGGTACTCGAGGTCTGCGTAGCTGCTGGCGGCACGTTAACCGGTGAGCACGGCGTCGGTCTGGAAAAGAAGGAGCAGATGCCGCTCGTCTTTACCCCGGAGGATATGGCAGTGATGATCCGCGTGCGGGACGCGTTTGCCCCCAGGAACAACATTAACCCCGGCAAGATCTTCCCCGATGGCCACCGCCACCACGCCGCAGCGCATCGCCCCGCACCGGGCATGTACGCCTAAGCGCCTTATTGACTGCTCCCGCTGGCCGCAGAAGGGAGTACAATGAATGGGTGAGCACGGAAAGTAGCATGACCACCGTAAACGACTTTGTTGACATTCTCCGCATCATCCGGGAACAGCCCGAATGGGCCGATGCTCTGCGCTCTGCGCTACTCAGCAAGGAGGTTCTGGAGCTGCCTCAAAGGCTGGCAGAATTTGCGGAAACCACTAACCGCAGGCTTGGGACGCTGGAAGAAGGCCAAACTAGGTTGGAGGCAGGCCAAGCCAGGTTAGAGGCGGGTCAAGCTAAGTTGGAGGGGCGCCTAGATAACTTGGAGGCGGGCCAAGCCAAGTTGGAAGCTGGCCAAGTCAGGTTGGAGGCGCGCCTAGATAACTTGGAATCTGGGCATTCCAGGTTGGAGGGGGCCGTCGGCAACCTGCGCGGCTCCGCTTACGAGCAGAAGGTTGCGAACAACATTGCCACCATCGTCCTCCGACCGCTGGGTATCCGGCGCGTCCGCCTGCTGAAAGGCCACGGAGCCATAGACTCGATGCCTTTCTATGAACTCATAGATGCTGCGGAGGACCATGGCATCATCAGTGGTCAGGAACGGGTTGAGGCAGGAAGTACAGACTTAGTTATTCAGGGCGAACGGCACCCAGACAGGTCTTTCGTCTACGTCGCCCTAGAGGTTTCCGTAACCGCCGCGGACAGCGACATCAATCGGGCGGCGGACAGGTCTGAAATCCTGCGCAGAGCCACTGGAGAAGAGTCCATGCCGGCCGTCGTCAGCGCTCATTTAGACGCAAGCAGAGAGCGCTTGGCAAACGAACGAAGGGTTACGCTCATCAACTTCGGTGAATAGGCGCCGGGCCTGTGACAACCCCCTACGTTGATGAGTTGAGCCAGATCGTCCCCCGGGCGTCCCTGCCACCTGCCTACATTCATGCGGAGTATGCGGTAGACGGCATCAATCCCATGGCCGTGGTTGTTCCGGAGAATCGCGAGCAGGTGGCGAACGTGTTGTGTTGGGCCGCCGCGAGTGGCGTTACCGTGTTCCCCCGTGGCGGTGGCACCAAGACTGCATTGGGCAACCCTCCTGACGGCGTGGGAGTGGTGCTTGATCTCTCCCGCCTCAACCGCATCATCGATTACCAACCGGAAGACCTGACCGCAACAGTCGAGGCTGGTATCACCCTTGACGCCCTGCAGCGGCAGCTTGGGGCCTTTCGGCAGTTCGTCCCGCTGGAATCACCGCTGCCAGGGCGCGCCACCGTCGGCGGCACCTTGGCCACCGCGCATTCGGGGCCCATGGCCCACGCCTACGGACCTCCCCGCGATTGGCTCATTGGCGTAGGGGTGGTGGGAGCGGATGGCGTCGCGACCAAGGCCGGGGGGAAGGTTGTTAAGAACGTCACTGGATATGATTTGAACAGGCTTTACACTGGCTCGCTGGGCACTCTGGGCATCATAGTGGAAGCCTCATTCAAGGTGTCGCCGCTGCAACCCGAGGAGTGCACACTGGTTGCTCCATTCGACACTATGGAGGAGGCCGTGCAGGCTGGGTGGGATGCCCTGAACATTCCCTCGGGGCCGATGTGCTACCTGGCACTCACCAGCGGACTGGCGCGGCTCTTTCTCGCTGCTCATCCCGGCTCTGCCCTGAGCCAGGACATGGGAGAAAGACTGGGCGGATTGGGGCTATGCTTCTTTTCCGGGCGTGCCGCAGCGGTACAGCGACGCATCGAGGATACATCCGCGGTGATGCTGAACGCGGGCGCCATTGACGCCGTAACGGTCGAGAGAGAGGGAACCCACATGGGAAGGCAATGGCTGGCCGACCTGGGCTGGGAGGAGAATACCGAGCCTGTGCTCTCCTGCCGGATAACGGCGCCCCGGAGAGTCATGCCAACACTTGTCGAGACTTTTCTGCACATTGGCCTTCTGGAAACCCCGTCGGAAATACTGGCCGATCCGGGGTATGGTGCGGTGAGACTGCTATTCTGGGGCGACGCGGATGATGCGGGTATCGAGAACGCCGTGAAGGACGTTCGACAGGCCGCCAGACGGCACGGAGCTTCGGCGGTTGTCGAGATCTGCCACCCCTCCATTAAGGCAAACCTGGACGTGTGGGGAGAGGAGCCCGGTAGTATGGAACTTATGCGAAGAGTCAAGGACCAATTGGACCCGCAGCACCTGCTGAATCGCGGGCGTTTCCTGGGACGGATCTGATGGCCGCCGCCCAGCAGGAAGACCTGATGACAACTGGCAGCGAGCCGGATATCCCAGGTAACGACAGCTCCTCCTCCGGGCCCGGTCTGGCAGCACTGTTCGCTGGCTTTTCGGGCACCGACGCCCCTGCGGAAGCGGATATGTACCGTTGCGTGCATTGCGGGTTGTGCCTCAGCGCATGCCCCACCTATGGCGTAACCGGCCTGGAAATGGAATCCCCGCGAGGCCGCATCGCGTTGATGAAGGCCGTCAACGAGGGACGGGTCGACGTCAGCGAGCGAATCGTTTCCCACTGGGAGGCCTGCCTGAACTGCCGGGCCTGCGAGGCAGTGTGTCCCTCCGGCGTTCCCTACGGCCGGATGATGGAAAGGACGCGGGCGCAGGTCAGAGCCAGGGGCAGGCAGTCGGATGGCCTGAAGCGGATGACCCGCTGGTTCCTCAGGGGACTGCTGCCGCGCCCAGGCGTCTTGCGGTTGGGTGCCGGCCTGATGCGGCTCTACCAACAACTCGGAGTCCAGGCCGCGGCGCGCCGGATTCGCTTGACCCGTCTGCTGCCCGGCAGCCTGCGGGACCTCGAGTCCAAGATGCCGAGGATGAGCGGGAAGTTCTTCGGTCCCTCGCGCCATACGCACCGTCCTGCCAACGGCGATATTCGCATGAGGGTGGCGTTGCTGTCGGGGTGTGTCATGCCGCTGATGCAGGCCGAGACGATGCGAGCAACGGTCAGGGTGCTGACCCGCAATGGTTGCGAGGTGGACGTGCCGCGGCGACAGGGCTGCTGCGGTGCCTTGAACCTGCATGCCGGCGACCTAGAAACGGGGCGGGCTATGGCAAGGCGCAATATCGACGCCTTTCTCGCCGCCGGAGTCGACCGCATCGTCACCTGCTCTGCGGGCTGCGGGGCCAGCATGAAGGAGTATCGCGAACTGCTGAAGGACGACCCGGAATACGCCGAAAAAGCCATCCGAGCCAGCGAGATGACCATGGACATCACAGAGCTGTTGCTGGAGCTGCCCTTCCGTCGGCCCTTGTCTCACATGGAACGAAAGGTGACCTACCAGGACCCCTGCCACCTGGTCCACGCGCAACGAATATCAGCCGCTCCCCGCTCTATCCTGCAGTCGATTGGCGGCGTGCAAATCGCGGAAATGGAGAACCCGGATATGTGCTGCGGTGGTGCTGGCATATACTCGGCCGTGCAGCCAACACTTTCCGCCCGGATACAGAGCCGCAAAGTCGAATCCATAGTCGAAACGGGGGCAGACGAGGCCATCACCGCCAACCCCGGTTGCATGCTGCAGCTGGATCAGGGACTCCGTGGTGCAGGGCACCGGATTCCCGTGCGCCACGTGGTCGATATCCTCGACGAGGCTTACCGCCAGGAGGAGCCCGCCCCGGATGGGGCCCGCCGCCGTTCGCGCCGACAGGCCCGGCGGAGCGAGACGGCGCCGCTGCAGGTGGACCTGGAGGAGGCCCAAGCCTACCAGAGGTGGGGACGGCGGAGGCGAGGCCCCCTTGGGCTGCTGCCGGGCACCGACCGCGGGCGACCTCGAAGCCGCTAGCGTTCTGGATCCGCTCCAGCGCCGACGGAGCGCGAACACAGTGCAGTCGCGGGTGCGCGCTGGCGACATCGCCCAACTGGGATCGCGAAGCACCGGGTATACCTGCTGCTCTGCTGCTGCCCCGGAAATTCATCGAAAAGCGGCCGGTTAGTGAATGACATAGTGGACTGTTTGACCAAACCGGAGCCAAAACAGGTCGAGGCGGCTCCAAACAGTGAGGCTCCGATGTTCCGGAACCTGACGGCTCTTTCGCTCAGCATCAACACGCTGGCCGCCCAGTATGCACTGGGCGGCCAGTCGAATATCCAGCGATTCAAAGAGCACAAAGAGCCCTGCGCTCACGTTACCGCCGATAAGGAGGGCGAATGCCCTTTCGGTCGTAAGGAGGTTGGCCCGCAACATGCTGATGGTGATGAATGTCAGGGCGGGCAGACTCTGAAGGATCCTGCCGAAGCGCACTCCCCGGCCCCAAGCGGCGTAGCGGTTGGAGACCAGTCAGAGACAAGCGTTCGAAGCGGCCGGGCGGTCAGGGCCTTGATATTCTCCGAGAGGAACCACATCCTGACAAGGAACAGGGCGAGGCCTCCGAGGGCTTCTGGCACTTTCTATGCACGAGGGAGTAGGGACTTCAGACGCTGAAAGTGGCGATGGCCCTCTGGGCTGCTGCCAGGCTCGAACCGTAGGCGACCTCGTAGCCGCTGTCGTTGAGTATTTGCTCCAGCGCCGACAGCAGGGCCAGCACGTTCCGGTCTCGAGCCGAGTCCCCCATCAGGCCGATGCGCCACGCCTTGCCGCGAAACTCGCCCAACCCGCCGCCGATCTCGATCCCGTGGTCGTTCAGTAGCGTGGACCTGACGGTGGCATCATCGATGCCGTCAGGAATCTGAACCGTGGTCAGGGGATTGAGGCGGTATTCCGGGTCTGCGAGCAGCTCCAGCCCCAGCGCCTCCAGCCCGGCGCGCAGGGCGGCGGCGGCGCGGGCGTGGCGGTCGATGCGATTGTAGATGCCCTCCTCCATCATCATTCTGAGCGCCTCGCGAAGGGCGTAGGTCATGGAGATGGGCGCCGTGTGGTGATAGCTGCGGTTGCTGCCCCAGTAGCTTTCCAGGTCCTGAAGATTAAAATAGAAGCTCTGCACCGGGGTCTCCCGCGTCCGCACCACCTGCATGGCTGCTTCGCTGAGGGTGATGGGCGCGAGGCCTGGCGGGGCGCCGAGGCACTTCTGGGTGCCGCTGTAGCAAACGTCTATGCCCCACTCGTCTACCTGCATATCGTGGCCGCCAAGGGACGTCACGGCGTCAACGATGGACACAGCCCCGTGCTTGCGAATGACGTCGAGGATATCCGGCAGGGGGGTCAATACGCCGGTGGAGGTCTCGGCGTGGACCACTCCCACGGCCTTGACTCTGGAGTGCCCGGACAGCTCGTCGTCAAGGGCCTGTGGGTCAACGGGACTGCCCCATGGCGCGTCCACCTCGAAGACTCTGGCGCCGCACCGCTCGGCGATGTTGCCAAGACGTACCCCGAAGTATCCGTTCCGGCAGACGACCATGGTGTCGCCGGGTTCGAGGATGTTGACGCAGGCCGCCTCCATGGCGCCGGTGCCCGTGGCCGAAACCGGCAAGGTCATCGTGTTGGAGGTGTGGTAGACCTCCCGCAGCATTTCGCCGATGTCGTTCATAACATGGAAGAAATCGGGGTCCAGATGTCCCATGACGGGAAGGGTCATCGCTTGCAGCACGCGGGGGTGAACCGAGCTGGGGCCCGGCCCCAGCAGCAGCCGGGTGCTGGGCTGCAGTTCGGAAAGGTATGAAGCGGTCACGTATGTCCTCCAGAAAAGACCGTCGTTTTGAAAACCGTTCAGGATTGTCGATGCGCCATAATTCGTGCTGTAGGGGCGCACAGCTGTGCGCCCCTACATTCTTGCTCAATCCCTTTTATGCAGGAACTCTCCCGTCTTTACCCTGATTGTCGATAGGGAAGGATTACACTACCGCAGAGACGCCGCCATCGAGGTTGACGGCGATGCCGGTCAGGTAGCTGGCGCGTTCCGAGGCGAGGAAGGCGATGACGTCGCCGGCCTCTTCCGGTTCGCCGACCCGGCCAAGCGGGACGCGCCCGGAGGCCAACTGGTCGTAGAAGGCGTCGACGCTGAGGTCGGGTTCGGACTGGACACGGACGTCGTAGCGACGCTGGTGCTGGCCGGACTTGATCAGTCCTATGCAGACCGTCGAGACCAGGATGTTGTCAATAGCCAGGTCCTTGGAAAGGCCCTTGGTGATGGCGATACCGGCAGCGCGGGAGATGGAGGTGGGCATGGAGGCCGGGCCGGGAGTGCGCCCGCCCAGGTTGGTGACGTTGATGATGCGTCCGCCGCCGACCTTGCGCATCTCCGGTATCGATTCCTGGATCAGCCGCACTGCGCCCCAGACCTTTAGCTCGAAGTCGTACTCCCAGTCATCCTGGGAAACAGCTTCGAAGGGCTTGGCCATGGATTGGCCGGCGTTGTTGACCAGGATGTCGACGCGGCCGAACTGGTTCAAGGTGCTCTGGACGATGCTCTTGGCCGAGCCCGGATTCATAACGTCGGCGGAGATGGACATGACCTGCCCTTCCGTAGCGGCCAGGATTTCCTGCTCTGCCTCGTCGAGAACGTCCTGACGCCGGGCTACGATGACGACCGCCGCGCCCTCCTTGGCCATGCTGAGGGCTGCCGCCTTGCCGATACCGTCGCTGCCGCCGGTGATGATGGCAACCTTATCTTGGAGTCCCAAGTCCATGACGCGCCCTCCCGCAGGTACGAATGCGAATAATGCGCCCCGGATTATAGCACAGGCACTCGCTGGCGGCGGGCTCCGGGAGACTCCATCGGGGCCTTCTAATGGTTCCCTCTCCCTGAGGGGGAGGGTTAGGGTGGGGGCGTCTCCCCGGTGATTGCAGGGCTGTCGAAAAGCGTGCCGACCACCCAAATACCGGCCCTCCGCAAATCGGGGCCTTCTAATGGTTCCCTCTCCCTGAGGGGGAGGGTTAGGGTGGGGGCGCCTCCCCGGTGTTTGCAGGGCTGTCGAAAAGCGTGCTTCCACCCAAATACCGGCCCTACACGAGGGGAGCGGGGACTGACCGGGGGTGTCCGTGAGGCCCGATACTGCGGCTAGGCGAGCCAGCTGTCTAGGGCCTCGCTGCCCAAGCGCTGCTCCAGCAGGGCGGCGAAGTGCCGGGCCTTTGCCAGGCTGTGGGCCGTGGATGCGTCGATGAGACGGTCGAGGGCGTCGGCGGTCTCGATGGTGGAAGTGGGCACCCGCAAGAGGGGTATGTCGCGCTCCAAGGCCTCGGCCCTGATGTAGTTGGTGGCCTCGCCGGGGCCGGTGAGCACCAGGCAGCGGGTCTGCGCCAGCATGCAGGCGAGCTGGATGTCGGGGCGTTGGGCGCGAGTGATGACGGCCTGGTTGGCGTAGCGGCCGTAATAGGTCGGGCCGTTGTCCATGATGTTGCCGCCGATGAGGAACCGCTCCACCGGGGCTTCTTCGTTCACCGGCTCCTGCACCCAGTCCGCACCCAAGTGGGCCGCGACCTGCGCCACCGTGGGCGCCAGCATGACACGGCTCTCGGGAATCACGACCGCATCGACGTCTGCAGATGACTGTGCGGCTGAATCCCGGACTGCGTCCTGGCGATAGGCGGGGACGCTGTTGATCACCACCCAGGCCAGCCTGGTGCCCCAGCGCACGGCGGCCGTATCGACCACCTGCGCCCAGTCCCGGTTGGGGGCATACCCGTGGATTTCCAGCACCCGGGCGTCGATGGCGTTGGTGATCTCGGTCGCGGGCGAGCCGTCGGCAACCTCGACGATTACCGCCCTGCCTGACTCCGCCATCGACGCCACCGAACCGGCGGCCTCGTCGGCGCTGCCGGACAGCGGGAGAGGCGCCGGTCCAACGGTGATATCCAGGGCCCCGGCCAGAACGTTCGCCGCGAATTCGTGGTCAGCGTCGGAGTCAGCGCTTGCGGAGAACGGCTTGACGTAGGCAGCGGTGTAGCCCGCGTCGCGCAGCCACACCAGCAAACCAGCGGCTAGGCTGGTCTTGCCAGAGCGGGAGGGGCCGGCTACGAGGATGGTGGGCATGCTAGACTTCTACCTCCGTGAAGTGCCATTTCTTCATCCACTCGCTTTCCCTAGATGCCTTCAATCTGCCTTCAATCTTGTCTTTATGCTCTTGGGTTCGCGCCACTATGAAATAGGCGCGGCCTGACATACGGTGCCATCGTAAAACCCAGGGAGGACTAGACCATTTAAATTCAACTTGCAGGTCCTTCGAACTGTGCCGAATCTGCGAATCCGCAGTGCTATTGCGGTTCCAAGTGTAGTAAATGACCAAGCTCTTGCCCTGTTCTATGAAATAGAGGAGATCAGCAATGGCTGCGTGGTTGGGACTTTTCGCATCCTTTGTGATGCCGTTGTCGGGATTAATGAAAACTAGGTCTGCTTCCGAAGTGACTCTGCGGGCATCCGCCAGCCAATTGTCGCGATCGCCGGAGGGTACACGTTTATCGTAGTATCGGCCGTCAACAGGCAGGAGAAGTCCTGCTCTGGTTGAGTCGATTTTGAGTTCTTTTCCGTTAACTAGACTGTCACCTACCATTTCCCGAAGAGCATCATAGAGTTCCTCGTCACATTGCCTGTATGTCCATTTGTTGTGCTTTGAAACTTTAAAGTAGGTGATTATGTTTCCTGCACCGTTTTTCTGATCCTTTTCGCTTGGTACGTTGAAATATTCCACAACACCCAGTTTCAGACCGGCTACCGGTTTCGCTGGCGTGCCGCATAGCGCTCGCAACAACCCCTTGTTGGCGAAGTCCCCAATGTCTCCTACGAAGCTGTCTCGCACAGCGTTCCCCACCGTGACTGCCCTAGACGCCCACGTCCAGGAACTCGATGTTGTGGGGGTCGAAGCCCTTGGGGAAGGTGGTGGTCTGGTCCCACTTGGCCAGGGTGAAGTCGGCGCGGTGCAGGCTGGCCTGGTCGAAGTTGGCCCCGGTCATGTTGGCGGCGATCCACATGGAGTCGCGGATCATGGCCTTCGTGAAATCCGCTCCGGGCATGCTTGCGCGCGACAGGTCGGCGCCGTTCATGTTGGTGGACACGAACGCGGCATCTGTCAGGTCGGCGTTGCGAAGGTCGGCCTCGATCATGTTGGACTGGCTGAAGTCGGCGCGGTTCAGGTTGGCGCCGATGAGCGAGACGCGGTTCATACGGCAGTGGCGCACCACCGCACCCTCCAGGTTCGCTCCCTTGAGGTCGGCCCAGAACAGGTTGACGTTGGTGAGATTTGCCCCGGAAAGGTCGGCGCCGGATAGCGACGCCCGTCCCAGGTCGGCCTTTTCCAGGTTGGCGCCCGACAGATTGGCGCTGGGCAGACCCGCCTGGGTCAAGCGAGCGTCCGACAGGTCAGCTCCCGAGAGATTGACATTCTCCAGGCGCACCCGCTGCAGATTGATGCCGCTCAGGTTTGCTCCACTGAGGTCCAGCCTGGTATTGGGGTTTTCGGCCTGCCACTGGGCAACAGCCTCGGAGCCTGCCCGAACGATGGCAACGTGCTGTGCGTCAGCCACGAGGCGCACCATCGATAGCAGGCGCGGGGGTAACCGCCAGGCGCGCGAGGTTAAGCATCTTCGAGGTCGAACAGCTTCTCTGCGATGGTCATTTTGATCTCGTTGACCTTGCCGAGGTCAGGGAATCCACCGTCCTTCTTGCGATCGAAAATTACATCGCCGTCCAGGTAAACCTCGAGGCGGCCCCGGTCGGAGGGCGTCATCTTGATGGCGATGTCACCCGGGGCGTCGGACTTGAAGAACTCCATCGCCAGCCACGTGGCGACCGGGAAGTAGCCTCAAGCTACGCAGTAAACGATTTCCGCTTCAACCTTGCCGTGTTCGGAGCCTGGCATATCTTCACTCTCGCGTTGATTTTGGGGATTTGCAACGACGGTCTACGGCATCGCCGCCAGATCGACTGCGTCCTGGATGTAGGCTTCGGTGGCGCGGATGAGGGCAGTCATCTCCGCCTCCGGCTCGCAGTTGCCGTCATAGAAACAATTGAGGTGCAACAGTAGCGACCGGGTACTGTATTGTCCTTGGAAAGTCTCGATGGCGGGATTATTGCTGCTCAATCGCAGGAGCGCGCGCTGTGCCTGTCCTGCTGACTGGGGTTCGTCTCCGGTTTGGGCCAGCACCATGGCATCCGTTGACCGCTTGGTGGCGCCCCACGCCTTTTCTGCCGCACTGCGCATTCTGCCCTGCGCAAGCATTTCCAAGGAGTCATCGTAAAGGGTTCGCGCATCGGCAAAGAGTTCACTTACCCGGTCAGTGGTGGTCGCCATTCGATAGTCCTGAATCGAAGTCCCTCTTGCACAGCAAGAGGTTACTTCACGATTGCGATGCCCACGCCCACCGCGGTGCGGTCGCCGTCCTGGTTTTCGCAGAACAGATTTACGATGACCTTTGTACCTTCGTCGGCTTCCTCCCGTGCCAACACTTCGCCGGTCACGGTGATGGTGTCGCCTCCCTTGACCGGGCGCAGGAACTTAAGGTTGACGCTGCCGGTGTGGTTGAACACCTCGGGCCCGAAGAAGCGGCGCAGGCTCTCGGCGGCAAAGGCCACCGACATGCGGCCCGACGCGATGGGGTAGGTGGTGCCTAGACGCTGCTGGGCCAGCTCGGGGTTGTTGTGGATGTTCTGACGGTCCAGGATGCCGCAGTTCTCGAACTGGTTGATGGTGTCTTGGGTCACGCTCTTGGTGACTGGCGGTATCTCCCGACCGGGGTCGAAGCTCTCTATACCTGCGGATGCCATTTCTTGCCCACCTCGTCGGGTTTCTTCATCTGGTAGGTGCGAAGCTTTTCCAGCAGTCGGCCATCCTCGTCGATGGCGGTGGCCTCGATGACCATGTATGGCTTGTCGCGGCGCATGTACTTGTCGGCGATGCGCCCGGTAACGTGTATCTTCTTGCCAGGGATTGGCGGATTGAAAAACTCCACCTCGTTGCCCGCGTTTACGCCGCCCGTGTTGTCTTCGTATACCATGGCGAAGGCCGTGGCGTCGTGCTTCACCGCCAGCGTCGGGAAGACAGCCTCGGGATCATTGATGGACTGCCGGAAGTTGTCCAGCATATCCTGGGTCAGCATGTAATCGTAGGAACCCAGTTCCTCGCCGATTTCAATCTTGTCGTAATCGAAAATCCTGACTTTGGGGTCGGGCATTTCCCGCTCCTCGGCAAACCGCAGGCCAGTTCGGATTCAGATTGGCTATACGATACTTTTTTTGCCCAATGCCGTCAATGAACATCTGTGCGGCGGGGCAGGCGCCCACTGGGCCGGTGCTATAATTGAGTTTTAGGGTGACGCGCGCTTCAAAGGTAGACAGCGGTAGACAGCCGTCAAATTCAACCAGATGGGCGGGTGACAGCGAGCTATGGATATATATTTTGACCGAGGGGACCACGATAACCCGGTGGGTCATGCCCTGGTGTATTTCAAGGTGGACACTGAGCCGGACAAGGTATACGCCAGCTATGTGGTGACTCTGCCGATCAAGTCTGACCTGACCAAGTTCCTGCCACCCTTCTTGGCCACGCACCTGGGTTCGTTGCCGCTGAGCGACCTCTCGTCCTTCGCCATGCCGCCGGTGCCGGAGCCGGTGGACGGGTTCGCCGAGCTGGAACGCCTGAGCCGGCAACGGGGCGACGACCTGGTCTACGCAGGCAATATGTTCTCCTACGACCTTCCCAGGATGATGGAGTCAGTAACTGAGGCGGTATCGAGCTACGCCGAACTGTACGCAGCCTCGGGCAAGAGCGCCACGGTTGTCGGGGGAGAGGCCGTGGCCGCCCACGGAGAAGTACTGCCGTCTGCTGAGGAACCCCTGGAGGAGCTTGACGCGTCTTTCAACGTGAACGACGTTCTTTTCAGTTTCATGAGCGAGAGCGACAAGCTGAGCGAGCTGTCGCGCCTGCTGGGCCGCCTGCGCTTCGCCGTTGAAGGCGCCGACGGGGCCGCGGCCGATGAGGCGGGCGAGGAAATTGCGGCGCTGGCCCGCCACTTGCCCGCGGAGTTCCGGGTGGCCAGCCTGCTGGCCGTGGCGCGTGACACCTCCGAGCGCAGTTCCCAGCTGGCCAAGCTATACCTGGACCGCTGCTTCCGCCTTTCCGCCGGCGAAACCGGGCAGGCCGCCGAGCTGGAGGCCGAGATCCGCCGCCTGCAAGGGGGAGTAGAGTGAGGTAGTTTGGTGAGTCTATGGTGCCGCTAACCCGTCTCCGCCTGAGTAACTTCCGTAACCTGGTCGGGGTGGACCCGTGAAGCAAGAACGATGGAATGAATTGGCCGACAAGCTGAATCAGAATGAGCTTCTGGACAATGAAGCCGAGGAGTTTCTAGTCGCCCTGCTCAAACGGGAGGAGCAGGCCATAAAGGAAAAAGACGCATTTGCTCTGGCTATTCTTGGACCCGGAATTGTCCTTACCAAGTGGAAGCTCAAGGAAAAGGAACTCCGGGAACAGAATTAGGTGCCACTCACTCGCCTGCGGCTGACCAACTTCCGCAACCTGGTCGAGGTGGACCTGGAGATACCGGCGGGCGTTTCGGTCTGCTTTGGCGAAAATGCCCAAGGGAAGACGGCGCTGGTGGAGGCGGCCTACATCCTCGCCATCGCCCGCTCCTTCCGGGCCGAGAACGAGCGGGAGCTGGTCAATTTTGGTGCCGCAAGGGATGGTGGGCTTGCTGTTGTCGAGGGGCTGGTGGAGGATGATGACGAGGGATCTGCAAGGCAACGGGTCATCGTAGGCTACCGGGTATCGAATTCGGGCTCTTCAGGCGGGCCGGGTTACCGGGTCAGCAAAGAAATTCGAGTCAACCGTGTGCGCCGCACTGCAGGCGAACTGGTGGGGCTGGTTCACGCGGTCCTTTTCAGTGCTCTCGACATCGAGTTGGTGCAGGGGCCGCCCTCGGCTCGCCGCCGCTTCCTCGACATTCTCATCTCACAGGCCGACCCCATTTACCTCAAGTCGCTGCAGCGTTACCAGCAGGTGCTGCGGCAGCGCAACCGGCTCCTCCGGATGAGGCGCGACGGGCGCGCGAGACTTGACGAGATGGAGTTCTGGGACGGTGAGCTGGTGAAGGAAGGGTCGTGGCTGACCTGGAGGAGGCACGAGGTGCTGGAGGTCCTGTCTCCGGCGTGCATCAGACACCACCACGACCTCAGCGGACAGGGGGAGTCGCTGGAGTTGCAGTACCGGCCCAGCGTGCCTTTGTCTGATCACGCGGAGGGCATGGCGGACAGCTACCGCGATGTATTGGAGTCTGTTTCCGCCCGTGAGGCCGCCACCGCGGCCACGGCTGCAGGGCCCCATCGCGACGACTTTGACATCATCGTCAATGGGGTGGATATGGGCGCATTCGCCTCCCGCGGGCAGGCGCGTACCCTGGCGCTGGCCCTGCGGCTGGGTGAAGCCGAAACTCTCTCGGCGGTGCGCGGCAAGGATCCAATGCTGTTGCTGGATGACGCGTTGTCGGAGATGGATGCTGTCCGGCGGAGACGGGTTCTGGAGAAGGCCAGCAAGTATCCTCAAGTACTTATAACGACGACTGACCCTGAGCAGATCTCCGGCTTTTTCGGGGCCGGCGCTTTCTATTTCAGCGTGCACGGAGGCTTGATAACTCCTTTGCGCGGAACGCCATGATTTTCCCAGAGGCGCAGGGCACTCTGCCCACTGCGACGGATGGGCGAACCCGTCACCAGAATTGCGAGCAGGCCGCAAAGTGGTGCGCTCTGACAGGCGTCTCCCGGGAAATTGCCCTGGTTTCGCGATACTGCATTCCCCATTGGCAATGCCAGATGGTAGTATTTCCGCATATTTGCGTTTCCTTGGTGAGCCATGCCTGTCAGCCAGGAAGTCCTTGATGAAATAGCGCTCACGCGCGCCGAATACGACCTGATCGTGGAGCGGCTGAGCCGCGAGCCCAACGAGGTCGAGTTGGGAATGTTCGGCGCGCTGTGGAGCGAGCACTGCGGCTACAAACACTCGCGGCCCCTGCTGCGTATGTTCAGCCACACCTCTCCGGCGGTGCTGTCCGAGACCGGCGCGGAGAACGCCGGGGCCGTGGATATCGGTGATGGGCTGGCCGTGGTGTTCAAGGTCGAGTCGCATAACCACCCCTCGGCCGTGGAGCCGTTCCAAGGAGCGGCCACCGGTGTTGGCGGGATTGTGCGGGACATACTGGCCATGGGTGCGCGTCCCATTGCGTTGCTCAACTCCTTGCGCTTCGGGCCGCTGGACGACCCGGACCACGGCGCAGTAAACCGCCATCTGTTCGGTGGAGTGGTGCGCGGCATCTCGTGGTACGGCAACTGTATCGGCGTTCCCGACGTGGGCGGCGAGATCTATTTTGATCCGTCTTATTCGCACAACCCGCTGGTCAACGCCATGTGCGTCGGTCTCATCAGCAAGGACCGGCTGGCCTCGGCGGCGGCGCGGGTGCCGGGCAGCGTGCTGCTGCTCGCTGGCGCTGACACCGGGCGCGACGGCATCCACGGGGCGTCAGGCTTGGCCTCCCGCACTTTCGAGGAGGCGGCGGAACTGCGGCCCACGGTGCAGGTGGGCAATCCCTTCCTGGAAAAGGTGCTGATAGAGGCCTGCCTCGAAGCCCTCGACACCGGCGCGGTGCTGGCAATCCAGGACCTGGGGGCTGCCGGTCTCACCAGCGCTTCCATCGAGTCGGCGGCGCGGGCCGGGCGCGGCATCCGGCTGGACCTGGCGCGGGTGCATCGCCGCGAGACCGGCATGAACGCCTACGAGGTGATGCTGTCAGAATCCCAGGAACGCATGTTGCTGGTGGCCCTGCCTGAACGGGCGGAGGAGGTGCGAACGGTCTTCGAGCGGTGGGACATAGACTGCCGCGAGATCGGCCGGGTTATCGCCGATCCGGAGGCCCAGATTTTCGACGGCGCCGTGCCGGTGGCCCACCTGCCCATCCAGACCCTCGCAGAGGCCCCCGCCTACCGGCTGCAGGGCGAGCCCTCGGCGGCGGACGTGGCGCGTCGGGAGACGTCGCTGGCAGACCTGCCCCTGCCGGAATGCGGCCCGCGCGAGACGCTGCTGCGGCTGCTGGCCTCGCCCGACATCGCCAGTAAACACTCCGTCTACCGCCAGTACGACCACCAGGTGCAGACCAACACCGTGGCCGGTCCCGGCGGAGACGCGGCGGTGCTGCGGATCAAGGGCACCCGCAAGGCTATCGCCGTGGCTGTGGACGGCAACGGGCGCCACTGCTTCCTCGACCCATTCGTCGGAGGGCAGATCGCGGTCGCCGAGGTGTGCCGCAACATCAGCTGTACCGGTGCCCGTCCCTTGGCGCTCACCGACTGCCTGAACTTTGGCAACCCACTGCGTCCCGACATCTACTATCAACTGGAAGAGTGCATCCAGGGCATGGCCCTGGCCAGCGAGGCCCTGGACGCCCCGGTGGTCAGCGGGAACGTCAGCCTGTTCAACGAGACGCAGGGGAAGGCAGTCCACCCCACGCCCGTGGTCGGCGCCCTGGGCCTGCTGGACGACGCCAGCAAGGCCGTCGGCGCAGGCTTTCCTGCCGAAGGGCTGGCGGTTATGCTGGTCGGCCCCGGCCTTGGATCTGCCGTCTCCCAGGACCTGGCGGGCAGTGAATACCTGCGCGTGATGCACGGCATGACCGCCGGTCAGCCCAGCATTGACATGGATTTGGAGCGCCGCGTTCAGGAGACCTGCCGCGAGGGAATCAAGCAGGGTTTGGTGCTCTCTGCCCACGACTGTTCCGACGGCGGGCTGGCAGTGGCGCTGGCCGAGTCCTGCATCCTGGGGAGTGTGGGCCTGCGACTTCAGTCGTCAGTTGATGCCCTGCCACGCTGGGATGCCGCTCTGTTCGGGGAAAAGCAGTCCCGGATCATCGTGACGGTGGCGCGAGGGCGGATGCACCTGTTGCAGGACCTGTGTAATGCAATGGACGTCCCGGTGTCGTTATTGGGACACACAGGAGGCGCGACACTGCATATGGCCGGCCGGGACGAGGATGGGGTCGCCACGGGAAACGCCGTTGACATCCCGGTCTCTGAGTTGGCGGCTGTGTGGAGCCAATCCCTGGAGGCCGCCGGTGGGTAGCGCTGCGCTGCGCGTACTGTATCTGACGCCCTACTATCGCCCCTACCTGGGCGGAATTGAGCGTGCCATCGAGGAGCTATCCCACCAGATGCAGCAGTCGCCAGAGGTTGAGGCGGTGGGAGTCCTCACCACCAAGTATTCCTTTCCCCGCGTGGCCCAGCCGGACTGGCTCGACCGCGAGACGCTTTCCGACGGCGTCCAGGTCTTCCGGCTGCCGGGATTTCCCCGCTGGTCGCCGCCACTCTACTCGGTGCCGCTGGTGTGGTTCTCGCCCCTCCGCGTGCGGCAGTACCTCGACGAATTCCAGCCCAACGTCATTCACTTCGTCGGCGACGGCTGGTTCTGGGGGCACTACTGGGCGCGATTGTTTCGTCGCACGCGGGCTCGAATCGTTTTCACGCCGTCGTTCCACACCCTGCCGCCGCAACGCTGGTGGCTCGCGCCGCTCAACGCGGCGCTGTGCCGAATTGTGGACGATATCGTTGCCCTTACTGAACAGGAGGCGAGGGGTCTGCACCGTGCCTATCTCGTCCCGCGTAGCAAGGTGAGCATCATTGGCTGGGGGGCTCCTCCGCCCGACCCTGCTGTCGTTGAATCGGTCCGTTTGGAGGTGGACCCGGAAATGACGGGAAAGGAGGACGTCCACCCACCCGGTCAGCCTGCGTCGGGTGCTAACCGGACCGGACAGGTGGTGACCATTCTCTGCGTGGGACGGCTGGGTCGGCACAAGGCCCAGCTGTGGCTGCTGGAGGTGTACCTGCAGGCTAGGCAACACTTCAACAAGCCGGTGCGCCTGGTGCTGGTGGGACGCGACGAGGGGGACGCCGATGCCATCGCCGGGTTCGTGAAGGAAAACGGGCTTCGCGGCGAGGTGGTGGTAACCGGTGAGGTCTCGGACAATGAGTTGGCTCGCTGGTACGCCCGGGCCGACCTGTTCGCGCTCTTCTCCCACTACGAGGCCTTCGGCCTGGTGTACTTCGAGGCGATGGCATACGGCGTGCCCGTGATCACTCACGATGTTGGGTCCAACCGCGAGCTGCTGCTTCGCGGCGCCGTGGTCACTCCGCGCTTCGACCGGCAGGGGGCTGCGGCCACCCTGGCTGACCTGGTCAACGACGACGGCCGACGGCGTTCCCTGGCCGATGACGGCCGCGACTACGCCCTGGCCGAGTTCACCTGGCCGGCGGTGGCAGCAAAGTACCTGGCTCTGTACCGGGGGGCGGGGCGATAGGTCATGGGGGCCCTTTGGAGGCCACCGCCAATTCCTTGTTGCCAACCCAGGCAAGGATACTTATACTTTGAACGAATAAGTCTGTGAAAATGTGAAAATGTGAAACAGTGTAGCCATGAAAAATATTACCGTTTCGGTAGACGACGAAACCTATCGTCTCGCAAGAATTAGGGCTGCGGAAAACGCAACGTCGGTTTCTGCAATGGTCAGGAATTATCTAAACAGCCTCACAGAGGGTGGCTCCCTGCCTCCGCAGAAATCGCTGAGGGAGATCATTGCGTCCATTCATGCCAGGGGAGGGGGAATTCACCCTGAGGAAAACCTGACTCGTGATGAGTTGCATGATCGCGATGCGCTTCGTAGACACTAACATACCGGTATACGCCGTCAGTTCCCTCCCGGAGGAACAGAAAAAGCGCAATACATCCTTGGAATTGCTTTCCCAAGGCGCGGGCAACCTGGCCATATCAGTCCAAGTGTTGGGAGAATTCTATTTTCAGGTTACTCGTCCATCGCGGCGCGACCCCCTCACCCACCACGAGGCAGTGGCTGTAACAACGGAGCTTCGACGGCACTTCGTCCAACCCCTTACACTGGAAACATTCCATAGAGCGGTCCAATACCGGGAATGGTTCAGCCTTTCTTACTGGGACTGCCTGATTCTGGCAGCCGCCAAACTGAGCGGGTGTGAAGCCGTGTATTCCGAGGACTTGAGCGCAACCCAGGATTATGACGGCATCAGGGTGATCAATCCCTTCGAAGTGGTTGGCGAAACAACACTGGATTAGGCAGGCTCCACGAGAGCCGTGAGCAAGGACCCGAAACTCCCCGGGAGGCCGCACATGGAAAGCGCCATATCGCGCGAACAACTGGAAGAGGGCGCCCGTCGAATCCTGCTTTCGAACCTCCGCAAGGGGGTGGCCGACTGGAACGGAAAGGAGTTCAGCTTCGTCTGCCCCTCCCTGACCGGCTATCCCTTCCAGTGGTTCTGGGACTCCTGCTTCCACGCCATTGCGCTGCTGCATCTTGACCCGGAGCAGGCCAAGGCCGAAATGCGCTCGCTGATGAGCGGCGCACAGCCCAGCGGCTTCATACCCCACATCATCTTCTGGGAAATGGAAAAGCAGCCCGACTTCCTCAGCCGCAACATCGTCGGCATGACTGAACCTTACTTCAGCGCCACCATCCAGCCGCCCATCATCGCGTACGCCGTGGCGCGAGTGTACCGCAAAACCGAGGACAAGGAGTTCCTGGCTGAAGCCCTGCCCATCCTGACCGCCTACTACCGCTACCTGCGGGAGGCCCGCGACCCTGACCACGATGGCCTGATCGCCGCCATCCAGCCCGAGGAGGCCGGCACCGACTGCTCCCCCAAGTACGACGAGATCCTGGGTCTTGAGGAGCTGAGCAACCGGGGCTTCATCACCGCGCTGCGCAAGGTGTACGAGGCCTACGAACCCCTGCGGCACGATGACCATGCGGTGCTGGCCGCCGACATATTCCACGTGGAGGACGTGCTGGTCAACTCCATCTACTGCTTTTCCATGCGAGCGCTGGCCCGGCTACATGTCGAAAGCGGGGGAGAGGACTCGCCGGAGGCCGCCGAATTCAACCGAGAGGCCGACAAGACGCTGAATGCGCTGGTTGAGAAGTGCTGGGACGAGGAGGCCGGGGCGTTCTTCGACCTGTCGGGGGTGAACGAGAAGCCGCTCAAGACCGTGACCATCTCATCGCTGATGCCGCTGATCATGCACGACCTGCCCCGGCCCATCGTGGAGCGGCTGGTGGAGGACTGGGTGCGCAAGCCGGAGCATTTCTGGACGCCCTACCCGCTGCCCTCGGTGCCGGCATCGGACCCCAAGTTCATGCCCGGCAACCCCGGCGGGTTCATCTGGCGCGGACCGTCGTGGATCAACACCAACTACTTCCTGTCCCACTCCCTGCGAGGCCACGGCTATCCGGATCTGAGCGAGCCGCTGGTCGAGAAGAGCAAGGAGTGCATCGCCAAGTCCGGCTTCCGGGAATACTACCACCCCTACACCGCCGAGGGCCTGGGCGCCCGCGACTTCGGCTGGTCAACCCTGATCCTGGACTTCTAGGTTAGTGGGTGGGCATGGCAACCCGCCCTGGTCATTTGTGGAATCCGGCCTTGGTTCGGCAAGTCACCATGGCCGGATTTCGCTGTGACGAGTACAGATCAGGGAACGGCTTGCCTACTTGTCGCGTATATGTCACCAAACGCGCGCAGGGAGAAACCGTGAGATCTCTGACGGTCATACTGGTGGCGCTCGGGGCGATGTTGATAGCCTGTACGACCTCAGCCAGCCCCAGCCCTGGTCCAACGCCCCCGCCTGAGGCAACGGTGACGCTGGTTCCATCGCCGACGGCTACCCCCGGCCCAACGCCTGAGGCAACGGTGACGCTGGTTCCATTGCCGACGGCTACCCCCGGCCCGACGCCTGCGCCGACGGCGACGTTGGTTCCATCGCCGACGGCTACCCCCGGCCCAACGCCTGAGGCAACGGCGACGCTGGTTCCATCGCCGACGGCTACCCCCGGCCCAACGCCTGCGCCGACGGTGACGTTGGTTCCCACTGCCACCTCCATTCCCTCACCGAGGATCGTCCAAATCGAGTTCCCGGATTGGGTTGACGAATACTCCGGACTGGCGAAATACATAGCGAATCAGCGGTGGTAGCCAGGGCAAGGTATGTGTCGGTGGAGTCCGTGGTGGCGGAGCATGGAAACTATGGGCATATAGTCGTAATGCTCTACAAATTCCGTATCGTCGAGTATATGAAAGGTAATGGCCCCTGCGAGTTGACAGTTAGCCTGGATAGCGGCCCGAAGTACATCTCGTTCCCAGATTGGCTTGACCACAGGACAGAGGAGGAGGCCCTCGAGCTTGCCGAAAACTGGCTGAATAGAAGCCGGGGCATTTTCGCCGACAGGGGAGAAGGGATACTGCTGTTGCATGGGTCTGGTAATGACTATTCCTTTGTGGCATACGAAGACGGTCAAGGCTATGGGGACCGTCCTGTCATTGGCGAGACGTGGCTGAATCAGGCCGACGATTTAACGTACCGGCACAAGTTTTCAGGCGAAGACGGCGGGGTGATTTCGCTGGCGGAGCTGGAAGCCCGAATCGAGTACATGGAACCGCTTATGGCAGGGGAGTACTCAACCTGTGTTTACTGGACGTTGGCCCAGCGGGACGACGTCAGGTCTCAAATCGAAGGCACATACCGGGAATTAACCCTTGGCGGTTACAGGGAGCCGGAGCCGTTCCCCCGCTACAGTGTGACGATAGACGCAGGCAAGTCCGAAGTATTCCTCTTCAGGAGACCGCCCTACAAGGCGCCCCGTTTCAGCGACTATTGGCTGGACGGAGAGGACAAGGACCTGTTCGCCATATACACACGGTCGTACGAAAACGAGGACAGCGAATTATTAAGCACCATTGATGCGGTGTATGCGTACCTCGACCTTCCCGAAGGAGTATACAGCGTATATTACAGCCAGTACCACCGTTCGTTGCCCTGTTACGTGGGCTGGGCCTCTGGTGACTGGAGGAGCGCCGATACAACGGAGTGGGTCGTGGAGGTAATTGCCCCGTAACAGGGTGGCCGCTGGTTCCGGGGGCGAAACACCGGCGCTGGGGCGCAAGGCAACCGTGCGCCCCCGTTTGTTGGCTGGTCGGCCCCCGTCAGCTGCGCAGCAAGCGGCTGGTGAATGGCCGGCGGCGGACATTACGGGGCTGTGGTTCGTCGAATTCCTCGTCCGCATCGGCCTCTACGGACGATGGGACCGGCTCGACGGCGTCCGTGGTCTCTCCGGCGTCGTTGCCGTTGACCAAGGAAAGCTGTTCAGCGGCAGGCTGAGTCTCCTCAGCAACCGTAGCAACCGTCGGCGGTGCCTCTGACGTGGCGTCGGCAGGCGATGGGGCCGCCTCTGAGGGTTGGTCTGAAGGCGTCGAATTGGCCGCCGGGCCTAGGCGGGCCGTAAGCATACGGCCGACCAGCTCATTGTCTCGCACTAAATTGAAGGTATTGCGCTGGCGTCGGCGGCCCTCCTCCCTCCAGGTGTGGGTGGACCTGCGGAAGAATCCACCGTCAGCGAGGCTGCGCAAGGCTTTGCTGACGTAGTCCTTGGAACCGGCGTCTGACCACCGCCCGGCAATCTGCTCGTTGCCGGCGGCCAGCCCCTGCTCCAGGGCGGTGCAGACCTCCGATACCAGGAAGTTGAAAGCGACGTGGTTGGCGCCCTGGCGGTGCTCGAGGTGGTCTGCCATCACGATCAGGTCGGAGACCCGCTCTGCGTTCTGGCCGTCTGCAGGTTCGGCGGGCAAAGACATGGCTGCCAGAGCCGCTGCAACTGCGGCGGCCAGGACCTCGTCGTTGCCGAAAACGCCCTCCGGCTGGGCTTCCGTTGTCTCGGCCTCGGCGTACACTACTCCCGGGGACTCGGACTCTGGTTCTCCAGTCGTCCCGGCTGTCTCCACGGCAAGTTCGTCCGCGGCGCCCACTTCCTCGTCGGCGTCGAACCAGGCAACGGGTACCTCGTCCTCATCTGCCACGACCGCGTCGGTCACCGAGTCCGCGTCAACGTCGGGGAGGTCAAAGTCTGTTGCGGCGGTCTCCTCCAGGATTTCGGCGAAGGGGCCGGCCAGGTCCTCCTCGTCCTCAGCCGGGGAACCCGGGGTGTCGTCCGCTTCTTCGACGCCATCGGCGGACTCGGCATCCTGCTGTGCCCCGGTGCGGCGGCGGCCACCGCGGCGGCGGCTGGGTCTCGCGGCCACACCCGAGGGGGTCTCCTCGGTGGTGCCCTCCGGCGTTTCCTCGTCGGCCATTATGGCCCAGTCCACCAGCCCGGCGTGAATCAGCTTGATGTTGCCGTCCTCGGCCGCCCGGGCCATCAGCTTCTTGAAGCCCGAGAATCCCAGCTTCTTCTCGTCGAAACTAGGGTAACGGCGCATCAGGCGCTGTTTGATGGAAGTCAGCAGCGGGTTGCTTCCGGCGCCGCGCTCTTCGCGGATGATGTCCTCGATGGCGCGGATGACGTCGGACAGTTCCGGGGCCTCGTTCGGCGTCTCGAGCTGTGGCGCGTGCTGAGGGAGCACGGCCGGCTGCGGAGCTATTGGGTCGACGTCCTTGTCATACAGCAGCAGCGAGTCGACTTGGTCGGCCAAGCGGCGGGAGGTGCTCCAGGATACGCCGATGATGACCACATGCTTGCCCATGGTGCGCAGGGCGTTGACCACGTGCAGGAAATCGGAGTCGCCCGACACCAGCACGAAGGTGCCGATGTTGGGGTATGAGTGGGCGCACTCGATACAGTCGGCGGTCATCTTGACGTCGACGCTGTTCTTGACGCGGTACGTGCGCATCCCGTTGGTGTTGGACGCATGGGTGGAGGGGATGCGGGTGGGCACGAAGACAGGCTCAATGCCGGCGGCATAGAGAGAGGGAGGGTCGTTGATGAACTGGCTAGCCCCGCGCAGTTCCGGCGCACGGGTCACCCAGTCGGCGTAGGCCTTGGCGACCACCACCCGGCCCTGGTTGGCGACCTCCTCTTTCAGAGACGAGAGGTTGGGAGAGCGGTTGCCGGCCGCGAGGCTGATCTTGAAGTTTTCCCAGTCGATGAATAAAGCGACGTCTCCGCCGCGAATTGTCGGTTCAACCATGTGTTCGATACTTCCGGCCTGGATGGCTCCGGCCCGCGGGCCGGTGGGGAGGGTCGGCAGCGCAATTGTTTCCAGAATGCGCTTGGTTCAGTCTATGGGATTGGTGGATGGGGCGTCAAGGAACGCCGGATTCCGGTTTTGGCGGGAACGGGAGTGGGGAATGGCGCGCGGGAGGCCCTGAGCCAGCAAGAATCGCGGATTTCCTTTCATAGCCTCTTAGTTTCTCTCATTTTGAAGGAGGGACCCGCGCGCCCATATCGGGGCGACCCCGACCGTGACCTGGCGGCAGAAATTTTACTTTCCGGACAATTTCGGTCATTTCAGGACATTCCCGGGAATTCGGCCGCTGGCACCAGGTGGAAGGTATTTACGTGGCTTGAATGAGGAGGGTTGGCGAGTACCATGGTAGGTTCGGGTCCCGAGGCTTGGCAAGGGCGGGGTGTCAGTGGGGAGGTACCGGGCTGCGGGGAGGGAGCGTATAGACGGGACCGGACACAGGATTCATGGTAGGAGGGTGTCATGAGCCTTGGCAAGGGGGAAGTGCCAGGAAAACTGAGAGAGGGGATGGATCGCTATGGTGGGGACGAACGGATTCAGCCAGAGGCGACGAACTGGTGTTTAATTCTATGTGTGGCGGTGGATAAATTGCTTAAGGGATTATTGTGCAACAATTTTTGAATCTTGAAACTCACCGAGGTAGGTATGGCAAAGAGGATAGCCCTTTTCAACCATTAAGGGCGGCGTAAGTAAGACAACGACTACCTTTAATCTAGGATGGATGCTTGCAGAAAAAGGGAAAAGGGTAATTCTGGTGGATGCAGATCCGCAATGTAATTTGACTGGAATGGTGCTCGATTATCGAGGTCCTACCGCGTTGGAGGAATTGTACGAAAAGGAAAAGGATCGCAATTTAAGAGATGGCCTCGCACCTGCTTTCGAATCAAGACCTGAACCTCTCAAAGCGATAGAGTGCCTTCAAGTGGAAGGCAGGAAGGGCCTTTGGCTGTTACCTGGGCATATAGGAATTTCGGAATACGAGGTAACGCTGGGGATTGCCCAAGAATTGTCCGGTACTATCCAGACTTTACAGAACTTGCCTGGATCCATTACCAGATTTCTTGAACTGACGTCAGAGAAGCATGACGCAGACTATGTGTTAATTGACCTAAATCCAAGTCTTAGTTCCTTGAACCAGAACTTCTTGCTGACAAGTCATTGCTTCATTATCCCGACGAATCCAGATTATTTTTCAGCAATGGCCATTCAGTCTCTAGCCAAAGTTCTGCCTTCCTGGAGAAAATGGGCGCAAAGAGCCGCTGATCTTCCGGTTTTAAGGGATGCGGTTTACCCCTTTCCAGACATCGCCCCTAAACTCTTGGGAACCATTGTGCAAAACTATCGCCCTAGGGGTGGCGGAATCCCAGCCAGTGCATTCGCAATATGGATAAGGGAAATAAGGGAAAACGTCTCTAGCCAATTGATCCCAGCCCTTAGAGGAGTTGATATGACGTTCGATGAGGCAGTCTATGAGGAACATGGCGTCGAAGGGTATTGCCTCTCCCAGATACCGGACTTTAACTCTCTAATTGCTAGGTCTCAAAAGCATCAAACGCCTATTTTTGCCCTGACTTCGGAGCAAATTGAGCAGACGGGCATTGTGCTGGAACGCACTGAACACTCGAGGGATAGCTTTAAGGTGTTATTTTCCGACTTGGCTGAAAAGACCATGGCTCTCACCAATCATGCTCGTAGTTCTTGAAGTATTTCGGGCAAACGTTAGGAGGTCGCGGGACCTCATTTCTATTTTCAGAGCTATGAGTTTTCAGACTACTCAGATACTGGACTTAACTGATGTACTTCGGGCTGCTCTAGTGCAAGCGGTAAGCGCTTTTGATCTCTACGTGCACGAACTCGTTAGGATTGGAATATTAGAGGCGTACAGGTCCGAAAGAGCTAAAACGCAAGCATTTATGAGGTTCCAGGTATCGCTACTCGGCGCGCTGGAGGGAATTTCATACGCCGGGTCAACGGCTTGGTTAGACCAGGAAATTCGTGGGCGCCACGGACGCCAGAATTTTCAGTTGCCCGACAGTGTCGCTGACGCCATCCGGCTCATGTCAGATGTTGAGCTATGGAATGAAGTGTCTTCAATGCTAGATATTGATCGAAGAGAATTACGTGACAGGTTAAGTCTAATAGTTGACCGTAGAAACAAGATAGTTCACGAAGCAGACATCTTGCCCGACTTTACGGGACAGACTTCTAATTTAGAATATCGATCACCCATTGCTGACATCATGATCGAGAATGCCATAAAATGTCTAGAGGAAATAGGCGAAGCAATATTTACATTAGTATCTCCTACAACTCCACAAGGGTCGACGACTTAGGGATACTACAATAGAACCAGGACTCGCATACCCCCCGCCCTTGACAACGGCTGCCCGTATCCCCGATTGTAGCCTTGCGCCGGGGTGGGAATGGCGGCGCGGGCAGAGTGCGAATTTGCAGGAGAGTTGACCCATGGTGGAGCGTGCTCCTAGGCTTGAGGGCAAGGTGGCGATCATTACCGGGGCCGGGTCGAGCGGCCAGGGGATCGGGAACGGCAAGGCCGCAGCGATACTGATGGCCCGCGAGGCGGCGAAGGTGCTGCTGGTGGACCAGGTGGAGGACCGCGCCAAGGAAACCCTGGAAATCATCAAGTCGGAAGGCGGCGAAGCGTCGACCTTCCAAGGCGACATGACCATTCTGGACGATTGCGAGCGCATGGCGCAGGCCGCCATGGACCGCTACGGCCGGGTGGACATCCTGGACAACAACGTGGGCATATCGCAGCGCGGCACGGTGGTGGAGGTCAGCGAGGAGGACTGGGACCGGGTGATGAACGTCAACCTCAAGACCATGGTGCTGGCGGCCAAGGCGGTCATCCCCCGGATGATCGAGACCGGCGGCGGCTCCATCATCAACATTTCGTCCATCGCTGGGCTGAGGGCCCACATGAGCACCCCCTACTCCGCGTCCAAAGCCGGGGTGATCGGCCTGACCATCTCAATGGCCGCAGACCACGCCGGGGACAATATCCGGGTGAACGCCATCGCGCCGGGGCTGGTCTATACGCCGATGGTGGCGCCGCGGATGGACGACGACCTGCGGCAGTACCGCCGCAACTCGGCGCCTATGCAGGTGGAAGGCACCGGCTGGGACATCGGCTACGCGGCGCTGTTCCTGGCCAGCGACGAGGCGCGGTGGATCACGGGCATCGTGCTGCCGGTGGACGCCGGGCTGTGCGCCGTGCACCCCGGCACCTACACGCCGATGAGCCAGCAGACGCGGTTTTAGAGGGGGATTTTCAACGCAGGAATCGCAGTGATTGAGGAGCTGACGGTGTATGAATCTATTTGGTTTCTGGGTTTTGCGGGGAGGCCTGTTTTGCACATTTCAATTACATCAACAGGCTTTCCTGTGCGATGAGCCGCTTGTCTACCGGGTCAACAGCTAATCCCATATCCTCCAATGCTGTCGCTCCCAACAGGTATATCCCCTTTGGGCCGAAAGATACGCGCGCAACTCCGTTTTGGCCTGCGACAGAAAATCTGGCCCACGACGTCCGCAACTCTACTCTGCTTCCGTCTGCGATTCGCGATACTCTCGTTTCTACCGGCTCAATACCCAGTTCAGCCAGCACACTGCGGGGAATCATCGAGTAAGTCGCTCCCGAATCCACCAACGCTTCAACGCTGGTGCCGGCCCCGGTGAACAGATTGCCGACCCAGAGATCAACGCTGAAAGTTCCCACTCGCGTTCCCCCCAAGCGTGATATTCCCTCTTTCTGTGTATTAGGAATATTATATCATTGCCTCAAATAGCGACTCTTGTTCACAGGACGACGAAGGCAAGCTGGGAGGTGAATGACAATGCGACTGGAAGGAAAGGTTGCTCTGATCAGCGGCGGCGCCCGCGGGATGGGCGCGGAGGAGGCGCTGCTGTTCGCCCGGGAGGGCGCGAAGGTGATCATCGGCGACGTGCTGGAGGAGGGACGGGACGTGGCTGGGTCGATCCCCGGCGGCGGGGCGATTTTCGTGCGGTTGGACGTCACCAGGGAGGAGGACTGGCGTCGCGCCGTGTCCATGGCCGAGGAAGTCTATAAGCGGCTGGACATACTGGTCAACAACGCCGGGGTCAGCGCCGTGGGCGGCATCGAGGACACAACCGTGGAGGAGTGGGACCGGGTGATGGAGGTCAACGCCAAAGGGGTGTTCCTCGGCACCCGCGAGGCCATCCCGGCGATGCAGCGCGCCGGCGGCGGATCGATCATCAACATCTCGTCGCAGCTGGGCATCGTGGCGATGAACGAGTCGAGCCCACAGTACATCGCGTCCAAGGGTGCGGTGCGGCTGCTGACCAAGTCGACGGCCCTGCAGTATGCGGCTGACGGCATCCGCTGCAACTCGGTGCATCCTGGACCGATTGTTACGCCGATGACCGAAGGGCGGCGCTCCGACCCTGCGGTGCAGGCGCTGATGGAGTCGCGGATACCGCTGGGGCGCTACGGCGAGGCCATCGATGTGGCATACGGCGTGCTGTACCTGGCGTCGGACGAGTCGTCGTTCGTTACGGGCAGCGAGCTGGTGATAGACGGCGGTTGGGTGGCGCAGTAGGGGCAGCAGGGGAGAGGAGCGCCGCCGGGATTGCCTTACCCCGGAGGTTGGCTCTCTGTCTGACGGGAGGGCGGTGGCTCGGTGAATTCGACGCCCCGGGCCTCGGCATCCTCGCGCCGCGCAAGCCACTCTTCCCACCGTTGCCGCTCTCGTGCTTCACCACGCGCTTCGCCACGCGCTTCGCCTTGCCGCTCGTGCCGCTGGGCTGGGCGGCGCACCAGGTGATACATCAAAAAGTTGTACATAACCATGAGATACGACATTGCCTCCACTACGAGTAGGCTGGTAATTGCGGCGCCAATACCCGGACGGCTAAGGCTGCTCAACGTCTCGTAGGCGATGATTTCCACGCCCTGGGAGCCGTGACTTTTCAGCACTTCCCTGGTTATGACTGAAATCAGCCAGCCGGACTGTATGGCGAACAGTAACAAGTATAGCCGGATGAAGGGACGGGGAACGCTCCAGATGCTGTCGCGTTCCGGATCGAAATTGACGCTGGCCACGGGCAGAGCGGCTAATCGCGCCCTCCAACTGCCATTGCTGACGAGGTCTTCCTGATTTTCCATCTTGATGGGGATATTATACCCGTTACGGCGTGAGCAGGATCTTGCCGGTGGTCTCGCGGCCCTCGAGCTTGCGGTGGGCTTCGCGGGCATCGGAGAGGGGCAACTCCAAGCCGACGTAGAGCTTGATCTCGCCGGACTGCACCCAGCTCAGGACGTCGTTGGCGCGCTGGAGCAGTTCCTCGCGGGTGGCGGTGTAGTCGCCAAGGCTGGGCCGGGTCAGGAACAGTGAACCACCGCGCAGGGCGCCGCTGTCTACCTGCCCCACGGCGCCGCCGGCCTGCCCGTACAGCGCCATGTAGCCGCGCCGGCCGAGCAGGCGCAGGCCCATGTCGAAAGTGGTTGCCCCAACGGCATCCATGACCATCTTTAGGCCCTTGCCGCCGGTGGCCTCGGTGATTTCGGCCTCGAAGTCCTGCTGCGTGTAGATAATCGCGTGGTCGGCGCCGGCATTCTTTGCCAGCTCGGCCTTCGTCCTCGGTGGAAACCGTGGTGAAGACGTAGGCGCCCAGATTTTTGAGCATCTGGATGAGCCAGAGGCCCATGCCGCCGGCCCCGGCGTGGACCAGCACCCGGTCGCCGGTATTCAGCGGGGCGATGCCGTAAACCAGGAAGTGGGCGGTCATCCCCTGCAACATGGTTGCTGCGGCGTCGGCGAAGGACATCCCGTCGGAGATGCGCACCAACAGCCACGAGGGTACTGAGTGGACCTGCGAGTAGCTGCCGGTGTGCATTGCGTAGGCCACCCGGTCGCCGACGGCCACCTCGGTTACGCCCTCGCCGACGGCGGCGACCACTCCGGCGCCCTCGCGGCCGGGGGTCCAAGGGAAGGCGTCGGGCGGATTGGTGCCCTTCCGGCTGGAGACATCGGTGTAGTTGACGCCGATGGACTTGATCTCGACCAGCGCGTGACCCGGCCTTGGCGACGGCTCCGGCGCGTCTTCGTAGTTCAGCACCTCGGGCCCGCCGGTCTGGTAGATGCGGACGGTCTTCATGGCTTGGCTCCTTCGAGTGGGATTAGCAGTGGGTGAATTATAGTGCAGCTGCGATTTTGGCCACCCTCATCGCGCAAGTCTCTGGATTCCCTCTTTCGCGGGAATAACGGGAGGATGGCAGGAATGACGGGTAGGTATCGTGAATGACCGTCCAGATACTGCAGCAAGTAGGAGACGCCCCCACCCTGACCCTCCCCGCGGGGAGAGGGGACTCGTCGCATGCCTTCCCTAATCTCAGCGGTTACGCCGGTGGGTAGTGGTCCTTCCACCAGCGGGCTATGTCGAGGCGGCGGGCGAACCAGACGCCCTCCTTTTCGGAGGCGTATTTGAGGAACTGGTCGAGGGCCGAAGCGCGGCTGGGCTTGCCGATGATGCGGCAGTGCAGACCGACGGACATCATCTTGGGGTGGGTGGCTCCCTCCTCGTAGAGCTGGTCGAAGGAGGCCTTGGCCACCTGGAAGAAATGCTCCGGAGTCAGCAGGTCGCCGCGCCAATACTTGTAGTCGTTGACCTCCAGCGAGTACGGCACCACCAGCCATGGGTTGCCATGCACCTGGGTCCAGTAGGGCAGGTCGTCGTTGTATGCGTTGCAGTCGTACTCGAAGCCGCCCTCTTCGACGACCAGCTCGCGGGTGTTGATGCTGGGGCCGTAACGGGTGTACCAGCCGAGGGGGCGCTGTCCGCAGAGGCGGGTGATGGTGTCGACGGCCTCGCGGATGGCCTGCCGCTCGGCGTCGCGGTCCAACCGGTAGTATTCCTCCCAGCGGTTGCCGTGCCCCATGACCTCGTGGCCGCGGCGGATGGCCTCGGGACCGACCTCGGGGTTGCGCTCGAGAGCGAGGGCGCAGGCGTAAAAGGTGCCTTTTACGTCGTTGCGGTCGAGGATGTCCATGATGCGCCAGATGCCGACGCGGCTGCCGTACTCGAAGAAGGACTCGTTGGCCAGGTCGCGCTCCCCGGCGCCGAGGGGCGAGGGCGACTCGCCGGAGGTCTCGCCGGCAGGGTCGCCGTCAAGGGTGGAGTACTCCGAGCCTTCCTCGTAGTTCACCACCACCGAGACGGCGATTCGGGCGTCGCCGGGCCAGCGCACGGCGGGCAGGTTGAGGCCGTAGCCGACGAAGTCGCGTTGCTGCATGGGGGCCTCCTTGTGGCGGCAAATGCGGGTTTAGTTGACGACTACTGGCCCAATTTCCGCCAGCGCTTGTCCGGTCTTGGGCGGCGAATCCAGCGCGCCCACGTACGTCTGCGCAGCCGGCCCGCCGCTCTGAAATGTGCGAATATGCGGAACGTCTGAACAGCATTTCTATATTCCGCAGAATTTCGCTTTGGCGCCCAACTATACACCGTATCCAGATGTTCATGGCTGTACTCGCCGATCTCATCGCGGATACGCCGGAACACTGCCAGCGGCTCGTCCTCGTTACGACTGTCAGGATCCTCGAAGGGCCGGTATCGCAGACGCTTCGCGCCTAGAATTACCGGGCACCTCTCCCGCGCTGAGTCGCCTACGGTTAGCAACAAGATCAGGAGTCAACACGGTGGACATCATGCGTATTGACTGAGCTGGCCAAAACCAAGGAAAGCTTGCTGTTGTTGTCCGCGTTATAGCCCAATATTCCAGTATGGGAGGGGTCGTCGGGTTCGTCGAAGACCGTGAACTGCAGGGACATCCCTAGGGATGATGAGCACGAAACTGTAACGGCCCCCACATTCAGAACTGCGATGAACTCACCTTTCCGGACTGTCCTCTTTGCCCTCAGGGAAGTGATAACGCCGTCAATCTGTCTGTGGCGGTCGGACGGATGGAAGTATTAACACCAGTTGGTCGATAAATAGGTCTCCCCTTTTTCAGGCCTTATAAGAAAGGCACCCTCCGACGGTAACCCGGATTCGTCAATATCGCGCTTCCGGCAGTGCCGAGCGACATTATGTTGGTATGAAAGGATTCGCTCACCAGAGACCATTCAAGAAGTCCTGCATCTACCAGTTTGACCATGACCTCCGGGGACGTACCTCTCTCGGCCCCGCTATCGAGCTCCACAAATCGCCCTTGGCTGTCGGTAGCTGCGAACATCACCTCCGAGTCGTCGATGAACCAGATGCTCGCCCTACGCGAGTCGGGGAACCGCCACCCGGCACAGAGCCACCCTTCCGGTGAGCATGTCAGACTTACCTTGCCATCTGATTGCACCCTGCTAAAGAAGCGCAGGAAGCTCAAGGCACTAGTTGGAGTCAAAGGTACATCCCCATCGTCTAAGTCGCAGTTGGAAGCGAAATAGTCAATCCGGTTGGGCAATGAGTCCTCGCCCCAAAAACGCAGAAGGCTACTCACTAGGCCAATGATAAGACTTTGATCACCCTGCCCCAAGGGCCCACCCCAGAAGCGGCCGTAAACATTGCCGGGGTAGGTTCTAGAGAACTCCTCCACCAACTCCATACCGGCGACCAAAGGGACCCTGCTGTTCGCATCATCAAGCGGGACTGAGTTACCCAAACTCCAATCGCCCTCAACATCATGCGCTGAGCGTCGTCGGATGCTGCCGGCCATGTGTTCAGGGAAATCAAGACTCAAATGATCGCTTAGCGACACGATCCTTGCGTAACTGAACTCGTGCCCGGTTTCGGATACAGAAGTAGGCGTAGCAGGCACCACTGTGAGAACATAATCAAGAGCCATGTTCAAGACCTATCAGTGAAGGGATGGTAATATGTCCTCAACCAGCCTGTTCTGGCAATGTTGCCAATGGTCTAGAGCGGACATCGGTTGAAGGCCACTGTTCAACTGGAAGTGATAGTTACAGTCAAGCACCACGGACCGTGGCCCTTGGTCGACCCGGAAGATCAGATTGCAGACCCCCGTACTGACGGGTTTGGAAATCTGCAATGAAACCGGGGAAAAATCGGAGAAGTCTACGCTTTCCCCAAAACGATTGCGGAACCAACTGACGGGATCGTTCACTGCTAAATCCAGCAACCAATTTACTCCCACAGCGTTGTAAGCCACCAGTTTGGTGGCCTCCAAATATCGCCGGGCCAGCTGGTGGACCTCATATGAGGGCCGAATAGGGCCGCCGACTACCTCTTGGAAAACGCATCGGTTGCCTTCAGTTTGAACGGACAAACCATTCTGATACTGAGCGACTGCCAAGACCGGCGTGTTGATCTGGTTGCCCAGAGCCCAACCAGGAGGGACTACCTGGGCATTTGACAGGGCATCTGGCCTGATAGTCTGCGGATCCACGGGCGATGGAGACACCAAAACCACGGAAGCGTGGCGTACGGTAATTGTCTCAACACTCATTTTCGCGCTCGTAAAGAGTGGCAGTTCCGGAATCCACCAACCTGATATGGATCGGGCTCCCTCCAATCCCTTAGGCTCTTGGATATCGATCCGGGATTCCGATTTTCCCGATATGACATACCTTGCCAGTCGAGAAGTGCGCTATTACTCAAATTGTCGCCATTAATTCTAGATATAATGCTTGAATTTAGGGTACAGGTTTAGGTACTACACGGTCAACTAACACGTAGGCAACGACTGCCAAAACCGGCTGCCGCGGAGTGAATTCAGCAACTTCAGAAGTTTTGAAATTGTCTGGCCCCAGGCCGGGGTTACATCGTCCCCGGCAGTCGCGCTTCAGTTGTGCGCTGGCCTTCGCCCCGTTAAACTCTGAGTTACACCGACGCAATCGTACGCCGCGCCCACACGGGCGGGAGGGAAAGGAGTTCTTGCGGTTATGGCCTTTGAGGTTATCTCCACCGACCAGGTGGACCGGGTCGCCATCGTTACCCTGAACCGGCCTGAGGTGCTGAACGCCCTCAACCTGAAGCTGGTCCGGGAGGTCGACGAGTTCCTGACTGAAGCGGAGGCCGACGACGGCATAGGCGCGGTGATCATCACCGGAGCCGGTGAGCGGGCCTTCTCCGCCGGGGCCGACATCCACGAGAACCGGGAATTCACCCAGGAGCAGCGCGACGAAGGGGCGGCCGAGCGGGCCACATACACTTGGCACATGGCCACCTGCACCAAGCCTGTCATCGGCGCCATCAATGGCCTGTGCTACGGCGGCGGCACGGTGATGGCCACCAGCATGGACTTCCTGATCGGCTGCGAGAATAGCAGCTTCCGGTTCCTGGCGGTCAACTACGGGCAACTGAACGCCACCTGGAGCCTGCCCAGTCTGGTGGGCTGGGGCAAGGCCAAGGAGCTGTTGTACAGCGGGCGCGAGGTGTTCGCCGACGAGGCCTACCACATCGGCCTGCTCAACCACCTGGTGCCGGCGGAGCAACTGATGGACAAGACCATGGAAGTGGCGGCAGGCATCGCCAAGAACAGGGCCGACGGCGTGAACAACATCAAGCAGCTGCTCATCGAGCACACGGGGAACTCGCTGGAGGAGCAGTTCTGGACGGAGATCGAGGGTCGGCAGGGCCGCTTCCGGGGCCTGACGGTGGAGGAGGGCTTTTCCGACTTCCTGGAGCGCAAGGGCCGCAAGCCAGCGGTGTCGTAAGCGGCAGCAACAGACGCAGACACAGCCAGGACCCCCGGGGCTGCACTCCGGGGGTCTTGCCATTCGTTTGCCCTGGCATACAGTGCTGGGTTCCCGCTCCTGCTGGAATGACGGCTGGAGGCCTGGATGACGGCTAGGCACGGGAATGTCGAGTTGGGAGCTTAGCGAGCTTTGAAGTAGCTGCCTAGTTCTCCCATTGCACCAGGGGATAGTTCTGGAATGAAGGTCAAATCGAGCTTTTTACAGCCGTTTTAGCACAAAATTGACGCCCCCACCCTGGCCCTCCCCCGCGGGGAGAGGGAACAATTAAGATGCCCTGAGACCAGTCCAGGGTAAGCGGAATTTGGACCCCACAGAGACTCGTAAATGACGGCATACAAACCCACAGGCGGGGTGAAAGTCTTCGGCAATCGCCTGGGCGTTGCGGCGGTGAAGTTTGGTCTGCCGCTGCTGGCCTTTGCCGCAGTGCTGCTCGCCTCGACACCGGAGGGGCTTACCGGCGAGGGTCAGCGGGCCCTGGCGGTCATGGCATTGGCTGTAGGGTTCTGGGCCACTGGGGCCATCCCCTTGGCGGTTACTGGCGTAGCGGCCGTCATCCTGTTGACGCTCTTGCGAGCAACGCCGGACATCGAGGCCGCGCTGTACGGATTCTCCCATCCGGTACCCTACTTTCTGATCGGCGTTCTCACCCTGGGACTGGGCGTGCAGCAGTCCGGGCTGGCAAATCGGATGGCCGGGTACCTGATCCGCCTCGCCAAGGGCAGCCCGCGCGCGCTTTACGTTCAGATGCTGGTGTCCTTCGCCGCCCTGACCTTCGCGCTGCCTTCGGCCGGGACGCGGGGAGCCATCCTCGTGCACGTCTACGAGGAAGTCATGGGGCGGTGGAATATCAGTAGGGAAGACCCGCTGAACAAGGCGGTTATGATGGCGATGGGGTCTCTCAACCGCCTGGGATCCACCGCCCTGCTGGCCGGAGGAATCACGCCGGTGGTGGCATCCGCTCTCATCGGCGACTTTTCGTGGACACGCTGGTTCGCGCTGATGGCGTTGCCTTTCTGGATCATTCTCGCGGTGGGAGGGGTGGCTGTATTCCTGCTCTACCGTTCCGGGTTCTCCGGGTTCTCAGTGACCGGGGCCAGTGCAGACGGAGCAGAGGGGCCGGGAGCGTTCACGCGAGCGGAGGTGAAGGCGGGTTTGATCGCGGCGGGCGTAGCTTTGCTATGGTTCACCGACTTTGCGCACGGGCTGTCGCCCGCAGTGCCCGCGCTGATTGCGATGGTGGCGATGCTGCTGCCCGGAATCGGACTGTTGTCGTGGCGGGAATTCGAGCAGAACCTGGGCTGGAGCAACTTCTTCATCATTGCCACGTCGCTGTCCCTGTCGAGCGCACTGGTGGAAAGCGGCGCCGCTGGATGGTTCGCCAGCACGCTGGTGTCGGCTGTGGGCCGCCTTGCGGACTCGCCCTGGCTGCTGCTGCTGGCTATGGCAGGGGCGGCCGCGGTGGTGAGGTTCGTGATGCCAAACATCGCCGGCTACCTGGCGTTTATCATACCGGTGACTATGTCGACCGGAGCGTCGCTGGGGCTGAACCCGATGGTCTGCGGCCTGGCGGTGGTCATTGTTGGGGATTCCGTGGTGTTCTATCCGGCGGCTGCCGCCGGGAGCGTGTTTATCTACCAGCGGGCGGAGATCTCAGCTCCCGAGGTGTTGCGCACGGGAGTCATCATGACCCTGGTGGCAGTGGCGGTATTGTTTGCCTTTGCCCTGCCCTACTGGAGCGCCCTCGGAGAGGGACTGACCGCCGTCCCGCTCAGGTGAGGTCTGTCTATAGTCAAGGCGCCCGCTCCGGCGCTCCGCCCGTTCCCACAAGGGCCGGGCCACTATTACGTGAACAGAACGGGGAAGAGAGCATGAATCAAAGCGACATGCCGACTGAATCAGGGGACAAGATGAACAAGGCTCCACTGCTCCCACTGTCGCGGCGCTCAGCTCAGCCCGATGTGTTCGCGCCCGACGGGTCGGAGATACGGCTGCTGGCCGACGAGCGTAATGGGGCCACAAAGAGCAGCACGGTCGAGGTGACGCTGCCTGCTGGACAGGTGTCGCGCCCGGTGTACCACCGCTCCGTCGAGGAGACTTGGTACATCCTGGAGGGCCTTGGCCGCATCTGGCGCTGCCCGCAGGACGCCGACGCCGCATCGGTGCCGCCGCAGGACGTGTCGCCGGGCGACGCGCTGGTCATCCCCACCGGCTGGCGGTTCCAGTTCGCGGCCGCCCCGGACGCTGCGTTGCGCTTCCTCTGCAACACCACGCCGCCATGGCCCGGCGAGGGCGAGGCAGTCCCTGCGCGGGCCGGCGTGCTGGGCGAACCGACGGTGTAGCTTCCCGGATGCAGTCTGCGGCCCTCCCGAAGCACCATTCGACGATAGTGCAGCCGGACCCGCCAGGGTCTATACAAAGTACGCAAGGAGCCGTTGGTGGTGCGCCTAGTGAACCATTAACGGCTTTTCAGTATCCGCTCTTCGACAAGCTCAGGGCTAATGGTCTGAGTACACGAGAGACCCTGAAAAGGCAGTGCGGGCCTGCGGCAATTTTTCTGCTAACGAGACACCGCCTCCCCCGCGTATCACGGGTTCCGACACCTGGCCGAGTGGGCGGAACGGGAGGACATGGACCTGATCCTGATTGCAGTATCGCTGGTGAACCCGCACCACGACCCCCACGACGAAGAACTCTGGCAGGAAATCCGCGGATGGCTGGAGAGGCCGGTAGAACACCTCACCGACTACAATGAACGCGAAGACCAAGCCCACTGGAACATGAAGACCGCCGCCAACGAGGCCCAACAGGCAGTGGAACACGCCATGAAGGGAGTGCTCACCGCCCACAACGACGACAGTCGCTTCCGCCACGACCTGTCCAGAACGTGGGCCCACATCGACGCCAACATAGCCTGGAGGACCGACGAGGAAGGGCAGAGAGGCAAACAGGCAGTCAGAGAACTGCTGGAGCACGTCACCTTCCCCAACACCGCCCGACCGGGGCAGATCCTGAACTGGCTCACCGCATACGCAGAGGGATACCGCTACGAAGTCACACCACGGGAGAGAACCCGGGACGAACGGAAGGAACTGCAATACCGGATCAACGAAGCAGTGGCCGCCTTCCAGGACGAAGCCCTGCACCAGAGAGGAGCCGTGCGGAAGAACATCTTCCCGACGGGAAACCCTGGGAAAGATAGCAAGCCGCAAATGGATTGCCGGAAGGTGAACACGCGGGTGTACCCGGCACTGGATGACTTGCGCTCACAGTCTACGGAAGCGATGGACTGCCGGTAGAGTCTGCGGGAGAACGGATTCCTCTGAAAAAATTCGTGCACAAAAATAGAGAATTACATCGAATTTTACCCAACTGCTCGATTAATCCCCGTCATACCTGCGTAAACGGGAATGGCGAAACCGGCGAGGCAATTTGCACAACCTGATCAGGTACTCATGGGCAATGGCGCAGTAGAGGGGCTACCCAGACACATCGCATGTCCCGCCAAAGGCTCTTAAGAGATCAAGTTTTGGGCGGTCCACATTTCTCGGGCTGGCGGCGCCATGATCAAAATTCCCCGGCCGGGGACAGAGTGCCCTTATCAGGGCCGGGGGACCACGCCCGGGAGCCGGGCCGACAGCGCTTAGCTTCTTCACGCAGGCCATACCCGGGTCTTGCGCAACCGGACCTGCCAGAGAGCGCGAGAAGTTCAGGGGCCTGTTGACCTTTAAACCTCACGCGCCTTTGCAGGTCCCAGGGTGGTGGCGCCCAGGCAACCCTGTACCGGCTCAAGCCGCCGTCCCCTGCTCACCTCGCGGCGGGTATGAAGGCAACGACGTCGTTGCCTTCATAAAGGCCAGCGCTCCAGCAGACGACGGAGCCGTCCACCCTCACCCCGCAGGTTGTTTGATTCCCCACGCTGACCGAGGCGAACTCCCCCTCCGGCGGCGTAGCCCGGCCCTCATTATCATTCCCCCAGCAGGCGACGGAGCCGTCCACTCTCAAACCGCAGGTGTGATCACCCCCCGCGCTGACCGAGGCGAACTCCCCCTCCGGCGGCGTGGTCCGGCCAGATTCATTCCTCCCCCAGCAGGCGATGGAGCCGTCCGCCCTCAATCCGCAGGTGTGATCAACCCCCGCGCTGACCGAGGCGAACTCCCCCTCCGGCGGCGTGGCCTGGCCATATTCATTACTCCCCAAGCAGGCGACGGAGCCGTCCACCCTCAAACCGCAGGTGTAGTCCCACCCCGCGCTGACGGAGGCGAACTCCCCCTCCGGCGGCGTGACCTGGCCAACCTCATTGCCAGCGAAATCCTCATTGCTCCCCCAGCAGGCGACGGAGCCGTCCACTCTCAAACCGCACGTGTGATCAACCCCCGCGCTGACCGAGGCGAACTCCCCCTCCGGCGGCGTGGTCCGGCCAGATTCATTTCTCCCCCAGCAGGCGACGGAGCCGTCCGCCCTCAATCCGCACGAGTGTTCACTCCCCGCGCTGACGGAGGCGAACTCCCCCTCCGGCGGCGTGGCCTGGCCATATTTATTACTCCCCCAGCAGGCGACGGAGCCGTCCACTCTCAAACCGCAGGTGTGATCAACCCCCGCGCTGACGGAGGCGAACTCCCCCTCCGGCGGCGTGGTCCGGCCAGATTCATTTCTCCCCCAGCAGGCGACGGAGCCGTCCGCCCTCAATCCGCACGAGTGTTCACTCCCCGCGCTGACTGAGGCGAACTCCGTCTTCGATGTTCCGCTGTTCCCGGCGCCTCCGAGTTTGGGCAGGGCTTGGCCCGCCTCTTCAGTGGCCTCCGGCCCGGCGGTGGGCTGGGGTTCGGCGTCCTGCGTGGCCTGGTGCTGGGCGGTGGTTGCGCCGGGATCCGTGGCCTCCGGCTGGGTGGTAAGCTGCCGCGGGCTGGGGGTGGGGTCTTCGCCGCCGCCGCCGCAGGCGGCGAGGGCGGCCACGAGGAGCAGGAGCGAGAGCAGAAGGGCGGGAGGGGCCCACGAGGGAGTCGCCAGGCTGGTGGGGCGGCGTTTGGGGGTTCTGCCGGTCATCGCGGTCCACCTGCGCGCCTTCCGCCGGGCATGGTGGAATGGCATCAGTGTAATCACATAATTGTGCGTTGCATGGGCACTGACAACCACTGTGGCTTGAGCGGGTGTCCGTCAGATTTTGGCGTGGGGTTGTTTTCCGATAGTCATAAGGCGCCAGGGATGGTTGGCTGGTGGGCGGGGATGAGTGGCTGCGGGGGGTCTGCGATTCTGTTCGGGGGTCCCCTTGGGGCTTGCCGGAGGAAGCTTCGGGCTGCTTTGGACCACCGGTCTGGTTTTCGACAGGCCAGCCTCCTTGGCTGCGGCCCCCTCTTGGGGGCTGGACTGGGCCTGACGCCCCACCGCTGGCTTCCTGGCCATTTTTCGCAACCTTTGGTTGATCTGTGGCCACATCTCCTCCCACCGGTGACTGCAGACCACCGTGCGCAGGGCTGCCATCGGGTTTACGTGTTCCCTGGCCCAATGCATCCCCGAGCCTTTCGGCCGGGCCTCCACCACCAGCTTGTTGGCGCTCTCCACCGCCCCGCTGCCGATGGGATACCCCTTGGCTTGGAATTCGGCATACCGGATCTGCTCCCGGCGTTTCTCCAGATATTCCAGGCTGCCTCTGACTGTCTTGACCGCCGCGGCGTCAGTCTCTTTTCCCTCCGCCAATTCCCGGCACAACGCCCTGAGTCTGCCCAGCGCCTCTTCCGGCTCTCCGTGCTTCAACCGGCGCAACTGGATTCCCAACCACTCGCTGGCGGCGGCGGTTCCCGCTCCGAAGGCGGCCTGACCCGCCTGGGCCAGATGCTCCGCGGCGTGGCACCAGTCCAGAATTCGCACCGCGTCCGGCCGGTGCAGGCCGATGAACCCCTGCTGCCACTCGGCCCCGTCCATCACCGCACACACCTTTCCGGCGCTCTCGGTGCCGCGCCGGTGTGTTTCCACCATGGCCAGCCTGCCGAAGTTCCGGTGGTCCGTCATCCGGGAGAAATAGGACAGGTCCCGAGCCCGCGCCGCTCCTTCCGGCTAAAACTCCGGCGCAGACTGCTCGATGGTTCCGATGGCCAGGGTCTTCACCTCGGCCCATTCCCCGCCCAACAGGGGCACCATCGCTCCGTCCACGCTCAACTGCTGCAGCGCAGGTCCCAGGGGCGCCTCCCCCATCTCTGCCTCCAGCGCCTCGACCTGCTCCCTTTGCAACTCCACCAAGGCCTGCCCGCTCCTCTCGGTAACGCGGCGGGCCGTGGCCTCCGAGACCTCGGTCTGCCGGAAGTGGGCCAGCAGTTTTGCCGCTGGAGCAAAGGGCATCCAACTGCCCAACAGGACCAGGTCCTCACTCAAGCCAGGGGTCAGGGAGCCCGGCAGCAGACCCAACTCCTCATCCAGGGGGAAAAATCCCCGTCCCGCAGGCGGGGCACACTCCTCGGCTGCGCCGCAGTTCGATGGGTTGGTCCTGGCTGGCGCACAGCCTGCGAACCGCTTCTCCCCGGCTCTTCAGCCCACTCCCGCACCGGGGGCACCGGAAGCAATCATCCTCCCGGCCACGGCCGATATTCCTCGCCTCGCTGGCCAGCGCCACATCCTGGAGCAACTGGGCTCGCGCCTGGCCCAAAAGCCCGTCCAGCGCCGCTTCAATCTCGGCCAAGGTTGCCCGGGGATCCGCTCCCGCCACTCCCTCATCCCCACTATCACCGTCTCCGACTCAAGGCTCCAGTTCCTCTCGATACTCTCATCCCACATCACAACCCATCCTATGCTCTCGTTTCCTTACCTTCTACCATATCCTCCCTCACCCGTCCTCTATGCCACTCCTACGGCCTTCCGCCAAAATCTGACGGACACCCCTCAAGGGATTGTCTGCGACTGGTCCTGCAAGGTCAGTACTAGCCGACATCGTTGAATTCGGACAGCAACCCCAAATCCTTGGTGGAGTCCTCCCTCGCCCCTACCCCGCGCCTTCCCCTTCCTTGTATACTGTTGCCGGTTTTTGTGGCTGGAGGTTTGGCCTTGGAGTTTAGGATTGCGGTTCTGGGCGGCGACGGGATCGGGCCGGAGGTTACGGACCAGGGTGTGCGCACGCTGGAGGCCGTGGGCCGCGCCTTCGGGCACTCGTTCGACCTGTCGTACGGGGACATCGGCGGGATTTCGATTGACAACCACGGCATCCCCTTCACCGACGAGGTGCGGGCGATGTCGGGCGAGAACGACGCGGTGCTGTTCGGTGCGGTGGGCGGCCCCAAGTGGGACGACCCCAACGCCACGGTGCGGCCCGAGCAGGGCCTGTTGGACATTCGCGCCCACATGGGCGTCTTCGCCAACATCAGGCCGGTGAAGGTCTACCCGTGGCTGGCCGACGCCAGTCCGCTCAAGGCTGATGTGCTGAAGGGCGTGGACATGGTGGTGGTGCGCGAGCTGACCGGCGGGCTGTATTACGCCGAACCGCGCGGACGGCACCAAACGCCGGGCGGCATCATCGCCGAGGACACCATGCGCTACACCGAAGGGGAGATCGAGCGGGTGCTGCGCGTCGGGTTCGAGCTGGCCCTGGGACGACGCAATAAGCTGACTTCGGTGGACAAGGCCAACGTGCTGGAGTGCTCGCGGCTCTGGCGCACGGTGGCGACGCGCCTCGGCGAGGAGTATCCCGACGTGGAGCTGGAGCACGTGCTGGTGGACGCCTGCGCCATGCAACTGATCCAGGTGCCGTCGCGCTTCGACGTGATCGTGGCCGAGAACACGTTTGGCGACATCCTGACCGACGAGGCGTCGGTGCTGGCGGCGTCCATGGGGCTGCTGCCGTCGGCCAGCCTGGCCGGCGTGCCAGTGGAGGGCCAGCTGTCTGTGGGGATGTACGAGCCGATCCACGGCACCGCTCCCGGCATCGCAGGCAAGGGCATCGCCAACCCCATCGGCTCCATCCTGAGCATGGCTATGATGCTGCGCTACTCACTGGGGCTGACCGAGGAGGCCGCCGCGGTGGAGTGGGCGGTGGAGCAGACCCTGGAGTCGGGCTTCCGCACCGCCGATATCGCGGGCGGTGGCGATTCAGCCCTCGGCAGCGCAGCGCCAGTTACAGTTGGCACCGTGGAGATGGGCGACCGGATCATCGCCGCCATCGAGCGGGGATAGTCCAGAGGGCAGTTAGACGAAATAGTCCGGCGTTCTTCGAAGTCGCCTCATTCCAGCTAAGGAGTGAATTCAGTTGGTCTTCGGGGGACGCCCTCACCCAACCCTCTCCCAGAGGGATGGGGTTTTTTAATACGCCCCAAAGAAAGCTAAAAGAAAGATGGAAGGGCCTGCCGGATGATTGAATTTTCCAGCCTGACGATTGCCATCCTGGTATTCTTGGGCAGCGCCGCTGCGGTGATCCTCTTCGGAATCCGCCTAGCGGTATACGGCGACGCCCTGGCCACGCTGACCGGCTGGGGACGGCTGTTCGTGGGCAGCATCCTCGTCGCCCTGGCCACGTCGCTGCCTGAGCTGGCCACGAACATCACGGCGGTCAGCCTGGTTTCGCCCCCAAATCCCGGCTTGGCCTTCGGCAACGTTGTGGGCGCCAACATGCTCAACATGTTCACCTTCGCTGCGGTGGCGTTGGTGTTCGGCGGCAAGCTGTTCCTGGAGAAGGTGGCGCCCGAGCAGGGATACCTTGGCATCACCGCCGTGGTGCTGACCGGACTGGCCCTGCTGTTCGGCGCAATGAAGCTGGATATAGCGGCATTCAAGATCGGACTGACATCAGTCATCCTGCTGATCGTCTTCGTCGCCGGAATGTACGTGGTCTACAAGACCCGTCCCGTAGGCGGCGATGACGATGAGGCAGAGGACCCTGGCATGAGCTTGGGCAAGGCCTGGCTGATGTTCGGGCTGGTCTCGGCTGGGGTGATCGTGTCGGGCTACTTCCTGGGTGTCAGCACCGACAGCATCGCGGAGATCACTGGCATCTCCTCCGGGACGCTGGGCATCCTGCTGGTGTCGCTGGTCACCACCATGCCCGAGGCGTCGTCCACCATCGCGGCGGCCCGGCTGGGCGCCTTCGACCTGGGCGTGGCCGGGCTGTACGGGAGCTGCGCCTTCAACGTAACCATCTTGTTCTACGCCGACATTTTCTACCGGGGCGGCGAAGTGGTGGAGGGTACCGGCCTGGGCGTCGACAACGTTGCTATCCTGCTCAACCGCCCGCAAACCGAGCATTTCCTGGCCGGCTCCGTGGCCATCGCCCTGATGCTGGTCGGGTTGGCGCTGATCCTATCGCGCAATCGCATCGTGCCCGCGCTGGCCCGCGCCGCCCTCGGCCTGATGGCCGCAGGCTACCTGGCCGCCGCCATAGGCGTGGGCTACCTCGGCGGCACGGGTTCGGGTGGCAACGAGGAGTCGCGGCGGAGCGGCGAATACTCGGAGACGGCAGACAGGGAGATGTAGAATAGAGGCACGGCGCACAATCGGCCAACACGAGGCAGGGCAGATGCTGGCAACCGACAGAATAAGAGAAATTTTCGCAGACGCGCATGCCAAGCACGCAAGCGCCTTGGAGCGGCTGGACGCAGGAGACATTCGCGACGCCGCCGAGAAGGCTTGGTGTGCAACTCTAAGAGCTACCAACGCCCTCATACTGGCGCGTACTGGAGAGGAGCCAGAAAAAACGCCGGAAACCTCTGGCCGACTTGACAGGTTGGCTCGCCGGGAACCTTCTGCAAGTAGTCTCGTTGGGCGATACTACTCACGCCAGCAACGCCTGCATGGAGATTGTTTCTATTCCGGGATTCTTGAGTATAGAGATGAAATAGAACGGCGCGTTCGCGAGACCGTGGACTATGTCCGCGATGCGGAAAAATTGGCATTCGCAGAGGGCTCAGCGTAGCCGCTACGCGACCTCCAGCGTCTCCTCCATCACCTTGCCGCCCTCTATGCGGAATATGCGGACGGAGGGGTGATCGTCGTCCATCAGAGACACCTGGATGAACCGGGTGTCTGTATACCATTCGCCGAAACCGCCCAGGAGACGAATGTCGGTGTCGGAGGGGTAGGCCTCGCTTCGGGTGTGAGAATGGTAGACGGCGACAAGACCCCAGCCGTTGTCCCCTGCCTCGGTGTCTACCTTCATTATTTCAACCGGGTCCATATCGAAACGGAATGGGCTGGCCGCAACGTTGGTCATCCGGTAGCTCTTTACCACCTCGTCCCCCGGTCCGCCGAGGATGCCGCAACACTCATTGGGCAGGTCCTCCAAGGCGTGGGCCACCATCTCATCGACGAAGGTCTGGGGAATTCTGACCACTGCAATCACTCCTTTGCGGCGCGCCGCTGGGCATACGAGTTGACGGCCGACAGGGAGATGTAGAATAGAGGCAAGGCACCTGATGGCGGAGAATAGAGGGGACAACTTGGATGGTAGCGACAGACCGCGTAAGAGAAATTTTCGCTGACGCACATGCTATGCACGCAAGCTCCCTGGAGCGGCTGGACGCAGGAGACATTCGCGACGCGGCGGAAAAGGCATGGTGCGCAACTCTAAGAGCTACCAACGCCCTCATACTGGCGCGTACTGGAGAGGAGCCAGAAAAGACGCCGGAAATTTCTGGCCGACTTGACAGGTTGGCTCGCCGGGAACCTTCTGCAAGTAGTCTCGTTGGGCGATACTACTCGCGCCAGCAACGCCTGCATGGAGATTGTTTCTATTCCGGGATTCTGGAGTATAGAGATGAAATAGGACGGCACATCCACGAGACCATTGACTATGTCCGCGATGCGGAGACATCGGCATTCGTAGAGGGCTCAGCGTAGCCGCTACACCACCTCCAGCGTCTCCTCCGTCACCTCGCCGCCCTCTATGCGGAATATGCGGACGGAAGGGTGGTCGTCGTCCATAAGAGACACCAGGATGAATCGGGTGTCTGTATACCATTCGCCAAAGCCGCCCAGGAGACGAATGTCGGTGTCGGAGGGGTATGCCTCGCTCCGGGTGTGAGAATGGTAGACGGCGGCAAGACCCCAGCCGTTGTCCCCTGCCTCGGTGTCTACCTTCATTATTTCAACCGGGTCCATATCGAAACGGAATGGGCTGGCAGTGACGTTGGTCATCCGGTAGCTCTTGACCACCTCGTCCCCCGGCCCGGCGAGGATGCCGCAACACTCGTTGGGCAGGTCCTCCCGGGCGTGGGCCACCATCTCATCGACGAAGGTCTGGGGAATTCTGACCACTGCAATCACTCCTTTGCGGCGCGCCGCTGGGCATACTCATAGACGGCAGCCTCCTGCTCCGGCGTCTGTATGGAGCCAGGGCGCAGGCGGCGCACCTCGTCAATGGCGTCGGCTGGTTCCGCGCCGCGCTTGACCAAGTAACAGGCCAGCACCGTGCCGGTGCGCCCGATGCCGGCGTAGCAACTGACCGCCACGGGACGCCCGCCGTTTACCGCCTGCTCGTCGATAAAGTCTATCATCCGCTGGATCTGTTCTTGGGCCGGGGGCGTGAAGTCGCGCACTGGCACGTACATATCCACGATGTCAACGTGACCGCCGGTATCGGCGGGGATGGTGCGCTCCTCCATGCGGATGACGGCCCTCACGCCCTGCTGGTACAGGAAGAACAGGTCCTGCATACTGACCGGGCCCTGCGACCCGGCCAGTTCGTTCTCCAGCACCCAACCGAAGTTCATGTATCGAATTCCCATGTGTATCGTTCCTGGATTGTTGGTTACGGTGCGCCGGTCTGTCCATTCGGTTCGAGGCGGCGATGGGCCTCGTCGCTGGTGAGGCCCTCCACTGCTACCATTTTGTCGCGTGCGGTGTGGCCGCGGACGATGCGGAGGCGCGACTTGGCGATGCCCATGGTGTCGGCCAGCAACTCCAGCACCGCGGCGTTGGCCCGTCCGTCCTGAGGCGGAGCGGTTACACTTGCCCGCAACGTTCCATCACGAAAACCGGTTACGAGATTGCGGGATGCCCGGGGCTGGACCCGGACGCTGATGGTGCAGCCGATGGGTTCGCCTTCTTCGGCCAGATAGCCCCCTTTCAGCGCGAAGGTCGTTGAGTCGAGTATAGTATAAGGGAAATGACACCCACACCGGAGTCGCTTTGGAATACCAGAACGTCAAGCTTTCAAAAGAACAGGGAATCGCCACCATACGCCTCAACCGTCCCGATGCTATGAATGCGCTGGGACGCGAATTGGTAACTGACTTGTCGTCCGCGCTGACGGATGTGGCCGGAGACGAGTCAGTGAAGGCGCTGGTGCTGCGGGGAGCGGGCCGGTGCTTTTGCGCCGGGGCCGACCTCAAGTACTTCCAGGACGCCTTCCAGTCGCCGGAGGCCCTGCGAAACTATCTGACGGAAATCAACGAGGTGATATTCCAGGTTGAGGACCTTCCCATACCTGTTATCGCCGTGGTACACGGGTTCGCGCTTGCCGGCGGGCTGGAGCTGATGATGGCCTGCGACATGGCGCTGGTGGCCGACGATGCCCGCATTGGGGACCAGCACGTCAACTTCGGCCTGATTCCGGGCGGTGGCTCGACCATCCGCCTGCCGCGGCTGGTGGGGCCGCAGAGGGCGATGGAGTTGCTGACCACGGGCCGCTGGCTGAACGGCCCCGAGGCCGTTGAGTGGGGCCTTGCCCTGCGGTCGGCGCCGCTGGAGGAGCTGGACGAAGAGCTGGAGAAATTGGTGGCTCCGCTGCGCGAAAAGAGCCGTCCGGGGCTCGGGTGGATCAAGCAGGTGACGCACCGGGGCAGGGATCTGGCCATCCGCGACGGCGTGGCCGTCGAGGGCATGGCCTTCGCCCAGTACGTCGCGACGTCGGGCCATCCGGCCGAGGGCGTGCAGGCGTTCGTAGAGAAGCGCAAGCCGCAGTTCTGACGCGTGGCCTCTTCCGGGTTGTCGCAATGGTAAATGTGCGAGTGGATGGGGGTGAGGAGAAAAAACACGGAGGAACGACTTACAGGTTTTGAAGATACGCGAAATGCTCCGAGAGGGGCGCACCATTTCCTTTGAATTCTTTCCGCCGAGGAATGCCGATGGCATCCCCGGCGTGCTGGATACGGTGGCGGAACTCACCGCCTACAGTCCCGACTTTATCTCGGTCACCTATGGCGCGGGCGGCTCCACCCGGCAGTTCACCGAGGAGATCACGTTGCGAGCCAAGGAGTCGGCGGGGGTTGAGGTGATGGCACATCTGACGTGTGCCGGCCAGACCGTCGATGAGCTGGACATGGTACTGCAACGGTTGGATGATGCGGGCATCGAGAACGTCATCGCATTGCGCGGGGACCCGCCTCGTGGTGAACAGCAGTTCACCGTCACCGAGGGTGGTTTTAGCCATGCCTCGGACTTGGTGAGCCACATCAAGGCCAACTACGAATTCGGCATCGCCGCCGCCTGCTACCCCGAAGGACACACGGAGGCGCAAAGCCTGGAACAGGACCTCGAGTACGCCAAGCTCAAGGTGGACAACGGCGCCGACTTCCTGATTACCCAGCTCTTTTTCGACAACAACGACTACTTTGAGTTCGCCGACCGGGCCGCTGCCTCCGGCATTGACGTGCCCTTGGTGCCGGGGATTCTGCCGGTTCTGAGCGGCCCTCAGATCCGCCGCTTCACCTCCCTCTGCGGTTCCAAGATTCCGCCAGACCTGGACGCGGAACTGGACCGGCTGGGAGAGGACGATGACAGCGTGCGTGAACTGGGCATAGAGTACGCGGCAAAGCAGTTTGAGGGCCTTTGGGACGCTGGTGTTCCGGGCGTCCACTTTTACGTCCTGAACCGCAGCTACTCCGTCTCCAGGATCCTCGACCGGCTGGCAATTGCAGGGCATGTACCGGATTAGGCACTAACAGGGAACTCTCCGGCCTTCAGGGTGAGGGGATATCACGCCATGCTATCCACCGGCGTGGACATCATTGAAATCAGCCGGATTGCCGCAGTTCTGGAGCGCTACGGCGATCGTTTCTTGCACCGCATCTACACTGCGGGCGAGCTGGAATACTGCCGCGGCAGGCCCTCCAAGCTGGCCTCGCGCTTCGCCGCGAAAGAGGCGACCATGAAGGCGCTGGGCACCGGCGTTCGCGGTGTGGGCTGGAGGGACATCGAGGTCACCCGCGCCCTGAGCGGGGCTCCCAGCATTCTGCTGCACGGCCGGGCCAGAAGCCGCGCGGAGTGCCTCGGCGTGCTGGAGATCTCGATCAGCATGTCCGACTCCCAAGACAACGCCGTAGCCTTCGTGGTAACCCGCCGCGAAGACCCGGAGTGAGCGTATGCGAGTATAATGAGACAAAGGGAAAACCAACTAACTGGAACCTTGGCAGACCGTGGCGCCGGATGGCAGGCAACCGGATTTACTCTGACAGGCATTGCTTGTCTTGTGATCCTCAAATCATATGAGGGAAGCGGTTACTGGCCGTACGAGTGGTTTGAAACAGCAACCGTAGACTTGTATTGGTCGTTCTTGGTGCCGTTGGCAGTGTTGTTCGACTGGGGGAGAAAGATGTTTGAACGCGGAAGGGCTATTCGAGAAGCCAAAAAAGCGGAGATCAGAGAAAAGGCGCTTCGCAAGGGTACTCAAAAGGGTACTCAAAAGGGTACTGAAGAAGAAAACGAGCGGATACGCAAGGTGTTGGAGGAGCACGGCGTGGTGCTGTCTCCCGAAGTAGCTGAAGCCGTCTTTGGAAACTCTCCGGAGAACGCTTCCTGACCAACGCCGTGAAAGTCGTTACCGCGGCCCAGATGACCGCCATCGAGCAGGCCTCGGAGCGGGTGAGCGTTAGTGGTTTGAAACGGCAACCGTAGAATTGTATTGGTCGTTCGTGGTGCCGCTGGCAGCGCTGTTCGACGGAGGCAGGAAGTTGTTCGAAAAAGGACAGGCCATCCGGGAGGCGCAAAAGGCACGAATGGTCAAAAAGGCCCTGGAAAAGGATCGGAAACGCATCAAGAGGGAATTGGAACGCCGCGGTGTCGTTCTTTCTCCAGAAGTAGCTGAAGCCGTCTTTAGCGAAGATCCAAATAGCGGGTCCTGACCGCTGGCGTGAAAGTTGTGACCGCGGCCCAGATGACCGCCATCGAGCATGCGTCGGAGCGGGTGGGCATCAGCACCGATGCCCTGATGGAGAACGCCGGGCTGGCAGTAGCACGGGCGGCGCGCGACGAACTGGGAAGTGCGGCGGGAGCCCGCATCGTGGTGCTGGTGGGGCCGGGAAACAACGGCGCCGATGGTCTGGTCGCCGCGAGACACCTGCGGCGATGGGGTGCGGAGGTCGTTTGCTGCCTGCTCACCCGGCGCCCGGAACACGACCCCAAGCTGGACTTGGCCCTTGAATATGGCGTAGAGATTGTTTTCTGCCCCGGCAACGACATGCTGCGGCAATTGGTTCGCCGGTCGCGGCTTGTGATTGACGCTGTACTCGGCACGGGCCGTTCCCGTCCGCTGGCAGGACCCGTGCGGGAGGCCATGCTGCTGCTGCAGGAGGCCCGCAAGATCTCCAATTCCCCAACATTGCTGTCCCTCGATCTTCCCACTGGCCTGAACGCAGACACTGGCGAGGTGGATCCGGCCTGTCCCCACTTCGATTCGACACTGGCCCTCGGCTACCCCAAATTGGGACTGCTGTGCTTCCCGGGAGCTGAGCCAACGGGACGGCTGCGGGTGCTGGACATCGGGGTGCCGCGCGGCCTGCCCGAGGAGCAGGCAGTGGACGTGGAGGTGATAACGCCCGAGTGGGTGGCGTCGACCCTGCCGCCTCGCCCTCTGGACTCTCACAAGGGCACTTTTGGACATGCACTGGTCGTTGCGGGCTCGCGGCACTACGTGGGCGCGGCGTGGCTAGCGTCACAAGCGTCGGTGCGGACCGGTGCGGGGTTAACCACGCTGGCCAGCCCTGAGGGCGTCTATCCTGTAGCGGCGGCCAAGGGCGCCGAGGCGATTCACTTGCCCCTGCCCGAGGACGCCGACGGGCGGATTGACGCAGCCGCGGCGGGCGTTCTTGGCGAGTCGGAACGGCGGTTTACGGCCCTCTTGGCCGGATGCGGAATGGGCTGGTCGGAGGGAACGACAGAGTTTCTGCGCAGGCTGCTGGGCGAGACGCAGGACAGGTTTGCCAGTCTGCCCATGCTCATCGACGCCGATGGGTTGAACAACCTTACGGGCATACGGGACTGGCACCGCCAGGTGAACGGCCCGTTGGTACTTACTCCCCATCCGGGCGAGATGTCGACTCTTTCGGGCGTTCCCGTCAGGCACATCCAGGCCGACCGGGTTGCTGTGGCGCGGGAGTGGGCAGAGAGGTGGGGCGCGACTGTCGTACTCAAGGGAGCGCACACCGTTATCGCCAGCCCCGGCGAACCGGTGCGAATCGCCCCCTTCGCCAATCCCGGGCTGGCCACGGGAGGCACCGGCGATGTTCTGAGCGGGGTCATCGTGTCGCTGCTGGCGCAGGGTTTCCAACCGCCCGAGGCCGCCGCAGTTGGGGTCTGGCTCCACGCCACGGCGGGGGAGATCGTGACCCGCCGCATTGGGCAGGCAGGGCTGGCGGCCTCAGACCTGCTGGAGGCGTTGCCCCAGGCTCTCTCCGGCCTGCGCCGTGCTACACTAAGGTACCCATGGCCATTCAAGTGTTCATAGAAGCCATTGCCGACGAATCTGAGCCGCTTGCCGACGCTCCCTTTCACGAGGCCTCGGATCCTGCGCCGGAGGAGGTGTCCGCTTTCGTGCGGGTGTGTCTCGATTTGGAGGACGAACGCCGCCGCGAGGTGGTAACCGCGATGGTGGCGCGGGCAGAGGAAAACCTGGAGCTCGATTTCACCTCAATCTTCCGCCAGATCCTGAAGGACCATGACGACCGGATGGTCCTGCTTGGAGTTGAGGGGCTCTGGGAACTGGAGGACCGATGGCTCGTATCCGAGCTTGTCGAGCTGCTCAGATCGGAGCGCGGGCCGCAGGTGCGCGCCGCAGCAGCGGTTGCACTGGGGAAGTTTTCCACCTTGGCCTTGGACGGTAAGCTGCAGCCGCAGGATGGTGAACTGGTCCACCGCGTCCTCATGGACTTCCTTGAGGACGAGATCGAGGACCTCGAGGTACGTCGGCGTTGCCTGGAGGCCGTCGCGCCCTTCAACACCGCGGAGGTTCAGGACTACATCCGCTGGGCCTACGAGGATGAGGACCAAGACCTGCGCTCCAGTTCCATATACGCCATGGGCCGCACCGGCGAGGCAGCTTGGCTCCCGACGCTGTTGCGTGAGCTGGAAAGCACCGACGCCGCCGTGCGATACGAGACGGCCCAAGCATGCGGTGAGCTGGCCGACCAGCAGGCCGCGCCGCAACTGATCGAGTTGCTGGATGACGAAGACCCCGAAGTGCGCATGGCAATCGTCGTGGCATTGGGCAAAATTGGCGGCACCGAGGCCCGCCGGGCACTGATCGACTGCATTCGCGACGGGGATGCGGCAATGTCGGAGGCCGCTCACGCCGAACTGGAGAACCTGCAGTTTCTAGACGACCCCATGCGCCTCATGCCTGGCGACACCTAGAGCGGAGATTGGCCTTGCTGCCGCTGACGGAATCGCAGGCCCGCTTCCTCGCGGATGCCCGGGTGGGCCGGTTGGCGACAGCCGACGCCGGTGGCCGGCCCCACGCCATCCCTGTCTGCTATGCCTTTGATGGCGAGGCAATCTACATCGTCCTTGACCAGAAACCCAAAACTGCCGAAATGATGCGGCTCCGCCGGGTTCGCAACATTCTCTCAAACCCTCAAGCCAGTTTGGTCGTTGACCACTACGACGAGGACTGGCAGGCCCTCCGCTACGTTCTGGTCTCCTGCGGCGCCGAGCTGCTGAACGGCGACGAGGAGGAGGCGGCCCGGGCCGTCGCGCTTCTCCGGCAGAAATACCGGCAGTACCGTGAGATGGAGCTGAGCGGCAACCCTGTGATCAAGCTAACTCCCCAACGCTTCACCGCCTGGAGCTTCGCCAGGGAGGACGGGGTGTAGGAAGTTCCCTTGCTATCTGGCATATGGGTGACAGCACTTCGCCACTTTGTTCGTGTAGGAGGCTATGCGTTAGGACCTTACCTAGACGCTTTTCGGATTAGCCGGGCTAGAACTGAGAACTGTGGTCGATTTTTCTCCGCTGCGGTTCTTGTGGCTGTATCCGAGCCTTTCGCTTTTCCCAAGCAAACTGGACTTTGATTAAAGAAAAATGGGCATTGGCTTTAATAACGGTGCTAGCTGTTAAAGATATCTTTAATGCCTAAACCGACTATTAAAGCTAAGGGCGATTTGTTTTAATTGAAGGCCGAGGAATTAAAATTTCCTTTAATCAAACAGGGGATGCAAAGTTCAATGACGAACCACTCTGAGCTTTCAAGGACTGGCCGGTACGTCCAGCAACCTGGTGGATTCAAGGCATTCTATCCGGCCAACCTGCCATTTTCTCCTCCAGTTCGGTACGATGACGAACTCCTATACATCCTGTCAATGGCTGATCTGGCGGTTGGCAGGCTCGACTCATCGGCAGTCATGATTCCGAACCCAGACATTTTTGTTGGCATGTACGTCCGAAAGGAAGCTGTACTCACTTCTCAGTTGGAGGGAGTAACGCAGGCATCCCTTGGAGACTTTTTGGAACAGGAGACTACGCTAGAGCCTAAAGTCGCCACTGCCGAGCACGCTGAGGTGCGCAACTACGTGCAGGCGACTAACTTTGCCGTAAGCCAGTTGACTTCGTTGCCCTTGGGATTGAAGCTAATCAAGGATACTCACAGACTGCTTCTGGAAGGTGTACGCGGTAGCGAGTTTACCCCAGGGAAATTCAGAACTGAACAGAATTGGATCGGAGTTATAGGTAGCAACCCCCTTACAGCGGATTTCGTTCCGCCGCCTCCCAGCGTTATGGAAGACTCGCTGGACGACTTGGAGAGATATATTCAGGAGGAGAGCCTGACGCCAAATCTGATTAAGGTAGGCTTGCTGCATTATCAGTTCGAGACCATCCATCCGTTCCGGGATGGCAACGGTAGGATGGGTCGCCTTATTATGACGCTCTATCTTTGTGAGAAAGGAATCTTGAAGCGGCCTTTGCTGTATCTCAGCGAATTCATCAATGAAAACAAGCGCGACTATTACGAACGACTGCAGGCTGCACGAGACCGTGGTGATGTAGAAGGATGGCTCAAATACATCCTTACCGCGATATGGAGGGTGGCTGAATCCGCAGGGCAGACGGCTCAGCGAATTTTGGCACTCCGAGAAGGACACCGCCATCTCGTATCTCGGGTTCAACCTCGGTCAGGAAACGGCTTGAGACTTCTCGATCGTCTGTTCCAGACTCCCTACGTTACCGTGAATACCTCGGCGAGGGCTCTAGGAGTGTCTTTTCCAACAGCCAACAATTTGCTGAGGCTGTTCGTGGAACAAGGCATATTGGAAGAACTGGCTATTCCGGGTTCTTACCGCCTATTCCGATATCAACATTACATCGCCCTTATGGAAAAAGGCCTTGATCCCAGCGAGGACAGCGAGTCAGAAAAGGAATCTGGAGTCTAGATTTTCCGCAATTCCCTCGAAAACGCGATTGAAAAGACATTAGTCCACCGATTACCTCTGGTTAGTTTGGCTTCCTGATTTCGCGGGAATGATGGATATCGGTCGGCTAAAAGTGATTGGTCAGGTCTACCCCTCATCAAATCAGCTGTTGCTTGACACCCCTTGGGGCGCTCCCTAGACTTGCCCACAACTTTACGCTGACGAGATTGGAGAGGCAGACAGATGGACGGAGTTACCGCAATCGCCAACATTTTGCGGATGGAAGGCGTGGAATTCATCGGTTGCGTGCCGTATCAGCCATTGCTGGAGGCCGCCGCCATCGCCGGAATCCGCCCGATCATCTTCCGGCAGGAAGTCACCGGGGTCCACATGGTCGACGGATTCTCCCGGGCGACCAACGGCAAGAAGGTCGGCGTGTTTATGATGCAGAACGGGCCGGGGGCAGAGAACGGGTTCGGCGGCGTGGCCCAGGCCTTTTCCGAGTCGGTGCCCATCCTGCTTCTGCCCGCCGGAATGTCCCGGGACAAGCGCGGGGTGCACCCCAACTTCTACCCCACTCGCAGCTACGAGACCATCACCAAGTGGTCAGACGAATTCAACATGGTGGAGCGCATACCGTCGATGATGCGCCGGGCCTTCACCAAGCTGCGCAGCGGACGTCCCGGTCCGGTATTGCTGGAGATCCCCGCTGACGTGGCCACCGCCGAACTCCCCGAGGAGCTGTTCGATTACGAGTCGCCGAGCGCCGTGTTGCAGCAGGCCGACCCGTCGGACGTGAGCCGCGCCGCCGCAGCGCTGCTGGCCGCCGAGCGTCCGGTGATCCAAGCAGGGCAGGGGGTGCTGTACGCCGAGGCGACCGACGAACTGTTGGAGCTGGCCGAATTTCTGCAGGCGCCGGTGATGACCACGCTTCCCGGCAAGAGCGCCTTCCCGGAGAACCACCCGCTGGCTCTGGGCGCGGGCGGCCCCAGCACCACCGCTATGGTCAACAAATACCTGCATGGTGCCGATATGGTGTTCGGAGTGGGAGCCAGCCTGACCAAGACCTTCTTCGCGGTGCCCATAGCCGACAACAAGACCTTCGTTCATCTCACCAACGACGAGGACGCAATAGGCCGCGAGTACAAGTGCCACTACCCGATGCTGGGCGACGCCAAATTGGTGCTGCGGCAGCTTCTGGACGAGTTGAAAGAGCGGGCGGGCGCTCCCCGGCCGACCAACCATGCGTTGCAGGCCGACATTCGTTCGGTAAAGGAGGCGTGGCTGGCCCGGTGGATGCCGAAGCTCACCTCCAGCGAGAAGCCCATGAACCCCTACCGTGTGATCTGGGACATGATGCACACTGTCGACCTCGACAACTCCATCGTCACCCACGAGTCGGGGAGCGCACGCGAGTACATGTCGCCGTTCTGGGAGGCCCGGAAGCCTCGCAGCTTCATCGGCTGGGGCAAGTCGACGCAGCTGGGCTACAGCCTGGGCTTGGCCATGGGCGCCAAGATGGCCCAACCCGACAAGCAGGTCATCAACGTGATGGGCGACCTAGCATTCAGCACAGTGGGCCTGGACGTGGAGACGGCTGTACGCTGCAACATCCCGATCCTGACGGTAATCAACAACAACTCTTACATGTCGATCTACGACGACAGCCGCTTCCCGGTGGCCATTCAGAAGTACCAGGTCAAGACCCTGGGCGGGCAATTCGCCGAGGTAGCCGCGGCCATGGGCGCCTACGCAGAGAAGATTACAGAGCCGGACGAGATAATACCTGCCATCAAGCGCGGGCTGACCGCCACCGCGTCGGGCGAGCCGGCGGTACTGGAGTTCATAACTTGCGACGAGGGCTCGTTCTCCAAGTACTGACCGCATTCATCAGGAGGACCTCAGACCCTTGGGATGCAGGGGCGCACGGCCGTGCGCCCCTGTTCTTGTCTCTGGAGTCAGATTCCTCCAACGTCAGACCACGATTTGCTGACAGTTGCCCCTTGCCTGCTCCCCACTGCTTACGCTGAAATGGCTTCAGCGTTACGGGAAAGGAAGCGACTTCATGTTAACTGCCCATTCGGTCAATGGAGTGGAGCACCGGAACGGAGCAGGGCCGACGGTGAGAGAGATGCCCAGCGAGGAGCGTCCCCGGGAGCGGCTGGCGTCCTATGGTCCCCGCCACCTGAGCAACACCGAGCTGGTCGCCATACTTATGCGCACCGGGTCGGCGGGCGAGAATGTCATTTCGCAGTCGTCGCGCTTGCTCTCCCGCTTCGACGGGCTACGGGGACTGGGCAAGGCCACCTACGCCGAGCTGTGCGCCGAGCGAGGAATTAGCGATGCCAAGGCCTGTCAGATCCTGGCGGCCTTGGAGTTGGGCCGCCGGTTCGTGTCGCTCTCGCCCGAGGAGCGGGCCACGGTCAACTGCCCCGAGGACGCGGTCAACCTGTTGTCCGCCGAAATGTCGGCGCTGGATCAGGAACACCTGCGCGTGCTGCTGCTCAACACCCGAAACGAAGTGATGGGCATCGAGGAAATCTACGTCGGCAACGTCAACAGCTCGGTGGTGCGCCCCGCCGAGGTATTCCGGCCCGGCATCCGCGCCAACGCCACCTCGATTCTGGCAGTGCACAATCACCCGTCCGGCGACCCGACGCCCAGCGGCGCTGACGTGTCGATCACCCGGGACCTGGTGGAGGCTGGCAAGCTGCTGGGCATGGAGCTGCTCGACCACTTGGTCATCGGCAGCGGCAAGCGCTACGTCAGCATGAAAGAGGCGCGGCTGGGGTTTTCGTAAGGGAATTCTTTCGATTCCTGGACCGTACCAATTTCGTGTTACGGGGGCAGGCAGGGCCGGGCGCAATTAGTGAGACCGCAAAGCGCGGAATAGTGCCGCCAGCATCTCGCGGTTCATCTTGCCAGCGGGACAGGTGCAAGGGCCCGCCTCCACTATCCGTTGCCATTCCCCACTGCCCGCCGGTAAATCCGCCCGCGACTGCCATGACAATTCCTACAGCCGGTCCGTATCGGAATATATCGAAGTCAGCAACTCCGACCGTGCATAAGGGTGAGACTAGTCAATAACGGCCTGACCCCTGAGCCTGGCCTGGAGGCGTGATGTTTGCAGAATGCCCGGCGGGATGCAAAAATAGAATGAATTAGTATCTGAAGCCGGTGTAGCTCAGTGGCAGAGCAGCGGTTTCGTAAACCGCAGGTCAAGGGTTCGAATCCCCTCACCGGCTCCATCGCCTCCCGCTTGGCCCGCTTCTCTTCTCTCCCTACTTGCCCCTCGTTCCTTTGCCGGTCGTTTGGCGCGTATAATGGGCGCCAATACACTGGAAAAGGGGCAGTAATCGCTGATGAAATTCGGACTCTTCTACCAGATCCAGGTGCCCAAGCCCTGGGACGACCTGAGCGAGGCGAGGCGCATCTGGGAAGCCTTGGACCAAATCGCCTTCGCCGAGGAAATGGGCTACGACAGCGTCTGGTTCTCCGAGCACCACTTCCGCCCGGTCTGGTCGCACAACAGCGCCCCCGACCTCACGCTGGCGGCGGTCACCCAGCGCACCTCCCGCATTCGCATGGGCATCGGCGTGGTGCTGGCCCCCATTCATCATCCGCTCCACACCGCGGCGCGAATGGCCACACTGGACATCCTCAGCAAGGGACGCGTGGACGTCGGCCTGGGACGCACCGGCTACCCCTACCAGCTGACCCCCTACGGAACCGACCTGGAGGATACCCGCGGCATGTGGGAGGAGTTCGCCCAGGTGCTGCCACGCATCTGGACGGAGGAAGAGGTCAGCCACGACGGCGAGTACTTCCACATCCCGCCCCGGCAGGTGCTGCCGAAGCCGCTGCAAAAGCCGCATCCGCCCCTGTGGTCGGCCTGCGCCAGCGAGGAAACCACTCGCCGCGCCGGTGAGTTGGGCCTGGGAGCGCTGGTGGGCAGCGAGGGCGGCCTGGACCGGGTGGCTGGTACGCTGGACCTGTACCGGAAGAGTCTCAACGGGGCCCATGGCCCCACCATAAACAGCCAGAACGCGCTGATGACCGCCGGCTTCTGCCACGAAGACCCCAAGATCGCCAGGTCTCGCGGTACCGAACTGGTCGGCTGGTACTTGGACCAGCAGAGGGATCGGGCACGGTTGGTCTGGCGGGGCGTGGACCCTGCGACGGTGCCGCCGGACTACCAGGGCTACTACGAGCGGGACATGCGCCTGGCGGCCGGGCCGCACGAGGGCGACCCCACGCCGGAGGAAGTGGTGGAGCGCGGCGCCAACTTCTGCGTAGGTACTCCCGAAGACTGCATCCGGTTCGTTGAAAACTACGAGGCCCTGGGCATCGAGCAGGTGTTCTGCCTCAGCGCCATTGGTCCGGCTACCAACGAGGAGACCATGAACACGCTGCGCATGTTCGGCGAGCACATCATCCCTCACTTCAAGGCAAAGGAAAAGGGAGCGCCCTAACCCTAACCCTCTCCCAGAGAGAGGGAACTTCCTAACTTCTTACGGAGTCGAATGATGAAAGCAGGCGTTGTATTCCCTCAAACCGAGATCGGGGCTGATCCGGCGGTCGTGCGCGATTACGTTCAGGCGGCCGAGGGGCTCGGCTTCTCGCATTTGATCGTCTACGACCATGTGCTGGGCGCCGATACCTCCAAGCACCCCAACTGGGCGGGCGGCTACGTGCTGGAGAGCATGTTCCACGAGCCCTTCGTTCTGTTTGGCTACCTGGCGGGAGTCACCACATCCATCGAGCTGGTGACGGCGGTGCTGATTATCGGGCAGCGGCAGACGGCCCTGGTGGCCAAGCAGGCGGCCCAGTGCGATGTGCTCAGCAACGGCAGGCTGCGCCTCGGCGTGGGCGTCGGCTGGAACCACGTGGAGTATGAGGCCCTGGGCGAGGACTTCTCGACCCGCGGCGCCCGCCAGTCAGAGCAGATCGAGGTGTTGCGGAAGCTGTGGACCAACGACGTCATCGACTTCCACGGCAAGTACCACGACATTACCAACGCCGGCATAAACCCCCTGCCCATACAGCGGCCCATCCCCATCTGGATGGGAGCCGGCGCACGGGCCAATCCGTCGCCCACCGACCGCGTGCTGCGCCGCGTGGCCCGGCTGGCCGACGGCTGGTTCCCCCAGGTTGGGCCTGACGACGCCCCGGCAGTGCTGGAACGGCTGGCCGGTTTCGCGGAGGCAGCAGGGCGTAATCCGGCGGACATCCTGATGGAGGCCCGCATCAATTCCGCCGACGGCGACCCGGAGTTCTGGCAAGCGCAGACCGAACGGTGGGGTGGGCTTGGAGCCAGCCACATATCCATCAACACAATGCGCGCCGGCTACCAGTCGCCGCAGGACCACATCAACGCCATCCAGCAGTTTCGCGAGGTTGTGGAGTAGGTGGTGGAAACCAAAGAAAGGGTCAAAGTTTCTTGGTTCTCCGGAGTTTCAATCGAAATGTGCTTCGATGGTCACTCGGTGCCGCACTTCCACGCTGTGGCCGAGTTTGAGGGGGATAGCGCAGTTTACGGACTGGACGGCTCGCTATTGCAGGGTTCCCTTCCGTGCTGGGGCCTGGAGGATGTGGGGGAATGGGTATCCCGGCGCGCAGTCGAGCTTCGCAAGGCTTGGGATCAGTGCCAGCGTGGAGAATCCCCTTTCTACATTCGTTCTTTGGACGATGATGAATTGGTGGAGCCTGGCAAACCTTTGCCCGCCCCGGTCGAAGTAGAAGCCAGGGACGGATTCAGAATCTGGGTCCGATTCGATAACGGAGTTTCCGGCGAGATCGATCTCTCTGACCTCGTGGGCAAAGGGGTATTCAAAGCTTGGGGTGAACCCGCATTCTTCAGCGGCGTCTATGTGAGTCCGCACAGATCGATAGCTTGGAACGAAGTCATTGAAATTTGCCCGGATGCTGCATACATGGAAGTGACTGGCTTGACTGCAGAGGAAATGTTCCCTGACCTGGTCGAAACGCCGGTCGATGCCTGAACTTTGCCGATTCTCGGGCATTTCGATTCAGATGTATCCAAAGGAACACCCACCGCCGCATTTCCACGCCGTGTACGGAGAAAAGAGGGCACAAGTACAGATTGAAACCCTGCGGGTAACAGGCAATCTCCCGGTGAGGATAAGGAGGAGGGTCGTCCTGTGAGCGTCGCTTCATCAAGACGAACTTACGGAGGCATGGAACCGTCGTGAACTTGGCGAGCATCCTGGCCGCATCCCTCCCTTGAAGTAGCCCCATCATGTGCGGCAGGTTCACGTTAATTTCCAGCGTCTCCGACCTGCAACTGCGGTTCGGCTTCGCAATGGAGCCGACCTGGGTGGGGCCGCGCTACAACATCGCGCCCACGCAACAGGTGCTGGCCGTGACCAACGACGGGACTCGGCAGGGTGAGATGATGCGCTGGGGCTTGGTGCCGTCCTGGGCCAAAGACATTAAAATCGGCAACCGCATGATCAACGCCGTGAGCGAGACCGCTGCGACCAAGCCTGCCTTCCGCAGCGCCTTCCGGAGGCGCCGCTGCTTGGTGCTGGCCGACGGATTCTTCGAGTGGCGGAAGGAAGGCAAGAAGCGCGTGCCGCTGTACTTCACTCAGAAATCGGGTGAGCCAATGGCCTTCGCCGGGCTGTGGGAGAACTGGAAGTCCGCCGAAGACGAGTGGGTTCGCTCCTGCACCATTTTGACCACGGCAGCCAACTCTTTCATCGAGCCGGTGCACAACCGGATGCCCGTCATCTTGTCCGCAGAGACCGAGCCTCTTTGGCTGGATCCGATGACCGAAACGCCGACCAACCTGGAACCGCTGCTGGTGCCCGCGCCGCCCGAGCTGCTGGAGGTCCGCGAGGTGTCGCCGGTGGTCAACAACGCCCGCAGTGAGGGGCCCGATTGCATCGCCCCGGTTACACCACCTGAAGAGGTGCGGCTGTTCAGCTAGCGGCGGAAGCAATCACTCCAGTCACCAGCCGGGCCCGGTTGTTCATGGCGGTCCTGACGCTGGCCGCCCACTTCGCTGCCGGTCTGAATCTTTTCGCCCTCTCTCCCCTGCTCCCACTGGCAATCGAGGAATACGGCATAAGCCATTGGGCGGCCGGCATGCTGGTGTCTCTTCCAATGCTGGTTGGCGCAGCTATTGGTATTCCGGGCGGAATATTGATCGCCCGGATCGGAGTAAAGAGGGCTTACTTCTGGGCGTGGGTGGCGATGGCGTTGCTGGCCATCGCTCCGATCGCTCCAAACTTTTATGTGCTGCTCGTCCTGCGCCTCGCCTATGGGGTGGGACTGGGGCTCATAGTGGTTGCTACCGGACCATTGGTGATGCAATGGTTCCGCCCCAGGCAGATGCTGGTCATCAACTCCCTCAATACCGCCATTCTCAGCATGGGGGTGGCTGTATCGCTGGCAGGTGCGGTTCCGCTGGCTGAGATTCTGGGCTGGAAGATGACCCTGACGGTGTTCTCTAGTGTCGGTATCGTAGGGGCGCTCATATGGCCCGCCGCTCCCAGGGACCGGGATACCCTCCAGGGACAGCGCACAGGTATTTCGGTACGGGAGGTCGTTTCAGTACTGCGGGGACGTGCGGTCGCGCTGCTTGTAGCTGCCGATGCGGGAATTTTCATTCAATACACAGCGTTAACGACTTGGCTGCCGACCTTTTACGGCGAAGAGAGAGGAATATCCCCTGAGGAAGCAGGCTATATCACCAGTATTCTGCCACTTGTCGGGATATTTGCCGTATTGGCAGGTGGATCCATTCCCCTGCTGTTCGAGTCATTCCGAGCCAAGCTGTCCATCTTCCGCGGACTGGGGGATTTCCTGTTCTCCTATAGCGGAGTTCTTGCTTTTTCGGGGATATTGGCGATATTGGGAGGTCTGGGATCGTTTCTCTTTTCCGGTCAAACATTGATTTACGTTTCGGTAGTGGTGTTGGGAGTGGGTTCCTGGTTCTATGTTCCCGCCCTGTTGACAATTCCCATGCGTATGTCCGGGGCTACCCAGGAGCGGGTGGCAGCGGTATGGGGTTCGTATATGACGTTCTCAGGTCTCGGGATGTTCATTTTCCCGATTCTTGTGGGCTGGTTGTACGACAGCTTCAGTTCCTACTATCCCGGCTTTATCATCTGCGCCGTGGCCAGTTGGGCCCTGCTGATTTGTGGTGTGTTCCTCCCAAAGGATGCGGCATCGACAGCACCGGATGCTTGATTGACAACCCTCGATTGCGGCGCGTAGGTTAGGTTAGGTTCCTCCTTAAAGCCGCAAGGCTAAAATTACCAGGCTGCAATTTTCAAAAACAAGTACCCGTTAGCCACCCCTGAGGAGGTACGGCTGTCCAGATAGCTGTAGACGCATCCGGCGACCCCGTCCGCCGAAGCCGCATCTTCATGGCGGTCATGACTCTGACTGCCAACTTCGCGGCCGGACTGAATCTCTTTGCCGTGTCCCCGCTCGTGCCCTTGGCCATCGAGGAGTACGGGATCAGCCGCGCCGAGGCAGGACTGCTCATTGCGATGCCCATGCTTGTGGGCGCCGTACTTGGCATCCCGGGAGGGATGCTTGCGGCCCGCATTGGAATAAAGCGGGCCTTTATGATCTCGTGGATCGCGATGGGGCTGCTGTCTCTGTCGGCCATCACTCCCAACTTTTATGTATTGCTGGCCCTTCGACTTTCCTACGGGGTCGGCCTTGCGCTGATGGTCGCTGCCAACGGACCCTTGGTGATGCAGTGGTTCCGGGGTCGGCAGGTGCTGCTGATCAATGCTGGCAACACCGCCATTCTCAGCATGGGAGTTGCGGTATCGGTGGCCGGGGCCGTCCCTTTGGCGGAGATCATTGGTTGGAAGACGACCCTGACCGTTATGTCTGGGGTCGGGGTTCTGGGGGCCATCATCTGGCCGCTGGCCCCAAGGGACCAGAGGAGCGGCGACGGTAGCCGCGCGGCCATTTCCGTCCGGGGTGTCATCGGCGTGTTGCGAGGCCGGACGGTGGCGCTGCTGCTGGTGGGGGACGTGGGCGCCATCGCGCAGTACACGGCGTTGACCGGCTGGCTTCCCACCTTCTTCAATGAAATCCGGAATATTGCGCTGGATGAGGCCGGGTTCCTCACCAGTATCCTCCCATTCGTCGGGGTGTTTGCGGTGTTTGCCGGTGGCGCCCTGCCTATACGCTTCTCATTCCGTTCCATCCTGGTTTTCTCCGGTATATTGGTGATCCTGGGTGGGTCGGGCTCCTTCTTATCTACCGGCACAGTGGGAATCTACGCATTTGTCGTGGTGCTGGGAGTGGGCTCGTGGCTTTACGTGCCCTCCCTCTTGACCATTCCCATGCGACTGCCGGGAGCCACCCCGGAGCAGGTGGCCATAATCTGGGGGTCCATTATGACTTTCGCAGGCCTTGGCATGTTCATTACGCCCATCCTGGTGGGAGCCCTCCGGGACATCACCGGCTCCTTCTTTCCCGGATTCATTCTCTGCGTGGTAGGGAGCAGCTCACTGTTGATATGCAGCCTGTTCCTGCCTGGGAACGTGGCCTCCCAGGGCGCTGATACTTGATTGACAAGGCCCGATTGCGGCGCGTAGGGTTACGGCGGTTCTCCCCGAACTAATAGGAGGTTTGTCATGGCTAGAATCCCTGCCGCCACCAGGGAAAACGTACCGCAGGACCAAGTTGCCGAGTTCGACCAGATGGTGCAGGGCCTTGGCGGTGTTCCGCCCCACGGCCCCGGCTCGGTCATGATCCACGTGCCCAAGGCCCATCTGGCCGCCACTGCGCTGAACCAGTACCTCCGCAACGAGTCCTCGCTCCCAGCCGCAGCCCTCGAGCTGTCCATGCTGCTGGCCGCCCGGGAGTACGACTGCCAGCACATCTGGAACGCCCACGCCGGTGCCGCTCGCGCCGCCGGGGTCCAGGACGCGGTGGTGGACGCCATCCGGGACCGGGATGAGCTGCCCCAACTCACCGACCTGGAGCGGGCGGTCATCAACTACGCCCGCGAGTTCTTTGAGTACCGCCGCGTTGGCCGGGGGGCCTTTCAGGACGGACTGGAGCAATTTGGCAAACAGGGGCTGATCGAGCTTACGCTGGTCATCGGCAACTACAGCCTCTTGGCCTTCGTCATCGACGCCTTCGACCCTGACCTGCCTCCCAACCGCACCGAACCCCTGCTGCCGGGGTAGGGGCTGTTTGAGTAATAAAAAGATTACAGCTCCCGAACAATTTCCTCTCCCGGCGGGAGAGGGCTAGGGTGAGGGCGTAATCTGCCATGCTAAAAGCCACGTCTAAGGCAAGAAACCTTCGAAGACGATCTACCGAAGCCGAAAAGTCCATGTAGATCCACCTACGGGGTCGCCAATTAGGGCCACAAGTTTCGCAGACAGGTTCCCATTGGTGGGTACATCTTCGATTTCCTGTGCACGCAGAGAAAGCTTGTAGTTGAGGTGGACGGCGGCCAGAATTGCGAACAGACCGAATATGACGAAGAGCGCTCTCGGGTAATCGAGTCGAGAGGGTACCGCGTGGTCAGGTGCTAGAACAGTCACGTCTCTGAGGAAATCGGCTCCGTTCTGGAGGCGATATTGTTTGCCCTGAACGAGCGTACGCCCTCACCCTAACCCTCTCCCGGAGGGAGAGGGAACTCAACGGAACTCAACAGGGAAGGACTGAACGACAGGAGAAGAAGCGATGCCAGCGACACCCTTCAAGATCGAAATTCCCGATTCGGTGCTCGACGACCTCTGGGCCCGCCTGGAACGTACGCGCTGGCCGGACGAGCTGCCCGGCGTCGGCTGGGAGTACGGCTCCAACATGGACTACATCAAGGAGCTGGTGGAGTACTGGAAGAACGATTTCGACTGGCGTAAGCAGGAGGCGTTGATCAACAGCTTCTCCCACTTCAAGGCACCGGTGAATGGGCGGCAGGTTCACTTCATCCATGAGAAGGGCAAGGGGCCGAACCCGCTGCCCCTCATCATCACCCACGGCTGGCCGGGCACTTTCTTCGAGATGCACAAGGTCATCCCCCTGCTGGCCGACCCGGCGGCCCATGGCGGCGACCCTGGGGACGCGTTCGACGTTGTGGCGCCTTCGATGCCCGGCTACGGCTTCTCCGACGCGGCCCAGGAGCGGGGGCTGGACGTGCTGGCCGTCGGCGACGTGATGGCCAAGCTGATGCACGAACAGCTGGGCTACGATCGCTACGGAGCCCAGGGTGGCGACTGGGGCGCCAGCGTTACCTCCAGGCTGGGACACTCGCATTCCGGGCACTGCATCGGAATCCATACCACCTCGGTCACCCGCCCCACACCATACATGGGCCCGGGGTCGCAGCCGCTCTCGGAGGCGGAGCAGGGCCTGTTGCGCCAGCGGGAGGAGTGGCTGGCCGCCGAGGGCGGTTACTCCCACATACAGGGCACCAAGCCGCAGACCCTGGGCTACGGCCTCAATGACTCGCCCGCCGGGCTGTGCGCCTGGATCGTCGAGAAGTACCGCACCTGGAGCGACTGCGGCGGTGACGTGGAATCCAGCTACACCAAGGACGAGCTGCTCACAACCGTCACCATCTACTGGGTCACGCAGACCATCAACTCGTCCACCCGCCTGTACTACGAGACGCTGCGCAAGCCTTGGGATTTCGCCCAGGGCGAACGCATCAACGTGCCGGTGGGCGTGGCGGTGTTCCCTGCCGAGATCAGCCGCCCGCCACGCGAGTGGGCAGAGCGCTCCTACAACGTGCAGCAGTGGACGGTCATGCCCAGCGGAGGCCACTTCGCCGCCCTGGAGGAGCCGGAACTGCTGGTGGAGGACGTCCGCAACTTTTTCCGCCCCCTGCGTTAACAGCAGACCGGCGCTCCCTACCGGCGTCGGCCAACAACCGCCCGCTCCCGGACATAGACGGGGCGGGCGGTACTACATACCGCAATTCCCGATACGGGTTACAATGGAATCAGACTCTTTAAGATTCACCCTTGACGAAATTGCCTACCGTATAGACCCCCATATATGGTCTGCCCACCCAGACAGGGTAGGTCTAGTTACCGTCGGTCGCATCGTTGAGGCAATCAGACACCCGGATTTCCAAGAAATTGAAAGCCACTATGTAACTTGCTTTTGGAAATGGTTTCACGAATTGGGAACGGATGGAAACTTCATTAAAGTCATAGTGAACTCTCGCCAGGACCTTCGATTGGTCTCTACTGCCTACCCTGACGAAAATTTTCGAAGAAGGCAAAGAGGGTATGAATAAGAATATAAAATATGTGTATGAACCAGAGTCGGATGTCCTGCACTTGGCATCTCTGTCGCAAGACAGGGGCAATTACGAAGCGAGCCGGGATATTACCGAAGATCGGCCTGTGGGACTCGTTGCCGACCTTACTACCGAAGGCCGCTGCATAGGCATAGAGTTTTGGAATGCCGCCGAACAGCTTCTTCCTCATCTGATGCCGGACGAATTTCAGAAGACCGGCATCCAAACGGCCCTGGTGGTTGACTATCACAAGGAAGCCGACACCTTATATCTCCACGCTGGCAAGCCGTCCAGCTACAGCGAGACTGTCGTAGCAGGCTGGACGGCCCATTACGACACGAACAAGGACCATTCCGAAGAATGGGGCATTGGAGAGATAGTGGGCATCACTCTGGAGTGCGCCTCCAAATATTTCCTTGCCGACTTGCTAAAGTACGCCCCCTCGGATTACGACCCTCCCAAGCAGGAACGGATGCGGCGCTTCCGCAGGAGCGGCATACCCGGATGAGCAACGGGAGCCGCCAATTCTAGCCAACAGCCTCGCTGTCTACTGGCTCCGGTCGTACTCCGGGGTCATGCTTATTGTGGCCTTCCTGGTCAACCTGGCCACTGGCTTCGTTCAATACGGATACAGCCTGACCCTGCCTCCGATGGAGGATGCGCTCGACCTCTCTCACACCGACGTGGGGCTGCTGATCACCGTCACTGCCGCGTCGCGAATGGGCGGCTCGCTGGCCTCGGGCACCCTGGCGCCCCGTTACGGCAGCCGCTCCATCACTGCCGTTGGAACGTTGGCAGTCGGCGTCAGCATGATTTTGTTGGGATTCGCCCAGAACTATGCCGCCGCCATGGGTGCAGCCGTCCTGATGGGCATTGCCAGCGGGGCTGCCCTGACTCCGATAATGGGGGTGCTGACGGCCTGGTTCCGGCTTCGTGATCGTGGCTTGGCTGCAGGACTGGCCGCCTCCGGCGGCAGCTTCGCCTTTATTTTCGCCGGACTTGCCATACCAATCCTGACCAGATCGAATTGGGAAGACGGCTGGCGGCACAGCTGGCAGCTGTTCGGAGCCGCAATCCTCGTGCTGGGCGTCGTGTCTCTGCTGTTCGTGCGGGAAAGGCCCGACGAGCCCCTAGAGACCCAACGCCGGGCAGACCCTCCTCGCACCGCCTGGCCAGTCGAGGCGTTCAAGCACCCGGCCGTCTGGATGATTACCATGCTGGCGTTCACGTCGGGCTGGTCGCAGAACCTGTTCACCACCTTTTTCGGCCTGTATCTCACCCAGGAGAACGCGGTATCGCTGACCACCGCCGGGCGGTTGCTCGTCCTGATCGGCGTGCTGAGTATCGGCAGCGGAGTGGCCTGGGGCTGGATGTCCGACAAGCTGGGCCGGGGACAGGCCTTTGCGTATTCCTTTGCAATCCAAGGTGCCGCCTACGTGCTCCTGGCGGTGGCGCCTGGCTTTGTAACTTTCGTGGTAGCGTCTGCACTGATGGGCGCCACGCTCAGGGCAGCGTACACGATATGCGCCGCCTCATCGGGCGATTACGTGCCAGTGCGCTTCTCGGCGGCTGCATTTGCGCTGATGTCGGTGGGGGCGGGGTTGGGCAGTACCGTATCTCCCACCATCGGCGGGCTGCTGGCAGACTACGTGGATATGAAATGGGCCTTCTGGTTGGCTACCGGCGGTTCCGTGTTCGGGGTGACTGGAGCCCTCTACCTCCAGACCCGCAGACAGGTCAACGCTCCCTGAGGACTGTGCTCAACCATCCCCGCTGCGCTGCCTACCGGCTTAGCGTCCTGTAATTCTGCAACTGCCTCATCCTTCTCAGGAAGGCCGACCACGAAGCCCGAACGTCCTCGGCCTTGACCCTGGCGGCCACTGCCCGGTATCCCCCAACTGCTCCGAAGCATAGGGCCGCCAGGGCGCCCCCCACAATGGCATCGAGGATGAAATGGTTTCCTGTGATGGTTATTGCGGAAAAGGTCAGCGCGGGGTAGATCAGGCCCACGACCTTGAACCCTCCGGGAAGAGAGCGCCACCAGTAGACCCCAAGTATCACCGTCCAGCTGAAGTGAAGGCTGGGCATTGCCGCTGAAGTGTTGTAGAAGATGGCCATTGCGTCGGAGCCGTATATCGACGGCCCGAACGCCTGGATCGTGTCCACTAGCCCCACGCCCGGGATGGCAAAGGGTGGCGCCACCGGGAACAGCACGAACATCAGCAGGGCGGCGATGAGGTTCAGCAGCACAACCGTTCGGTAATAGTAGTATTTGCGCCTGTTTCGCAGGAACAAGAATAAAGCCAGCCCCAGGATCACCGGCCAATACGTGAGTATATAAGTCCAGTTGAGAAATACCACGATTGGCTTGACGTGCTCTATAGCCCACGCCTGCCAGCCCGGTTCCCACAGGAACCACAGCTGTTGCTGCAGTTCTGCAATTCGCCCTCCGTTGAAGAGGCCGACCTCGCGGACGTTGTCGTAGAACAGTCCCCGGCTGAACACATAAAACAGGTAGGCACCGACGTAGAGAGCGATCTCGGCCAGGGCCCGGCGGCGCTCCCACGTCCACTGCACCGTCGCCGACTGGGCGAATTCCGACAGCCAACGGGCCGCGGGGGTCTGCTGGAGGACCAGCAACCATTCCCAAAGCCAGCCGGAAAGCACGGGAGCCAAAATATCGCGCCGCTGCCTCCAAAGCGCCCAGAGGCGACCGACGCTGCCTGTTTTGGCCGCCCGTATAGCCGAAGCACTACGCATTTTCCAAGGCGCCTGCGCCATATGTTCCCGAATCGGCCTCCCTGCTTCAGATCTAATGTCAGCCTATGTACGCCGCCCTTACGGGGCGCTCTGCTTGGTCCAGTTGAGGGATATGGGAATATTGAATGGTAATGGCTCTTAATGAATACAGGGACAGAAAGGAAACGAATGACCTGCCGGGTCAGATTGCAGACCGCCCTATTGCCGGAAAATCAATGCCGGCCGACAGGTTGCAGGGTACCCGTAGTTGCCGGTGCCACGTCTAACTCCGCGGTTCGCATGGTGTACAGTTGCCAACGGAGGCGACATTCGCGAGGACACGATAGCTGCGATGGCGGAGAGGGAAATGCGTTCGCCAAGGGCGCCGACACCAATCACGCCATGCCTGCAATGGCGTGACACAGTTCCTGCGGAAGACCGGCCAGTCAAATTTCGTCTACGGGCAACAGCGTTAGCCAGAGCCGCCTGGAGGTGGCCCGGCCGCATTCCGGTCAATTGAGATCGACGCTTGAGGTTGTGCATATTCATGGGCTGCTACGGTCTGGGCTCCGTTGGCCCTGTAGTCATTCAATCGGTTACTTTTGAAACGCGCCGGAATTTCCGCATCCTGTTGAGCAACAATCCCGTGATCCGATTAGATATTTTATATTCTCGTCAATCGATCCGGCAACACTACCCAGCAAGTTTCCCAGGATCTTTTTGGTTTTCCCATTATTCCCGCAAAAGCGGGGAACCATGCGGCCTGACATCAGGAAAACTGGCATAGAAAAAGGCGTCCCGGATTCCAGCTTTCGAGGGAATGACAATGGGTGGATGCCCTGGCTTGACCTATAGAATACCCTGGCAAGTTTCCACCGGGAACAGAGGTTGGCATTATAGGTGATACATTTCACAGCAACGCCACCGGCTGATGGGCGGCCCTTGCTAGGTGACTTGACGGGGGCTGACTCGTCGCTTGGAAGGAGAGAGTCATTGGCGAGGGTAGAATTGGTAACCGAACAGCAGGCCACCGGACGGGTGAAGGAAATCTACGAGGACATCAAGGCGACCATGGACTGGGAGTTTGTGCCCCAGACCTTCCAGTTGATCGCCCACAACGCGGATCACCTGGCATCGTACTGGGCGCACTACAAGCAGACCATGGCCCCGGGTCGGTTGGACCTCAAGACCAAGAAACTCATCGCCTTCGTCGTTTCCGCCATGAACAACTGCGGTGTTTGAGTGCGGTTCCATCTGGATGCCGTGAAGCATCTGGGGGTGGACGACGAAACCCTTGCCGAGGCCGTGGAGGTGATGACCGAGGTTGCCAAGGGCAATCTGATCATGCACTCGACGGGCCACCGGCACTAGCGGCGATGCAGTGTCTTTCCCTTTCGCCTAGTCCTTGAGGAATATGTAGGCGGCCGAGTTTGGTCCCCGGTCCACGTGGGTGTGGCCCCTGCCCGACGTGTCCTCCATCAGCCGTACGTCTCCGGCCCGGAATACTTGGGCCGCTCCGTCGCTGGTGGTGATTTCGGACTCGCCGCTCAGGTGGATGATCAACCGCCGGTCGGGCAGGGGGTGGAAGTCCATGGTGCGCGGCTCCGTCCACCACTGGACCCTCACCTCCGCCACATTCAGCATCGAATGCAGCTCCGGGTGTTCCTCCAGCTTGAGTTCTTCCATGTGGCTCTCGCCGTCATCGGTGGCGTAAACCCGAAAGATAGCCATTTCTCGCCTCAGCTATGAAATACCGGATCCCATTCTAGTGTATGCTGGAGAAAAAGGGACAGGACGCCGTAGTTGGACTGGAAGTTCTGGCTGATACTTGGAACTGCCGGGTTGGCGCTTTCGGGCCTGCTCTGCGTGGGAACGCTAAGGTGGCTGGGAAGCCGGGAACCCTATGCGGCATTCCTGCGGCTACGGCTGCGGGACAAAGTGAGATTTCTGCGTCTCCTGGCGTTCGACGCGCGGCTGCCGTGGTACGTCCGCGCTCTTCCGCTGCTGGCCTTGGCCTACTGGATCAGCCCCATCGACCTGATACCGGGATTTATGGCTGACGACCTGGCGTTCACACTGCTGGTCATCATGGCGATCGTACGTTTAACGCCACGCGAATTGATCGTTGAACTCTTGCAGACCGCCGACTCCACGAATTCGGCGGGACAGCAGGAATAGCGCGCCCGCTGACCACTGGCGGCCTGAGTCCGGGCGGCGAGCCTTTCTAGCCTGTCATCCATTCCCGTACGCGGCGGACCCAGGGGCTTTCGGCACTGGCGTGGTCCAGGCTGATCCGGAAGTGATTGTGCCCCTCGCGCACCATCTCCTCCACATATCCGTGCTGAGACCGCAACGCCGCCAACATTCTTGGGTGCTGGGCGCGCAGATTGTCAAAGTCGTCGGTGCCTATCTCCAGAAGAAAAGGAGTGGTGTTACCCTCGGTGTTGTGCAGAGGACTGGCCTCCCGTGCTTCGTCCTCCGACCTGAGGAACGCCTCGCGCCGGTCCTGCAGGGTATCGGCGACATCAAAAACGCCGCTCACCGGGAAACAGGCCTTGATGACGTTTTCCGGTAGTCCCAGGGCGGTTTGCTGCTGTCTCTGCAGCGTCAGCATGGCGGCCAGGTGCCCACCAGCCGAATGCCCGCCGACGTGTATTCGATCCGGGTCGCCGCCGTAATCCGGGATGCTGTCATAGACCCAACGCAGGGCAGAGCGGCAATCGTCAACCTGCTGCGGGTACTTGGCGCCAGGAGCCAGACGATAGCCCACCGAAACCAGCAGGGCAGGCGCCGGGGTGATGGCAGGGGCCATGAACCCCATCAGGTCCTTGTGACCAATGACCCAGTAGCCGCCGTGGAAGAACATCAACACCGGCGCGGGCTGGCTGGGGTGGTCGTCAGGCATGTAAACATCCAGCTTCTGCCGTTCTTCGTTTCCGTACGGCAGGTTGAGAGCCACACGTGAACTGGCGCGGACCTCGTTCGACCATTTCATAGCCTGGTCCAGGTAGTCGGGTGCTCCAGGTGACGCCGGGGGCAATCGTTCAGCCTGCTCAACCATATCAATCGACCTCCGGGATGAGTTCCGCCGAGGCTATTTTAACGTTTACCTGACCTGATTTGGGAATGGGTCACAGATTCCGAAACGCTGGGGATCGCCGGGGGTGCAGATTCTCATCATTCCGCATAATAATATATTGGACCAGTACTTGGTGATTCCATTTTTCTCAAATTGATTGCCGGTATTAAATGACTGACCACGCCCTCATCGACCGTTTCCGGCAGGCGCGCCGCGATCCGTCTCTGGCGGTGCTCGACGGGTTGCACGCAGTAAAGCATGCCCTGCGCTTCGGCGCAGAGTTTGAAGAATTGGTCAGCCTCGACGCTGATGCCGCCTGCAGGCTGGCGATGGAGGTCGCACCGGATATCTGCGACCGGCTGGCGCGTGCCCTGGGGACGGTATCAGCAGACGAATTTCGTCGGCTCTCTCCGGTGCCGCCCGACACCGGCGTCATCGGCATTGCGCGCCGCCCCAGCGTCCACCCCGATGACGTGCTCAGCGGGCCTCAGGACTCGCCTGTTGTGCTGCTCGAGAACCCCCGAAACCCATTCAACATCGGCGCGGCTGTGAGGGTCGCCGCGGCGGCGGGTGCGGCAGGCATGCTGGTGACCGGGCAACAGGACCCCTGGCACCCGGCAGCGATAGTTTCGGCAGCCGGATTGCAGTTCGCCCTGCCCGTAGCGCGTACCGACTCCATTCCCGCAGGCAGGCGGCTGATCGTGGCCGTGGATCCCGAGGGCGATCCCATGCCTTGGCGCAACGTTCCCTCGGGGTCAATCCTGGCCTTCGGCACCGAGCGTCGCGGCGCCAGCAGGGAACTGCTGTCGATGGCATCCCGTCGCTTGGCGATTCCGATGACCCCGGGGGTGTCCAGCCTGAACCTGGCCACGTCGGCGGCCATTGCCCTCTACGCCCTCAAGTTCCCGGACCGCTCGAGTTTATAAACGAGTCCACACGAGTTGTTCGGGGCGGCTGTACCCAAAGTCTAAATATGTATTTACGCACAATACGGTATGCAACTGGGTAGACATAATCGAAACCGGTCAAAAGGTGATAGCAGATTCGTATTCTAATGGCATGACCTATGTTAGTCTGGAAGGTGCGACGGCGGCTGCCAAGCGCATTAATTATTGGAAATTGCTGCGTTTTACTCGTTTCCAGATAGTACAAAATCAATTGCTTAAATGGGAGTTGGAGCGGCTTTGCTGGTCCTTTGGACACTCAGGGCTTTGGGGGCCGTGGGGTTCGGGGCGTTGGGCTGGTGGTTGTCCCTCACAATCGAGTTGTCATCCGTGAACGGTCACTTCCTTCCGTGGGGCCCGGTCTTTGCTGGATCAGGTGTCATTGTCGGCGGTGTTGTTTTCCCATTCCTCATAACCGGGCCGGGCCGCCGGGCAGCAAAGCACATCTCCGAAATGCCAGGCGCCACTCTTGTTGCCGCGGTGTTCGGCCTGATTGTCGGTCTCGTGGTGGCTTCGCTGGTGTCCATCCCGTTTTATGCATTCAGCGGGGCTGCCGGCCTCGCCGTACCGGTGGCGATAAGCGTTGCTTTCGGTTGGGGAGGCATCTGGCTGGGCATCCAGAGGGAAAGGGACATTCGCGCCATTCTGCCTGGCTTGAATGGGGAGGACCATCCCGTCGGGACTCTGGGCGCCGGCGATACCTTCATACCGAGGCTTGAGACCATCGCCGGCGCCGCCTCAAACCGTGAGCAGCGCGGCAACACTATACTGGTTGACACATCGGCCATCATCGATGGCCGCATCGCAGACCTCACTGTTACCGGCTTTATCAACGGCTCCCTGGTGGTTCCTCGCTTTGTGCTGGACGAACTGAGGCACATTGCCGACTCCAGCGACTCCCTCCGGCGCAACCGTGGCCGCCGGGGCCTGGAGGTTCTAGGCAGGCTCCGCAAGGACGCCACGGTGCCGCTTCAGGTGCTGGATGTGGGAGTGGAAAACGGCACGGAGGTTGACGCGCGACTGGTGGAATTGGCCCGCGGCATGAAATCGTCGATCCTGACCACCGACTACAACCTCAACCGCGTCGCCGAAATCCAGGGCGTGAAGGTGCTGAACGTCAACGAGCTGGCCAACGCCGTCAAGTCAATCGTGCTGCCGGGCGAGACCCTGAGGGTGGACATCGTTCAGGAGGGAAAGGAAGCAGGCCAGGGAGTGGCCTACCTCGACGACGGAACGATGGTCGTGGTGGAAAACGGACGGCGCTACTTAAACTCCAGCCACGAGGTGCAAGTTACGCGGGTGCTGCAAACGGCCGCTGGACGCATTATTTTCACCCAGCCCAGGGCGGGCTGACGCAGTCTTCTCTGGGTCCGTGGCAATCAAATGACCTCCCCCGGAGGAAGCGTGCCCCTTCGCATTGGCGCCGTCATAGTCGCCGCGGGCCGCAGCACGCGCATGGGCGGGTTGGACAAGACCTTTGTCTCGCTGCTTGGGAAACCGCTCATAGCCCACACGCTCAGCCGGTTTGAATCGTCTTCGGTTGTTTCGGAGATCGCCCTGGTCCTGGCCGGGGAATCGGTCGAAAGAGGGAGGCAACTGGCCTCCGGCAACGGGTTCCTCAAGGTGGTCCAGGTGGTTCCCGGTGGGGACCGCCGCCAGGACTCGGTCCGTAACGGTCTATTGGCCCTGTCCCCCTGCGACCTGGTAATGGTGCACGACGGCGCTCGTCCCATCGTTGACGCCGCGATGCTGGAAAGGGGCGCCCAAACCGCCGCGGAACACGGTGCCGCAGTTGCTGGAATGCCGGTCAAGGACACCATCAAGCGCGTGGGACCTGACCTGGACGTCGAGGGTACGCCGGAGCGCGCCCGCCTGTGGCAGGCCCAAACTCCGCAGGTATTCAAATACGACCTGCTGATGGAGGCGCACCGCCGGTGCGCTGGGGATTTCACCGACGACGCTGCCATGGTGGAAAACCTGGGCCACCCTGTGCGGATGTTCGAAGGCAGCTATGAAAACATCAAAGTGACCACCGCCGGCGACCTCGTGATAGCGGAAGCGTTCCTGCGAGATCTCCCATCCACGCCTGCGGATTGGTGAGGACGAGCCGTTGTGGTTGATTTCCCCGACTTTCGCGTCGGAATAGGGTTCGACTCCCATCCTCTGGTCCCAGGACGCCGGTTGGTTCTGGGCGGAGTGGAGATTCCCAGCGACCGCGGGCTGGAGGGGCACAGCGACGGCGACGTGCTGGTCCACGCGGTGATGGACGCGCTGCTGGGCGCCGCCGATCTGGGCGACAAGGGGACGCACTTCCCGTCCTCTGATCCACAGTACCGGGACATTTCCAGCCTGCTGCTTTTGGAACGCGTGGCGGAGATGTTGCGCGATGCCGGTTGGCGGGTGTCAAACGTTGATGCTACAATGCTGGCGCAAACACCCAGGCTCGGGCCGTTCATACCGGAAATGAAGGCACGGGCCGCCGCCGCGCTGAACCTCTCCCCCAGCCGCGTCAGCATCAAGGCGACCACCACCGACCATCTGGGGTTCGTCGGGCGCAGCGAGGGAATAGCTGCCTGCGCGGTGGCCTCCGTGATGTCAGGCCGTATGGAAGTTTAGAAGCGGGGCAAACATCCCGGGGCCGGTTTGCCGTCATCTACCAAAATTCTGAAACGGGCGCAGTCCGGACTGCAGCCCGCCAAGCTCCCGCCCATGAAGCTGTACAACACGCTAACCGGCGAAGCCACCGAGTTCACCCCCGCCGACGGCAATACCGTCAAGATGTATGTCTGCGGTGTCACGCCCTACTCGTCCACCCACATCGGCCACGCCCTTAGCTACGTCGCATTCGATGTGCTGCGCCGGTACCTGGAGCATATCGGTTTCGAGGTGCGCCACGTCCAGAACTTCACCGATGTCGACGACAAGATCATCCTGCGGGCCCGGGAACAGGAGATCGAGCCGACCGAGTTGGCGGAACGCTACATCGACGACTTTTTCCAGACAATGGACTCGCTGAACATCCGCCGCGCTCACGTCTACCCCAAGGCCACCCAGGAGATTGGCCCCATCATAGATACCATCGGCAAGCTGGTGGATTCCGGCCACGCCTACGCTGCTGGCGGTGACGTATTCTTCCGTGTGGAGAAGAGCGAGGGTTACGGTAAGCTGAGCCATCGCACCCTCGAGGGCATGCAGGCGGGCAGCCGCATCGAGATCGACGAGAACAAGGAACACCCCATGGACTTTGCCCTGTGGAAGGGGGCACGCCCCGGCGAGCCTTCGTGGGAGAGCCCGTGGGGGCCGGGGCGGCCCGGCTGGCACATCGAGTGCACCAGCATGTCCATGACCTACCTGGGCGAGAGCCTGGACATCCACGGTGGCGGCCAGGACCTGGTCTTCCCCCACCACGAAAATGAGATCGCCCAGAGCGAGGCCTCGACCGGCGTTGTGCCTTTCTCGCGCTACTGGGTCCACAACGGCCTGTTGCGCCTTGGCGGCGACAAGATGAGCAAGTCGCTCGGCAACCTGGTGTCCGTGGAGGAGGCGCTGGAGCGGTTTTCTCCCGACGCCATACGCCTTTACTTCCTCAGTTCCCATTATCGAAGCCCGCTTTCGTATACCGACGACGGCTGCATCGCCATGGAGCGCAGCCTGGAAAGGCTCCGAAACGCCCTCGAGCGCAACGGCGGCAGCGCGGGCGAACCGCTGGACGCGGACCCCCTCCGGCGGCAGTTCTTCGAAGCCATGGACGACGATCTGAACACGCCCCGTGCCCTCGCCGCAATATTCGACCTGGCCCGTGAGATCAACCGCAGCAGCGACGCCGGCTGCGACGTTTCGGACGCACAGGACAGCCTGAGGCATCTGGGCGGCATCTTGGGCCTGACCTTCGACGCACCGGAAACGAAAGACGGAGCAGCAGAAGTCGGCCCGTTCATCGAGTTGTTGCTGGAAGCAAGGTCCTCCCTGCGCCAGGCCCGCCAGTTCGAGCAAGCCGACCTCATCCGCGCTGGGCTGGAGCGGCTCGGCGTTTCGGTGGAGGACTCTCCCAGTGGTTCCACCTGGCAATTCCGCCCGGCATAGCTGCGCTTTGGGCGCCCAGAGTCTTTACGCGATCCCTGCAAGGCAGGTATCCCGGATTTAGCCCTCTCCCACGAGGGCAGTGAGTTGCATGACCGGCCACCTTAAAGCGTCGTCTCCTGAAAGGTACGAAGAAATCAGCCGCCATCTCTTCCAACAGGCACGGGAGGAGCTGGATAAGGGCGTCATCCTGCAGGCCTCGGATAAGGCCTGGGGCGCAACGGCTCACGCCATCAAGGCCGTCTGCCAGCGGATGGGCTGGAACCACCACGCCCACAATCACCTGCGGGCCGCAGTGAGTTACGTTTCCTCGGAGTTGGGGCGCGACGATTTGAGGCTCGCGTTCGGTTATTTGGAGTCCCTGCATGTCAATTATTACGAGCACCAGTGGGAATTGGCAGACGTGCGAACTGGCATAGACAATGCCACATTTTTCATTAACGAACTCTCCACGCTGCCATTTGGCAACCTGCCCGGCGATCAGTCTCATTTGTCGCTTCTAGAGCGCCAAAGCCAGGAACGTCTTCTACGATTGCTCACGCGCAAGAACCAGTATTCCCACGGCCCGCAACTCGAAGGTGATGAACTGGGTAGCCTTCCACCGGTGAGGCCGTCCTCCAGCGACGTTGGGGAAACCGATGTTGGCTGACACCGCTCTCGCGTCCCTCGTTCGCATCGTGGGACCGGAGAACGTGCTGGCCGACCCAGACTCCCTCGATCGCTATACCGGCGACTCCCTGTCGCCCAGCCGCGCCTTCGGAGCAGCCGGCGCCTTCGAGAGGCTGGCCGACGTCGTGGTGCGGCCGGGCTGCACCGCGGAAGTCTCCGAGATAGTGCAGTGGGCCAACGAGCGGCGCGTTCCGGTCGTCCCCTACGGCGGCGGTACCGGCGTCATGGGCGCCGTGGTGCCTTCGCAGGGCGGTGTCGTGCTGGATGTCAAGCGGATGAACCGTGTCCACGACATCGACGCCGATAGCCTGACGGCCCGCGTCGATGCCGGCGTGGTGCTGGAGGACCTGGAGATTGTCCTGGCAGAACACGGCCTGATGATCGGCCACGACCCCTACAGCGTGCCCATAGCCACCGTTGCGGGCACTATCTCCACCAACGGTGTGGGCTACCGTGCCTGCGCCCACGGCCCGATGGGCGAGCAGGTGGTCGGGCTTGAGGCCGTACTGCCGGACGGCCGGATCATCGAGACCCGTGACGTGCCAAAATATTCCTCCGGTCCCAATCTAAATCATCTCTTCATTGGTGCCGAAGGCGTCTTCGGCGTGATAACGCGGGCCACCATCCGCGTATACCGCGTCCCGGAGTCCTCCCGGTTCGCCAGCGTAGGGTTCGACAGCTTTGATGAGGGTTTTCGTGCCGCGTCGGAAATGCTGGCCATCGGCGTACGCCCCTCGCTGCTTGACCTGACCGAGGAGGACGGCGAAGTAACCATGCACCTGCTGTTCGAAGGCTTCGCCGAGGGCGTGGCGGCGCAGGCGGAACGGGCGGAGAGTGTCTGCGGCGACGCCGGAGGCTACTCACTGGGCACCGAGCCCACTGAACACTACTGGGCAGTGAGGCGTGAATCCGCCGAGAACTACAAGCTGACGGCGCTGGGTCAGACCCGAAAGGTGCGCTGGAACCGCTGGCGCCGACGCCGGGGATTCGATTACCTGCACCTGGCCCTCCCCGTCTCGAAAGTTCTGGATTACAAGGCGAAGGCAGGAGAGATCCTGGCGGCCCAGGGCATCGCAGTTGCGGAATACGCCATCTGGAGCCGCCCAGAGCTGTTCTCCATGCTTCTTCTGCCCGAATCCGGCGACCCCGCCGAGGCGCGCCAGAGGCTGGCCCGCACCGTGGACCGCGTGCTGGAACTGGCCCAAGACATGGGTGGCATCATGGAGTACTGCCACGGTGTCGGCGTCAAGCTCAACCACCTGCTGGCCCGTGAAATGGGAATTGGTCACGACGTCATCCGCCAGCTGAAGCAGACCCTGGACCCCAACAACATCATGAACCCCGGCAAGCTGGGATTGTGACGTGCAATTCGGATTTCAATTCTTTCCGGACGTCTCCCCGGAGCAGAAATCGGGTCAGCAGTACTGGTCGGAATGCCTGTCCCTGGTCGACCTGTGCGACGAACTTGGCTACACCCACGTCCGCACCGTGGAGCACTACTTCGAGCCTTACGGCGGCTACAGCCCTTCACCCCACGTCTTTCTGACCGCGGCCTCGCAGCGCACTCGCCACGCCCGGCTCCTGACAGGTGCGGTGCTTCCCGTGTTCAACCACCCGCTGAAGGTGGCCGGCGAGATCGGCATGTTGGACGCGATCTCGGGCGGGCGCCTCGACTGCGGGTTTGGCCGTGCCTTCCTGCCCCACGAGTTCCAGCGATTCGAGCGCTCCCTTGACGAGTCCCGGTGGCGGTTCGAGGAGGGTGTGGAGGCAGTGCGGCTGCTCCTGGAAAAGGAGAACGTCACATTCGAGGGGCGATTCTACCGGTTCCAGAACGTCACTTCCCTGCCACGGCCGACTCAACGCCCCCGGCCGCCCTTCTGGACTGCCGTCCTGGGGACTCCGGAATCGCTCCGCCGTGCCGGTGAGCGCGGTTTCAACCTGATGCTGGTGCCTTTCTCCGGTCCCCAGATGAGGGAGGCCATCCAGGTCTATCGTGAGGCTTGGCGCGAGGCAGGACACCCCGGTGAGGGCCGGATCGCCTTGGGGTTCCATATGTTTTGCCACGAGGACCGCGAGGAAGCCTATCGCATCGCCCGGCCAAACATTGACGCCTATTTCAAGTCGCTGGTGACCGCCGCCGAACTGGATTCCGGTTGGGGAGCCGGGGCTTCATCCAGCGATTACCCCAACTACGGCGCCCACCACGAAAAGCTGCGTCAGGCCAGCTTCGACAGCCTGCTGGACAGCGGAACCATCTGGGTCGGGACACCCGCCGATGTGAAAGAACAAATCGCCTCCTACCACGACGCCGTTGGGGGCTTTGACACTGCCTCCCTCCAGGTCAACTTCCATCAGGTGACTCTGGAGGAGGCCTTGGCTTCTGTCCGCCTGTTCTCCGCCGAGGTTATACCCGCCTTCAGCGATTAGCTGCGCTGGGACTGAATCCGCCTCCGCTGTGAAAATGCTGACCCCAAGGGGCAGGCGTTTTCACTAATTCGAATACTATTATCCACATACTATCTGTTGACTCGATTGAATATCGGGTATATCATAAATACAAATCAAATAGCCCGCTTATTATCAATTAATTGATATCACATCCAAAGATGGAGGAAGTAAGGCAAGATGGTTACCATGAACCAGGGCGTTAAGGAAGTTAGGGACGTCGGATCGAGATTCATCCACCGTATGGAGGCAGGGGCCGCTGCGGTTTATAACTGGGTCTCCGGCCCTGCCATGACCGAACAGGAGCGGATGCATTTCCGGCTGGTGGAAACGGAACACATCCGGCGCATTCCGCAGAACCCTCTCTAACCGGCTATGAACGGGCAGGGCCCAAGCGAGCGAAGGGCCCTGAATGACACTCCAGTAATCGAACGGGGGCGGATGATAGAATTCGCCCCTTTCGATGTCTGAAAAGAAACGCAAACCGGTCCCGGCTGGGCTGAGGAGCTATCGCAAATCCTTGCGAGCCGCCTGGTAGTCTCACTCTATTGAATTGATGACTGCCGAAGACTTTATCGTCATTCCGGCCTTGAGCCGGAATCCAGAAGGTCTGGGAAAAGGCCAACGTAGACGGCGCCAGGGTTCCTGGGCTCCGGCTCTAGGGTGACCGACTACTGGTCCGCCTTTGCCGCGAAACTGGGAATCCACAATCCGGTTTGACGCTCAAGGATTTTCAGCAGCGGTTGAGCTAATTTCTAAAAGGGCAGCTCCTGGCCGATGCCCTGCTCCCTGGCCTTCCGGTAGACCAACTCGGCTGCCGCGATGTCCTCCAGCGCTACCCCCATCGACTCGAACAGCGTGACGCCTTCCTGCGTCAGGCGTCCCGGCGCCCTTCCCGCCACCACGTCCTGCAGCTTTCGGGCCATATCCCAGCGGAAGGTCCCCCGTGCCTCCAGCCACATCAGGTCGCCGCATTCGATCCTGGCCTGCTCCAGGTCGTCAACCACTATGACCTCGGACCGCAACACCGCTGCCTCGTCTATCTCGCGGCGCAGCCAGTGGTTGCCGCCGGCCGCGTTGACATGGGAACCCGATGCCAGCCATTCGCCCAATGCCACCGGTTCCCGGGCGGAGGTGATGGTGACGACGATGTCTGCTCCCTCCACGCATTCCTGGGCACTCTCCACGGGGCGCACGTTCACTCCCAGCCGCTCACTGCTTCGCTTGGCAAAGTCCTCCCGGCGTTCCTGGCGGCGGCTGAAAACGCGGGCCTCCGTGACGGTCCGCACCGCGCAGACGGCCTCCAGCTGCGTGCGGGCCTGGAAGCCGGAACCGATCACTGCCACCGTGGCGGCGTCCTCCCGGGCCATGTAGCGGGTGGCAAGCCCGCTGGCCGCGCCGGTGCGAATCTGTCCCAGGCGCCCCGCCTCCATGCACGTCAGCAACTCCCCCGATTGGTAGTCGTAGAGCATCACCATCATTTTGGATCCGCCCGGTCCGGCGAAAGACGGGTAGGCCTTGTAGCCGAACACGCCCTGGCCGCCGTCGGCCGCCGCCATGAAGTGAAAGAAGCCGCCGGGCATGCGGATCCGGGATCGGGGCTTGTTGTCCACTTGTCCCGCGCCGGCGTGGGCAAAGGCCCGGTCCAAGGCATCAATGCATTCATCCATCGGCAGGAGCTGTACAACCTCCTGCTCGTTCAGAAACAAGGCCATACCGTACCTCTGATTTCTCCCGTTCCTTTTCCGCACGATTCCCGTCGCTCTCGGCCGGTTCGACGAGGAGAAGATTGCGGCAAGGCACAACTAGAATACCCGATTCTGGCAAGGCGCGCGGGCGTTGGCTACAATTGCTGGAGATGCCTCAAACAAACCGTGCCGCAGGAGATTTGCAATGAGCCAGCCGCGGGCCTTTGTCAGCCGCATGATGCACCCTGATGCCATCGCCCTGGTGGGCGAGGCCACTGAGATGGAGGTCTGGCCCGATGACTGGCCACCCACGGCGGACCAGCTCCGGGAAAAGCTGGCCGGTGCCGAAGGTGTGCTGATCAACATCATGGACCGCGTGGACGCCGCTTTGCTGGACGCTGCGCCAAAGCTGCGGGTGATCAGCCAGCTGGCCGCGGGGCTGGATAACGTGGACATACCAGAGTGCACCAGGCGGGGCATCCTGCTGGGCAGCACGCCCGGAATCCTCTCGAAGGCAGTTGCCGACCACGCCTTTGCGCTGCTCCTGTCCGCAGCCCGCCGCGTTGTGGAAAGCGACAAGTGGGTGCGCGGCAACAACTGGGAGATGGCTTTCCATCCCAACTACTGGCTGGGCAG